>NZ_AFII01000001.1 GCF_000214475.1 Parvimonas sp. oral taxon 110 str. F0139 | reverse complement strand
TTTCATATAGTGATAAAAACTTTGAGAGTACAAGAAAAACAATAATTTAGGTGTAAAAAAGTCAGCGAGAGCAGACGAACTTTTAATAGAGAGTTTGATCCTGGCTCAGGACGAACGCTGGCGGCGTGCTTAACACATGCAAGTCGAACGTGATTTTTGTGGAAAGCCCTTCGGGGACGGAAGCGAAATGAAAGTGGCGAACGGGTGAGTAACACGTGAGCAACCTACCTTACACAGGGGGATAGCCGTTGGAAACGACGATTAATACCGCATGAGACCACAAAGCCACATGGCTTAGGGGTAAAAGATTTATCGGTGTAAGATGGGCTCGCGTCTGATTAGCTAGTTGGAAGGGTAAAGGCCTACCAAGGCAACGATCAGTAGCCGGTCTGAGAGGATGAACGGCCACATTGGAACTGAGACACGGTCCAAACTCCTACGGGAGGCAGCAGTGGGGAATATTGCACAATGGGGGGAACCCTGATGCAGCGACGCCGCGTGAGCGAAGAAGGTTTTCGAATCGTAAAGCTCTGTCCTATGAGAAGATAATGACGGTATCATAGGAGGAAGCCCCGGCTAAATACGTGCCAGCAGCCGCGGTAATACGTATGGGGCGAGCGTTGTCCGGAATTATTGGGCGTAAAGGGTACGTAGGCGGCCTTTTAAGTCAGGTGTGAAAGCGTGAGGCTTAACCTCATTAAGCACTTGAAACTGGAAGGCTTGAGTGAAGGAGAGGAAAGTGGAATTCCTAGTGTAGCGGTGAAATGCGTAGATATTAGGAGGAATACCGGTGGCGAAGGCGACTTTCTGGACTTTTACTGACGCTCAGGTACGAAAGCGTGGGGAGCAAACAGGATTAGATACCCTGGTAGTCCACGCCGTAAACGATGAATGCTAGGTGTTGGGAGTCAAATCTCGGTGCCGAAGTTAACACATTAAGCATTCCGCCTGGGGAGTACGGTGGCAACACTGAAACTCAAAGGAATTGACGGGGACCCGCACAAGCAGCGGAGCATGTGGTTTAATTCGAAGCAACGCGAAGAACCTTACCAAGGCTTGACATATAGTTGAGTTATTGAGAAATTGATAAGTCCCTCGGGACAACTATACAGGTGGTGCATGGTTGTCGTCAGCTCGTGTCGTGAGATGTTGGGTTAAGTCCCGCAACGAGCGCAACCCTTATCTTCAGTTACCAGCATGTAATGATGGGGACTCTGGAGAGACTGCCGATGACAAATCGGAGGAAGTGGGGATGACGTCAAATCATCATGCCCTTTATGTCTTGGGCTACACACGTGCTACAATGGTTGGTACAACGAGAAGCTAGACAGTGATGTTAAGCAAAACTCTAAAAACCAATCTCAGTTCGGATTGTAGGCTGCAACTCGCCTACATGAAGTCGGAGTTGCTAGTAATCGCGAATCAGAATGTCGCGGTGAATGCGTTCCCGGGTCTTGTACACACCGCCCGTCACACCATGGGAGTTGGCAATACCCGAAGCCGCCGATCTAACCGCAAGGAGGAAGGCGTCGAAGGTAGGGTTAATGACTGGGGTGAAGTCGTAACAAGGTAGCCGTATCGGAAGGTGCGGCTGGATCACCTCCTTTCTAAGGAGTACAAAGAACGACAGTTCAATTAAAGTTCTTAGTTTTATCACTATATGGGCCTGTAGCTCAGCTGGTTAGAGCGCACGCCTGATAAGCGTGAGGTCGGAGGTTCGAGTCCCCCCAGGCCCACCATTACAACAATAGAAACCTGACAATTAAAGAGAAATATATTTCTGGTCAAGCGACCAAGGGCATAAGGTGAATGCCTTGGCACTGAGAGCCGAAGAAGGACGTGACAAGCTGCGAAAAGTCTCGGGGAGGAGCAAATATCCTGTGATCCGGGAATGTCCGAATGGGGAAACCCACTTGAGCAAAACCTCAAGTATCTTGTTGTGAATACATAGCAATAAGAGGGAATAGTTGGTGAACTGAAACATCTAAGTAGCCAGACGAAAAGAAAGAAAAAATTCGATTTTCAAAGTAGCGGCGAGCGAAATGGAAAGAGCCCAAATTAAGTTAAGGAAGAAGAAAGATAGTTGAATGGTCTGGGAAGATCAACCGAAGAAAGTGAAAGTCTTGTAAACGAAATCAGACCTATTCTGACTTAGAAAGAGTAGCATGGGACACGAGAAATCCTGTGTGAACATGGGGGGACCACCCCCTAAGGCTAAATACTACTCAGTGACCGATAGAGAATAGTACCGTGAGGGAAAGGTGAAAAGAACCCCGGGAGGGGAGTGAAATAGAACCTGAAACCTTATGCCTACAAGCAGATAGAGTCTTAAGAGAGATGATATCGTACTTTTTGTAGAACGGGCCAGCGAGTTATGGTGTGCGGCAAGGTTAAGTAATGAAGTTACGGAGCCGTAGGGAAACCGAGTCTGAATAGGGCGAGATAGTCGTATGCCATAGACCCGAAACCAGGTGATCTATCCATGGGCAGGTTGAAGTGAAAGTAAAATTTCATGGAGGACCGAACCGGGTAGCGTTTAAAAGCTATCGGATGACTTGTGGATAGGGGTGAAAAGCCAATCGAACTTGGAGATAGCTGGTTCTCCTCGAAATAGCTTTAGGGCTAGCCTCAATTTAGTTTACAGGGGGTAGAGCACTGAATACCGTAGGGGTGTTAGACATTACCGAAAGTTATCAAACTGCGAATACCTGATAAATGATGATTGGGAGTCAGACTATGTGGGATAAGCTTCATAGTCAAAAGGGAAAGAGCCCAGACCACCAGCTAAGGTCCCTAAATATAGATTAAGTGGTAAAGGATGTTTTACTACTCAGACAACCAGGATGTTGGCTTAGAAGCAGCCATACATTTAAAGAGTGCGTAATAGCTCACTGGTCAAGTGGTAGAGCGCCGAAAATGAACGGGGCTAAAATCTAATACCGAAGCTGTGGACTAATTAAATTAGTGGTAGAGGAGCATTGTGTAAGGGGTGAAGCTAAGTTGGAAGACGAAGTGGACTTTACAGAAGAGAGAATGCTGGCATGAGTAGCGAAAAGGAGGGTGAGAATCCCTCCCGTCGAAAGCCTAAGGATTCCTGAGGAAGGCTCGTCCTCTCAGGGTAAGTCGGGACCTAAGCCCAGGCTGAAAAGCGTAAGCGATGGACAACAGGTTGAGATTCCTGTACTATCTTTGAATGTTTAAGAGATGTACTGACGCAGGAGGATATGTTGAGCGTGTGAATGGTAGAGCACGTCTAAGCAAGTAGGTAGAGAATAGAGGCAAATCCCTATTCTTAATATCGAGATGTGATGGGGAGCGAAAAATAAGTAGTGAAGCAACAGATTCCAAACTGCCAAGAAAAGGTACTATTGAGTGAGAAGATACCCGTACCAAAACCGACACAGGTAGGCAAGGAGAGAATCCTAAGACGCGCGGAAGAACCTTTGTTAAGGAACTCGGCAAAATGACCCCGTAACTTCGGGAGAAGGGGTACCATTAGATGTGAGATACATACGTATGGAGCATAGAGTGGTCGCAGAGAATAGGCCCAAGCAACTGTTTACCAAAAACACAAGTCTCTGCTAAATCGAAAGATGAAGTATAGGGGCTGACACCTGCCCGGTGCTGGAAGGTTAAGGGGAAATGTTAGAGCAATCGAAGCATAGAACTTAAGCCCCAGTAAACGGCGGCCGTAACTATAACGGTCCTAAGGTAGCGAAATTCCTTGTCGGGTAAGTTCCGACCCGCACGAAAGGTGTAATGATTTGGGCACTGTCTCAACAAAGGATCCGGTGAAATTGTAGTAGTCGTGAAGATGCGACTTACCCACGATAGGACGGAAAGACCCCGTGGAGCTTTACTGTAGGCTGGCATTGGAATTTGGTATTAAATGTACAGGATAGGTGGGAGACTATGAAACGAGAGCGCCAGTTTTCGTGGAGTCAATGTTGGGATACCACTCTTTTGATACTAAATTTCTAACTTGATACTCTGAAGCGAGTATAAGGACACTGTCAGTTGGGCAGTTTGACTGGGGCGGTCGCCTCCTAAAGAGTAACGGAGGCGTTCAAAGGTTCCCTCAGAATGGATGGAAATCATTCTAAGAGTGCAAAGGCAAAAGGGAGCTTAACTGCGACACCAACAAGTGGAGCAGATAGGAAACTAGGACTTAGTGATCCGGTGGTACCGAGTGGAAGGGCCATCGCTCAACGGATAAAAGCTACCCCGGGGATAACAGGCTTATCTCCCCCAAGAGTTCACATCGACGGGGAGGTTTGGCACCTCGATGTCGGCTCGTCTCATCCTGGGGCTGGAGTAGGTCCCAAGGGTTGGGCTGTTCGCCCATTAAAGAGGCACGCGAGCTGGGTTCAGAACGTCGTGAGACAGTTCGGTCCCTATCCATCGTGGGCGAAGGAAATTTGAGAGGAGCTGTCCTTAGTACGAGAGGACCGGGATGGACAGACCGCTGGTGTATCAGTTATCATGCCAATGGTAATGCTGAATAGCTAAGTCTGGAAGGGATAAGTGCTGAAGGCATCTAAGCACGAAGCCCCCCTCAAGATGAGATTTCCTGTTGCAGCAATGCAAGAGAGATTCGATACAGAAAATGTCGTAGATAGGTCAGAGGTGTAAAGGTGGCAACATCAAAGCTAACTGATACTAATAAATCGAAAGCTTGACCAGAAATATATACTCTTTAGTTGAGAGGGTTTTAAACAGAAATATATGAAAAGAAAAGAAAAAGTACAAAAGTAAACAAGTATGGCTGTAAGGCTTAAGAGGCTACTCTGTTCCCATACCGAACACAGAAGTTAATGACCTAACAGCAATCTATGATTGCGTCGTAGGTCAGATACTAAGAAACTCCATTTGTGAAACAAATGGTAAGTTTCGACAGTGAAAGCTCAGAGCTTAACGGCAAAGAAAAGTAAATAAACAAGTATGGCTGTAATGGCTAGGAGGATACACCTGTTCCCATACCGAACACAGAAGTTAAGCTCTTAAACGTCGAAGGTACTAGTACATCTCGTACTGGGAGAATAGAAAACAGCCAAACTCCTAGGTAGCTCAATGGTGGAGCACCCGGCTGTTAACCGGTAGGTTGTGGGTTCGAGCCCCACCCTGGGAGCCAATTGTGCCGGGGTGGCGGAACTGGCAGACGCACAGGACTTAAAATCCTGCGATGTTAACTCATCGTACCGGTTCGATTCCGGTCCTCGGCACCAGTTTAGTTTTTATATCGCGGGATGGAGCAGTTTGGTAGCTCGTCGGGCTCATAACCCGAAGGTCGTAGGTTCAAATCCTGCTCCCGCAACCATAAGAATAATCGAAAGATTATTCTTTTTTTGTGCAAAAGTTGGCTTAAATTGAATAAAAAATTTATATTATATTATTATATTATATAATTACTCAAGATTTGATTTTAAAGCATATTTGTGTTAAAATTATATGATAAGGAGGCAAATATGAAAGAGAATTATCAATTATTATTAGACAATATAATAAAAGAAAATGAAAAAAATAATATTGTTCCAACTCTTCTACTACATTCATGTTGTGGACCTTGTAGTAGTTATTGTCTTGAATATTTGTCTAATTATTTTAGAATTACAATTTTTTACTATAATCCAAATATTTACCCTAAAGAAGAATATTTTTTTAGAGTTGAAGAGCAAAGGAAATTGATTAAAAAAATTAATGGAAAATATCCTATAAATATGGTTGTTGGTAAGTATGATGTTGATAGATTTTATAAAATTGTAAAGGGAATGGAAAAAATGAAAGAGGGTTCTGTTCGTTGCCATAATTGTTATGAATTACGATTAAAAGAAGCTGCATTATTAGCAAAATCTGAAAATTTTGACTATTTTACAACAACGCTCACAATTAGTCCTCATAAAAATTCACAAATTTTAAATCAGATAGGACAGAAAATTGCTGAAGAAGTTGGAGTAAAGCATCTTCCGTCTGATTTTAAAAAGAGAAATGGATATAAAAGGAGTGTTGAACTTTCTTTGATGTTTGGAATGTATAGGCAAGATTATTGTGGTTGTATCTTTTCTAAGATGGAGAGAGAAGAATTTAAAAAATTAAAAGAAAGCTCATAGCCTTCTTTTCTTATGTTCTTGTAGTTAAACGGATATAACAGTCCCCTCCTAAGGGACCGTTGTGGGTTCGATTCCCGCCAAGAACGCCAAGAAAGTACATTTAATAATGTACTTTTTATTTATAGTGAATAAACAAACACCCATATGACATAAAGAGTTATGTGGAAATAGAAATTTCACTGTTTTTGCATAGGAGAAAATAATGAAAAGTTTTTTTAATTTTATTTTTAGTAGGATTTTTTTCATATTTTGTATGGTTTTAATTCAACTAGCTCTTTTAACATTGTTTATAATCTATTTTAATAGATATTTTATTTACTTGTATGGAACAAATTTGATTTTTGGTATAATTTTCACATTTATTATTATAAATGATAATATTAATCCAGCATTTAAAATAACTTGGATACTAATTGTGGTGGTACTTCCATTTTTAGGCGGATTAATTTATTTAACTTTTGGAGAAAAAAGACTTTTGAAGTCTGTTAAAAAAAGACTTTTTAATTTTTCCATAAAGTTTAAAGATTCAATGGATCTTTCAAAGGATTATGATATTGAAAATTTGAATGCGGCTGATATGAATGTTTATAGACAAGCTAAGTATATAAATAGTGTGACTGGGAGCCCAATTTTTTTTAATACTAAAACAAAGTATTTTTCTTCAGGAGAAGAGAGTTTTGATGAGTATTTAAATGATTTAAAATCAGCAGAAAAGTTTATTTTTATGGAATATTTTATTATTTCAGAAGGTTTTTTCTTAGATTCTGTTTTAAGAATACTAAAACAAAAAGTAAAAAATGGAGTAGAAGTTAAAATTATTGTAGATGATTTAGGTAGCATTTTTACAATTTCAAATAAAAAACTTGCTGACATTAGAAATTCTGGAATAAAAGTTGTAGAATTTAATCAAGTTAAAGGTATTATTTTACCAAAACATAATAATAGGACTCATAGAAAAATGACTATTATTGATGGAAAAATTGCTTATACTGGTGGAATTAATATAGCTGATGAGTATATAAATTTATACGAAAAATATGGTTATTGGAAAGATTCAGTTTTAAAGCTTGAAGGTCATGCTGTAGCCTCTTTTATAAATATGTTTATTTCTCTTTGGGACTATTCAACTGGAGAAAATACTGATATTTTGAGTTTGTATGATAAAAGTGACCTTGAAAAAAATCCAGTATTAAGGACGATCTTGGCGTAGTAATTCCTTTTTCTGAAACACCAGTTATGGAATCTACAAGTGAAAATATGTATCTTAATATGATTAGACGAGCAAATAGATATATTTATATAACAACACCCTATTTAATAATAACTTGGGAAATGGAAAAAGCTTTAATAAGTGCTGCAAAAACAGGCGTTGATGTTAGAATTATAACACCACATATACCAGATAAAAAATATGTTCACTTACTTACTAGGTCTTTTTATAAAAATCTTGTAGAAAACGGAGTGAAAATATATGAATTTGAAAAGGGATTTATCCATGCGAAGAATTTCCTTTGTGATGATGGATTTGTTGTAATAGGGAGTATTAATTTAGATTACAGGAGTCTTTATCTTCACTTTGAATGTGCAGTTTGGACATTTGGAACTCCTATAGTAAAGGATGTTAAGGAAGATTTCGAAAATACTTTAAAAGAATCTATAGAGATTACTCCAGAGTGGATAAAATCAAGAAAATTAATAGCAAGAATATTGCAATCGCTGTTAAGGCTGTTTGCACCATTAATGTAAGGAGAACTTTTACTCATAGTAAAAGTTCTTTTTTAATAGTATTAATTAGAGCGGTTTAATGTTGACAAGATTTACTTTCAAAATTGTACATATTATAAATATTATGATAGAATAATAGTCTAGAATATTATAAAAATGGAGATATTTATGAGAAATATTATGCTCACAATTAGTTACGATGGAAGCTTGTTTTTTGGATTTCAAAAGCAAGAAAATGTTGTAACTGTTCAGGGAGAGATAGAGAATGCCCTAAAAAAAATTACCGGAGAAAATATTAATATTATTTCAGCAGGAAGAACTGATAGAGGTGTCCATTCTTTAAGACATATAATTAATTTTCATACTGAAAGTAATGTAGGAATTTTAAATTTTAAAACTGCTTTAAATCATTTTTTGCCTATTGGAGTTAGAGTTTTAGATTCTAAGGAGGTTTCTGAAAATTTTCATTCAAGATTTGATGCAAAGATGAAAACATATAAATATATTTTAAATTTAGATGAAGTTATGGATCCTATTTACTATAATTATAAGGCAAATTTTCCGTACCCTTTAGATATCGAGAAAATGCAAAGAGCAAAAGAATGTTTTATTGGGAAAAAGAGTTTTAAGTCATTTATGGGACCAAGAACAGGTAATACTAATCCTATTAGGGAGATTAATTCTTTTGAAATATATAAAGAAAATAATGACTTAATTTTTTGATTAAGGGTCAAAGTTTTATTAGAAATCAAGTTAGAATAATGGTAGGAACTCTAGTAGACATTGGTAGAGGATTAATTGAAGAAGATGAACTTGAAAAAATTTTAGATAGTGAAGACAGAACTAAGGCTGGAGTAACTTTAAGTCCAAATGGTCTTTATTTAATGGAGATTTTATATGACAAATTTTAAAGATTTAGATTTTTTAGTTGAGAGTTTACGAGAAGTTGATAATGGTAGAAATCACATTTTGATAACTGGTAATATTAAAGTTGGGAAAAGTACACTTTTAAAGGCTTTTATAGAAAAATATTACAAAAATTCTAAAATTGATGGAATTATGACTGAGCTTGTTATTACTGATAAATTTCGAATTGAACTTTTTAGATATGGAACAGAAGAAAGATTTGTTATTGGAGAAAGAGAAAAAGAAATGAAATTCTTTGATGAGATTTTCTTGAAAAAAAGTTATGAATTTATTGAAAGTTTTAAAGATAATGATATTTTAGTTTTTGATGAGATAGGGAATAAAGAATTACATTTAAAGGAGTACTGTAAAAAGTTAATTTCTCTTTTTGAAAATAATAGAATTTTTGCAGTACTTAAGAAAGGCGGGAATCCAGTAATTGAAAATTTGGATAAATTAGAAAATTTTGTAATTTTTGATTTGGATAAGTTTTATGAATAGAGATGAGTATTTTATGAGTCTTGCTTTGAAAGAGGCAAAAAAGGCTTATGATAAGGGAGAAGTACCGGTTGGTTGTGTAATTGTTAAAGATGATAAGGTAATAGCTAGAGGACATAATCAAGTTTTGAGTAGAAAAAGTGGAGTTTATCATGCAGAAATTATTGCTATCAATAAAGCGGGACAAAAACTGGGCGATTTTAGACTTGAAGATACTGAACTTTTTGTAACTCTTGAACCTTGTTGCATGTGTGCAGGAGCTATTGTAAATAGTAGGATAAAAAGGGTTGTGATTGGAGCTATGGATGTGAAAAGAGGCTTTTGTGGATCAATTGAAAATGTATTAGATAGACAGGAACTCAATCATAGGTCAATCATAAAGACAGGAATCTTAGAACAAAAATGTTTAGAAATTTTGCAAGACTTTTTTAAAAATTTGAGGAGTGAAAAGAAAAATAAATGAAATTAGTTGTTTGTTTAGATGAAAATAATGGCATTAAATTTTTTGGTAAAAGACAGAGTCAAGATGAGTTGCAAAGAAAAAATCTTTTTGAATTGATTGGAAATTCAAAAATTTTTTTAACAGGTTATAGCTACGACTTATATAAGGATATAGAGTTTAATTTTGAAATTATCGATGAAAAAATAGAGATTGATGAAGACTCAGTATTTTTATATGAAGGAGAATTTTTAGATAAATTTTTACCTTTTGTTGATGAAATAATAGTCTATTTTTGGAATAGAGATTATCCTTTTGATGAAACATTTGATGAGTTTGAACAAGATTGTTGGAAGGAAAAAGAAGTTTTAGAATTTAAAGGAAAAAGCCATGAAAAAATTACTAGAAAAATATTTGTAAAGGAGAATAAAGATGAATAATAAGATTAGAATTGATAAGAAAAATATTAAGATTTTTGGAACTTTATTACTTATTATTGCATTATTTATTGCTTTTTTTACATATAGGTATGTTGAAAATAAAAATACCAGTAATACTAATATCGTTGGACTTGATATAAACAAACTTCCAGAATATAACGGGAAACCTTATGTAGTCATAAATAATAATGAACCAAATTTTGATAAAAGTGAACTAGTTGCTGAATCTTTTGAAAAATATTCAGAACTTGATTCCTTAAAAAGATGTGGAGTTGCTGATTCAATAATCGGTCAAGACTTAATGCCAACTTCAAAAAGAGAGAATATTTCCTCAGTAAAGCCAACAGGATGGAAATCTGTTAAATATAACGGAATAGATGGTGGAAATTTATATAATCGTTGCCATTTGATAGGGTTTCAACTTGCAGGGGAAAATGCAAATAAAAGAAACTTAATAACAGGAACAAGATATTTGAATACAAAAGGAATGTTACCTTTTGAAAATATGATAGCCGATTATGTAAAGGAAACAAATAATCATGTAAGATATAGAGTAACTCCTATTTTTGTAGATAAAGAACTTGTAGCAAGAGGTGTTCAGCTAGAGGCCATTTCCATTGAAGATAATGGAAATGCGATTAAATTTAATGTATATTGTTTTAATGTCCAACCCGATATTGAAATAGATTATAAAACAGGAAATTCTTGGAAAAAATAATTAATAAAAATAAAATAATGTTAAAAGATTAATGTTGATTTTTTATCTAAAAATGTGATAAAATTAGCTGGTAAAAGTTTTTAATCGATACAATTAAAACTTTTTAATATTTTATAAGGAGGTATTATAAATGATTCAGTTCAAAAATGTAACAAAAATTTTTTCTAAAGGAGTTAAAGCTGTTGATAATATCAGTTTTACTATTGATGAGGGAGAAATTTTTGGATTTCTAGGTCCTAATGGAGCTGGAAAGAGTACAAGTCTAAAAATGTTGGTTGGAATTTTAGAACAAACAGAAGGTAAAATTACAGTTAATGGAGTTGATACTCTTGAAAACTCTATAAAGGTAAAGGAAATGATTAGTTATGTTCCTGATAATCCAGATATTTATACAAAAATGACTGGAATAAAGTACTTGAATTTTATCGCTGATATTTATGGTATAGATGAAGAAGTCAGAAAAGAAAAAATTGAAGAGTATAATAAGAAATTAGAGTTAGGAGATGCAATTTACAGTACAATAGATAGTTATTCACATGGTATGCGTCAAAAATTAGTATTGATTGGAGCGTTGATTACTTCTCCTAAGGTTTTAATTCTTGATGAACCAATGGTTGGACTAGATGTTAAAACTTCTTTTAATTTAAAAAACATTTTAAGAGAGTTTGCTGATGCTGGAAATACTGTAATATTTTCAACACATGTTATGGAAGTTGCAGAAAAAATTTGTGATAAATTAGTTATTATTAACAAAGGAAAAATTGCATTTTGTGGAAGTTTATCAGAATTGAAATCTGCAGATCATTCTAATGAAGATTTGGAAAGAATATTCTTGGAGTTGACTGACGATGAAACAATCTAAATTATGGACTTTAATAAAATATTTTGTTTCAATTGATTTTTTTGCAATTTTATCTATAAGACAAAATTTAAAAACAAAAGGAAAAAGAGCAGCCAGTTTTCAAGGTGCTGCAGGCATAATATTTCTTGCTATAATGTTTATCTGGGGAGCTCCTAAACTTGGAAAATTCTTAGCTAGTAATTTTCAAACAGCAATAGGTAGTGCAAGTATAACTACTTTTTCTGTAGGAATTTTTGTTATAACATTATTCTTATCATTGGCAACAGCTTTTGTATTCATTGAAAAGAATAATGAAACTGAAATATTATTATCTTTGCCGGTATCTGGTAGTGATATATTTTTATCAAGAATTTATTCTTTAGCAATAACATTTTTCATATCATTCTTTTTGATTTTTGTTATAGCATTTGGAGTAACTGGATATACTCTTGGAAAGGGAATTGATTTTTACATCTTTACTTTTCTAGGATTGATTTTACTTAATTTAGAGGCAATTTTATTAACTGGGGTTATAATACTTATTTTTGGTAAATTACTTAGAACTAGTAAAATATTCAACAGATTTTTAAAATTGATTTATGGATTATTTACAATTGGATTATTTATTGTGTATATGATTTTTACTCAAGCTGCATCAAATCCAGCACTAGGAGTTAATCTTGGAAAAATTCTTGTGGATTTTGATAAAAAACTTTCATCAATATTTTTCTTTGTAGTTTGGATTAAGAAAATAGTTATTTCTAATGATATTATGACTTCTGTTGTAAATTTAGGAATTGGATTAATTATTTGCATAATTCTTTCATTTTTATTAAAATTCTTTGCAGAGAGAAATTATCTTGAAATTTTAAGAAGTGTAAATGTCGTTTCACAAGAAAGCAAAGCAGTTATTGAAAAAAGAAAAAACAAGGTGTTGCACATGCAAGACAATATAAACTTATTGTATTAGTAAAGAAAGAATTTAATCAAATCATAACAACTCCAACATATTTTATGCAAGTAGTTATGATTGATTTAATGGTAGTTATTATGTCTTGTATAGCAGTATATTATGGACTTAAATTTAAATCTCAATTTAAATTTGCTGTAAATTTTGCAGTATCTAACCAACCAATAGGATATTTATTAGCAATAGCATTTGGAATTGGCGCTATTCTAGGACTTTTCTGTGGACTTTCATCACTTACTACAAGTTCTGTATCAAGAGAAGGAAAGGCTTTTTGGGTAATAGCTACTGCTCCAATAGGAATTAATACGCATATAATGTCAAGAATTATTGCTTGTCAAGTATTGCACTTTATTTCTGCAATAATAGTAATATTATTATCAATGATTTTATATATCTTTAATCCTATTTTATATCTTGCAGTTATCCTTGGAATGTCTTTAACTTTATTTACAAGTGGAAGTTTAAATATGATTTTGGGATTAATTAATCCGTATTTTGATTGGAAAACACCAAAAGAAGCTATGAATGGCGGTTCTGGTGGAATAAGTGTATTTGTTTCAATTTTGATTAATTATGGATTATATGCATTACTTATATTTGTAACTGTAAAGATGATTAAATGGGATTATAAAGCACCTGCAGTTATTTTAACTAATATATGCATTATTTTATTAACTGTAATAATATCATATTTAATAGACAGAAAACTATTTAAGAGATTATTAAGAAGATTATAATTTCAATGATGTATTACATCAATTAAGAATTTTAAATTTGTTTTTTACAATGAAAAACAGAGTGATTTATTCACTCTGTTTTTTTGCTTTTTTAGATATTCTTATTGTTTCTTTTAATAGATTATTTTTTAATTCCCATAAATCTTTTGAAAGATCGACTTTATATATGTGAGGATTATCAAATCTTTTAAACTCATCCCAAAGACTTTCAATTTCACTTGCACAATATTCTCTAATTTCTTTTATATCTGGAAGTTTGTAGATTAACTCTCCATTTTTGAAAATTTGTTTTAGCATTGGTCTTAAGATATAATCTTCATAAGTTGTAGTCTTCCAAGTATAAATTGGATGAAAAATAGAAATTGGTTTACTTTCATCAATTTTTTCATCGAATAGAGTAATTAAATCGGCTTCAGCTTTTTTTGTCTTTTTATCATATATTCTATATAGATTTTTAACACCTGGTGTTGTTATTTTATCAACATTTTCTGAAATTTTAATCTTTGGAATAATCTTTCCGTCTTCTTCAATTGCTACTAATTTATAAACTCCACCAAAAACTGGATGAGTTTTTGAAGTTATAAGTCTTTCACCAATACCAAATGAATCAATTTGGGCTCCTTGGTGTAATAAATCTCTAATAGTATATTCGTCTAGTGAGTTTGAAACTACAATTTGTGCATCTTCATATCCAGCATCATCTAACATTTTTCTAGCTTGTTTTGAAAGATAGGCTAAGTCACCACTGTCAAGTCTAATTCCTTTTGGCCTTATTCCCATAGGTTTAAGAATTTCATCAAAAGTTTTTATTGCATTTGGAATACCTGATTGTAAGGTATTATAAGTATCAACAAGCAAGACACAATTATTTGGGAAAGATTTTGCAAAAGCTTTAAAAGCTTCCAATTCAGTATCAAACATTTGTACCCAAGAGTGAGCCATAGTACCAAGAACTGGAATATCAAATAATTTTCCAGTTAATACATTAGAAGTACCATCTACACCTGCAATATATGAGGCTTTTGCTCCGTACACAGAAGCATCAATTCCCTGTGCACGTCTTGCTCCAAATTCCATAACAGCTCTACCTTTAGCAGCTCTTTTTATTCTATTGGATTTAGTTGCTATTAAACTTTCATGATTTATTATTAATAAAGCTATTGTTTCTATTAATTGAGCTTGAACTGCAGGACCTCTAACGGTCATTATAGGTTCATAAGGAAAGATTACACTTCCTTCAGGAACTGACCAGATATCACATTCAAATTTAAAGTTTTTTAAAAATTTAAAAATTTATCATCAAAAGTATTTAAAGATTTAAAATATTCTATATCTTCATCATTAAATTTCATTGAATTAAGTATTTCAGTTAAATGTTCTAAGCCAGCAAAAATTGCATAACTAGCACTATCAGGATTTTTTCTATAAAAAATGTCAAAATAAGTAACTTTATTATCCAAATTTTCATTAAAATATCCTTGAGCCATAGTGTATTCATAAAAATCTGAAAGAATTGAAATATTGAATTTACTAAAATTTCTGTTCATAAAATGCCTCCATAGAAATTTATTTATTTAATAAGTATTCAAGATCATGATCAAATATACGAATTCTATTATATATTTGTTTTTGCCACTCTGTATCAAAAGTACCGTCATTATTTATAAAAAAGTTAGAATCCATATATCTCATTATTATATAGTTACTATTTTTTTGATCAAAACCGTTTCCCCAAGAAAAATCTATTCCGTTTCCGGTATTTCTAGTAACAATTGCTTCAATTAAAGGTAAAGTAATTTCATTACAAGGAATTCTCATATCAGGAATATTCCAAAAAGTCTTTTTTCTTTTTTATATATTAAAAGATCTGAAATTGTACCATTTGATGCACATTGTACTCTACGAATATCATCAATATTTATGCTATGCTTTGCTCCCGATATAACTCCATTAGAAATACGAATAGCTTTTTCTCTCAAACTACGAGCTAAATCTATATCTAAAGTATCAAGATTATTTGGAAAATCTTTTGTAAGTTTATATGCAGCATGTGCTAAAAGTATAGATTTAGTTTCTAAAATGTTGTGACAATCATTTATAATTGTAGTGTCAGATATAAAGTCTATTGGTGTTGACTTATCTTTTTTTTCAAATAACAAGTTATAGTTTGAATTAGAATTACAATAGCTAAGAGCTATTATATAAGAAATTTCATCAAATGAGATATCAAAACTTTTCTTTTCTTTCTTTGCATCTTCATAAGATACTCCATCTTTTTTTACTGTTAAAAGACTTCCATCTTTACGAGTAAATTTCAAATGTTGCTTTTCAAATATTGTTTTCATAAATCCCCCTTAAGCTTATTTATTATATCGATTCTTATTATAACACTTTTAGTATTTTTTTTCTATTATGATAAAAACAAATTTACTTTAAACTTAATTTCATTATTAAAAAGTTAAATTTTTTCTAAATGTAAATAAAAATTATTCTTATTTATATGGATAATTTTTTATTTTTGTGATACAATATAAAAGAATTAGAATTATGCTTGAAATTTTAATTTTTAAAATTTCTTAAATAGGGGGTACAATATGAAAAATATTTCAAAAAAAGTTTTTGGATTAATATTAGCAGGTGCAGTTTTAATTACAGGTTGTACTGCAAAAACTGAGAAAAAAGAAAAAGAAGAAACAAAAAAACCTAAATTAAAAGTTGTAACTACAATTTTTCCAGAATATGATATGGCAAGAGCCATTGCAAAAGATAAAGTTGATTTAGAATTACTAGTAAAACCAGCGGTAGATGTTCATTCATTTAGTCCTACTCCACAAGATATAAAAACAGTTGAAAATTCAGATGTTTTTATTTATGGTGGAACTGAACATGATAAATGGGTTGATACTTTGACAAAAAGTATAGATATGCAAAATAAAAAAGTAGTAAAATTGGTTGATGGTATTAAACAACTTGAAGAAGAAACAGTTGAAGGAATGAAACATGAACATGATCACGATCATGACCATGATGATAAAGATGAAGATCATGATGAAAAAGATCATGACCACGACCATGAAAAAGAAGAAAAGCACAATCATAAAAATGAAAAAGAACATAATCATAATGATAAAGACGAAAAAGATGAACATGAAGAACATCATGATCATGATTCAGAAAAAGAAATGGATCCACATTATTGGACTTCACCAAAAAATGCTATTCAAATGGTTAAAACAATAACTGATGCATTGGTTGAAAAAGACCCAGATAATGCAGAATTCTATAAAGAAAATGCTAATAATTACATTAAACAACTTGAAGGCGTAGATAAAGAATTACATGATGTTGTTGATAATGCAAAGATTAAAAAAGTTGTTATAGCTGATAGATTTCCTTTCAGATATTTATTTTCTGATTTAGGATTAGAATATAGAGCTTTATTCTCAGGTTGTAGTGTAGAATCAACAGCAAGTGCTGGACAAATAAAGAAAATGGTTGATTATGTAAAAGAAAATAAAATCCCAGTAGTTTATCATATTGAAATGGGAAAAGGAGAAATGGCTGAAACTGTAGCAAAAGATTCAGGAGCAAAAGTTAAACTTTTACACTCAATTCATACTGTAACTAAAGAAGAGTTCGATAAGGGTATAACTTATATAGATCTTATGAAACAAAATGTGGAGGCATTAAAAGAAGGACTTAATTAATGAAAGAAAAAATGTTAGTTTGTGAAAATTTAAATATTTTTTACAAAAATAATAAAATAATTGAAGATTTAAGTTTTTCCGTTGATGAGGGAGATTTCTTCCTCATCTTAGGAAAAAACGGAGTAGGAAAATCTACATTATTAAAAGGAATTTTAGGTTTAAAAAATATCTCTTCAGGAGAAATAAAGAAAAATTTTAAAATTTGTGGATATATGTCTCAAGAAGTTTTATTAAAAAAGAATTCCCATCAACAATATGGGAATTTGTTTTATCTTCAAGAGCTGTTTATTCTAAGTTTTTCTATAATTCAAAAGATACTGAAGTTGTTAAAGAAAATTTAAAAAATTAAACCTTTGGGATATTAAAGATAAGAGCATAAGTTCACTTTCAATAGGACAAAGACAAAGGGTTTTGCTTTGTAGATGTCTTTGTGTATCTGAAAAGATAATATTTTTAGATGAACCTACAAATTCTTTAGATATTAATGTTAGAAAAATGTTGTATGATATTTTAGAAAAACTAAATAGAGAAGGACTTACTATTGTTATGATAAGTCATGATGAGGAAGCTTTTAAATATTCTAATAGAGCTTTAATTTTAGGAAAGGAAAATAAAGTCATAGAAAATGTTTGGGAAAAATATGAAAAGGGGGAAATAAATTTTGATTAGTTTAATTTCAGAAATGTTAAGTTATCCCTTTATGGTTAAAGCAATATTCGTTGGACTTTTGATTTCTATAAGCTCTGCATTACTTGGAATAACTCTAGTCTTGAAAAGATATGCAATGATAGGTGTTGGACTTTCTAATGTTTCATTTGCAGCACTTTCAATTGCTCTTTCTTTTGACATTTCTCCAATAGAATTTTCAATGCCTATAGTAATTATAGCGGGAATTATTCTTTTAAAGTATGGAGAAAAATATAATATTAGTAGTGATACATCAATTGCTCTATTGAGTTGTGTATCAGTTTCTATAGGTGTAACATTTACTGCTGTAACTAAGGGATTAAATGTGGATGTATGTAACTACTTATTTGGAAGTATATTGATTATGAAAAGAAGTGATATGTATATCAGCTTTGTTTTAGGGATAATTGTTTTAATTTCATATATTTTGTTGTATAATAAAATATATACTATAACTATTGATGAAGATTTTGCAAAGGCAAGCGGAGTAAATGTAAGTCTATATAATACTTTAGTTACAATTTTAATATCAGTAACTATAGTTATTGGGATGAAATTTATGGGAAGTATGCTTATTTCATGCTTAATTATATTCCCTGCAATGACTTCTATGCGAATTTTTAAAAGCTATAAAGTAGTTGTAATCTCATCAGTTATAATTTCCGTAATAGCATTGTTTATTGGAATAACTTTATCATATATCTACTCAACTCCAACAGGAGCTAGTGTAGTTTTAGTCAATTTAGTTTTATTTATTTTATCTTGTATAGTAAGGAGGTTTATCAGTGAATAAAAAAGTATTAAGTTTAATATTATCTTGTCTTTTATTTTGTTCTTGTTCAAAGGCTGATGGTAATAGTAATTTTATAAAAAATAAAGAGAATAAAAATGATTTAAAAAGTGCTTTAAAAGATGATCCTGAAAATGCAGGAACAGATAAAGATAAAAAATCTACTGAAACTGATAAAAATCAAAATCCTGACGATTATAAAATTGATAGATATCAAAATCAAGATAAGTCAAAAGATGAATACAAACAACCAGAGAAAAAGGATGAACTTACTAAAGAACAATTAAATGAAAAAAGAGATGCCGATTCAAAAGATGGAATAATAAATATTTCTGACGGAATTTTTTTAGCTCTTGTAAATGATATTTATGTAAATAAAGATGAATATGTTGGCAAGAAAGTTAGAATTTCTGGGCAAAATGTTAGATTTGAAGACAAAGATACCGGAGAAGTCATTTATGCAATTTTACGAGAAGGTCCAGGTTGTTGTTATAATGATAGCGTAATTGGATTTGAATATATTACTGATGGAAAATATCCTGAAAAGGATAAATGGTATGAAATGATTGGCGAAGTAATAATCGATAAATATAAAACTGGAAAAGTTGTAAAACTTAAACTTATTGAGATAAAAGAAATAGAACCAAAAGGAAAATTAATTCATTTTCAAAACTAATTGGAGATAATATCTCCAATTTTTTTGTAAAATAATTTATTTTTAAGGGTATAAATATCACATCTTAATAACAAAAATTAGATTAAAATATAGAATTGTGGTATAATAATTTCATCGCAACAACGGAAAATAGTTATTAAAAGAAGTTGTGATTTAATAAAAATAAAAAGGATAAAATATGGTATTAGATAATTTATATTTAATAGTTGCAATTACTGAAAAAAGTAATGCAATAGGTAAAGATAATAATTTATTGTATTTTCTAAAAGAAGATATGAATTTTTTTAAAGAAAAAACTTGTGGTAATTCTATAATCTGTGGTAGAAAAACATTTGAAGGTTTTAAAATAAAACCACTTCCAAAAAGAAAAAATATTGTTTTGACAAATAGTAATTTTTCTTTTGAAGGTGTAAAAATATTTAAGAATATAGAAGATTTGATTGAATTTGTAAAAGAAAATCCAAAAGAAAAATTTTTTGTTTGTGGGGGAATGAGTATTTATAAACAATTAATTGATTTTTGCTCAAGAATGTATATTACAAAATATGAAGAAAAAGAAATAATAGAAGCGGATAGTCATTTTCCTAAAATTGACGAAACTATTTGGAAAGTTACTGAAAAAATTAAAGGAGAAAGTCAAAATCCAACATTAACTTTTTATACTTATGAAAGGATTTAAGATATGAAAAAAGAAGATATAGATGTAAAAAAAGTAAAGAAAAAACAGAGCAAAGCTAAAAAATGGTTTTGGAATATACTTTTTGTAATATGTTTAAGTGTTTTTATATATTCTGCTGGAAATATAATCAAAGATTATTATGGTTCATATAAAGCTGGGAAAGATTTAAGAGATTTAAAAGAGTCTGTTTTTAACGGTGAAGAAAAAGAGACTAAAAAAGAGGTAAACTTAGAAGAATTAAAAAAACTAAATTCTGATTCAATAGGTTGGCTAGAAGTTCCTGATACTAATATAGATGAGCCAGTTGTTCAGGGGAAAGACAATGATTACTATCTATGGAGAGATTTTAATAAAAAACTTATCCCGTTACTGGAACATTATTTTTAGATGTATATAATAAGCCTGATTTTTCAGATAGAATTAGTTATATATTTGGACATAATATTTGGGATAAGACAAAATTTTATGAGTTGAGAAAATTTGAAGATAAATCATTTTTAGAAAATCATAAGACATTTTATCTTTATACAGAAAAAGGAAAACTAGAATATGAGGTACTTGGAATTGATCTTGTAGATCCTGATACTTCACTGTATGAACAAAGTTCTGAGAGAAATGAAGATGTAGAAGCAATGAAAAAAGAATTGTCTAAACATATTCCAAAGTCAGAGGTTGATAAAATTGATGAAAACACAAAAATTCTAATGCTTGTAACTTGTAAGACACCTGATGACAATACAGCAAGAAGAATTTTATTTGCAAAATTAAAAGATAAGTAAAATCATAAGGGGATTTATATCTCCTTTGTTTTTTGTAAAAAATTGTAAATTTTAAGGATTTATAGTATACTATTTGTATTATTATAATATAAGGGAGAATTATGGACAAGATAAGTATTATTGTACCTGTATATAATGTAGAAAAATATGTAAAAAAATGTTTGGAGACAATTGCCAATCAAACATATAAAAATATAGAGATTATAATAGTAAATGATGGAGCAACTGATAATAGCGAAAAAATTTGTAAAGAATTTGTTGAAAATGAAAATAGAGCAAAACTCTATACAAAAGAAAATGGTGGTTTGTCAAGCGCTAGAAATCATGGAATGAAATTTGCGACAGGTAAATATGTATTATTTATAGATTCTGATGATTATATTTCAGAAAATATGGTTGAAGAGCTTTATAAAAATATAAAATCCGAAAATGCAGATGTATCTATTTGTGGAGTATATAATGTTTATTCTGATAATCAATCACCACAATGTAAGGAAGATTTGTATTTTAGTTGTGAAAAAGATAGATTTTTAAAAGAGTATTTCATTGGAGAAAAAATTCCGGGAACTATTTGTAATAAACTTATCTCTTATGAAATTGCTAGTAAAATCTCTTTTCCTGTTGGAAAAATTTATGAGGATGCTTTTTATCAGTTTGAGCTTGTAAAATATGCAAAGAAATATGTTGTAACTACAAAGGCATATTATTATTATTTTCATAGAGAAAATAGTATTACAACAAAACCATATACTGTAAAAAATATGAATTGCATAGAAATTTATTCCAATTTTTATGACTATATAAATAAGGAAGTTCCTTCTCTTTCTGAATTTGCTTTTTTCAGGTTTTCATATGCTCATTTTATGGTTTTTGATAAAATGTTATTAAGTGATAATTACAAAAGTATTAAAGAATATAGAGAAGTTTTAGGATTTTTAAAGAAGAATTTTTGGAAGATTTTTAAAAATAAGAATTTTAGAAAAGGTAGAAGAATTGCAGTAATAATGTTAAAATTAAATGTTAAATTATATAGATTTTTACTTTTAAAAGACTTGAAGAAAAAAGGAGTAAATGCTTAATGGAAATCAAATATCTTTCTATGGATGAAATAAAATCCGTAGAACTTGAAATTTTACAATATATTCACGATTTTTGTGTTAAAAATGATATAAAATATTTTATAAATTATGGAACGTTGATTGGAGCAGTAAGACATAAAGGATTTATTCCTTGGGATGATGATATAGATATTTGTATGTTTAGAAAAGACTATGAAAAGTTTATAGATTTATTTTCAAAAGATGATGGAATTTATAAAATTTTATCTTTGGAACTAAATGACAAATATTATAATAACTTTATTAAAGTTGTAAATTCAAAGACTAAAATTGAAGATGAAAGAAATTATAAGACTTATGATTCAGGAATTTTTATTGATATTTTCCCTATGGATTTCTTCGATGATTTAAGTATAGTTGAAAAGACATATAAATTAGAAAGTTTTAAGCTTCTATCTTTTTCGAAAAAAGAAAATATTCAATATGGTGATAGTAAATTAAAGGATTTTATTAGGAGATTTTTCTGGACAGTTTTAAAACCAGTTTCACCTAGATATTTTGCTAAGAAAATCAAGAAAATTGTTGATGCGAATGTTAAAGATAGCGGAAAATATTTAGGGCTTATAGGTTGCTCAAAATGGAAGTATGATGATGTTTTCGACTATAACCCTTTTGATGAATTAATCGAGTTAGAGTTTGAAAATAGTAGATTTTTTGCTCCAAAAAAATATGATGAAATTTTAAAAAATACTATGGAGAATATATGGAATTTCCACCTGTTGAAAAGAGAGTATATCCTCATGAAATTAAGGCTTATTATATAGATTAGGAGATTAAGATGAAAGAGAGACTTACAGTTGATGAACTAAAAAAATATGAATTGGATATTTTAAAGTTCATTGACTATATTTGTAAAAAATATAATATAAAATATTTTGTAAACTATGGAACATTACTTGGAGCAGTTAGACATAAAGGATTTATTCCTTGGGATGACGATATTGATATATCTTTATATAGAAAAGACTATGAGCGATTACAAAAAGCTATTCTTGAAGAAAATAATGAAAGATATACAATACTATCCAAGGATAACAGTGATTGGTATTTTCAAAACTTTTTTGTAGTTATAGATAAGCATACTTTGTTAGAGGATAGTATAAAGAGAAATAGGAAAGATAGCAATGTGTTTGTTGATGTTTTTCCAATTGATAAATTTAATGACTTAAATTTTGTAAAAAAAGCTCATCTGATGGTAACCTTAAAACATATTTGTTTCATAAAGAAAAAATATATAATTCATAAAGATAGTAAAATAAAAGATTTTTGTAGAGTTGTCTTTTGGCATTTGTTGACATTTATAAATCCAAGATATTTTACAAAAAGAATTGATAAACTTGTTGAACGATATTCTGATGAAAATGGTATTTATGAAGCAGCGGTAGGAGTCGATAAAACAGGAATGAAAGAAGTTTTTGAAACGGGAACTTATGAGGAGTTGATAGAATTACCTTTTGAAGATATGATGGTACCAGCTCCTAAGAATTATGATAAGATTTTAACTCAATTTTATGGAGATTATATGCAAAAACCTTCTTATGCGGAAATTGAATATAAATCACATCTATTAGATGCATATAGGATTAAATAAGGAGAAATAATTTTAGATATGGCAAAAAATATAAAAGTAAATGCTTTAGCGAGTATTTTAGTTAGAGTTTTTAATATTCTTTTTCCACTTATTACGGGACCATACCTTGCAAGAATTTTGAGCAAGGAGGCTTACGGAGAATTTAATGCGGCAAATTCTATCCTAAATTTATTTATCCCATTTGCAGCATTTGGGATTTATAGTTATGGAATACGTTCGATAAGTAGAGTTAAGAATAATATGAAAGAAATAAGTAAAAATTTTACTGTTTTATTTTCAATTAATGTAATAAGCTCTTTAAGTATTGGTATTATGTATATTGGATATATGTTTTTAAATGTAGATTCCAATATGTATATGTTATATATTGCACTTAGTATTCAAATTTTTACGCAATTTGTAACAATAGAATGGATGAATGAGGCTTTTGAAAACTACGGATTTATACTCTTTAAAACATTATTTATCCGTGTACTTATGCTTGTTTCGATTTTTGCATTTGTACGAAAAGCAGATGATATAGTTAATTATGCCTTTATCTTATCAATTACAAATCTTATAAATTATTTAATAAGTTTTTACTATATAAAAAGAAAAGTAAAATTTGTAAAAATTGAATTAAAAGATATTCTTATCCATATAAAGCCTTTAATTGGAATGTTGCTTTTAGCAAATTCATATATGTTATATACTGCGTTGGATAGAGCTGTGCTTTCATTATTAGATGCAAAAATTTCGGTTTCATATTATACTTTTGCGTTGTCAATAGCTCAACTTATTACAAGCGTAGTCTATTCTATTATAGTAGTAAGTATTCCAAGACTTTCATACTATCATGGAAATAGCGATGAAAAGAATTATATAGAATTATTAAATCAAGTTGCAAAAACATTTCTATTCTTAGTAATTCCTATGGGTATAGGATTAAGCTGTGTTTCCGATGAAGTAATGCTTATATATGCAGGAGAAAAATATTTAGAAGCTGGGTTTATTTTAAAACTGTTTTCGCTTAGAATAGTTATGTGGGCACTGGATCAACTTCTTGCAAATCAAGTTTTATTTGTAAGAGGATATGAAAAAAATATAACTGCCTTCTATTTTATAGGTGGATTTATGAACTTGGTTTTAAATATAGTTTTATTTAGATTAAAAGTTGTTCAACCTGAATATTTTGTTTATACAACTTTATTTTCAGAAATTGTAGTATTGATTATTCAAGTTTACTTTATAAGAAAGAGAAATATCATTTCTATAAATGGGATATTAAAATCCTATGTAAAGTATGTGTTATGTTCAATTCCTTTTTTTGGAATAACTTTTGCAATAAATCATATTTTAAAATATTCATTGACATTGAATGTACAATTTCTTATTAGAGTATTTGCAATAATTGTATCTTGTGTACTATATTATTTTATTATTATGTATGTTACAAAGGATAAAATTTTATTTATTACAATTGACGGAATAAAAAGCAAATTTAGAGTTATAAAGTATAAATTTAAAGCGAAAAAATACAAAGAAGAATAATACTTAAAAAGTTCTAAAATACCAATTTTTAGAACTTTTTTCTTGTTCATTTTTATATAATATGATATAATAATTGAACAAGGTATTTAAGGAGGAACTTATGTTGTCAATACAACAATTTGATATTTTAAATTTATTTTTTAAAAATCAAGATAAAAAATATACGCAAAGAGAGATTTCAGATATTACAAATTTTTCTTTAGGAAAAGTTAATGAGACTTTGAAAGAATTAAAAAATAATAAATTAATAGATGAAAATTTAAAGATTACTGATAAAGGTCTTGAGGCATTAAAACCTTATAAAGTTGATAATGCTATAATTATGGCTGCAGGAATGAGTTCAAGATTTGCACCGCTTTGTTATGAAAGTCCAAAAGGTCTTTTAAATGTAAAAGGGGAAAAACTAATTGAAAGAGAAATTTTACAACTAAAAGAGGCGGGAATAGAAGATATAACTTTAGTTGTAGGATATATGAAAGAAAAGATGTTTTATCTTGCAGAAAAATTTGGTTTAGATATTGTAGTTAATGAAGATTATTACAGATTTAACAATACTTCATCTCTAATTTTGGTTACTGATAAATTAAAAAACACTTACATCTGTTCTTCAGATAATTATTTTCCAAATAATCCTTTTGAAAAATATGTTTACAGAGCATATTATTCAGCTGTTTATCAAGATGGAGAAAGCGATGAATATTTTGCAGAATGTGATAAAAAGGGAAGAATAAAAGGAATTACAATTGGAGGAAAAGACAATTGGATAATGCTGGGTCATGTTTTTTTCAACAGAGAATTCAGTAATAAGTTCGTGAAATTGTTGAAAGCTGAATATCATGAGCCGATAGTTCATGAAAATTTATGGGAAACTTTTTATATGCGTCATATAAAAGAATTGGATAATATGTATATTAGAAAATATGATGTAGAGGATATAAAAGAATTTGATTCTTTGGAGGAGTTAAGACTTTTTGACGAAAAATATGTTACTAACTCTGACTCTAAAATTTTCCAAAATATTTGCTCTGTTCTAAAATGTAATGAAGAAGAAATAAAGGATATTAAACCTATAAAAATGGGAATGACAAATACTTCTTTTAAATTCAGTTGTAAGGGAAAGTCCTATGTATATAGACATCCAGGTCCCGGAACTGAATTAATCATAAATAGAAAAAGTGAGTTTGACTCAATGAAAATTGCAAAAGAATTAGAGTTAGATGATACTTATATCTATATGGATAAGGATAATGGTTGGAAAATTTCAAAATATATAGAAAATGTAAAAATTCTAGATTATACTGATAAAAAGAATGTAAAAAGAGCTATCTCTATGCTTAAAAAACTTCATACAAGTGGCAAAAAAACAGATTTTAAATTCAATATATTCGATGAAATTGAAAATTTTAAAATTAAAATAAAAAATTCGCATAGAGATGATTTTGATGATATGAGCTTAATGAACGATAAAATTTATAGATTAAAGAATTTTTTAGACAAAGATGATATAGAAGAGTGTATTTGCCATTGTGATAGTTATGATTTGAATTTTTTATTGGATAACAGAGATGAAATGTATTTAATAGATTGGGAATATTCTGCAATGTCAGACCCAGCAGGAGATCTTGGCTGTTTTATTACTTGCTCAACATACTCTTTTGATGAAGCAGCTGATATAATTAAAGAATATTTTAACGGGAATCCTACAGATAAAGAATTAAGACATTATATTGCCTATGTTGCAGTAAGTTCGTTTTATTGGTTTTTATGGGCAATTAATCAAGAAATTCAGGGAAAGAGCATTGGGGAATATTTGTATATTTGGTATAATCACACTAAAGAATATGCTGACTATGCTTTGAAATTATATGAACGAGGAGATAGTGATGAATAATCCGTCTATTGAAAAAATTATTTATGAAGAAACAGAAAAAAGATTGGAAATAATGTCTAAAGAAGATTATGAATTTCCTAAAAAAATCGCGAAAACAGATTGGATTCTTATTTGTGGAATTGTAATAATTTCTATATTTTTAGTTATATTATGTATGATAGGAGTAATTGAATAATGAGTGGGAAATTAAATTATATTCAACAGGAGACGGTAACAGGTGTTGTCCCTATGATGAATTACGAAAGGAAGTATTCTTTCTTAGATTTGTTTTTAACCACAAGTGGTTTTGCAATAGCAACTTGGTGTTATACACAAGGAGCTTATGTTGCACAATTTTTAGGATTCAAACAGATGATTATAAATATTTTTGTTTTAATCTAATATTTGTAATGATAGAGTGTTTGCCGGTTTTATTTGCTGTGCGTTATGGAATAGATTTGTGGATATGGTTGAGAAGTGTTTTGGGAGAAAAAGGAGTTGCAATTTTATCAACAGTTATAAGTTTTGCAAACTTTGGGTGGTATGCAGTTGCAGCAAATCTCTTTGCTTCGTCTATGATTAATCTTGCATTAAGTTTTGGAGTTGAATTAAATCCTATAATTTTTAAACCATTACTTGGAACAGTATGTGTTGTGCTTGGAACTTTAATTGCACTTGGAGGGCCTGAGGTTATTAAGTGGACAAATAGATTTTTAGTTATGGCTTTGCTTATAGTTGGAGTTATAATAGTTGCAATTTGTCTTTTTGCGGTTCCAATTTCTGATATTCTAAAAGTTAAACCTATTTTAGCTGAAGGAACTACAAAATTACAAAACTTTATGTTATCTGGAGAAGGAAATATTGCATTTGCATTTTCTTGGTCAACACAGGCTTTAGTACTTCCTAGACTTGCAAAATCTGAAAAAAGTGGATATTGGGCAACCAGTTTATCCTACGGAGCTGTAGCACCTTTCTTCGTAGCTACAGGTGGAGTTATGGCATTGGCGATGTTTGTAAGAACTGGTGTCTATGAAAGTGATCCTACAAAAATGTTATCAACATTGGCAACTCCGGGATTTGCATTATTAAGTTTGCTTTTAGTTGCCTTTGCAAATATTGGAACACAGGGAACTGGTTCCTATGTTAATTGTATGATAATAAAGAGTGGTATGCCTAAATTAAGCTACAAAAAATTAGTAATTATAGCTATGATTTATGTTAGTGGATTAACTATTTGGGGTGGAGTTGAAGAATATTTCGGTTCATTTATTTCACTGGCTGCATACATTCAAGGTCCTATAATCGGAATGATAGTTGTAGATTATTTAATTGTAAGGAAAAGAATGATATCTCTAAAATCCGCCTTTTTTATTAGAGGACATGATTCCTATAGATTTACAAATGGTTTTAACTTAGTAGGTCTTGGAATTGTAGTAATAACTTTTGCATTAGCAATGTTATTTGTATATAATCCAATGACAGGAATAATTAAGAGTAATGTATTTTTAATTACAACAGGGAGCGGGTTTACTGCAATTTTTGGAGGACTTTTATATTGGCTAGCAAGTTTAAGTCCGTTAAAGTCATATATGTTAAAAGATAGAAAAGATTTAGAAATAGTATAGAATATTTTAAAAGGCAACTTTATGAAAGTTGTCTTTTTTGTCGATTTTTTTGGGTATTCAATACTTGTTATTATTGAAAAAATGTATTGTTTATGTTATCATAAATTGTTAGTAGGTGATAAATTTTGAATGAAAAAATAATTGATATAAAAGATTTAAGATATGAATATACCGGTGAGGATGATAAAAAGAGTATTGCTTTGGACGGAGTTAGTTTTTCTGTGAATAAAGGGGAATTAATTTCTATTTTGGGACATAACGGAAGTGGAAAATCTACTTTAGCAAAACTTTTAAATGCTCAGATTACTCCAACAGATGGAGAAATTGAAATTTTTGGGATTAATACAAAAGATGAAAATAGAATTTGGGATATTAGACAAAAATGTGCTATGGTTTTTCAAAATCCTGATAATCAACTTGTTGCAACAGTTGTAGAGGAAGATGTTGCTTTTGGACCTGAAAATTTAGGAGTGCCTTCAGCTGAAATAAGAGAAAGAGTTGATGAAGCTTTAGAAATTGTTGAGATGCAGGAGTATAAGAAGCATTCTCCACATATGCTTTCTGGTGGACAAAAACAGAGAGTTGCTATAGCAGGAATTTTAGCTATGAAACCGGATGTAATAATTTTCGATGAATCTACAGCAATGCTTGATCCTATTGGAAGAAAAGATATTATTGATACTATTTTAAAATTAAACAAAGAAGAAAATAAGACTATTTTATATATAACTCATTATATGGAAGAGGCTGTTCTTGCTGATAGAGTTATCGTTTTAAATGAAGGAAAGATTGAATTTGATGACAGTCCTAAAAAAGTTTTTTCAAATGTCGAAACTTTACGAGAATTGGGACTTTCTGTTCCGCAGGTTACAGAACTTGCATATCTTTTAAAGAATGACGGGGTAGAAATTCCTTCTGATATTTTAACAAATGATGAAATGATAGAATTTTTGGAGAGAAAATTAAAATAATGGATATAAATTTTAAAAATGTAAGTTTTGTCTATGGAGAAAAAACTCCTTTTGAAAAACTTGCTTTAGATAATATAGATTTAACTATAAAAAAGGGAGAATTTGTTGGTATTATAGGACATACAGGAAGTGGAAAATCAACATTAATTCAACATTTTAATGGAATTCTAAAGCCTACAAGTGGTGATGTTTTTATTGGGGATATGAACACTAAAGATAAGGAACTTGCTAAGAGTGGCTTAAGATATAAAATTGGATTAGTTTTTCAATATCCTGAATATCAACTTTTTGAAGAAACAATTGAAAAAGATATTGCTTTTGGACCTAAGAACATGGGACTTAGTGAAGGAGAAGTTAAAGAGAGAGTAAAAGAAGCAATGGAAATTGTAGGACTTGATTATGAAGCTAAAAAGGATAAATCTCCTTTTGAAATTTCTGGGGGTCAAAAGAGAAGGGTTGCGATAGCAGGTATTTTGGCTATGAAACCTGATATTTTGATTTTAGATGAACCTACTGCAGGACTTGACCCTAAGGGAAGAGATGAATTGTTTTTTCAAATTAAAAGGCTTTATGAGAAGAATAATATTACAATAGTTTTGATTTCTCACAGCATGGAAGATGTTGCAAAACTAGTAAATAGAATTATTATAATGAAAAATGGACATATCCACTTAGACAAAAGTACAAAAGAAGCTTTTAGCGATGTAGACGATTTAAAAAAAGTTGGACTTAATGTTCCGCAAATTACGGAACTTATGGATATTTTAAGAAAAAAAGGACATCATTTTAGTAAAAATATTCTAACAGTTGATGAAGCTTTTAGCGAAATTAAAAGAGAATTGAGGAAAAATTAATGGTAAAAAATATATCGATAGGTAGATTTTTTCCGGGAGATAGTATTGTTCACAGACTAGATCCTAGACTTAAACTATATTTTATTTTTATGTTTATACTTTCCATATTTTTTATAAAAAGTTTTCTTGTTTTTATACCACTTGCAATTTTTTTGTTTTCAATTATAAAAATTGCAAAATTACCGATTTTAATGGTTTTAAAGGGATTAAAAGGAATTTTTTATATTGTTTTATTTACGGTGATTTTGAATTTAATTTTAACACCGGGAGAGGTCTTATTTAGAATATGGATTATAAATATAACTAAAGAAGGTATTAAACTAAGTGCATTTATGAGTGTTAGAATAACTCTTTTAGTTATAGGTACAAGTCTTTTAACGCTAACAACAAGTCCTATTGTGCTTACCGATGCTTTGGAATATGTTATGAAACCTTTTGAAAAAATCAAGTTTCCTGCTCATTCTGTAGCTATGATGATGACAATTGCTCTAAGATTTATCCCAACAATCTTGGATGAAATGGATAAAATTACTAAGGCTCAAACTGCAAGAGGTGCAGATTTTGAAACTGGAAGTATTATATCAAGAGCAAAAAGTTTGATTCCTTTACTTGTTCCACTTTTTGTAAATGCTCTAAAACGTGCAGATGAATTAGCTGTTGCAATGGAAGCTAGATGTTATAGAGGGGGAGAAGGAAGAACTAGAATGAATGTTCTAAAATATTCAAGAACGGATTATATAGTTATGGCCTTAGTAACAGTATTTTTTGGACTTGTAATAGCATCAAGATATTTCTTGAATATTTGGATTTTTAATTAGAAATAAAGGAAAGAAAAATGAGTTTTGATGGAATTTTTACAAAAGCGGTTGTTGATGAAATATATCCGCTTTTACTAAATGGAAAAATAAATAAAATAAATCAACCGGATAAAAATGAGATAAATTTACAGATTTACAACAAGGAGAATTATAAATTATTACTTTCTTGTGCAAATAATCTTTCAAGAATTCATTTGAGTGAAAAAAGCAAAAAAAATCCGATAACTGCATATAATTTTTGTATGTTGTTAAGGAAACATTTAGTTGGAGGTACTATTAAAAATATATATCAACATAAAATGGATAGGGTTGTTTGCTTTGAAATTGAAAATTTAAATGAATTAAAAGAACTTAGTAAAAAACTTTTAATCATTGAAATTATGGGAAAACATTCAAATATAATTCTTGTTGATAAAGAGAGCAATAAAATTATTGATGCAATTAAGCATATTGACTCCAGACAAAGTAGTATAAGAGAAGTTTTTCCAAATAAGGATTACTTTTTTGTAAAAGACGAAAAAGAGAATATTTTAGATGAAAATTATAAATTGCCTTCTGAAATTTTAAAAAATTCAGAACCAATTTCAATGAAAAAGTTCTTTTATACAAATTATTTGGGCTTTTCTCCGATTATTTCCTATGAATTATTAAATAATTCAAATGTTGATTCGGCTGTTAATTCTGCTAATCTAAATGATGAAGATATTGAAAGAATTGACGAAAATTTTGTTAAAATAGTTGAAAATATTAAAGATAAAAACTATTATCCAATTTTTATTAAAGATGAAATGAATAACAATAAAGATTTTTATTGTTTTGACTTAAATTTGTATGAAAAAAAGAAAGTGTTGATAGTTTATCAAAATTAGTCGAAAGTTTTTATCATAACAATTCTCTAAGAGATAGGATAAATCAAAAGGCATCAGGATTTAAAAAGATTTTGAATACAAAATTAAATAGGCTCACAAATAAATATTTGGCAATGAATGATGAACTTTTGAATAATCAAAGTAAAGAGGATTTGAAAATTTTTGCTGATTTACTTTCCATAAATATCTATAAGATAGAAAAGGGAATGAAAAAAATATCAGTAGAAAATATTTATGATAATATGAAAGATATTGAAATTTCACTTGATGAAAAAAAATCTCCAAGAGAAAATATTGAAGCATATTATAAAAAATATAAAAAATTAAAAACTGCTGATGAAATAATAAAGGCTGAATTGCCAAAAATTGAAGAAGAAATGAAATATATAAAACAAATTTTGGAAACTATTGAAATTATTACAGAATTAAATGAGCTTTCTGAAATTGAAGAGGAACTTATTTCTTTGGGTTATATTAGAAAAAGTAAGAAAAATAAACAAAAACTTGAAAAGTCAAAACCTTATGTCTTTGAAACTGACTCTGGAGCATTGATTTATGTTGGAAAAAATAATTTACAAAATGAAAATCTAACATTAAAGTTTGCAAATAAAAATGATATATTTTTCCATGCGCAAGATGTGCCTGGAAGTCATGTAATATTAAGAGGTACAAACCTAACAGAAGATGACTATAAAATTGCTGGATTTTTAGCAGGATATTATAGTTATTTTAAAAATGAAGGATATGCAAATGTAGATTACACAGAAAAAAACATATCCGAAAAGCAAAGGGAACAGGACTTGGAATGGTGTATTACGATAATTACAAAACACTATTTATAGACTTTAAAGATAAATTGTATGATAAATATAAAAAATAGAATGGCAAAAACCATTCTATTTTTGTTTTTCTATTTTTTTAGAACTATTACCCAACCTTCTCTGTCAAGTTTATCAAAAGATAAAATTTCATGATTATGTTCTTGACAATATAAAGGTAAAGTTCCAACAGCTTCTGGACATGTAAATTCCAATTCAATAATTTGCCCAACCTGAGCATCACCTAAAGCTTTTTTAAGCTCTATAAGTGGAAGAGGTCAATCAAGTCCATGTGTATTTACTTTTATTACGTCCATCTTAACTCCTTTGTTTTGTAACTAAAAATATTCTTGCACTTATCCATATTCCTATCATTAAAAATACAAATGCAAACCAGCCTTTCATAGATAATTGAGCAGTGAAAACAAATCCGTTTGAAATGATACAACCTTGTCCCCAAATAGCTCCAAGTGCCATTAATGCACTACCTATGATTGTATATATTATTGTTTTTTATTCGGCATGATGATTGAAAATTCTTTACTAATAAAAGATGTAAAGAAAGAGCCTAGTATAATTCCTAAAACAAACATACTTCCCCAGCCAAGACCTTGGCCATCAACGCCTCATCCTATGCCTGCAGTTTCGATTGGACAAATTTTATCTGCCCAAGTTAAAATTGGAGTTGAAATCCCAAAACTACCAACACGTCCTGTAAGGCTACTAAAATAGAAAGCTAATCCCATTAAAAGTCCTATTAGAACAACAGTAAGTTCTTTTGACCACATTTTTTCACAAAATACATGGCGAAGACCTGTATATCTACTAGGTAACTTAAATTTTAATTTATGTGATTTATAATGTCTGAACATTAGGAAGTATAATACTAAAACCATAATTGCACATAATATAATTGGTGAAAAAGGTAATTTATCTAAAAATTCATCCGGTAAAGTCAAAGTTCCATTTTCAAGAGAAGTGGAAAGTGGCTTTAAAGGTCCTTTTACAGCAATATATGATGTTATTGTGAAAGTTACAAGAGAAATTAATCCTATAATTCTACCATCACCGCTTTTTATAAGAGTACTTGTTAGACATCCGTTGCACATAATTGCACCAAAGCCGAATATAAAGCTACCAAGTGCGATTCCAATAACTGGAAAATCCACAAAATATGTCATAGGAACAAGGTTAAAATAACGTAGTATATGATAAATCAAAGCATTTGTAAAAATAATAGCTAAGAGTAAAACTAGGTTATAATATCTCTTTTCAAGATAAATATCACGAATAGTTCCTGTTGGACAAAATCTTGATCTCTTTAATAAAAAGCCAAAAAGAAAACCAAAAAGTAATCCTGTATAAATCATATTATCCTCCTTTTTTAAATGTTATCAAATACAATTTTAACAAAAAAATGTTAAAAGGTCAATTAATTTTACTTATGGATTTACCAGTTTACTCAAACAAAATTTAAATATATTTTACGTCATATAAACAAAAAATATATTAAAATATTATAAGAAGTCTTAACAATAAAATAACTAATAATTTAATTTTAATTGCATATATATTAATAAAGTTTTTAATTTTATTTTGTATTTTTACGGGAAAATAGGGGTAAGCAAAAAAATGAGCATAAAGCCCATTTAATTTTTAAAATTATATTAAAATATTATTTCATTATATCCTTAAGTACTTTTCCAGCTTTTACTTCAACTATCGTTTTACTTTTATCTGTTGGCTGTAAAATTTTTACTGTAATTTCTTCACTAATATTCTTTGAAATTGTCAATGCAGTTCCTGTAACTTCTCTTTCCCATAAATCACGAATATTATCATTAGCTCTGCCAGCATTTTTAGAATCAATCATTCCTGATACATCAGAAGCAGCTTGTTCAACTAATTCAATATTAACGGTATTAGTTTTTTCATCTAATGTAGCCTTAGCAAAATGTTTATTAGAATTATTGAATTCTTGTAAATATTTATTAATTTTTGTAATAGATTCGCTGTTAAGAGTTTTATTTTCTGAATTCTTTACTTTTTCTTTTAATTCTTTATTTTCTTTTTCCAGAGAATCATTTTTATCTTGTAATTCATTGTTTTTCTTTTCTAAAGAGTTTTTTTGTTCTTGCAATTCTTTAATTGCATTATTATCTTCATTATTTTTATCAGAACAACTAACTAACATAATACTTATTAATAGCATAGTAACAATTTTTTTCATAACAAATTCTCCTCAATAAATTATTTCATTATATCCTTAATAACTTTTCCGGCTTTCACTTCAACTATTTTTTTTGTAATTTCCGTTGGATGAAGGAACTTTACTGTTATACTTTTATCAAGGTTATTAGATACTAATAAAGCAATATCAATTATTTCATTTTGCCATCCTTCGAGCATAGGCTTGGCAATAGTACCATTATTTTTATAGTCAATTAATCCAGATACATCGCAAGCAGCCTGTAATATCAATTGAATATTAACAGTATTCTTACTTTTATCATATGTAGCAATCGCAAACTCTGGATATTTTTCATTGAATTTTTGTAGATATTGAATTATTTTAAAAAGTTTTTCTGTTTATTTATATTATTATTTTTACAATAAAAATATATTTGCTTAGTTTTTTATAGCATTTAATTGTTATTTTTAATCAATATAAAATATATTGCTAGTACCAAATTGATCAGCTTTAAGATTTTCATTTTTTATTGTAAATAAATTTTTTTTCGATATTACTATATTATTATTAGTATCAGTATATACATGATATCCAAATATCAGTAATAGAGGATTAAAATGTAAAGCATTATTTTTTATGAAATATATTCCCTCTATAAGAATCAATAATAGATTCATTATTATAGAAGGAGTTTCATTAACTTTAAGAGATAATAATGGAATTATATAAGTTACAAAGTAATTTAAAACTTCTCCATCATTATTATCCAAACTACCTAATTCATAAAGTCTTGTAGAACTTTTTGCATCTTTTTTTAAAATTTTTAGCCACAAAAATAATACTATAATAGAAATAAAAGATAATATTAAACATAAATTCCAAAAATAGCTATTTAGATTGTAAACATTAAGTATTTCATATAAAGTAAAAGATTTTAAATTATTTAAAAATATCATTATTATTACTGGTATATATGAGGAAAATAATAATAATATTTTAAAAAGTAAATTCATAATAGAATCACCTTCTTTCATCAGTTCCTTTTTCTTCTCCTATTATAGTTTTATAATAAGCATCTTGCATTAAATTAATGAAGTCTCCTAGTTGAGTTTTATCTCTATATACAATTTTATTATCATCATTAATCTTTATGTCTAAATTGAAATCTGAAATAACTTTTTAGTTTTTCTATTTTATCTAAAAAATTAAAGAATTTGGTTTTTCTAATAATTTAGAAACTCTTTTTATATAACTTAAATTACTAAGTATGCCATTCTCTAATTCATTAAAATTTTCTATATTAGCTTTTAATTTAGGATTACTTAGTACTTTTTTTGCTGCATCTTCAAAAGTTTTATGTAAATCGAAAATTCTCTCAAATGATGAATGATTAACTACTACGATTTCATTGTCACATATAATTAAATCAATATAAGAATCTATGCCTACTAAATTTGTATTTTCTATTTTTTTGAAATTATTTTTAAAAATGTAACCCATAAATCCCTTTTTAAAAACTTGTAATTTAATGTGTTTTCTTATAAAATAAAAATTTTTATCTTTATATATATTTTCATTGTCATTATCTTCATCATCTTTAGGAATAAATTCATAAATTAAAAAATTAATATTTTCTGATTCTAAATCATCACTACTTGTGGGAGTTTCTAGACTATTTATTAAAAATTTTACACATTCAAATTCTTTAGTATTAGTAAATTCAATTGTTTTATCAAGTGAACCTACTGGATTATAGGGTTTGGTATCTAACTTTTCAATTTGACCTAGTGCTAAATACACTATTTCTTTAATACTATTCTCTGCATCACTTTGAACTTTATAATGTATTGGAGATATTTTTTTGTCATTTTTTATACAAAAATAAATATTTAAACTCCTTTTTTTAAAAGTTTTTTGATTATATCAAATTTTATTGATGTCATTTTTTTCCTCCAAAAAATAATTCTATTTTATATTAATATTATAGCACAAAGTATGATGATAATCTATTATTTAAATGTATAGAAAATGCATTAATTTTATTTAATTATAAACTAATAAATAATAAATACTAATAAGTTATTATAGATAACTTTTATTTTCTTATATTTATGAATTAAAACTTATTAAAAATCTGTAATTATTACAATTACGTATATTTTTTAGGTTTAAATTGTATTTTATATAAAGCTATATAAAAACAGAATAAAAAAGTTCTTGAAAATAAGCCATTTTATAAACTTATATAACAAGAACTAAAGGTTGGTGGAGATGGTGGGTGTCGAACCCACGTCCGAAAAAGCATTCATATCACTTTCTCCGAATACAGTCAATTTTAATTTTCCCAATAACCTATAAATTAACAAAATCAGTTAAAGGTATCTTATAAATACAATTACAAATCTAAGAACTTTTGTAAAGGTTGCCCACGAATTTAATGATAGAGTTTAGACTTTTGTGGGAAAAGAATAGACTCCAAATAGCTGACTAGGCAGCTAATGCAAAATTATTATTTTCTGCGTTTATATTTAATTTACCACTTTTTATGTTGATTGGATACAACAATTCGCTTATGATACTGCAACTTCCCCGTCGAAGCCAGTTCATCCCCATATTACTAGGTATAGTATACCCATATTTTTATATCATGTCAAATTCAAAAAAGAAAAATCAATTAGACTTTTTTAAAATTCTTGAAATTGATATAAAAATGGTAATTATTGAAACAATCGCAAAGAAAAATAAAATCATAGTTATTCCATAGTCAAATAATCTTTTATAAAATCTATAAAAGTTATAAATTCTAAATATGAAAAATAAAATTATACCAACATTTATAGTTAAAAGATATTTTGTCTTTTTTGTTACCAATAATAAAACAAATATAAATATAAAAATTAGAGAAATACTTAATGGAATGTTTTTAAATATTGTTAAACTATGCATATATGGTTGATCAGAAGGATAACCTCCAGCTGATAGTTCTAAAAACAAAAGGTATAATAAAAATATTAAAAAACTAAATATTGAGTAAATTTTTTCCTTTAGTATTGTCATAAAGTCCTCCTTTATCATACATATTATCAATTTACAACTTTATTATAAGATTTTAAAGTTTTTTTGTAAAGTATTTTTTATAAAATAATATTCCAAAAGAAAATTATTAAATTTTCGTAATAAAGTATTGTAAAATATTTTTACTCGATTTATAATTTATTAATATAAAAATAAAATAAATTTTTAAGGAGAAAAAGATGTTAAAATCAATGACCGGTTATGGTAGAAGTGAGTTCGTTGATGAAAATTATGATTTATCTTTTGAGATGAAAGCTGTAAATCATAAATTTTTAGATATTCAAGTTAAATTACCATATTTTTTAAATTTTTGTGAAGAAGATATAAAAAAAATTGTAAGAAAAAATTATCAAGAGGACGGGTTGATATTTTTATAAGAGGAAAACAAAAGTTTTCTGAAAGTAATTCTGTTTTAGATGTTAATTTTGATTTAGCTTCTGCTTATTTTGAGGCTTATAAAAACATTTCTGAAAAACTTGGACTTGATAATTCTGTAAGTATTGGTCATATTGTCAGAAATGAAAATGTAGTTGATGTTAAGACTTCTGAAATAGACGAAGATTATTTGAAAAAGAATGTTTTAGAGTCTATTGAAAAGGCAGTTGATGAACTTGTTTCAATGAGAATTGTTGAGGGAGAAAATCTGAATAAGGATTTATTGAATAATCTTTTGGCTTTTGAAAATAATTTAGAAAATATCAAAGAAAGAAAAGAAGATGTTTTAAATAATCAAATTGAAAAATTAAAGTTAAAACTTAATGAATTTTCCGGAGAATTGTCTGAAAGTGAAGTTAATAGATTAAATCTTGAAGTAATTTTTTATACTGATAAACTTGATATAAGCGAAGAAATTACAAGACTTCATTCACATATTCAAAATTTTAAGAAGTTTTTAAATTTAGAAAGCCAAGTTGGTAAAAAAATTGAATTCTTATTACAAGAGATGAACAGAGAAATCAACACTATAGCAAGTAAATCAAATAATTACGCAATTTCAACTTATGTTATTGAAATGAAGGTTATTATAGAGAAACTTAGAGAACAAATTCAAAATGTTGAATAGTTTTGGAGGTAATATGAAAAAGGGATTTTTGATGGTTGTTTCAGGCCCGTCAGGAGTTGGTAAAGGTACTATTTGTGATATTTTATTAAGAGATAATAAAGATATTAAGTATTCAATTTCTGCAACGAGTAGAAATAAAAGACCTAATGAAGAACATGGGAAAAATTATTTTTCGTTTCAAATGATGAGTTTGAAAAGATGATAGCAGATGAAAAACTTTTAGAGTATGCAAGAGTTCATGGAAATTATTATGGAACTCCAAAAGATTTTGTTTTAAATTCTATTGATAATGGAGATGTCGTAATTTTAGAGATTGACGTTCAAGGAGCACTACAAGTTAAGAAAAATTATCCTGATGCAGTTTTAGTTTTTGTTTTGCCACCAGATTTTGAAGAATTAAAGAGAAGACTTGTAGAACGTGGAACAGAAGATGAAGAAACTATAAATTTAAGGATGAATAATGCAAAAAAAGAAGTTGAATTTTTAAATAAATATAATTATTCCATAGTGAATGATTCTATAGATGAAAGTGTAGATAAAATGAAGGCGATTATTGAAGCCGAAAGATTAAAGATTAAATAGGAGGAATGAAAGATGATAAATCCATCATTTAAAGAATTGGAAAAAATTGATAAGAGTAGATATGCTTTAGTTGTTATGACAAGTAAAAGAGCGAGAAGAATTGTAAACGGATCTAAAAATTTAATGGAAACAGATGCACAAAAACCAATTACTCAAGCACTTCAAGAAATAGTAGCCAAAAAGGTAACTAAAAAAGAAAAGGAAGATTAAGATGAAAAAAATATTTTAGTTGGAGTAACTTCGGGAATTGCAATTTACAAGTCTTTAGACTTAGTAAGTATGTTGGTTAAAGCAGGATATGAAGTTAATGTTGTTATGACTGAAAACGCAACTAAACTTATAAATCCTTTGATTTTTGAAACAATTAGTCAAAATAAAGTTCATAGTGATGTTTTTGAAAGAGATATGGATAGTGAGGTTAAGCATATAAAACTTGCAAAAAATGCAGATTGTTTTATTATTGCACCACTAACTGCAAATACTATGGCTAAAATTGCTTATGGAATTGCAGATAATTTGATTACAAATATTGTACTTGCTCATACAAAAAAGATGGTTTTAGTGCCGTCTATGAATGTTAATATGTATGAAAATCCTGTAACTCAAAAAAATATTGAAACTTTAAAAGAAAGACATATCGTTTTAAGTCCGGATTATGGTCGTCTTGCTTGTGGAGATTATGGAAAGGGGAAATTTCCTACAACAGAAAGAATTTTTGAAGAAATTGAGAGCTATTTTGTAAAAAAAGATTTACTAGGAAAAAAGGTATTAATAGGAAATGGTGCTACAGTCGAAGACATTGATCCTGTTAGATATATTTCTAATTATAGTAGTGGAAAAATGGGGAATGAATTGGCTCTATGTGCTAAAAGACGTGGAGCTGATGTAAAAGTAGTTTGTGGAAAAGTTAATAGTGATTACAGAAAATTTGGAATTGAATACATTGATGTAAAAACTAATGAAGATATGTATAATTCACTTAAAGAAAATTTTGACGAAGCTGATATTTTAATTATGCCTGCTGCACCTGTTGATTTTAAGGTTAAAAACAAAAAAGATTTTAAAATCAAAAAGACTGAAAATTTTGAAAATATTGAAATTGAAAATAATATTGATATTTTAAAAAGTATTTCAGAGCACAAAAAATCACAATTTGTTGTAGGCTTTGCAGCTGAAACAAATTCAGTTAAAGATTATGCAATTTCAAAGATGAACAATAAAAATTTGGATATGATAGTTGCAAATGACGTTTCATTAAAAGATAGGGGCTTTGGCTCTGATTTTAATAAGGTTACTATCATTACTAAAGATAGTGATGTTGAAACGGAAGTTTTAACTAAGAGAGAAATTGCAGATAAAATTTTAGATGCTATTTTGGAGAAAATATGTTAACAGAGGTTGTTGTTAAGTCTTTTTTACTATCAAGAGCTGAAAATATTTTTACTTATAAAATTCCTAAAAATATTGAAGAAGAAATTTCAATAGGTAAGAGAGTAATTGTTCCTTTTGGTAAAGGAAATAAGGGAACGGTTGGTCTTATTATAAATATTTTAGATGAAAAAGATGTTAAAACAGATATAAAGTTCAAAGAAATTAATATGGTTATAGATGAAAAGGAAATTGTAAGTAAAACACAGATTAAACTTGCAAAGTTTATGAGTGAAAAATACATTACAAATCTTTCCTATTGTCTAAATTGTGTTTTACCTCCCGGAGATTGGAGTAAAATAGAAGAATTTTTTGTTTTAAACAAAGAAAAATCCAATGAGCTTTCTGTTGTTGAGGTTGAATTTTTATCAAAGAGAAGAAACATTTTAGAAATTCGAGAATTTTATAATGATGATAAAAAGGTAAATTATCTAATTGAAAATGAAATTTTAGTAAAAAAATACAAATATAACAACTCGGAAAATAAATTTTTAGAAAAATTTGTTAAACTTAACAAAGACTTTGATTTTTCAAAAATTCGTAAAAATGCAGTAAAACAATTAGAACTTTTGAATTTTTTAAAAGGAAAAGATTTTGTAAGTGTTAAAGAATTAAGAGAAAACAACTTTACAAAAACTGTAATAGATTCTTTGATTTCAATGGAGGCACTTGTTTTAACTGAAAATAAAATTTATAAAAATTCTATTGAAAAAACAAGTAGATATAAAAAATTAAAGTTAAATAAAGAACAAAAAGAAGTTTTGGACAATATTTTAAGTTCCAAAAATAATAAATTTTTAATTCATGGAATAACTGGAAGTGGAAAGACTGAGATTTATCTTCAACTTGTTGAAAATATGTTAGAACAGGGAAAAAGCAGTATAATTTTAGTTCCCGAAATAAGTCTTACACCACAGACGATAGAGAGATTTTCAGGACGTTTTGGAAATGATATTGCAATTATTCATTCCAAACTTACAATGATAGAAAAATTAAATCAATGGAAACAAATTCAAGACAAGGATATAAAAATTGTAGTTGGTGCAAGATCTGCAATTTTTTCTCCTATAAAAAACTTAGGACTTGTAATAATTGATGAAGAACATGAATCTAGCTATATTAGTGACCAAAATCCGAAATATTATACTCATGAAGTGGCAGAATATTTAGTCGGATTGTCTGATGCAAAACTCGTTTTAGGCTCTGCAACTCCGTCAGTAAATATTTATGAGAGAACAAATAGTGATGATATAAAGCTGTTGGAGTTAAAAAATAGAGCTACTAAAAATTCCTTGCCCGAAGTTGAAATTGTTGATATGCGTGAAGAACTTTTACTTGGAAATAAAAGTATTTTAAGCAATAGCCTTTATGAAGCAATTCAAAAAACTTTGGATAGAAAAGAACAGGTAATTTTATTTTTAAATAAACGTGGAAGAAGCTCTTTCGTTTTTTGTAGAAGTTGCGGTTATGTTCAAAAATGCGATTATTGTGATATTTCTATGACTTATCACAAAGATAATAGAAAAGATGTTTGTATTTGTCATATGTGCGGAAGAACTAAGCCAAAACCTAAAATATGTCCAAATTGTTTTAAACAATCCATAAAAGAATTCGGCTTTGGAACTGAAGCATTGGAAGAATATATTAAAAATACTTTTAAAGATGCTAAAGTTTGTAGAATAGATGCAGATACTTCAAAGGAAAAAGGAGTCTATGAAGAAGTTTATCAAAAGATGAAAAATAAAGAAATTGATATTCTAATTGGTACTCAGATGATTTCAAAAGGACTCGACTTTCCGAATGTAACTTTGGTAGGAGTTGTACTTGCCGATATAAGTTTGAATATTCCATCTTTCAGATCTGCTGAAAAAACTTTTCAGCTTTTGACACAGGTTGCAGGTCGTTCTGGTCGTGGAGAAAAAGAGGGAAAAGTTATAATCCAAACTTATAAACCAAGTCATTACAGCATTGTTAATTCTTCGGATCATAATTATGAAGAGTTTTTTAAAGAGGAAATAAATTTTAGAAGAAGTTTTCTCTATCCGCCAAAGGCACATATAGTGAATTTTCAATTTAGAAGTAAAAGTGTTGAAAATTGTATGGAAGAATTAAAGAAGATAAGAGATTTAATTTTTGAAAAATTTAAAAAGAAATAAATTTAAAAAATATAATTATACTAGGACCTAATCCTGATGCTATAAAATGGGTAAATATGGTGTATAGATATAATTTGACTATAAAAGTTTTAGAAGACTATGATGTCTTTAGACAATTTTTGACAGAATTAATTTTTAATAAAAAGTATTCATTTAATACTGAAAAAAATGGAAAATTAATTTTGACGATAGATTAAGGAGGAAAAATGGCATTAAGAAATATTAGAATTGATGGCGATCCTGTTCTTAGAAAAAAGGCAAGGAAAGTTGAAGTTATTGACGATAAAATAAAAAATCTGCTTGAAGATATGGTAGAAACAATGTATGATTCAGACGGAGTTGGACTTGCATGTCCACAAATAGGTATTTTAAAAAGACTTGTAACAATTGATGTTGGAGATGAACATGGATTACTTAAGATGATAAATCCTGAAATTTTAGAAAGTTCCGGAGAACAAGTTGGACCAGAAGGCTGTCTTTCAATTCCTGATGTTAGAGGTTTTGTAAAGAGACCTGAAAAAGTAAAATTCAAATATACAGATATTGATGGAAATGAACAAATTATAGATGCAACAGGGCTTTTAGCTGTTTGTATTTGTCACGAAATAGATCACTTAAATGGAATTTTATTTACAGATTTAGCTTTGGAGGGAGAAGAAGCTGAAATGTATGAAAAATTGTATTATGGTGAGGAATAATAATGAAAAGAATAATTTTTATGGGAACTCCGGATTTCGCAGTTCCACCTTTAGAAACTTTGAATGAAAATTTTGAAGTTTCTTTAGTTGTTTCTCAAAAAGATAAACTTAGAAATAGAAAAAAATTATTACCAACTCCCGTAAAGCAAAGAGCATTGGAGCTTGGACTTGAAGTTGTAACTCCTGATAGTGTAAAGAGTGATGAATTTTTTGAAGTCGTAAAAGAAATAAATCCTGATTTTATTGTTGTAGTGGCATTTGGACAGATAATTGACAAAGGGTTAATCGACTTTATGAAAGGAAAAATTTTAAATATTCATGCTTCTATTTTACCGGAACTTAGAGGTTCTGCACCGATAAATTGGGCTATTGTAAACGGTCTAAAAAAAACGGGTGTAAGTATTATGTCAATAGATGTTGGACTTGATACGGGAGATGTTTTAGATATTGAAGAAACAGAAATTTTAGAGTCAGACAATGCTGAAACTCTTTATGAAAGACTTTCAAAAATGGGTTCAAAATTGATTGTAAAAACTATTAATGACTTTGAAAACAAATATGAAAATAGGGTTAAACAGGGAGATAATTTTTCCTATGCTCCAATGATTAAAAAGGAAATGGGAAAACTTGATTTTAACGATACTTCAAGAAATATTTTCAACAAAGTAAGAGGTTTTTATAATTGGCCAAGTACATTTTGTGAATATATGGGAGAAAACATAAAAATTCATAGAGCGGAAATTTCTAAAGAAAATCCGAATGAAAGTATTGGAACAATTTTTAAAGTTTCAGATGATGCAATTTTTGTTAAAACTATAGACGGAAGTATAAAACTTTTAGAAATTCAATTTTCTGGTAAAAAGAGAGTTTTAGTTAAAGACTATCTTCGTGGCAATTCTATTAAAGTTGGAGAAATTTTAAAATAATGAGAAAACTTGCAGTTGAAATTCTTTGTGAAATCAAAGATGAAAATTCAAATTCAACAAATTTATTAAATAAAAACACAAAAAATATTTCTGATTTAGATAGCAAATTTTTAAGAGAAATTGTATATGGTACTTTGGAAAACAGAATTTATCTTGATTATATAATTAAGAAACTATGTAAACTAAGGATAAAAAAGTTTAACCCATATATATTAAATATTCTAAGAATTTCTATCTATCAGATTATTTTTATGGATAAAATTCCTGAATTTGCAATAATAAATGAGGCTGTTAATCTTACAAAAGTTTTTAAACTTAAAAAATTTTCCTCTTTTGTTAATGGATCTTTAAGAAATTTTTTGAGAAATAAAGAAGACTTTATAAAGATTAAAGCTGACGATGTAGAAGAAGCTATCTCTATAAAATATTCTGCAAATATGGATATTGTAAAAATTTTACTTTCTGATTATGGCAGGGAAGAAACTATAAAAATTCTTGAAAATTCAATCTCCAAACCTCATTTTGTAATAAGAATTTCATCTTTTGAAAAGACGGAAGAAAAAGTTGTTAAGGATTTGGAAAAAGACGGATATAAGCTAAAAAAATCTGAAATTTCAAAACTTACTTATTTTGTAGAAAATCCTACTAATATATTGGAAACTGAAAGTTTTAAAATAGGAGATTTTACAGTTCAAGATGTTGGAAGTATTTTAACGGGAGAAGTTTTATCTCCAAAAGAAAATTCAAAAGTTTTAGATATTTGTTCTGCACCGGGCGGAAAAACTTGTCATCTAGCTTTTCAGATGAAAAATAGTGGAGAAATCTTTGCAAATGATATAGTAAAGACTAAATTAAAAAAGATAGAAGAAAATTGTAAAAGACTTAATATAAAAAATGTAAAATTACTAAATTTTGACGCTTCAATTTACAAAGAGGAATATAAAGAACAATTTGACTATATACTCTGTGATGTAATTTGTTCAGGAATTGGAGTTATGGATAGAAAACCTGAAATAAAATTATTCAGAAGTCAAGAAACTATTGATGAAATAATTGAATTACAGAGAAAAATTTTTGATAATGCAGTAGAATATCTAAAAGATAAAGGAGAGATAGTTTACAGTACTTGCTCTGTTTTGAAATGTGAAAATGAAGAAAATGTCAAATATTTTTTAGAAAAACATAAAAATTTAAAGATAAAAGAAGTTAAATTTTTGGGTAAATTAGAAAAATTTATAAAATTATTACCTGAAAAACAAAAACATAATGGATTTTTTATAATAAAATTTATTAAAGAGAATTAAGGGATTGAGGACTAGTCTTCAATCTTTTTTTATAAGAAAATTGTCTTAATCAAAAATTAGTAAAGCGGAAGGAAATGAGTAAAGATGTTTAACTATTTAAGGATAAAATAAGGCAAAAGAGAAAAAACCTTAAAAATCTTGTACTATTTTATAGTGGATTAAAAAATATAGTTAGAAAAATGAATATTCAGCTTGATTGAATGACAAATATGGGGGGAAGTGGTATAATAAAATGAATGAAAAATTGGCAAATTAGAATTTTATGAGGAGTTTATATGGAGTTTAATAGTTTGATTCCTGAATTATCAGTTTTTGATATTGTTCAGACTAAAAATTTTTATGAAGAATTAGGATTTAAAATAGAGTACGAACGACCAGAAGTGAAATTTGTTTTTATGTCTTTTCAAGATAGTCAGTTTATGTTTGAACAAATTCATGATGATGGCTGGAATACAGGGGAACTAATCTATCCTTTAGGAAGAGGAATAAATTTTTCAATATCAGTTGATGATATTGAGAAACTATATGAATTAGTGAAAAGCAAACAATTAGAGATTTACAGAGAACTGATTAGAAGTGTATATAGGGTTAACGGAATTGAAGAAATACAAATGGAGTTCCTGATTCAAGATCCTAATGGATATTTATTGAGGTTTACAAACTGATGACTCTTGATTTGAAGGGTAGGTAAACTCAGACTTGTCGCGCTAAAACAATTAAATAAAATGACAAAAAGAAAGTGCGGATATTCAACTTAAATCGAAATAATATAAAATTACGAGGAGATTATAAGATGAACAATTATATAAAATTAAATGAAGATAGATGGAATAATGTAAAAAATGACTATACTGAGCCATTGACACATGAAGAATTAGAAGAAGTTAGAAATAATCCAATTTCTGTTGCATTAACTGTTGGGAAAAAAGTTCCAAAAGAATGGTTTGAAAAAGCAAACGGAAAAAAGATATTAGGTTTAGCTTGTGGTGGTGGACAGCAGGGACCGGTTTTTGCTATAAAAGGTTATGATGTAACCATAATGGATTTTTCTAAATCACAATTACAAAGAGATGATATGGTTGCTAAAAGAGAAGGCTTAAAAATCAATACAGTTCAAGGCGATATGACAAAACCATTTCCATTTGAAAATGAAACTTTTGATATTATTTTTAATCCGGTTTCAAATGTATATATAGAAGATTTAGAAAACATGTATAAAGAAGCCTCTCGAGTATTGAAAAAGGGTGGACTGTTAATGGTCGGATTTATGAATCCTTGGATATACATGTATGATGCTGACATTGTATGGGACAAACCCGATGAGGAATTACTTTTAAAGTTTTCAATACCTTTTAATTCAAAAGAGCTTGAAGAGCAAGGCAAGATAACCATAAATCCAGAATATGGATATGAATTTAGCCATACCTTAGAAACTCAGATTAGAGGACAACTTAAAAATGGTCTCTCTATGATAGATTTTTATGAATCTTGTGATAAAAGAAATAGATTATCACGTTATGGAAATGACTATATAGCTACACTTTGCATTAAACTATAATATCATAGAACATACTTCAGGAGAATAGCCCGTTTTATTTTTCGTAAGGGTTAAAATTTAAATCTAAGTTTGTCGAAGTAAAACTATTAAATAAAAACTACAAAAGTTCTTTTAGTAAAATAAAAGAAGTAGAATTTTTATGTAAATTAGAAAATTTTATAAAATTATTATCTGAAAAACAAAAACATAATGGATTTTTTATAATAAAATTTGTTAAAGAGAGCTAAAGGATTGAGGAGTAGTCTTCAATCTTTTTTCATATAATTTTATATAAAATTTTAGAAATATATTTTCTGCTTTTTGATGTTTTATAAGAAAGTCATCTAGACCAAAATTAGAAACTTGAAAGAAAATGAGTCAAGATGATGAACTATTTAAGGATAAAATAAGTCAAAAGATAAAAAAACTTTAAAATCTTGTACTATTTTATAGTGGATTAAATAAAAGTATAGTTACAAGAATGAATATTCAGCTTGATTAAATGACAAAAAATGAAAAATGTGATATTATTAAATAAACAGAAATTTGCGAATTTGAAATCATAGGAGGTAATGATGAACAGGATTACTTGTATTTGTTTAGGTGTTAAAGATATGGAAAAGTCAATCAAGTTTTATAGAGATGGTTTAGGATATAAGACTGATTGCAGAGAAAATAATCCGCCGGTATGTTTTTTTGATACTCCGGGAACAAAGTTCGAGCTATTTCCTTTGGAACGATTAGCAAAGGATATTGATGAAAATAATCCACCAAAAGGAAATGGATTTTCAGGAATTACATTAGCTTATAATGTTGAACATAAAGAAGATGTAGATAATGTAGTTGAATTAGTAAGAAAAGCAGGTGGAAAAATTGTAAAAGAGCCACAGGAGGTTTTCTGGGGTGGATATCACGCATATTTTTCGGATTTAGATGGATACTATTGGGAAGTTTCATGGGGACCAAATTTTCAATTTGATGAAAATGGATTGCTGAAATTTTAAGGATAAATAGGGAAAGAGTATGATTAATCAGATTAAAGGAAATAATATCATATTGCGTAAGCAAAAAATTGAAGATGCAAAATTCTTTACCTATTGGTACAATCAGCCACAGATAATGTTTCAATGTGGATTTACACAACATACTGATGAAGAAGCTGAAAAAGAGAGAATTATGACTGGTTGCAAAAAGAGAGACTCAGTATGGTACACAATTACAGATTTAAAAGGAAATATAATAGGTGAAACGGGATTGTTGCGAATGTGGCCAACCTGGAAATGTACTGATCTTTCTATTATTATTCCTGATTCCAAAATGCAACAAAGAGGATATGGGACAGATGCGATTAGCCTTATGTTGAACCTTGCTTTCGATTACTATGAAATGAACAGAGTTGCAATTGGTGTGGTAGGGCTAAATTCCAATGCACTGAATTTCTATAGAAAAATCGGATTTAAACAAGAAGGTATTCAAGAGCAAGGATACTACTACAATAACGAGTACAGTGATTTTATCATGATGAGGATTCTTCGTCATGAATGGCGATAAATTACTAATTCCAGTTTGTTGTAATAAAACAATTAAATAAGGTCACTAAAGATGAAGTAAAAGCAAATAGCCGATACTTCAACAAAAATGCAACTGAAACAATATAATATAAACTGACAAGAATAATGCTTAGGAAGTTACATAGAAAATTGGACAAAAAAGATAATTTTGACTAAAAAGTCTTTAACAAGTAGCAACAGGAGCAACTCAAACAGGAGAAACTTAAAACGCTGAAAAAAACGGAATACCATTAAGTGAATATAAAGAGCTAATGAAAAAAGAAGCCTAATTATAGACTTCTTTTTTTCACGCACTCAATGTAATAGATCTTATTGAATTACAAGTTATGTTTTGTCATATTTTTAATAGATTGCTGATAGAACTCAATTTTATCATCTAAATTTTGAAGATACTCAGTCCATTTTAGTTGCTGTTCTAAAACATAATTCCTGTGTAATTGGAGAATTTGTAATCGTTCAGGCATTGTAATCAAGCCAACATATCGTAACTCGGAATAATGTTGAATATCTTTGATAAGCATTCCTGTTTCTTTCAGCCGTCTTATAAATTTTATCCACTCTATATCGCTTTCTTTATAATATCTTCTACCATTTTTGTCTCTATCTACTTTGAGTAATCCTTTTTTTCGTAGTAACGAAGGGTGCTTGCTGGAAGATTTGTTTTATTTGCAATTTCGCCTATTTTCATTGCAGATGACTCCTTTCCTAATTTTTAAAATTTATAAGTAAAAGAACTTGACTTAAACCAAAGTTTAAGTAGTATAATTATATTATAAAAGAAAAAGGAGGTGAATTCAAGTGAAAAGTAAACGATTTGAAATAGGTTTAGAACAATTACAAGAAATTGATGGTGTGGGTGGCGAAAAAGTTATACAAACATTAGAAGATATTGCTCCAGATTTAGGAGAATATATTATCGAATTTGCATTTGGAGATATTTATAGTAGACAAGGACTTTCTTTGCAAGAAAGAGAAATGATAACTATCACAAGTTTATTGACATTAGGAGGGTGCGAACCACAATTAGAAGTTCATATTAATGGATCTTTAAATGTGGGAATATCTCCAGAAAAAATTATTGAGACATTTATTCAGTGCATTCCGTATGTGGGTTTTCCAAAAGTCTTAAATGCTACATTTGTTGCAAAAAAAATCTTTTCTGAAAGGAATGTTACTTTAGGTAGTAACACAAACGACTGGAGGTAATATATCACCAATAAAAATAAAGAAGCTATGTGGAATGAAATAACGAGTGATTTTTCACTGATTTTTTGCTGAAAAACCAAAAATCATAATTTTTGAAAGAGGACTATTTATGCCAAAGTGTAGAAGTCCTCCTTTTTTATGCTTAAAAAATGAAATCAGAGATTAGAAAAAGGAGGATTACACAATGGATAAAAAGGAATATTACCTTTATGTCATTAGAAAAATATACAAAACCACTTGGAGCAAAGCACTATGTTTTAAATTCAATGAAAGATAATTCAATTCAATTTTGGGAAAAATTAGGATTTGTAGAAAATGGAGTTGATGAATGGGGGATGAAATTGTTTAGACTATATTAGAATTAATAATATAATTTTAATTTGATTTATGATATAATGATTGTAATAAATAAAAAGGAGAGATAGAATGTAGAGATTATTAAATTTTTCTAGGTTAAAATTTAATATATGTGAGGTAAAGGATGAAAAATTTTAGAGATAAACTATTATGCTTAAAAGGTTATTACTTTTTTTCAGCTTTAGTTTTTTATGCTCCTGTAGCTCTTTTTATTAGAACTTCAAGAGGACTAAGCATATCAGAATTTTTTATTTTACAAGCAATTTTATCCTTTTTTATTTTCATTTTTGAAATTCCTTTTGGAATGATTACGGATAAAATAGGCTATAAAAATTCTATCGTTATTTCACATTTCTCTATGTTATTAGCAAGAATTATACTTTTGTTTTCTTTTTGCTTTGAGTTTTTTGTACTTGAATCCATACTGGAGGCAGTTAGTATGACTTTTGAGTCCGGAACAATATCAGGTTATGAGTATGAAATCATAGGAGAAGAAAATTTTGCAGAAAAAACTTCTGTGCTTGGAAATTATTCAACTATCGGTTTTATAATTTCTACAATTAGTTTTTATTTTATTAATAACTATTTTGGGCAGAAATTTTTAATAATTTTTACAATTATATCAACTTTTATTTCTTTTTTATTCGCATTGTTTTTTGAAAAGGAAAAATGCATTGAAAAAAACGATAATAAATTTAGATTTAAAAGCATTTTAAATACCAAGCTGATTGTATTTATGATATTTAATGGAATAATAAGCATAACTTTTATTTTAATAAATTTCTTTTATGTCGTTATTTTGCAGAATATAAAATTAAGTGAAAATTATATGACTTTTATTATTTTACTATATTCAGCAGTTGGACTTCTAAGTCCAAAGATTATAAAAATTTTTGGAGAAACTAAACTAAAGAGGAATTTGTTTGTATTTTTAAGTGCAAGTTCTATTTTATTTATATCATTGATTTCAATTAAAAATATTTTTGTAATAATACCAATGTGTTGTTTGCCAATGTTTATAGATGTTATTGAAATATATTTTTTAAAAGTAGAAAATCTATATGTTGATAAATTAAAAGAGAAAAATCGTGCTACCATTTTATCTACATTCAGTATGGGGGCAAATTTTGTTGATGTAGGGTTTTTGTTAGTATCTTCAAAATTATCTGAAACAAGTTTAAATTATAGTTTTATTTTTATAAGTATATTACTTTTGATTTTTAGTCTATTTTTTATTACGACTAAATTTATAAAAGAAAGTTAATAGAGAAATGTTAAAGGAGCTTTTTTGAAAAGCTCCTTTATTTTTTGTTTAGTATTAATCTTTGCAAGAAGGGTCTTTGCTTGCTTTATCTTTTGGTAAGTCGCCAACTTTTTTATATTCTACATCTTTTGATTTAGGATCTCCAATTTGAACTGGAAGTTCATCATCCATTTGCCATTGATTCCAACCGCCATCATATAAACTGGCATTTAGTCCGTTTTCATGAGCAAGTAAGAATGCTACAGAACCTCTCCAACCAGTTCCACAGTAGAAAGCTAATTGTTTGTCTGTTGAAATTCCTTGTTCTTCCCACATTTTCTTTATCTCAGAAAAATTTTTATATTTTCCATCTTTATCAGTGTAAGCATCCATTGATTGTTTATCATGTCCTGCTTTTCCCCATAAAGCTCCTTTTGGTTCTCCTGCTCTAGGAATATAAGTATAACCACTTTCTTTTCCTAACCATTCATTTTCACTTCTAATTGAAATTAATTGGAAGTTATCATCCTTGCCAAGTTTTTCTTTAACAGTTTCTATTGAAGTAATGTATTCAGGATGAGCTGGAATTTTAGTTTTAAAATCAGTTACAGGAGTAGGTTTAGTTTCTTCTTGTTCTACAGGATAATTTTTACTCATCCAGCTTTTTAAACCACCATTTAAAATTTTTACATTTTCAACTCCTGCGTATAGATAAGCTGTGGCAACTCTAGCACAACCTGTATTTTGTCCATACAAAATAACGACAGTATTTTTATCTATTCCATAATTTAATAAACTTTTTTCAAGTTCTTCTGGGCTTCTTAAATTCCATACAGGTTCTTTTTCTACTGTATCAGTATTGATATGTATTGCACCTTTGATATGATTTTGTAAATAATCTGGACTATCTTTTGTTTCACCCCAAGAGACTTCAGCAATTATAAATTTTTTAGAATCTTCATTTTTCCCATCAAGAACATCTTTAACATAATCTTCATCAACAAATATAGTATTTTTAGTTACTTTTTTAGATGAAGATTTTTCTTCTTTTTTCTCTGTTTGTTCTGTTTTCTTCTCACTTGTTTTTTCTTCTTGCTTTTTAGAACAAGAAGCTAAAACGCCTAAGGCTAAGAATAAAATCAATAATTTTTTAAAGTATTTTTTCACAGCATATTCCCCTTTAAATATTGTATAATTAAAATTATATAATGATTATTTTTTATCATAGTCAATAAATATATAATTTTAACTATCTAAATTATTATACAACAAAACAAATTATTTGTAAATAGATGAATTTATATATTTACAATTTTATAAAAAATATAATTAAAATTTTAAAATGATAATTTTTTTGTTTCACAATAAAAAAAGTTATGTTTAATTTTATTTAAACATAACTTTAAGATTTGAAATTTATTCCTTGATAAGAGTTTTTTTGTTTTAGAATTTTACTAACTTCTCCTATTGTTTTAATTTTATTTTTTGACCAAAGGGGAGCAATAAGTTTTTCTTTGTCGCCATCTCCTGTGAGCCTATGAATAATTATGTCCTTGTCTAAATTTTCTATTGCCATGATTAGAGCATCTATATATTCATCCCAAGTTATAACTTTGAAGCTACTTTTTAAATATTCTTCATATAGTTCACAGTCGTTCTGAATATAAAGGCTGTGAATTTTAATTCCCCAAGGTTTTTTGTTATTCACATAATCAATAGTATTTTTATAATCTTTTTCTGTTTCATTTGGAAGTCCGAAGATTATATGAAAGATAGTTTTTATATTTAATTCCTTTAATCTTTTCACACAATTTTCAAATGTTTTTGTACTGTATCCAATATTCATATTATTTCGAGTATTTTCGTTTGAAGTCTGTAGTCCAAGTTCAATCCAGACTTCAATTTTTTTGTTAAGTTCTGAAAGTAAATTATAAATTTCTTCATTAAAACAATCAGCTCTTGTAGCTATGGATAGTACTTTGACATTTGGAAAATTTATTGCCTCATAGTACATTTTCCTTAGTTCTTCTACAGGTAAAAATGTATTTGTATAGCTTTGAAAGTAGGCAATATAACCGTTGCTTTTATCTTTTTCTTTTAAAAAATTAATTTGAGCATTTAATTGTTCAGTTATTGATTTTCTTTTGGTTGTAAATTCTCCACTTCCAGTTTCTGAGCAGAATTTACAACCGCTTTTTCCATTTTTTCTATTTGGACAAGAAAACCCTCCATCGATGGAGAGTTTTAAAAGTCTTGAGCCGAATTTTTTCTTTAGATAAGAACTTAAATCCTTATATCTTTGCATATTATCTCTTTCTTAATTGTTCTTTTTGTTCTAAAACATGTCGTTTTAATTCGTCTAAATATTCTATTTCATCATTTGAAAAATCAACATTCTTCAAAAATCTTCCTGCACCTTTTATTACCATTAATTCAGGATTTTCTGGGTTTAAAACTTCTAAATGAGTTCTATCTGTTATCAATTCAACAAGGCCAGGAATTTGAGATGTACCTCCAGTAAGAATTAATCCTTTTTCAGAAATATCTGCAATTAATTCAGGAGGAGTTTTTTCCAAAGTTTCTGTTATAGCATTTAAAATTTTATTTAATGTCATTCCAATCGCATGTGCAATATCTGAATCATTTACAAAAATATGCATTGGAAGACCATTCATAACATTTCTTCCTTTAATTTCATACATTGAACCGTCATTTGTAGGATAAGCTCTTGCAGCTGATAATTTGATAATTTCTGCAGTATTTTCTCCTATTAACATATTATATCTTGTACGAATGAAGTCTGCGATTGCTTGATCAATTGTATTTCCACCTACATTTAAACTTTTTGCAATGATTATTTCACCATTAGAAATAATAGAAATATCTGTTTTTCCTGCTCCAATATCAACAACCATAGTACCTGATGGATCGTTTATATTTACACCACAACCTATTGCGGCAGTTATTGTTTCTTCTAAAAGCACAACATTATTTGCACCCGCAAGTTTTACAGCTTGAGTTATTGCTCTTTTTTGTACTTGAGTCAATTCACTGGCAATACAGACTAAAACATTAGGTCTAAAAAAGTTTTTTCCAACAGATTTTTTTATTGCTCTCTTTATAATAGCTTCTGTTGCATTAAAATCTACAATATTTCCTGCAATTACTGGCCTTTTTGCAACTACATTTCCTGGAATACGTCCTAATAATTTTTTTGCAGTTTCTCCATAATTTAAAATTTTATTTTTATAAGTATCCATAGTAACCACAGATGGCTCATTCACTACGATACCTTTATTTTCAACGAAAGTTACTACCTTTGATGTTCCAAAATCAATGGCAAGAGTTTTTCTAAAATACTTCATAAAAATCCCCTAAAAATCTCCTATCTATTTTACTTTATATATTATCAGAATAAGTTCTAGATAATTATATTTTTTAAATTTATTTTAAACCAAAATACACTACTATAATTTTACACTAAAATTAGCTTATAGTAAAGGGCATTTTTCATATAAAAAAATTTGATAAAATTTATATGTTGTAGTAAAATAAGAATGATAAAATTAATATTGATATGGAGGACTTTATGTTTAGAATGAAAAACAAACTTAACAATTTATATAATGCGAATAAAGAAGTTAAGTTTGCGCTTATTGGAGCTGGAAAAATGGGAAAAGGACTTGTTAATCAACTTTCTAGAATTAAAGGTCTTACAAGTTCTGTTGTAATAGATGAAAAACCAGAAAAAGCTATGGAGGCTCTTATTTCTTCCGGCGTTAGAAAGTCAGATATTACTACAAGTGATAATATAAAAATAATTGAAAATTCTATAAAAAATGGTATGTATGTCGTTTCTGATGATTATACTATTGCTTGCAAATTACAAGATATAAAAGGAGTTGTTGATGCAACTGGGAATCCTCCTTTTGGTGCGATTTTAGCAATGGATGCAATTGAAAATAGAAAACATACAATTATGTTGAATGTTGAATGTGATGCGGTTATTGGACCGTATTTATTCAATTTAGCAAAAAAGAAAAATGTTATTTATACTGGATCTGCTGGAGATGAACCAGGTGCAATAATGGAACTTGCAGATTTTGCTTTAGGTGCAGGGTTTAAACTTCTTGCAGTTGGAAAGGGAAAGAATAATCCGCTTAATCATTATATTACAGAAGATGAAGTCAGAGAAGAGGCGATTTCAAAGGGACTTTATCCAAAAATGCTTGCAGGCTTTATTGATGGGACTAATACTATGATTGAACTTACAAGTGCTGCGAATGCCTTAGGATTTATTCCTGATGTTATCGGCTGTCATGGACCAAATGCTACACCTGCAGAACTAGCTAAAATTTTTTCTCTTAAAGAGCAAGGAGGAATTTTAAATAATTATAAGACTGTGGATTTTGCTTTTGGAGTAGCACCAGGAGTTTATGCTATCGTAACAAGTGATAGTGACGAAGTTCATGATTTAATGAAGTATTTAAAAATGGGTGATGGCCCAAATTATGCTATATACAGACCTTATCATTTAACAAGTCTAGAAACACCAATTACTATATATAATGCAATTGTTGAAAAAGAATCAACTATTGTCCCAGCTTGTGGACAAGTTTCAGATACAATTACAGTTGCAAAAAGAGATTTGAAAGCAGGAGAAATTTTAGAGGGAATTGGTGGAAAATCCGTTTTTGGTAAAATAACAAGCCATGCAGATCAAAAAAATAGAAATCTTTTGCCAATTGCTATGATTACTAAAAAACTAAGTTAAAAGTTGATGTTAAAAAAGATGAGCTTATTACTCTTGATATGGTTGAATTGGATGAAGACCATATTATAACTAAACTTAGAAGAAAGCAAGATAAATTAGGACTTTAGGAGAAAGTATGGAAATTATTTCAAAATATAAGAATAAAATTGCAATGGGAATTTTTACCATTGCAGTAATTATATTTATTATATTTTTAAGTTTAAAATTCTCAGGTAATTCTAATAAAGAAGTAACTTATGATTTTTCAAAACCATATAGTAAAATTGAATTTATTAAAGATGAAATGTATATCTTCGAAAAAAATAAATTTTCAAGATTTAATAAAAATGGAAAACTTAAATTAGAAAAAGATATTGAGAATAATGGTAAAATTAGAGTTTCTAATGATGTTATCTATTCATTGATGAGTAATGAAATAATTATGTATAGTAAGAACTTTGATGAGATTAAACGTGTTTCATTGGATAATGAAATTGAGGACTTTTTTATTGAAAATAATAAAATTATTCTAATCAATAATACGAGTTTTAAAATTTATGGTGAGAATTTAAGTGAATTGTATACAAATGATGATGTGCAAAATCCTGGATATATAAAATTTTCAAAAAGTAAAAATAATTTTGCATATACAGATTATGTAAAATCGGAAAATTCAATTAAATCTAGATTTCATATTTTGAATTCAAAAGATAAGTCAACTGTTTGCGATTTTACATTTTTTAATGAATTTATAATAGAATTTGGATTTGTAAATGATTTAGATGATAAACTTTTTGTTGCTACAAATGAAAAATTATACCTTTTTGAAAAAAATATTATAAAGAGTCAATACTATATAAAAAATTTAAAAAATGTTATATATGATTCTGGAAAGATTTATTTATTTTCTGATGATTTAAAAGTTTTTAATGCTAAGGATTTGACACTAGAGAAAACTGTTGATATTGGTAATGACTATGTAAAATCCTATATTTTAAGTAAAGAAATTCTTTTAGTCAAAAATAATGGGTATGTATTAGTTGATAAGTCTAGTTTAAAAAAGAAAGAATTTTCAGCTGAGATAATAGATTCTATTCAAAGTGAAGATTCAGTATACTTGATTCAAAAAGATAAATACAAAAAATAAAATAGGAGGGATTTTTTTGGACGAAAAATATTTATTATTGACTTTTAATTCAGTTAATCATACAATGCAATTAGAAAAAGAACTTAAAAATTTAGATAAAAAATTTAAAACTATTCCAACACCAAGGGAAGTAAGTCGTTCTTGTGGTCTTGCAATTTTACTTGATCCAAGCGAATTGGAAACAGTGAAATCATTAAAAGAAACTGGTAAAAACGTTGATTACCTTTGGCTTTTTGAAAAGACACAAGATAGAGGAAATGTTGTAACGGAGATAAATATTAATGAATAATTTTTTTGAGAATTTGATTTATTCAGATTCGCTTAGAAGTTTAATTATAAAAATAATTTTATCAGTAATAGTTTTTTTGATTGCTAAAATTATAATTTATATTTTTACAAAAGCTTTGACAAATTTAGTTAAAACATATAAATCGAATGATTTTAAAAATTCTAAAAAAGTTAATTCTATAGTTTCTATATCGTCAAGTGTTTTAAAATATATAGTTTATTTCATCGTTATAGTTATAATTTTAAGCATTTTTGATGTAAATACTTTATCTTTAATAGCAACTGCTGGAGTTGGTGGTATTATTATAGCTTTTGGAGTTCAAAGTATTGTAAAAGATTTATTCAGTGGAGTTTTTATTCTTTTAGACGATCAATATAATATTGGTGATGATGTAATTATTAATGGAATCTCCGGTAATATTATGGCTATAAATATGAGAAATACACAGATTCAAGGTTATGACGGAAGTATAAATACAATATCAAATGGAAGTATAACAACTGTTACGAATTTTAGTAAAAATAATCAAAGATCTGTTGTTACTTTTTGTTTTCCAACTGATGTAGATGTTGAAAAAGTTAAGAAAATCATAAATGATTTTTCGCCAGAATTTTCAAAAAAATATAAAAGTGTAATTAAAGATCCAGTATTTTTTGGAGTTACTGAAACTGAAAAATATTATGTAAAGATTGCTATTGCAATTTGGAGTAAACACTCTACGCAATGGCAAAATGAAAAAAATTTAAGAGAAGAATTGTATAAAAAATTTAAAGAAAAAAATATTGAATTTTTGAAACTTGAAAAGGGTGATAAAATTGTATAAATACAAAGTATCGGACATTGTAGTTTTAAAAAAAGAACATCCTTGTGGAACAAATAGATGGGAGATTTTAAAAACGGGAATTGAAATAAAGTTGAAATGTCTAGGTTGTGAAAGGGAAGTTTGGATTAAAAGAATTGATTTTGAAAAAAGACTTAGAAAAGTTGAAATAGATGGGAAACTTTTCAAAGTTGCAAATCTATAAAGGAGGTAGTTATGGATTTTTTAGAATTGGCAAAAAAGAGATATTCAGTAAGAGATTTTTCAAGTAAAAAGGTTGAAAAAGAAAAGATTTTAAAAATTTTAGAGGCTGGAAAAATTGCACCGACAGCAAAAAATAACCAGCCAATAAAAGTTTATTATTGTACTGAAGATGAAAAGTTAAAACTTTTAAATGAGTCATCTCCTTGTGAATTTAATTCACAACTTATGTTTGTCATAACATATAATATGGATCAATGTTGGTACAATGGTTATACTGGAATTTCAAGTGGAATTGTAGATGCTACAATTGTTGCAACGCAAATGGTTCTTGAAGCAGAAGACTTGGGATTGGGCTCAGTATTTATTGGAGCTTTTAATCCTGATATTGTAAAGGAAAAATTTGATATTCCTGAACAAAATGAAATAGTAATGTTATTATTTATGGGTTATAAATCTGAAAATGCTATGCCTTCACCATTGCATGAAACTTATAAATCAGACGAAGAATTATTTGAGGAATTAAAAATAAAATAAATTTAAAGGAAAATATATGGATAAAATATTAAATGATTTATTTTCTTTTCAAGATATCGAATATAAAAATTTTAATGCTAAGCTTATTCCAACAGTAGATAAAGACTTAATAATCGGAGTTAGAACGCCAGATTTAAGAAATTATGCAAAAAAATTATTTAAAGAAGATGAAAAACGAACTTTTAATTTTTTAAATAATCTTCCGCATAAATACTATGAAGAAAATAATTTACATGGATGTTTGATTGAGCAAATAAAAGATTTTGATTTAGCTATGGAATATACAGAAAAATTTATTCCATTCATTGACAATTGGGCAACTTGTGACTTGTTTTCTCCGAAAGTTTTTAAAAAATATCCAAATGAAACATATAGATATATTTTAGATTGGATAAAAGATGAAAACACTTATGTTATAAGATATGGGATAGGTCTTTTGCTTTCAAATTATTTGGATGAAAATTTTAAAGAAGAACATTTGAAAATTGTTTCAAAAGTAAAGTCTGAAGAGTATTATGTAAATATGATGATTGCTTGGTATTTTGCAACTGCTCTTGCTAAACAACAAAAGTATGCTATAAAGTTTATAGAAAATAAAAAACTTGCTGATTGGACTCATAATAAGGCCATTCAAAAGGCAATAGAAAGCAGAAGAATTACCGAAGAAGAAAAATCATATTTAAGAAGTTTAAAAGTAAAAATAGTAAAATAGTAATAAAATTTAAAAAGGTTTATATAAGTTTTTAGTTACGATACAGTTATATTCACAAAGTTTAATATTATAGTCAAGAAAGTTAAAATTATTTAAGGAAGTGATAGTATTGTTTAGAGCAATTAAAAAAAGAAAAGTATAATTAACACTGATGATATGGATTTAATTTTAAAAAATGCTAGACGTGGAGTTCTTGCAATTAATGGTGACAATGGTTATCCTTATGCGATACCAATTAACTATCTTTATGATAGCAGTGCTCAAAAAATATATTTTCATGGGGCACGTACAGGACATAAAGTTGATTCTATCTTGGCTTGTGACAAAGTGTGCTTTGTTGTATATGGAAATGAAATTATTAAAGAAGAAGCTTGGGCACCATTTATGCAAAGTGTGGTTGTGTTTGGCAGATGTCATTTGCTTGAAAATAGCTCAGAAACTATGATGTTGTTAAAGCGATTTGCGATGAAATATTATCCTAATGAACAGTTGGTTGATGATGAAATTGCAAGAGCAGGGAAAGCCACACAACTATTTGAAATAGAAATTGAACATCTTAGTGGTAAAGAAGTCCAAGAACGATAATTTATGAATTGCGAATTGAACTTAAAAAGTTATATACTAAGCTAATTTTTGGAGTTCAATTAAAAGTTTATATTTCTTTTTTTATCGTAAAAAAACTATTTAAGTTAAATTTAAAAATAGAATGAAAAGAGCCATTGGCTCTTTTTTGTTGGACTTGACGAAAATATTTTAGTAGTATAAAATTAACTGTAATTATATTTTTGTTATTGAATTTAATTAACTCTATTTTTAAATAAAAAATATCCTTTAAAATTTGTACCTACATTATAGGGTAGTACAATCTAAAAATTGTTAAACTATATCTAGAAAGGAGAAATCAAATGAGTATAATAAAATCTTTTAATAGTACGATAGATTATATAGAAACTGTTTTAGAAGATGAAATTGATGAAAAGAAAATAACTCATTTATCCGGATATTCATATGCGATGTTTAGTCGATTGTTTTCTATTTTAACTGAAACAACACTTTCAGAATATTTGAGAGGAAGAAAATTAACAGAGGCTGCGATTGCTTTAAGAGATACGGACGAAAAAGTAATTGACATTGCATTTAGATTTGGATATGAGTCATCAGACTCTTTTGGAACAGCTTTTAAGAATTTTCATGGATTTACTCCTTCTGAAGTAAGAAATGGGAAACCATTCAAATTGATTTCTAGAATTCAATTAGCATTAACAGTTAAAGGAGGAAGAAGTATGAATGTTACAATTCAAAAGAAAGGTTCATTTACAGTTGCAGGTTTCAATGAAGAAAATATTAATTCATCATTATGTCCAGAAGTTTGGAATAAATTATATGAAAAATATAGCCATGAAGAACTTGCAAGTCTAGGAGATGGAGAAAGTGTAGGCATTTGTCATGACGTAGAAAATCCAAATGTAATAAATTACATGGCAGGATATATTGTTACGGATGTAGATAAAGCAAAAAGTATGGGACTTGATATCCTAGAAGTAGAAGAGGCTGAATATGCTATTGTTGAACTAAAAGGAGTAGTTCCTGAATGTATTCACAATGGTTGGAAGTATGTAATGGAAGTGTTTTTTCCGGAACATGGATATGTTCATTCGGGAACTCCTGACTTTGAATATTACTATGAAGGGGATATGGATAGTAAAGATTATAAAATGGAATTATGGATTCCAATTGTAAAAGCGTAATATATTAAAAATAAATTAGAGCCATTGGCTCTTTTTTGTTGGACTTGACGAAAATATCTTAATAGTATAAAATTAACTGTAATTATATTTTCATTATTGAAAGTGTAATTAGCTCTATTTTTAAATGAAAAGATTGTATTTTATTGTTGTCGTTGGAGGAGAGATGGAAAATTTAAGTACAGTAATTGAAAGGTTAAAAAAACTGCAACAAAATTTATCAGAAATTGGTGATTCACTTTGACATTTCCAAGTTAGAGGATGAATATAGGAGTCTTGAAGCTCAGAGCTTTAAGGAAGATTTTTGGAATGATTCTAAAAGTGCAAAGTCAATTTTAGATAATATGAAAAATTTAAAATTTAAGATTGAAACTTTTACTTGTCTAAACCAAAAAATTGTAGATTCTGTAGAATTTTTAGAAATTCTATCTGACGAAGAATTTATGGAATATGAAAAAGAAGCATTAAAGAATATTCTCAATATTGAAAAGGAATATTTATCATTGAAATTAAATACCTTAATGGTTGGAGAATATGACTCAAATAATGCCATTTTAGAAATTCATGCTGGTGCAGGTGGCACAGATGCACAAGACTGGACTGAAATGTTACAACGTCTATATACAAGATGGATTAGCAGCAAGGGTTTTTCTTTTTCAATTTTGGATTACAATTCTGATACTGAAGGAGGAATTAAGTCTGTTACTTTAAAAGTTGAGGGAAAAAATGCCTATGGATTTTTAAAAGGGGAAAAAGGAGTTCATAGACTTGTTAGAATTTCTCCTTATGATTCTTCAAATAAGAGACATACAAGTTTTGCAAGTGTAGATGTTTTTCCAGAAATTGAAGAAATTACTGATATTGAAATAAATCCTAAAGATTTACGAATTGATACTTATAGATCTGGTGGAGCAGGTGGACAACATGTTAATAAAACAGATTCTGCAGTTAGAATAACTCATATTCCAACGGGAGTAACTGTTTCCTGCCAATCTGAAAGAAGCCAAATGTTTAATAAAGATACAGCTATGAGACAACTTATTGCAAAGCTTTTGATTATAAAGCAGGAAGAAAATAGAGAAAAAATAGAAGATATTCAAGGTAAATATTCTCAGATTGCATGGGGTTCACAGATAAGGTCTTATGTTTTTCAACCTTATACACTTGTAAAAGATCATAGGACAGGTTATGAGACTGGAAATGTGGAGTCCGTTATGAATGGGAATATTGATGAATTTATAAATCAATATTTATGTGAGTTAGTAAAAAAAAGCAGGTGATTTTATGAAAAGAGAAACAGCAACTAGAATTATTGCACTTATATTAGCTTTAATGATGGTAGTAGGAGTATTACCAACTGTTATAGGATTATTTAAGTAATGCAAGTTACAAGTATAAATTATAGTAAATCTAAAGAAGTTTTTGAAGTAATTTTTGAGGATGAAACAAAACTTCTTTTGAATTACAATATTTTTGAAAAGTATAAAGTTTCTGTTGATATGGATTTTTCAGAAGAAGAAATTCTGGAAATGAAGTATTTTTCAGATATTGAAAGAGCAAAGTCAAGAGCAATTAATTATATTTCTGGAAAATTGAAAACAAAATATGAAGTGAGATTAAAACTTAAAGAAAATGACTTTGCAGAAGATGTTATAGACGAAGTTTTGGATATTTTAGAAAAAGAGGAATATCTAAATGATAAAGTCTATTGCGAGATATTTATTGAAGATAAGAAAAATTAAATGGATATGGAAAAAATAAAATCAAATCTTTATTAATTCAAAAAGGAATTTCTAAGAATATTTTTGAAGACTTTTTAGATGAATTTGAATATGATGAAGAATTTGATAATGCCCTTAAAATGGGTATAAAAAAGTTGAACCTATTGTCTAATGAAGAGGATAAATTCAAGAAAAAGCAAAAAATTATAAACTATTTAGCTTATAGAGGTTTTGGTTTTGATGTTATAAATGATGTTTTAAAGGAAATATTATGATGACTTTTGTTTATATGTTGGAGTGTAAAGATGGAAGTTTTTATACTGGCTATACAACTGATTTAAAAGCTAGATTTGAAAAGCACAATTCAAGCTGTGGAGCAAAATATACTAGAGGAAGGACTCCTGTAAAACTCGTTTATTTTGAAATTTTTGAAACAAAGTCTGAAGCACTTAAGAGAGAAATTAAGATAAAAAAGATGAATAGGTTAAAAAAGAAAAATTAGTATTAAATTTTGATAAAAGCAAATTTTCTACTTATATGGAAGGTGATGTTTAATGATTAATGAAAATTTATATAATCAATATAATGATTTAAGAGAAAATTTAGCGGAATTATTACTTTTAAAAGAGGAAATTATTTCAATTAGGAATGACTTAGTTTTAGAAGATGATGAAAAGTTTAAACTTTTATATAAAAAAAATATTGAAAATCTTATGAAAATTCAAAAGTCTCTTGAAAGAGATGTTATGAATCTTTTTAGGGCAGGAGAAATTTTAAAAACTCTTGAATTTGCAGATAATTTTGTAGATGTAAGTCAAGTTTATACAATTATAGACTCAGAAAATAAAAATAGCAAAAGATTTAATTCAAATGAAGTTAAAAATTTTGTAGGACTATTTGACGAACTTGATATAGAAGAAAAAAACACTTGTGATGATGTCTTTAAGGCGATTGCGAAAGAAATTTCTCCTCAAACAAATAGTAAAAATTGGGATAAAGAACTTTGGAAAAAGACGCTAAAAGCAAAAGCTGATGACAGCAAAAGAACAATGAATAAAATTTTTAAAGCTATTGAAGAAGAAAGATTGATAAAAAATCCGATAGATTTTGATATTGATGAGTATTCGGAAAATATTCGAACTTTAGAGAATAATTTAAAATTTTTGCAAAGAGAAGTAAAAAATCTTGGGGAATCCTGTAAAGACACTCTTGATGAGAAAAAGGTTGAGAGAATGCAAAAGTTATTGAAAAAAGTTGAGAATAGAAAGGCAGATATAAATCATTCAATTGAAATTTTAACAAAATAAAAATGGTTTAATGGATGGATTTATAGCTTCTTTGCCTACAAATAAAAATGGAATGTTAAATTAGGAGGAGAAAATGGAATTAAAATTCGAAATTGCAGAGGAATTAGGAATTCTTTCTGAAAATGAAAAAGGTTGGAGAAAAGAGTTAAATTTAGTTAGTTGGAATGAAAGAGAACCAAAATACGATATAAGAGATTGGAATCCAAGTCATGAAAGAATGTCTAAAGGTATAACTCTTACAAAAGAAGAAGCTCAAGCGCTTTATGAAATTTTAAAGGAAGAATTTGGAGAATAATGTGAAAAAACTTTTTGGAAAATTTATTTTAGGACTTTCAAAAGTCTTGGATGTAGTTTTAGGAGCAATAGTAACAGGCTTATCTTATATTGTAAATTTACTAAGCAGTATTTCCGTATTTTTAGTATTAATTGGAATAGCTTTTTTAACTTTGGGTTCGTTTTTACTTCCTTTAGTGCTTATATTTTTACTTTCAAATCCAGTTTTTTGGCTAATTATTTTTGTCTTTTTCATAGTTCCGTTCTTGGGAAAGAAATTTATTTCTTTTCTAAGATATATTAATTATTCTTTATGTGAGTATTTGAATGATTATGGAAATTTCTTGTTGGGGAATAATAAGGGATATTCATCTTTTAAAGAATATAAAAGAAAATATGAAAGAGCTCAAGAAGAACAATATGAAAGAGAAAGAGAAGAAAGACAAAGACGAGAACAAGAAGAATGGGAAAGAAGATTTAATGCTTTTAATGAATATTTTTCAAATCAAGGCGGATACTATGGAGGATATCAAGGTTATCAAGGATATTATCAAAATGCTGGTGCAAGTTATGACCCATATAGTGATTTTAAGAATAAATTCGAAAATGCTTGTAGAGTTTTAGAGTTTAATACTTTTGATATAGATTACTATCAAGTTAAGTTGCAATATAGAAAACTTGCAAAAAAATATCATCCAGATTTGAATAGAGATACAGATACAACTGAAAAATTTCAAGAGATTAATTCAGCCTTTGAATTTTTAACAGAAGAAAATATAAAAAGATATAATCAAATGAAAAGATAGCAGAAGATAATTGCTATCTTTTTTAATTTTAAAATTGTGGTAAAATAGATATGAAATAAATTATTTGGAGGTAGTTATGAATATAGTAGATCGTTTTGTGGAATATGCAAAAATGGACACTCAATCAAATCCTAAGTCTGAAACAGTTCCTTCTTCAGAGAAACAAAAGAACTTAGGAAATTTACTTGTAAAGCAATTAAAAGAAATGGGAATTGAAAATGCTCATATTGATGAAAAGGGTTATGTTTATGCTCATTTGAAATCAAATGTAGAAAACAATCTAAAAAAAGTTGGTTTTATTGCACATATGGATACTGCAACAGAACTTACCGGAGCAAATGTAAATCCTCAATTTGTTGATTACAAAGGTGGAGATATTAAGTTAAATGATGAAGTGACGATGTCTGTAAAAGAATTTCCTTGCTTAAAAGAAGTTGTGGGAGAAAGATTAATAACAACTGATGGAAATACTTTATTGGGGGCAGATGATAAGTCAGGAATTGCAATTATTATGGATGCAATTCAAAAAATTACATCAAATAATTTACCACATGGTGATATTTCAATAGGCTTTACTCCTGATGAAGAAATAGGACGTGGAGCAGACCATTTTGATGTTAAAAAATTTGGAGCAGACTTTGCTTATACAATTGACGGTGGACCTATTGGAGAACTTGAATATGAAAGTTTCAATGCTTGCAGTGCAATTGTGGATATTAAAGGTAAAAATGTTCATCCGGGTTCAGCAAAAGATATTATGAGAAATTCACTTATGGTTGCTCATAATCTTTTATCAATGTTACCTGCAAATGAAAGACCAGAACATACAGAAGGATATGACGGTTTTTATCATCTATTAGAAATGAAAGGTGATACTGAAAATACTCATATGGAATTTATTATAAGAGATTTTGATAGAGTAAAATTTGAAAATAAAAAAGAATATATGAAAAAATAGTTGAAGTTTTAAATTTCAGATATGATAATTCAATTACTTTAGAACTTAAAGATTCATATTACAATATGAGAGAAAAATTAGAAGATAGAAAAGATATAATTGACCTTGCCTATAATTCAATGGTTGAAATTGGAATTACTCCAAAAATTCAAGCAATTAGAGGTGGTACTGACGGATCAAGACTTTCTTTCATGGGACTTCCTTGTCCAAATATTTTTGCTGGTGGATTTAATTTCCATGGTAGATATGAATTTGTTCCTATTTCATATATGGAAAAAGGTTCAGAATTACTTGTAAAAATTGTAGAAAACATTGTAAAAGGAGAATAATATGAATTTAAAGCCAGAAAGAGTTTTTCACTATTTTAGAGAACTTTCAGATATTCCTCGTGAATCACATAATGAAAAGGCAGTATCTGATTACATTTATAATTTTGGTAAAAAATTAGGACTTGAAACAAAACAAGATGATATTCTTAATGTCTATATAAGAAAACCTGCAACAAAGGGATATGAAAACAAACCTGGAATAATCCTACAAGGACATATGGATATGGTTTGTGAAAAAGCTACAAGCTCAAAACATAATTTTGCAACAGATAAAATTGAATGGGTAGTTAAAGATGATTTACTTTTTGCAAATAATACTACACTTGGAGCAGATGACGGAATTGCAGTTGCAATGGCAATGGCTATCTTGGAAGATGAAACTTTGATTCACCCTGAACTTGAAGTACTTATTACAGTTACTGAAGAAACTACAATGGCAGGAGCTTTAGGACTTGAAAAAGGTCTTTTAAAAGGAAAATATCTTTTTAATATCGATTCCGAAGAAGAAGGTATTTTAACTCTTGGTTCCGCTGGTGGTACTTTATTTAAAACAAATTTGGAATTAAAATTTGAAAATAAGGAAGTAGAGCTTGTTAAACTTCATTTTGACGGATATCTAGGCGGACATTCAGGAATGGAAATCGGCAAAAATAGAAGAAATATGATTAAAACAATTGCTGAATTTATAAAAGAGAGCGGACTTTCAATCTCCAGTGTAAACTGTGGAAATAAAGATAATGCAATTCCTAGAGTTGGCGAAATTGTAATTGAAAATTCACCAAAATTAGATGAATTAATTGCTAAATTTACAGAAAAATACAATGGTGAAGAACAACTTACAATAGATAAAAAAGAAACATTTAATGGAAAAATTTTAACAAACGCATTAAAAAATACTCTAGTTGATATTTTAGAAGAATTGCCAACAGGGGTAAATTCAAAAGATGAAACCGGTATTATCAGTTCATCAAATCTTGCAATAGTTCAAACAACTGAAAATGAAATTTTAATTCGCGATTCAATCCGTTCATCTTCATTGAGTATTTTTGCAGATATGAAGTCATCTTTTGCTAAAATTGCTGAAAAATTAGGTTTAAAACATGAATTTTTGGGCGGTTATCCTTCATGGGAAAAGAAAGAAAATTCAACATTACAAAAATATGCAAATAAAGTTTATAAAGACTTAACTGGAAAAGAATTTGAAAATATTGTAGTTCATGCAGGACTTGAATGTGGAGCAATCTATGAAAAATATCCAAATCTTGAGTTGATTTCATTCGGACCTGACATCAGAGGAGCACATACTCCACAAGAAAATCTTTCAATTCCATCAACAGAAAGAGTTTATGACTTTACGCTAAAATTAATTGAAGAAATTGCAAAAAATTAATTTTAAAATTTTATTGAAAATCAGCTAAGCGATTAGCTGATTTTTTTATGTTGATATTTTAAGTTTTATTTAATATAATAAACATATAATAATTAAAATTATTTTATATGGGGGTCTTTATGAGTGATATTGAATTTAAGTTTGCGAGTAAGTCAATCAAAAATGGAGAAAGTACAAAGTTATGTTCAATTTTGAATGTGACACCAGATTCTTTTTCAGATGGTGTAAAATACTTTGATATTGATAGAGCTGTAAAAAGAGCAAATGAGCTTGTTTCAAAAGGGGCATATATGCTTGATATAGGTGGAGAGTCCACAAGACCTGGAAGTAAATTAATTTCCGTAGAAGAAGAGATTGAAAGAATTGTTCCGATTATCAAGGCAATAAAGTCTGAAATGGATGTTGTAATTTCAGTTGATACTTGGAAATCTGAAGTTGCTAAGGCAGCAATAGATGCAGGCTCGGATATTATTAACGATATTACAGGTTTACTCGGTGATGAAAAAATGGTTGATGTCATTGCAAATTCAAATGTTGGATATATTATGATGTTTAATCCCGTAATCATAAGGCCAGAACATGAAGGCTCAAAAATTTTTCCAAAGTTTGGCAAAAATTCTTTTATAACGGATAAAGATTTGGAATATTTCCAAAGTTTAGATATTTTAGATATGATGAAAGAGTGTTTTAATAAAACTTTGAAGATTGCTATTTCAAAAGGCATAGATAAGTCAAGAATTTGTTTGGATCCAGGCATCGGTTTTGCACTTACGAAAAGAGAAAACTTAGAATTGATTAAGGGAATAGATAGAATTCATAATATGGGATATTTATCATTTTTAGGAGTTTCTAGAAAGAGATTTGTAGTAAATATTTTAACTGAAAATAATATTGACTCAGATATAAAAACAGAAGAGGGACTTTCTAATGTAGATTTGGCATCTGCATATTTAAGTGCGATTGCATCTTTTAAAGGTGTAAATATCCTAAGAGTTCATGATTTTGATAAACATTTTTTAGCAATTTTAATTGGAGATGCAATTAGAATGGCAGATAAAAGCGAAGATATTAATTTTGGAGCATATAAAAAATAGGAGGACTTATGAGTAAAGTTTGGATTGCTTTAGGTAGTAATATGGGAGAAGGTCGGAAAAATCTTGATTTAGCAATTAAGATGATGAACGAAAGAGGAGTTTTAGTTGAAAAAGTTTCAACTTATATAGAAACTGAGCCTTATGGTTATACAGAACAGGATAACTTTGTAAATGCAGTTTGTATAGCTGAGACAAAGCTTAGTCCTAGAGAGCTTTTAGGAGTTCTTTTGAAAATAGAGCTTGATATGGGACGAGTTAGAATAATCAAATGGGGGCCAAGAATTATTGACTTAGATATTTTATTCTATGAAGATTTAATAATTGATGAAGAAGATTTAAAAGTTCCACATATTGAAATACAAAAAAGGTCTTTTGTTTTAGAGCCTATGAATGAGATAAGTCCGGATAAAATTCATCCTGTATTTAAAAAGACTGTTCATCAATTATTGTTGGATTTAAACTCTTGTGATATTTAGAATTTAGGCTATTATTCTTGAAAAAATAGAGTTTTTATGTTAATATTATGTAAGATAAAAGATAATTAAGGAGGTTTTTTATGACACCACACAATAGAGCGATAGAAGGAGAAATTGCAGAAACTGTCTTAATGCCAGGAGATCCTTTAAGAGCTAAGTTTATTGCAGAAAATTTTTTAGAAGATGTTACATTATTTAATGATGTAAGAGGAATGTTAGGTTACACAGGAACTTACAAAGGAAAAAAAGTTTCAGTTATGGGAAGCGGAATGGGTGTTCCATCAATTGGAATTTACTCTTATGAATTAATCCATTTTTATGGAGTTAAGAATTTAATCAGAATTGGTTCTTGTGGAGCTTATAGTGATAAACTTAAATTATATGATGTAGTTGTAGGAATGGCTGCTTCAACAGATTCAAACTTTGCACATCAATATAAATTAGATGGAACATATTCAGCAAACTGTTCTTGGGAACTTTTAAGAAAAACTTATGAAGCATCAAAAGAACAAAATATTGATATCAATGTAGGTAATATTTTCTGTTCTGATATTTTCTATAACGCTTCATCTGAAGATTGGAAAAAATGGGCACAAATGGGAGTTCTAGCAGTGGATATGGAAAGTTATGCTCTTTATTGTAATGCTAATTATGCAGGGGTTAATGCAATTACAATATTAACTGTATCAGATTCATTCCATTTTAAAGAAATTACAACTCCTGAAGAAAGACAAAATAGTTTTACAACTATGATGAAATTAGCATTGGAGATAGCATAATGGAATTAAATAGATATATGGATCATACTGCATTAAAGGCAGATACTACTTATGAAATGATAGATAAACTTTGTGAAGAAGCTAAAAAATATGACTTTTTCTCTGTTTGTGTAAATGGTTGTCATGTAAAAAGATGTGCTGAAAACTTAAAAGGTTCAAATACTAAAGTTTGTACTGTTGTAGGATTTCCACTAGGAGCAATGACAACAGAAAGTAAAGTTTTTGAAACTGAAAATGCAATCAAAAATGGTGCAAATGAAATTGATATGGTAATCAATATAGGTGCTTTAAAATCAAATGATTTAGACTTTGTATTTAATGATATAAAGGCACTTGTAGATGCAACAAGAGGAAAAGCACTTTTAAAAGTTATTATAGAAACTTGTCTATTAACTGATGAAGAAATTGTAAAAGTTTCTGAACTTTGTGTTAAGGCTGGAGCTGAATTTGTAAAAACTTCAACAGGGTTTAGCACTTCAGGTGCAAATGAACATGTTGTTGCACTTATGAAAAAAACTGTAGGAGACAAAGCAAAAGTTAAAGCTAGTGGAGGAATAAGAGATAAGGCTACTGCTTTAAAAATGATTGAATTAGGTGCTGACAGATTAGGTGTAAGTGCAAGTGTAAAAATAATTTCAGAATAATTTATGGAAGTTGGAAACAACTTCCTTTTTTTATAATTACGATTTTTTAAATACATTTGATTGTTATTATCTTTTGAAGGGTATATTTTTTATAAAATCAGGAAGGGGATGATTTTTATGAAAAAATTTTTAATACCTTTTATTTTATGTGTTTTTATAATAGGATTTGTAGTAACATATAAAATAAAAACTAGAAAAGGAGAGAAAGTTATGGAAAAACCAAAAGTTGATTTAAGTTCAATTAAGAACAAAGGAGAAATCTATTTAGCAGGAGGTTGTTTCTGGGGTGTTGAAGGATATTTTTCCAAAATAGAAGGTATTGCAGATACAACTGTTGGATATGCAAATGGAAACGGCTCAGAGACAAGTTATGAGAAAATTAAGAGTACTGATCATGCAGAAACTGTGCATATAGTTTATGATAAAGATAAAATTTCTCTTGAAGAAATTTTACAACATTATTTTAGGATAATTGAACCTACAAGTGTTAATAAACAAGGCAATGACAGCGGAAGACAATATAGAACAGGAGTTTACTATGTTGATGAAAATGATAAAACTGTTATAGAAAAATTTATCAATGATCAAAGACCAAATTTTGATAAGCCTATAACTGTTGAAGTCGAAAAACTTAAAAATTTTGTTGTAGCTGAAGAGTATCATCAAGACTATTTGAAGAAACACCCAAATGGATATTGTCATATTGACTTAGGTCTTGCGGATAAACCTCTTGAAAGAAGAGATGGAAAATATAAAAAGCCAAGCAAAGAAGAACTAAAAAATAAATTGAGCGAATTGGAATATAATGTTACACAAAATGGAGCAACTGAAAGAGCATTTTCAAGTAAATATGATAAATTTGATGAAAAAGGAATTTATGTTGATGTAGTAACAGGGGAACCACTTTTTTCTTCAAAAGATAAATATGATGCTGGTTGTGGATGGCCAAGTTTTACCAAACCAATAGATGAAAATATTAATTATAAAAAAGATAGTAGTCATGGACTTGAAAGAATCGAAGTAAAAAGCAAAGGCGGAGATTCACATTTGGGGCATGTTTTTGATGATGGTCCTAAGGATAAGGGTGGAAAAAGATATTGTATAAATGGGGCTTCTTTGAGATTTATTCCTTTGGAGGATATGGAAAAAGAAGGTTATGGAAAATATATTGATAAAGTTAAGTAAAAATATTTTTTATAGTTAAATGGGAAAAGGTATATAATTATATTTATTTAATTATATACCTTTTTTGTCGTGAAAAAATAATGCTATTAAGTACTTGGTTTGTGGAAAATGTTAAAAATACTTAAATTTTTAAACTGAATTTTTATAATTAATTTCCTATAAAATCTCAAAAGTTTTCCCGAAAACATATTGACTTATACCCTAATAAAGTGTATAATACAATTAATAAATTTTATAGGAGGTATTATATGAACTTATTATCTAATTTAGTATTACTAAGCGGTTCAGGACTTGTTGATACTATCAACAAAATAAACGATTTTATCGCTGGTAATATACTTATGTATGGTTTGTTATTTGCGGGATTATTCCTTTCATTTATTTTGGGCTTCCCACAAATCACAAAAATGGGAAAGGCTTTTAAATTAGTTTTTGGAGGACTTTTCAAAAAACAAGAAGGACCTAAAGAAGAAGGTTCTATGTCTTCATTCCAAGCATTGGCAACAGCAGTTGCTGCTCAAGTAGGAACAGGTAACGTAGCAGGGGTTGCAACTGCTATTACAGCAGGTGGACCTGGAGCAATTTTCTGGATGTGGTTATCAGCATTCTTTGGAATGGGAACAATTTTCGTAGAAGCAGTTTTAGCTCAAAAATATAGATCTAAAATTGACGGAGAATTTGTTGGTGGACCTGCATATTACATATCAAAAGGTATGAAGAAAACTGGAGCATTTGCTAAAATTCTTGCAGGATTTTTCTCAATTGCAATAGTATTGGCTTTAGGATTTATGGGTAATGCTGTTCAATCAAACTCAATAGCATCAGGTATTAAAGGTATTCAAGGACTTGAAAATATTAACCCAGCTATTATTGGTGTTGTTATTGCTATTTTAGCAGCTTTAATTTTTATCGGTGGTATTGACAGAATTGCAAAATTTGCTGAACTTGTAGTTCCTGTTATGGCTGCAGTTTATATCTTAGGAAGTTTAGTAATTTTAATTATGTTTGCTAATAAAATTGGACCAACTTTCGCATGGATTTTCAAGAGTGCATTTAATGGTACAGCAGTAGCCGGTGGTATCGCTGGGGCAGCAGTTAAAGCAGCTGTTCAAAAAGGGGTTGCAAGAGGATTATTCTCTAATGAAGCTGGTATGGGTTCAACACCTCATGCTCATGCTGTAGCACATGTAAAACACCCTGCTGAACAAGGTTTAACAGCTATAATCGGTGTATTCATTGATACAGTTTTAGTATGTTCTGCAACAGCACTTTCTATTTTAGTAACAGGTGCTTATGAAGTTAAGGGAGCTGATGGAAAATTCTTAGCCGGAGCACAATTAACTCAACAAGCATTCAGAACTGCATTTGGATCAGGCGGAGCTATTTTCTTAGCCGTTTGTTTATCATTCTTTGCATTTACAACTATAGTTGGTTGGTACTATTTCGGAGAATCAAATATTAAATACTTATTTGGTAAAGCTGGACTTTTACCTTATAGAGCTATAGTTCTTATTTGTATCATAGCTGGTTCTCTTGGAGAAGTTGCTATCGTTTGGTCATTAGCAGATATCTTCAACAGTTTAATGGTATTACCAAACTTAGTTGCTATCCTTTGGTTATCATTTGAAGCTAGAGATATTATGAAAGACTACAATCAATGTTTATTAAACAATGATGTACATTATGATTACGAAGTAAAATAGTAATTAATTATATAAATTTAGGAGAGATGAGATCTCTCCTTTTTTTATATTCACTTTTTCTATTTAAAAATTTTTTGTTAAAAATATGTTTTTAATAATTTTGTAACACTTTTGTAATAATTTTGTAATTTTTAGTGCTTATTTTTAGCTATTTGTTGATGTTATAGAAAAAATATGTTAAAATTAATTACATTAGATGATTATTAAAAAATAATTATTAGGAGGTATTTATGAGAATAAACAAAAAAGTTTTAGTATTTTCTCTAGTAATGTTGAGTGGATTAGGACTTAAGAGTACATTTGAAAGTGATAAATTAACAGAAGCAAAAGAGTATAGAAATAAAATATTTTATGGAGATGATGGAAAACCTGCAAACTGGTGGTACAATGACGGTGAAGCATGGTACTTTTTCCGTAATGGTAAAAAACATACTGGCTATGGCAATGATGCAAATGGAAAAAGATATTTTTCTGGAGGAAAATATTTAAACTGGTGGGCTAATGATGGTGATGGTTGGTATTTTTTCCAAGATGGTAAAAAACATACTGGCTACGGAAAAGATGCTAATGGAAAAAAATTCTTTTCTGAAGGAAAATATGCAAACTGGTGGGCTAATGATGGCAAAGCTTGGTATTTTTTCCAAGATGGTAAAAAACATACCGGCTACGGAAAAGATGCTAATGGAAGAAAATTCTTTTCTGAAGGAAAATATGCAAACTGGTGGGCTGATGATGGCGAAGCTTGGTACTTTTTCCAAGATGGTGTAAAATTTACAGGTACAGCAGAAGATGCGTCTGGAAAAAGAGATTTTAAAAATGGAAAATACTCAAAAGATACAAAAAGTAAATATAAATATGGTTTATTCTTTGATCGTGAAGGAGATTTAGCTAATTGGTGGTGTAATGACAGCAATGGTTGGTATTTCTTCCAAAACGGAAAAAAACATAGTGGCTATGGGGAAGATGCCAGTGGAAAGAAATATTTTGATAATGGAAAATATACAAATGGCTGGTACGACGATGGTAAAGATTGGTACTTTTTCCAAAATGGAGCTAAACATAGTGGCTATGGAGAAGATGGCAATGGAACGAAATATTTTGATAATGGAAAATATGCAAACTGGTGGCATAAAGATGGCGAAAAATGGTATTATTTCAATGACGGAGATAAACATAGTGGATATGGCAATGATGCAAATGGAAGAAAATTTTTCTACAATGGAAAATATGCCGATGGCTGGTATGATGATGGTAAAGATTGGTACTTCTTCAAAGATGGAGAAAAGTTTACTGGAAGAGCTAAGGATGCATCAGGATATAGAAATTTTGTAAATGGAAAATATGGAACAAAATCTTATAATAATGCTTTTATAGATAAGATAGTTCCAGGAGTTTTAAAGGCTGTTAAAGGTAAAGGATTATTTCCTTCAATTGCAGTTGCACAAGCTTGTTTGGAAACTGGTTTTGGAAGTGATAGTTTATCACCAGCTCCAATTTATAATTTATTTGGAATAAAAGCTGCTAAAGATACTCCACCTTCAAGATATTATGAAATAAGAACAGCTGAGTATAAAAACGGTGTAAAATATTATATTACAGCAAAGTTTATGAAGTTCTCAGGTTATGATGAAGCATTTGAATATTATGCTAATTTATTTACAAAAAGTAAATGGCTTAGAAGATATTATGCAGGAGTTTTATCTGCAAAATCTCCAGAAGAAGCTGCTAGAGCTTTAACTGGAACTTATGCGACAGATCCTAATTATGGTAAAAAACTTCTTAACATAATTGATAAATATGGCTTAAGAGAATTAGATAAATAAATTTTTCCGAACGGAGTATAACTTTAGATGAAAAAATTTAAGAACGAATTTGTAGGACTTTCCTCAGGGTTTTTGTGGGCAGTCAATGGTATGGTATTGTCTTTGCTTATGGAAAGTGGATTGATGAAAAACTATAATGCAGAAATTATATTCTTTCTACCTTTAGTTTTTGCAGGATTCAATGATCTATTTGCAGGATTATTTGTTCTTGGATATAATGGATTTTTAGGAAAATTGAAGATGATATTACCCGCATTGAAAACAAAGACTGGTAAATGGGTCTGCTTTGCGGGTTTAATAGGAGGGCCTGTTGGACAATGCTCATATATAATGGGGATTTCTCTAGCGGGTCCTGCTTATGCAATACCAATTTCCGCATTATGTCCAATGTTTGGAACTATTTTATCTTTTATATTTTTAAAAGAAAAAATTAATTTTAAAACTTTTATTTGTATAGTTGGTTGTATCGTAGGAACATTTGTTCTTTCTTATACAAAACCTACAGGAAATTACCCATATTTTTATCTTGGAATTTTGTTTTCTTTGCTTGCAGGTTTTAGTTGGGGTCTTGAAGCAACAATTGTAAGTTTTGCAACAAAAGAGGAGCTTGAAGAGGAAATAATACTAAATATAAGAGAAATGATATCTGGAATTAGTATATTATTTTTAGTTTTACCTTGTTTAAGTTTGTTTGGTAGTTTTGTTACAACAATACAAAGTCTTGCTACAATAGGATATTTGATTTTTGCTGGATTTTTTGCAGCATTAAGTTATTTGCTTTATTATAAAGGAATGAATTTAAATGGAGTTCCAAAGGGAATGGCTTTAAATAGCACCTTTAGTTTATGGAGTGTTGTTTTGTCAGTTATATTTTTATCTACTCCACTAACTTTAACTTTATTGATTGGAGTTGTTATTGTAACTATATCAATAATAGGTTTATCATTTAGTGGTTAGGTATTACACAGAAATAGATAAATTATTTTAATAATTTTGTGTTAAAGTATTTATTTAAAATTGAAAATGTAGTATAATAAATATATATGAAAAATAGAAGGAGGAAATTTGTATGCATCCAATGTTACAAAAACATGTAGACACAGGTTATATGAAAGAAGAACATGGTCTATATATCGAAGAAGCTATTGCTAAAGGAGAAACTTTAATTATTTCAGGACATAGATCTGCTGGAATTAGACCATTCATGGCAGCTATTATGGCTGTTGCTAAAGGTTCACATAAGACTGTTCAAGTTAAAGACGAAGCTGGAATCGAAGCTGCAAGTGATGTAGATTATATTTTAATTCCTGCACTTACAGAAGAAAACTGTGAATCAATGGTTCAAGCTGCTTTCAATAAAAAAGGAATGTCAACTATTACTTTCAAAGAAACTGAACTTAAATATTCAATGATGAAAATCATGAAAACTCAAGCTAAAGAAGTTGGAGATTTAAGCAAAGTTGTTCACTTAATTGAATGTAGAAAATTAGATGGTATTCCACATTTAATTAACTTTAGTAAAATGACTTATGACGAAAAAGGAAAAGTTAAGAGAGAAGATTTACTAAGCTGTGAAGATTACGAATAAGATTAAGAGCAAGAATTTAATTCTTGCTTTTTTTGTGCATAAAAATGCTTAATGAAAAAATTCTAAAATAATCTTAATTGAAAAAAATGTTTTTTATGTTATCATATTTGATAGTATTGGAGGATTTTTTGTGATTATTTTTGGATTAGATCCCGGAATTGCAATTGTTGGTTATGGAATTATAGAGGCTATCGGGAATAGAGTAAGACTTATAGATTATGGAGTAATTGAAACAAAAGCAGGAATTCCACTTCCTGATAGGCTTAAAATTATTGATGAAGAATTGAACAAATTAATAGAACTACATAATGTTGATGAACTTGCAATTGAAGAGTTATTCTTTAATAAAAATGTAAAAACTGTAATCAATGTTGCACAGGCAAGAGGGGTTGAGATTTTATCCTTTATAAAGAAGAATATCTTGGCTTATGAATATACTCCTTTACAAGTTAAACAAGCCATTACAGGATATGGTAGAGCAGACAAAAAGCAAATGCAAGAGAGTGTTAAAATGATTTTTAAACTTAAATCCGTTCCTAAACCCGATGATGCTGCGGATGCTTTGGCAATTGCACTTTGTCATTTTTTTAGCTTGAAATTTAAAGAACAATTTAGAATGAAATAGGTGTTTTATGTACGAATATATTAGTGGAGAACTTAAATTTATTTATAATGATTATATTGTTATAGATAATGGTGGAATAGGTTATAAGATTTTTACTTCCAACAATACATTGTTTAATGTAACAGTTGGAGATTATTATACAATTTATACAGATTACATAGTAAAAGAAGATTATGTCGCTCTGTTCGGATTTAAAACTATGGATGAACTTTCAATGTTTAAACTACTTGTAAGTGTAAATAGTATTGGTCCAAAGGTGGCATGTGGAATTTTATCATCAATGTCTGTTGATAGTTTGAAATTGACTATTGTAAATGGAGATGCAGTTTCTCTTGCCACAGCTAAAGGTGTTGGTAAGAAAACTGCACAAAAAATCATTTTGGAATTAAAGGATAAAATTTCTATTGACAGTATAAGTAGTAAAGATATTTCAGGAATGGAAGTTTTGACTTTAGATAGTGGAAAAGACTTGGAAAAAAGAGAGCTTGTTTCAGATGCTTTAATTAATTTAGGATTTATGAAAAATGATATTGAGAGATTTCTTTCAAGTATAAATATTGATGAAATGGAAATTGAAGATATAATTAAACTTAGTATGAAAAAATTATAGGTGTTAGTATGTTTGAAGATTATGAAGATAGAATTATCGGTACAGGTTTTTCAAGAGAAGATATTGAAATAGAAACCAGTTTAAGACCGAAATGGATTGATGAATATATTGGTCAAGAAAAAGCAAAGGAAAGACTTAAAATTTTTATTGAGGCTGCAAAAACAAGAAATGAGCCTCTTGACCATAGTTTGCTTTACGGTCCTCCGGGACTTGGAAAAACAACTCTTGCAAATATCATTGCAAATGAAATGGGCGTTAATATCAGAGTTACTTCAGGTCCAGCCATAGAAAAGCCAAGCGACCTTGCAAGTATTTTGACAAATTTAAGTAAAGATGATGTTTTGTTTATTGACGAAATTCACAGAATAAATAGAAGTGTTGAAGAAATTTTATATCCTGCAATGGAAGACTATGCACTTGATATAATAATTGGGAAAGGTCCAAGTGCCAGAAGCCTTAGAATTGACCTTGAAAAATTTACTTTGATAGGGGCAACGACAAGAACAGGACAACTTACAGGACCACTTCGTGATAGATTTGGAATTATGTTGAGTCTTGAACTATACAGTATTGAAAACTTACAAAAGATAATTACAAGATCTGCAGGAATTTTGGGAATTGAAATTGAACCTGAGGGAGCGCTAGAAATCGCAAGACGTTCCAGAGGGACACCAAGGATTGCAAACAGACTTTTAAAAAGAGTTAGAGACTTTGCTCAGGTTAAGAGAAATGGAAAAATTGATTTACAAACTAGTAAAGACGGACTTGATATTTTAGAAGTGGATTCTCTTGGACTTGATACAATAGATAGAAAGATAATAACTACAATAATAGATAATTTCTCAGGAGGTCCGGTTGGAATTGATACAATTGCTGCTTCCACAGGTGAGGAGAGAATTACAATAGAAGATGTCTATGAACCTTATTTACTACAAATAGGATTTTTAAGTAGAACAAGCAGAGGAAGAATTGTAACTGAAAAAGCATACAAGCATTTTGGCAGAATGAAAAAGTAACGATTATTTAACCGTTACTTTTTTACTTTAAGAATTTATAAAGAATGTATTTTAAAAGATTGTTTTAATTAAAAAAATTTGAAAAATATTGAAAAACAAGATATAATATAAGCTTGTAGAAGTATTTTATATTTTAGTAGAAGGAAGAGAGTTAATGAATATTTTAAAAACTGATGATTTTGATTTTGAGCTTGATGAGTCTTTAATTGCTCAGTTTCCGCTTAAGGATAGATCAAGTTCAAAACTTTTAGTTGTAAATAGAGAAAATTTTGATTTAGAACATAAAAATTTTAAAAATATTGTTGATTATATAAAAAAAGATGATGTTTTGGTAATTAATGATACTAAAGTTATTCCTGCAAGACTTTTTGGAGCAAGACCTGGTAAGGAAGAAGCTATTGAAGTTTTACTTTTGAAAAAACATGAGGATAATACTTGGGAAACTTTGGTTAAACCCGGAAAGAAAATGAAGATAGGCTCAAAAGTAGAGTTTGGAAATGGAAAATTACTTGGAGAAGTTGTAGGTATAAGTGAAGATGGAGAGAGATTTGTAAAATTTTCTTATGACGGAATTTTTGAGGAAATTTTAGATGAACTTGGAACAATGCCACTTCCACCATATATTCACGAAAAATTGGAAGAAAGAGATAGATATCAAACTGTTTATGCGAAACACAATGGCTCAGCTGCAGCACCGACTGCAGGACTTCATTTTACAGATGAGCTTTTAAAAGAGCTTCAAGAAAAGGGAGTTAAGATTGCAAGAGTTACTCTTCATGTTGGGCTTGGTACTTTTAGGCCTGTTAAGGTTGATAATGTTTTAGAACATAAGATGCATGATGAGTATTATGAAATTTCAGAAGAAACTGTAGAAATAATTAATACAGCAAAGGAAAAAGGAAATAGAATTTTTGCGGTTGGTACTACCAGTGTAAGAACTTTGGAAACAGTTTATAAAAAATATGGAAAACTTGTAGCTTGTAAGGGAAATACGGATATTTTCATTTATCCAGGTTTTGAATTTAAGGTTGTGGATTGCCTTATTACAAATTTTCATTTACCAAAATCAACTTTAATTATGCTTGTAAGTGCTTTTGCATCAAAAGAGATAATAATGAATGCATATAATGAGGCTACAAAGAATAAATACAGATTTTTCAGCTTTGGCGATGCAATGCTTATTAAAAAGGAGAAGTAATGGAATTAAAATATGAATTGATAAAAAAGTCTTCGGATTGTAATGCAAGACTTGGAAAAATATATACAAATAGGGGCGTTATAGAAACTCCGATTTTTATGCCAGTAGGAACGAGAGCGACTGTTAAGGCGATGAATGTAGATGAGTTAAAAGAGATAGGCTCACAAATAATTTTAGGAAATACTTATCATTTGTATTTAAAACCCGGTCAAGAAATTATAAGAATGGCTGGCGGACTTCATAAGTTTATGAATTGGGATAAGCCAATCTTAACGGATAGTGGTGGTTTTCAAGTTTTCAGTCTTGGAGATATTAGAAAGATAACTGAAGAGGGTGTAGAATTCAGATCTCATATTGATGGTTCAAAGCATTTCATTTCTCCTGAAAAATCAATGGAAATTCAAAATGATTTAGGCTCTGATATTATGATGGCTTTTGATGAATGTGCACCATATCCTGCAAGTTATGATTATGTAAAAAATTCTATGGAAAGAACTTTACGTTGGTTAAAGAGATGTAAGGACTATCATAAAAATACAGATAATCAGGCACTTTTTGGAATTATTCAAGGTGGAATGTTCAAAGATTTAAGAAGAGAGTCTGCACTTGCTACAATAGATATGGATTTACCGGGATATGCTATTGGAGGACTTAGTGTAGGAGAACCTAAAGAAATTATGGTTGAATATCTAAATTATACAACACAATTTATGCCTGAAAATAAGCCTAGATATTTAATGGGAGTAGGAACTCCGGATTATTTATTTGAAGCTGTTGAAGCGGGAATTGATATGGCTGACTGTGTTCTTCCTACAAGAATTGCAAGAAATGGAACAGCAATGACTTCAAAGGGAAAACTCGTTATAAAAAATGCTAAATATGCAAAGGACTTTGCTCCACTTGATGATGAATGTGATTGTTATGCTTGTAGAAATTACACAAGAGCTTATATAAGACATCTAATAAATGTTGATGAAATATTAGGAGCAAGACTTCTTTCAATCCATAATTTAAGATTTTTACTTAAAACAATGGAAAATATAAGACAAGCAATTAGAGAAGATAGATTTTTAGAATATAAAAAAGAATTTTATAAAAAGTATGGATATGAGGACTAGAAATGAATAAATTTTTAAAATTATTGTTAATTTTAACAATTACACCTATAATTTTAGCAACAGCAGGTTATGCTGTATTACCTTCATCAGTTTTTGCTTATTTCAAAGATGGCAAAGAAGTTTTTATCGGATCTTTTATGATTTATACATTTGCTTTGGTAAATGTAGTATTATCATTCTTTGGAATAACTTATTTGAGAAGAGTTAGAAAGAAATTTAATGATGAAAATTATCCAATAGGAGTAACTGTTGTAGCTTTTGTAAATCTGCTTATTTCTATTATGTGTAATTACTTTACATTTTCAGTTTTAAAACTTATGTTAAAAAATTCAAAAATGGAAATTCCTTTTTATATAATTAGATTAATTTTCACTTTAATTGCAATTTTGACTGCAATATATGGAATTTATTTAAGAAGAGTAAATAAAGAAAGTGAATTTGCAATAAGAAATAAATGGACAATGAACAATGATATAGTTTTCGGATTTGCAAATAAATTTTCAGGCATTGTCTTTATTGCAGGTGGAATTTTTATCTCGATAGTATCTTGGATAATAGGCAATCAAAGTCAATTATATATTACAACACTGTTTACTTTAATAATTTGTGCAATATCATCAAACTATATAAGTAGAACAATAGGTATGAAATACAAAATGATGTATAAGGAAAAAGATAAGAAAATATAGAATGAGAAATAATAAAGTGTCAATGAGAAATTTTTGACACTTTTTTAGTGGATAAAATAGAACTGAATTAGAATAATAACAAAAAACATACAATAATTTTATAAAAAATGTTGACAAATTTATTTTAAGTGTATATAATGTATATATACAGTAGATAGAGAGGAGGGTTATATGTTAATTAATTTATATAAAGACGATAAAGACCCAATTTATTTACAGATTGTAAAACAGATAAAAAAAGAAATTATGAATAAAAATCTACAACAGGGAGATTTACTGCCTTCCATTCGAGCTTTAGCAACGGATTTAAAAGTAAGTGTAATTACGACTAAAAGGGCATACATGGAGCTTGAAAAGGATGGTTTTATACAAACTGTTGCTGGGAAGGGAACTTATGTTACAAATAAAACTGTAAATGTAATTGAAGATGAATATTACAGATTATTGGAAAACTCAATTAAAAACGTGTACACTTATGCAGAAGCATTGGGGCTTTCTAAAGAAGAGCTTAAAGAAATTTTTGAAAATTGGAGGTAATTATGTTAAAAGTTAAAAATCTTGAAAAAAAATACAAAAATTTTAATTTGAATATGACTTTTGATTTAGAAGAGGGCTGTATTATGGGCTTAATTGGAAAAAATGGTTCAGGTAAGACAACTTTGATTTCCACGATTTTAAATATAATAGTAAAAGATAGTGGGAGTTGTATTATTTTTGGAACAGAAAATAACAAATTAACTCCAATTCAAAGGGAAAATATAGGAATTGTATTTGATGAAATTCATTTTCCGGACAACTTTAAGATATATGAAATTGAAAAATTTTGTAGTTTGGTTTATAAACATTGGGATACAAATCTTTTTAGAAAATTGCTTGCTGACTATGAAATGGAAATTATAAAGGAAGTCAGCGAACTTTCTAAAGGAATGAAAATGAAATTGCAATTAGCTGTAGCATTTTCACATAATCCAAAGTTGTTAATTTTAGATGAGGCAACTTCTGGACTTGATCCGATTGTGAGAGATGAACTTTTGGATTCGCTTTTTGAGTTTGTAAGAGATGGTAAACATTCTGTTTTAATGTCCTCACATATTTTATCAGATATTGAAAAAATTTCAGATGTAATAACTTATATTGATAATGGAAAATTAATTTTTCCGAATATAAAGATGATTTGCTTGAAAAGTATTGCATAATAAAAGGAGATGAAAGTATTTTAAACGAAATTGCAAAATGTGATATTTTAGGAGTAAAACAAGGTCATTATGGAATTGAAGCCTGTGTCAGCAGAAATTCATTCAAAGGAGAAAATTTTGATAAACCTACATTAGAGGATATAATGATATTTTTAAATAAAGGGGTGATTTAATTGAAAGCATTACTTTATAAAGATATAATAGTTTTAAAGAATAATTTAGTTGCAATTTCAATGATATCATTTTTTTTGATTATTGCTATAATATCTGGAAATGTTGATATAGCATATTTGATAGCATCCTTTGGACTTATTATTTTATTTATAAAAATTTTTGAAAGTGATTATAAAAATGGTTTTTATAAATATATAATTTCCAATGCAGTTGAAGAAAAATCTATAGTAATTTATAAATATCTTTTGATATTTTCAGCTGTTATTTTAGTTTTTTTAGTCAACTTTTTACTTGCACTTGTGACTGGTTATGACAAAACATTTTATAGATTTTTGATTTTTTTCAGTATGAATATTTTGCTTTATGAAATGATTATTCCTATAATTTTTAGATTTGCTAAAATTGCAATATCTGTTACTAATTTAGTGGGGACTGTTATTTATATCATAGGAATTTATTTATTAAAAAATGATACTTTTTTGAATTTTGAAATTGGAAATAAATTAAATATATTTGTAATCTTAATTATAATCGATTTAATTTTGTTTGTATTTTCATTTTTATTGAGTTTGAAATTTATTAGTAGAAGGATAAGTTAGGAGTTTGTTATGAAAGATTTATTGCTTTTAGAATATCTTGAAATTAAGAAAAAATGGTATTTTTTACTTTAGATTTAATACTGCTGTGTGTTGGAGTATTTTTTGAAATGTTATTTACTTATATTTTTGTGTTTTCAGTTATTGGAAGTAGAGATGTCGGAAATAATTTTGAAAGAAATAAAAAATAAACAAATATATTTTAACAACTAAATTTTCAAGAAAAGATTTAATTGTATCAAAGTTTTTAGTTTCAACTCTAAAAATTTTAGTCTATTATATTATTTTATTTGTATTTGTTAGAATTTTTAATTCAAGTTTTTTATTAAGTTTATTAGGATATTTTTTACGGCTATATTTATAAATCCAATAGTTCAGTATTCATATTTTGTATTTAAAGATAGAGATGATATAGTTCCATTTTTTGTTATGATTACATTTCCTCTTCTTTTTATGTTGTTGGGGTTTAAATATTTACCTAATTTTATTGGACTGTATGAAAATACGTATTTATTAATATTGTTTTTTATAGCTATATTTAGTTTAAATGTTCTGTGGAATATTTATTTACTAAAAGCAACTGTTAGGAATATTGAATACGAAGATTTTTAGAAAAATAAAAGGATGCAAGACTTCTTTTAGATTGGTGATAATGTCAATGAAAACGGTAAAGCAAAAATGCCAATAAATTGTATACTGAATATTGCTTGAATAAACATAAAAAAGCACAGACAAAAATTATGTTTTGTCTGTGCTTTAAGAAGTCCTAAGCGACTTCTTTTAATTTGTATCTTTTTATGAATATTCCTAGTAGTGTATAAAAAACTATGAATACAACTTGTGATGCAACAAATAGTAAAAATTTTTCAAAATTTATTTCTTCTAAAAACTTTACAAAATAATATTGTGGCATAAATTTAGAAACATTTATTAATCCTTGTGGTAAGAATTTCATCGGCAAAAATACTCCTGATGAAAATGCCATTATTAATGTGAAAGCAGAATTTACACCATTTACAACTTTTACATCCTTTGAAATTGATACAAGTAGTTGTCCTAGTGAAATTGCAGTAAATGAAAATATAAATACTGCTAGACTCATATATACTAAATTAGTTTTAGGTATTTCTTCGTTCACTCTTGATATTGAAACAGCTAAATAAAAACTTGATATTAATATAGATATTATTACCTGAGCTAAAAATTGTTGTAAAGTTTGTGATTTTTGACTATAAGGGGACAAAGCCATTCTTTTTAAAAGACTTTCTTTTTTAAATTCAGCATCAATATTTATAATTATTGAAATTATACTCATAAAAACTATATAACTTAGGATTAAAAAAGTAGCGTTAAAGGCTTCTTTTCCTTTTTCTTGATTATATAATTTAGTATCTATTATCTTTACATCAATCTCTTTCTTTAATGTATTTATTACCTCTTGTTGATCAACATTTGAATTTATTGCAGACAATGTGTAATTGAGATAACTTTTTAAATCTATTTTTAAAAAGGTTATATATGAAGTTTTTGTTGGTGCTAAAATTGAAATTGCTTTTTTATTATTTAACAAATTTTGTTTAAAATCTTTATTAATTACTATATAAGCTATAATTTTATCCTCAACAATTTGTTTTCTTGCTTCACTTTCTGTAATTTTTTCTTCTTTTACATTATGTTTTTCTTTTAGATAATTTATTAAGGCTTTTGATTCTTCACTTTTATCTTCATCATTTATCATTAAGTCCAGCTTCATAGGTTTAAATTCAACATTATTATCTTTTGAGCTGGTAAATATAATCAACATAACCATAAAAATTATGAAAGAAAATAAAACTGCTTTTATATTTTTTATAAATATTTTCATATAATTTTTAAATATCATTATACTTATGCCTCCTCAAATATATTAATGCAATTCCAAATAGAATTATAGTAAATGGAATTATAAATTTAGCCATTGTAATCAAGTAGCTATTGTCATTTGCGATATTTACACCTAATAGTGCATTTTCCATATAGAATGTTGGATTTATCTTTTTTATTAGAGGGAACGCTGAAGTTATAGCATTTGTTACACTTGAGCCCATCATTCCTGAAGTATAATTCATTAGAAGAATACATCCAAGTCCAACCATTGTTTTAGTTTCGGTTTTTGCCTTTAGAGCAACTGCAAGGAACATTCCCATAGTTATTCCAAAAATCATAATTAAAAGTAGAGTAATAATTGAAGCAAAATAGTTTGTTATTAGGGTTATCCCAAATACAAGTTTTAAATAAATAATCAATAATGTAGAATTAAAACTTGTAACTATAAGTGCAGATATTATTCCGTTTATTAAATAAGTTGATTTTTTTATTGGAGAAACTAACATTCTTACTGCAAAATCAGACGAATCATATAATATATTATCTATGTAGATAACGCCATCAAACATAGTATATAGACTTGCCATAATAATTATTGAAAAAAGTATGGGTTCAACACCTGTAACACCATGATTTTTGTCCTCTATAAAGTCTTTATCTATATTTTTTATAATTTCTTCCTGATTAATTTTAGTTTCATACATTTGTTTTATTTGGTCAAGGATATTTTTAACAACCATAACTTCTGAATTAGATGATATAATTTTTAAAGATAAATCATCTTCTATAAAGGCTTTATATTCTTTGTTTTTTAGATCTGTTTGAACATCTTCTTTTACTTCTTTAAGATTAAGATATGGAATTTGTTTTAAAATATATTCATGGGGATTATTTTTGTTAATTCCAACATTTACTTTATCAAAATTTTTGCCCATATTAGGAATTACTAGGCAAAAGAATGTAGCTAAAATCATAGGGAAAAAAGTATTCCAAAATAAATTTAGTTTATCTCTAGTTAAATGTAGCAAATTTACTTTTAAAGCAGATAAAATTCCCATTATTCTCTAAGCTCCTTTCCTGTCATTTCTAAGAAAATATCTTCCAGTTTAGGTTTCTTTGAAAAAATTTCTTCATAAACTACATTGTTTTCATCAAGTAGGTAGATTAATTTTTTAATGTTTCCTGTATCACTAGAATAATTAAAAGTTACTTGATTTTCCTTCGCTTCAACATCAATTACCTCGTCTTGTTTTTCTAAGATTGAAATAATTTCAGGTTTTATAAAACCTACAACTGTAATCTTTTCTTTTACACTTACTCCATTAATCAAAGTTTGCATATCTCCGGTTAAGATATTTTTTCCATTATCCATAATAGAAATTTTATTGCAAAGATATTCAGCTTCATCTAAATAGTGAGTAGTATAAAGAATTGATGATCCATTTTCAGCTAAATTTTTAATTCCATCTAAGATAAACTTTCTGCTTTGAGCATCTACTGCAACTGTTGGCTCGTCTAAAATTACAAGTTCAGGCTTATGTGAAATACCACAAGCGATATTTAAACGTCTTTTAAGCCCACCTGATAGCTTCTTTTCCAACATTTTTTCATGACTTTGAAGTCCTGTAAATTCAATAGCTTCATTTACAAGCCTTTTTCTTTCATTTTTATTAGATATATATAGACCACAAAAATAGTCGATATTTTCTTTTACAGTTAAATTATTAAAAACAGCAAGTTCTTGAGGAACAATTCCAATTTTTTCTTAATTTCATATTCATTAGAAATATCTTTTTTTCCAAAAACTTCAATAGTTCCACTGTCATATTTCAAAAGAGAAAGCATACACATTATTGAAGTCGTCTTTCCACAACCGTTTGGACCTATAAGTCCAAGTACATCTCCTTTTTCAAGAGATAAATTAAAATGGTCTAAAACAATTTTTTCTTTAAATTTTTTATTAAATCTTCTATTTTTATAATCATAATTATCACCTCACCAATATTATATCAACAAATTTTTTTAAAAATTAGTGTATTATGTAATTTTATCAATATGACAAATGTAATTTTTTGAAAAATATGATAAAATAGTTATAATAGTTTTTAAATGATTATTGTTTTATTTATTTTAAATTAGATGGAGATATTATGGTATTTTTAAAGTATTTTTTATTAAATTTTTGTTTTATTTTCAGAAAAAATGAGTTTTGCTAATGTTGCAATTTTTAGCTTAATTTCGTTAATTTTTGTGCTTATAGTTGAAATTAAGGAAAATATATATTATAGTTTAGCTTTGTCAGTAATTTTTTTGATTATAATTTATTTTTTTCCGGAGTTTAGATTTTTTATGTTCTCTTTTATTTATGCAATTTATAGTAAGTCAATTTACAATATTCCAATATTTCTTGTATTCCTATTGAGTAAAGAAATTAACTTTTTTGCTTTATCTTTACTAATTGTTTGTCTATCTCAATATGATAGGGAGCTATATGAAAGAAAAGTTTTTTATCATAGAGAGTTTTTAAATTTTTATAAGACAAATTATAAATTACAAAAAGATTTAAAGAAATTGTATCTGGAAGAAGAAAAAAGAATTATGATAGTATTTTAAAAGAAAGAGAAAAAATTTCAAAAGAATTACATAATTCAATAGGACATACAATTTCAGCTTCTATTTTGGAACTTAGAGCATTGGAATTAATATGTGATGATGAAGAGATAAAAACTTCAGTTATAAGAATTAGGGAGAATTTATCAGGTGGATTAGTTGATATAAGAAAAATAATTCATAATATGTATAAATCTGCTTTTGACTTAGAAAGCTCTATTGAAAAAATTATAAATGTTCCAAATGTAAAGTCAAAATTAATATATAGAGTTAAAACAAAGATGAATGAAAATTTAAGTTTTGACATTTTAAGCATTGTAAAAGAGGCTTTTGCTAATTTTACTAAACATTCAACTGGAGATAGTTTTACTGTGAGAATAATAGAAAATGAAAATTCATATATAATTACGATTTTTGATAATGGAAAAAATATTAATATTAAAAAAAATGACGGTCTTGGAATTTTGTCTATGGAAGAAATAGCAAAAAAATATAATGGGCTATTCAATGTTATTACAGATGATGGATTTAAGATAAATATTGCAATAGATAAGGGAGAGAATAATGAAAATTTTAATGGTTGATGATGATTTATTAGTATTAAATGCTTTAAGTACTATATTGGAAAAGAGTAGTTATGAAATAGTATTAGCTACTACAGACTCTAAAAAAGCAATTGAGACTTACAAAGAAAATAAAATTGATGTAGTCATTTTAGATATTAGAATGAAAGAAGTAAATGGAGTTGATGTTGCAATAGAAATTTTAGAATATGACAAAGATGCCAAAATAATGCTCTTAACAACTTTCAATGATAGAGATGATATAATTAGAGCTTTAAACAAAGGTGTTTTAGGAGTTATCTTAAAAGATAATGTAGCATCACTAATTCCTGCAATAGAAAGTGTAAAGCTTGGGAATAAAATTTTAGATAATGAATTAAAATTACAAAGCCTATTTAATACGACAAAAAAAGATTTTGAAAATTTAACTCAAAAAGAAATTGAAATTATAGAACAAATTGCAAAGGGACTTTCAAATAAAGAAATTTCAGAAAAATTATTTTTAAGTGAGGGAACTGTTAGAAATTATATTTCAGGAATTTTAGAAAAGTTAGAACTTAGGGATAGAACGCAACTTGCAATATATTATTATACGAAGTAAATAAACAATAAATCAGATAAAAAGCCAACATAAGTTGGCTTTTTTAGTGAAACAGGAGGTTTCATATTTGCCCATTTGATTAAAAACATCTGATAAGGGGGTTAATCATTATGTTTTGAATAATCTAATTCTTTTTCAGAGTGGGCAACAACAACTGAACAAGTTATATCTCCTAAAATATTAACTGCTGTCCTTATCATATCAAAAATTCTATCAATTCCAGCAACAAGTGCGATTCCCTCAATAGGAAGTCCTACACTTTGTAGTACCATTGTAAGCATAATTACTCCAGCACCTGGAACTCCGGCTGTTCCAACAGATGCTAATGTCGTTGTTAGTACAATTACAATTTGTTGTTGAATTGATAAGTCTATTCCATATACTTGTGCTATAAATAATGCACAAACTCCTTGGTATATTGCTGTTCCATCCATATTTATGGTTGCACCTAAAGGTAAGACAAAACTAGCAATAGGTTTAGAAACACCCATTTCTTCTTCTGCAGTTTCCATAGAAACAGGAAGAGTTCCTGCAGAAGAAGCGGTAGAAAATGCTACAAAAAATGGAGTAGAAGCTTTTTTAAAAAATGTTCTAACTTTCATTTTAGTAAATATTTTTATAGATGATGAATACACTAAAAGTGCATGAATAATACTGGCTAGATAAACTATAAAAATAACTTTAAGTAAAGGTAATAATACTTTTGGACCATTATTTGCAATAACTGGAGTAATTAAACCTAATACCCCAATTGGAGCAAGTTTCATTATTCCGTTTGTAATAGAAATCATAGCATTTGATATTCCATCAAAAAATAAAAAGACAGGTTTAGACTTTGCTTCTCCTAAAGATAAAAGTCCACAACCGAGTATCAATGCAAATACTATAATTTGTAACATATTTCCTTCAACTATTGACTTCATAGGATTTGCAGGAATTATATTTACTAAAGTATCTATAAAATTAGGTGCTTCATTTACTTTTACTTCTGTTAATGTTGTAGGTAATGTAAAACCTGCACCTGGTTTTAGGATATTAGTAAAAAATAAGCCTAAAATTATTGCAAAGGTAGTTGTTAAAAAATAAAACACAAAAGTTTTTAAACCTATTTTTCCAAGTTTCTTTATATCCTTTAATTCTGCAACTCCAACAACCAGTGATGAAAATACTAAAGGAACTATCACCAATTTAATTAAATTTAAAAATATAGATCCAATTGGTTTTAGATAAGTATCTGCAATTTTTGGGTTTGATTGTAAACACAGACCTAAAGCTACACCAATGAAAAGTGCGATTATAATCTGTAGGGGTAATGAGATTTTTTTTCTTTTTTTCATTCTAATTCCTCCTAAATTAATTTAGCACTATAATACAATGCACTTTTATTATAACATAAAATAAATTAAAATGAAATAGAATTAGTAATAAAATTTGCTATAATAAATTGTTTTCCTGATAAATTTTAATAAAAGTATTTAGAATAAATAATAAAAATTATTCAAAAATATTTATTTATATATATTCATAAATAACTTAATTTAAAAATTGAATAAAACTTGAAAAAATATGCAAATTTATTTGAATAAATTTGCAATTTTTGATATAATACTAGATAAGTGGAGGTGTATTAATTATGAATAAAAATAAATTCGAAAATGGCAGTGTCAAGATATCAAATGATATTTTTTATATGATAGCTGCTATGGCAACTATTGAAGTTGAAGGGGTAAAATCTATAGTTGGAATTCCAGATGATATCGAAAAAATTAATGCAAAAAATTCTAAGAAAGGAATAGAAATTGAATTTTTAGAAAAAGGAATTGAAGTTTGTGTTAAAGTTTCAGTAGAATATGGACAAAAATTCGAAGAAATTGTTAAAAAAATTCAAGAAAATATAAAATTAAAAATAGAAGTTATGACAAGTATTAAAGTTTTAGGTGTGAATATTTGTATTGAGTCTATTGAAAAGTAGAGTGCTTATATGACTAGAAGTGAAGCACGAGAATGGTGTATGAAGCTGATATATCAGCTAAGTATACAAAATAATTTTAAATGTGATGAGATTGAAAGTTTTATAGAGTATTTTGATTTGCCTAGTAGCGAAGTTAAGTATATTAGGAAGAATTGTAAATCTATAATAGACAATCTTGATAACATTGATAATATTATAAAGGAAAATTTAGAAGGTTGCTGGAACTACAATAGAATAGCTAAGATTGACTTGGCAATTCTTAGAGTTGCAGTAAATGAAATTTATTACTTAGACGAAATTCCTGAAAGTGTTGCAATAAATGAAGCCATAGAAATTGCAAATAAATATTCAACTGATGCTTCATATAAATTTATTAACGGTATTTTGGGAACAATCGTTAGAGCGAAAAAATAAAAATTTAATTTTAGGAGGTAGTTATGGGTATACTTGGTAATTTATTGTTCATCGTATTTCTTGCCATAGGTTTAACTGGAATAGGAGTATCAACTTATTTAGTTGGGTCTGATGGAAAAACAAGATGGTTAGTATATACAATTTTTAGTGTAGTCTGTATTGGAATATTCTTGTTATTTAAATATTCAACTAATACAACTCTATTGTTTTGGAGACAAGCATTTTTAATGATGAGTTTTTATGTTCCAGCAGTTTGTACATTAATGGCACTTATAGCTATTCCTAAAACATCTATAAAAGCATTAAAAGAAAGTATAGTTCCTGCAGTTAGTATATTTGCTATAAGTGGTATTCTTTTAATGATATTCTAAAATAGGAGAATTTTGATGACAACATTTAAGGTTAAAGAAGTAAGTAAGTACATTTCGAATGTACTTAGGAGAGATTCTTTTTTATCCAACATAAGTGTTGAAGGCGAAGTATCTAATTTTAAAAAATCAGGTGGACATAGTTACTTTAGTATTAAAGATGATGAAGCTATGCTTAAATGTGTAGTTTTTAAAACTATTCCGATTGCACAAAGTTTGAATTTAACAGATGGACAAAAGGTTGTCGTAACAGGTACTGTTATGACTTATGAAAAAGGAAGCTACTATCAGATTCTATGTAAAAATGTTGAAGAGGTCGGTCGTGGAAATTTATATGAGCAGTTTTTAGCTCTAAAAGAAAAACTTTCAAAGGAAGGCCTCTTTAATTCTGAATTTAAAAAACCAATCCCAAGATTTCCTAAAAATATTGGGGTGGTCACAGCTAAGAATGGAGCTGCAATTCGTGATATTTTAAATACATTGCGAAGAAGATATAGAATTGCAAATATCTATTTTTATCCTGCAAAAGTTCAAGGAATTGGAGCTAGTGATGAAATAGCTGAAGGTGTTAAATATTTAGATTCACTTGATTTTATTGACACGATAATTGTTGGTAGAGGTGGAGGTTCTTTTGAAGATTTGAATGCTTTTAATGATGAAAATCTCATTAGAACCATTTTTAATTGTAAAAAACCTATTATATCAGCGGTTGGTCATGAAATAGATACAATGCTAACAGACTATGTTGCAGATAAGAGAGCTGCAACTCCTACAGCAGGAGCTGAGCTTTCATCTGTAAGTATGGATGAGATAAAAGAATTTTTAAACCAAGCAGAGAAAAAACTAAGTAAGAATATATTAGAAGAAATTTCTGCTGAAAAAGTTCAGCTTGAACATTATAAAAAAGAATTGGAATATTATAATCCAGTTAATAGAATAACTACACTAAGAGAAAATCTTGAGAATTTGAAAAAATCTTTAGATGAAAAAATAGTTTCAATTTTTAAATATAATAAACAATTATTAGATTTTAAAAGACAATCTTTAGAAATTATAAATCCAAATAGTATTTTAGATAGAGGGTATAGTATTATCTATAATGATAATAATGAAATTGTAAAGGATATTAAAAATGTAAATGTAGGAGATTCTTTGAAACTTAAGGTTTCTAATGGAGAAATTATTTCCGATGTTAAGGAGATTATAGATGGCAATTAAGTTAGAAAATTATGATAAGGGAATTGAGGAACTTATTAAAATAGTAAATACTTTAGAAAAAGAACAATTAAGTCTTGAAAAAAGTATTGAACTGTATAAAAAAGGAATGAAGCTTCATAAAGAATTAGTTGAAATTCTTGAAAAAGAAGAAGGTAGATTATTCTTATTTGACGAAAAAGCTGAAGATGAAGATCAAAAATTTGTAGAAAAAACTTTAGAAGATGGACAAGTGAGTTTAGAGCTATAATGGAAGATTTTAAAAAATTGATTTTTAATGATAAAAGCATAATAGAAGAAAGATTAAGTAAAATTTATTCAGATAATAATGAGTTTGAAAAAATGTGTGCTTATTCTTTTTCTGTTGGTGGAAAGAGAATAAGGGCTATTTTACTTTTAGAGGCTTTTAAAATTTATAGGGATATTTCAGATATAGCTATAGACTTTTCAGTTGCTTTAGAGCTTATCCATAACTACTCTTTAGTTCATGATGATTTACCTGAAATGGACGATGATAAATTTAGAAGAGGAGTGTTATCTGTATATGGTAAATATGGACAATCTAATGCTGTTTTAGTTGGTGATGAGCTTTTAAATAATGCGAATTTAATTATGATTAAAGCTATGAAAATGCAAGAAAATTCTGATGAAATAAATCTTGCTATTTCTGCAAGCGAAATAATTTTAAATTCAAGTGGAATAAATGGAATGATTTATGGTCAGTTTTTAGATCTTGAAAATAATGTAGAGAATTTAAAAGATATTGAAAAGATTAATTCTCTAAAGACAGGAGAACTTTTTAAAGCTGCAATTTTAGCGGGAGCAAAACTCGGAGGGGCAAGTGATAATGACTTAACACATTTGGAGATTTATGCTAAAAACTTAGGTTTAGTTTTCCAACTTCAAGATGATTTATTTGACTATGATGAGGATATTAAATTGAAAAAAAAGACTTTTGCAACTGTTCTAGGAAAGAGTGAAGTTGAAAAGAAAATTGAAGAATTGAATAAAATTTCATTGCAAGAAATTAATAAAATTTCAGGAAAAAAAGATTTCTTTGTAAATTTTATTGATTATATGGCAAAAAGGACTTATTAATGGAAAGAGCAGATATTTGTCTAGTAAATTTAGGACTTGTAAAGTCTAGAACTCATGCTAAAAGGATAATTACAGAAAAAAGAGCTTTTTATAATGGAAAAGTTATAGAAAAAGTTTCTATGATAATTGAAAATCCTGGATTAATAACAGTAAAAGCAACTTTTGAGGATAGTTATGTTGGAAGAGGAGCCATTAAATTAGATTCTGCAATTAAAAACTTTAAACTTAATTTAACAAATTTAGTCTGTATGGATATAGGTTCATCAACAGGTGGTTTTACACAAATTATGTTAAATGGAAATGCAAAAAGAGTTTATGCAATAGATGTTGGTACAGATCAACTTGCCAAGAGTTTATTGGATGATGATAGAGTGGTTAGTTTAGAAAATACAAATTTTAGATATTTAGATTTTGAAAAAATAGGAGAAAAGATTGATTTTATTTCAATTGATGTCTCTTTTATTTCTTTAAAATATATTTTTGAAAATTTATATAAATTTTTAAAAGAAGATAGTCAAATTGTGGCTTTAATTAAACCACAATTTGAATGTGAAGGAAAAAGTTTAAATAAAAAGGGGATAGTTAAATCCGAAAAAGTCATAGAGAATGTGGTTGAAAAAGTCAAACTCTATGCACTTGGAAATAAGCTTGAAATTATTTCTGTAATTGATTCACCTATACTTGGTGGAGATGGAAATAAAGAAAAATTAGCGCTTATTAAAGGGATTTTTTAAGAGGTTATATGAAAAAATACACAAGACAAAGAATTATTTTAGATTTAATAGAAAATAACGAAATAAAAACACAAGAGGAACTTTCAGATTGCTTGGAAAAAAAGGGAATTCATTCAACACAAGCGACAGTTTCAAGAGATATTAAAGAATTAAAGATTTTAAAGGTTCAAACTAAAAATGGAGAATATAAGTATAAGGTTGTTGATTCGCTTTATGATTCTTTAGATGAAAGATTGAGTAAGATTTGTAAACTTGCAATTTTATCTATAAAGCATAATGAAGATATGATTCTTATAAAGACTATTCCACATACTGCAAGTATATGTGGTTCGTATATAGAAAATGCAAAGTTAAAAATGGTAACTGGAATTGTAACAGGAAATGATACTATCTTTATAGCGATTGATGATAAAGCTTTTTTAGATTCTGTAGTTGAAGAAGTAAAGAAACTTGTAAGGTAGGGATATTATGTTATCTGAATTATATATTAGAAATTTAGCAATTGTTGACGAAATAAAAATTTCCTTTACTGAGGGACTTAATATTTTAACAGGTGAAACAGGAACCGGTAAATCTATAATTATCGGTGCTATTTCTTTGCTTTGCGGTGGAAGAGCTAATACTTCATCCATCGGTAAACGTAGTGATACTGCTTATGTTGAAGGAGTGTTTTTTCTTTCTGATTATGATGAAGAAATTATAAAGAATAAATTTGAATTGCTAGATTTAGATATAGAAATTGAAGATAATATGTTAGTTATTTCAAGAACTATTAACAAAAATGGAAGATCAGTTTCAAAAATCAATAATAGAACTGTAAATAATTCTATTCTATCAGATATTATGTTGAATATTTTAAATGTATGTGGTCAACATGATAGTTATACATTATTTAATAAAGCTGATTTTGTTGAAATTTTAGATAGTTTTTGCAATGATGAGTTTAGAAAAAATTAAAAGATTTAGAAATATTATATGACAAAATAAAAAAGGCAAATACTAATTTAAAGAAGTTAAAGAATAAAGTTATCAATTTTGATGAAAATGTTGAAGAAATAAAATCAGAAATTGAAGAGCTTAATAGTTTGGAACTTGAAACTTTGGATGAAGAATTTATCGAAAATGAAATTGATAAATTTAATAATAGTCAAACAATTTTAGGCTGTTGCGGAAATTTAGTTGAGCTTTTTGATGGAGAAAATTCAGAAGTAAATGCCTTTTCCATTTTGAATGAAATAAATAGAAATCTCGTTGTACTAGAAGAAAATGATAAAAATGTAAAATTAAGTGAAGATTTTGAAAATATTTCTTTTGGATTAAAAGAAATATATACAAAAATTCAAGATTATTACTCAAGTATTTATATTGACGAAGAGAGTCTTACGATTTTACAGGAAAAATTTAATCTTTTAAATGACTTGAAAAGGAAACATAAGACAGATAAAAAAGGGCTTATAAAATATAAAAATTCACTAGAAGAAGATTTATACTTGCTTGAACATTCAAAAGATTTGTTATCTCAAGAAAATAACAAACTTAAGAATTTAAGTGAAGAATATAAAAAGCTTGCTACAGAAATTTCAAATTCTAGAAAAGCAGTTGCAAAGAGAATAGAAAAATTAATTGAAAAAGAACTTTTGGATTTAGATTTAAAAAATTCAATATTTAAAATAGATATAAAAACTAATAATAAAATTACAAATACTGGTTTTGATGAAGTTACTTTTTTAATTTCTACAAACAAGGGTGAAGAACTTCAAGAAATATATAAAATAGCATCAGGTGGAGAACTTAGTAGAATAATGTTAGGATTTAAGAAGGTTCTATCTGATAGGGATAAGATAGCAACTCTTGTTTTTGATGAAATTGATACGGGTATAAGTGGAATAACTGCTCAAATTGTTGGAGAGAAACTTGCAGAAATTTCAAAAAATCATCAACTTCTTGTAATTTCTCATTTACCACAGATTTCTGTTTTATCAGATACGCATTTTATAATAAGCAAAGAAACAGTTGGAGATATAACTTTATCTAAAGTGTTATGTGCAAATTATGATGAAAAAGTTATGGAAATTTCAAGACTTATAGGTGGAGCAAATATTAATGAAACAACTATAAGACAATCTAAGGAAATGATTGAAATTGCAAATGAAAAAAGGAAAGATTAAGATGTATAGAAAAGTAAAATCAGAAGAAATTTTTGACGGAAAAATTTTGAATTTAAAACTTGAATACTTTGAAAAAGATGATAAAGTTTTAAGAAGAGAAATTGTAGATCATAAAGATGCAGTTGCAATTTTTCCAATTGATGAAAAAGGATATGTATATTTAGTTAAACAATACAGATTTCCAATTCAAGAGGACTTTTTAGAAATTCCTGCCGGACTTGTAGAAATAGGAGAAAATTATGAAGAAACCGCTCTTAGAGAATTGCAAGAAGAAATAGGTTTTAGTTCTAATAATTTAGAAAAAATTTTTGAAGGTTATACAAGTGTTGGATTTTGTACAGAAAAAGTTGTAGTATACAGGGCTGATAGCTTATTATCTTCAAAATTACCAGAAGATGATGATGAAAATTTAAGTATTATTAAAATTCATTTTGATGAATTAAAAAAGATGTATTTTAATGGAGAAATAAAAGATTTTAAAACGGCAATAGCTATTTTAAATGAAATAAATAGGGGGTAGTATGGACATTATAATGGAAAATTTAATTGTTGGAATTGCAGTAATGTTTGTAATTATAGCCTGTAGAGTTTTTCAAGCAAATGTTGCTTTAGCTCTAGGAGATAATACACCAAAATTAAATGGAGCAACTAGCTTGAATCCCGTTAATCATATAGATATAGTAGGCTTTATTTGTTTTATAATTTTTAAATTCGGTTGGGCAAAGCCTATAGAAGTAAATGTATCTAATTTTAAAAATAGATTCTGGGGTAAAATAATTTACTCCTTATCAAATGCCTTTATGTGTTTTCTAATAGCTTTAATTTCAGCAATTATATATATACTTGTTGGATCTGATAACAAAATGTTATTTTTACTATTTAGAGATATCTTCTCTATAAGTATAGTATTTGGAATTATAGGATTGATACCTTTGCCACCTTTTGATGGTGCAATTTTCATAAGTGCATTTTTATCAAGAGAAGTAGAATATGAATATTTTAAACTTTCAAATTATACAACTCTTATTCTACTTATATTAATCATGACAAGAACTTTTGGAACATTTTTATCACCTATTGCTAATACTGTTGGACAATTTATAATTAAAATTGCTTATATGTTGGTGATGTAATGCAATTAATAGTAAATTTAGATGCTTATTCAGGCCCTTTGGATTTGTTGCTTGATTTAATTTCAAAACAAAAGGTTGATATTTATGATATTGAAATAAGTAAAATAACTAAACATTATCTTGAAGTAATTGAAAATTCTGTTTATAGTGAAGATACTGATATATCAGCTTTTTTGCTAATGTCTAGTACTTTAGTTGAAATTAAGTCAAGGAGTTTAATTCCTAAAAACACAGATGAAGATGAAGAAGAAATTGTTACAAAAGAACAATTGATTGGAAGACTTATTGAATATAGAAAGTTTAAGAAGGTAGGAGAATACTTTAGAAACTTAGAAACAGAAGGAAGTAAAGCATATTCAAAAATGCAGTCTGATATTACTGAATATATGACTGAAGATAAGGAAATTATTTTAAATACTGATGTTAATGTATTGCTTTCTTTAATGGAAAGTATTATAAATCAGTATCAAATTAAAAATGAAGAAAATTCATTTGAAAAAATAATAGAAAAAGATTTATTCCCGATTGAAAAGTATATTTCAATGATAAAAGACAAAATTTATGATAAGAAAGAACTTTATTTTGAAGATTTAATTTTTTATAATGGAACAAAAAGTGAGCTTATAACAATTTTTATATCTATTTTGGAGCTTGTAAAAAATAATATTATTAAGATTTTTCAAGATAAAGATAAAAATATTAAACTTAATTTAGTGGGGGGAGAAGTTGAATAGTAGAGAATATAAACAAGTTATTGAACAGTTGTTATTTGTTTATGGAGATCCTTTAAAAATTGATGATATTGCAAAAGTGTTGGATATTTCAGTAAAAGAGGCTACTGTTTACGCTGATGAACTTGTAGAGGAGTTTGAATTTCAAAAAAGAGGACTTGTAATTCAAAAAATTTCTAATCATTATCAGATAAAGACAAGAAAAGAATATCATGATATTATTTCTAAGCTTTTTGAAAAAGTTACAATGAAGCATTTAACTAATTCAACTTTGGAAACTTTGGCAATAATTGCATATAAACAGCCGATTACAAGGCAAGAAATTGAAGAGATAAGAGGAGTTAAATGTAATAGTTCTATCGATACTCTGATGTCAAAAGATTTTATTGAAGAGGCAGGGAGACTTGATAGAATTGGTAAGCCAATTATTTATAAGACAACTCTGAACTTTTTAAATCAATTTAATTTAAAAACTTTAAAAGACTTGCCTGACATTGAAAAATTTATTTCTGATGAAGAAAAAACCAAATAGTTGAAGATGAAAATGATGTGGAAATAAAAGATGAGAATAAATAAATTTATTGCAAATTCCGGATACTGTTCAAGAAGAAACGCTGATTTACTTTTAGAACAGGGAAAAGTTTTTGTAAATGGAAAACTCGCTACAAAAGGTATTGATATTTCAGAAAATGATGAAGTTTTAGTTGAAGGAAAGAAAATTAAATTAGAAGAAGATAAAAAATATTATCTTCTAAATAAACCTATCGGGTATTCTAGTACTGCGAAAGCCCAATTTCAAGAAAAAATTGTTCTGGATTTAATAGATTCTAAAGAGAGAATTTATCCTGTGGGTCGATTGGATAAAGACAGTTTTGGACTTTTGCTTTTAACAAATGATGGGGATTTAGCTTTTAAACTGACACATCCAAGTCATAATGTTGAAAAAGAGTATATCGTAAAGGTTGATAAAACTTTAAAAGAAAGCGATTTGAAAAAGTTATCTTCAGGCATAATGCTTGAAGGGAAAATTACAAGAAAAGCAAGATTTGAAATTTTTGACTTTAAAAATAATATAGTAAAAGTTTTTCTAAAAGAAGGACGAAATAGGCAGATAAGAAAAATGTTTAAAACTTTAGGCTATAATGTTATTTCTCTTGAGAGAATTGCGTTTGGTAAAATAAAACTTGGAAAATTAAAATTAGGAAACTACAGAGAACTTAGTAAAGAAGAGATTGAATATTTAAGGAGTTTATAATGATAGGATTAAAAAATGCCACTCCAGAAGAATTTGAAGAACTTTATGTCAAATATGGAATAGGTGGAAGTATTGATTTATCTGTACCAACATTTTATTTCAGCTTAGTTATGGAAGAAAATATAATTGGATATGTAAAATTAATTTTTAGAGATGAGGATTATTACTTAGAAGAAATAAAATATGATGAAGGAATGGAAAGATTTAATAGATTTTTCATAAAATGTATTGCTTATAAAGTATACATGAAGGGAAAAAAGAAATTTTATTCTAAATTGTTTTTTGAAGGAATTTCAGGAGTTACTAAAGTAGAAGATAATTTATACACTTATGATGTAGATGAAATTTTAGAACAAGGAAAGACTTGCAGTGGATGTAAAAATAAATAATACAAAGACTTTAATTGAATTTTTTATGAAAAATTATATTAGTGAAATTAAAGTTGCAGTTGACATGACAGTTGGTAATGGGTTTGACTCTAAAAATATTTTAGAGATATTACAGCCTAAAAAACTTTATTGTTTTGATATTCAAAAAGAAGCTTTGGATAATTCAAAAATTTTGCTTGAAAAATATTCGAATTGTGAATTGATTTTAGAAAATCACAAAAATTTTTATAAATATGTAAAGGAAAATATTGATTTTGCAATATATAATTTGGGTTATTTACCTAAAGGAGATAAATATATAACTACTAATGCAGAAGATGTTGAAGAAAGTTTAAAGAAATTGCTTGATAAATTAAATTCCAAAGGAATTATTTTCATAACTTTTTATATAGGACATTCTGCTGGTCAGATTGAGAGTTTAGAAATATCAAAATTTTTACAAAACTTAAACCAAAAAGAATATACCATTCTTAAATTTACCTTTGAAAATCAAAAAAATAATCCGCCTTATGTGGTTATGATTCAGAAAATATAAATTATTTTTATATTGACTAAACAAAAAAATACATTATAATATATGGGTGTCGTGGAGAGCTGTCCGAGTGGTCGAAGGAGCACGATTGGAAATCGTGTAAACGTCAAAAGCGTTTCGAGGGTTCAAATCCCTCGCTCTCCGCCATGCACTAGGCGGGGTGTTAGCAGTACCTTGTAACCTGTAATCTGCTATAGCAGGGCTGAATTCCCAAGTTAGATTTTCAAGGGGTGTAGCCGACTTTTGTAAGTGGTGTTGACGAGTGGGTCCTTACGCAATAGAGCTTTATGAATCTGGTCAGGTCTTGACGGAAGCAGCCATAAGTAAAATACTCTATGTGCCGTAAGATTGCTTACTTTGAGCTAACTGCAAGGGTACCGTACATTTCTTGTTAAGCGACCTTGGGTGTGCTTACATACTAGAGAGCTATCTGTAAAGATAGCTCTTTTTTTATAAAATTATATTTGATTTATATTTATTTTATGCTAAAATATATTCAGAGGTATAGCTATGATAGTAAAGGATAGTATTAAAGAATTATTAGGTCTTGAAACAGACTTATCAGAAATAGAATATTCTAAGCATGGTTTAAAAAGACATCTTGAAAAAAGAAAGCATTATGATGTTTTAAAATATGTAGATAAAATTAGTGATATAATTGAAAATCCTGATTATGTAGGAATTAATACAAATGGAAAAAAACTGGCTTTGGAGTATGTAAAATGTTATAAAAAGAATATTTTACTGGCTTTAAAAGTTAATAAAACTAAAGATAAATTTTTTATTGTCAGCATGTATAGCATAAATGACTATAAATTAAACAGCAGAAAATTTAGTGGAAGACTAAAGAAGGTTGACAAAGAGTAAAAAATTGGGTATACTATAGTTAAGTAAAGAAGTAGTTGAGGGCAGAAATGGTTCCTGCCACACCTGCAACAAGGTATCTGAGATGTTGGGTACACCGACCAACCGACTACTTAATTCAAATTTTGAGAGTTGGAGAAGTCTGACTCTTTTTTTGTAAGCAAATTATTTAAACAACATTTAGTATTTTGTGTTTAAGTTTTGTAAGTAGAAAAATCTTGAATAATAAAGGAGGTCATTATGAAAAATAAAAAACTTTACAATGTATTTTTTCCGATTTGGTTTTTACTATTGTTTCCTATAACTTGGCTTATTGCAATGCCTGTAAATTTTGTTATAGATTCAATTGTAATACTATTATCTTTAAAATTTTTAAAGATAGATGATACTTTTCAAAAGTATAAAAAAGTAATTCTAAAGGTATTCTTATTCGGATTTTTTGCAGACTTTGTTGGTGCAATTTTCTTGTTTTTAATATCAAGCTTGGTTGGAATGGGTGGTGAGGATTCTGGATTTTTTAAATGGATTAATGAAAAAATGATTGAACCTATGATGAGAAGTCCTTTTGAAAATATTTATGCTTTTCTTTTAGTAGCTGTTGCAGTATTAATAGCAGGACTTTGCATCTATTATTTGAACCTAAAAAACAGTTTTGCAAAAATTGATATAGAAGCAAAAGATAAGAAAAAATTAGCATTATATATGGCAATATTTACAGCTCCATATTTGTTTTTTGTTCCTACATCAGTCGTTTATAATTTACTAGGTTAGATTTTGAAAATTAGATAAAAAAATTTTCAAGCAGAGTTAGATAATCTAACTCTGTTTTTGTATTTTTAAAATATAATTTCTAGATTTTAAATTATTGACAAAAAGTAAAAAAATAGGTATATTATATTAGAATAAATGAGTATTTTATAGATTTTATTTTTGAAAATTATTTTATAAGATTGTAGTAATAATTTTTGAAAAGGAGGTAATTATGAAAACTAATAAACTTTATAGTTTCTTTTTTCCTAGTTGGTTTATTCTTCTATTTCCTTTAACTTGGCTCATTGTATTACCTTTAGATTTTCTTAGACAAACTTTAGTAATTTTAGTTGCTTTAAAAATTTTAAATGCACAACATATATTCGAAAAGTATAAAAAAGTTATTTTTAAAGTATTTCTGTATGGACTTGTTGCAGACTTTGTAGGAATATCTTGCATATCTTTTATAACAAGTGTGTCTGGAACAGTTTCTAATATTCCTGGATTTATAGGCAGTATTGGTAATAGTTTGTTTAAGGGTATGATTATAGGTCCATTTGATAGTATTATTGGATTTATATTAATCACCATTATAGTTGTAATTTCAGGATTTTGTATCTATATATTAAACTTAAACTATAATATTAAAAATTTGGATATAGAAACAGAAGATAAGAAAAAATTCGCATTATATTTGGCAATTTTTACAGCGCCATATATATTCTATTATCCAACATTAATCTTTAAATTAATGTAATCTGCATTGATACTAAAATTATAAATTACAATATATTTTTCTAAAAGAGTTGACTTTTTTACGATTTGTGGTATTATATAGTTGAGATTATAATTCTATAGAGGTCGAATTCATCTCGCGTATTAGAATGCAAATAAAAAAGCAAGGTTGGCGGACCTTGCTTTTTATGTTGATTATTTAAAATTCTTTAGCAATTTTAATAACGCAATCAACAACGTTAATAAAATTATAGCATCAATAGAGGTCAATAGCTTCACCTCCTTACATATAGAATGCAAAGTAATTATATAATAATATAAAGTTTTAGTAAACAGTTAAAAAATAGAGTAATAAAATTTTACTCTGTTTTTTATTGTGAAAATACAAGTCAAAGATTATAAACATTGACAAAAAACATTTATAGATTTATAATCTAATTGTATTATAATATTAAAAAGAATTTATTATACATGATAAAAGTATGATAATAGGAGGGATATTTTATGAGATTACTTAGTAGATATTTAGCAAAAGCAGTAATAAGAAAGACGAACAGTTCTCGATACAAAAACTATATTTACTTCGCTATAATGTTAATATTTTCTTTGTTTTTGACATATGCTATATATTTCAATCTTACAGTTGGAAAATTAGATAGTACTAAAATTATAGGTATTGTACTTTGTAGCATTTCACTAGTTTTATCCGTAATATCCGCTATATTTTATTTTTTAAAAATATTTAAAAAATAATTCTTTATAATCTATATTTAGATTTACAAAATTATACAGGAGGGAGATATGTTCTACCTCCTTACTTGTATATAAATAAAAATTCATTTTAATTATAATAGATTTTGATTTGGAAATTTGGAGGAAATAATGAATATAAATTGGTATCCGGGTCATATGAAAAAGACTATGGATAATATAAGAGTGTCATTAAAATTGGTTGATATTGTTGGAGAGATTATTGATTCAAGAATTCCAATAAGCAGTAAAAATCCAGTTATTGATGATGTTTTAAAGGATAAGCCAAGAATTATGATTTTGAATAAATCAGATATGGCTGATGAAAATGAGACTAAAAAGTGGCTTAGTTATTATAGAAAAAAGGTTATGGAGCTGTTGTTGTAGATGCACTTCATTCAAAAGGTTTGGATAAGATTTATTCAGTTGCAAAGGAAATGTTGGCTGATAAATTTAAAAAGCTTGAGGAAAAAAATCTTTCTGCAAAGACAATTAGAATGATGATTGTAGGAATTCCAAATGTTGGGAAATCCACTTTTATTAATTCAATTTCAAAGAGAAAGAGTGCTAAAATAGGAGATAGACCTGGTGTTACAAAACAGGTTCAATGGATTAAGACAAAGAATGATTTGGAGCTTTTAGATACTCCGGGCGTTCTTTGGCCTAAGTTTGAAGATGAGAGAATCGGTTTACATTTAGCTTTTACAGGTGCAATTAAAGATGAGATTATGGATATTGAAAATTTAGCTTTTCGTTTTATTGATGAATTAAATAAAAGAGATGTAAATATTCTGAAAAAAAGATATAATCTATCTGAGGACTCTTATGAGGACACTTTGTATTTAATGGATGAAATCGGAAGAAATAGAGGAGCAATTTTAAAGAAAAATGAAATTGATTATTTTAAAGTTGCAAATTTAGTTTTAGATGATTTTAGAAAAGTAAAACTTGGAAGAATAACTTTAGAGACTGTGGAAGATATTGAAAAATTTGAGGAAGATAATGGAAATTAAAGAAGAACTAGAGAATATCTACAAAAAATATAATTTAATTATCGGTGTTGATGAAGTTGGAAGAGGTTGTCTTGCCGGTCCTGTCGTTTCTTGTGCGATTATTATGAAAAAAGATAGTAAGATTGAGGGAGTAACGGACAGTAAGAAGCTTTCCAAAAAGAAAAGACTTGCACTTTATGATAAAATTTTAGAAGAATGTGTAGGCTATGGAATTGGAATTGTGGATAATGTAAAAATTGATGAAATAAATATTAAACAGGCGAGTAGACTTGCTATGAAGATTGCAATTTCAAATATTAAGGATTTAGAAGGAAATACAGTTTCAGGTGATTTTTTGATAACTGATGCAGAAAAAGTTGATGTTGATATTCCGCAAATTAATTTGATTCATGGCGACGAGCTTTCTTATGTAGTTTCCTGCGCTTCAATAATTGCAAAGGAATACAGAGATAGTATGTTTGTTGAGTATGAGAAAAAGTATCCTAACTATAATTTTATAAAAAATGTAGGGTATGGTACAAAGGCTCATTATAAAGGTATTGATGAAAATGGAGTTACTCCTATTCATAGAGTAACTTTTTTGAAGAAATATTTTGAAAAGAAAAAAGAATATGAAAGCTAAAGATATTGGAAATTTAGGGGAAGATATGGCTGTTAAATTTCTTTTAGAAAAGGGCTATGAAATTGTTGAGAGAAATTTTTTAAAACCTTTTGGAGAGATTGATATAATAGCAAAAGATAAAGATTTTTTAGTTTTTATTGAGGTTAAGGCTAGAAAAAATATAAATTTTGGTTTTCCCAGAGAGTTTGTAAATGGAAGTAAAATAAAAAAGATACAAGACGTTGCACAGATTTATATGATGGAGAAAAATTTGTTTGGAGCAAAAATTCGTTTTGATGTTATAGAAATAATTTTTGACAATCATAAAATTACACATATAGAAAATGCTTTTTAGGAGGATTTATGTTTACTGCTTATGTAATTACCGTTTCTGACAAGGGGTCAGTTGGTGAGAGAGTTGATACTTCAGGCGAAGTAATTGTTGAGATATTAAAAGAAAATAATTATGAAGTTCTTGATAAGATTATTATTCCGGATGATCAAGCAATAATAGAAGAAAAGTTAAAATATGCTAGTGATGTTTTAGGTGCTAATTTAATTTTAACAACAGGTGGAACGGGTTTTAGTAAAAGAGATGTTACACCTGAAGCAACTTTGAATGTTGCGACTAAAAACGCATTTGGAATTTGTGATTCCATAAGACAATACAGTTTGACAATTACAAAGAGAGCAATGCTTTCAAGAGCTGTTTCAGTTATTAGAAACTACAGCTTAATTATAAATTTACCCGGTAGTCCAAAAGCTGTTAGAGAATCTTTAGAGTATATTATAGATTCTGTAGAGCATGGACTTCAAATACTTTTAGGAACGGCATCCGAATGTGCTAGAAAGTAGGTAAGATATGTATTCAAAGACTAAGACTTGCGTGTTAAATGGATTAAATGGTTATGATATTGATGTTGAAGCAGATTTATCAAGTGGACTTCAGGCTTTTAATATTGTTGGGCTTCCTGATTTATCTATAAAAGAATCAAAGGAAAGAGTTAAATCAGCAATTTCAAATAGTGGATTTTCTATTCCACCTGGAAGAGTTACGATAAATTTAGCTCCTGCAAATTTAAAAAAAGATGGTTCTCAAATTGATTTAGCAATAGCTGTGAGTATGTTACTTGCTATTGGAGTTATTGAGTATTTACCTGATGAAAAAACTGTTTTTTTAGGTGAGCTTTCTCTGGACGGAAGAGTTATAACTTTTGACGGAGCTTTACCTATGATTATCTCTTTAAAAGAGCTTGGTTTTAAAAAGTTCTTTATTCCTAATGCTATTAAAAATGAAGTTAATATAGTCCAAGGAATTGAGATTTATCCAATTTCACATTTAAAAGAATTAGTTGATTGTCTAAATGGAGTTATCGAAATAAAGAAAGAAGAAATCGCAAAAGTAAATTTAGATGAAGAAATAAAATATGATATAGATTTTTCAGACATAAAAGGTCAGGAAAATTTAAAAAGAGCAATGGAAATTTCTGCTGCAGGAGGACATAATTTGCTGATGGTTGGCCCACCGGGGAGTGGGAAAACTATGATTGCTAAAAGATTACCGACAATTTTACCTAAATTAACTTTTGAGGAATGTATTGAATGTACAAAAATATATTCAATAGCCGGAAAACTTAAAAATAATAAATTGGTTACTCAAAGACCTTTTAGATCGCCACATCATACAAGCAGTCCTATTTCTCTTGTAGGTGGAGGTAAAATTCCAAAACCGGGAGAGGTTTCTCTTGCTCATAATGGAGTTTTGTTTTTGGATGAATTTCCAGAGTTTTCAAAACAGGCAATTGAAGTTTTAAGACAGCCTATGGAAGATGGAAAAGTTACTATTTCAAGGGCTAATTCGTCAATTACTTATTATTCAAATTTTGTAACTGTTTGTGCATTAAATCCTTGCCCTTGTGGAAATTATGGATCTCAAACCGAAAAATGTACTTGTTCACAGTTACAAATACAAAGATATTTGAGCAAAATTTCAGGGCCAATACTTGATAGAATTGATATTCAAGTTGAAGTTGAGCCTGTAAAATATGATGATTTATCTTCAAAAGAAGTTTTAGAAACTTCTGCTGATATTAGAAAAAGAGTTGAAAAAGCTAGAAAAATTCAACTTGAAAGATATAAAAATGAAAAAATATATAATAATGCAAATCTTTCTGCAAGACAGATTAAGAAATATATTATTTTAGATGAAAAACTTGAAAAAATTATAGAGTTTGCATTTAAAAAGTTTAAGTTTTCAGCAAGATCTTTTAATAAAATTTTGAAGTTGACAAGAACAATTGCAGACTTGGACGGAAGTGAAGAAATTAAGGAAGAACATCTGTTAGAAGCAATCAGATATAGAAGTTTGAGCAATAAATATTGGAGTTAGTTTTTATTAATTAAAAATTTGATGTATTTAAATAATCATAATATAGAATCTAATATTTAGAATTTGCATTATTATAAATAAAGATTAAGAATTCAAAAAATTTAGAAATAAACGGGAGATTATTTATGTCATTTTTAGAATACCACAAGGAAGAGAAATTAGAATTTAACCATAAGAAATCATGTGGGTTATGGTTAATCGTAGTTGCTTTAGTTATTGCATTGGCTACTTTAATAGGAGGAAAACAAATAATAAATATGCAAGTATTTAGTTTTGGATATATTATTAGTTTTCTTTCAATTAATATGAATAAAAAGCTTATTAATAAATTATCAACTGGAAATTCAACTAAATTTCAAAATAAAGTTTCTTTATATTCAGTAATTTTATTATTCATATTGATGTTTTTATTAGGGGGACCATTTTTCGCAACAGAAAATTGGAGATTAATTTGGTTGGGTGCATTGATGGCTACTGCAATTCATTTTTTCCCATTTTATTTTGTTCATGGTAAATCAATGATTTTATTAGGAATAGTTTGTAGTATAAATATTGTAATAGGATATATTTATTCTGATATGTCTTTGTCAATTATTGCATATATTGATGCTTTAATTAAATTGTTATTTGGATTATATCTTTTCTTTTTATCAAAACCATCAAAAAGATAAAATCCTATTTATTGAATTAAATAATTTATGAAGTATTTAAGTTATATAAAAGTTTAAGTAATAAATATTGGAGTTAGTTATGAGAAATGAAGATGCTTTGTTATTTTTAAGTTATTTGAATTTTGATTATAAAATTAAAGATGAATTGTTAAATCATTTTACTTTGGAACATATTGAGGATATTTTACAGTTATCCGGAGAATATTTTAAAGAAAATAAGCTTTTAACTAAAAATAATATTGAAAAATTAGTTGAGGAGAGAGAAAAATTTAATTCAGATGCTTATAGAGATTTTTTAGAAAAAAGAAAGTTAAATATGTAAGTATTTTGAGTGAAAATTATCCAATTAATTTAAGAGATATCGAATATATTCCACAAGTTATTTACTATAAGGGAGATATTTTACCTGAAGACGAATTTGCACTTTCGATTGTAGGCTCTAGGAAATGTACTAATTATGGAGCTTGGGCAACAGAATATTTTGCAAGGTCAATCTCAGAACTTGGAATAAGGATTGTTTCAGGAATGGCATTAGGTATTGATTCCATTTCACATAGAGCTGCTTTAAAATCAGGGGGAAGAACGATAGCCGTTTTAGGTTGTGGAGTTGATATAGCCTATCCTAAAACTAATTACAGATTGTATGACGAAATTATAGAAAATGGGGCAGTTATGAGTGAATTTCCTATAGGTATGCCACCTTTAGCTCATAATTTTCCTGTTAGAAACAGAGTTATTTCAGGACTATCAAAAGCATTGTTAGTAATTGAAGCACAAGATCGTTCAGGCACACTTATAACTTCAAGATTTGCAAATGAGCAGTCAAAAGAAATTTTTGCACTTCCAGGAAATATAAATAGCCTATATAGTAAAGGAACAAATAAATTGATAAAAGATGGAGCATTGATTGCTACGAATTATCAGGATATTATAGACGGTGTTATTGATTTTTCAGAATTTATTTTGAATAAAAATAAAGAAGAAAAAGATTTGGATATTTTAGATGCAAAAGAACTTTTAATTTATAATTTAATAAATGAAGAACCGAAATCTCAAAATAAAATTTCAACTATAACAGGTTTTTCAATAATAGAAACAAATACAATTTTAACTGCATTGGAACTAAAGGGATTTATAAAGGAGCTTAATGGAGGAATTTTTGTAGTTGATTAGTTTTAAGAGATGAAATTCATCTCTTTTTTATGGAGTGGAATATGAATTACATAGTTTTTGATACTTTAGTTGGAAAGATTAAAGTTATAGAGGAAGATAACAAAATAATTGAAATTAAATTTGTAAAAGATAAGAATAATATTGATTCTAAAAATAAAGTTTTAAAATTGGCAAAAAAAGAATTAGAAGAATATTTTTGTGGAAAAAGAAAAAACTTTACATTCCCGTTTAAAGTAGATGGAAGCGAGTTTGCATTAAAGGTTTATAAGGCTTTATTAGAAATTCCTTATGGAGAAACTTGTAGTTATAAAGATATTGCAAGAAGAATTGGAAATGAAAATTCGCAAAGAGCGGTAGGTGGAGCGAATAATAAAAATAAATTGCCGATTATAATTCCTTGTCATAGAGTTATAGGAAGTGATGGAAAACTTGTAGGATATGCTGAAGGAATAGAAATAAAACAAAAACTTTTGGAGTTGGAAAGAAAAAATCTAAGATATTAAGGAAAATAAAGAATTTACAATAAGTTAAAAATGTATTTTAAATTGTATAATGAATTTTCTAAAATAGATAAAGTAAAATATATTAAAAATTGGTTATGAAGAAGGAAGAAGCTTAATGTACGATTGTTATTATTAAATATTTTTACATTTGCAATTAATATCTTACTAAAAAAAGACGATGACAATAAAAATTCTAGCAAAAAAATATTATTACTTTTATTAGTAACAATAATATTATCAATTGTAGTAGTTGTGGTATTATTAACTAATAAATAAAGAACAAGCAGAATCTAGTTTATTTTAAACTATAGTTCTGCTTTTTTTGTAAAAAAATTATATTAAATAAAATTAATGTTATTTTTATTGTGAAAAAATTAAAAATATAGATAAAAATTCAAAAAAATTCAAAAAAATTATAAAAAATAACAAAAAAATATAAAAAAAGTGAAAAAAATTTAAAAAAATCACAATAAAGTGTTGACAAAGTAAAATTATTGGGGTATAATATATTTAACAAACAAGATAACGCGTTAAATAGTTTGAAGACTGGAGGTAAGACCAATGAAAATATTAAAAACAATTTTATCAGAGTTGCAGTATCATTGGTTTTTAGTAAAAACTTACGATGCCAGCAACTTGAACAGCAGATAATATATTTTGTGAATTAGAAGATTGGAAAGTAGTATAGTAAAATTATAAAAAGCTAATCTAGATTTTAACAAAATCAGAGTATTGAGTTGTATGATAAGAAGTTTGAAATAAAAATTAAGTATGAGATACTGAATCAAGTATTAAAAAATAAATATAAGAGAACTGAAATGTCATAGTATTTTTATAAAAGATATCAGGATGTTAAGATGTTTGAATATTTATAAAATCAAATATGAAAATGTTAAAATATTTGTTGCTTATACAATTAAATATAAAAGTATTAAGATATTTGAGTATTTAAAAAATAGATATGAGATTAATAAAGTATTAAAGACTTAAAGAAATATATCGAATTAGGATTATATAACTGATATAATGATTAAAAGATTAGTGAGATTAAATTATACTAAAGATACAATGTGAAGTAATATATAGACACAAAAGATATTACGAGCAATGTGGTTGTAGATTTATCATAAGATTGTATGTATATAGTATGGAAAGACAGAGAAGGTTATTGATATAAAAATTTATCGGTGATTAGCTAGTTTATGCTAAAGTATTATTTTTGATAGATTTACAAAAACTAAAATCGAGGTTCAAGTGTAAAGAAATTTGGATTTCATTAAAACTAAAATTAAATATTTAGATATAAAAAGTGCATCGAATTGATGCACTTTTATTGCGTAGCAATAATGTTCACGGGAACCCACTCGATGCGACCATTATAGAAAATATTGTATTATAAATAAAGTTATGAGATTTCTCGACTACGCTCGAAATGACGTATAATGATAAATCTTCGGTAAATAGCTTTACGTTAAAAGTAAAAAAACTTCAAAAATTATATAAAAATTGTGTAAAAAACAAAATATTTAACGTCGTATCGCCTTTACAAAGCAAAGCTCTTAACACGTCATCTCAACCGTAGTGGAGAGATCTCTCAAAGCTCCAATTATGTCAAAATGTTTTGTGTTGAAGAATATTTTTAAGAATGAAATTCCAACAGTTGATTATATTCGAATTAAATGTTTGAATAATTTTTGTATTAAATTTACAATAATCTATGAGCAAAAAATAGTAGTAAATTAAAATTTACTATGTTTAAATTATGCTCAAAGAAAAAACTTCCAAAATTATTATTTAAAATAGTATTGGAAGTTTTTAGTATATAAGAATTTTCGAAAATTTAATCTATCTGTTATTTGCTTTTTGTTTTAATTCTCTTAAGAATGTTACAGTGTCTCTATCTAATTCTTTTGCATAGTCAAATCTTAAATTAAGAGCGATTTGAAGAGAAAGTCTTCTAAAAAGAGCACATATGTTAAATAGGGCTGTCCATAGAGACTCTATTTCTAATTCAGAGTAACAATGTAGATATTTTTCAAAAATATCTGTGTCAACATAGTTAAAAACTAATTTATTTTCTTTTCCAAGATCTATAACGTATTTATTTTCAGAAAGAACATAATGTTTTAAATGTTCATCAAGAAGATATAAAAGTTTTCTATATTCTTCTGATACATTTAAAAATTCTTTTGTGTATAATTTATTTCCGAATTTTAATACATTCCAGAAAAATTCACAAGTATTTACTAGAAATTCTTCATCTGTTAGTTTTTGTGTTTTTCTTTCAATATACAAACTTGCTTTTTTGTTTTCATCTTTATTAAGCACACAAATGTATTTTTCTTCAAGTTCTCCAAGAATATCTAAAGATTCATTAGATACTATTCTAAAAATCCCTTGTGTGAAGTTTTCATAAATTATTTTATATTCGATTAAATTTTCATTTTCAGTATTTTCAAACATAGTTAATACATCGCCAAAACGTTCAATCAATTCAAAAGAGTCATCATCAAAGGATAAATCTTTTACAAAAAATAAAACATTAAAAAAGCCTACATCACTGGACATGCTTTGTGTTTCTAACTGTTCAATATAGAGCTTTTCAACTCTATCATCATCCATTGCTATTTTTTTTGCTATTTCTTTAAGTTCATTAAATGTTATAATATTATTCAAAATAAACGCCTCCTAAATTTCTTGTACTTTAAATCCACGACCCTTAACTTCATAAGCTTCAGATATTATTAAAAATGCTGATGGATCAACTTCATCCAAAATTCTTTTTATAGTTACAACTTGTCTTGTACTTACTATACAATATACGACATTCTGTTGTTTATGTGTAAATGCGCCCTCTCCATGTAGAAGTGTAACACCTCTATGTAAATCTGATAAAATTCTGTCGGTAACTTCTCTTTGTTTTGATGTTATAATCATAATTTCTTTTGTATCTCCAAAGCCCATTTGTATTTTATCAAGCATTTTATAAGCAACATACATTGAAACAATAGTTAAAAGACCCCTTTCAAGACTAAAGATGTAAGAGGAAACTCCTATTATAATTGCATTTATGGCCATTAAAGATGAACCAATATTTACATTAAGTTTTGTTTTAAAAATTGTTGCTAAAATATCAAGTCCGCCTTGACATGCACCATGTTTGAATAAAATTCCCATTCCAAAACCATTTATGAAACCACCAAAAATTGCATATAACATATTGTTATCAAGTTTGAAATCTATTGGAATATGACGCATTGCAACTAATATAAATGAATAAATAAAAGTAGATAAAAATGCATAAGTCATAAACTTTTTTTTCAAAAAAAATGCACCGACAATCATCATAGGTAAATTCAATATGAATACTGAAATACCTGTAGGAAGACCAGTCAAGTATTCAATCATAAGTCCAATACCACCAAGTCCACCTGAAAGAAGTCCTGCAGGCACTAAAAATTTAACAACTGCAAATGAGCAAATCAAATCACCCATTAGTATAAAAAAATAGTTCTAAGGAAATATTTTTTATCTCCAAAAAAATCTTCTAACATAATACATCAACCTTTGTTAATCTCCTTAATAAAATATGATAATATAATTATATCATAATTTATATTTATATGATATAATTATATTAGATTTTATTATAAATAATTAGGAGATGGGGTTTATGAGTTTATTTTTTAAGTTTTTATTGGTATTTATAATTATAATTTATATAGTTTTACAATTTTCATGTTTTAAAAAAGAAAGAAAGGCTAGAAAAATTTTTAAAAATGGACAATTTCCTTTAATATTTGCTCATAGAGGCTCAAGTCATTTATTTCCAGAAAATACAGAATTAGCTTTTCTGAAGTCTTTCGAAATGGGAGTTGATGCTTTTGAAACTGATATTAGACTTACGAAAGATGGCAAAATTGTAACTCAACATAATGAAGACATTGATGAAACAACTGATGGAACAGGGAATGTTATTGATTATACATATGATGAATTAAAGGAATTTAATTTTGGTTATAAGTTTAAAGATATTAATGGAGATTCTCCTTATGTAGAAAATAGAGTACAAGGTTTATATCCAATGGAGGTTTCTAAACTTTTTGAAAAATTTGGGGATAAAGTTGTTTATAGCATTGATGTTAAAGATGAAGGAGAAATTGGGTTAAAGTCAGCAGAACTTTTATATAAATTTGTAAAAGAATATAATTTAGAAAAAAATGTAATTTTTTCAAGTTTTAGTGAAGAAAATCTTAAACATTTAAGAAAAATAAGTCATGGGGAAATAATTATTTCAGGATCTATGAAAAAGACTACTGAAGTTGTATTGGCTTCGTATTTTGGATATGATACTTTTAAGAAATTTAATACTCATGCGATGATGATTCCAAAATTTGAAAAATTGCCTTTAGATACAAAATATTTAATTTATAAGTTCCATAAACATAATATCTCAGTTTGTTATTGGACAATTAATACAGAAAAAGATATGAGAAAACTTATAAATAAAAAAGTTGATGGAATTATTACTGATAGAGTTGACTTGCTTTTAAAAATAAAAGAAGAAAAGTCTAATTAAAACATTGACTTTTTCTTAATAATTTAGTATCCTATTATAAATGAAGATATATGTTGAAGAGGAAAAGAAACAACGATTTTTAGAGAGATGTTGTGTGGTGAAATACATCAATGTTGAAGGTGCGTCCTTGGAGTATTGGTTGCTACTTTATAGCAATTTAAGTGGATTTTTTCAATTAGAGTGGAACCGCGGAATTTTTTCGTCTCTTGTTTTTCAAGAGACGTTTTGTTTTATATAAAATAATTTTAAGTAGTAAAATACTATGAAATAAAAATATAGAGAGGTGTAATATGAAGATTTACAACACATTAACTAGAAAAAAAGAAGATTTTAAGCCTATTCAAGCTGGAAAGGCATTGATTTATGTTTGTGGTCCAACGGTTTATAATTATATTCATATTGGTAATTCAAGACCTATGATTGTTTATGATACTTTGAGAAGATATCTTTTATATATAGGTTATGATGTAAAATTTGTAAGTAATTTTACAGATATTGACGATAAGATTATAAATAGAGCAAAAGAAGAAAATGTACCTTTTACAGATATTACAAAAAATATATTGATGCATATCTTGAAGATAGTTATGGTTTAAATCTTTTTGAAAGTCATACAATTCATCCAAAAGCTACAGAATGTATCAATGAGATGATAGAATTTGTAAAAGTTTTAGAAGAAAAAGGTATTGCATATAATGTCGATGGTAATGTATATTTTGATATTACAAAAGCTAAGGATTATGGAAAATTATCTAAAAAAATATTGATGATTTAAGAGCAGGAGCAAGGATTGATATTTCTGATGAAAAGAAAAATCCTCTTGATTTTGCACTTTGGAAAAAAAGAAAAGATGAAAGTGAACCAGCTTGGGAAAGTCCTTGGGGAATGGGAAGGCCTGGTTGGCATCTTGAATGTTCAGTAATGGCAAAGAAATTTTTAGGAGATACAATAGATATTCATGCGGGTGGAGAAGATTTACAATTTCCTCATCACGAAAATGAAATTGCTCAGTCTGAATGTTGTAATGGAAAAATTTTTGCTAATTACTGGATGCATAATGGAATGATTAATATAGATAATGTAAAGATGAGTAAATCAAAAGGAAATTTCTTTACAATAAAAGATATTCAAAAAGAATATGACTTGGAAGTAATCAGACTTTGGATTTTATCAACGCATTATCGAAATCCTTTGAATTTCAGTAGAGAAGTTATGGAACAAACAAAAAATGGACTTGAAAGGATGTATAATGGTAAAGAACATTTAGAAAGACTTTTAGAAATTTGTGAAGAAAGAGAAGATGGAGATATTTCTAAATTAGTTGAATTGAAAAAAGAATTTTTAGATTGTATGGATGATGATTTAAATACAGCTGATGCTATTTCTAAAGTTTATGAGCTTATTCGTTATACAAATACATTTGATGAAAATACTGATTTGAAAGTTGTAAAGGGAGCTGTCAAGTTGCTTTCTGACTTTGCATCTGTTTTAGGACTTCTTTATAAAGAGGAAGATGATAATTTAGATGAAAAAGTTGAAAAACTTATTAAAGAAAGAGAAGAAGCTAGAAAGAATAAAGATTTTAAAAGAGCTGATGAAATTCGTGATGCTTTAAAAGAAATGAATATAGAATTAAAAGACACAAGAAATGGTGTTATTTGGAAAAGGGTGTAATATGAGCGACTATATATTCGGAAGAAATGCTGTATTAGAGGCGTTGGAAAGCGATAGAAAAGTAGAGAAAATATATATTTTAAAAGGCGATTTAAAGGGCTCAATAAATAAAATAATTGGTAAAGCAAAGGCAAGTAGTATTCTAATTTCAGAAATTGATAAAAATAAATTAGAAAATATGGCTGACGGAGTTGTTCATCAAGGAGTTTGTGCCTTAATTTCAAGTTTTGAGTATTCAACTGTCGAAGAAATATTACAAAGTGAAAAAGATAAAAATGAAGATTTATTTTTGGTAATTCTGGATGAGATTGAAGATCCACATAATTTTGGAGCAATAATTCGTACTTGTGAAGCTGTTGGTGTTCATGGAATTATAGTTTCTAAGAGAAATCAAGCGCCAGTTACTTCAATCGTTCAAAAATCATCTGCTGGAGCAGTAAATCATATTAAAATAGCGAAAGTTGCAAATATTGCAGATACAATTTTAAAATTACAAAAAGAAAATGTATGGGTTTATGGTGCCTGTGGAGAAGCTGAAAAGATATATACAGATATGGATTTTAAAGGAAATATTGCAATAGTAATTGGAAATGAAGGAAAGGGAATAGGACAACTTATAAGAAAGAGATGTGACTTTTTAACTAAACTTCCAATGAAAGGTAAAGTTTCAAGCCTTAACGCATCAAATGCCTGTGCAATTCTAGTTTATGAGGCATTAAGACAGAGAGATGAAAACTAAAAAATTAATCATAATTGATGGATACAATATTCTAAATGCTTGGGAAAAATACAAACCATTTTTAAAATTGAGTTTCGAAAATGCAAGAAATGAATTAATTTATGATATGGGCGAATTTTCAAAATTAATAGGAATAGATTTGTTACTTGTCTTTGATGCATATAAGATTAATTTCAAAGGTTCTTCAGAAGTTATAAAAGGAATTGAAGTTGTCTACACAAAGCAAAATGAAACTGCAGACCAATTTATTGAAAAAAATTGGATGAAATTGGAAGAAAAATATCAGTTTCTGTCGGAACAGATGACACTCTTATTCAAAAACTCGTTACACAAAGAGGTGGAATAGTATTAACTTCAAAAGAATTATTGTTTCGTTATGAAAATTTAAAAACAAAAGTAATCGTTATGAAACAAAAAATAGAATTACAAACAAAAGCTATTTCAATACTCTAGATGACAAAGCTTTAAATCAACTAGATGAAATAGAGAAAAAATTATTTGGAAAGTAGGAGGGAATATGAGAAAACCTTGGAACGAATATTTTATGGATTTAGCGAAGATGGTTGCAACTAGAGGAACTTGTGATAGGGCTTATGTTGGTTGTGTTTTAGTTAATAAGGATAATAGAATTATATCAACTGGATATAATGGTTCAATTTCAGGTAATCCTCAATGTGACGAAATAGGTCATACAATGAGAGATGGACATTGTATTGCTACAATACATGCAGAACAAAATGCACTTTTATATTGTGCAAGAGAGGGAATTAAAGTAAAAGGTTGTACTTGTTATGTAACTCATTTTCCTTGTTTAAATTGTACTAAGGCTTTAATTCAAGCAGGAATTTCTAAAATTTATTATGAAAATAGTTATAGAATGGACGAATATGCGATAGAATTATTGGAAAGAAACAAAATAGAATATATAAAAATTGGTAATTAGATTATAAAAAATTAATTGACATAATAAAAAAATAGAGTTAGAAACAACTCTATTTTTTAATGCTTATAATAATTCCTCAATATATTCAAATTGAATATCTTCATCTTTTTTAGCGTAAGCTATATCTCTTTCTTTTGTAACTGCAATATCATCTACAAAAAAGGGTTTAATAGTTTCAGTGTTATTATCTTCATTTACTATCTTTACTTTTACAATTTCTGATAGAGTATAACTGTCAACTATAATGCCTTTGCCTTCACTTGTTATTACATAAGTACCACAAGGTGGAATTTTTTTAATTTTTCTTCATAAACATTTTGTTCGTATTTCAAACAACACATTAGTCTACCACATGTTCCTGAGATTTTATTTTGATTTAGAGATAGAGATTGATCTCTTGCCATTTTTATAGTTACAGGAGCAAATTCTCCTAAAAATCTTTTGCAACAACAAACTTGACCACAAGAGCCGAGAGCACCTACTATTTTCGCATGATCTCTAACTCCAATTTGTCTAAGTTCGATTCTATTTTTAAATATATATGCAAGGTCCTTAACCAATTCTCTAAAATCAATTCTATTGTCAGAAACAAAGTAAAAAATAACTTTTTGATTGTCAAAAGTATATTCACAATCAACTAATTTCATATCTAAGCCGTGTTCATTTGCTTTTACTTTGCAAATTTCAATAGCATCTTTAGCTTTCTTTTTATTTTCTTCATGTATATAATCATCCATGTTATCAGCAATTCTCAAAACTGGTTTTAATGATGAAACTAGTTTTGATTCTTCAACTTCTCTAGGTTCAATGGCTACATTTCCATACTCTATACCACGAGAAGTTTCTACGATTACATTATCATTTTTATTTATACTAAAGTTGCAGGGATCAAAGTAATAAATTTTTCCGGCTTCTTTGAATCTTATCCCAACTACTTTTTTCATGATTCCTCCTAAAATTTATACACACATATTATACCATAATTTTCTGTTGAATACTAGATATATTAATTTAATGGGATTAAAGTTGTCATAAAAAACAACGGAAATTTTTTCCGTTGTTTTCTAAATTAAATATAAGATTATACTCTTGATTATGACAGAATTAAGTGATAGTAAATTATTCTCTGTTTTTTAAAACTTCGCTGAAATTCATTTTTGATATTCTATAAAATTGTAATATACTTACAAATAAATAAGTAGCAATAGTTATCACAATTGACATTATTACAATTTTTGGCGAAATATCAAGCTCTAAATATCCTGAAAATTTTAGCATTGAATAATACATTATTTGTTTTACTGTATATATTTCAAGTGGTATTAAAGCTATTAAACTTAATAATACTGTTAGAGTTACTGGTCGAATATAGATTTTTGAAATTTCTCTATTCGTGTAACCGAAAATTTTTAAATATGCAATTTGGATAGTATTTTTATCTGTTATTATTTTCATTAGACTGTAAGTAAAGCCTGCTAAGAATATTGTAGATACAGCTATAAATGCAGATAGCATTGGTCCCATGAGTTTAGACATCTGTTTAGAAACATCTGTCATTGAATTTTCATCTATTGTTGTTGAAACATACTTTTCATCAATATCCAATTTTTCATTACTAAAATATCCATTAAAGAATTCTTTATTTTGCTCTAATTCTTCATTCAAATATTCTTGCTTTATAAAGGCTGAAAGATTAGCAGATTTTTTGTGTATATCAACTATTTTATAAGTCTTTTCTTTATCTGACAATTTCCCTTTAACTGTTATTTCATCTCCAACATACTTTCTAAGTTTCTTTGAAAGATTTTCACTAATAACTATCTCATTTTTGTTTTCAGGTAGTTTGGTGTTTTCAAAGTATTTTGAATTTTCAGTAATTCCTAAAAGAAGTATGTCTTCATCTGATTTTTTGATACTGTGATAAACCCTTGCTGGTGTAGTCGTATATTTTTCTGCTGTTTTATTGTCAATTTCAATAGGAGCCTTTAGTACATATTGATATTTACTAATCAAATTTTCTTTTATATTATTTCCATAGTTGTCGAATGTAGGTTTTGCAGAAATTCCAAAGATGAACAATATTGAAGTAATAAATATTCCAAGTACAATCGCTACATAATCTCCTTTGTTGGATTTTATAATTGATTTTCTAAATGAACCTAAAAAGTTTTTGTTGACTTTTAATTCATTTTCATGCTTTGACTTTCTTTTATTTTTATAATGTTTTAAATTTTTTCTTAAAAAATCTAAAGGTGTGAAGTTTAATTTTCTATAAATATAAATATAATTAAAAATTAAAATTATTGAAATAGGGATTATAGTTGTAATTATTAATGCTTCCAAGTTGAAACTAGGAGTGAAGTTCTGCATATTAAATGATTTGTAGTAAACAGATTTAAAAGAATTTGTAAAAACTGTGTACCCAAAAATATTTCCTAAAACAGCAGCTAAAAATGTAATTATAACAGAGTTTGCTATATAATTTATAACGAGCTCTGATTTTTTATATCCATTCGCAAGAAGTATTCCAATTATTTCAGATTCTTCTTGTATTTTACTCACAATAGAAAGTGCAAATATGAATCCTATTAGCGTTACCATTAGACAAAGCATAACAATGACCATAGGCCTATCTCCACCCATATCGTCAATCAAATAACTTATAGCATTATTATCTTTTTTTGGAAGTTGTTCTAAAACTGTTTTTGATATATTTGCAGAATTTACAACTTCTTTATTTTTTTCTTTCGTTTCTTTTTCACTTAGGTTTCTATCGTTAAATCTATATGAAACTTGATATTTTAACTTGCTTTCGTTAAAAATATCTTTGTCTTTATCAGATACTAATCCTACTCCAAAATCTATTGCATTAAATATTAAATCTGTAGATTTTTGATAAGATGAATTATAATCCGGAGTTGCTATTAAACCAACTATTTTAAAAATACGTTCTTTATTATCTTTAAAAAATTCTTTTTTAAAAGTAATATTGTCACCTATTTTTAAATTATTATTTTCAGCAAATAGTCTATTAATAGCTATTTCATTTTTATTTTTTGCAAGATTACCTTCATTTATAACAGGGAGATTTATATTTTTTCTATTTATATAAAGTCTAATTGTTTTTTCATCTTTATCATCTTTAATTTTATTAATTTTTGCATCAACGTAAGGAGCTTTTTCGACTTTAACATTAGTTTTTTCAATGGATTTTAATATTTCATCTGTAGGGTCAAATGCGAATAATATTTTTCCATCTTCAACAACTCCAGTTGACATAAGTTCATAATATAAAGTCTTGATACTTCCTGATGAAACTAACATGCCTGAAGTTGTGGAAATCATAAAAAACAGAAGTATAAAGAGAAATAAATTTTTTGACCATTGAGCTTTTAATCCTCTAAGAATTCTTTTATTTAAATTTCTCATGTTACCACTCCAATTCTTGTGCATCCATTACATTGTCATTTTCAATTTTTTGACATATAATTCCATCTTTTAGCCTTATTGTAATAGTAGACATCTTTGTTATTTCTTCATTATGAGTTGCAAGAATAATGGTAGTTTTATATTCCTTATTTATTCTTTGAAGTAGTGATAAAATATCCTTTGAAGTTTTATAATCTAAAGCACCCGTAGGCTCATCACAAAGTAATATTTCAGGTTTTTTTATTAAAGCACGGCCTATTGCACATCTTTGTTGTTGTCCACCTGATAATTGTCTTGGATATTTATTTTTATGTTCCCATAGACCTAAATCTTTTATTAATTTTTCAATATCCATAGGGTCATTATGTATAAAAGAACCCACCTGAATATTTTCTGTTACGGTTAAGTCCGGAATTAAATTATAAAATTGAAAAATAAAACCTAAATATTTTCTTCTAAAATTTGAAAGGGCATTTTGTTTTAAACTTGAAATTTCATATTCATTTATCTCTATAGAACCACTGTCGATTTTTTCAAGTCCGCCAATAGCATTAAGTAATGTTGATTTTCCTGAACCAGATGGTCCTAATAGAGTACAAAGTGCACCTTTTTCTAAAGAAAAATTTATATCTTTTAAAACGGAAATTTTATTTTCATTTGCTCCATAAGATTTGTTTAAATTTTTTACAACTAAAAACATAAATACCTCCATAAAAATTTATTTAACTATAAACAAATTATAGCACTTTCAATATTTATTATCAACAATAAAATTTTATAACAGAAAGTATTTTTTATTTGATTATTAAAGAAATTTTTGCGGTATATTAGTTATGTTATAGATGAAAAATATAGTATAATATTATATAGATTATTTTAAATAAAAATATTTGATTAATAAATAAATGGGGAGTACATTATGGAGTTTGTTTTAAATTCAAAATTTAAGCCTACAGGAGATCAACCTGAAGCTATTGAAAAAATATCGGATTCAATTAAAAAAGGTAATAAAGAAATAATTTTAAAGGGTGTTACAGGAAGTGGAAAGACCTTTACAATGGCAAATATTATTGAAAAAGTTCAAAAACCAACACTTGTAATTGCACATAATAAGACTTTGGCTTATCAGCTTGCTAGTGAATTTAAGGAATTTTTTCCTAACAACGCTGTTGAGTTTTTTGTGTCCTATTATGATTATTATCAACCTGAAGCCTATGTTCCACAATCCGATACTTATATAGAAAAAGACAGCTCAATAAATGATGAGATAGATAAACTTAGACACTCCGCTACAATGTCTCTTTTTGAAAGAAGAGATGTAATTATTGTTGCTTCCGTTTCTTGTATTTATGGTTTAGGCGATCCAATAGACTATGAAAATTTAGTTGTTTCATTAAGACCAGGAATGATAAAAGATAGAGATGAAGTTATAAGAAAACTTGTAGATATTCAATATGTAAGAAATGATATTAATTTTATTCGTGGTACTTTTCGTGTAAGGGGAGACAGTTTGGAAATATTTCCAGTTTCCTCATCTGAAAATAGTATTAGAGTAGAATTTTTTGGAGATGAGATAGATAAAATTTCAGAAATTGATGCCTTAACAGGTAATGTAATAGGAACTCGTGAGCATGTTGCAATTTATCCTGCATCTCACTTTGCCACAAGTTCAGAAAAAATAGAAAGAGCTATTGGTACAATTTCAAAAGAATTGGAAGAAAGACTTTTAGTTTTAAATCAAGAAAATAAATTAGTTGAAGCTCAAAGACTTGAACAGAGAACAAAATATGATTTGGAAATGTTACAAGAAATTGGATTTTGTAGTGGGGTAGAAAATTATTCTGCTCATTTAAGCGGTAGAGAAAGAGGTTCAAGACCTTATACTTTGATTGATTATTTTCCTGATGATTTTTTGATTATTGTAGATGAAAGTCATGTTACTGTTCCACAAATTGGGGCAATGTATGAAGGGGATAGAAGTAGAAAACAAAATTTGGTTGATTATGGATTTAGATTGCCTTCTGCTTTGGATAACAGACCATTAAAATTCACAGAATTTGAAAGTATGGTAAATCAAATCTTATATGTGTCTGCAACTCCCGGCAAGTACGAAAAAAGCCATAATTTAGAAGAAGTTGAACAAATTATAAGACCTACAGGACTTTTGGATCCTTTAATTGAAGTTAGAAAAACAGAAGGACAAATTGACGATATAATTGGTGAAGTAAATTCAGTTATTAAAAAAGGAGAACGTGTTTTAATTACAACTTTGACTAAAAAAATGGCTGAAAATTTAACGGATTATTTAAAAAATGTAGGAATAAAAACAACTTATTTGCATAGCGATATTGACACGATTGAACGTATGGAAATAATTAGAGATTTGCGTGTTGGGAAGTTTGACGTTTTGGTTGGAATAAATTTATTAAGAGAAGGACTTGACTTGCCAGAGGTAAGTATGGTTATAATTATGGATGCAGATAAGGAAGGTTTTTTGCGTTCTGAAACTTCTATGATACAAACAATCGGACGTGCTGCAAGAAATGTAAACGGAAGAGTTATTATGTATGCAGATAGAATAACAAAGTCAATGGATGTGGCAATTAAGGAAACAAATAGAAGACGTGAAATTCAAAATAAATACAATATAGAGCATAATATCACTCCAAAGAGTGTTAAGAAAGATATTAGAGAGATTATTCAAGCTACAAAGGTTGCTGAGGATAATGTGGATTATAAAACAGAAGATGTTGAAATTACAGATTATGAAAGTTTCATTGAAGATTTGAAAAATGAAATGTTATCTGCTGCCGATTCTTTAGACTTTGAAAGAGCAGCATCAATAAGAGATGAAATAAAGAGATTAAAAGAAATGTGGGGATTAGATGTCTAAAAATACGATTAGAATTAAAGGGGCAAAAGTAAATAATTTAAAAAATATAGATTTGGAAATTCCAAGAGATAAAATGGTTGTTTTTACAGGACTTAGTGGAAGCGGAAAATCATCTTTGGCTTTTGATACAATTTATGCCGAAGGGCAAAGAAGATATGTTGAAAGCTTATCAAGTTATGCAAGACAATTTTTAGGTCAAATGGATAAACCTGATGTTGAATATATTGATGGACTAAGTCCGTCAATTTCTATTGATCAAAAAACTACAAATAGAAATCCAAGATCTACTGTAGGAACCGTTACTGAAATTTATGATTATTTAAGATTGCTTTTTGCAAAAATTGGAATTCCAAAATGTCCAATATGTGGAACTGAAATAAAAAGTCAAAGTATCGATCAAATGGTTGATAGAGTTATGAAACTTGAAGAGAGAAGTAAGATATTTGTGTTAGCTCCTGTAATTCGTGGAAAAAAGGGAGAACATAAAAAACTTTTAGAAAATATAAAAATTCAAGGTTTTGTTCGTGCGATTATTGACGATAAAGAATATGAACTTACTGAAGAAATTGAATTAGATAAAAATAAAAAACATAATATTGATATCGTAGTTGATAGACTTGTTGTAAAAGAAGGAATTGAGTCAAGACTTACAGAGAGTTTGGAAACAGCTTTCAAATTTAGTGACAGTATTGTTAAGGTTAAAGTGGTCGATGGAGAAGAAATTTTATTTTCTGAAAAAATGTCCTGTCCTAACGGGCATATTTCATTTGATGAAATTGAACCTAGAACTTTTTCTTTTAACAGTCCTTTTGGAATGTGTCATGATTGTAATGGACTTGGAAGCCATAAAATTATAGATCCGGATTTGGTAATTCCTGATAAAAATAAATCACTTTTAGAGGGAGCTATTGAATGTTACAACATGACTACTGGAGAAGATGGATACTATTACAAAATATTTCACGAAATCATAAAATATAACGGTTTTGATGAAAATACTCCTTTTAAAGATTTAAGTAAAGAAACTATAGATGAGCTTCTTTATGGGACAGGATCAAGAAATATAAAATTTAGGTTTGAAAGTAAGTTCACAAATGAAAATAAAACTTTTAATAAACCATTTGAAGGAATAGTAAAAAATTTGGAAAGAAGATATGCTTCTTCTCCAATGTCTTCTATGAGGGAAAAAATTGAAACAGTTATGTCTGAAATGGAATGTGAAACTTGTAAAGGAAAAAGACTTAATAAAAAAGCTCTTTCAATTTTTATAAGAGATAAAAATATTTCTGATGTTACTGCAATGTCCGTTCAAAAATTAAATGAATGGTTTAATGATTTAGAATTAACAGAAACTGAAAGTATTATTGGTGAAAGAATTTTAAAGGAAATTAGAGAAAGACTTAAATTCTTAAAAGATGTAGGTCTTGAATATTTAACTTTGGCGAGAAGTGCAGGAACTCTTTCAGGAGGAGAAAGTCAAAGAATTAGACTTGCAACTCAAATCGGTTCAGGGCTTGTTGGAGTTGTTTACGTTTTAGATGAACCAAGTATCGGTTTACATCAAAGAGATAATGAAAAACTTTTAAATGCTTTAAGAAATTTAACAAATCTTGGAAATACTTTGATTGTAGTAGAACATGATGAAGATACAATTCGTTGTGCTGACCATATTGTAGATATTGGACCAAGAGCAGGCATTCATGGTGGAGAGGTTGTTGCACAGGGAACTATTAAAGATATTATGAAGAGTAAAAAATCTATTACAGGTGCATATCTTTCAGGAAAAAGTAAAATAGAAGTTCCTAAACAAAGAAGAAAATACACAGATACAATTAAAGTTTTTGGAGCAAGAGAAAATAATTTAAAAAATATTGATGTTGAATTTCCTATCGGTGTTTTTACTTGTGTAACTGGTGTTTCCGGAAGTGGAAAGAGCAGTTTGGTAAATTCAATTTTAAATAAAGAATTGTCAAACAAATTAAATAGGAGCAAACAAAAAACAGGAAAATTTGATAGGATTGAGGGCTATGAAAAGCTTGATAAAGTTATTGAAATTGACCAAAGTCCAATAGGTAGAACTCCGCGTTCAAATCCTGCAACTTATACTAAACTTTTTGATAATATAAGAGATGTCTTTGCTATGACTACAAAGGCAAAAATGAAAGGATATAGTAAAGGTAGATTTAGTTTTAATGTTCATGGCGGTCGTTGTGAGGCTTGTAAAGGAGACGGAACAATAAAGGTTGAAATGCACTTTTTACCTGATGTGTATGTTCCTTGTGAAGTTTGTGGTGGTAAAAGATATAATAGAGAAACTTTGGAAGTAACATATAATGGAAAAAATATTTCAGATGTTTTGGAAATGACTGTTGAAGATGGACTTAAATTCTTTGAAAATCATCCTTCAATAAAAAGAAAATTACAAACTTTATATGATGTAGGATTAGATTATATTAAGATTGGACAAAGCTCAACAGAGCTTTCAGGTGGAGAGGCTCAGAGAGTTAAACTTGCTTCCGAACTTGCTAAACGTGGAACGGGACAAACTGTTTATATTTTAGATGAACCAACTACAGGTTTACACATTGATGATATAAAAAAATTGATAGAAGTTTTAAATACATTAGTTGAACAGGGAAATACTGTTATTGTTATTGAACATAATTTAGATATGATTAAAATAGCAGATCATATAATTGATTTGGGTGTTGAAGGTGGCGATGGTGGAGGAACTATTGTTGTAACCGGAACTCCAGAGGAAGTTGCAAAATGTGAGAAATCATATACAGGACAATTTTTAAGAAAAATATTAGGAGAGCAAAATGGATAGATATATTTTAATTTTAACAGATACATTTGAAGAAGTTGAAGCACTTACTCAAGTTGATTATCTTAAAAGAGCTGACATTAAGGTCGATATGATTTCAATTACAGGAAAACTTCAAGTTCCTAGTAATAGAGGAATAACTGTTTTAGCAGATGATTTGATTGAAAATATAAATTTAAAAGAATATGCAGGAATTATTATTCCAGGTGGACTTCCTGCTGCTTTTGATATCAGAGATGATAAAAGAGTTTTAGATATAATAAAGACATTTGACGAAGAGCATAAATTGATTTCTGCAATTTGTGCTGGACCTTCAGTTCTTGCAAAAGCAGGTGTTTTATCCGGAAGAAATGCAGTTATTTATCCAGGGATGGAAAATGAACTACTTGATGCAAATGTTAAAGAAGATGCAATTTGTATAGATGACAATATAATTACGGCAAGAGGAGCAGGACTTGCAGGAGAACTTGCTTATACATTGATTAGAAAAATAAAAGGAAAAGTTCAAGAAAAACAAGTTCGTTTTATGTCTGTTGATTATTTGTTGAGAGATTTTATTCTAAAGGAAGAAAAGAATGGGAAATAAAAAAATAGAATTTAACTCTTTGAAAATTGAAGAGCTTGAAGATTTATTTTTAAGTTTGGGAGAAAAGAAGTTTAGGGCTGAGCAATTTTTTAGATTTATGCATCAAAAGAAAAACTTTGAAATAGAAAATTGCAAGCAACTGCCTAAAGTTTTAATTGAAAAACTAAAGGAAATAGGATATATAAATACTTCTTCAATTTATACAAAATATGAATCAAAGCTAGATAATACAAAAAAATATTTGATTAAATTATATGATAATAGAATAATTGAAACTGTATTTATGGACTATGGAAGTTATTGTACTGTTTGTATTTCAAGTCAAGTAGGCTGTAGAATGGGCTGTACATTTTGTGCGTCAACAAAAGAAAATTTTAAAAGAAATTTAACTTCTGCTGAAATGTTAAATCAAATTTATTTAATAGAGAATGATTTGAATTTAACTATAAATAATGTTGTTATTATGGGTATTGGAGAACCACTTGATAATTATAATAATGTAATAGGATTTTTGAAAATTATAAATTCTGAAAAAGGTAAAAATTTGAGCTTAAGAAATATTACAATTTCAACATGTGGGCTTGTCCATAATATTTATAAATTAGCTGATGAAAAATTACCCGTAACACTTACAATTTCACTTCATAATCCATTTCAAAATGAAAGACGAGAAATAATGCCTATTTCAGATAATTTTTCAATTGATGAGATATTAAAGGCTTGTAAGTATTATTTTGATAAAACTTCAAGAAGAGTAAGTTTTGAATATACACTAATCAAAGGGCAAAACGACTCAAAAAAACATGCGTTGGAGCTTAAGAATATTCTAAAAGGTTTAAATTGTCATATTAATATAATCCCTTTAAATTCAATAAAAGAATTTGATGGAGAGGCTCCTAGTACAAAGTATATTTATTCTTTTAAGTCGATGCTAGAAAATTATGGAATAAATGCAACTATAAGAAAGAAACAGGGCGATGATATAAATGGAGCTTGTGGACAACTTAGACAGGGTATTTTAGAAGAAGAAGCATAGAATTATTTTCACTAAGCAAGAATTAATTATAAACTCATAGATTGAAGTTCATATTAAAAGTTATATAATATGTGAATTTCCTATGAGTTTTTATTATATTAATTTTTAAAAAATTATTTGTTTTAGTTATGAAAAACGTTTTTAAAAATTTTAGTAAAACTATTGAATTGTTTAAACAATAATGGTAAAATATATATGTAGTTTAAATATTAGAAACTTAGGAGGCTTATTATGATAGAAAAAAACGTTATAATAAAAAATGAAACAGGATTACATGCTAGACCTGCTGCATCTTTAGTTCAATTTGTTAAGAAATTTGATGAAAGTATTGAAATTATTTTAGATAACAAAGTTGCTGATGCGAAAAGTATTTTTAATGTTATGAGTTTAGGTATTTCTAAGGGAACAGAAGTAACATTGAGAGTTGATGGAGAAAATGAAGAGAAAACTTTAGGGGAAGTTGTAAACTTCATAGAAAATTTAGCTGATTAGTTTTAAGTATAGCTTCTCGAAAGAGAAGCTTTTTTGGTGGAGTATTATGAAAGTATATGATGGATTTTCCGTTTCTAATGGAATTGCTTATGGTAAGGCAATTACTTTATTTTATGAAAAGAATTTTATTCGAGAAAAAATATCTGACAATGATAAAGAGAAAGAAATTACAAGGTTTGAAAGTTTATTATCAAGTTATTTAGAATCTGATAGGATAAAAGTTCAAGATGAAAAATTAGAGAGTTTATTAAATGTTCATATTGAATTAATAGATGACCCATTTTTAAAAGATAGTGTAAAAAGTAAAATATTGACTGAAAATAAATCTTTAGAAAAATCAATAGAGGAGACAATTAGTCATATTTGCTATGAATTAAATAATCTAGATTCTGACTATATGAGAGATAGAATTTATGATTATATTTCAATTCAAGAAGAGTTTATTAGAACTTTAACATCAACTGAAGAAATTAAAATATATGAAAATAAATTTGTGCTTTTTACAGAAAATTTATCACCAAAAATAATTGATAAATATAAAGATCAATTAATTGGTATAGTTTCAAAAAATGGTGGGAAAACTTCACATGCTTCTTTATATGCAAAAAATTTACAAATTCCTTATATAATATGTGATTCTTTAGATTTTCAAGAGTTAAAGGATACGAACTTTGATTGTATTTTAGATTGTAATCAAGAAAAATTGTTTTTAAATCCTGACGAAGATGTAGTTAATTCATATAAAAATTTATTGAAATCATCACAAAAAGAATTTTTAGATAGGAATATAGTAAGAACAAAAAATAATAGATATATAAGAGTATGTAGTAATATTTCAAGTTTTGAAGAGTTTGAAGTATCTTTAAAGAATGGTACAGATGGATGTGGGTTGTTTAGAACAGAGTTTTTATTTATGTCTGATGAATCTCCAACGGAAGAGTATCAATTTGAAATTTTTAAAAAGCTTGCTCAAAGTACAGACAAACCTATTGTAATTAGAACTTTTGATATTGGTGCTGATAAAAAATCTATGTTTTTTAAGTTGGATGAGGAAAAAAATCCATTCTTGGGACTTAGAGGTTTTAGAATTTATAAAGAATTTTATAAGGAATTAAGAAAGCATTTAAGGGCAATTTTAAGAGCCTCTGCATTTGGAAATATAAAAATTATGATTCCGATGATAACTACATTAGATGAAGTTTTGTGGATAAAAAATGAAATATTAAAAATCAAAGATGAATTAAGAGAAGAGAGAGTGCATTTTGATGAAAATATTGAGTTTGGGATTATGATAGAAACTCCTGCTTCAGTTTTTCTTATTGATATTTTGATTAAAGAAGTTGATTTTGTGAGTATTGGAACAAATGATTTGGTTCAATATATGTTAGCATGTGATAGAGAAAATTCTAAGATGCAACAATTATATGATTGTTATAACCCATCAGTTATTCGTTCAATTCATCGTGTTGTAGATATTGCTCATAGAAATGGAAAAATAGTTTCAATGTGCGGAAACTTTGCAAGTGAATTAGATGCAGTTGAACTTTTAATTTTGCTAGGGATTGATGAGTTCAGCGTTACTAATGATGTTTTACAAAAAATAAAGAAAAGAATAAAATTATTTGATCATAATAACTATTTAGATTTTTTTGATAACATAAATAAATTTAAAACAGGACGTTCAGTCCTATATTATTTTGATAATAAATAGAATATTTTTGTTAAATGTTAATTATTTGTAATATATTTGTAATTATTTTGTAACTTTTTTTGCTTTTTTTACTACATTTTATAAATTTTATGATATAATAGTACTGTCGATTGGTTAGAAATTTAATTGAGGTGATATTTTGTTAGAATTTATAGAAGTAAATAAAGTATATAAAAACGACGTTTGTGCTTTGAAAGATCTTAGTTTCAAAGTAGAAGATGGAGAGTTCGTTTTCTTAATTGGAGCAAGTGGTGCAGGTAAAACAAGTATCATAAAAATGCTTTTAAGAGAAATAAAACCAACATCAGGTGAAATAATTGTTGATAATGTTAATATAGTTAAGTTGAGAAATAGAAAAATACCGCAACTTAGAAAAACAATGGGTGTTGTATTTCAAGATTTTAGACTTTTAGAAGGCAAGACTGTTTTTGACAATATAAAATATCCATTACAAATTCTAGGAGTTTCAAAAAGAGTTATTAATAAAAGAGTAACTGAAATTTTAGAGTTAGTTGGATTGTCAGATAGAGCAGACTCATTTCCAAATCAATTATCAGGTGGAGAGCAACAAAGAGTTTGTATTGCAAGAGCTCTTATAAATAGACCTAAGTATTTAATTGCTGATGAACCAACAGGAAATTTGGATCCAAATACTTCGGAAGATATAATGAAGTTACTTTTGGATGTAAATGCTAAAGGTACAACAGTTATTGTTTCTACACATGATAAAGATATAGTTAATAAACTTAAGAAAAGGGTTATAAGTATGGATCATGGCGCAATGATTAATGACGAAGAACGTGGAGGTTATTTTGATGAGTTCAATTAGAAGATTTTTTTCTGCCATAGGAGAAGGATTTGTAGGTGTTTGGAGAAATAAATCTATGAGTGTTGCATCAATAGTATCTATTTGCTCAATGCTTTTAATTCTAGGTGGAATTACTTTTGGAGTTTTTGTAGCAAATAATATAGTAGAAGATATGAAGACTAAGGTTGATCAAATAGATGTTATTTTAACACCTGAAGTTACATCCGAAAGGATTGCAAAAATTAAAGAAGAATTACAAAAAATAGAAAATGTAAAAGAAGTAAACTATGTTTCAAAAGAACAAGCTTTAGCAAAAATGAAAGAACAATGGAAAGAAAATTCATTTTTACTAGAGGGTATGGAATCTGCCCTTCCTGAAAGTTTTGAATTGAAGGTTGAGAATATAGAAAATTCAAATGCTGTTGCATCTAGCATATATAATGTTAAAGATGTAGAAAAAGTAGTTTATTATAAAGATATTGTTGATAAGATAGCAAAAGTATCGGAAATGGTTAAATATGTAGGAATTACATTAGTTGCTGTACTATTAATGGTAAGTTTCTTTATAATGTCGATAACAATTAAATTAACAGTTATAGCAAGGAGAAAAGAAATAAGTATTAAGAAATACATAGGCGCAACTAATATGAGTATTACAGGGCCGTTTATCGTAGAAGGTATGTTACTTGGTATAATTGGTGCTGGAATATCTTTTACAATAATATTCTTTATTTATAAATATATTTATGAAAGCTTTGCTTGGGGAGTAGGAAATATATTCTCAAATTATTTGTTACCAGTTGATGTTTTTGGTATTTATGTAGCTATTGCATATTTTGCAATAAGCATTGGTATCGGAGTATTAGCATCAATATTCTCAAGTAGAAAATATATGAAAGTGTAGGAGGTTGTGATGAAAAAGAGAAGATTTGTAGCATGGATTCTTGTGTTTTCAATGTTTGGTTCAGGCATAATTTCTTATGCTGATAAAGTAGATGATTTAAAGAAAGATAAACAAAGTCAAGAAAAGAATTTAGAAAATAAAAAGAAATCAATTCAAGATATGACTACTGAAAAGGATGAGGCGTTCAAGGAAATTGTTGAAAAACAAAAAAAGATTGATCAGTTAGACAAAGACCTTACAGAGTTAGAAGATGCAATATCTAAAATATCTGATGAAATTCAAGCTTCTAAAGAAAAAATAACAATCTTAGAAGATAGAATTACAGAAAATCAAGAACTTTTTAAGAAAAGAGTTCGTGTAATGTATGGTAATAAAGATTTAAATTCTATTGAAGTTTTGTTCTCTGCATCAGATATAAGAGATTTTATTTCAAGATATTTTATGATGCAATCAATTGCTGATTATGATAAGAAATTAATTACAAGTTTGAAGAATGATAAAGTTGCTTTGGAAAAAGAAAAAGAAGAATTAGAAGCAAGAAAAGAAGAAAAAGTAGTTAAGAAAAAAGAAATGGAAGTAAAGTATCAAGCTTATACTGAAGAAGTTGAAAAGAATAAACAACTTATTGCTAAATTGGAACAAAATATTGAATATACAAAATCAGAAATTGATCAATTACAAAATAAAGTTAAAAATCTAAATGCAAATATAAGCTTTGAAGAAAAAGTAAAAGCAGATATTTTAAGAGGAATAAACGAAAAGAAAATTCAAAAAGATATTGATGAAGGCAAGATAACTTCTCGTCCATCAAATGGAGAGATGATGTGGCCTTTAAGTGGATATTATAGAATTTCAAGTCCATTTGGATGGAGAAATGCGCCAATTGGTCAAGGTGGAGAAAGACATAGAGGAATTGATATTCCTGCTCCAACAGGAACTCCTGTTTACTCTGCAACAGATGGTGTAGTTATTTCAGCAGGATGGAATGGAAGTTATGGTAATGCTGTTATGATTAAATATACAAATAATATTGTTATTGTATATGGACATAATTCAAGCTTGGTTGTAAGAGCTGGACAAAAAGTAAGTAAAGGACAAGTTATTTCACTAGTAGGTTCTACAGGAAATTCAACAGGACCACATTTACATTTTGAAGTTAGATATAACGGTTCACCAGTAGATCCACTTAGATATTTGAATCACTAGGAGTAATAATATATGATAAAAAATAAAAACTTACGGTTTTTCTGGTCTTGATGATATTTTTAAGCTCATTTATATCATACAAGGCTGGAAAAAATTCATCAGTTTCATCAGTTACTAATACTAAAACTGAAGAAACTTCTGATTATGGTAGTTTTAAACCTTTTGTTGATGCAATAAAAGAAAAGTATTATTTCGATATTGATTATGAAAAAATGAATACTGAAATTAAAAAAGCAATATTTTCTTCTTTGGGAGACCCTTATACTCAATATATGACTGAAAAAGATATGAAGGAACTTCAAAAAACTAATACAGGAAAATTTGTTGGGATAGGTGTTCAAGTTAGTGTAAATGAAAATGGAGAAATTGTAGTTGTTGCACCGATAAAAGGTGGTCCAAGCCAAAAGGCTGGGATACAAGCAGAAGATATTATAGTAAAAGTCAATGATGAGGAAATAAAGAAGAATGATTTAGAGTCAACTGTTAAACTTATGAGAGGTAATGAAGAAATTGGTACTGAGGTCAAAGTTACAGTTAAAAGAATTGTAGACTCTGAAGAAAAGATAATAGATTTCACATTAAAGAGAGAAGAAATAACTACGGAATCTGTAAATTCAAAACTTTTAGATAATGGGATTTTATATGTTCAAATTACTAACTTTGCTGAAAAAACAGGTACTGACTTTGAAAAGGCTATTGATGATGGCTTGAGTAAAGGAGCAAAATCTTTAATTATTGACCTTAGAAATAACCCAGGAGGGCTATTGACATCTGTTAAGCAAGTTGCTGATAAAATTTTACCTGAATCTACAATTATGAAAATTGTAGATAGTAAAGGAAAAGAAACTGTTGAAAAAGCTACAGGAAAAGGAACAGATATTCCAATAGTAGTTTTAATTAACAAAGGTTCAGCATCAGCTTCTGAGGTTTTAAGTGTTGCTCTTCATGATAATAAGAAAGCTACATTGGTTGGAGAAAAATCTTTTGGAAAAGGAATAATTCAATCTATTTTCCCAATAAATAATGGAGGAAAATCTGAAGGAATAAAGATGACCATTGCTGAGTATTTTGGACCTAATGGAACTAAAATACACAAAGTTGGGTTAGAGCCTGATTATAAAGTTGAACAAAAGAATTATTCTAAAACTGGAATAGAACATTTAAAGGATGATGAACAATTAAAAAAAGCTATTGAATTGTTGAAATAATATTATGTATAAAAAAGCAACCATAAATAATTAGGTTGCCTTTTTAGTATATAATTAATTACTTATATTCAAAATTGTCATTTGTAAAATAATAATTAATTAGATTAAAAAATTCAATTATTTGTAAAAAATTTTTAAATAAATGTCTAATGTAGGTAAATTATATTGTAATTTAGAATTGATTTTTAAAAATAGAATATTGAAATATCAACATTTTAAAAAACAAAACTTGACTTATTAAGATATTTAGAATATAATACTTTTATGAAAATTATAGGTTTTCATAAAGGATATTTTAAAGGAGTGTTTTATGTCTTTTTATATGAATTCGGATAAAGGAAATGTTAGAGAAAATAATGAGGACAATTTTCTTTTTGAAAAATTTGAAAAACTAAATATTCTAATTTTAGCGGATGGTGTAGGAGGACATGATAATGGAGAAATTGCATCAAGTCGTGCAGTAAGTATAGTTATGAATTATATAAAAAATAATTATAAACTATATTCCGAATATTCTCTCCTATTAATAGATGCTTTTTGTGAAGCTAATAAAGTTATTTATGAGCTTAATTTAGAAATAAATTCTGGAGAAGAAGAAATTTCTAAAAAAGTAATGGGAACAACTTTAGAAGTTCTTTTGATAGATGGTAATACTTTATACTTCGGACATGTTGGAGATAGTAGAATATATATTAAAGACGAAAGTTTTAGAATGTTAACAAAAGATCATTCTTTAGTTCAATATTTATATTCAAGTGGTGCATTAACTGAAGAAGAAGTGAAAAATTATAATGATAAGAATTCTATTCTGAGAGCAATTGGAATGGAAAAACATGTTGAAGTTGATGTTGAATCTATTAAAATTAAGCCAAAAGATATTTTACTTGTTTGTTCTGATGGACTTACAAATGAACTTGATGATGACGAAATTTCAGAAATGATAGACTTTAAATACAGTGCAAAAGAAATGGTTGATAATATTATATCTACTGTTAAAAGTGGATTAGCAAGAGATAATGTTACTGTTGGAATTTTTAAAAATGATGAGGAGATTTTATGTTAGGATCAATTTTAAATGGCAGATATGAGGTAATTGAAAAAGTTGGAATTGGCGGGATGGCCATTGTATATAAAGCTAAGGATATTTATTTAAAAAGAATTGTTGCCGTTAAAGTTTTGAAGGAACAATATCTTGAAGATAAAGAATTTATAAAAAAATTCGTTATAGAAGCTCAATCTGTTGCTAATTTAAACAATCAAAATATAGTTAAAATTTACGATGTAGGTCAACATATAGAAGATGGCAAGACTTTTAACTATATTGTAATGGAATATATTAAAGGTAAGACTTTAAATGAATTAATAAAGGATAAGGGCAGATTAAATTCAAATGCTGTTGTTGCTATTTCTAAGCAGATAGCCAATGCTTTAGATTGTGCTCATAAACATCATATAATACATAGAGATATCAAACCTCATAATATTATTATTGATGAAAATTTAAATGTTAAAGTTACAGATTTTGGTATAGCAAGAATTGCTACAAGTTCAACTATAACTTATACTTCTTCTGTACTTGGAACTGTGCATTATATTTCACCTGAACAAGCAAAGGGAAAATTTATTGACGAAAAATCAGATATTTATTCTTTAGGTGTTGTTATGTATGAAATGGTTACAGGAAGAGTTCCTTTTGATACAGATAATGCAGTTGGAATAGCAATGCAACATATAAATGAACCATTAGTTGAACCAATTAGACTTGTTCCAAATTTAGAACCTTGGCTAAATTCTATAATTGTAAAATGTATGGAAAAAAATCCAGAAAATAGATTTGAAAGTGCAGAAAGTCTTATAAAAGCTTTAGAAGATAAGAATGTAGGAAGTAATCAAAGAGCTACATTTAATGATAATACCGATAGAGCTTTTTATAGAGAATCTGTGTATAAGGCTGATAAGCAAAATGATTTTAATAAACCTATTATAAAAAATAATAATAAAAACAGAGAACAACTAAAAAAGAAAAAGGGGATTTTCGATTATAGTATAACTTATGTTGTATTAGCTTTACTTATAGTCGCATCCGTATTCTTTATATATAGATTAGCTGTTTCTAATAAAGCTACTAATACTGTTAAAGTACCTCCAGTAACTGGATTGGATAAAGATGAAGCTATTAGAGTGTTAAAAGAAAAGAAACTTAATGGACTTATAGTAAAAACTGTGAATGATGATTCTGTTGAAGCTGGAAAAATTGTTCAACAATCGCCAGCACCAAATGCTGAAGCAAAAGAAGGAACGAATGTTGAATTGACTGTAAGTGTAGGTAAGAATAAAACAATTGTTCCTAATTTATCAAATGTTGAGTTTGAAAAAGTTGAAGAGCTATTAAAAAAGAGCAATTTGGCATTGGGTAAAGTTGAAAGAAAATATGACGATAAAGTTGATGAAAATAAAGTAATAAGTCAAAGTGTAAACTATGGTGATGAAGTTGAAAAAGGAACTAAAATTGATATTGTAGTAAGTAGAGGAAAAGAAGATAAAAAGGTAGAAGTTCCAGATTTGATTGGGAAAACTGAAGCTGATGCAATAAAGGCATTGTATGATAGCGGACTTGCTGTTGGTAAAACAGAGAAAAAAGCTGATTCACAAAAAGCGGGAACTGTAATTTGGCAATCTTATGGCAAAGGTGTAAAAGTTGATGCATCTACTAAAATTGATATTGTTGTAAGTTCAGGAAAGACAACTAAGGACAATGTGTTAAACTTGACTTCTTATAGTGAAGCTGATTCCGTTACTAAAAAGTATACAATAAATGAACCAGACAAGAATTATCTTTTAATGGTAACAAAAAATACAGAAAACGGTGAAACAAAGTTATATGAAAAAACCATGGTTACAGGTGGCGGAAAGCTAACAATAAATATAAAAGCAAAATCTAGTGAAAAATTTAATATTTATGTAAATGGAGAACTTATTTTATCAGGTGAGAATTAATATGTTTGAAATTGGCGTTATATTTGATATTTCAAAAGATTTATATTATGTAAAAACTAAAACTGGTAGATATATGTCAAAAGCTAGAGGAGTTTTTAGAAAACAAAAATTTACTCCAATGGTTGGAGATAATGTTAAAATTGAAATTTTTGCTGATAATACAGCATGTATAGTTGAAGTTTTTGATAGAAAAAATGAAATTTTAAGACCTCCAGTTGTAAATGTAGACCAAGCTATAATAGTTTTTTCTTTAAAAGACCCAGAAATTTCATATAAAATTATTGATAGATATATAATGTACTATGAAGTAATGAAAATTCCAATAATTTTATGTTTGAATAAGTGTGATTTAATTGATAAAGAAACAGAAATTAATTTTAGAAACATTTATGATAAACTTGGTTATAAGATAATTTTTAATAGCATTAGTTTAGACAATAGAAAATTATTTGAAGAGATTTGTAAAGATAAAATTTCAGTTATTACAGGTGCTTCAGGAGTTGGAAAAAGTACAATTTTAAATTTTTTAAATCCAGATTATAATATTTGGGTTGGAGATATAAGTAATAAGACAAAAAGGGGTAAACATACAACAAGAGCTGCTACTTTATATGAATTTTTTGATAACTCATTCATCATTGATACGGCTGGTTTTACTTCTCTTGATCTTACTAAATTTATAGATAGTGAAGTTCAAATTAGAGATGCATTTGTAGAATTTGAATTTGGCTCTAAATGTAAGTTTTCTGACTGCAAACATATCAATGAACCGGATTGTTATGTAAAATCAAAATTAGAAAGTAGAAGTATAAGTAAAAGTAGATATGACAGTTATATCTTTTACTTAAATGAATATCTAAAAAATAGGAGGTATTAAATGTTAGAATTATCACCATCATTGTTATCAGCTGATTTTACAGATTTAAAATCTGAAATAGAAGTATTAGACAAAAATGGAGTTAAGTATTTACACTTAGATGTAATGGATGGAATATTTGTTCCGAATATTTCTTTTGGACCAATGATAATTAAACAGTTAAGACCTTTAACAAATATGGTTTTTGATGTTCATTTGATGATAGAAGACCCTGATAGATATGTTCAAAACTTTAAGGATGCAGGAGCAGAAATTTTAACTGTACATTATGAGGCTTGTAAACATCTTCATAGAACTATTTCTTATATCAAATCACTAGGAATGAAAGCTGGAGTTTCTTTAAATCCTGCAACTAATATTGAAGTTTTAGATTATGTATTAGAAGATTTGGACTTAGTTTTAATTATGAGTGTAAATCCAGGTTTTGGTGGGCAAAGTTTTATTCCTTCAGCTATTGATAAAATAAAAAATTTAAAAGCAAAAATAAGAGAAAGAAATTTAAATGTTATAGTTGAAGTTGATGGTGGTGTAAAAAGCACAAATGTTAAAGATGTTATTGAAGCTGGAGCAGATTTGATAGTTTCAGGTTCAGATGTTTTTGCGGATAAAGAAAATAGAATTAGAGCTTATAAAGAAATTTTTAAAAACTATGAAAAATAATTATGAGCTTGTCATTAAAAAAAGATTGAGCTTTCAATCTTTTTTAAAATTAAATAAGAAAAAGAGGTTAATATGTTTATAGATATTGCAAAAATAGAATTAAAGGCCGGTAAAGGTGGAGATGGCTGTGTTTCTTTTAGAAGAGAGAAGTATGAACCTGATGGTGGACCTTACGGTGGCGACGGAGGAGATGGCGGAAGTGTAATTTTTATATCAGATGAAGGTGTAAGAACTCTTATGGATTTCAGATATAAAAAACATTACTTTGCTCAAAATGGAGAAAATGGAAAAACAAAAAAACAATATGGAAAAAAAGGAGAAGATTTAATCGTAAAAGTCCCTGTTGGTACATTAATTAAGGATTTTGAAACTAATAGGGTTATTCATGATTTTAAAGTTAAAGATGATGAATTTATAGTTGCTAAAGGTGGCCGAGGTGGAAAGGGAAATGCAAGATTTGCCACAAGTACAAGACAAGCACCTCGTTTTGCACAACCTGGAACAAAGGGTGAAGAAAGAACTATAAAATTAGAATTAAAGCTAATTGCAGACGTTGGACTTGTCGGTCTTCCAAATGTTGGAAAATCTTCTTTGCTTTCTGTTTTAAGTGATGCAAAACCTAAGATTGCAAATTATCATTTTACAACATTAGAACCTAATTTAGGAGTTTGTAGAGTTGAAGAAAATAAATCATTTGTAATAGCTGATATTCCTGGTCTTATTGAAGGGGCTAGCGAGGGAATTGGACTTGGTTTTGAATTTTTAAAACATGTTGAAAGAACACGACTTTTAGTACATGTCTTAGATGTTTCTGGAATTGAAGGAAGAGATCCTATTGAAGATTATAATACAATTTATAAGGAATTAGAGCTTTATAATGAAAATATTAAAAATAAAAAAGAGATAATTGTTGCAAATAAAATAGATTTACTTACTTCTGATGAGAATTTAAAAAGAGTAAAAGAATATTTTAAAGATAGAACAGTATTGGAAATTTCTGCTGTTACTCAAATGGGAGTAAAGGAATTAAAATATAAAATATTTGATGAATTATCAAAAATTGAAATTGATTATGAAACTTTTGATGAAGATTATGAATATATAGAAGAAGTTGAAAAAGAGGCTTATGAAATTTATAGTGAAGACGGAACATTCTATGTTGAAGGACCTCTCATTGACTATCTAGTTTATATAACAAATTTTGAAGATTATGATTCTTTAAAATATTTCCAAAAAGTTTTAACTGATAAGGGAGTAATTGAAGAATTAAAACAAAAAGGTGTAAAAGAAGGTCAATCCATTGTAATTGGAGAAATGGAATTTGAATTTTTTGAATAATAAGGAGAAAATATGATAAATCCAAAACAAAGAGCATTTCTAAAGTCATTATCTCACTCTATGGAACCCATTATGAATATAGGCAAGTATGGAGTTAATGATGAAACTATTAGACAACTAGATTTGGCTTTAGAGAAAAGAGAGCTTATAAAAATTAAAATTCTAAATAACAATTTAGACGATAATAAAGAAACAGTAGATTTAGTTTTACAAAAAACTAGAGCAGAGTTTGTTCAACATATTGGAAACAAATTTGTTATTTACAGAAGAAAAAGAAAAGATGAAAATAGAATAGAGTTACCAGAATAATGAAAAAAATTGGAATTTTTGGTGGAAGCTTTTCACCTATTCATAACGGACATTTACAAATTGCAGAGGATTGTTTGCTAGAAACGGGACTTGATAAGATAGTTTTTCTCCCGAATGCAAATCCTCCACATAAGGCTGTCGATAAGTTCACTTTTGATGCAAGAGTTGATATGTTAAGATTAGCTTTAGAAGATAATGAGAATTTTGAAATTTCTCTTGTAGAAAATGACTCTACAAAAGTTCATTACTCTTATAATACCATTAGTGAAAATTTTTACAATGGAGAAGATAAATTTTATTTCATAATGGGAGATGACGAGTTTTTAAATATAAGGTCTTGGTATAAATATGAAAAACTTTTAGAGCTTACTTCAGTAATAGTTTTTCTTAGAAAATACGATTATAATTTTATTTTAGAAAAAATAAAGAGATAATTGAAAAATACGATATTAATATAATTAAAAATTCTGTTATTTCTATTTCATCTACCGAAATTAGGAACAGAATTAATGAAAAAAAATCTATAAAATATCTTGTGCCTGAAAAAGTAAGTAATTATATTTATGAAGAACTTAATTATTTTGATATACTAAAGATTAAAAAAGATTTAAAAGAAAAACTTACAAAGAATAGATATGAACATTCTTTAAGAGTAGCAGATTATTGTAGAAGGCTTGCGAAAATTTATAAGGCTGATGAAAATAAGGCTTATTTAAGTGGTCTTGTTCATGATTGTGCAAAGAACCTAGAAGAATATTATATGTTGAATAAAAAGCTAAATTCTGATATAATATTGGATGTTGAAGAAAAAAATAATCCAAAAATTCAACATGCACCAATAGGTTCAGCTGTTTGTAAAGATATATATGGTATCTTTGATAATGAAATAATTTCAGCGGTTCGTTATCATACAACAGCGAGAGAGAATATGTCTTTAATTGAAAAGATTTTATTTATTTCAGATAAAATTGAGCCTAATAGAGAGTATGATACAGTTGATGAACTTAGAAAAATTGCAGATTATGATATTGACAAAGCTATAATAAAATTTTTAAACGATAGTTTTGAATATTTAGAAAAAAAATCTCAAAAAATTCATCCCTTGTCAATTAAAGCAAGAGATTATTTAGTAAATATGAGGTGATATTATGGAGAAACTTGATATTATATTGAAAGCATTGGATGATAAGATTGCAAAAAATGTTGTAAGTATTGATTTAAAAGGTAAGTCATCTATTGCTGAATATTTTGTAATCGCAACTGGAAGTGTAGTTAATCACAATCAAGCTATTTGCGATGAAATTGAGTTCCAATTAAAAAGAATAATATGGACTGTTTAAGTACAGAAGGATATAAAGATGGAAATTGGATTTTATTGGACTGTGGAGAAATTATAGTTCATATTATGACAGAAGATTATAGAAGCTATTACAATCTTGAAAGATTGTGGGCATAGATTTAGGAGGTAAGAAAATGAGCGTAGGATTTTTAAAAACTGATAAGGCTCCAGCAGCAATTGGACCTTATTCACAAGCTGGAAAAGTTGGTAATTTAATATTTGTTTCTGGACAATTACCAATTACAAACGGAGAATTACAAACTGAAATAAAGGCAGCAACACTTGCTAGTTTAACAAATGTTTTAGAAATTATTAAAGCAGGTGGGGGAAATTTAGAAAGTATTGTTAAAGTTAATGTTTTTGTAAAAGATATGAATGACTTTGAAGCAATTAATGGTGTATATGCTGAATTCTTTGGTAATCATAAACCAGCCAGAGCATTAGTTCAAGTTGCTAAATTACCAAAAGACGCTTTAATAGAAATTGAAGCAGTAGCAGCTGTTTAAAAAATATTTTATACTGATGTTTAGATACATCAGTATTTTTTTGCAATAATATATTTTTTATTAAAATAATATATTTTTTATATAAAAAAGTTGAAATATTTGTTTATAGTTGTAGTTTCAGTCTTTTGTTTTTCTTATAATTTTGTTATAATATATTTTATAGGATAATAATTATTGCTAATGTATTTAGTATTTTAGTTTTATTTAAAGTTACTATTATAAAATATGTATGCTTAGTAGTGATATGTTTTATCTGAAATTGAGTTTGATATTTTAATAATATTGTATGAATTATATATATTAAATTATAAGTAAAATAAAACGATTACTATTGTGGCGAGATTAACTTTATAATTTATTATGATTGGGAGGATTTTTTGTGGGGTATTTAGAAATTTTTAATAGTTATAAAAGTTCGGGAAAAATTGCCTATATATGTGATGATAAATCCATTACATATAAGGAACTTATGTTATATTCAGATCGACTTGCAAAATATATTCTGAAAAATTTTGGGATTGGGAATAAAGATGCAATTGCAGTTTATGGGCATAAAGATTTTTTAATGTTAGTTAGCTTTTTAGCTTGTACAAAATCAGGACATCCTTATTGTCCGATGGATATATCTTTTACTAGAAATAGGGTTGAAGATGTGTTGACTGTTACTGATTCAAAATTTTCTATTTTTACAGAGGATTTTGATGTTGATAAAAAATTTAGCGTTTTAAACAGAAAAGATATTTTAGATATTATTGATGATGAAAAATATGATGATATTTCAAATGAAAATCTATATAAAATTGAACCAGAAGATATAGTTTATATAATTTTTACATCCGGAAGTACTGGAAAACCTAAAGGTGTTCAGATTACATATGATAATTTAAATAATTATATTGGTTGGATTCACAATGTTGTAGGAAATGAAAAAAATAAAGTTTATTTAAATCAAGCACCTTTTTCATTTGATTTATCAGTAATGGATTTATATTTATCTTTATATTCAGAATCTACTTTATTTGCTATAACTAAGGAGAAACAACAAGATTTTTATAAACTTTATGAAAATTTAGAAAAATCTGGAATTACAAATTGGGTTTCTACACCTTCGTTTGTAGACATGTGTTTATCCTTACAGGAATTTAATTCTGATAATATAAAGAATATTGAATATTTTCTGTTCTGTGGAGAAGTTCTTACTAAAAAAACAGCACAAAGATTAAAAAAGAGATTTCCAAATGCAAAAATAATTAACACTTATGGGCCGACTGAGTCAACAGTATGTGTTACTGATATTTTAATTACAGATGAAGTTTTAGAAAAATTTGATATACTTCCACTTGGAGATGTTAAAAATGGAAGTAGAATTGAAATTAGAGATGACGAAAAAATTCTTGGTGATGGAGAAATTGGTGAGATTGTAATAATAGGAGATACAGTAAGTAGCGGATATTATAAGAATCCTATTCAAACTGAAAAAGTTTTTTTACTACAGATAATAATGAAAGAGCTTATAAAACAGGGGACTTAGGATATTATAAGGACGGTAATTTATTTTTCTCAAATAGAAAAGACTTTCAGGTTAAATTAAATGGTTATAGAATTGAACTTGGAGATATTGAAAGCAATCTTTTAAATATTAGTGGAATAAGCTCTTGTTGTGCATTGCCAAATTATGATTCAGACAATAAAGTAAAGAGTATTACAGCATTTGTTGTAAGTAAAAATGTTTCTGATGAAAAAGAGTATGCAAAATTTTTAAAGGCAGAGTTAAAAAAATATATTCCAAGTTATATGATACCAAAAAATTTAGATTTTTGGAAAAATTACCAATGAATAATAATGGAAAAGTTGATAGAAAAGAATTGAAGAAAATAATAGAAAATAGATAGGGAGATTATTATGGAAGAAAAAGTTTTTGAAATTTTAGAAGACATTTGTGAAGAGGATTTAAGAGACACACCTGATTTAAATATCTTTGAAGAAGGTCTAATGGATTCTCTAGGACTTGTTAGATTTATTGTTGAAGTTGAAGAAAGATTGGGAATAACTTTAGGAATAATGGAATTAGATAAGGAAGTTGTTAATACTCCAAATAAAATAATTGAATTTTTAAGCAGTAGGAAGTAAAAATGGAGTTTTTTAGTGGATTAAATTTCTGGTTAGTATTTATTTTGGTATCTATACCTGCGATTATTTTAGGTATTAGAGAAAAGAAAAGTAAATACTATATCTTAGGGGTATCTCTAGTTTTTTGCTTTTTAGTATATTCAAAAAAAATAAATTCTCTTATCTCGTTAATTATTTTTATACTATATGAATTTTTATTAATAAAAATATATTTAAAACTTAAAATAGAGAAAAATTTTGGAAAAGTTTCTATATTTGTATTTTTAAGTTTATTACCACTTATTTTGGTTCGCTTATTACCATTTACGAAAATTAATTATAAATTAGGTTTTTTAGGAATATCATATATAACTTTTAAAGTAATGCAAATACTTATAGAAATTAAAGATAATTTAATAAAAGAAGTGAAATTTGTTGACTATTTATCTTTTATGATATTTTTTCCAACCCTTGCATCAGGTCCAATTGATAGAAGTAGACGATTTTTTAAAGATTTGGAAACTACAGTTAGTAGGTCTGAGTATTTAGATAAGTTAGGTAAAGGAATAGAGTATATATTACAAGGTCTAGTTTATAAAATGATTTTATCTCAACTGCTTTATGATAAAATCAATGTTATTTCTGAAATGAGATATACAATTCCTAATCTATTAACTTATATGTATTTATATGGTTTTTATTTGTTTTTTGATTTTGCAGGGTATAGCTTAATGGCTGTTGGAGTTAGTAAAATTTTTGGAATTGAAACTCCGATGAACTTTAATAAACCGTTTTTGGCAAAAGATATGAAAGACTTTTGGAATAGATGGCATATTAGTTTATCACATTGGTTTAGAGATTTTATTTTTAGTAGATTAGTTTTTGCAATGTTTAAGAGAAAAACTTTTAAAAGTTCGCTAACTACTGCTATGGTTGCCTATGTAATAAATATGACAGTAATGGGTATTTGGCATGGGTTAAACTTCAGTTATCTTTTATATGGATTGTATCATGGAGTTATTCTTGCATTTACAGAACTATTTCAAAAGACTAAATTTTATAAAAATAATAAAAACAAAAAATGGTTTGAATACACATCTATTTTTATAACTTTTAATTTGGTTATGTTTGGGTTCTTTATATTCTCAGAAAAATTTGTTTACATTTTACGAGTAATAGGAGGTAGATTATGGTAAAAAAAGAAACAAAAGAATTCTTATTTAGAGTTGTGTTTTATACAATAATGATTACCTCACTAATAATATTTTGTATATTATATGATTTTAATGTTGTAAAAGAATTTATATATAGTAATTTTTAAAATAATATTTAAGGATTAGAATAAATAATTATTATTTATAGAAATTCATTACAAAAAAGGAGTAACTGCTATATGTTACTCCTTATTTTTTTAATCTTCATTTTCTAGTAAATCTTTTTGTAATTGTAAAAAACCTAATCTTCCTAAATGCATTATATCTTTGAAAAAATATGGTTTATAAGAATACATACTGTAATCTGTAAGCTGGACTTCATTTTCAGATGCTATTTTTTTATTTTATCATAATATTCACTTATTGATGTCTTAGAAATTCCAGTATAATCTGCCCAGTAACCTTGTAATGGAATCATTATCAAATTAACTTCGTAACCAAGTTCTTTAGCAACATTAATGAATAATTCTAAATCCTCATACTCAGGACTTTCAGAATAGCTTTGTTTATTCATATAGCCTTCGTATTTTTTTAAATCATTTCTTATATATTCGTTATAATATTCATTTTCTATATAAAACTTATTATTATCTGTCTCTTTTTTTGCTCTTTCAATAGCTTTTTCTTCTAGAACATCCCAATTGAGTCCATTGAATTTTCTACAATTTACTGAGCTATCATATTTATATTTTTTAACGAAATTCCTCTTTTCCTGTAAGTTATATTTATACTTAAAAATAGGATTAATAAGATTGTTAAAGAATTTAGGTGAAAAGATATTATCTAAAGTCGAATTTATAAAACTTGCTGAATCCGTTAAATTTTTTATTCTGTTGTACATTTTTTCTTTAGTACTATTGGAAATATTTTTATTACCAAAGAAATGATAAAGGTGATCTAAAGAAACCCTACTTTCAAATGCTTCTTTTGCTATACCATTTTTTTCAAACCATTGCATTGATATTATTAGATTAACTTTTTTCACAGGAATGTCACTTCCGATAGAACCTAGAACAATTGATTGTAATAAGCTTTGATAATGGCCACCACCGATTTGCATGATATTCTTATCAGAATAATCTAATAGTTGTCTTGGATGTTCTTCATTTTCTAAAGTAGCAACAAGTTCAGAAGAACCCATAAGTAAAATTGTATTTTCATCTATATTTTTTGTTAATACATCGTAAGAATTATATTTTGAATATAGAGTATTATATTTTATACTATTATTTTTTACAGTTATATCTTTATCAATATTTTTAGAATATGATGTTAATATAAATGAAGAAAGAAAAATAGACAAAATAAATGAAATTGCTAATGCTTTTAATCTTTTCATAAGCACTCCTAAAAATTGTTATATAGTTTTTTAAACAATAAACTATATTTTTATGTTTTTTCATCTAAAATATTAAGAATAAGAAAAGTATTTTAGTATTTGAATAAATTATATCATAGTAGTTTTTTATTATCAACATAAGTCATTTTTGTAATATATCGTCATAATAAATAATGTAGTATAAATTTAGCTAAAGTTTTTTATTTTTATAAATTTTATGTTATAATATTAATCGTGCGATAGATATATAATATTTTATATTATATTTTTAGTTTAGTTTAAAGTTTGTGTTATAAACTTATTAGAGAATTTTTATGGATTTTTTAAAATTTTTATTATATTTAAACTTTTAAAAAATCTATAATTTTTTATTTATTAATTGAATATTATATTGGAACATTTTATATATTAAATTTTAGGAGCGTTTATGAAAAGATTAAAAGCATTAGCAGTATCGGTAATTTTATCAGTAATTATTTCTTTTACATTTTTACATTTTTATACTAACAGGGAGAAAAACGAATTTGATGAATTAACAGTTAAAAATAATTCTATAAGATATAATGACTCTCCAAATAAATATAAATCTCATGATGCAATTACAAAAAATATAGGAAAGGGCACTATTATACTTTTAGGATCTTCTGAACTTATAGTAACTAGTGATTGGAAAGAACATCCAAAACACTTATTAGATTATTCTGATAAGAATATTATGCAAATTGGAGAAGGATTTTATCAATCTTTAATTCAAGCTATAACTTTAGGTTCTATTGGCGAAAAATCACCTGTAAAGACTGTTAATTTAATATTGTCTATGCAATGGTTTGAAAAGCATGGATTAAGTCCTGAAGCATTTCAACCAAGGTTTTCAATAGACCATTTATATAATTTATATAAGAGTGAAAAAATTTCTAAAGAAACTAAAGAAAAAATATATGATAGAATTTTAGAGCTTTCAAAAAATAATTCTATTGTAACTAGAATGGTAGAAGGATTAAAGAGAGATAACCCAGTTGACAATGCCATAAATCAAGCTAATGCTGAAAAATATAAATTAATTGCAAACAGCAAATTTTTAAAATCATACCATAGAGATGATAGTGTTAATGATAAAAAAGCACCTAAAGAATTTGATTGGGATCAGTTAAGAAAAGAAGCATTAGAAACAGCCAAAGAAGAATCAAATGAAAACAAATTTTTTATGTATAATAAATATTTTGATAAAAACTTTAAGAAAAATTTTGATAAATTTAAGGGATCAGCTAAAAACACTAAGTATAGAAGTGAAGAAGAATATGGTGATTTACAATTATTTTTAGATGTCGCTAAGGATTTAGGATTCAAGGTAAATTTAATTTTAGTTCCACTTCAAGGACATTGGGCGGACTATACTGGTGTTCCTCAAGATGAGATAGAATACTACTATAAGAGAATTAGAGAAATTTCTGAAAAGAATAATGTAAATTTGATAGATTATAGTAAATATTCTTATACAAAATATTTCTTTAAAGATGCTACACATTTGGGAAGACTTGGACTGTTGCAATTACAGGAAGATTTATTAAAATATAATGATTAAGTATTACCGAAAAATATTTTAAATTTGATATATTGTCCTAAATCATTGCAAAAAATTTAAAAATGTTATATAATGAGTAGCCAGCAAAATTTTAGGAGGAAATTATGGATTTAAAATCAAAAATAAGAGTTATTGAAGGATTTCCTAAAGAAGGAATCAGTTTTAAAGATATAACTACATTAATTAGTGATGCAGAAGCTTTTAAAGAAGCTGTAAATATTATGAAAAAAAATTTAGAAAATAGAAATATAGATTATATTGTTGGACCTGAAGCAAGAGGATTTGTTTTTGGATCTGCTGTTGCTTATGCTTTAAATATTGGGTTTATTCCAGTTAGAAAACCTGGAAAATTACCTGGAGAAACTGTTTCTTATGAATATGCATTAGAATATGGAACAGATGTACTTGAAATATGTAAAAATTCTTTAAAAGCTGGTGATAGAGTAGCAATAGTGGATGATTTACTTGCTACGGGTGGAACAATTAATGCCTGTGCAAAATTAATAGAATCACAAGGTGCAGAAGTTGTTTCAATGCAATTTTTAATGGAGTTAACAGACTTAAAAGGTAGAGAAAAAAATAAAGACTATCAAATAGATGCTGTGTTGGAGTATAATATTTAATGAGAATTGATAAATTTTTAAAAAATTCAAGACTTATAAAGAGAAGGACTGTTGCAAAAGAGGCTTGTGAAAAAGAAAGAGTTTTTAGAAATGGAAAGCCTATGAAACCATCCGATGAAGTCAAAGTTGGAGATGTTATAGATTTGAAATTTGGAAATTCTGAAGTTAAAATTAGAGTTTTAGATATAACTGACAGTCAAAAGAAAGAAGATTCACAAAAAATGTATGAAAATCTTTAAAAGTATTGAAAAATTATATATTTTATTATATAATCTATGTTAGATGGGAGTGATGACTTGATGAATAAAAGAAATAAGGGTCGAATTCGAGTTTACAGTTTAATATTTCTTGTTTTATGTATAGTTTTTGGAAAGACTTATGTTTATCAAGTCAAAGAAAAGAACAGATTGAATAATAAAATTCAAACTTTACAAGAAAGAAAAGATAAATTAAACTCTGAGATTGGAGAGGCTAAAGAAAATCTTCAAAAAGTTGATAGTGAAGAATTTATAAAAAAAGTTGCTAGAGAAAAACTTAAAATGGTTGAAAAAGACGAGATAGTTGTAAAGTATAAAGATAATGATTAGTTTGATTTAGTGAAGAAAGGGGACCGAGTTTTTGCTCGGTTTTTTAATTTTTATGAGAAAAGAATTTTTAAAAAATTAAAAAGCTATGGTATAGAAAGTTCTAGAATTTTACTTGCTGTATCGGGTGGTAAAGATTCTATGACTATGCTTGATTTGTTTAGTTATTTTAAGGATGAGTTAAAATTATATTTAGTTGTTTGTCATTTTAATCATTCTTTAAGAGATGATGCTGACAGAGATGAAGAATTTGTTAAATCTCAATGCAAAAAATATGGATTGAAATTTTATTCCAAAAAGGAAGATGTTCTCCTTTATTCTAATGAAAATAAATTGTCAACTGAAGAAGGAGCAAGATTTTTAAGATATAAATTTTTTGATGAAATAAAAAGAGTTGAGAATCTTGATTATATAGCAACTGCACATAATAAAAATGATTTGGCAGAAACTGTTATGATGAGAATTCTACGAGGAACTGGCATTAATGGACTAATAGGAATACAATCTGAAAGAGGAGATTTAATAAGACCAATTTTAGATTTTTCAAGAGAAGAAATAGAGAAATATATTGAAAAAAATAATATACCTTTTGTTGATGATAAAACTAATTTTGAAGATATGTATTTAAGGAATAAAATTAGACTAAATTTATTTCCAATTCTTCAAAATGAATATAATCCTAAAATTCCTGATGCGCTTTCGAGATTATCAAATATTGCTTTTGATTTTAGTACAATTTCAAGAGAATATATTTTATCAAAAGAAGGTTTGTTGTGGGAATTTAGTAAAGATAAAATACTTGTTTATATTGAAAAGTTAAAACTTCAGTCTAGGTCTTTTAGAAATATTATGTATAGAGAATTTTTTGAATTTATAAGTAAAGATCCAGATGGAATAAATTTTAAAATAATTGAAGAAATTGATAATTTGATTTTTTCAAAAACGGGTAAATATATAGAAATTAAAAATGTAATTTTTAAAATTGAATATGATAAACTTCTCATTTTTGATAAAAATATTAATGAAAGTGTAGAAACAGATTTTTATTATGAAAATTTGGATTTTTCTTTGTATTCTACAAGATTTTTTGATATAATTATAGAGCAGTCGAATTTTGATGAATTTACAAATTTAAAACAAAATAAGAATTTGCTTTTCATAAATAAAAAATATCTAAAATCTTTAAAAATTAGAAATAGAAAAAATGGAGATTTTTTAGAATTTGAATTTGGAAAGAAAAAACTAAAAGATATATTTATTGATGAAAAAATAAGTAAAGAAATTAGAAATAATATTCCTATTTTTGAAATAGATAATACTATTGTTTGGATTCCAAATACTAGAAGATCTAATAGATATTTGGTTGATGGAAAAGATGATATTATAAAAATTAAAGTTTTATCAAAGGAGAATTTATGGAGAGATTAGATAATGTCGTAAAGTCAGATATGAAGGATTTGTTATTTGATGAAAAAACTATTAAAAATAGAGTTGAAGATCTTGGTAAAGAAATAACTAAACACTATGAAAATGATGAATCTGAACTTGTGGTAGTTGGAATTTTAAGAGGTTCTACATTGTTTTTTGCAGATTTAATAAGATATATAAATCTACCTATTTCAATAGATTTTATGGCTATTTCATCTTATGGTAATTCATCCGAAAGTGGGGTTGTAAAAATCATTAAAGATTTAGAAGCGGATGTTACTGGAAAAAATATTTTGATTGTTGAAGATATTATCGATACAGGAAAAACTTTAAAATATCTTTTAAATTATTTCAAAGAAAGAGGAGCTAAAACTGTTAAAATTGCAAGTATGTTAGACAAACCAGAAAGAAGACTTGTTGAAATATCAGGCGATTTTGTAGGTTTTGCGGTTCCAAATGACTTTATTGTTGGTTATGGATTAGATTATAATCAATCATATAGGAATTTACCATATATAATTTCTCTAAAAGAAGAAGTTTATAAATAGAGAGTAATAGGAGGAAAAACGTGAATAAAAAACTAAAGCATATCTAGTGTATTTGGTGCCAATCTTGTTTTTAGTTGTATATTTTTTTGTTATAAAAACTTCAACTCCTGTAGTTAAAGAATATACAGTTACAGAGATTGTATCAAAAATAAAAAATGATGAAGTCTCAGAGATAACAACTCAGGGTTCATATATAACCGGAAAATTAAATGATAAGGATAAAACGGAATTTAAAACATATTTACCACAAGAATTTAGATTTCAATTTTATGAAAATTATTTAAAATCAAAAGTAGAGAATAATACTTTGAAATATAATGGTAAAGCTGAACCTACAAAACCTTTTTATCTTGAAATTTTACCAACTCTATTACTTTTGGTAGGACTTGGAGTTGTTTGGTTCATATTTATGAAACAAGCTCAAGGTGGCGGAAAAGTAATGAACTTTGGAAAGAGTAAAGCAAGACTTCATAAAGATAAGAAAAATGAGGTTACTTTTAATGATGTAGCTGGTCTTGAAGAGGAAAAAGAAGAATTACAAGAAATAGTAGACTTCTTAAGATCACCAAAAAAATATAGTGATATTGGTGCTAGAATTCCAAAAGGTGTTTTACTTGTAGGTCCTCCAGGAACTGGTAAAACTTACCTTTCTAGAGCAGTAGCTGGTGAAGCTAAAGTTCCATTTTTTAGCATAAGCGGTTCAGACTTTGTTGAAATGTTTGTTGGAGTTGGTGCTTCAAGAGTTAGAGATTTATTTGAAGAAGCTAAAAAGAATGCTCCTTGTATAATATTTATTGATGAAATTGATGCTGTTGGTAGAAGAAGAGGTGCAGGACTTGGTGGCGGACATGATGAAAGAGAACAAACATTAAATCAATTACTTGTTGAAATGGACGGTTTTGGTGTTAATGAAGGAATCATTGTTATGGCTGCAACAAATAGACCTGACATACTTGACCCTGCTATTTTAAGACCGGGTAGATTTGATAGACAAATTTATGTTGGAATTCCGAATGTAAAAGAAAGAGAAGCAATACTAATGGTCCACACTAGAAATAAAAGATTAGATCCAGATGTAGACCTAAAAGCTATTGCAAAACATACAACAGGATTTACTCCTGCAGATCTTGAAAACTTGTGTAATGAGGCGGCTCTTTTATCTGCAAGACAAAACTTAAAGAGTATTCCTATGAGAATATTTGAAGAAGCTGCAATAAAAGTTGTTGCAGGACCTGAAAAGAAATCAGCAGTTGTAACTGATAGAGATAGAAATATTACAGCATACCATGAAGCGGGACATGCGATTGTGTCAAGATTTGTACCATTGTCAGACCCAGTTCAAATGATTACTATTGTTCCGAGAGGAAGAGCTGGTGGATTTACAGCTTATACTCAAGATGAAGATAGTCAATATATGACAGTTAAAGCAATGAAGTCAAGACTTGCAATGATGCTTGGTGGACGTTCAGCAGAGCTTATAATTTTTGAAGACTTTACTACTGGTGCTTCTAATGACATTGAAAGAGCAACTAAACTTGCGAGAAGTATGGTTACAACTTATGGTATGAGTAGCAAGATTGGACCTATAAATTATGATATGGGTGAAGAAGAAACTTTCTTAGGTAGAGATTTTGGTAAAGGAAGAACTTACTCAGAAGATATTGCAAAACTTATTGATGGAGAAGTTAAGGATTTACTTGATGAAGCTTACGAAACTGCTAAAAATATTTTAAATGAGAATGTGGAATTTTTACACATAATAGCAAAAAAACTTTTAGAAGTTGAAACTATAAGTGGAAAAGACTTCGAAACTATGTATAATAAATATATGGGAATTGAAGAAGAAAAAGAAGAAACTACAGAAGAAACAATTTTTGAAGAAGAAAATACTATTGAAGAAACATCAAATGAAGAAAACAATGCAGATTCAACTGTAGTAGAAAAAACTGAAATAGATGAAAATTAAAATTAAGTAGAAGTTCGCTTCTACTTAATTTATATGGAGGATTTTATGGGAAGTAATGATTTTTTATTAATAATTTTTGGTATAGTTTTAATTTTTGTAATTAAGAAAATAGTAGCTATATTTCAAACAAGAAAAAAATTAACAGGTGAAGTTCAAACTATTACTCTTAGAGGAAGAAAAGTATTGTTTGGGCTATCAGTAGCTTTAGTTGGATTTGGAATTGCATATGCAGTAAAAGTTCAAGACATTTTTAGTATAGTATATGTATTAATTGGTTTGACTTACTCTATAGTTTCTCTTGATAAATTATACATTGGCGAAAATGGATTTTGCTTTGATGGAAAGTTTGGAGAATTTAAAAAATAAAAAATGGGGAGCCATTAGCAATAAATTTTTTGAAGTTCAAGTTTCTGGAGATTTAAAAGATGAAGTACTAACTATTCCACTTGATAAAGAAAATTCTGAAAAATTGTCTGCAATTATAAAACAACATAAGTCAAAATCAAAGGCGAAAAAATAATGAAACTTTATGAAAAAGATAATTTAGTAATTTTAGAAGATGTTGAGAATTTTGATGCTAGAGCTATATTTACTTGTGGGCAAGCTTTCAGATGGTATGAAGAGAGCGATGGAAGTTTTACAACAGTACATTTAGGTAGGGTCTTAAATGTTTTAAACGAAAAAGATATGGTTGTATTTAAAGGAACGAATTTGGAAGAATTTAACGAAATTTGGATTGATTATTTTGACTTGAATACAAACTATAAGGAGATAAGAAAAGAGCTATCAAACAATGAAATTTTAGCAAAGGCGATGGAATATGGAAAAGGTATTAGGATATTAAATCAAAATCATTTTGAAATGTTAATTAGTTTTATAATTTCAGCTAATAATATGATTCCTAGAATAAAAAAATCTATCGAAGTAATCTCCATGAGATATGGGAAATTTATCTGTGAAGATGAAAATAGAAAATATTATTCATTTCCAACGGTAGAAGAACTGAGTAAGGCAACTGTTGAAGATTTAAGAGAATTTGCAAAAGTTGGATTTAGAGATAAGAGAATTTTTGAGACAGTAAATATGATTTTAAATGAAAAAATCGACTTAGATAATTTTGAAAATTTAGAAACTGATATTTTAAGAGAAGAATTATTAAAATTTTCAGGAGTTGGAAATAAGGTTGCAGATTGCATAATGCTATTTTCATACAAAAGAGGAGAAGTTTTTCCAGTTGATGTTTGGATAAAGAGAGTGATGGAAGAACTTTTTATAAAAAAAGAAACTCCTGTTAAGAAAATTTCAAAAGAAGCAGATAGAATATTTGGTAAATATGCAGGGTATGCACAACAATATCTTTTCTACTACGGAAGAGAAGAAAAAATAGGGAAATAAGAATCCCACCCTTCCTCGATGCTTCGCATCGGATGGGGGCCTAGGAACCTTGTTGTTTCACAATAAAAAAAGGAAGTGATATATTTCACTTCCTTTTTGTGTTATTTTTTTATCTTCTTACGAATAGTTAATGAGCCTAATAGAATTGCGGAAACAACAAATAATACTATTGAATTGTTTGAAATTCCTGTTTTTACTAATTTGTTATTTTTATTCTTAGTATTAGTATTAGTATTAATATTAGTATTACTATCATTAGTATTATTATTTGAATTATTGCTATTATTATTATTATTGTTGTTTGGTAATGTATCTTTTTTAACTATTGTTAAAGATGTTTCTATTTTACCTGTTGTAAATTCGAATAATAGTTTATGCTCTCCAACCCCCAAAGTATTTATAAAATTATCATTGAATTTTATAATTGTACTTCCTTTTTCTACTGAATAATAATCTTTACTTAGTTCTTTACCATCAACTAAAATTCTAATGAAATTAGATATATCTTCGCTTATTTTGATGTCGGAAATTTTTCCTCCAACTGTAACAGTTTGATTTTCTCCATAGTCAAATTTTAATTTACTTGGATTGTCATCAGGATTTTGAGGTTTTTCTTTCTTAGAAATTGCGATAGTATCTTCTGCTGTTTTATCTTTAGTAAGTTCTACTTCAAAATTGTTTTTATCAATATTGTAGTTTTCATTTAATTCTACTTTTATTTTATATTTTCCAAGTAAAACAGATTTTTCAAAAGATTTATTTTTGTTTTCAAGCTCAACTTCTTCTCCTGTTATTACATTAATAGCTTTAATTTTTAAATCCTGTGGTATATCATCGCCATTAACTTTTATTTTAATTACAAATCCCATAGTTGCTTTTACATTTTCAATATCTTTTATAGCAGTTTCAAGTTCATTTAATTTGAAATTTACTTTTAATAAGTTTTTAGCATTTTCTATGGCTTCTAAATATGCTTCATTATCTTCTTCATCTGAATTGATATAAAGATTACCATCAGAAATCAATTCTTTTTCAGCTATTAAATTTTTAAGTTTTTTACAAGCTGAGCATAAGGTTTATTTCCATCTAGTGAATCTTTTGCGAGTTTTATATCTTCAACAGCTTTCTTAACAACAAACTCATTTCTACTATTTTCATTATCTATTAATTCCTGTCCTGCTTTTATTGAATTGTCATACAATTCTTTTAATTCATCAATAGCATTTATATATTTTTCTGAGTTCTTGATTTCTTTGCTTTCTTCAACTAAGGATTTTAATTCTGAAATATCTATACTATTTGGTTTTCGCTTTATTTTGAAATTAAACACTTGATCAGGATTTTCTAATGTTAAGTTGAAATTATTTATTGAATTAGGGGAGATTTCATAATTTGAAAGTTTTCCATCAATATCAGTAATTTCAAGTTTATGTTCTCCGATTGAAACAGGAATTTTATTTCCTGAAAGTAAAATTTCTTTTCCATCAAGTTCGATTTTACTTAATTTATTAGCTGTATCAATAAATTCAAGTCCAATATCAATTGTACCTTTTGTAATCTTTTCAAGATTTACTGAAATTTCATTAGTATCTTTTGTAATTTCAATTTCCTTGTCTATATTTTTTCCTTTATAACTTTCCGGGCTAACTATTTCAAGTTTATATTTTCCTACTTCAATATTATTTTTTCCGGATTTAAAGTCTAATTCATTTAGTTTGAATTTTACATTAGGAATTTCTGTATCTACAGCTTTAAATTTAATATCAACTTCTTTCCCATCTTTAACTTCTTTAGTAATATTAAGAGTTATAGGATGTCCTTCAGCACCAAAGACCCATGCTTCTCCATTAGGACAAGTATATCCACTAGCTAAATTTGTTACAACTACATCATATCCTGAACCACTTGGAATAAGAACTGAATGAGTACTTTCATCTGATTTTTTATAAGTATGTTTTACAACAACTTCATCAGAGTTTTTCTTTCTAATTTCTAATAGAAGTTCATCATTTGGATAGTTTTCAGGAATATTTGCATTAATTTTTCTTGGATATTTTTCAACAAAGTTATTTTCATTATTTTTTCCCCAAGTAAAACCTACAGTAACATTTTTTTCTCCTCTTTTAACTTCTATAACTTTTTCTTTTAAATGGTAAGTAGGGGTAGGGTCATTAGCTTGAGCTTTATATTCTCCATATTCATCTTCTTGAGCTTCTATACAATACCAACCTGGATTAAGTTTCATTCCTGGTGTATAATCTAGATTTAATTTCCCTTTTTCAAAGTTGAATCTTTCGTTATAATTGTAGATTTTATACTTTGTTTTAATTCCTTTTTCATTTCCATTATCTTGAATTAATAGTGAAAATTTATCTTCATCTTTTTCTTTAAAATATTCAAAAACAACTTCTTGTACAGGATTTTCTTCTGTTAATTTTACTATTTGCATTCCCGGAACCACATAATATCCATTAGGAATTTCATTAGGGACTATTTCTGAACGACCTCTACCAATACTTCTTATATTTACAGGTTGACCAACTGAAAGATTCATTCCCATATATACGATATGTCCATCATACCCCTTTGTTATTGGAACAACTTTAAATTTACTTTCTGAAAAAAGTAAATCAATTCTTTTTTTGAATGAATTTTCGTCAATTGTTATTTCTGATATTTCTTTTTGCTCATCTGTACTAAGTTCATAATTGTATTTGAGAGCTTTATTTGCATCAGTTATCTCAACATTTAGCTTATATTTTCCATAAGGAGCATTTAAGAAAAATTGTGGAGTATCTTCTATTTCTTGCTTTAATTCAAATTTTAATTTAGGATTATCTACATTTGTAGCAGTTATTTTAAATTCGTTAAGAGCTAAATCTCCTGTGCCTCTTGCAAGAACCATTTTTTGACCAATTTTTTGTTTTTCAAATTTTAATTCTATTTTTTTATTTAAGTTTTCATCAGTTATTTCAAATTCATGTTCAGTATTTTCTCCAATTAATTTGTACTCAATAGGGCAGAATTTGTAAATAAAAGTATATTTTCCATTTCTAAGTTTTTGAGTGTTTTTAACTATTTTATTATTTTGGTCATAAAGGTCATACTTTATAGGAACATTTTCTCCATCTTCTGTTTTTGCAACAACTTCAAGTTTTCCAAGTTTTTTATCAGAAGTCATAATTTCACAGTCTTCGGTATATTCATTATATGCGATATCTGTTGCAGTAACTTGAACATCTTTTAAATTTGTATCATCTTTTAATTGGATTTCATACTTGTTTTCTTCAATATTTTTAACTTCAAGTTCAACTTCTTTTGGTTGCTTGTAGTCTGGAAATTGAGGATATGGTGCGACCATTTCTATTCCTGTAGCTTTAACATTTCTTATTTCATTTGCATCCTCAACTTCAAAAGTAAATTTTTTAGTTTCATGGTCGAATTTAGCATTTTTAAATTTAGGAGCTTCTTTATCTATTGAGAATTTAATAGAATGTTTTTGCTCTTTTGCTCCTTCAGTAGTAGGTTTTGCTATTATATTTAGAGTATAATCTCCATCTTTTTGATTAGATAAATCTTCGATGCCAAGATTTGTATAACCTAAGAAGTTTTCGTCTAAATCTTGTCTATCTGCCCAGTCTGAAATGTTTTTAAGGAAAAGTTTTGAATCTTTCTTTTCTGCAACAATTTCATTATTAGAATTTCTAATTTCGTATCTTGCATCAGCATTTCTTGTGAAAACGGAATAAAGTGTAATTTCATCTAACTTTCCATCTCCATTAGGGCTGATAATCAATTTTTTATTAAATTTAGGTTTTATATCTGTTTCTTTTTGAGCTTTTTTCAACTCGTTTAGTTCATCGAAATTCTCCATTCCTAAAACAATAGGTTTGCCGTCTATTTTACTTTCAATATGAGTCATAAATCTATGCCAAGCATTTGTTATTGGTTTTAAATTCCAGAACATTGGATTTTCTTTATTAAAATCAAATTCATACACAGGTTTTTCGATAACTGAAAGATTAGTAAAATCTCCCTTAAAAGTAACGAATGGAAAATTAGCTTTTTTGCCATCATTACTTGATAAAGTTAAGAAACCTTCAATAAAAGCACCTTTTTCAAAATCTTTAAGTTTTTCTAGATTTTCAACCGGAATATTTATTTCTTTAATAATTTCTTGATTGGCACCTATAGTAAATTTTTCGTTTTCTAGTGTTTTAGTAAATAGTTCTGTAGGTTTTAATAAATTTTTCTTTCCTTTATGTTCATCAACGGTTACTATTACAGATGGTGTAATTTCTTTTGAATGATTTGAATAATTTTTAATTCTTAATTTTAAAGTAATAGTATCATTTATTCCTTTTATGAAAGTAGAAGGAACATTTGTATCCTTATCAACAACAGTAAAGTCTAATTCAGTTGCGGACTTCATATCAACTACACCAGCACCTTGATGTCTAGGGGAGACAGGTACATTATTTTCTTTATCATTAAGTGGTTTTGCAGAATTCATAAGTATTGTCTTAATTAATTTTCCTCTATTAGCTACACTTAAGTTTTTAAATTCTGATCTTTCTTTTAAACTTTGAGAAACAAGGGCAACAGCACCTGAAACGTGAGGAGTAGCCATTGAAGTTCCACTCATTTCAACAAATCCTGAACCGTTTTTTGCAGAGTATATATGTCCGCCCGGAGCAGTTAAATCAGGCTTTAGAATTCCGTCTGAAGTAAGTCCCCAGTTAGAAAAACTACTCATTCTTCCTTCTAAAGGATTTTTAACTAAGTCTTCTTCGCTTGAAACAGTAACTTGAGTTGGAGTTTTTGCCTTTAATTTTTCTCCATCTTCCATAGATATACCAATTGCTGGAATTGTTGTAGAATTATCTAAAGACATTGAAAAAGAACCTAGTACATTGTTATAAATTATAACTCCAATTGCTCCGGCATCTTCTAATCTTTTAATTTTGTTATTAAAAGTATCTCCACCACGTTTAACAAGAGCTACTTTTCCATTTACATTAGAAGGGATTGATCCTTCTAATGCTTCTCCACAATCTATAATATCAAAAGTTTTACTCTCAAAAGTTCTATCCTTAACTTCATAGTATACAATTTTTTCATTTCCTACTAATAGATATTTTGCAATATATTCATTATTTTCAACAGAAGCAACTGTAATAGCACTCTGTTGAATTCCTGGGGATGCAATTGTTCCAAAGTCAGGATGATCTATAGAAATATCTCCTTGGTATTCGCCTTCATTACCGCCAGCGATAACAACATTTGTACCAACAGATGTGGCTCTATCAATTATCTCTGCTACGTTTTTATCTTTTGTATTATGAGTCCTTACTGTTCCTTTGGGTTTTCCAAGGCTCATATTTATTGCAGCAGCTCTTAAATAAACAGCATCACTTATAGCCTTTATATAATAAGTTGAGGAAGTTCCTTCATTTACAAAACAGTTCATCATTAAAAGTTGTGAATTTGGAGCAACTCCACGCCAATCATATTTATTCTTGATTTTAGTTTGGCTTCCACCAATAACAGCAGCAACATGTTGTCCATGTCCTTCTTCTGTTTTTTCAGGATTTAAGTTTGAATTTTCATTTATATAATGATATGCTAATGGAACTTTTGAATTAAAATATACCTTATCTTCAGTGAAATTTTTATTTTCTCCATTTTTGTGTTTCACTAGTTTTTTAATATCTTCTTTTGTTATTGCAGGAATAATGTCTTTATCCAATTTAAAAACCTCATGAGTTGGATCAAAGTTTGTATCAATAACTCCTACAACTTCTCCACGTCCATCATATTTTTTAAAAAATCATCATCAATACCGATTAACTTTGTTGCATGTGCAGCACTTCGAGGTGTAGGTTTTGCGGTATTCGGTTTCAAGTCAACTTCATATTCAGTATCTTGTTCAATTCTCTTAATAAAGTCTAAATTTTTGAGCTTTGCTATTTGAGTCTTAGTTGCTTCGAATGAAATAAATGGCAAAAGAAACTCGTCTCTAGATAGTTCTTTAAAATCTCCTATAATTTCATTTATTTTTTCTTTTGCAATATTTAGAGAATTTGAATTTATTTCTTTTACTTTTTCATATTCTCCATTTTTTAAAAGTTTATCAATGTTTTCTCCAGAAATTTTGGAAGTGTTAATTGTTAGAATGATTTTACTGAATTTATCTTCAGCTTTAGTTATAAAATTGCTTGTAAACATTGATAAAACTAAACATAATGCCAAAAATCCAGAAAAAAGTTTTTTCATAACGATCCTCCTGTAAATAAAATTTATAAAATATTCTAATATTTTTTAATGAAATATTAGATATATAATATAAGAATATTATATACTAAGATATGGTTTTTTACAATATTATTATCAACACCATTCAATAAATAAATCTAATGGAATTAATTAATTAAATTAGATTTTCTAATAGTTTTAATTTATTTAAGTTGAAAATTTATAAAGTTAATTTTGTTTAATATTTTAAAATTTTAATAAAAAATTTTAAATTTTTAGTAAAAAAGTATTGAATAAAGATTTATTTGTGATATAATATTTATTGTTTAATATAGGGATATTTATAGTTTAATATAGTGTTATATTAGGAGAAAGAAAAGTGGATATTGGAGAAAAAATTAAAAATTTAAGAACCATTTTGGGACTTACACAAGAAGAACTTGCAGAGAGAGCAGAGCTAACTAAAGGCTTTATTTCTCAACTTGAAAGAGGACTTACTTCACCATCAATTAGTTCTTTAGAAGATGTTTTAGAGGCACTTGGGACTAATATTTCAGATTTTTTTAAAGAAGAGAAAGAAGAAAAATTTGTTTTTCAAAAATTTGATGCTTATGAAACAATTTTTGAAAATGGAAATAGTAAATTAGAGTGGATTGTTCCAAATGCACAAAAAAATTCAATGGAACCGATTATAATAACTTTGAATGAACAAAAAAGTTTTTCAAGGACTTATGAACCTTTTGAGGGAGAAGAATTCGGTTATGTTTTGAAGGGAAAAGTTGAACTTCATCTTGGAACAAAGGTATTTGTTTTAAAAGAGGGTGAATGTTTTTATACAAGTGGTCAGTTTGAAAGAAGTATAATAAATTTGTCTAAAAAAGAATCTAAGGTTTTGTGGATTACTAATCCACCAAGTTTTTAGGAGGAATATATGGGAAATCATGCAGTCGAATTAGTTAATATAAATAAAAGATTTGGAGATAATATTGTTCTTGACGATATAAATTTATATATTAGAGATAAGGAGTTTTTAACTCTTTTAGGTCCATCAGGTTGTGGAAAGACTACTACATTAAGACTTATTGGAGGTTTTGAAACTCCTACAAGTGGAAAAATTTTATTTGAAGGAAAAGACATTTCTAATGTTCCTCCTTATGAAAGAAATATAAATACAGTCTTTCAAAAATATGCTCTTTTTCCAAATATGAATGTTTATGAAAATATTGCTTTTGGTCTTAGAATTAAGAAAATGCAAGAAAGTATTATTAATGAAAAAGTTAAAGAAATGCTAAGACTTGTAAACTTGAAAGGGTATGAAAAAAGATCTATTCTATCTTTAAGTGGGGGTCAACAACAAAGAATTGCAATTGCAAGAGCTTTGGTAAATGAACCAAAAGTTTTACTTTTAGATGAGCCACTTGGTGCTTTGGATTTACAACTTAGGAAAGATATGCAAGTTGAGCTTAAAAATATTCAAAAGAGAGTTGGGATTACATTCGTTTATGTAACTCATGATCAGGAAGAAGCTCTTACAATGAGCGATACTATTGTAGTTATGAATGATGGTAAAATTCAACAAGTTGGAACTCCGATAGATATTTATAACGAACCTAAAAATGCCTTTATAGCTTCTTTTATTGGAGAAAGTAATATTTTAGACGGAGTTATGAATGAAGATTTTGTCGTAAGTTTTTCAAATAGAACATTCAAATGTGTTGACAAAGGCTTTGCACCAAATGAAGAGATTGATGTAGTAATTCGTCCAGAAGATTTGGAGCTTGTTGATGAAGAAAATGGAATGTTGGTAGGTATTGTAAAGTCTGAAATTTTTAAAGGAGTTCATTATGAATTACTTGTTAAAGTTGGAGAAGTTGAGTATATGGTTCATTCCACGATTACAAAACCTATAGGTTCAAAAGTTGGACTTAGAGTTACACCTGATAATATTCATATTATGAAAAAAGGAGCTAAAGAAATATAAATGAAATTTAAGAGGTTTGCATATCCATACGTTGTATGGTTAGTGATTTTTATTGTTGTTCCTCTTGTTTTCATAGCAAAATATTCAGTTGACTATGGAGGAGAAAATTTTCTTTTTTCATTGGAACATTACAAAAGATTTTTTAACCCGACTTATATTAAAGTTTTATTAAGATCTTTAAGAATGGCGGTTTTATCTACAGTATTATGCCTTATAATTGGTTATCCTTTTTCGTACTTTATTTCAAAGTTTAAAGTTAAAACCAGAAATATGATGATTTTGTTGGTAGTAATTCCGATGTGGATGAACTTTTTACTTAGGACTTATTCTTGGATTAGTATTTTGAGTAAAAATGGACTTTTAAATTCAATTTTAGATTTTTTTGGACTTCCTACTATAAATCTTATGTATTCTAATGTATCAATTTTAATAGGGATGGTATATAACTTTTTACCTTTTATGATTTTACCTATTTATACAACTTTGATTAAGATAGATAAGGAATATATTGAAGCATCTCATGATTTAGGTGCTAATAGACTTAAGACTTTTACTAAATTAGTATTTCCTATGAGTTTGCCGGGAGTTATTACGGGAATTACAATGGTGTTTATTCCTGCAATTTCAACTTTCGAAATATCCGCACTTTTAGGTGGAAATAAAGAGAATTTAATAGGGAATATAATTGAACAACAATTTAGAGTAACAGGAAATTGGAATTTTGGTTCTGCAATGAGTATGGTACTTTTAGTTATGATTTTGGTTTCACTTTTCGTTATGAATAAGTTTGATCCAGAGTATTCAAAAGAGGTGGAAAATGGAAAATAAGTTAAAAAATTATATATTTCATTAGTATTCATATTTATATATGCACCAATTTTTGTGCTTATACTTTATTCATTCAATGATTCAAAACTTAGAGGCTCTTTTACAGGAATTACTTTTAAATGGTATGTTGAATTATTTAATGATAAAGAGGTCTTGAGAGCTCTATATTATACAATACTGATTGCTGTTCTAACTACGGTAATTGCAACTTTTATAGGTACCGTTGCAGCTATCGGGATATATTATATGAAAAAAAGTGAAAAGTTTGTAGTTTTAAATTTGAATTACATTCCAGTTTTAAATCCAGATATAGTAATAGCTATTTCATTAATGGTTTTATATAAAGTTTTTAATATCGATTATGGATTTTTGACTTTGCTTGCTTCACATATCGTACTTGCGACGCCTTATGTAATACTTTCTGTTTATCCAAAGATGAAACATATGAATAAATTTTTACCTGAGGCAGCCATGGATTTAGGGGCAACACCTTTTTATGCTTTGAGAAAGGTTATTTTACCAGAAATTAAGCAAGGAGTATTTGCTGGAGCATTACTTGCGTTTACTCTTTCATTAGATGATTTCGTTATAGCATATTTTAATAGTGGAAATGGTGTTGTAAACTTAAGTACACAAATATACTCTATGGCAAGAAAAGGAATAAATCCATCAATAAATGCTCTTTCAACATTGATGTTTATTGCAATGTTAATTCTTTTACTAATAATAAATAAGAAAAGTGAGGATGGTATATTATATGACTAAAAAAATATATTTTTGAATGTACTTTTTTCATTTTGTATGATTTTTTTACTATCTTCTTGTAGTAAAAGAGAGGGAAATGTTGTAAATATGTATAATTGGGGAGAGTATATAGATAAAGAAGTTTTAGATGAATTCACAAGAGAAACCGGAATTAAAGTAAATTATGAAACCTTTGTTACTAACGAAGATATGTACTTGAAGATAAAACAAGGTGGAAGTAATTATGATATAGTTGTTCCTTCAGATTATATGATTGAAAAGATGATTAAGGAAGATATGCTTGAACCAATTGATAAAAGTAAGCTATCAAATTATAAGAACATAGATACAAAATTTTTAAATAAGAGCTATGATCCAGAATCGAAATATTCAATTCCTTTATATTGGGGAACATTAGGTATTTTGTATAATAAAAATTTAGTTGATGGAGAAATCACTTCTTGGGCTGATTTATGGGATGAAAAGCATAAAGATAAAATTGTTATGCTGGATAGTTCAAGAGATAGTTTTGCAGCAGCACTTTTAAAAAATGGTTTTTCGATGAATTCAAGAAATAAAGAAGAATTAGAAATTGCCAAGAAAGATTTAATTAAACAAAAAAAATCAATACTTGCATATCTTGTTGATGAGACAAAAGATAATATGTTAGCTGAAAATGCTGCAATTGCTGTGATGTACTCTGGAGATGCAACAGAATTGTTAGATGCAGATGAGAAGTTTGAATATGTAAAACCTAAAGAGGGGACAAATCTTTGGTTTGATTCAATGGTAATTTTAAAAAATTCAAAAAATAAAGAAAATGCTCATAAGTTGATAGATTTTTTAATTAGAAAAGATATTCTTTCGAAAAATATGAACTACACATATTATGCAGTTCCTAATCAAGAAGTTATTGATGAGAATGAACTAGTAAAATCTGTAACAGAAATTGATGATGAGTATTTCAAAAAAATGGAAGTATTCAAAGATCCGTCAGACTTTTTAAAAGAATATGATAATATCTGGACTGATGTAAAAGCAGATTAGAAAAGAGCATAGATTAAAAATCTATGCTCTTTTAAATTTAATATTATTTAGCTAATAAATATTCTAACATTAATTTATAAGTATTTTCTATACCTAAAATATGAGTTCTTTCATAACTGTGGCTAGCATCAACTCCTGGACCGATTAATGCACAACGAATATCATGTCCAGCTCTAAGTGCGGCAGTTGCATCTGATCCATAATGTGGATAAATATCTATTCTATAATCAATTTTCTTTTCTTCAGCAATTTTTCTTAATTTATTTCTCATTCCTAAATCATAAGGTGTTGAAGAATCCATCGCACAAATTGTTACAGCTCTTTCATCAGATTCTTGTCCAACACCAGGAGCTGCCATATCTACAGCAAAAAATTCAACAGTATTTTCAGGAATAAAGCTTGAACCATGACCAATTTCTTCGTAATTGCTTATAAAGAAATTAATTGTTTTCTTAGGTTTTATTTTATTATCAACTAAATGTTTTGCAAGTCCCATCATAGCAGCTATACAGGCTTTGTCATCCAAATGTCTTGATTTGATAAAACCTGAGTCATAAATTCTACATCTTGGATCTAAACAGATAAAATCTCCAACTGAAATGCCAAGTTTTCTAACATCTTCAGCATTTTTAACAACCTCATCAATTCTTACTTCCATATTTTTTATAGAACGTTGAGCAGTTGTTGTAGTATCATAAACATGAACTGATGCTTCATTATATAGAACAGTTCCAGGAATTAATTTTCCGTCATAAGTTTTAATAAACACATTTTCAGTTTCAACACTTGTAGGAGAAAAACCACCAACTAAGCTAAAAGCTAGACGTCCATTCGCTTTTATTTCCTTAACCATTAAACCTAAAGTATCAACATGACCTGAAAAAGTTATAGCTTCTTTTTCTTCGCCTTCTATTGTAGCTATTAGAGCATTCTTATTAGTTCTTCTTGAAGGAATATTCAATTCTTTAAACTTTTTTTCCATAAAACAAATTGCATTTTCAGTATCTCCAGTAGGACTGTAGATGTTTAGTAACTCTTCAAGTAAATTTGTAACATAATTTTTATCCATAACAACCTCCAAATTTATTTTATATACTTATTATACACGATATTTAATATATTGCAAATAATTCTAAAATTGACAACGATATAATAAAATGATATACTTTCTTTGATTTAATTGGAATAGAGGAGTAGTATGAATATTTTAAATAATAAAAAATTTAATTTAATTATAAATGTATTAATTGTTTTTATCTGTATTTTAATGTTAATCTTTTTTAAGGCGAGAACTTTTGAAAAAGTATTAATTATTATGATTTTAATTTTAAAATTATTAAGTGTTTTTGATTTTTTTAAAAATAAAAGAATAGAAGAAAAACAGGAAGTAAAAAAAAGTGGGAAAAAGAAAAAGGGAGCAAAATAATGCTCCCTTATCTTATTTTTTAAGCGTCAGATCTTGAAAATCCATTTTTCATTTCACAGCTTGCTGTGTAAAGAACTTTGCTTAGTAAATCAATTGTTTGTTTTCTTAGTTCTGTTGCAATTTCTTCATTTGCATTTTCACAAAATTCAACAATTTTTCCTTTAGCTACTTTTTTACTTAAGAATTTATCGTCGTATTTATTAATTATTTCATTACATTTTGATTGAATAGCTAATTGATAACGTTCAATATGTGAACTACAAGAAGCATAATGAGCATCTGCTAAAGCTGCTACTAAACGATTTGTCCAATAGAAATCATCTGTAGTAGGTACTCCTGTAGTATTTGCTAAATATTCAGGTGTCTTATCTATATTTACATAGAAAGGAATCATTGCATTAAATACATTTGAACCAAGAGCAAGCCATTCAATGCTTCTAATTGTTTCAGGCATATAAGGTCTTATTTGTACAAGACCTAAGAAATTATTTCTATTAATTCCAATTGGTCTGAATTTTCCTTTTTCATTTGAGAATTTACCATAAGGATCATAAGGTGTTCCTTGGAAATGATTAGAAAGTGCATATTTAATATCTTCAACAGTTATTTTTTTATCTGGAGTTCTACACCATGGAATATCATCTGATTCTGGTACATAATCAGCTTCCATTCCATCCCAATAATTTGTAAGTGGATTGAAATATCTTTGTAATACCCAAGCACGAGGAGTATTATAAGTATGATCTGCATCAGAGTGACTACCAAAAGCGTCTCTAGGATTTAAAGATCCATCAATAGAAAGATCTAGATGATATCTATTTATAAAATCTTTTAAGTCAGCAGAACACATATATTCTTTTTGTTCTCCAAAAGCATCTTCTAAATCAAAATAATCAAGACCAAGTTGATTTGGCATAATTACATAGCAATCATCAGGAACACGTCTTGCAATCCAATGATGACCTCCGATAGTTTCTAACCACCAAATTTCATTAACATCTTGAAAAGCTATACCATTCATTTCATAAGTTCCATACTTTTCTAAAATTTCTCCAAGTCTAATTACACCTTCACGAGCAGATTTAATATATGGTAAAACTAAAGTAACCATATCTTCTTCACCAATTCCGCCTACTTTTTCAGGAACATAATCTTTATCACCTTTTTTTCCTACTGCAGGAACGAATTCTACAAGAGGATCTGCACCTAATACTCTTTCATTTGAAGTTAAAGTTTCAGTTGCAGTCATAGAAATATTTAATTCATTAACACCACAAGCACCCCAAATTCCTTCATTATCAACTGCATTAGGCATGCAAGTATAACGCATAGGATTAGTAGGTAAGTCAATTTTAACATGAGATAAAACTGATTTATATTTTACAGGTTGTTCCTTTGGATGAACAACTATAAACTTCTTTTCACAAAATTGACCTGATGGAGAGTCCTCATTACGAGCAACCATTGTTGATCCATCATAAGTAGCATTTTTTCCAACTAAAATTGTAGTACAAGCCATAATAAAATCTCCTTTCAAAATATAACTTTTTTGCATAAATTGTGTAACATTTCATCTATGCTACAACTATATTATACTCTGAAAAAAATAAAAGTAAATATATTTAATAATAAATATCAAAAAGAAGCAAATAATCTAAAAATTTTTAAATTCCTCTTTCAGCCATAATAATTTCAATTTCATTTTCGTTGATTCCTACCATAGCTTCTCCAAGATTTTCAGAGACTTTAGCAATAACCTTAGGATCATTGAAATGTTTAACTGCTTCAACTATTGCCTTAGCTCTTTGTTCAGGATTTCCTGATTTAAAAATTCCTGAGCCCACAAATACACCTTCAGCTCCTAATTGTCTCATAAGAGCTGCATCTGCCGGAGTTGCAACACCACCAGCTGAAAAATTAACAACTGGAAGTTTTCCATTTTCATGAACATATTTTAATAATTCATAAGGAACTTTAAATTCTTTTGCCTTTTCAAATAATTCATCTTCTGCCATTGCAGTTACTTGGCGGATTTCTCCTTGAATTTTTCTCATATGTGATACAGCTTGAACAACATCTCCCGTACCTGCTTCTCCTTTTGTACGAATCATTCTTGCACCTTCTTGAATACGTCTTAGAGCTTCTCCTAAATCTCTTGCACCACATACAAAAGGTGTATTAAATTTTGTTTTATCTACATGATGAATATTATCAGCAGGGGATAGCACTTCACTTTCATCAATGTAATCTATTCCTATTTCTTGTAAAATTTGAGCTTCAACAAAATGTCCAATTCTGCATTTTGCCATAACAGGAATAGAAACTGCTTTCATTATACTTTTAATCATAGCAGGATCGCTCATTCTTGAAACACCACCAGCAACACGAATATCAGCAGGAATTCTTTCTAAAGCCATTACAGCTACTGCACCTGCTTTTTCGGCTATCTTTGCTTGTTCTGGTGTTGTAACATCCATTATAACTCCGCCTACAAAATTTTGTGTTAAATCTTTCTTTTTCATAATAACCCTTTCTCCTTAAATATATTTTATACAAAAAGTATAATATATTTTTGATACTAGAGAAAGAACCAAAATTGATATAAAAAATAGTATCAGATTATTTTTTTATCACACATAAAATTTTTCCTTTATCAAAAGTTACTTTTGCAGAATTTGCTTCTATAATATTACTTATGCAAAGAGAGTCTCCTTTTTTAAGAGTAATATTATTAACATTATATTTAAAACCAGATAATGTTAAATTTTTTATTTCTTCTGAAAATGGTATAAAAGAAATTTTAGTATTTAGTTCATTTTTAAAATAAAATTCTTTTTCTATTTTAAAAAGCAGTTCATTTTCTTTCAACAAAAATAAATTATCATATTTAAACATTAAATTAATATTTGTAAGTTCATGATCTATATCTCTACCGAATGCACCAATACAGTAGATTTTATCATATGATTTTTCTTTTATATAGTTTAAAATTAATTCTGAATCAGTAAAATCTTTATCTTTAGGAAATTTTTTTATAATTACATTTTTTTCTTCGTAAAAACTTAAAATATCTTTATCAATTGAATCTAAGTCTCCCCAAATTTCATTTGGGGTTAAATTCAATTCGTGACATAGATTAGCACCGCCATCTGCACAAAAGATATCTCCTTTATTTTCCATAAAAAATTTTTAAAAAATTTACATTTCCTAAAAGTTTTCCATTAAAAAATATATAAGCAATTTTCATAATTTTTCTCCTAACTTTATTATAATTATATTTTAACATAATTTAAAAAATTTTAAACTATTGAATATTCTAATTAATAAGGGTATAATTTAATAAATTGAAGTTTAAATTTTAGTTAAAAGGAGTAGATACTATGTACTTAGAAAAAATAAATTCGCCAGATGATGTAAAAAAATTATCTATTGACGAGTTAAAAGAGTTAGTTGTAGAACTTAGGACACATTTATTAAAAAGACTTAGTGCAAAGGGAGGTCATATTGGTCCTAATCTTGGATCGTTGGAGTTTACACTTGCACTTCACTATGTTTTTGACTCACCAAAAGATAAGATTGTATTTGATGTGTCTCATCAAACTTATGTTCATAAGATGTTGACTGGAAGAAAAGACGCTTTTATGATTCCTGAAAAATATGGTTCAGTTACAGGTTTTACTTCTCCAAAAGAAAGTGAACATGATTTTTTTACAATAGGTCATACTTCAACTTCAATAAGTCTTGCTTGTGGTCTTGCGAAAGCTAGAGATTTAAAAGGAGATAATGAAAATATTATTGCTGTTGTAGGAGATGGTTCCTTAGGTGGAGGAGAAGCTCTTGAAGGTCTTAATAATGTTTATGAACTGAAAAGTAATATAATCGTAATTATAAATGATAATGATCAATCTATTGCTGAAAATCATGGTGGACTCTATAAAAATCTTCATGATTTAAGAAAAACTAAAGGCAAAGCAGAAAATAATCTATTTAAAGCAATGGGTCTTGATTATCTCTATGTTGATGATGGTAATGACATTGAAGAACTTATTTCATCATTTAAGTCAGTTAAAGATATTAAAAAACCTGTAGTTGTCCACCTTTCAACAACTAAGGGGAAGGGATTTAAGCCTGCAGAAATTAATAGAGAGAAATTTCATTACGGAGCACCTTTTGATATTGAGACAGGAGAATTTAAAACTTTTGGGAATGTACAAAATGTAGAAAACTATAAAAACTTAACTGTCGATTATTTATTGAATGCAATTAAAAAAGATAAAACAGTAGCAATTTTGAATGCAGGTACACCAGGAGCTTTTAGATTTTCAAAAGAAATTAGAGAAGAAATGGGCAAGCAATATATTGATGTTGGAATAGAAGAAGAACATGCAGTTGCAATGTCTTCAGGACTCGCAAAAAATGGAGCAAAACCAGTTTTTTGTATATATAGTACATTTATGCAAAGAACATATGACCAACTTTCTCAAGATTTGTGTTTAAATAACAATCCTGCATTAATATTAGTCTATGGGGCATCAATTTATGAAGAAAGTGATGCAACACATCTTGGAATTTTTGATATACCAATGATTTCAAATATTCCAAACTTGGTTTATCTTGCCCCTACTAATAAAGAAGAATATTTTAAGATGTTAGATTGGGGTTTAAATCAAACTGAACATCCAGTAGCAATAAGAGTTCCTGTAGTTGATGTTGTATCAACAGGAGAAGAAGATAAGACAGACTATTCTATACTAAATAAATACAAAGTTACTAAAAAAGGAAAAGATGTAGCTATAATAGCTCTAAGTAATTTCTATAATTTAGGAAAAGAAATAGCAGATGAATTGGGTGACGTTACTTTAATTAATCCTGTATATATTACTGGGTTAGACGAAGAATTATTAGAAAAATTAAAGGAAAATCACAAATTAGTAATAACATTAGAAGATAGTGTACTTGATGGAGGTTTTGGAGAAAAAGTTTCAAGATTTTATGGCACTTCGGATGTTAAAATTAAAAACTATGGAATTAAAAAGAGTTTTCCAGATAGATTTGATGTAGAAGAATTTCTCATGGAAAATGGAATTTCAAAAGAACAAATTATTACAGATATTAAAGAGTTATTAGAAAAGTAAAGACAGTATGATTTATAAAAAAGCCGACTTATTTTTAAGACGGCTTTTTTAAAATTTTATATAAGAATCCCACTCTTCTACGATGCTTCGCATCGGGTGGGTTCCCGAAAACCTTGTTGTTTCACAATAAAAAAAGAGATTTCAGATGAAATCTCTTTAAATTTTTATTAGCATCCGCATCCACAACCACATGAACATTCATTATGATTTCTATTTTGGTATCTTTGTTCAACTATATCCCAGTTTACAACTTTCCACCATTCTTTTAAATATTCTGCTCTTCTATTTTGATATTTTAAATAATAAGCATGTTCCCAAACATCATTGCCTAAAAGAATTATCTTACCACAAGAAATAGGGCAGTCTTGGTTTGGAGTAGTAATTACATCAATATTTCCTTCTTTATCAGAAATTAGCCACACCCAACCTGAACCAAATTGTCCAGCACCTTTTTTGTTGAATTCTTCTTTAAATGCTTCAAAGTTTCCAAATTTTTCATCTATTTTTTTAGCTACTTCTCCAATAGGTTCTTTTGATCCACCTGGTGTCATGCTTTCCCAGAAAACATTGTGGTTAAAAACTCCACCAACATTATTTTTTATTCCATTCTTTTTATCTTCTGGAGCATGATCTAAATGTGTTAATATTTCTTCTAATGAAGCTTCTTCAAACACTGTATCTTTAATTAAGTTATTTAAGTTGTTTACATAAGTTTGATGATGTTTATCATGATGAAATTCCATAGTTTCCTTGTCTATAACAGGTTCTAGTGCATCATAAGCATAATTTAATTTTACTAATTCAAAAGCCATTTTTTTCCTCCTAAAATTTTCATTATTATTTAAAAACTTATTAGTTTTTCAAGTCTAATTTACCCATAGGAATACCTTTAAAACTTTAATAATTATTATCAATAAAATAAGGTTTTATATAATAAAACTTTGCTATTGAAGTTTTTTAAAAATGTGATATACTATGAACTGGAGGTATTTATGAAAATTATAATTGTTGGAGCAGGTAAAGTTGGAGAATATTTATTTACCGATTTAAATACAGAAGATAATGATATTATTTTAATAGAAAAAAGACAAGAAATTCTGAATGAAATGTTATCTAAATATGACATTATGGGGATTTTAGGAAGTGGTACAAATTTTGAACTTTTAGATGAAGCAGGAGTAAAAGATAGTGATGTTTTTATTGCTGTAACTGATAGTGATGAGATAAATATTATATCTTGTATTTTCGCTAAGAATATGGGCGCAAAGTATACAATAGCTCGTGTTAGAAACCCAGAATATTCTTCTAAATCTGGTTTTGTTAAGGAAGTATTGGGAATTGATTTAGTTATAAATCCTGAATTTGTAGCTGCAAGAGAAATATCTAGAGGATTAAAATATCCTTCTGCTCATTCTGTTGAAACATTTGCGGATGGTCGAGTAAAACTTATAGGTGTATCTATTGGAAAGGATAGCCCTATTAAAGACACTAAAATTGTAGATTTACAACAAAAATTTAATATAAAAATTTTAATTGGAATAGTTGAAAGAGAGGAAGAAATTTTTATCCCTTCAGGAGACTTCATTATTAAGGAAAATGATAAAATTTATTTTACTGGAACTGATGAGTTTGTATATAAATTTTATAACATTATTAAGGGTGGAGATAAAAAGATAGAATCTGTTTTTATTATAGGTGGAAGTAGAATTTCTTATTATTTAGTTTCTAATTTGATTCGTGAAAACATTAAAATAAAATTAGTTGAAGTTAATAGAGATTTAGCAATGTCATTTAGTGAAAAATTTCCATCAAACGTTAAAGTTATTTGTGCAGATGGTTCAGACTCTGATGTTTTAGATGAAGAGGGATTAACAAATTATGATGCTTGTGTGGCTTTAACAGGTATTGATGAAGAAAACATTATGTTAGGAATGTTTGCAGAAAAATCAAATGTAAAAAAAGCAGTAGCAAAGGTTAGTAGAATTTCCCTTTTAAATATAATTCCACCTACTGAAAGATTTTCATTTGTAACACCAAAAAGATTGGTTTCAGATATCATAATTAGTGTTGTAAGATCAATTATTAATAGTGAAGGTTCTAATATAGAGACTTTACATAGATTATCAAATAATGTGGAAGCAGTTGAAATAAAAGTTAATAAAAAGTCTAAAGCTATAGATATTCCACTAAAAGAGCTTGAAATAAAGAATAATGTACTTATAGCATACATAATTAGAGATAATAAATTGATTTTCCCAAGTGGAGAAGATTCTATAATGGTAAATGATACTGTAATAATAATTTCAAAGGCAAATTTAATACAAAATATAGATTGTATTTTGGTATAGGTGTATTATGAATAATAAAATTATAAGATATATTTTGAGTAAAATTTTATATATTGAGGCAGGATTTTTACTTTTACCAGTTATTGTTTCTCTAATATATAAAGAAAATTATATAAATATTTTAAGTTTTCTAGCTACTATATTCATATTATTGATATTTGGATATATTGTTGGATATAAAGCTGATGGAAGTGGAGCATTTTATGAGAAAGAGGGATTTATTATAGTTTCTTTGTCTTGGATACTTTTATCCGCTTTTGGCGCATTACCATTTGTTTTTTCAGGAGCAATTCCTAGCTTTATAGATGCTTTTTTTGAAACTTCTAGTGGTTTTACTACTACTGGAGCTAGTATCTTAACAGATGTTGAGGCACTTAGTCATTCATTACTATTTTGGAGAAGTTTTACACATTTAATTGGTGGAATGGGTATTTTAGTATTTGCATTAGCGATATTACCACGTTCAAATAGACATTCTCATATTATGAAAGCTGAAGTTCCGGGTCCTATTTTTGGAAAACTAGTTTCAAAAATGAGCTATACCGCTAGAATTTTATATAAGATTTACTTTGCAATGACTGGAGTTTTGATAATTGCACTTATTCTAGCCGGACATCCTATTTTTGATTCTTTTGTTCATGCCTTTGGAGCGGCAGGAACAGGGGGATTTGGAATAAAAGCAAATTCAATTGCTTATTACAATAGTCCGCTAGTTGAAATGATTCTAGCAATTGCAATGATAATTTTTGGTATAAATTTTAACATATTTTATGTTATCTTAATAGGAAAAGCCAGAGACGGTTTAAAAAGCGAAGAATTAAGATGGTATTTGTTTATAGTTTTTGGAAGTGTTGTTTTAATATTTTTCAATATAAAAAATAATTATACTTCATATTTAACTGCAGTTAAGGATATATTTTTTACAGTTTCTTCAATAATATCTACAACTGGGTATGCTACAGCGGATTTTGGAAAATGGCCACCTTTTTCTCATTTTATTCTTCTGTTCTTAATGTTCACAGGAGCTTGTGCTGGTTCAACTGCAGGTGGATTAAAAATTTCAAGATTTATAATTCTAGTTAAGTCATCTATTCTACAATTTAGAAAGGCAGTAAATCCAAAAAGAGTATTAAGTGTGAAAATGGATAATAAGGCTGTCGGAAATGAAGTATTAGAAGAAGTAAGGGCTTACTTTGTAATTTATATATTTTTAATTATTATTTTTACAATTTTAATATCTTTTTCGGTTCCTGACTTTTTAACTGCATTTTCAGCAGTAATGGCAACATTTAATAATATTGGACCTGGAATGGCGATTGTAGGTCCTACAGGAAGCTATGCAAGTCTTACAGATTTTAATAAGATAGTTTTATCTTTTGCAATGCTTGCAGGAAGACTAGAAATATTCCCGATTTTAATTTTGTTTTCATCAACAACTTGGAAAAAGAAATAGGAGGATTTATTTTTGGCGAAAAAATATTATGCTGTTAAGGTTGGAAAAACAATAGGAGTTTTTAATAATTGGGAAGACTGTAAAAAACAAGTTACAGGTTTTTCGGGAGCAATTTATAAATCTTTTCCAACTTTCGAAGAAGCTAAAAATTATTTGAATAATGGAAATATAGAAAATGAAGTTAATAGCTTTAGTTTAGAAGATATTTCTGAAGATGAGATTGTAGCCTATGTTGACGGTTCTTATAAAAAAGATACTTTAGAATATGGATATGGAGTTGTACTAATTTTAAAAGATGATATTATTGAACTTTTTGGAAAGGGAAAAGATCCAGAAGTAGCTAAGAGTAGAAATGTAACTGGAGAGCTTTTTGGTTCAATTAGAGCTATTAGTGAGGCAATAAAACTTAAAAAGAAAATAATAACTGTTTTTTACGATTATCAAGGTATTTCATCTTGGGCAAATGGAGAATGGAAATGCAATTTGCCTCTTACTATAGGATATAGAGATAAGATTAAAGAGTTTAGAAAGGAAATAGAGATTTTATTTGTAAAGGTTAAGGCACATTCAAATGATAAATATAATGACCTTGCAGACCATTTGGCAAAAAAATCTTTGGGAATTGAAAAATAGTTTATGACTGAGATATTAAAACCGACAAAAGAAAATATAGAAAAATCTGCAAATTTAATATTAAATGATGAGATTGTTGCAATTCCAACAGAAACTGTGTATGGTTTAGGAGCAAATGGGTTATCAGATGTTGCAGTTTCAAAAATCTTTAAGGCCAAAAATAGACCACAGGATAATCCTTTGATATTGCATATTTCAGATTATGATATGATGGAAAATTTGGTTTATAAATTAAGTGATGAGATAAAAGAATTTTTAAATCATTTTTGGCCAGGACCACTAACTGTTGTTATGAAAAAGGAGGAGATAATTCCTGATGCTGTTAGCTGTGGACTCGATACTGTTGCAATTAGAATGCCGAATAATGAAATTGCAAGAAGTTTTATAAAACAATGTGGTGTTCCAATAGCTGCGCCTTCTGCAAATATTTCAGGAAAGCCGTCACCAACGACTGCAGAAGATGTTTTTACTGATATGAATGGTAAAATTTCTGCAATCTTAGATGGTGGACTTTGTAATATCGGAATAGAATCAACAGTTTTGGATTTGACTAAAAAACCATATACGATTTTAAGACCGGGCTTTTACACGAAGGAAGACTTTTTGAAATATGAAGATGAAATTTTAATTGATGATGCTATTGTAACAGAAAATACAATTCCAAAATCACCGGGGCAAAAGTATAAACATTATGCACCAAAGGCAAAAGTTGTAGTAATTTCAGCTAAAGACAGAAAAAAATCATCAATGGAGATTGAAAAAATATTAAAAGAAAATAAGAACTTGAAAATTGGAATATTTAAGTTTGACGAAACTATTTTAAGTTTGGAAAGTAAAAATATTTTATCATTGGGTTCAGTTTTTGACTTAAAAGAAATGTCTAAAAAATTATTTAGAGGTCTTAGAGAATTTGACGAAAAAAATGTTGATTTGATTATTGTTGAGGGTTGTGAAGAAAAGGAACTTGGATTTTCAATAATGAACAGACTTAAAAAATCAGCAAGTGGAAATATAAAATACATTGATTAATTTAAATATTAAAACAAGGAGGAAAATAATGTCAAAATTAAACATAGAAGATAAAACAATTCAAGAATTGTTTTCAGATAAAAATGCAGACTTTTTGATCCCAGACTATCAAAGACCATATGCATGGAATGAAGATGAATGCAGAACACTTTGGGAAGATTTATTTGCTTTTATATTTCCTGATAATGATAAGGATAAATTCAACGATGACGAGTATTTCTTAGGACCGATTGTTACTTTTAAGAACAATAGGCAATCCGAGATAATTGATGGGCAACAAAGGCTGACTACGTTAATGCTTTTATTAAGAGCTTTTTATGATAAGTTTGAGAATATGAAAGATGAACAATCAATTACTACCAAAAAGAATATCGCTCAATGTATCTGGAAAACTGATGAATTTGATAAACCAGATAAAAATAGATTAAAGATTGATTCTGAAGTTGCAACTGATGATGACAAAGAAGAATTTCTATCCATTTTAAAATCAGGAAAAACTAACTCAAGCCAGAAAAGCAGATATGCTAAGAATTTTCAATATTTTCAAAAGAAAATAGATAAATTCTTGAATGAATATCCAGGATATTTTCCTTATATGCCAAATCGTATAATGAAAAATTGTATCTTACTACCGATAGAAGCAATGTCACAAGATACTGCATTGAGAATTTTTTCTACATTAAATGATAGAGGTCTCCCTTTGTCTGATGCAGACATATTCAAAGCACAGTTTTATAAAATGTTTTCGGGTAAAGGAGAAAAAGATAAATTTATTAAGAAATGGAGAGAATTAGAAACTATTTGTAGTGAATTTTTTGAAGCAAAAAGTGGGTCCCCAATGGATGAGCTTTTTACAAGATACATGTATTATGAAAGAGCTTTGATGGGAAACAAAAATACGACGACAGAAGCTTTAAGAAAATTTTATGAAAAAGACAATTATAAATTGCTTAAAAATGAAGACGTTTTTAATAACCTTATTGAACTTGCAAACTTTTGGAATAATATTGAAAACCAAGATTCTGATAAATTTTCTGAGGATGTACTAAGAAAATTATTTGTTCTATACTATGCTCCTAATAGTATGTGGACATACTTTACTTCTGTATATTTTATGAAAAATAAAGATAATGATGGACTACTTAATCAGGAAGCATTTAATGATTTTCTAGGTAAATCTATTGGATTCATTTGGACATATGCAATTATGAATCCAGGAGTAAATGCCTTAAGAGGACCTATTTATAATGAAATGATTAACATAGTTAATGATAATTCAATAACTTTTGAGAACTACAAATTTGATAGAGTAAAATTAAAAGAGGTATTCGATTATTACAAATTTAATAATCAAAGACCAATTACAAAGTCTATGCTTGCTTGGTGGGCTTTTATGAATCCACAACAAAAGCTATTAAATACCGAAATAAAATTTGATATTGAGCATATTTTTCCTAAAAATAGACAAAATAAAGGTGAAGAGAATAAACTAGTTAATTTAGAAAACTTAGAAAGTCTTGGCAATAAATCATTATTAGAAAAAAAGATTAACATTAGAGCTTCTGATTATCGTTTTAAAGATAAAATAAAATACTACATAGGATATTCTAATAATCGTAATCAGAAGAAAGAAGGGACTGACATTGAGGACCTTTTAAAACTCTCACATAATTCAGATGATTTTGTTGAAGCTGATATTGAAGAAAGAAAGGAAACTATAATCAATAAGTTTCTCGATTATTTGGAAGCATATAAATTGCTTAAATAAATTTTACTTATACTAAATTGATACTAGTATTTGAAAAATTAGTGAATAAAAATAAATATTAAAAAAAGAACTTTTAAAAAGCTATTTTTAACTTCTACTAAGAGAATGATAATCTTAACAATTCTAAATTATAGTTATGAAAAATCTGCAAGTGGAAATATAAAATACATTGATTAAAGAGTAAATTTAAAGGAGTTAGTAATTTGAAAGAATTGATTATTAAAGAAATCGTTGATATTAAAGAAAAGGAGAAAATATCGAGAGAAATATTAAATGATCTTCCTGAATGGTTTGGTATGCCAGAAAGTACGGAAGAATATATTACAGATTCACAAGACAAACCATTTATTGCTTGTTTTATGGATAATGAGGCAGTAGGTTTTGTAGTATTGAATTCAACAAGTGAGGATTGTGCAGATATTTTTGTTATGGGAATTAAGAAAAACTATCATAGAATGGGAATAGGAACAAAGCTAAATGATGCTTATGAAAAATTAGCAAAAAAACTTGGTTACACTTATACTCAAGTTAAAACTGTTCAGACTGGACATTATAAAGAATATGATATAACAAATAATTTCTACAAATCTGTAGGATATAAGGAATTGGAAGTTTTTCCAACTCTATGGGATGAATGGAATCCTTGTCAAGTATATATTAAATATATTGGAGATTAGTATTATCTGGTATATAAATTAAATAGTTGAATATAAGATGAAAGGCAGTCAATCAAATTGTACTGCTTTTTTATTATTCAAATTATGATATAATAATTATAGATTTATGCCTTATGATAAAACTATAATTATTTCATCATAATAACCTAAATTTAATTGTCAAAAAGAAATTATGATATAATAATTATGTATTGAAAAATGATTTATGATTTTGTATTTGGAGGAAGTATGAAAAGAAATATTATTTTTTATCTGATTTCCTTAATATGTGGAATTTTATTTTGTTATTATCTAAAAATGGAACATTTTACAAAATTTTATATATTTTTGGGTTTATCAGTTACTTGTATAGTTTCATATTTTTTTAGATTCAATAAAATAAAATTATTTCTTTTGATTTTCTCATTAGGCTTTTTAGTTAGCTTTTTTTCAGAGAAAGAAAGTAATTTAAAACAATTCTTTGATCAAGAAGTTTCTTTTACAGGAGAAGTTTTAAATTCAACTGCTCGTTCTGATGGAGAGGGATTCAAACATGAAGTCAGATTAAAAAATATTGAAAATATAGAAAAATCAGAGAAAATTTTACTTATTACAAATCATAAAAAGTTTGAAATTGGAGATATTGTAAGTGTAACGGGAAAACTTAGAGAAATAAGGTCAAATGGTAATCCTAGACTTTTTAATTATAAGAGATTTAATTTAAAAAAGAATATATATTCAAATATTTATTCTGATGATGTGAAAAAAATTGGAGAGAATAAAAATTTAAAGGGAGCTTTTCATAATTTTGTTGAGAATGTCTTTGATACTTCTCTTTCATCTGAAAATTCGGATATTATGAAGAGGATATTTCTTGCAAATAATTATGATACGGCTTTTGAAAATGATATTAGAGAAATTGGACTTTCACATATTTTAGCCGTTAGTGGTCTACATATTGGAATAATATATCTAATTTTAAGCAAAATTTTAATCATTTTACCAATAAAAAGAATTTTTAGAGAAATTGTAATTTTATTTTTTATATTTTTATATGCATATTTGATTGGCAATCCAGCAAGTGTTTTAAGGGCAGAAATATTTTTGTTTATCTCTATATTTTCGTCGCTTTATGGAAAAGTTAAAGATAGATTAAATGACCTTTTGTTGACTATTTTTGTCATTTTATTAATAAATCCATATATGATTTTTGATGTAGGATTGTATTTAAGTGCGTTTTCAGTACTTGGAATTATAAAGATTTTACCATATTTTTCAAATAAGAGGGATGGTTTTGTACTCAAATCTTTAAAACTTACTTTTTCGGTTATGCTTATAATTTTACCTATTATTTTATATACTTTTGGGAAGTTTTCAGTTATTACCTTCTTTAGTAATTTAGTATTAACACCAATTTTTGTAATTTGCATAGTTATTTCGTTTTTTATTTTGTTATTTGGTTTATTTAGTTTAAAAGTTTGTGTATTTTTGGGATTATTAGTTAATAATTTATTAAATCTTATAAGATTAAATGTTGATTTTTTAAAGGATATAAATATAAACGTTACTTTTTATGAATATAACATAGTACTTTTAATTTTTACATATTTTTTACTTTTAATTTATTTTAAGAGGAGAGATTTTAAGTATTTTACATTTGATAACTTTAAATTTTTTATACTTTCTGTTATGATTCTATTTGTTTCTACAAATATTTATAACATTTATAAAAATGAAGTAAATATCAATTTCATAGATATAGGACAGGGAGATGCCTGTTTAATAAGAGGAAAACAGAATAATATTCTAATAGATACAGGTGGAATTGCTTTTGGTAAAGGAGATAACGGAAAATCTGTTTTAATTCCATATTTACAGAAAAATGGGGTTAAAAAACTAGATTTTGTATTTATTTCACATTTGGATGCAGACCATTGTAAAAATTTGGGATCTTTATCTAAGGAAGTGGAGATTAAAAATTTATTTTTTAGAAAAGACGGGTATAGAGATTTTGTAAAAAAATATGGAGAAGTTAAGGCTGAAAATATTTATAATATTGAAAATAATTTAAAAATAAATTTAGAAGATGTGGATTTAGAAGTTTTAAAAGCAAAAGATTCTACAGAAGAAAATGAAAGATCCATAATAGTTAGAGTTACAGTAAATGGAAAGAAAATACTTTTTACCGGAGATATTGGAGCTTTTACAGAAAATCAGCTTATAAAAAACGATATAGACTGTGATTATCTGAAAGTTGCTCATCATGGGAGTAAGAATTCTAGTTCACCTGAATTTTTATCAGCTTCAAGTCCAAAAACTTCTATAATTTCCTGTGGTTATAAAAATAGATATAACCATCCACATAAAGATGCACTAGATAGAATAAAATCTACAGGAAGTGATGTTTTTAGGACTGATTTACAGGGAAATATAATGCTTAGAATTAATAAATTTGAAGAAAAAATTGCAGGTTTTAGAGAAATTGATGGTAATTTATTAGGTTTATTAAATTTCTATTTTATGGATATTTTAAATATTATAATGTATTTATTAGGATTCTTTGTTTTAGTTAAGATTAGAAAAGATTCAGTTATAGATTTAGACTTTATTGAGGAGGAACTATGAATTATATACAAGCTATGAAGTTGCTAGACAATGGGGAACTTAATGGTATATATGTTTTAAGTGGGGAAGAAATTTTTTTGATAGATAGATTTGTTGAGCTATTTAAAGAGAATATTGTTTCAAAAGATTTTTTTGATATGAATTATATCGAATATGATTTTTCAAAAATTGACTTGCAAAAGTTAAAGATTGATTGTGAAACAGCTCCATTTTTTAGTAATAAAAGACTTATTATTGTAAATGATGTAAATCTTTCAAAAAATGGAATTTCTATATATAAAAATTTTTTTGAGGAAATGTATGATTATATAGATAAGATTCCAAATACAACAGTTCTTCTTTTTGTTATGAAAGGAAGTCTTGCTTTTCGTGGTAAATTTTATAAACAAATTTCAATTTTAGGACATAATATTGAACTTGTAAGGTTTAATGAAATTGAACTTTTTAAATTTATTAAGAAAAGATTTGTTTCAAAAAATATCGAAGTTAAAGATATTGTTTTAAAATATATTATCGATAGAATTGGGTATTTAGATAGTAGCAGAGAAAAAAATCTTTATGATGTGGAAAATGAAGTAAATAAACTTCTTAACTCATTTTCTAAAGATGTTTTAGATTTTAAAGATGTTGATGAAATTTTAGTAGATAAATTTGAAAATAGTATTTTTAAATTACTTGATATGATTTCTAAAAAAGATTATAAAAATTCTATTAAGATTTTAGTTGAGCTTAAAAAATCGGGAGAGGACTCTTTTTCTACATTTTATATGATTGTAAGATATATTAGAAATCTTTTAGGAGTAAAAGTTTTGAAACTAAAACAAAAACATATAGACTATATTTCAAAAGAGTTAAAAATTTCAAATTATGAATGTAAAAAATTGTATTCCGTTTGTGATAATTTTTCAATAGAAACTCTATGTGATTATATTGATTTAACATATTCTGTAGAATCAGATATTAAGACAAAAAATAGAGATATAGATTTATTGTTGGAGCTTTTGATTTCAAAAATGTCATTAGGAGGTGCTTCTTTTGAGTAAAAAGGTTAATATTTTTGTTGACGGAATGACTTGTCAAGCTTGTTCTATGAAAGTTGAAAAGGGGCTTTCAAAACTTAAGATTGTAGAGGATGTTTCTGTAAATCTTATGAGCAAAACTGTCACAGTATCCGTTGAAGATGGAGCGAAAGTTGAAGGTCTTATCGGAGTTATAAAGAGACTTGGATATAAACCGAAAAGAGATGAGGTAAAAATTGAAAAGAGCAGTATCAAAGTTAAAGATATTGAAAAAATAATTTCTGAGTTAAAAGAAAAAGATACTGTTTTAGTAAAAGATGAAGATGACATTTTAAAAGTAAAATACTTAAAAGATGTTGTTTCTTTAGATGAAATAAATTCAATTTTAGAGAAATATAAAATTTCGGTTAAAAAAGAAAAAAGGAAAGACAAAATATATATGAAGATGAAATTAAGGACTTAAAGAAAGACTTAATTATTTCGATAGTATTTAGTGTACCACTTATGGTTTCAATGTTTTTCCATATGTTCAATTTGCATAAATTTATGCTTAATGGTTATATTCAATGGGCTTTGGCAAGTGTTGTTCAATTTTATGTAGGTAAAAGATATTATATAAACGCCTATAAAAACTTAAAAATAAAAGTACAAATATGGATGTTTTAATAGCTTTTGGAACTTCAATGGCGTATTTTTATTCAGTTTATAAAGTTTTAATAGGAAGCGTTGATGTTTATTTTGACAGTTCTGCAATGATTATAACTTTAATTTTACTTGGTAAATTTTTTGAAGCAAATGCAAAGTCAAATACTTTCGGGGCAATTATGAAATTGATGGATTTGAAAGCGGACTATGCAATTGTAATTGATGGGGATAAAGAAGTAAAAAAGAATATTGAAGATGTAAAAATTGGAGATATTGTTTTAGTTAAACCTTATGAAAAAATTCCTGTTGATGGTGTTATTATTTCAGGGAATAGTTCTGTAAATCAAGCTATGATTACCGGAGAATCTGTTCCTGTTGAAAAAAATATAGGAGATACTGTTATTGGAGCAACTAATAATATAGAGGGAATTTTAAAAATTGAGGTAAAGAGTACGGTAGAAACTTCTGTATTATCTAAAATACTTGATTTAGTTCAAAATGCTCAGACAAAAAAAGCCCCTGTTCAAAGACTTGCAGATAAAATTTCAAGTTATTTTGTACCAGGTGTAATTTTGTCGTCTTTAGCTACTTTAGTAATTACTTATATTGTTACAAAAGATTTTACAACAAGCTTATTAAATAGCTGTGCAGTAATGGTTATAGCTTGTCCTTGTTCACTTGGTTTGGCAACACCAACTGCGATTATGTCAGGAACAGGAGTCGCTGCACAAAATGGAATTTTGATAAAGAGTGGAGAAGTCTTAGAAAAAATTCATAAAATGGATAGCATTATTTTTGACAAAACAGGGACACTAACAACTGGAAAGTTAAAAGTTGTTGAAATAAAGAATAATACTGATTTATCAGAAGGAGATTTCTTAAGTATAATTTATTCTTTAGAAAAAAATACAGATCATCCTATCGCAAAATCTATTGTAAATTTTTGTAAAGAAAAAAATGTAAAAGAATTGGATATTTCTGACTTGAAAGTAATTGCTGGAATGGGTGTTCAAGCTAATTACGATGGTAAAGAAATTTTGATTGGAAAGAGAAAATATATTGAAGAAAAACTTGGAAAATTAGAATTAAATATAGAAAATGAATTACTGACAATCTTTATTTCTATAGGAAATGAATTCGCAGGTTTTATAGTTTTAGAAGATGAAATTTCAAAAAATGCTTTTGAAATAATTAAGAAATTAAAAGAAAAAAATATTGCTGTTTATATGATAACTGGAGATAGTGAAGTAGTTGCTAGAAAAGTTGCAAATAAACTTGGAATAGATAATGTACTTTATGAAGTTATGCCAGATGAAAAATCTCAAAAAGTATTAGAATTACAAAAACAGGGAAAAATTGTTGCAATGGTAGGAGATGGAATAAATGATGCTCCTGCTCTTGCAAGTGCAGATATAAGTTTTGCAATGGGAACTGGAACAGATATTGCAATGGAAACTTCAGATATTACTCTGATGAATGGTAATTTAAACACACTTTTAAATTCGATCAATATAAGTGAACAAACTCTTAAAATAATCAAACAAAATTTATTCTGGGCTTTTTTCTATAATATTATTGCAATTCCTTTTGCTGCATTCGGATACTTAAATCCTATGCTTGCAGGATTTACAATGAGTTTTAGTTCAGTAAGTGTTGTTTTAAACAGTTTAAGATTAAAAAGATATAAATTTTAAAAAATGGTATGCTTTTAAAAGCATACCATTTTTAAATTCTTAATTATTTTTTATTATATTTTTTTACAAAATTGTAAAGTGTTTTTACTGGAGTACCGCTTGCTCCTTCAGGATTTGTTCCCCAAGCTGAACTTGAGTATGAAGGACCTGCAATGTCTAAATGAACCCAAGGAGTGTTTTCAACGAAGTGTTCTAAGAAAACTCCTGCAGTAATTGCTCCGCCAGTTCCGGGAGCAGTTACATTTAATAAATCTCCAACTTTTCCTTTTACACTTTCTTTATGTTCTTCATAAACAGGAAATCTCCATAAGTATTCACCCATAAAGTCTGCTGATTCTTTAATTTTTGCAAAGACTTCATCATTATTACTTACAGCTCCAATAACTCTTGAACCCAAGGCTTGAATACAAGCACCTGTTAAAGTTGCTACATCAATTATACATTCAGGGTTTAATTTTGATGCTCCATAGTAAATAGCATCTGCTAAAGTCAATCTTCCTTCAGCATCAGTGTTAATTACTTCAATAGTTGTACCTTTCATTGAAGAAATTATATCTCCATTTCTGTAAGCATGTCCATTAATCATATTTTCACAAGATGCAACAAGTGCAATTACATTTCTTTGCACTTTCATTTTTCCTACTGCATACATTGTTGAAATAACAGAGGCACTTCCGCCCATATCAGTTTTCATAGTAACCATTCCTGTAGCTGGTTTGATTGCATATCCACCTGAATCATAAGTTAAACCTTTACCAACTAAAACAATAGGTTTTTCATCTTTGTTTGGTAAATGTTTCATAATTATAAATTTAGGGGGTAGGTCACTACCTTGTGCTACTGATAGAAAAGCATCCATTTTTAAAGATTCAATTTGTTTCTTTTCCAAAACTTCAACTTCTACACCAACTTTTTCAAGTTCTTCTTTTGCAAATTTCGCTAAAGTTTCAGGATAAATATCATTAGCAGGTCTATTTACAAGATCTCTACACATAAACACTGCTTCCATAATTGCTTCAATTTCTTTTATTCCACTTTCAACATGTTCTATTTTATTTTCTAAAACAGTAAAGAATACTTCACATTCATATTTTTCTTTCTTTTCTTTTAAGAAGTTGTCAAAATTGTAGTTAACATTTATAATTCCTTCAATCATAGCTTGAGCAGTTAATTTATAACAAATACCATCAAACTTTTTAATTTCTATATTGCAAGATTTTACTTTATTAGCTTTTAAGTGCTTTCCAAGAGAAAGAAAAGCTCTTCTAATATTTTCAAGAGAATTTTCTTCTTCTTTACCTAAACCTAATAAAATTACATTTTCAGAATTTGGGCCTAGATTTGAAAAAATTTCGCCTCTTTTTCCACTAAAAAGTTTATTTTCTTTTACATAAGCTTTTAATTCTTCACTCATTCCGCAAACATCGTTTCCATCAAATAAAGTAATAACTTTAACTATTCCGGAATTACCAATTTTAAATTTCATACACTACCTCCAAAATTAAATTAGATAAAAATTATCTTACTTATATAATAACTAAAAATTTAGTTTTTTGCAATAGAAAAGGACAACTGAGTTGTCCAATTTAAAAAATATTAAGACTAATTGTAGCCATAATTATTCCTGATAGAATTAATCCTAAAATTGCAGCTAATAAACTTGTTTTAAAATCTATATCTAAAATACTCGCAGCAAGTATACCGGTATATGCACCGGTACCCGGAAACGGAATACCTATGAAAATCGCAAGAGCAAGTAAAATTCCGCTTTTTCCTGATTTTTTTAAAATTTTTTCTCCTGCTTTGTGACCTTTTAATAAAAGCTTTTTACAAAACTTTCCAATGTACCTTTTATGTTCACCCCAAAGTAAAATCTTTTTAGCAAGAAAGTAAACAAATGGAACTGGAATTAAATTTCCTATTAGTGCAATTATATACGAACTTAAAATTGGAAGTCCCATTGCTTGCGAATAGGGAATAGCGCCTCTTAGTTCTATAATAGGTACCATTGAAATTAATAAAACTAAAAAATATTTTATCATTACCTCTCCTTGAATTTTTCCTAATAATATATATTCTACCATAAAAACAAAATAAAAGAAATATAAAAAATTTTTAAAAAAGTATTGCATTTATTTTAAATTATGGTATAATATATATGTTAATTTTACAGGCTACCCAAGACCGTAGGGACATTAGTTTAAAAATCCTACATAGGTGGAAATACTTATTTTGTATTTTATCTCTACTCTTGGTAGAGATTTTTTAATATGTAGCCTTTTGTGGAGGTGAAAAAGATGAAAGATTTTGTTTTAGAACAAAAGCAAGCTGTTATATCAGAAATTAGAGAAAAAATCGAAAATTCAGGTTCTTTAGTTTTAGTAGATTATAGAGGCTTAACTGTTGAACAAGTAACTGACTTAAGAAATAAGTACAGAGCAGCTGGTGTTCAATATAAAGTATATAAAAATACTATGATGAAATTAGCCTTCAAAGAATTAGGATATGAAGAATTCAATCAATATCTAGAAGGACCAAGTGCTGTTGCATTTGCTGGAGAAGATTTAACAGCGGCAGCAAGAATCACTAATGAATTTGCGAAGTCAAATGAAAAATTAGTTATTAAAGCAGGCATATTAGAAGGAAAGATTTTAGACACTAATGGTGTTAAGGCTGTAGCAAGCATCCCTTCAAGAGAAGTACTTGTTGCAAAGTTACTAGGAAGCTTAAAGGCTCCAGTATCAAATTTAGTTTATATGTTAGAAGCAGTAAGAAAAAAGAAAGAAGAAGCAGCTTAATGGTTGCATAAAATTTTAGGAGGTATATTATGGATTTCGAACAAATATTAGAAGCAATTGAAAAATTATCAGTTCTTGAATTAAATGAATTAGTTAAAGCAGCAGAAGAAAAATTTGGAGTTTCTGCAGCAGCACCTGTAGTAGTAGGTGGAGGAGCTGTAGCTGGTGGAGAAGGCGCTGGAGCAGCTGAAGAAAAATCTGAATTTGATGTAATTTTAGCATCAGTTGGAGCAGAAAAAATGAAAGTTGTTAAAGCTGTTAAAGATTTAAGCGGATTAGGATTAAAAGAAGCTAAAGAAATAGTTGACAACGCTCCAAAAGCTATCAAAGAAGGAGTAGCTAAAGAAGAAGCTGAACAAATGAAAGCTAAATTAGAAGAAGTAGGAGCTACTGTAGAATTAAAGTAAGAAATTACTTCTATTATAATTTGAAAATTAAAGGTGGATTTTATATCCACTTTTTTTATAATATTTTTTAATAATGATTATTAAGTATTGATTTATTTCTCTTAAAAATATATAATGAACAAATAAGATTATTTAAGAAGAAATTTTTTAAACGAAAACAATAGGATTGATTGACATTACTTATAAAAATGTTATATTTTTTATTAATTTGTATGATGATGTAAATAAATTTATATAAGGAGAACATTTGTTGAAAGAAGTTTTTGCTATTCCAGCCGTAGGGGCATTAATTTACAGAATTAAGGATAATAAATTAAATATTTTAGTTCAAGAAAGATATAAAGAAAATGAAATTTTTGAAAAAGGTTTATTAGAATTACCAGCAGGAAAGATTAGAGAATATGAAGATATTTTTAAAGCATTAAAAAGAGAAGTAGGAGAGGAAACAGGATTAACAATTATAGAAATTATCGGTGAAAATAACATAGATATTAGAGAAGTAGGTGAATATACCGTTAATAGTTATACTCCATTTTGCTGTACTCAGAATTTATCAGGAGGTTATTCAATTATTCTTCAAACTTTTTTATGTAAAGCTGAAGGTAAAATAAGACCAAATTTTAACGAAACAAGAAATGTTAGATGGATGAATGTTGATGACATATATAGTTCTATTAATGAAAATTTAGAATCTTGGTATCCTATGCATATTAACACATTATTTAAATTTATTGATTATTATCAAAAAGGGTTTATTTTTGAGTGATAAAGTTCAATTTTTAAAGCTATTTGGCTTTTTAAAGGATAAAATTATAATGGATTTCTATGGGGAATCTATTATTTATAATTTGCATTGTGATACACTTTTTTATAAAATTATTTTTAATAATTGTTATCAAGTGTTGATTTATTTCTTTTAAAAATATATAATAATTAAATAAGACTATTTAAGAGGGAGTATTTTTAGTTTTACTAAAAGAAAAAATATATGAAGGTAAAAAGAGGAGATATTTTTTATGCTGATTTAAGCCCCGTTGTAGGTTCTGAACAAGGAGGAGTAAGACCTGTACTTGTTGTTCAAAACGATGTTGGAAATAAATACAGCCCGACTGTCATTATTGCAGCTATAACTTCTCAGATGAATAAAGTGAAACTTCCAACTCATGTTGAAGTTTCAGCGGAATTTGGACTTCCAAAAAATTCTGTTGTATTGTTGGAGCAAATAAGAACTATAGATAAAAAAAGACTTAGAGAAAAAGTTGGCTTTACAGATGAGTTCTTTATGAAAAAGGTTAATGAGGCGCTTTTAAAATCTGTTGGAGTTTAGTACATAGAGGGAGAATATGCTTGAATTAGTAAAAAACATAGATTTTGTAAAAAAAATAAATTAAAAGTAAATAAAATAAGTGAAAAAGAATTTATTTTGGAAAATAAAAAAGAAAAGTATATTTTAAATCTGTTTCCTTTTGGCAAGTTTTCTAAAATAAGTAAAATTTTCGATTGTTTAAATAAATTATCTGAAGAATTTTCTAATATTTCTTATGAAGATATTGGAATTTTAAATGATAAGTTCTGTTATAGAATTATTCCTTTTGTTATTGATGAAAAAAATAATTTAACTGATGAAGAAGCTTATAATATAGGCTTTAAAGTTGGTAGATTTATTTTTGAATATCATAAAAGCTTTCAAGGTTGTGATTGTGGTAGATGGAATAAGCATTACAATTATAGGATAAATAAATTCTTACATAAGTATGGGCTAGGAAAGTATAGAGGGAATCTTGATTATGTTCTTTTTGATTTTTTAGAAAGAAATAGATATTGTTTAAATGATAGAACTTGTACTACTATAATTGGAATTAACGGACTTAATGATATTAAGATATTAAAAACGGAAAGTTTCAAATAATAGAGGAGTATAAAATTTTAAGATCTGACGCTTACTTTGAGTTTAGGAATTTGAATCTATATTATGATAATAATGCAAACTTACTGACAGGAATTGTAGATGGTTATTTTAATAATAGTGTTCCAAGGGCTTTTTTTAAATTACTAGGAGTATATACTATTATTGAAAATTTGTATGATATTTTTGTTGAAAGTAATGACGTGGAAGATGAAATAATAAATGAAAATATAAAAAAGATTAATGATATTTATGATGGATTTTCAAGTATATATCCTATTTGGTATTTAAGACAGAAAAAATTTTAGTTAAAGTTGGAGAAATATGAAGAAATTTAATAGAAGAATTATAGGATTATTGTTATGTTGTCTAGTTTTTGGAGCTTGTTCAAAGAAAGAAGAAAATGTTGAAACAAAAAAAGAGAATAAAAATAATGAAAGTGCAAGCTTTAAGAAATTTTCAAAATCATTTTTTGGCGTTTTTGATACAGATATAGCTTTTAGTGCATATTGTGCAAATGAAGAGGAATTTAATAAATACTATAAAGTATTGGAAGAAGATATGAAAAGATATCACAATCTTTACAATTCTTTTGAAAATGCTAATGAAAATAATATAAAAACTATAAATGATAATGCGGGAAAAGAACCTGTTAAGGTTGATAAAGAAATTATAGAGCTTTTGGAATTTTCTATTGAGAGTTATAAAAAACTCTCTGATAAAAATAATATTGCAATAGGAAGTGTAACTTCTCTTTGGAAAGCTGAAAAGGATGCAGCTGTTGATCTTAAGGGAAAACTTCCAGATGATAATAAAATAAAAGAGGGATTAAAACATACTAATATTGACGATATTGTAATTGATAAGAAAAATAGTACGGTTTTTCTAAAGGATAAGGATATGAAACTTGATGTTGGAGCTATTGCAAAAGGCTATTCAGTAGAAAAAGTTATGAATAAGTTAAAGTCAATGGGTTTAAAATCTGCAATAATTTCAGCAGGTGGAAATGTAAAAGCTATCGGAAGTCCTTTAGAAAAAGATAAAAACAAATGGGGGATAGGAATTCAAGATCCTAAGTTTGATTCAGAAAAAGTTGATATAAAAGAAGTCATTTATACAGATGAAACTTGTGCGGTAACTAGTGGAGATTATCAAAGATTTTATTATGTAGGAGATAAAGTTTATAATCATATCATTGACCCAAAAACTGGTTATCCTAAAGATAAAATAAAAAGTGTAACAGTTTTATGTAATGACTCTGGTCTTGCAGATTTTCTTTCAACAAGTTTATTTTTAATGGATGTTGAAGAAGGTAAAAAACTTTTAGAAAAAGTCGAAGGTGCAGAAGCTTATTGGATTCTTTCTGACGGAAGTGTACATTTTACAGAAAAAATGGAAAAAATGTTGAAAAGTAAGGGAGCTACAAATAAATAATAGATATTTAAAGCTAGGATATTATCCTAGCTTTTTGTGTATTTACAAGTATTTGTTAAGCATTTTTACAAAATAATAATTTTATTATTTAATAATTTTTTTGCATAAGAATAATGAATGTAAAAAAATTTTTTATTTTTATTAAAAAAAGGGTTGAACAATGTTCATAAAAGTGTTATAATATTCAATGTGAAAATAATGAACATTGTTCAGTTTATAAAAAGGAGAGAATTATGACTAATATTAAAGATAAAAAAATGAGTAAAGAATATAAAATTATTCAATCTGCGCTTGATTTATTTCAGGAAAAAGGATATGAGAAAACTACGATTAGAGATATTATGTTAAAAACTGAGTTTGGATTGGGAACTTTTTATTTATATTTTAAAAGTAAGCAAGATTTAAAAGAAAAAATAATTTTGGATAAAGCTATTAATTTAGTTGTTCAAGCTGAAAATAAATGTACACAAACTGATCCTATTGAAAGATATACTTGTTTTGTAAATTATATTATAGACTATTTTATACAGAATCCTTTTGATTTAGAGTTAATATCGCATAATATGAGTTGGACTCTATATGCAAAGATTGAGAATGACGAAAGATTTATAGAAGCTGATACAACGTTAAAATTTATACTTAGTAAATATGAAAAGTTATTTTCACATGAATATACTGATTCACAGAAGTTATATATTCTTTCATTGACTATTGAAATTGTAATTTCAACTTGTAAAAGTGCAATGATGAAAGATTCTATTTTATCTATTGATGAAATGAAAGCAGTTTTATTTGAAGTAATTAAAAAAATATTGTTAAATAATGGAGATTAATATGAGAAAATTTGCAAAATTTATTTCACATCATCCAAGACTTGTATTACTTGTTATGACTTTGTTATTGATTCCTTCAATAATTAGTTATAAAAATACTGGTGTAAATTATGATATACTTTCATATTTGCCAGCAGATTTAAATTCAACACAAGGTCAAGATATTCTAGACAAAGATTTTAAAAACGCTGCAACAGGAATGGTAATTTTGGATGGTAGTGATAAAGAAGCCGAAGATTTGAAAAAGGAAATATTGAAAATAGATGGTGTTGAAGATGTTATTTCTAGAACGTCAATAATAGGTGATTCTGTTCCCAGTGATTTTTTACCAGATAAAATTAAAAATATTTTTTATTCAAAAGATAGTACATTGATGATGGTAAAATTTAATGAATCATCATCTTCATTTAAAACCATGAATGCTATTGAAAGTATAAGAAATATTAAATCCAATAAAAAATATCTAAGTGGGGTAAGTTCAATAGTTAAAGATACAAAAGATTTGATAGACAAGGAAACTATAATATATGTAGGATTAGCAATTGTTTTAGGCTTAATTATATTGAGTATTACTAATGAATCTACAGTTATTCCTTTTGTATTTATGTTAACAATAGGATATGCTGTAATTTATAATTTTGGAACTAATATATTCTTAGGCCAGATTTCGTACTTAACTAAAGCAATAGCTGCTGTTCTTCAATTGGCTGTAACTATGGACTATTCTATTTTCCTATATCATAGATATGTTGAAGAAAAGAAAAGAAGAAATAGTAGAAATGAAGCTATGGAAAGGGCGATAGAAAACACATTTACTTCTTTGTGTTCGTCATCTCTTACTACTATTGCAGGATTTTTAGTTTTGATTTTAATGAGATTAACATTGGGAAAAGATATTGGTCTTGTAATGGCTAAGGGTGTTCTAATTGGATTGTTATGTACTGTGATTGTACTTCCGCCAATGCTATTAATTGCTGAAAAAGCAGTAAATAGATATAATCACAAAGTTTTATTGCCGTCATTTAATAAGTTGGCAGATTTTGATATTAATAAAAGAAAAATATTAGCAATGGTTTTTCTTTTACTTTTTATTCCAGCGATTATCGGATCAAATAATACTAAACTATATTATAATTTGGATAGATCTTTGCCAAAAGATTTAGATTCTATTGTTTCATTAAATAAAATGAAAAAAGACTATAATATGGCAAGTACTCATTTTATAATTGTTAAGGAAGATTTATCAAATTCTAGTTTAACTTCTATGATTGATGAATTAGAAAAAGTAGATGGAATTAATAGTGTATTGAGTACACATTCTGTAACTGGAGTTACTTTACCCGCTGAGTTTTTGCCTGATAAATTAAGAGAAAATTTTGTGAAGAATGGTTATCAAATGATAATGATAAACTCAGAATATCAAACAGCATCCCCTGAAGTTAATGAGCAAATTAAAGAAATTAGAAATATTATATCTAAATATGATGATAAGGGATATTTAACAGGAGAAGCTGTATTGACAGATGATTTAACAGAAGTTTCTGAAAAAGACTTTAAAATGGTTAATATTGCTTCAATAGTAATTGTTTTTATTATTATAGCTATTGCATTTAAGTCTATAGGAATACCAATTATTTTAATATTAGCAATTGAATTAGCTATTCAAATTAATATGGCAGTCCCTTACTTTATAGGACAGACAATACCATTTATTACATCAATAATAATTGGAGTAATTCAATTGGGATCAACTATAGATTATTCTATTTTAATGACTGATAGATTTTTACATGAGTATAGTAAGACAAAAGATATAAATAATTCATTAAGAATTTCTGTAAAAGAAACATCTAAATCAATAGTAACAAGTGCATTATCATTTATGGCAGCTACTATTGGAGTTGGAATTTATTCTAAAATGGAAATAGTGTCTACAATATGTATGTTTTTAGCAAGGGGAGCGATTATAAGTATGTTAGTAATTATAATTTTGTTACCTGCTTTGTTGAGTGTAACTTTTCCATTTATTAAGAAAACAACAAAAAATTTGGCGTAAAGGAGTGTAAGATTATGAATAAAAAATTTCAAAAAGCTATAGCATTAGGTATAGTTTTTTCAATGATTATTGTAAATATTTCATTTGCAGAAGAAAAAAATACTATAAAAAAAAGTGAAACAGTTTATGTAACAATAGACGGAAATGAAGTCAAAGATAAGACAGTATCAGTTTGGTTAAATTCTGATAAAAATATTAATGTTAAAGATAAATCTGATTTAAAAGAAGTTAAGAATTTAAAAAATGATAAAACAGTAACCGAAGAAAACGGGTATTTAAATTGGAATGAATCTGAAAAAGACATATATTATCAAGGAAAAACTGATAAAAATTTACCTGTAGAGTTGACAGTAAAGTATTATTTAGATGATAAAGAAGTATCAAATTCAGAATTAGACGGAAAAAGTGGACATTTAAAAATAGTTTTAAGTTCAAAAAACAATAGGCATGAAACTAAAAGTGTAAATGGGAAAACTCAAGAAGTTTATTCACCTTATATTGTAGCTACTGCTATGGTTTTTGATGATGAAAAAGTGAGTGATATAAAGTCTGATGATGTTAAGATTATTAAAGATGGCAAAAATCAAATTGTTACTTCAATTTTAACTCCTGGATTAAAGCAAAATTTTGATAACATTAATAAAGATAAAGATTTAAAAATATTTAAAGATTCAATATCTTTGGAAATGGAAATAAAGGATTATAAGCCTATTGAAATTTATTCAGTTATAACAAATGAATTCTTTCAAGAAAAGAAAAATTTAGACTCCATTGATAATTTAAAAGATGGAATACAACAATTAGAAGATAATTCTCAAAAATTATTTGATGCTTCAGTAAAATTATCTGAAGGACAAGAAAAATTAAATAATGGTATAGGTCAATTGCAAGGAGGAGTAAAACAAATATATTCAGGAACAGAGAAATTATCTAGCTCAATGGAAAAAATTAAAGGAAAATTTGATTCTTTAGCACCAAAAGTTGGAGTAATTCAAAATTATATTTCTGAAATGTATAATGGTAGTTTACAACTTTCTAATGGAGTTAATAATTATACTGGTGCAGTTAGTAAAATAACTGAAAATGTTGAAAAAATTCAAAATGGAGCAACTTTAATTGACAAAGGTTCAAATGATTTGGATAATGGAGTAGAAAAATTAAAAAATGCTACTGGAAAAATGAAGGAAGGTAGTAAAAAAATTGACAATTTAATCTCTCAAAAAGATGAATTATTAAATAAATCAACTCATTTATCTCAAGGAATGAGTAATTTAGGAGCTAGCTATGGAAAGATTGTTTCTGCTATAGAAGAAATGTCTAAAAAGTCTATACAATTAAAGAATTCAACTAAAGAATTTAATACAAAAATACATCAAGTTGAAAATTCAACTAAGAGTTTAAATTCTAATATTTCTTTAGAAAATGATATTAAAAATTTAGAAGCAAAAGCAAATAATATTCAAAAAGTCATTGATGATTTATCAAACAAAATAAAGATGGAAGTTTGACATCTGAGATATCTATCCTAAATAAAACAAAAAATGACTTGTTAAATGAATCAAAAACTTTGAAAGCAAAACAAACTGGTTTATCTAAAATAAATACTTTAGCACAAGCTATGTCAGAACTTGCAAGTAATTCTGATAAACTTTTAAAAGCAAATTCTGATTTATCTGATGGTTTATTAACTGTTTATACTAAGATGAATGAATCAAAAGCTCAACTTGAAAAATCAACAATAGATTTAAATGCAGGTCTTTCTAAAATTGGAGAAAGTATGAAAGGTGATGATTTAAAAGTTTTGAAATCTTCAATAGAACAACTAGATGGGGCAACAGGAAAAATAAAAACAGGAACTGAAAGTTTAAAATCAGCTACTAATCAAAATAAAGTTGCAATGGGAATGTTACAATCAGCGATGAGTAAATTAGATGAAAATTCTAATTCTTTAAAGAATGGTTCTGGGCAATTAGCTAATGGGTTAGGTGAATTTAAAACACAATCTCAAATTTTAAACTCATTATCTCAAGTCAAAGAACAAGCAATTATTCCATTCTCAAACGCTATTAATTCACTTAATGAAGGACTTAAAAAAATGGATTCAAGTACTGATCAATTAAAAGAAGGTAGTGATAAATTGACTTCATCACAAAAAGAATTTAGTTCAAAATTAGGAGAATTTAAACAAAAGGGAATTGATGAATTAGAAAATAAAACAAAAGAAGTAAATGAATTTAAAGATATTTTAGATATAATGCTTTCTATGTCAAAACAAGATGCCTCATTCAGTGGAACAGATGATAACTTTGACACAAAATCTAGAATTATAGAAAAAATAAAATAAAAGTTATAATAAAAAGATAAAAACCCCTAAATACATTTTATATGAATTTAGGGGTTTTTGTGTATCAAATTTACTCTAGCTTTTTTTATTTCTTCATATTTACAATTTGGACAAATAACTTTAATCTTTCCTTTTCCTTTTGGAATTCTGAGTTCCTGTCCACAATTTTTACATTTAAAATATTTGTAATTTTTTCTATCCTTAGATGAAAATTTTAAAAGTCTGGAGTATATTGGAGAAATTAGGTTAAAAAATTTTAGTTGCTCCATTGCTCTTTTTCTTTTATTTTTAGATAACATCCTAAATAATGCAATTGAAAATAAAATAAAAGAGGTTAATGTGAGAACTTCACTCTTCTTAAATAAATTTACAACTGCAAATCCAAGTGATAGGTAAATTATAATATTATTTAAAATATCCCAACCATATCTATCTTTCATAAAATTTAAAAATCTCTGTTTCATAACAACCTCTCCTTAAAAATTATTCAACTAATTTAGTTATACCACAAAAAATACTTATATTAACAGTTTGATATTGTTTGTAATTTATGATAAAATAAAAAAGATGATTTGATTGTTGATAGAGGTGTTTTATGGAAAATTTTGGATTAAGTGTTAAATTTCAATACGATATTGATGTTTTTTTAGAAAAAATCGACGAATTTGCCGAAAATGATAATTATGGTTTTTCACTAGGAGAAGTTGATGGTGAAATGATTTTAAATTTTGAAATTCTTCCTTATCTGTCTTTGAATTTTAAAATTGATGATTTTATTGAAATGAAAACAGAAACTTGTTACTATGGAGCAGGCTATCATACCCTAGTTGTAAATTTTGTTAATGAATTATTTACATTCTTAGGATGTAAATTTGAAATAAAAGATGATACAGGTTTCTATAAAGATAATAATTTTGAAAAACTTAATGAACTATATAACAGGTGGTTTAAAGATAGAGTAGAATTAATTTTAAATAATAGAGATAGTATTAGAATTAGATCTGTATTTATGGATAATCAAAAAGCTTTTCCTATAACTACTGAAGATTATGTTTGTACATATATGGGAGTAATGACTTTGTCCGAGTTTGAAAACTTGTATATAAATGATATTGAAGGACTTAAAAAAAGAGTTTTGCTTTTTAACGAACAAGTAATAGACCCTTATTCTGATGAAAATTATCTACTTTATCATGTTTGGAATAATTTAAAAGATTTAACATTAGTGGATGATTTTGATGAAAGATTATCTATGGTTATGTTTATGTTTGAAAACTTAATCGAAAATAATGTACTGATCCATTTACCACAAAAATATTCTAGAGAAATATATAAATACTTAGGAGTTAATAAATTTTCAACATCAAATTTTGCATACAGAAAAGTTAGATATGAAGTTGGATATCATTTTTATGATAAATTTTTAAAGGATTTGGATTTTTCATTAAGGATACCAAGCTGGTTTGAATATAACAATAAAATTAAAGGTTATTTAACAACAGATAATGCTATATTTTTAAGTGAATATAGCAGTTCAGATGGCTTTGTTTTAGATGAAAAGTATCTATCTGAAAAAAGTACAGAAGATTTTAAAATTTTAATTTCTGATACAATTAACGAAAAAAATTCTTTTTAGGATTTGACGATTTAGATGATGAATATGGCTATGTTTCACGACAAAATCAAAATGATATGAATTGTGAGGAAACAACTTGTCAGATTGTTGATGTAAGAAGAAATAAAATGTATGAAATATGTGTTTTAGGAACTGAATCATTAGATGTAATTAATCATATGATTGGGTTAATGTAGGAGTTTTTTATGGATAAAGTAGGGAGAACAAAAGAGGATATTTTTAATGTTTTAAAAGATAGAATTGTAACTTTAGAATATGAACCTGGAAAAATACTAAATGAAATTGAATTATCTGAAGAGTTTGGAGTAAGTAGAACACCAATAAGAGCTGTATTTCAACAATTAGAGGCTATAAAATTAGTTGATATTGTTCCAAGATATGGTGTTCAGGTTGCAACACTAAACTTTTTAAATATTAAATCTCTATTTGAAGTTACAAAAGTTTTAGATCCACTTGCTACGAAGCTTGCAGTTTCAAAATTAACTGATGAAGATAAAAAAAGACTTAAAGAAATAGTTTCAACTTTAGAAACATATGATACAACAAAAGATTATCAAGAAGCAATTTTGCTAGATGAAGAATTTCACAAAATTGTTACAAAATCTTGTGCGAATCCTTGGCTTATAGATATATTATCAGATTTGCATTGTCAAACGGAAAGATTATGGCATTATTGTGATATATATTTTAGTGATATGGAGATTTTTACTAGAACATTTAAAAAGATTGTGGAAGCATTTGAAAATAAAGATGAAGAAATGGCTGAAAAATATGCAAAAGAGCATATTGAGGATTTTGTAGAAAAAATAAAATCAGCATTATTATAATGATTTGAAGTGATTAGATTTACTAATCACTTTTTTTATTGTAAAACAACAAGGTTCTCGGGGACCATTTGATGTGAGGTGTTGTGGAGGAGTAGAATTCTTGATTTAATTTATAGAATAATTTTAAAAATATTTAGGAGTTAATCAATTTTTAGTAAATTTAATTTTAAATAAATTTAATTGTTGAAAAATTAAATAAAAAATTTACCATTATATAAATTTTATTATTTATTACATTTTTGTAATTTTTTCTATAAAAAAGTAAACTTTCATAAATTTTTTTATAGTAACAATAATAGCTAAAAATCAATATATAATGAATAAATATTAACTATTTAACATTTTCATTCATAAAAAAACATATAAAATACTTTTGAAATACTTAAAAGAATATATTATAATACATCTAACAAAGGAAGTGATTTATTTGAGTTTAAAAATTGTATCAAATAATTCTTTAGTAAAAGAAAAATTTGATTGTGTTGAATTTGTTGATGGAAATTATATTGATGTTTTAATTGCTACAAGAGATTTAATACATAAAGGATGCTCCTTGGTAAGTCATCCTTTGCCAGCTAGTATCAGAATGGTTTTTTCTTCAATTAGAAGTATTGTGATTGAAGACGGTAACGGTTTTGATGAAAATAGCACATTAATCATTGAAGAAGCAATTGACAAATATAATTTAACAATGAAGAATAGAAATGTTGATTTCAAAAATGTTAAAGATTATGAAATTGTCGATTTAACACTAGTTGAGAGTGCATTGGAAGAATATAAAGCACTTAGTAAACTAGAAAAATAAGTGGAGGTGGTATTTTGAAACTTCAAATGAACAGAATCTTCATTAAGGATTTGGCATTTGGTGAAGAAACTAAAGTAGAAAATCATACTTTATTTATTAACAAAGAAGAAATAGTTAATGAATTAAAGAAAGAACCAGGAGTTAAAGATATTGATATTGACTTTGCAAAACCTGGTGAAAAGGCAAGAATTATCCCTGTAAAGGACGTTATTGAACCTAGAGTAAAAATTGAAGGGGCAAAAGGATTTGCAGGAGTTACAACAGATGTTGCTCAATTAGGAGAAGGTGTTGTAAATGTTCTTTATGGAGCAGCAGTTGTTACAATTGGAGACATTGTAGGTTTCCAAGAAGGTGTTATTGATATGTGGGGAGAAGGAGCAAAATGGACTCCATTTTCTAAGACATATAATATCGTTGTAGATATTAAAGTTGTTGATGGATTACATCCACATGAACATGAAGAAGTTGTTAGACTTGTTGGACTTAAAGCAAGTGAATTAATCGGTGAAGCAGGAAGAAATGCTAAGATTGATGAAACTGTTGAGTATGGCATAGGTGACAATGATGAAGAAACCAAAAAATATCCTAATTTACCAAAGGTAGTTTATGTTGAAATGTTAATTTCACAAGGATTACTTCATGATGGATATATTTATGGAACATGTACAAGACAAACTTTACCTACATTAATTCATCCAAATGAAGAATTAGATGGAGCTGTAATAAGCGGAAACTGTGTTGCTGCATGTGATAAGATTACTACTTACCAACATCAAAATAATGCTTGTATTTTAGGTTTATACAATAGACATGGAAAAGATATTAATTTTGTTGGTGTTGTATTAACTCCAGAACTTACAACTTTAGCAGGAAAGTTCAGATGTTGTGATTACACTGCAAAACTTTGTAAACTACTTGGAGCTAATGGTGTAATAGTAAGTGAAGAAGGTTACGGAAACCCTGACTCAGACTTAGTAATGATTTGTACAAGACTTGAAAAACAAGGTATTAAAACTGTTCTTGTAACAGATGAATGTTCAGGTTGGGATGGAATGAGCCAACCATTAACAGATACATCAAAAGAATCAGTTGCTGTTATTTCAACAGGTAATGTAAGTCATGTTGTTCATTTAGAAAAAGCTGATAAAGTATTAGGAGATTCAGAAGCTATTGCTAATTTAGCTGGTGGCTGGGATGGAGCTTATAATCCTGAAACTGGAACTCTTGAATGTGAATTGAATGCCGTTATAGGAGCTACTTCCGAAATAGGTTATCACAATGCAACTGTTGAATTATACTAAGAGGGGTGAGAGTTTTGAGTAAAAAAGTATTATATTATATCAACCAATTTTTTGGACAAATTGGTGGAGAAGAAATGGCTCATGTAGCTCCAACTTTTGATGAAAAAGCAGTTGGACCTGCAATGGGTTTTGAAAGAAGTTTAGGACAAGACGCAAAAGTTGTTGGAACAATTATTTGTGGTGATAACTTCTTTAATGAAAATTTAGACGAATCTTTAAAATTTATAAAAGAAGTAATAGATAAAGTTAATCCTGACATTGTTGTAGCAGGGCCTGCATTTAATGCTGGTAGATATGGTATGGCTTGTGCTGGAGTTGCAAAATTTGTAACAGAAAATTACAATATCCCAGTTGTTACAGGAATGTATGAAGAAAACCCAGGACTTGACGCTTGTAAGTCAATCGCTTATGTAGTTCCAACAGGAAATGTTGCTAGTTCAATGGGTAAAGCACTTCCAGTAATGGGAAAATTAACTTTAAAATTATTAAATGGTGAAGTTGTTAAACCTTTAGTAGATGGATATTTTGCTCAAGGTAAGAGACTAACTGTTTTATCTGAAAAAATTGGTGCTGCAAGAGCAACTGATATGTTGATGAAGAGATTAAGAGGAGAAGAATTTGAAACAGAACTTCCAATGCCAGTATTTGACAAAGTAGAACCTGCAAAAGCAATAGCTGATTTATCAAAAGCTGTTATTGCAGTTGTTACAAGTGGTGGTATTGTTCCATTAGGAAATCCTGACAAAATTCAATCAGCATCTGCACAAAAGTGGGGTAAATATGATATTTCTGCTTTAAACGAATTGGGAAAAGATTATTGTACAATACATGGTGGTTATGACCCTGTTTATGCAAATGAAAAGCCTGATAGAGTAGCTCCAGTTGATATTCTTAAAGAGATGGAAAAAGAAGGAAAAATTGGAGAAGTTTATAAATATTTCTATACTACTACTGGAACAGGCACAGCAGTTGGAAATTCTATTAAATTTGGTGTAGAAATTGGTAAAGAATTGAAAGAAGCCGGAGTTGACGGTGTTATACTAACTTCTACTTGAGGTACTTGTACACGTTGCGGTGCAACGATAGTAAAAGAAATCGAAAGATATGGTATACCAATTGTTCATATGGCTACTATTGTTACAATTTCAAAATCTGTAGGAGCGAATAGAATTGTTCCTACAGTTGCAATTCCTTATCCTGTAGGGGATGCAAGTTTAGAAAAAGATAAAGAATATGCAGTTAGAAGAGATTTAGTTGAAAGAGCGGTTGACTCTTTAGCAACAACTATAGAAGAAGCAACATTTTTCTAAAGAAAAATTTGTTAAATAAATAGAAACATTCCGCTTACAGATGAATCTGTAAGTGGAATGTTAACCTAAAATTTATAGGAGGATAAATTTATGGAAGAAAACAGAAGTAATTGGAATAGCCGATTTGGTTATATTATGGCTGCCGCCGGATTTTCAATAGGCCTTGGAAACGTTTGGAGATTTCCTTACTTAGTAGGAACAAATGGTGGTGGAGCATTCGTATTAATTTACTTAGCTATTTGTGTATTAATAGGTGTTCCTCTATTTTATATGGAAGTTGCTTTAGGTAGAAAAGCAATGTCAAGTCCGATCGTTGGTATGAGAAAACTAACTAAAAAAGGTAGCCCTTGGGTAAGTTTTGGTTGGCTTGGAGTTTTAAGTGCATTTTTCATTTTAACTTACTATATTAACATCATGGGTTGGATAATGGCTTATATTGTTAAGATGATTACAGGATCTATGAAAGGATTTACTGCAGAACAATTTACAGCTAACTTCAATGATTTGATGGCTAGCCCAACTCAGTTATTATTCTGGACATTTGTTTGTACAGTAATAATAGGAGTCATAGCTGCTAAAAACTTAAATTCAGGTCTTGAAAAAGCTTGTAAGTTTATGATGCCAGCATTATTTATTATGTTAATTATAGTAGTTATAAGATCCGTAACATTACCAGGAGCTGGAGAAGGTATTAAATGGTATTTAAATGTTGACTTCTCAAAAGTAACTCCTCAAACATTTCTTACTGCATTAGGACAATGTTTCTTCTCAGTTGGTATAGCTAGTGGTGGAGCTTTCGTATATGGTTCTTACCTAAAGAAAGATTCTAATATTCCTGAAGACGGATTAATGGTAGTTGGATTTGATACATTAGCAGCTTTAATTGCTGGTTTTGCAACATTCCCTGCAGTATTCGCATTAGGATTAAAACCAGATTCTGGTTCTAACTTATTATTCGTAACAATGTCAAATGTATTTATGAATATGCCATTTGGACAAGTATTTGGATTTATGTTCTTCTTATTAATGTTCTTTGCGGCATTATCAAGTGCTTTAGGATACTTAGAACCAATAAGTTCTTCATTCTCAGATATGTTAAAATTATCAAGAGCTAAAGGTACTATATATGCTTTAACATCAATCTTTATAGTAGGACTTTTCACAATATTTGGATTAAATATAATGAGTGGAGTTAAAATCTTAGGAAAGAATTTATTCGACTTTGCAGATTATCTATCTGGAAATATAATGATGCCACTTGGTGCGATAGCATTAATACTTTATGTATTATTCGTTTGGAAATTTGATAACTTCAAAGAAGAAGTTAACGTAGGAGCTAAAGGACTTAGAGTTCCATCTTTCTTCAAACCAATAGCTTATTTATTACCAATAGCATTAATAATTATATTTGTTGCAGGTTTAGGTATATTTTAAATAAGAACTAGAGATATGTTAATTTAATACACAACTCACCTATAAAATTTATTAAAAAACTCAGGCATGTTGATTGCCTGAGTTTTTTGTGTAATATTATAATTTTTTAATTCTCATTAAATATCATATCATTATTTATTTTTGTATAGAATAATTTTTTTACAGTATCAAAATCATTATTGAAATTTCCTAGAATCCACATTATTTTTGTAACTGTTGCTTCTGTAGTCATATTGTGAGATTCTAAATAAGATATTGAGCTTATTCTCTTTCCAACTTCGTAAACTCCAACATCAGAACCTTCTTGTGGTACTTGAGTTGTCATTATTATTGTCTTTTGATTATTGTATTCTAAAATTAGTTTCTTTAGTTCTGTTTCTATTGTTTTTGGAATTCCGCCAACGCCAAAACTTTCTATTATTATTGCATCGTAGTTTTTGAAAATTTCAGGTAGAATTTTAGCAGTCATTGAAGGAATTAGTTTTAATACAAAAACATTAGTATTTAATGAGTCATAAAATTTAACTTCTTTATTTTCATCTTCATTGTTTATATATCTATAAATTTTTTCATCTTGCATAATTGCTAGGAATGGAAAGTTTACAGATGAGAAAGCGTCAAAGCTTTTAGTTCTTTCTTTTCTTGCTCTTGTTCCAGCAATTACTTTTCCGTCAAAGACAATGCTTACACCCTTTGAACTACTTTTTGACGCATATAAAAGACTATTTAACAAATTATTTTTTGCGTCCGTTATATGCATATCTATTGACTTTTGAGAACCAGTTAAAACAATAGGTTTTTGACTATTTTGTATTAAATATGATAAGGCTGAAGCAGTATATGCCATGGTATCTGTTCCATGAGTTATAACAAAGCCGTCATATTTTTCATAATTATTTTTTATTTCATCTTTTATTCTTAACCAGTGTTCAGGTTGCATATCTGTTGAATCTACGTTTAAAAGATTTATTGTATCTATTTCGAAATCCAATTTTGTAAAATTTAAATATTCTAGTAATTTTTTTGAATTGATTTTTGGTGTCAAACCTTCATCAGTTGGCATTGATGCTATTGTTCCGCCTGTTGAAATTAATAAAATTTTTTTCATAACCTAAACCCCTATATAATAATTTTTTATCAGATATATTATATCATAAAATATAAATATTAAGATATAAATTCTGATTATTGTTTTAATAAATTTTTTATCAGCATTAGTCCATTCGGACTTACATATAACCCTTGAATATTGTTGTGAACAAGTACTGAAAACGAACGTTTATATAATGGAAAAATGAGATTATCTTTTTGAATCTCTTGAATTGAAGTATACATTTTCGAAAAGTCATCATTTTGTAAATAATGATTTATATAGTATTTAATATCCATTTCATCAGTTGTACCTATATTAAATGTTGAATGTGTAATTGATGCATTGTTATCACCTGTAATACTTACTTTTATTCTGTATTTATCAATCCATTCCTTAGACAATGAAGCCAAAATTCTTTCTGATAACTTTGTTCCATTATGTTTTAAAGTGAGAATTTCATTTTGTAAATTTGAAGATTTTAAAATTTCATCAAATTCATTTTTTAACTTAGAAATTTGATCTGAAACTAAGTTTTCTTTTTTAATATAGGTTCAGAATTGTTGTACAAAATGAATTCTGCTAAAAATTTAGAATCTATTAGAGATTCCAAATTTTTTCTCAAAGTGTTATTTTGTAACATTTTATTTTCTGTATCTAGTTTTAGAAATTCAAAAATATTAGTTTTGAAATTTAAAAGTTCAGGTTTTTTACTTGAGTCAAGACGTCTTTCATAAGGGATTTCATAAAATGGAAGGCCGAAAAAGTCAATTTGTTTTAAGTCGAAAAGTTGATAAGCTAATATCTCATTTTCTACTAATTTCAAAGTTACTTTTTTAATCTTTGTATTTACATTATCCCAATAATTTTCATTTTGTTCTAAAATTATTTCTTCATCTGTGTAGCTTTTTAATTTAAAAGCACTATTAGTAATAAGATTTTCTTTGTCAATCTTACTATCTTTTTTAGTAGGGAACATAAATACATTTGAAAGAATTTCATCAAAGTTTTTAACAGGATATTCCATATTGACTTCTATCGTATTTTTATCTGTAATCGTAATTCCTTTAAATTCATTTGATTTTATTTTTCCATCATATAATTTTTTTGCATCTTTAATAAAAAACAGTTTAAAAGCATTAGGATTATTATTTTCTTTATTTAGAATACTAATCCAAGATTGTACATAATCTTCAGCTGTAATATTTGATCCGTCTGACCATTTTAAATTTTCTCTAAGAGTAATTGTCCATTTTTTAAAATCTTGACTTTTTTCAATACTCTCAGCTTGATTTAAAGCAACTTTTCCATGTGATGAATATTCAGTAAGTCCTTCAAAAAGTTGAGATACGACTGAGTCATTATTTAAACTATTTGATAATTTGGGATTAAAATTATAATCTTGTTTTTTAATAGCAGTTACTATTTCTGTATTTGAAGTTTTAGAATTATCATTTTGTTTTTCTTTTTTATTGTTTGAACATGACACTAGAAGAAATGCCATTAATATTAAAAATATTTTTGAAAATTTTTTCATAATATTCTCCTTAAAATTTTTCTAACAGATATATTTTATCATAATTATATAAAAATAAAATAATTACAAAAAAGTAATAAAAAAATAAAAGTTATAGTGATTTAAATCACAATTATTAAATTTCTAAAAATTTATTGTTAAAAAATTAAATAAGTTTTGATATATCTTATTAATATGAGGTAAATACATAATACAAAATAATAATTTTGATATTTAATTTTGGAGGTTTATTGTGAGTAGTTCAAAAAAATTAACAAAAAAAGAACTTTTGGAAATGTATGATAAAATGTTACTTATAAGACATTTTGATATGGAACTTAGTAAATTATATTCAAGAGGTTTTATTCATGGAATGACACATTATTCTGTTGGAGAAGAAGCTGCGAATGTAGGTGCTATTTATCCCATGAGAAAAGAAGATTTAATGTATTCAAATCATAGAGGACATGGTCAAACAATTACAAAAGGTATTGATATAAATAAAATGATGGCAGAAATTTTGGGAAAATCTACTGGTCAATGTAAAGGCCGTGGAGGCAGTATGCACCTTTACAATTTGGAAGTAAACAATATGGGATGTAATGGTATTGTTGGCGGTGGACATGGTTTAAGTACAGGTGCTGCTCTTGCTCAAAAGATGAAAAAGACAGGAAATGTTGTTGTTTGTTGCATGGGTGAAAGTGCTACAAATGAAGGAAGTTTTCATGAATGTTTAAATATGGCATCAATATGGAAATTACCTTTAATATTTTATGTAATAAATAATAAATATGGTATTTCAATGTCTCAACAAAGATCAATGACTGTTGAAAGAGTTGTTGATAGAGCAGAGGCTTATAAAGTGAAATCAATTTATGTTGAAGATGGTAATAATGTTTTAGATGTTTATGATGCTATGAGTGAAGCACTTGATTATGCTAGGGAAGGTAATGGACCTGTTTTGGTTGAAGCGAAAAGCTATAGATGGTTTGGTCACTCTGCTTCAGATGCAGGAAAATATAGAGATAAAAAAGAAGTTGACGAATGGAAAGAAAAAGATCCTAATGTTGCATTTAAAAAATATTTGGTTGAAAATAAAATTGCGACTGAAAGTGAACTTGATGAAATGGAAGAAAGTGTAAAGAAAGTAATCGCTGATGCAATAACTTTTGCTAAGGAATCACCTTTAGCAGATGAAAAAGATGCTTGTACTGACAATTATGCTTAATATTATTTAATAGGAGAAGATTATGGCTAGTGAAATAAAGATTATGACTTTGCGTGAAGCAATAAAAGAAGCAATGTCCGAAGAAATGCGTAGAGATGAAAATGTATTTTTAATGGGAGAAGATGTTGGTGTTTTCGGAGGAGATTTCGGAACTACTGTCGGAATGCTTGAAGAATTTGGAGAAGAAAGAGTTAGAGATTGTCCTATAAGTGAAGCTGCTATAGCAGGAGCTGCAGCAGGTGCAGCGTCTGTTGGAATGCGCCCTATCGTTGATTTAACTTTTATGGATTTTGTTACAATAGCGATGGATGCTATAGTAAATGAAGCTGCTCCAATGAGATATATGTTAGGTGGAGAAGTAAGTGTTCCAGTTGTTTATCGTTGTGCGTCTGGATCTGGTACTGGAGCAGCTGCTCAACACTGCAAGGCTCTTGAATCATGGTTCTGTCATATTCCGGGATTAAAAGTTGTTGCTCCTGGAACAGTGAACGATGCTTATGGAATATTAAAAGCATCAATAAGAGATAATAATCCAGTAATTTTCATTGAATCTAAAGCCCTTTTTGGAAGAAAAGGTGAAGTAAAGATTGGAGAAATCGTTGAAATTGGAAAAGGAGAAGTTAAAGTTGAAGGCAAAGATGTAACTTTAGTTTCTTGGGGAAGAATGTTAGAAAGAGCTTTACAAGCAGCTGAAGAATTAAAAGCTGAAGGAATTAGTGTTGAAGTTGTTGACCCAATAACATTAGTACCTTTAGATGAAGACTTGATAGTTGAATCTGTTAAGAAAACAGGAAGACTTGTTCTTTGCCATGATTCATTTAAAACAGGTGGATTTGGTGGAGAAATTTCAGCTAGAATTGCTGAAAGTGATGCTTTTGATTATTTAGATGCACCAATTTATAGACTTGCTGGAGCCGACACAAATATACCTTCTGCTAAAAACTTAGAAGCAGTAATTGTACCAAGTGTTGAAGATATTAAAAATACAATTAGAAAAGCAGTTAATAGATAGGAGGAAATTATGTCTGATATAAAATTAAGAGCAACACCTGCTGCAAGATTTTTATCTAAGCAAAATAATATCGACTTATCATTGCTAAAAGGAACAGGCCCTAAGGGAAGAATTCAAAAAGAAGATGTTTTAAATTTTAAAAATTTTGGAATTATTAAAGTTTCTTCTCTTGCGAAAAAAATTGCAGAAGTTGAAGGTGTTGATTTAACTAAGGTAACTGGAACTGGAGTTAATGGTAAGATTTTAAAGGAAGATGTTTTAGAATTTTTAACAAATAAAGATGTAATTTCTACAGAAAAAGCAGTTGAAGAACAACAAATCGAAACTCAAGAAGTTAAAAAATCATATGGTGAAGTTGAAGAAGTTCCAATGTCAATGATGAGAAGAACTGTTGCTAAGAGAATGAGTGAAAGTTATTTCACAGCTCCAGTTTTTGTAGCAAATATAGAAGTTGATATGACTGAAGTTAAAAACTTAAGAGCTAATATTATGCAACAATTAATTGATGAAACAGGATATAAACTTACTATTACAGATATAATTTCTTTAGCAACTGTGAAGAGTTTAATGAAACATCCATATGTAAATTGTAGTTTATCAGCAGATGGAACTAAAATTTTACTTCATAAATATGTAAATCTTGCTATGGCTGTTGGTCTTGAAAGTGGACTTTTAACTCCGGTTGTTAAAAATGCTGAGAAAATGAATTTAAGAGAACTTATGATTTCATTAAAGGACTTAACTAAAAAAGCTGTTGAAATGAAATTAGAGTCAGAAGAATTAGAAGATAGTACATTTACTATTAGTAACTTAGGAATGTTTGGAATTGATTCTTTTGCTCCTATTATAAATCAACCTAATAGCGCTATTTTAGGTGTAAGTGCAACTGTTGATAAGCCGGTTGTTCTTAATGGAGAAATAACTGTAAGACCTATTATGAAATTATCAATTACTGTTGATCATAGGGTTGTTGATGGAATGGAAGCTGCGAAGTTTTTAAATACTTTGAAAAATTATTTAGAAAATCCTATTTCAATTTTAGTTTAGTGTGAGGAGAAAATTATGTTAACAGAAGTAATAATGCCAAAAGCTGGTAGTGAAATGGAAGAAGGCCAAATTGTAAAATGGCTTAAAAAAGAGGGAGACAAAGTTGAAGCCGGAGAAATAATTTTAGAAATTATGACTGATAAGGTTAATATGGAAATTGAAGCTGAGGCTTCTGGAACTTTGCTTAAAATATTAAAGCATGATGGAGAAATTGTTCCAGTAATAACAACTATTGCATATATTGGAGATGAAGGAGATGCTATTCCTGAAACTGCTTCAGCACCTGTTAAAGAAGAAGTTAAGGAAGAAGTAAAAGAAAATACTGAAGAAAAAGTAGTTGAAGTTAAAGCTGAAACTAAAAAAGATTTAAAAGACGGCGAATATGATGTTGTTGTAATTGGTGCTGGTCCTGCAGGTTATTATTCAGCGATTAAAGCTGCTCAAAAAGGAGCAAAAGTTGCAATAGCTGAAAATAATAAATTTGGTGGTACTTGCTTGAATAGAGGATGTATTCCAACAAAAACATATTTACAAAATGTTGAAGATATAGAAAGAATTAAAGCATCAAGCAAGAGAGGAATCATTTTAGAAAATGATAATGCTACTGTTGATGTTTCAAAGGCTTTAAAATTCAAAAATTCTATAGTAAAGAAACTTACTGCTGGTGTTGAATTCTTATTAAAGAGCAATTCAGTAGAAATGTTTAAAGAAACAGCTTATATTAATTCAAATGGAAATGTTACTTTAGAAAGTGGAAAAGAACTTGTATGTGGTTCTGTGATTTTTGCCGGTGGTTCTAAATGTGTTAAAAATATCAAAGGATCAGATAGTTCAAATGTTATAGATACTGATGAAGCTTTGGATTTAAAAGAAGCACCTGAATCATTAGTAATAATCGGAGCAGATTATATTGGAGTTGAAATGGCTCAAATATTCAGTTCTTTCGGAAGTAAAGTAACTGTTGTTGAAAGAAAAGAATCAGCAATTGAAGTTGTAGATTCAGAAGTTTCTTCAATTTTAATCAAGTCTTTAGAAAAATCAGGAATTAAATTTATCTTTGGTAAAGAAATTACAGAAATTTCTGGAGAAAAAGTATTAGCAGGTTCAGAAGAAGTTGCTAGTGCAAAAGTAATTTTACTTACAACTAGAGAAGCTGATTTAACTGCATTAAAAGATGTAAAACTTGAAGTTTCAAATGGAAATGTAGTTGCTAATGAAAAAATGCAATCAAGTTTAAAGAATATTTATGTTCCTGGAGATGTTAATGGTAAAAATCTTCTTGCACATGCTGCATTTAAAATGGGATATATTGCTGCTTCAGAAATAGTTGAAGGCAAATCAGACAAGTACAATAACAATGTTATTCCAAGAGCAATTTACACATATCCTGAAATAGGAAGTGTAGGTTTAACTGAAGAAGATGCAAAGAAATCTTATGATGTAAAAGTTGGTAAATTTAACTATGGTGCTAATGGTAGAGCTTTAGCTCACGGGGATTCATCAGGAATGGTTAAGATTATTTCTGATGAAAGATATGGAGAAATATTAGGAGCTCATATTGTTGGACCTAGAGCATCCGAGTTGATTAATGAAGTTTCAATTTTAATGCAATCAGAAGTTATTGTTGAAGAAGCAATTAAAATGGTATTTGGACATCCAACTTTCTCAGAAGCAATATATGAAGCAATTGCTGATGTAGAAGGAGTTAGTGTACATTTACCTAAAAAGTAAAATAAATATAACTATTGAAAAAAGGATAGAAGTTCTATCCTTTTTTTAATGAATATGATAAAATAGTTCTAATACTTTTGAAATTGAGGAGAAATTATGATTTTTATTAAAAATAAAATTACAGATATCTATTTTAATTTAGCTATGGAAGAATATATTTTTGAAAAATTTAAAGAAGATGAAGTTTTTATGCTTTGGATTAATGAACCTTCTGTAGTTATTGGAAAACATCAAAATTTAATTGAAGAAGTAAATATGAAATACTGCTTTGAAAATAATATCAAGATTGCAAGAAGACTTTCTGGTGGAGGTACAGTTGTTCATGATTTTGGAAATTTAAATTATACTTACATAACAAATACAACAGGAGATACTGCACTTGATTTTAAAGAATTTTTAAAACCGATGTATAATGCTCTTTTAAATTTGAAAATAGATGCTAATATTTCTCCAAGAAATGACTTTAGAGTTGAGGAAAAGAAAATTTGTGGACATTCTCAATTTATGAGAAAGAAAAGAGTTCTACATCATGGTTGCATTTTATTTGATAGTAATTTAGATAATTTAAGAAATGCATTGAATGTTGAAAACAAAAAAATTATTTCAAAATCTGCAAAATCTGTTAAGAGCAGTGTTGCAAACTTAAAAGAGATTTCAAAGCTAGATTATGAAATTTCAGATTTTTTAGAAAAATTAAAAACAGAAATTTTAAAAACTCAAGAGAATTTTGAAATATATGAATTAACAAAAGAGGATATTTTAAAAATAGATAAAATAAAATCTGAAAAATATGCTACAAAAGATTGGATATATGGACAATCTCCTAAATGTACTTTTATTTTAGATGAAGAAAGAGATTATACTGTTGAAATTGAAGGTGGAAGAATTGAAAAAATCAATATTGGATACGATAATAAATTTGAGAGTTTAATAGGATTGTATGTTGAATATGAAGAAATAAAAAATAAAATAGATGAGTTGAATATAAAAGACGATTATGCTCAGAAATTTATAGAAATTTAAGGTGATTATATGCTATTTTTAAAAGAGATGAATATTGAAGATGCAAAGAAAGAATATATTGCAATAACTTCGATTCCTAAAGATGAGAATGGATTTGAGAATAAATTTTATAATGTTTCATTTGAAGAATTTGTAAATGAGATAATTCCAACTTGTGAAAAACAATCTAAGGGAATTGACTTAAAACCTAATAGAGTTCCTCAAAATTATTATTTCCTATGGGACGATGATGAAATTGTGGGTCTTTTTAAAGTGCGAAAAAAACTTAATGACTCTTTAAGAAAGGGAGCAGGGCATATCGGTTATGGAATTATAAAAAAATATAGAAAAAGAGGCTATGCAACAAGAGGCCTTAAATTAGTAATCGAGCTTATAAAAGATGAAATAAAAGAGGATGAAATTTATATGAGTGTAAATAAGGATAATACATACTCTTTAAAAACTCAGCTAAACTGTGGAGCTTACATATTTACCGAAAATGAAGACCACTATTTTACTAGAATTAAAATTTAAGATTTATTTTTATAATTGGCGATTCGAAATGGATTGCCTTTTTTATTGTGAAACAACAAGGTTCCCGTGAATCCACCCGATGTAAAGCATCGTGGAAGGGTGGGGTTCTTATTAAATAAAAATGTTATTCAGAGCTTATCAAATCAGAAGTAAAAATAGCATAAAATCAATAAAACTATTTTACTTTTTTACGTATATATGCTATAATTAATTGTTATGCGTTGGATATATAATATAGAAAGGAAAGTATATGAGAAATATTGAAAATATAAGAAATGTTGCGATTATAGCACATGTTGACCATGGTAAAACTACTTTGGTAGATTGTTTATTAAAAAGTAGCGGTGTTTTTAGAGAAAATCAAGACGTAAAAGAAAGAGTAATGGACTCAAATGATATAGAAAGAGAAAGAGGAATTACAATTCTTTCAAAAAATACTGCCATTGATTATAATGGAATAAAAATTAATGTAATTGATACACCAGGACATGCCGATTTTGGTGGAGAAGTTGAACGTGTTTTAAAAATGGCAAATGGAGTTATACTAGTAGTTGATGCTTTTGAAGGACCTATGCCTCAAACTAAATTTGTTTTGAGAAAAGCTTTTGAACTTAAATTGCCAACCATTATTTGCATAAATAAAATTGATAGACCTGAAGCTAGATGTGAAGAAGTTGTTGATGAAGTTTTAGATTTATTTATCCAACTTGATGCATCTGAAGATTATTTAGAAAGTCCTTTTGTTTTTGCGTCTGCAAGATCTGGATATGCAACCATGGATTTTAACAAAAAGACTGAAGATATGAAAACTCTTTTGGATGTTATTGTTGACTATATTCCTGCACCAAAAGGAGATGAAAAAGCACCTTTTAAATTGCTTATTTCTACTACTGACTATAGTGAATATGTAGGTAGAATAGGTATTGGTAAAATTGAAAGTGGTAGTCTTAAACTCGGAGATGATGCTGTAATTGTAAATTATAATGACAGCAGTATAAATAAGAAAATAAAAATTACTAAAATATATGAATTTGAAAATTTATCCAGAAAAGAAGTTGAGAGCTCTTCTGTAGGAAATATTATTGCGGTAACAGGGGTTGAAGGAATTAGTATTGGAGATACTCTTTGTTCTTTGGAAGATATAACACCTCTTCCATTTGTAAAGATTTCTGAACCTACTCTTGCTATGAATTTTATAGTTAATAATTCTCCTTTTGCTGGGAAAGAAGGGAAATTTGTTACAAGTAGACAAATTCGTGCAAGACTTTATAAAGAATTAGAAACAGACGTAAGTTTAAGGGTTGAAGACACAGATTCGACCGATAGTTTTAGAGTTTCTGGAAGAGGAGAACTTCATCTTTCAGTTTTAATTGAAAATATGAGAAGAGAAGGTTATGAATTTCAAGTTTCAAAACCTGAAGTTCTTTACAAAAAAGATGAAAATGGTAAATTATTAGAACCAATAGAAACTGTAACAATAGATGTAGATCAAGAATTTGTTGGTTCTGTTATAGAAAAGTTAGGACAAAGAAAAGCTGATTTAGTTAATATGAATCCTTCACAAGCAGGATATACAAGACTTATATTTAATATTCCTGCAAGAGGACTTATTGGATATCGTTCAGAGTTTTTAACTGATACTAGAGGAAGTGGAACTTTAAATACTGAATTTAAAGGTTATGAACCTTTCAAAGGTGAAATTCCAAAGAGAAATGTTGGCTCATTAATTTGTTTTGAAACTGGTGTGGCAACAGCTTATGGATTAAATTCAGCACAAGAAAGGGGAATATTATTTATTTCTCCTCAAGCGGAAGTTTATGAAGGAATGGTTGTTGGTTCTAATGCTAAGGGACTTGATATTGAAGTTAATGTTTGTAAAAAGAAACAACAAACAAATATTAGATCATCAGCATCTGATGATGCTTTAAAACTTAGTCCGCCAAAGATTATGAGTTTGGAAGAAATGTTGGAATTTATTGAAAGTGATGAATATATTGAAGTAACTCCAAAGAGTTTAAGAATGAGAAAGAAGATATTGGATTCACAATTAAGATATAAATCTAAGAAAAATAATAAATAGTTTAATAATATGTCATAAATGTGGTATAATAATTGTAAGTTTATATGTTATAAGGATAGATGTATTTTTAGCATAATGAAATAAATATATTAATTGAGAAAAAATTTATATTTAAATAAAAAATATTTTGGAGGGATTTGTTTGCCTAAGATATTAGTAAGAAAAAGTGCTCCTTTAGAAGGTTCTGTAAAGATTGATGGAGCAAAGAATGCAGCACTACCTATTATAGCTGCTTCACTTTTAGGAACTGAACCAATAGTGCTAGAAGATGTTCCTAATTTAGTAGATGTTAAGATAATTTTAAAAGTTTTAGAAAGTTTAGGTGCAAAAGTTGAATTTTTATCTGAAAATAGAGTCTCTATTGATTCAAGTAAGATTAATTCTTTTGTAACTGATAGAAGTTTGATGGAAAAGATGAGAGCATCATTCTTGGTAATGGGTCCATTACTTGCAAGATTTGGAAGAGCAGATGCATTTTTACCTGGTGGTTGTGCTATAGGTTCTAGACCAATTGATTTGCATTTAAAGGGATTTAAAATTTTAGGGGCTTTAATTGAAGAAGAACCTGATAAAGTTTCAGCAAGATGCGAAAAACTTTATGGAGATACAATTTATTTGGATTTTCCATCAGTAGGTGCAACACAAAATATAATGATGGCTGCAACTCTAGCTAAAGGTGAAACTATAATTGAAAATGCTGCAAAAGAGCCTGAAATTGTAGATTTAGGAAATTTTTTAAATAAAATGGGAGCGAAAGTCTCAGGAGCAGGAACTTCTACTATTAGAATTATAGGTGTAGAAAAATTAGGTGGTACAGTTCATACTATTATTCCTGATAGAATAGAAGCTGCTACATTTATGATAGCTGCTGCAATTACAGGCGGAAAAGTTGTAGTTCAAAATTGCATTTCAAATCATATAAAACCTGTTATTGCTAAATTGAAAGAAACAGGTGCTTATGTTGTTGTAAATGAAGATGAGGATTCAATTTTTGTAAAGGGTGGCGATAAGATTAAAGGTACAGATATTAAGACTTTACCTTATCCTGGTTTTCCAACAGATGTTCAAGCTCAATTTATGGCTTATTTATGTGTATGTGAAGACCAAGCAAAAGTTACAGAAACAGTTTTTGAAAATAGATTTATGCATGTTGAAGAGCTTAATAAAATGGGAGCTATAATTGCTACAAGTGGGAAAGAAGCTAGAATTGCCGGAGTTAGACAACTTGTTGGAGCAGAAGTTAACGCTACAGATTTAAGAGCGGGAGCTGCGCTTGTTTTAGCGGGCCTTGTTGCTGAAGGTACTACAACCATTGGAAATATATATCATATAGATAGAGGATATAATGATTTTGTTGGTAAAATGAGATCATTGGGTGCTAATATTGAAAGAATAGAAGATTAATTTTTTAGGAAACTAGTTATAGTTTCCTAAATTTATATACAGGAGAATTTATGAAATTAACAGGAGAAGTTATAAAGGTCAGATATGTAAATGAAGAAAATGGATATTCTGTTTTTGACTTGAATACAAGTGATGGTGAAATCAAAATTGTAGGAATTTTTGATTCTGTTAATGTTGGAGAAAGTTTAGAAGTTGAAGGGGAGTTCACATATGATAACAAATATGGAGAACAGCTTAATGTAACTTCTTATCAAAAAAATTACCTAGTTCTATTACTGAAATTCAAAAATATTTAGCTAGCGGAATTATTTCTACTATTGGTACTAAGAATGCTACCTATATAGTTGAACAATTTGGTAAAGAAAGTTTAAATATAGTTTTTGATGAGACCGATAGATTGATTGAAGTTAGAGGTATTGGAAAGAAGAGTATTGAGAAAATAAAAAAATCAGTTGAAGAATTGAAATTTAGTAAAAATATTTTATTTCACCTTAGTGGGCTTGGTATAAGTTTAAGTTTGTCTAAAAAGATTTATAATATTTTTCGTGAAAATACTTTAGAAGTTATTAATGAAAACCCATACAAACTGATTAAAAATGTAAAAGGGATTGGCTTTTTAAAAGCTGATGAGATAGCTCTAAAGAATAATTTAGATAAAAATAGTCCTTATAGAATCGAATCAGCTATTATTTACGTTTTAAATCAAAAAGCTATAAATTTTGGACATGTATACTATCCTAAGAGAAAACTTACTGATGAAGTTTCTAAACTTATAGGAGTTGAAACAGAACTTATAGAACCTGTATATATGAATTTACTTTTATCTTCCGAAGTAGTTATAGATAATTCATTTGAAGAATCAAATGTTTATTTAGATTATTTATATGTTTCTGAAAGCTATATTGCGAGTAAACTTGCAAAAATGGCTTTAAATGAAGATTTTAAAATTTTATTTGATATTGATAAGGAAATTAAAACTGCAATCAAAAGTTTGTCCATAAAACTGTCAGATTTTCAGATAAATGCTATAAGCTCTTGTTTTAAAGAAAATATTTCTATTATAACTGGTGGTCCGGGCACAGGAAAAACCACAATAATAAATACAATATCAAAGATATATTTAGATAATGGATATAATATTTCTCTTTGTGCTCCAACAGGTAGAGCTGCAAAAAGAATCGAAGAAACTACAGGGATAGAAGCTAAGACTATTCATAGAATGTTAGGATATATTCCAAGCAGTTATGATGATATTGGACATTTCGAATATAATGAAGATAATCCTTTGGATACTGATGTAATTATTATTGATGAGATGAGTATGGTTGATGTGGTACTTTTTGAAAAACTTTTAAGAGGAATAAAGGATAATACCAGATTAATCATAGTTGGAGATGTTGATCAGTTACCAAGTGTTGGTGCAGGAAATGTTTTAAGAGATTTAATTAATTCTGAAAAGATAAAATATACTAAACTTGTTGACATTTTTAGGCAATCTGAAAATAGTAATATAATAGTTAATGCTCATAAAATTAATAATGGACAAGAACCGATTTTAAATGAAAAAAATAGTGATTTTTTCTTTTTGAAAACTGAATCTCCTGCAATTACCAGAAATATTGTAGTTGATTTGATTAGTAAAAGACTTCCAAAAGCCTATGGTTATGATTTTTCTAAAGATATTCAAATTCTTACTCAAAGTAGAAAAGGAATTTGTGGAGTTTTTGAATTAAATAGATTATTACAGGATATTTTAAATCCAAAAAATGAAGAAACAGATGAACTTTTAGTTGGTAATAAACTCTTTCGTGTTAATGATAAAGTCATGCAGACTAAAAATAATTATAATCTTTCATTTTTTGATTCTGATGGAGAAGAAAATTTTGGCGTATATAATGGAGATATGGGACATATTATTTTCATTGATAAATCAAGTAAGAAGTTGACAGTTGAAATGGATGATAAGAGGCTTATAGATTATACCTTAGAAGATTTAGACAATTTAGAATTAGCTTATGCAATAACTATACATAAGTCTCAAGGTTCTGAATTTAAATCTGTAATTATTCCTATGTTTGACGGATATAGACTACTTCAAACCAGAAATTTATTATATACTGCAATTACAAGAGCTAAGGAAAATATTGTACTAGTTGGAGATAAGAATGTTATGAACAATATGATTAGAAACAACACTATAAATAGCAGATATTCTAATCTGGAAAATAGAATTAAACATTTTTACGGTCTTGTAGAGGAATTGTTGTAATGATAAAAAAATTTTTAAAAAGTTTCTTTTTTAATGAAGATTATTGTTTTTTCTGTAAAGATAATATTGTAAAAGACTTTTATTTGTGTGAGGATTGTATATCCAAAATCAGAAAATATGATAAGGAAATTTTTAATGATTATGGTGAGAATTGTTTTAAAAAAGATATTTTATTCTATTATTCTGGAATACTAAAGACAAAAGTTAAGGAATTTAAGTTTGAAAATGGAGTATATTTAAAAAATCCTTTTGGAAAGCTGATATATGACAATTTAGATAAATCTTTGCTTGAAAAGATAGATTATATTGCTTATGTTCCTTCAAGTAAAAAGAAAATTAAACTTAGAGGATATAATCATTCAAAACTTCTTGCAGAGGAAATTTCAAAGTACTCAAACATACAGTTGTTTGATAATCTTCATAAGATAAAAAATACAAAATCACAACATTTTTTATCCCTTGAAGAAAGAAGCGTAAATTTAAAAAATTCTTTTTTAGTTGATTGTGATTTAACGGGAAAGAATATTTTACTATTAGATGATATACATACAAGTGGTGCAACAATTGATGAATGCTATAAAGAATTAAAAAAGTCTAATTGTAATTTTGTATGGGCTGTATGCTTATGTGGAGTTTATTAATATTTATAATTAAGTAAGTTATTTTTAACTTGCTTTTTTATTGTTAAAATACAATATTTCTAAATTTAACTAACTTAAAATGACATAAAAAACTATGTTTAAAAATAATTTAGATATATTATTTTTAAAAATTTTGTTATAAAAAGTCGAAAAAAAGTCATTATTATAATTGTAAACAGTTTTCTAAAATGATATAATATAAGGGCAAATCATACAATTTATGTTTCACTAATATATAGGGGGAATTATGAAAATATTTAAAAAAATTTTAATTTCATCTTTGGCACTTGTTTTAAGTGCAGGACTTCTTGTGGGCTGTGGCTCTAAAAAAGAAGAAAAAAAATCTGCTGATGGAAAAATAACTATTGAAAAACTTACAATTGGTTTTGTACCTTCAAGAGAACCGTCAGAAATAGTTACTGCAACTGAACCTTTAAAGAATTTATTAAAGGAACAATTAGCAAAAGAAGGATATGATGTTAAAAATGTTGAAATAACAGTTGGAACAAGTTTTGAAGCGGTAGGAGAAGGGCTTAATGCTGGAACTTTAGATGTTGGATTTATTCCAGCGGGAACTTATGTTTTATATAGAGATGGAGCGGAAGTTCTTTTGACTGCTACTAGAAAAGGACTTTCTGTAAATGATGATTCTGCTAAGGTTTGGAACGAACAAAAACCTACAAAGAAAACAGAAGATCAAGTTACTTCTTATAGAGCATTAATTATTGCTGGACCATCTGAAAAAGGACAAGCTATAGCTAAAAAAGTAAATGCTGGAGAAAAATTAACTTGGGATGATGTAAAAGATTTAAAATGGAGTGTTATGAATCCAACTTCACCTGCAGGATATATTTACCCAACTCTTTGGTTAAATGAAAATTTTGGAAAAACTATTAAAGATTTAGGAAATAATGCAATTTTAAGTGATTCTTACGGCTCTGCTTTTGCTAGACTTGCTTCAGGTCAAGTAGATGTACTTTGTACATATGCTGATGCTAGACTTGACCAAGAAAAGAAATGGACTGAAAATTATGGAAGAAAAACATCAATTTGGGAAGAAACAAATCTAATTGGTGTTACAACTCCTATATATAATGATACTGTAAGTGTTTCTAAAAAATCTAAGAATATAACACCTGAATTCAAAAAAGCTCTTGAAAAATCACTTATTGAAATAGCTAAAACTGAAGAAGGAAAAAAAGTTATATCTGTTTATAGTCATGAAGGTTATCAACCAGCAAAAGATAGTGACTACGATAATGAAGCAAAAGCTCAAGATATTGTAAAAAAATTAAAATAATGATGAATTAATTAAATTGTGTGAGTATTAGGGAGAGAGAAATCTCTCCTTTTTTAACAAAATATATGGAGAAAAAAATGATAGAATTTAAAAAAGTTAGTAAAGTTTATCCTAATGGTACAAAGGGATTAATAGATGTCGATTTAAAAATAGATCAGGGAGAGTTTGTAGCGATTATAGGACTTTCTGGATCAGGTAAATCTACATTAATTAGATGTGTCAATAAGATGCATGAAATTACTTCAGGAGAATTAATTGTAAATGATGTTGATGTAAAAAAATTAAGTGGATCAGATATTAGAAAGTTTCGAAGAAAAATTGGAATGATTTTTCAATCTTTCAACTTAGTTACAAGAACTACAGTTATAAAAAATGTTTTAACTGCATTTGTTCCGGATTTAACAGGTTTTAGAAAATTTTTTGGGATATTTCCTAAGGAATGCAAGATAAAATCTTTAGAAGCTTTAGATAAAGTAGATATGTTGGAAAAAGCTTATGTAAGAGTTGACCAGCTTTCGGGAGGTCAACAACAAAGAGTAGCTTTAGCAAGAGCATTAGGTCAAAACCCTCAAATTATTTTAGCCGATGAACCAGTTGCCGCTCTGGATCCTGTAACTTCAAATCAAGTTATGGAAGATTTTAGAAAAATTAATAAAGAAAATAATATTACAATTTTAATTAATATTCATGATGTAGATTTAGCTTTAAAATATTGTGATAGAGTTGTTGGAATAAACAAAGGGAGAATTGTTTATGATGGATCAGCAAGTGATATTACAAAGGAAATCTTAGATAAAATTTACCAAAAAGATTTATTTGAAACTGGAGAATAATATGAAAAATATATTTGATACTATATTTCCAAAAGAAAAGATAACTTTAGATAATGGAAAAGTAGCTTTCAGGCCACGTTCAAAAACTCCTTTAATTACAGTTATCGTAATTTTTTTAATGTATATTTCAGTAAAGGTTACTGGTTTTAATTTTGAAGTATTTAAAAATTTTGGAAACTTTTTTAATATTTTAAAAGGGATGATTCCACCTGATTTTAGTTATTCTAAAGAAGTTTTAACTCCACTTTTTGATACTATAAAAATGTCTTTGATGGGGTCATTTTTAGGAGCATTAGTTTCATTACCTATTGCAATTTTAGCTTCCAGCAATATAACTAAAAATAAATTTGTAAATGGATTTTTTAAATTATTTTTAAGTATTTTAAGAACTCTACCTTCTCTTGTTTGTGCTTTAATAGCAACTTATATATGGGGTCTTGGTACTTTTGCAGGAACTGTCGCAATCTTTATTTTTTCATTATCTTATGTTGGAAAATTATTATATGAATCAATTGAAACTGTTGATATGGGAGCTTTTGAATGTATGGAATCTATGGGATTTACTAAATTCTATGCTTTTAGATATGCTATATTACCAGTTGTTTTACCTTCATATATTTCAACAGCACTATTCAACTTTGAAGGTAATGTGAGATATGCTGCAATTTTAGGTTATGTTGGTGCAGGTGGTATTGGTATGATTTTGAATGAAAAACTCGGTTGGAGAGAATATTCAAAAGTTGGTACCATAGTATTTTTATTACTTTTAACTGTTTTTGTAATAGAAATTATAAGTGAACATTTTAGAGGAAGGTTGGAGTAATGGAAATGATGAATTCAAAAGTAGAAGAAAAATTAAAAAAGAGCCAAAATCTTATACTTATATCATAGCTGTTATTGTTATAGTTTTAGGACTTTTAGTTTGGTCAGCAATGTCTATTAAAAAAGGCGATGATGTAAAAGACTCAATGACTATTGCTAAAAATATTATAAATGGTATATTACATCCTGATTTGGAATTCCTTTTTAGATTCGATAGTAAAGGTGTAATTTATTTGCTTTTTGAAACAATGTGTATTGCATTTTTAGGTACAATAATCGGGGCAATTATTTCTATTCCTTTTGCATTTATTTCTGCTAAGAAAATTGTTTCAAAATATGTGGCTGTAATTGGAAGATTTTTTACAATGTGTGTTAGAACTGTTCCGGCTTTTATTTATGGACTTATGTTTATAGGTGTTACAGGTCCGGGAGCGTTGGCTGGTGTATTTACAATGTCAGTTGTTTCAATAGGAATGGTTACTAAATTGTATATAGATGTTATAGAAGATTTGGATTTTGGTATTATCGAATCTCTTTCAGCGATTGGATGTACTAAAATTGAGCAAATAAGATATGGAATTTTACCACAAATTTATTCAAAATTAATTTCTATCGTTATCTATAGATTTGATATGAATTTAAGAGATGCATCTGTTCTTGGACTTGTTGGAGCAGGTGGAATCGGGGCACCACTTATTTTTGCGATGAATAATTATCGTTGGAATGAAGTTGGATCAATTTTAGTTGGAATAATTGTTTTAGTTTTAATTATAGAAGTTTTTTCAAATAATGTTAGAAGAAAATTAGCGAGGGGATATTAATGGCTTTTAAAATTTTATCTACCACTGATGTTCACGGTAATTTACTGGCATATAATTTTGTAAACTCTGCAATAGCTAGTAAAGGACTTTCAAGATTTTCCACTTTTTTAAAAGAGGAAAGAAAAAACGGGAAAGTAATTTATGTTGATAATGGAGATATAAATCAAGGAACACCTTTGGTAACTTATGCTAATGCTAATTTAAAAGAAAATATTGTTGCTAAAGCTCTAAATTATTTACATTGTGATTATATTAATATAGGAAATCATGATTTTAACTATGGTAGTGATTTTTTATATAATTATGTTAAAGAAAATGATGCAAAATGTATTACAAATAATATAAAATACAAAGATGAAAATCTTGGAAATACGGACATTATTGATATAGATAATAAAAAAGTTGCACTAATCGGAGTTGTAACTGATTATATTGACCATTGGGAAAATCCTAAAAATTTAGAAAATTTAGAAATCCTAAGTGTTTTTGAAACTGTTAAAAACTCAGTTGAAGCTGTTAGAGATAAGGTTGACTATGTGGTAGTTTTTTATCATGGCGGTTTTGAAAGGGATTTGGAAAATGGAAATCCTACTGAAAACTTGACAGGAGAAAATGTAGGATATGAGATTTGTGATAAAATTTCTGGAATAGATGTTTTAGTTACAGGTCATCAACATAGGACTTTAACAGGAAAGATAAAAGACACTCTTGTAATACAATGTGCTGATGGCTGTGCAACTTGTATGGAAATTTTATTTGATGAAAATATTTCAGTTAAACTTAAAGATATTTCAGAATATGAAATTGATGTTGAAATGGAAGAAAAATTTAAAGAAGTGTTAAATGAAACTGAAAAATGGTTGGATATTGAAATTGGTAGTTGTAATAAAGAAATGTATATTTCTGATACAAAGACAGCTCAATTAGAAAAACATTCAATTACAAGTTTTATAAACAAAATTCAAAAGGAAACAATGGGAGCGGATATATCTTCCTGCTGTCTTTTTGAAGTTATGCCTGGTTTTGGTAAAAAGTTAAGATATAGAGATATAATTTTAAATTATCCATTTCCAAATACATTAGTTTTAAAAGAAATGAGTGGGCAAAATATTTTAGATTATTTAACACAGCTTTCAACTTATTGGATAGTTAAGGATAATAAAATTGATATTAATCCAAAGTTTTTATATCCAAAAAGAGAGATGTATAATTATGATATGCTTGATGGAATAGAATATACAATGAACATTTCAAAAAGTGGTAAAAATTATATAACAGATGTAAAAGTTGGTGGAGAAGAGTTGATTTTAGATAAAAAATATAAACTTGTATTAAATAATTATAGAGCGACTGGTGGAGGAAATTTTTCGTTTTTCCCAGAACTTAAAACTCTTAAAGAAGATACGAGGGATATCGCCGAAGTTTTGATTGATTACGTAAAAGATAATAATTATGTTGAAATTGAGGACAAGAATAATATAAAATTAAAAATAGTAGATTAGGTAAAAAGGCTATTGCAATCGATGCAATAGTCTTTTTATATAAAGAGAAAATAAAAAAAGGTTGGAAATTATTCCAACCTAAACTTTTAAAAATTCTATCTCTTAATTTTATCTGTAAAATGATCCTTGTTGCCATCCGCCTTTTAAATATATTGCATGAGCAATCATACTTACTAATACATTTGAAATTGCCATTGCAAGCCATATACCTGTTGCGCCATAACTTGTAAAATTCTTGAAAAAAAGTATTAATGGAAGCCTTATTATCCAAAGTCTTATCATATCTATAGCCATTGAATACTTACTATTTCCAGAACCTTGGAAAAGTCCTTGATATACAAAAAACATATTTAACATTACAAGAGTTATTAATGTATAGAACATATAACTATTTGCTTGTACCATAAGTACTGAATCTTTTGGTGCACTTATAAAGAAAGATAAAATTTCATATCTAAATATAAAACTAATTATTGCAATTATAATTGACATAATAATTATAATAATAGAGGCTTTTTTAAATGTTTCTTTAACTCTCTTTATATTATTATTTCCTATATTTTGTCCAATAATTGAAGTTATTGCTGAGCCTACTCCGCCTGGAGGAATATTTAAAAGTCCACTTATTCTATTTACCATTCCATAAGCGGCAACAGTTTCTGTTCCATAGCTTTGAATAAATGAGTTCATTATCATGAAACCTATGGCAGTTCCAACTTGCCCTATTACTGATGGTAAAGTAATTCTATAAATTCTTTTTAGAATATGTTTTTCCCATTTAATATATACTAAACTATTTAGATTTAATTTAATAATATCTTTGTTTATTCTTAAATGAATAAATCCAACAATACACATTATTCCTTGTGTTAATACTGTTGCAACAGCCGCACCCTTTACTCCAAGTCCAAATCCTGAAATTGATGTAAAAGGAATTATATCAAAAATAAAAATCGGATTTAAAATCATATTTAATATAACACAAATTGTACTTATCATTGTAGGAATTGTATTTTTGCCTTGAGCAGATAAAATTGATGAATATATGTAGTAGAGAAATATAAATGGAATACCAAGATAGCTATATTTTAAATAGATTATACTATATTTTGCTAAATCTCCAGTTGCACCCATCATTTTTACTATCAAATCAGCACTAAAATGTCCTAACAACATAAATACTATAGAAAATAGTAAAGAAATATTAATTAAAGTATCTGCATATTTTTGTGCATGTAAATAATCCTTTCGACCTAATAATTGAGAAATTAAAGATATAGCAGCTATTGACAGTCCAATCCCAATAGAATTAAATAAAAAATAACAGGCCAAGTAAAACTTGTTGATGCAAATTCTGCTGTTCCTAATTTTCCTAGCCAAAAGGCATCTGCAAGAGAGTATAACTGTTGAATAAAATTGTTTAAAATAATTGGAATGGATATTATTGCGATTATTTTGTAAATATTACCATGTAGAATCATTTCGCTTCGTTCTTTTTTCATACAACACCTCCCATAAAAATTTATACCTTTATTATATTCCACAAATATAGTGGAATAAAACATATTTAAATAAAAATCTTTTAAAAATATTATAATAATATTAAAAAATGTACTTTTAAATTATTTAGTTCAACTAATTTTTTGAAAATATTTATCATTAATTATAGAAATTTATTATAATTTCTTATAAATTTGTTAGTTTACTAAAAATTATATTATCAGTGTAATATCAATAATAAAAAATAATATTATTATCTTAAAATAAATTATGATAAATTATAAAAATATGATATAATAATTATATCTTTATCCTTTGTGATAAAGTTGCATTTATTTTATTTCCATAATTATATTAAAATAATATGGATTAGATAATTTAGGAGGAAAATATGAAAAAATCAAGAATTTTATCTTTAATGCTTGCTGGCTTAATGTTAGTTGGTTGTCAATCTAAAAAAGCAGAAGATAAAAAAGAAGAAAAGCAGGTAGAAACTACTAAAAACTTTGAAGGAAAAACTTTAAATGTTGTAGCTACGTCTGAAAAATATAAAAAACTTTTTGATAAGTTTTCAGATGAAACTAAGGCTAAAGTTGAATTTCTTTCAATGTCAAGTGGAGAAGTAATTGCTAAAATTAAAGCTGAAGGTGGAAAACCAAGTGCTGATGTTTGGTTTGGTGGCGGAATTGATGCCTTTATGAAAGCTAAATCAGATGGTCTTTTAGAAATGTATAAACCTGAAGGATTTGATAAAATTAAAGAAGGATTTAAAGATAATGAAGGTTACTGGATTTCAAAGGGAGTTACAGTTGTAGGATTTTTAGTAAATAATAAAATTTTAGAAGAAAAAGGACTTAAAGTACCTAAAACTTGGGAAGAAATTGTAGATCCTAAGTATAAAGATGAAATTATTATGGCAAATCCTGCTGTTTCAGGAACTAGTTTTGCAAATGTTAAAGGCCTTATAGATAAGTATGGAGAAGAAAAGGCCTGGGAATATTTTAAAAAGTTAAATGATAATGTTAAGTTCTATGGAAAAAGAGGAAAAGATCCACAAGAAAAAACAGTAGCAGGAGAATTTGGAATAGGAATTATTCCAATTGATAAATCAGCTTTTGATGTAGCTGAAAAAAATAATTTAACTGCAATTTATCCAGAAGATGGTTTATGCTGGGTACCAGAAGGTGTAGCAATTTTTAAGAACAGTCCAAACCTTGAAGTTGCAAAAGCATTTGAAGATTTTATTTTAAGACCTGAAAATCAACAATTGATTGCTGAACTTGATGGAAAAGATGGTGGTCAAATGGTAATTGAAGGAACTAAAGGGTATGATCTTGGCTTACCTAAAGATAAATTTATAAAAGAGGATATAGAAAGTTTTGGTTCACAAAGAGAAGCTATTCTTAAGAAATGGGCAGAATTAACACAAGGAAAATAAAATTTCACGATAATTTTTATCGAGAATATTTTTAGAAATCTTGTTGTTTTACAATAGAAAATAGGGAGAGCAATCTCCCTTTTTAATTAATTAAAGTTATGAAAAGATATTTTAAATTTTTAGATGCAATTATTATATTAACTCTTGTTTTTTGTTTATTTACTTTTATTTTATTTCCTTTCTTAAAAGTTTTTACTTCCACATTTTTTAATGAAGGAAAATTTACTTTAGAAGGATTCACTTTTTTAAAAACACAGAGTAAACTTTTATATAATTCAATTTTTGTAGCAATTTTTGCTACCATAATTACAACAATTGTTTCAGTTTCTATTGGAATTTTTTGTTTTAGTATTAGAAAGAGTATAAAGAGATTAATTTCATTTGTTTTAATGATTACAATGATATCTCCACCTTTTGTTTCATCATTAGCATATATAAAACTTTTTGGAAGAAGAGGTTTCATAACACATGATATTTTTAAGCTTTCATTTAATGCTTATGGTTCATTTGGTGTTATTTTAATGCAAAGTATAGGTCTTATTTCTTTGAGTGCTCTTATGATTATATCTACACTAGATAATATTGATAAGGAGCAAATAAATAGTGCAAGATCTTTAGGGGCAAAAACAAATAATATTATTTTAGATATTATTTTACCTCAATTATTACCTAGCATAAAAGTTGTTGCAATTTTAAGTTTTATAAGAAGTATTGCTGATTTTTCTACACCTTTAATAATAGGTGGTTCTTTTGAAACTTTAGCTTCAAAATCATATAATGTTTTTATTTCTGATGGAAATATTATTCAGGCTGGAGCTATGAATATAATACTTTGTATTCCAGTTATTTTTACTTTTATATTTTATATAAAGAATTCAAGAATAATTTCAAATACAAATTTTGGATCTAATGTGTCAGAAGTTAATATTGAAAAGAAAGGTATTGTTTTTTCCTTTGCAATTTTTTTATCAACAATATTTTTGATTTTATTAATTTTACAATATAGTTCTATAATTTTATCTGCTTTTACAGATTATTCAAAAGGAAAATTATATTTTACATTTGAACACTTTATAGGAATTAAAGACCATATAGATAAAACTATTTTTAGAAGTATTAATTATTCTTTGATTTCTGCTTTCTTTGGTAGTCTAATAGGACTTTTATTACAATATTATATTCATATAAGAAATGTAAAATTTTTAAAAATATTTGATTTTATTGCTACTATGCCATATATGTTACCTGGTACTTTCTTTGGAATTGGATATATATTAGCTTTTAATAATTATCCAATTTACATTACAGGAACTGCTTTAATAGTTGTTTTGAATGTTACTTTTAAGCAACTTCCTTTTTCAACAAAAGTCTTTAGTTCTAGCTTAGAAACAATAGATAAGAATCAAATTTTAAGTGCAAAAGACCTAGGAGCAAATGAATTCTTTATTTTTAAAGATGTTATTTTATCACATACAAGAAATCATTTTGTTATAAGCATGATAAATGGATTTAATAGTACTATGACTACAGTTGGATCTATAATTTTCATTGTATATCCAGCACAAAAGGTTTTGACTCTTGTAATGTTTGATGTCATAAATAGTGGTAAATACAACACTGCTTCAGTATTAGCTATATTGATAATTCTGATTTGCTTAATTTTTAGTTTATTATTTATGTTTATTAATTATATTTTAAATAAATTAGGAGATACTTATGTTCTTAGAAGTAAAAAATTTATGTAAGAAATATGGTGAAAAGGAAGTTTTAAAAGATATTAACTTCTCTCTTGAAGAAGGTAATATTCTATGTATATTGGGACCTTCTGGTTGTGGAAAAACAACCATTTTAAATTCAATTGGAGGTTTTATTAAAAACGATTCAGGACAAATTATTTTAAATGGAGAAGATATAAGTTCTTTAAATCCAGAAGATAGAAATATTTCAACAGTTTTTCAATCTTATGGACTTTTTAGTAATAAAAATGTTTTAGAAAATGTTGCTTATGGATTGAAATTTAGAAATGTAAAAAAGCAAGATAGAATAAAACAATCTATGGAAATGCTAAAAATTGTTGGACTTGAAGGATATGAAAAAGAAAAATTCATGAGTTATCTGGTGGCCAAAGGCAAAGAGTGGCACTTGCAAGAAGTCTAGTTATAAGTCCAAGACTTATTTTGCTTGATGAACCTTTTTCAAATTTAGATAAAAATTTAAGAATTACGATGAGAAATGAAATCAAGAAACTTGTAAAATATTTTAAAATGACGACAATACTAGTAACACATGACCAAGAAGATGCTTTTACAATGGCTGATAGAGTTATTTTAATGAATGAAGGAAAAATAATTCAAAATTCTACAGTTACTGAGCTATATAATTCTCCAAATAGTGAGTTCTCACTATCATTTATTGGAAATTCAAATAAATTGGATAATGATAATTTTATTAGACCGGAAAAAATCAAAATAGTTGATTATGAAACTGAAGAACCTGCTGAAATTTTATCAAAACAATTTAGAGGAGCTTTTATAGAGTATCAATTAAAGTTAAAGAAAAACGATAAGAAGATATTAAAAGTAGTAGAATTAAATACCGGAAAAGAAAAAATATCGGAGAAGATGTTTTTATTGAGTACAAATTACAAAAACTTTCAATTTAATTGAAAGTTTTTTCTATATTAACAATTGTTGAATTTTAGTTGATATTGTATTATAATTAATATGAAAAATATAAAAATTAGAAAGATGTGATTTTATGGGTTTAGATAAATTATTTTTTTGTTATCAACTATAAGAATAACAGATATTATAGATATATTTATAGTTAGTTTTATGTTTTATAAGTTATTTGCATTGATTAGAGGGACAAGGGCAACTCAACTTATAAAAGGGATACTATTCATTTTTATAGCTTCAAAACTAAGTGAGTTTTTTAAACTTTATACTATAAGTTGGATTTTAAATAATGCAGTTACAGTTGGTTTTATAGCTATTTTGATAGTATTTCAACCAGAACTTAGAAGGATATTGGAACATATTGGAAATAACAAACTTTTAAAACCTGTTAATTTTGAAGTATCAAGTAGTAATGCTAATGTCATTGAAGAAATTGTTAAGGCTACATATTCATTAGCTGACAAAAAAATTGGTGCTTTAATGGTTTTAGAAAGAAAGACTGGTCTTAGGGATATTATTGAAACAGGTATTTCTTTGAATTCTGACGTTTCCTATGAATTGTTAATGAATATTTTCATTCCTAATACTCCATTGCATGATGGGGCAGTTGTTATAAGTCATGATCGTATTATAGCAGCGTCTTGTTTTTTACCTCTAACTGATAGTAAGCAAATATCAATGGAATTAGGAACAAGACATAGAGCTGGTATTGGTATTTCAGAAAAATCAGATGCTATAGTAATTGTTGTTAGTGAAGAAACAGGATATGTTTCTATTTGTGAAAAGTCAAGAATAAATAGAAATGTTTCAAAAGAATACTTATTAAATTATTTAGTTGAAAATTTTGTTGTCGAAGAAAAAAATAATAATTCATTAAAAGAAATTTTCCAAAATTTATTTGAAAATAAAGAAGTTTCAGATGATGTTGTAAATAAGCAAGAATTTAAAGAAGAAGTTAAGAAAGAAATTATTGAAGATATAAAAGAAGAAGTTAGTGAAATTGTTGAAAATCAAGGTGATAAAATTGTTAAAAAAGATTAATATAAAGAGTATAATTGAATTAATTAAGAAAGATTTTAAATTAAAAGTAATTTCATTGGCTGTTGGAATAGTTATGTGGTTTCTTGTTATTGGTGGAGTTAATCCAGTTGTTACAAGGCAATTTAATGATGTTCCTGTAAGTTTTAAGAATCAATCTGTTTTAGAATCTAGAAAACTTATAAGAATAAGTCCTGAAAATCCAACAGTAACAGTTACTATAACAGGAAAAAGAAGTGATGTTTATTCTGTAAATAAAAGTGATATAGTTGCAGAGGTGAATTTACAAAATGGGATAACATCTGGGGCACATAGATTATCTATTAATTATAAAGTTCCATATAATGTTCAGTTTAAATCAGCTTCAGAAACTGATTTACTAGTTACTTTAGATGAAGAAATAAGTAAAACTTATAAAGTTGAAGTTGAAACAGTTGGACAAATAAAGAACAAAAACCAAGTTGTAGCAAAAAAAGAACCTGCTGATTCTGAAATTGTAGTAAGTGGACCGGTTAGTTATGTAAATAAAGTTAAGAAAGTTCTTTGTGTTGTAGATGTTACTAATAAAGATAGTGATGAAGTAGTTCAATCTAAAATAGTAGCTGTTGATGAACTTAATCAAGAAGTTAAAAAAGTGACTCTTAGTAAAACAGACACTAATGTTTCTATTGGATTTAAGAACTTTAAAGAAGTTCCAATAAAATTAGTAGAAATAAATACACCACCTAGTGATGTAAGAATTATAAAGAAAAACATTGTTCCTAATATAGTTTCATTGGTTGGAAATTTGACAAGTTTGGAACAAATTTCGGAAATAAGCACTAAACCTTTTGATTTGTCTCAAATAAAGGAATCAGGTTCATATAATCTTAATTTGGAATTACCATCTGATGTAGCTCTTGTTAATAATGATTTAAAGGTTGTTATTAATATTGATGTTGACAAAAAGATTGAAAAGAATTTTGAAATTGATACTTCTAATATTTCAATAGAGAATGAGTCTGATAAAGAAATACTATTGAAAGGTTTACAAAATAAGGTTCAGGTTACTGTGAGAGGCTATGAATCTGACTTGGCTAAGCTAACTGAAGACGACATAAAACTTTATGTTTCAGTTAAGAAAGAAGATGTCGGTAAAAATGTGCAAATAAAAGCCAAAAATATTGAAAATATTGAAATTGTAAAAATTTCAAACGATATTGTTCAAGCTATTGGAAAATAAATTTTAATCAAGCAATGGTAAAACCATTGCTTTTTTATAAATAAGTAATGAGGTTATGTATGGATTTATTGAAGGGATTAAATAATAGACAATTAGAAGCTGTGGAGCATTTTGGTTCTCCATTGTTGGTTCTTGCTGGAGCAGGAAGTGGAAAGACTAAGGTATTAACTACAAAAATCGCTTATGCAGTTTTAGAAAAAAATGTAAGTGAATATGAAATTTTAGCTATTACTTTTACAAATAAAGCCGGAAAGGAAATGAAAGAGAGAATAGAAAATATCTTTAAAAGAGATATTTCTAGTATGTGGATAGGAACTTTTCATTCAATTTGCTCTAAAATTTTAAGATTCAATATAGAAAAAATAGGATATTCAAATAATTTTACTATTTATGATAGAGACGATCAAAAGTTAGTTTTAAAAGAGATTTTTAAACAAAATCCTACTTGGGAAAGTGTACTTGGAGAGTTCAAAAATGCTATTATTGGAATTATAAGTGATGCTAAAGGCAAAAATGTTAAATCAAGTGAATTTTCAAAATATTTTTCCTTTGGAAATAATACTGATGTAGTAGAAAAAATTTATAAAAAATATGAGGAAATCTTAATAAAGAATAATGCTTTAGATTTTGACGACCTTATCTTTAAAACTATTGAACTTTTTAAAAAATGTCCTGAAGTTTTGGACTATTATTCTGAAAAATTTAAATATATTTATGTTGATGAATATCAAGATACTAACGATTCCCAATATGAGATTATAAAACTTTTAGCATCTAAATATAAAAATGTATGTGCCGTTGGAGATATCGACCAATCAATTTATGGGTGGAGAGGTGCAAATATTTCAAATATTTTGAATTTCGAAAATGACTTTCCTAATTCAAAAATAATTTTACTTGAAGAAAATTATCGTTCAACACAAAAGATTTTGGATTGTGCTAATGAACTTATAAAAAATAATGTAAATAGAAAAGAAAAAAATCTCTGGACAAAAAAAGAGGGCGGAGATGAAATAATTTATAAAAGCTATCAAAATGAAAATTATGAGGCTATAGAAGTTGCACAAAATATTTCAAATTTGATTTTTGAAGGTTATAATTTATCAGATATAGCAGTTTTATATCGTGCAAATTTTCAATCATTTGCAATTGAAAATGCACTAAGAAAAAATTCTATTGCGTATAGAATGGTCGGTGGTCTAAAGTTTTACGATAGAAAAGAAATTAAAGATATTTTGGCATATTTAAAATTAATTGCAAATCCGAAAGATGATAATGCTTTTAGAAGGATAATAAATTATCCTAAGCGTTCAATTGGAAATGTAAGTTTGCAAAAACTAGAGGAATATTGCTATGCTGAAAATATCAGTCTTTTTGATGGACTATTTAGAAATGAATTTTTGGACTCTGTAAGTAAAAAATTAAGAACTGAATTTGAAAATTTTAGAGATATGATTTTCGGCTTTATCACTTGTGTTGAAGATACTGAAGTTGAAATTTTGATTAAAGAACTTTTAGATTCAATCAAATTTGTAGATTATTTAAGAGAAAACGAAAAGAAAGAGTTTGAAAAAAAGGCAGAAAATATAAATTTATTTTTGGAAGAAATTTCTAATAACTATAAAGGAGTTAAATTGCTAGAATATCTTGAAACAAATAGCCTTTTATCAGATATAGATAAGACTGAAGATTCGGATGATACTGTTACTTTAACTACTATTCATTCTGCAAAAGGACTTGAATATAAAGTTGTATTTATTATAGGAATGAATGAAGGTATATTTCCGAGTGAAAGGTCAATTAAAGAGAGAGATGATGGACTTGAAGAAGAAAGACGACTTTTCTATGTAGCTATTACTAGAGCAAAAGAAAAACTTTTTATTTCTTCAACAAAGAGTATGACTATGTATGGGAAATTAAATCTTTATAGAGTTTCAAGTTTTGTAGATGAAATAATTAATTATGTTGACGATAAAAGCATTAATCTTGAATTTAATTTTGATGAAGAAAGAGTTAATACTTCGAAAATTAGAAATGATGCTTATACAGATTATTCCAGAACTTATGTATCTAATGCAGATCTTGGAAGAACGAAATTAGATAAACCATTAAATCATTATCAAAAACCAAATAAGACTTCATCTAAAGATGTTTATAAAGTTGGAGAAAAGATTATACATGAAAAATATGGTGAAGGTACTGTAATTAAATGTGAAAAAGCAGGAACAAAGGTTATGCTTATGGTTGCATTTGATGGAGAAGGTATTAAATTATTTGATTTAAAGAAAGACAAGCGTATAAAGAGGGCTTAATAATGGATAAAATGAAAGAAATTGTAGAAAAATTAAATCTTTGGGCATATAAGTATTACACTTTAGACGAACCTATTGTAAGTGATGCTGAGTATGATAAACTCTATGATGAACTTCTTAAATTAGAAAAAGAAACAGGCATAATTTTACCAAATTCTCCAACTCAAAGAGTAGGTGGAGAAGTTTTAGAAAAATTTGAAAAACATACACATTTAAGAGAGCTTTACAGTTTACAAAAGGCTCAAAGTTTTGAAGAACTTGAAGAGTTTCATAATAGATGTTTAAAACTTTTAAATGAATATAATTCTATAAATAATTCTAAAAAAACTTTGGAATATTATGTTGAATTTAAATTTGATGGACTGACAATTAATCTAACTTATGATAAAGGAATTTTAGTTTCTGCATCTACTAGAGGAAATGGAGTATATGGAGAAGAAGTTTTTGAACAAGTGAAGACAATAAAAAGTATTCCGCTTGAAATTGATTATAAAGGTTTAGTTGAAATTCAAGGAGAAGCTATTATGCCTCTCTCTGCTCTTGCAAAATATAACGAGACGGCAGAAGTACCTTTAAAAAATGCCAGAAATGCTGCAGCAGGAGCGATTAGAAATCTTGATCCCAAAAAGACAGCTAGTAGAAATTTAGATGCTTTTATTTACAATGTTGGCTTTAAGTCTGATGAGCAATTTAAAACTCAAGAAGAGATGATTTCGTTTTTAAAAGAAAATAAATTTAAAGTAAATGGATATGAGAAAAAATGTCTTAATCTAAAAGAGATAAAAGATAAAATAAGAGAAATAGATGTTTTAAGAAAAAAAGTTGATTATTTGACAGATGGTGTTGTAATTAAAGTTAATGACTTTGAACTTAGAGAATTTTTTGGATATACTAATAAATTTCCTAGATTTGCAATAGCTTATAAATTTGAGGCGGAAGAATATAGTACAATTTTAAAAGAAGTTGTGTGGAATGTAGGAAGAACGGGAAAAGTTACTCCAACTGCAATTTTAGAACCGGTTGAAATAGGAGATGTAACTGTTCAAAGAGCAACTTTAAATAATTATGATGATATTTTAAGAAAAAGAGTAAAAATTAATTCGAGAGTTTTGATAAGACGTTCAAATGATGTTATTCCTGAAATTCTTGGAACAATGGATGGAGATAATGAAAATGAGATAGAAATTAAAATGCCAACACATTGTCCTTATTGTAATAGTGAATTAATTAGAGATGGAGTACATTTTTTCTGCACAAATACACTTGCCTGTACTCCACAATTAACTTCTTCACTTGTTCATTTTTCAAGTAAAAATGCAATGAACATTGAAGGACTGAGCGAAAAGACTATTGAATTGTTATTTGATAAATTGGGAGTTGATAAGGTATATAAAATTTATGATTTAAAATATGATGAACTTATCACATTAGAAAAATTTAAAGATAAGAAAGTTAATAATTTATTAAACTCAATAGAGGAGAGTAAAAATGTAAATTTAGAAAACTTTATCTATGCGCTTGGAATTAAAAATGTAGGGATTAAAACTGCAAAAGATTTAGCTAAAAAATATAAAAATTTAGTTAATTTAAGAAAAGCAACTATTGAAGAATTGCTGCATATTAATGATATTGGAGAGGTTGTTGCAAGTTCTATTTTTGAATTTTTTAATGATGAATATAGCAAAGATGCATTGGATAAATTACTTGAAAAAGGAATAGAAGTAATTCCTTATAAAGAAATTTTAAAAAGTGAATTTACTGATAAAAAATAGTAATTACAGGAACTTTTGGGAAATATAAAAGAAAAGATTTAGAAGATATTTTTTCTCAAAATGGACTTATAGTTCAATCTGCAGTTGCTAAATCTACTGACTACTTAGTAGTCGGAGAAAAAGCTGGTTCAAAATTGAAAAAAGCACAAGAGCTTGGAATAAATATAATATCAGAAGATGAACTTGAAATATTTATAGAGAATATAAGATAAAAGCGGGGAGGTTTATTATGGATGAAAATAAAGAAAATGAAACTACAAAAGTTTTGCTAGATATTAAAAAATTTTCAGAAGAAGAAAATAAAAATTTTGATATTGGGAAATACTCAAAGATTTCTATGAGTGATATATCAATAGCTGGTGTTATTGCTTCTTCAATAAGAGAAAAAGGGCTGTTTAGAGTTACTATGAAATCTGGTGGGAAATTGATGAAAGCAAAAGAAGGGGGATTTTATACTGCTGTTTTAAAGAATGGTAAAATTGTAGAACAGGCTAGATTAATTCCATCAAATATAAATTATACAATGATATTTGCTGCAATTATTTTAAAATGTATTGATAAAAAATTGGATACTATCCAAAGAACTCAAAAAGAAATATTAAATTTTTTAGAGCAGGATAAAATATCACAACTTAAAGCAGATTCAGATATTCTATTAAAAAGTTTAAAAGATTTTTATTATAATTATGATAACGAAATATTTAGAAATTCTGAAGTTATAATGATTAATGAAATTTATAGAAATTCGATTAAAGATATTTCATTTTATAAATGGAAAATAAAAGATTTTTTTGCAAATAATAAAAAAATGAGTCTGAACGAAAAAATTTTTGAAATTAATAGAATTTTTGGAGCATATAGATTAGCACTATATAATTATTCTTTTTCTTTATTTTTAAAAATTTTATTTATTGAAAATGTTAATTTAGAATATTTTAATGAACATATAAAAAATATAGAATTTGAATCTAGAGAATATAAAAATATATACGGAGAGCATTATGATGATGTAAAGAATATTATTGACAAAGATAACTATATAGGTAAAAAAGTTTCGGAAATTTTCAATGGATTTGGTAAAAAAATTAACAGTTCGATAGATTTTTTTAATATATCAGATGATAAAAAAGTACAATATATGGTTGATAATTTTATAAATGTAAATAGGTTTAGTGGAATAGAAGTTTTTTCTGATAGACTTAGAAAAATAGCAAAAATGTATAATGAGCCAATAGAACTAGTTTATAAAGATAATAATTTGTATATTGAAAATAAATATTTTGACTAAATAATTTTTTAAAGACTTGCAAATTGGAGTCGTCTATGATATAATATTACTGTTAAATTTGAGTTTGTAAAAGGAGGTATGAAAATGTCAAAAAGATGTGCAATTTGTGATAAAACAAAATTATTTGGAAATAAAGTAACTTTTTCACATAGAAAGAGCAGTAGATCATGGGGAGCAAATATTAGAAAAGTAAGAGTTGTTGTTGATGGCTCTGTAAAGAGAATTAATGTTTGTACTACATGTTTGAAGAGTGGTTTTGTTGAAAGACCTTCATTTACTTCAGCTGAATAATTATAATGAAAATTTTTAGGAAGATTATTATCTTCCTATTTTTTTGTTCAAATATTAAAAATTTTGTTTGAGAAATTTTATATTACAATAAATAACATATTTCTACAATTTATTGATATTATATTAAATGTAAAAATTCAAAAATTAAATAACAAAAAATTTGACTAAATGCAAAAAATATTTTATACTTATATGAGTTAAATTATTAAGTTCAAGGTAGTGATTTTATAAAAATAGCAGTTATTGGTGCAGGTGCATCAGGTATTATGAGTGCGATATTTTCAAAAAACGAAAATACCGATGTGTTTTTGTTTGAAGGAAATGAAAAAATTGGGAAGAAAATTTATATTTCAGGAAAAGGAAGATGTAATATTACCAATTCAAAAGAAATTTACGAATTTTTTGATGAAGTAAATAGAAATAAAAATTTTTTATATAGTAGTTTGTATTCTTTTACTAATGAGGATATTTTGAGATTTTTTAACGAGAATGGCCTAAGAACTAAAGTTGAACGTGGGGGAAGAGTTTTTCCGGTTTCTGATAAATCAAGTGATGTTATAAAGGTATTGGAAAAAGCATTAAATGTCAAAGGTGTTAAAATTATTTTAAATACTGAAATTGATGATGTAAAGATTATTGGGGATAAATTTAAATTAGTTTGTAACAAAGATTATGGTCTTTTTGATAAAGTTGTATTTGCTACAGGTGGTAAATCTTATCCTTTTACAGGTTCTAGAGGGAAAGGTCATGAAATTTTAAAGAGATTGGGTCATACAATAACTGATTTAAAAGCTGGACTTGTTGGAATTGATGTAAAAGAAAATATTAGGAAATATTCAGGAGTAAGTTTAAAATTTGTAGATTTTAATATATATGGTAAAGATAAAAAGCTTTTACATTCTGAGTTTGGAGAAATGATTTTTACTCATACAGGTTTTAGTGGGCCAATAGTTTTAAAATCAAGCAAGTATTTTGATAATTCAAAAGATTTTGTTATTTCAATTGATTTAAAACCTAAACTTGATCAGCATACATTAGACCTTAGATTACTAAGAGAATTTGATCAAAATAAGAATAAAAATTTAAAAAATGTTCTTTCGAATGTTTTAATAGGTTCTATGGTTGAACTTGTACTCGAAAAATCTGGAGTAAATGGAGAAATTCCAGTTAATCAGATTAATAAAGAAGATAGGAAAAAGCTTGTAGAAACTATAAAAAATTTAAAATTTAACTTTAAGAGCTTAAGACCATTAAGTGAGGCAATTATTACTATTGGGGGCGTTTCAGTTAAGGAGATTAATTCTTCTACTATGGAAAGTAAGCTTATAAAAAATTTATATATTGTAGGGGAACTATTAGATGTAGATGCAAATACAGGTGGATATAACTTAACTATTGCATTTTCTACTGGACATTTAGCTGGAGTTTCCTGTATAGAAGGAGAGTAATTATGGATTATATTATAGCAATAGATGGACCTTCAGGAGTTGGAAAAAGCACCATTGCAAAAAAACTTTCTAAAATTTTAAAGATTAATTATATAGATACAGGAGCGATGTACAGAGCAATTGCATTTAAACTAATTTCTAATAATATTCCTTTAGATAATCATAATAAAATAAAAGAAATACTTGAAAATACTGATTTTACATATAAAGCTAATTGCCTTTATATGGATGGTGTAAAATTAGGAAAGGAAATTAGAACTGATGAGATTTCAAAAGGAGCATCACTAGTTTCAAGTTATGATTATGTTAGAAATCATTTAGTTTCACTTCAAAGAAAAATAGGAATGGAAGGAAGTTGTGTTCTTGATGGTAGAGATGTTGGAACTGTAATTTTCCCAAAGGCAGATTTTAAATTTTATTTAACTGCTTCTTCTAAAGAAAGGGCAAAAAGAAGATTTTTGCAAAGTGAAAGAAAAAAAGGCCTTAATTTGGAGCAAGTTAGAGAAAGTATAGAAAAAAGAGATTATGATGATATGAATAGAGAAGCATCTCCTTTAAAAAAGGCAAAAGATGCAATTGAAATAGATTCTACCGATAAGACTCTTAAAGAAACTATATTAGAGTTTTTATCCTATATTAGAGGAGAAAGTAATGTATAAATTTTTACTTAGGATAGTTTCTGTTCTTATAAAAATAATTTACAGAGTAAGAGTTAATGGAATTGAAAATTTTAAAGATGATGAGCCTATAATAATAAGTGCTAATCATATTCATATATTTGATCCTGTTATTCTTGCAACTTTAACAAAAAAACAAATATTTTTTCTTGCAAAAAAAGAACTTTTTGATAAAAAATTTTCGGCAAAATTCTTTTCAAAACTAGGAGTCATCCCTATAGACAGAGAAAATACTGATTTAAAAGCAATAAAGTCTTGCTTTAGAGTTATAAGATCAGGAAATATGCTTGGAATTTTTCCAGAAGGTACAAGAGTTAAAACGATAGACATTAGTAATATGAAAAAAGGTGTAGCTTTAATTGCTTTGAAAAATAAAGTAAATATATTGCCTATTCATATTGAAGGAACTTATAAAATCTTTTCTAAAATAACTGTTGATATATATCCTATGATAGAAATTAGTGATTTTGAAAATATGGAAGATGCGGAGGCTATTGATAAATTAACAGAAGAACTATTTTATAAAATTTATCAAGGGAAAAATGGAGATTTATATAGCAAATAATGCAGGTTTTTGTTTTGGAGTAAAGCGAGCTGTAAAATTAGCCGATAAAACTTTAAATGAAAATCATAATAATGAAAATGTGTATTCTTATGGAGAATTAATTCATAACCCTCAAGTTGTAGAAAAGTTTGATGAAAAAGGACTTAAGGTTATTGATAATTATGAGAACGAAAAAAAGGAACAATAGTTTTACGTTCACACGGAATACATCCAAATATTAAGAAAAAATGATAGAATATGGACATAAATGTATTGATTGTACTTGCCCAGTTTTATTAAATATATATAGAAAAATTGAAAAGAAGGTTGAAAATGGATATGAGATTATAATCATCGGAGATAAAAATCATCCAGAAATCAAAGCTATGGTTGGTTATTGTGGTAATAAATTTTGTGTAATAAATACAAAAGAAGAAGCAGAAATGATAAAAACAAAAAAATTTATATATTATTTCACAAACGACCAATTTAGTAGAGAAATTTTTTCAATTTTCTGATATAATAAAGGATAGGAATGAAAATGTTATAATTGAAAATACAATTTGTGATGCAACTTCAAAAAGACAAAATTCTTGCGAAGAAATTTCTAAGAAAGTTGATTGTATGATAGTTATTGGGGGATACAGTAGCTCTAATACAAATAAACTTTATGATGTAGCCAAAAAGCATTGTAAAAATGTATATAGAATTGAAACATTTTTAGATTTACCATTGAAAGATATGGTAAAATATAAGAAAATAGGATTAACCGCCGGCGCTTCAACTCCGGATTGGTTAATAGAGGAGGTAGTTGAAGGTATGGAAATTTTAAGCAAGGATGAATTTATGGAACAAATAGAAGGGAGTATTAAGAAAATTTATCCAAGAGACATAGTGAAAGGAACTATAATTTATGTCACTGAAACTGAAGTTATGGTTAACATTGGTTATAGAAGTGATGGGATTATAAAACTTGATGAGTTATCTTCTGATGTTACTAAAAAGCCTAAAGACTTATTTCATGAAGGACAAGAAATTGACGTTTATGTAATTAAGCTTGATGATGGGGAAGGTAATGTTGTTTTATCAACTAGAAGAGTAGAATCATTAAAAGATTGGCAAAATCTTGTTGAAAAATTCAATAATAAAGAGTTGGTAGAAGCAGAAGTAGTAAAAGAAGTTAAAGGAGGCCTATTAGCTACTGTTGATGGAATTAATGCTTTTATTCCTGCAAGTCATATTACAACTAGCTTCGTAAAAGATTTTACAACATATATTGGTCAAAAATTAGAATGTGCTATAATTAATCTTGATGAAAGAAAGAAAAAAGTTGTTCTTTCAAGAAGAGAAGTAGAAGAAAAAGAATTAAATGAAAAATTAGATTTAGCTTGGAGTAAATTGGCTGTTGGAGATGTTTTAACAGGAACAATTAGAAAGCTAACTGACTTTGGTGCATTTGTAAATTTAGGAGATGTTGATGGTTTAATTCATGTTTCAGATATTTCTTGGAATAGAATTAAAAAACCTTCTGATATTTTAAATGTTGGAGATCAAGTAGAAGTTGTTATTTTAAAACTTAATAGAGAAAGAAATAGAATTTCATTAGGTTTAAAACAATTGACAAAGAAACCATTTGAATTATTCCTAGAAAATAATTCAGTTGGAGATGTTGTTACAGGAACTGTAATTAATTTAGTTGATTTTGGTGCATTTGTTAAATTAAAAGAAAATGTTGAAGGTTTAGTTCATATTTCTCAAATTTCTCATGATCACATTGAAAAGGCTTCAGATGTATTAAATATTGATGATGAAGTACAAGTAAAAATTATAAATATTGATGAAGAAAACCAAAAAATATCTTTATCTATAAAAGAACTTCTTGAAAAACCAGTTGAAGAAACAGTTGAAGAAGAAAAAGAAGTAGTTGTTGAAGAAGAAAAAGAAGAAGAAGCAAAATTTGAAAATCAAGAATTGGACAATTCAATAGGTGCTTTACTTGATATTGAATTATAATTTTTAATTTTTTATATAGCTGTCGAAATAAATCGGCAGCTATTTTTTTAATACATTGAAATAAATTTCATTAAGGTATATAATCTAATTGGAGTGATTTGATATGAATATAAATTTTTTTAATAAAAGTTCAGAAGAACGACGCAATATGATTCTTAGTGAAAAAGTATTAAAGACTATAGTTATTTTAACTATACCTATTTTTATGATGGGTTTAGTGCAATCTTTAATTCCTATTACAGATGGATTATTTTTAAACAATAAAGCAGGTTATATTATAGCGGGAGCTATTGGTTTTTCTCAATCTGTAATAAACATTTTAAATGCTTTTTCGCAGGGGTTAAGTGTAGCTGCTTCAGCAATGATTGGGCAATTATATGGTAAAGGTGATATTGAAAAAACTAAGCAAGCTTCAGTACAAATTTTAGTTTTATCTTTTACAATAGGGCTACTATTATCACCCCTTTGTGTAGTATTATCTTATGTGATTTCAAGAGGGGTTAATGAAGAACTATCAGTACATGTTTTTGAATATCTTGGTCTTTATTCTTTTGTATTGCCGTTTTTATTTATGGCTGCAATTTTTAATTCTATTAAAAATGGAACTGGACATCCAGAAGCTCCTTTTTTTCGAATGATTATTCTTTTAATTTTTAAAGTTATTTTTAATACTATATTTTTATCAATACTAAATTTAGGTGTTTTTGGTGCTGTTTCAGCGTCTTTTATGTCTTATTTTTTAATTGGAATTTGGATGTATTATGATTTGTTTATAAAAAAATCTGATATGCAACTTTCTTTAAAAAATTTTAAATTTGATTTTGAGTTTATTAAAAAGACGATGAATTTAGCAATTCCTAGCATATTATCATATATTTTAGTATATATCGGATTCTTTTTAATTAATAAAGAAGTAGTAAAATATGGGTCTATTGCACTTAATGCTTCTACCATTGCTTCTAATATAAATTCAATTTATTTCATTTTGCCAACAAGTGTTGGAACAACAGTCACTACTATGATTAGTATGAATATAGGGAATGGAAATGTAAAAAATGCAAAAAAAATATTTTATTACGGTATTTTATTTTCTTTGATGATAGTATTTGCAATAATAATAATTTTTACACCTTTAAATCCATATATTGTTGAGTTATTCCAAAAGAATCCTGAAATTACTACTATTACAAATAAAGCTTTAACAATTTATATGTATTCTGTAATTGGATTTGGAATTTTTACAGTTGAACAAGGAGTATTTATTGGGTTGGGAAGAACAAAAATGCCTTTACTTACTGGAATAATGAGAATTTGGCTACTTAGATATATTTTTATAGTATTTACAGAAAAATATTTGGGTGTATATTCAATATTCTGGGGTAATTTATTTTCAAACTGTATGGCTGCATTTATATTTTTCTTTTTTGTTATGAAAGTTAAATGGGAATCAGCAATTAAAGATTTATAAAAATCTTGATTTTTTTCTTAAAATTTGATATAGTAGTCTATATACTTGTGTATAAATTAGGAGGTTTTTTTATGGAATTTAATAATGAATTAGGTAAAGTTTCTATTAACCCTACTGTGATAAAAACAATCGTTGCTAATGTATTAAGAGAAAGTTATGGAGTTAGCGGCTTGGCTAATGTTTCTCCTAAAGATGGAATCTATCACCTTTTAGGTTGGGATAATTCAAGTAAAGGTGTTCATGTTGTACTTAAAGAAGATAATATTTTCATAGATTTACATATTGTTATTCAATATGGAATTAAAATTTCAACAGTTTGTGAGAATATAATAGAAAATATAAAATATAATGTTGAAAACTTGACAGGATTAACTGTGAAAAAAGTTAATATTAATGTTCATGGAATAAAATTAGAAGGTAATTAGGAGGAAATTATGATAAATAGTGAACAATTGCAAAAGGCATTTGTAAGAGCTCGTAATTATCTTGAAACAAATAAAGAGATAGTTAATAGCTTAAATGTATTTCCAGTTCCTGATGGAGATACAGGTACAAATATGTCTTTGACTATTAAATCAGCAATAAAGAATTTAGAAAATTCAAAAATTAATACTTGTGCAGATGTTACTAAAGCTATTAGCGATGGGGCATTGATGGGCGCAAGAGGAAACTCAGGAGTAATCTTATCTCAAATTTTAAGGGGTTTCTATTTAGGAAGTAAAGAAAGTATAACACTTGATGTTGAAACTATTAAGGAATGTTTTGTAAATGCTTATAGGGTCGCTTATAAATCAGTTATAAAACCTACTGAAGGAACAATTTTAACAGTTATAAGAGAAATGGGTGAATTTGCAGAAGCAAATTATACTCATTATAATGATGAAATAGAATTTTGTAAAGAAATCTTAAAGGAAGGTTTTAGAAGTTTGGAAAAAACTCCTGAAATTTTACCTATTTTAAAAGAAGCGGAAGTTGTGGACGCTGGTGGTCGTGGATTGATGTATCTACTTGAAGGTGCATTAGGAGATGAAATTGTAGAGATCAAAAATAATTATGAATTTAATAGGCCTGCAAGAATTGAACACTTAGCTGCACAACAAGATGAAGATATTAAATTTGGATATTGTACTGAATTTATGGTTACAAGTGATTCAGAAGAATATGGAGTATTAAGAGATAAACTTGCAAGTATTGGAGATTCTTTAATTGTAGTAAAAGGTGATAATATTATAAAAGTCCATGTTCATACTAATCATCCTGGACAAGCAATTGAATGGGCATTAGAATTTGGACCTTTACATGACTTAAAAATTGATAATATGAGAAGACAACATAATCATTTACATCATACTGACAAAGAAGTTGCAGATGCTAAAAAGTCCGAAGAAGTGAAAGAACATAAAAAATATGGTTTTATTTCTATTTCAACAGGAGATGGTATTGATGAAATCTTTAAGAGTATGGGTGTAGATGAAATTATTACTGGAGGACAAACAATGAATCCTTCAACTGAAGATATTTTAAAGGCAGTTGAAAAGATTAATGCTGATGATATTTTTGTTTTCCCTAATAATAGTAATATTATACTTGTTTCAGAACAAGCAGCAAAAATTTCTAATAAAAGACTTCATGTTATAAAAACAAAACAAATACCACAAGCATTTAGCTCATTATTTAATTTTGACGAATCCTTATCAGTTGATGAAAATATTGAACTTATGACTGAGGCTATTTCCAATGTTAAAGTTGGTCAAATAACTTATGCTCTAAGAGATACTGAAATTGAAGGAGTAAAAATCAAAAAAGATGATTTTATGGGCTTAAATGAAGGTAAAATCACAGTGTCTAAAAAGAAAATAGAAGATACATTTAAAGCACTTATTGATCAACTTATTGATGAAGATTCATCTATAGTAAGTATTTACTATGGAGAAGATGTAAAAGAAAAAGATGCTGAAAAATTAGCAAAATTAATTGAGAAAAAATATGAAGATATTGAGGTTGAATTAGTATATGGTGGTCAACCATTATATTACTATTTGATTTCAGTTGAGTAGAAAAAGTCCGAAAGGACTTTTTTTGTAAGGATAATTATGGAATTAAAAGATATTAAGGGAATTGGAGAAAAGAAAATTACTCTTTTAAATAAACTTGGAATTTTTACAGTTAATAATTTATTAGAGTATTTTCCATATTCTTATATTGATACAACAAAATTTAAAAAAATTTCTGAAATAACTGAAGAAGGAAGTTATTCATATAGATTAAAAATCATCTCTTTAATGGAAAATAGAAAGAAAAGAAATATTAGAATTACAAAATTTTTAGCAATGGATGAAGAAATGAATTATTGCACAATTGTATATTTTAATAATATCTTTATTTCAAAAATTTAAAAATTAATAATGTATATGAAATGTATGGAAGGGCAAAATTACTTGGAAAAAATGTTGAAATTCAGTCTCCTACAATGCAAAATAAAGCTAATATTATTGGAAGTATAATTCCACAATATCATTTGTGTAAAGGAATTTCTAATCTAGACATAGTTAAGATTATTCAAAATTTATTAAAAAAGAATTCATATTTTGAAGAAAAACTACCTAGTAATATTCTAAATGAATTAAACTTAGAAAGCTATGACAATGCAATTAGAAACATACATTTTCCAAAAGATAACGAAAGCTTTATTAGAGCAAAAAGAAGACTTGCTTTTGATGAGATTTTTTACTTTCAACTCTCTATGAAAAAATTAAAGAGAAATAATGAAGAATCTATTAGATTTGAGATAAAAGATGAAACATTTGACTTTATAAAATCTTTGAGTTTTAAATTGACTAATTCACAAAATAAAGTATTAGATGATATTTTTAAAGATATGACTAGTGATAAGCAAATGAATAGATTAATTCAAGGAGATGTTGGTTGTGGTAAAACAATAATATCTTTTATCGCTATGTTTAATGTTATAAAAAACGGATTTCAATCAGTTTTAATGGCTCCTACCGAAATTTTAGCTAGACAGCATTATGAGAGTTCCAAAAAACTTTTTTCAAAATATAATATAAAAGTTGAGTTGTTAGTTGGAAGTTTAAAAGAATCGGAAAAGAAAGCTATTAGAGAAAAGATTGAAAATGGAGAAGTTGATATTATAATAGGAACTCATGCAGTTTTTCAAGAAAAAGTTGTTTACAAGAATTTAGGTTTTGTTATTACAGATGAACAGCATAGATTTGGTGTTAAACAAAGACTTTTACTTTCTAAAAAATCGAATAATCCGGATATATTAGTTATGAGTGCAACTCCTATACCTAGGACTGTTGGTCTTGTTATGTTCTGTGATTTGGATATTTCTACTGTTGATGAATTGCCTAGTGGTAGAGGAAAGGTTAATACTTATTTTGTAGATGAAAATTATGAAGAAAGATATATGAATTTTATAAAAAAACATATATCAGAGGGACGTCAAGCATATATAGTTTGTCCACTTGTCGATGAAAGCGATACATTGGAATTACAGTCAGTTATAAATTTATATGAGCGTCTAAAAGAAAGATATTTTCAAGACGTTGAAATCGAGTTTATACATGGGAAGATAAAACCCGTTGATAAAGATAGGATAATGAAAAATTTTGAAAACGGAAAAATAAAAGTTCTAGTTGCAACTACAGTAATAGAAGTTGGAATTAATGTTCCTAATTCAAATATAATGGTAATTTACAATGCGGAAAGATTTGGTCTTAGTCAATTACATCAACTAAGAGGAAGAATAGGAAGAGGAAATTATGAAAGTTTTTGCATTTTAGTTAGTAATAATAAAAGTACAAATGTAAAAAAGAGAATGGATATAATGTGTTCATCAAATGATGGATTTTATATTTCAGAACAAGATTTTTTACTAAGAGGATATGGTGATATTCTAGGATATCGACAATCAGGAGAAGCAAGATTTAAAATTTTAAATATCCAAAAAGATTATGAGCTTTTAAAATCTGCAATAAAATATGTTGATGAGCTTTTGAGTGAGGATTTTAATTTTGAAAAAAACGAAAATCAAGTTGTTAAAAGAAATGTTGATGAGTTTATCCAAAATTTAAGTAATAACATTATTATGAATTAAAGAAAAGAGATAGAGCTAATTTTTATCTCTTTTTTAGTTTATTTTAAAGATAACAGCATAAAATTATTTTATCTTATATTATTTATAAAAATCAAATTAAAATAATATCATTATATTAAATTTAGTTACAAAAAGATTGAAAAAATAGTAAAAAAATGGTACACTTATTGTATAAAATTAAAGGAGAAAGACTATCTTATGGATTTAGATTTTAAAAGAGTAGTTATTAAACTTAGTGGAGAAGCTTTATCAGGTGGAGTTGGACATGGACTCCATGATGAAACAATTGAAAAAATCTGTAAATCAGTAAAAGATGTATATGATTTAGGTATTCAAATTTGTATTGTAGTTGGTGGTGGAAATTTTTGGAGAGGTCGTTCAAGTGAAAAAATAGAACGTTCGACTTCTGACCATATGGGTATGCTTGCAACAATAATAAATTCTTTAAGATTACAAGCTACACTTGAAAATATGGGAGTTCCTACAAGAGTTCAGACAGCAATTAATGTTCATGAAGTTGCAGAACCTTTTATTAAAAGGAAAGCTGAAAGACATCTTGAAAAGGGCAGGATTGTTATTTTTGGTGCAGGAACTGGTATGCCATATTTTTCAACTGATACAACTGCAGCTTTAAGAGCAGCAGAAATGCAAGCAGATGTAATTTTACTTGGTAAGACAGGAACTGATGGTATTTATGATAAAGATCCAAATAAATTTAAAGATGCAAAGAAATTTGAAGAATTAACATATATAGAAATTTTAAATAGAGGTTTAGGTATAATGGATGCTACTGCTACTTCTCTTTGTATGGATAATGATATTCCTCTTGTTGTATTTGGAATTGATAATCCAGAAAATTTAGTTTCAGTAGTTAAGGGAGAAAAAGTAGGAACAATAGTAAGGGGGAAATAAGATGTATAAAGATATAATTAATGAATTAGAAAGAAAAATGTCAAAATCAATAGAATCATATGAAACAGAATTAACAACAGTAAGAGCTGGTAGAGCAAATCCTACAATATTAGATCAATTTACTGTAGATTATTATGGTACAGAAACACCAATTAAACAAGTTGCATCTATTTCTGTTCCAGAAGCAAGATTATTAGTTATTCAACCTTGGGATGCTTCTTTGATAACTCCTATAGAAAAAGTTATTTTAGCATCAAATTTAGGTATAACTCCATCTAATGACGGAAAAGTAATAAGATTACCTTTCCCAGCATTAACTGAAGATAGAAGAAAAGAGTTAGTTAAGGTTGTAAAAGGTTATGGAGAAAATGCAAAAATTGCGATTAGAAATTTAAGACGTGATGGTCTTGATAAATTAAAAAAGATAGAAAAAGATAAAGAAATTAGTGAAGATGAGTTAAGACAAGCTGAAGAAGAAGTTCAAAAAGTTACTGATAAATTTATTAAAAAAGTTGAAGATATTACTAAATCAAAAGAAAAAGAATTAATGGAAATTTAATGAAAGATATAGATTTTACGAATATACCAAAACATATTGGTATTATTATGGATGGCAATGGTAGATGGGCAAATAATAGATTTTTACCTAGAATTGCTGGACATAAAGAAGGAATGAATAGAGTAGTTGACATTGTTGAAGAGTGTTGTAAAATAGGGGTTAAAACCTTAACTTTATATGCTTTTTCAACTGAAAACTGGAAAAGACCTGAAGATGAGGTAAAAGGTCTTATGAATATTTTGGTTATTTATATAAATTCTCAATTGAAAAGAATATTAGAAAATAATATTGTTTTTAGAGTTATAGGAGATTATAGTAAATTACCAAGTTCTATAGTTAAGTTACTAGACAATAGTATAGATAAGTCAAAAAACAATACAGGTATGGTATTAAATATCGCATTAAACTATGGTGGTAGAGCAGAAATTATTTCTTCTATAAAAGATTTATTTGATGATATTTCAAAAGGAAATTTTTCAATAGATGATTTAAATGAGGAGAATTTTAAGAATTATTTATATACAAAAGAAAATTCGGAAGTAGATTTAATGATAAGAACAGGAAACGAAAAAAGAATAAGTAATTTTTTGATTTATCAGTTAGCTTATTCTGAATTTTATTTTACAGATATTCTTTGGCCAGAATTTTTTGCTGAAAATTTATATGATGCGATATATGACTTTCAAAATAGAAATCGAAGGTTTGGGGGAATTTAATGACTAGTTTTATCAATAGAACCATAAGTGGAGTATTGATGTTAATAATATCCTTTTTATGTTTATGGCTTAAAGGATATGCACTTATGGGATACACTATGGCTATTACAGTTTTATGCTTAATTGAATTATTTAGGACATTTAAGTTAAATGATATATTAATTAGTTGTATTAGTATATTGTTTTCTTTAGCTATGGTGTACTCTATAGGTATTTCAAATAAAGACTTAATATTGACTTGGTTTTCATTATATTTTCTTATTGTTTCAATTTATTATTTATTTTTTAGTAAAATTAATATTGAAAATTTTGGGAAATTGTTATTCTCTTTTATATATATTTCAGTTCCTATGGGGGTTTTTTTGAGACTTGGAGAAACTAATCTTATTTGGGCTATATTTTTTATTTCGTGGGGAACTGATACATTTGCTTATCTTTTTGGAATAGTTTTTGGAAAACATAAGTTATATCCTAGTATAAGTCCAAAAAAGACAGTAGAAGGTTCTTTAGGTGGCATTTTTGGTTCACTTATACTTTTAATTTTATTTAATTACTTTGTATTAAATTATAATATTATTTTTGTAATTTGTTCAGGAATACTTCTTTCTATTGTTGCACAATTAGGAGACTTGTTTGCATCAAAAATAAAAAGAGAAATGGGAATAAAAGATTTTAGTGATATTATCAAAGGACATGGTGGATTTTTAGATAGATTTGATAGTATAATTTTTGTAACTCCTTTGGTTTATATTGTTTTTTATGTTTTTGGAGGTAGTATTTAATGATTATAAAAATAATAATAGCACTTTTGGTGTTTATGGTTGTAGTCGTTGTTCACGAGTTTGGCCATTTTATTTTTGCAAAAAGGGCGAAGATAAAAGTTAATGAATTTTCTGTTGGTATGGGTCCTAAGATTTTTGGAAAACAAAGAGGAGAGACATTATATTCTATCAGGGCCTTACCATTAGGAGGATTTTGTGCTATGGAAGGCGAAGATGAAGAAGATGGAGAAGAAGAACTTGATTTTTCAAAAAGAGGACATTTCAACGGTGCAACAATTGGCGGGAGAATTTTAACTATTTTTGCAGGACCATTTTTTAATTTTATCTTAGCATTTGTTATTCTTTTTGCTTTATTTGGAATTAGAGGTCATCAAACTACAACTATAGCAAGTATACAAGATAATTCAATAGCTCAAAAATATGGAATTGAAGTAGGAGATAAAATTGTAAATATTGGAGATAATAAAATAAATTCTTGGAAAGATATTCAAACAAGCTTATCTAAATTAGATAAAGAAGAAACTACTATAAAAGTAATAAGAAACGGTCAAGAAAAAGAAATAAAAGTAAAATTTGAAAATTCGAATGAAAAAGTTTTGGGAGTCACATCAAAACTAGAAAGAAATTTATTTGTTTCTATTAGGGAAACTTTTAATACATTCTTTTATTTTATAGGTACAATGTTTGATATTCTAAGACAATTATTTACTGGAAAGGTAGGAGTAGGACAGTTATCTGGGCCTATAGGAGTGGTTGGAGCAATTAGTAGTGCAGCAAGTAATGGAATATATTCATTATTATATATTACTGCATTTCTAAGCGTAAATTTAGGTTTTATTAACCTATTGCCAATACCTGCTTTGGATGGTGGAAGATTAGTTTTCTTATTTATAGAATTAATTTTAGGAAGGCCAGTCTCTAGATCAAAAGAAGGTTTAATTCATACAATAGGTTTTATATTTTTAATGGGTCTTATCTTATTTGTATCATTTAAGGATGTAATAAGACTAGGAATTTTTGGAGCAAATTAATGGAAAGAAAAATAACTAAGAAAATTTATGTGGGGAACGTGCCTGTTGGAGGCGGTTCTCCTATTTCTATACAATCAATGACAAATACAATTACAAAAGATGTAGATTCTACTGTAAGACAGATTAATCAATTTGCAGAAGAAGGTTGCGATATTAGCCGTTCAGCAGTTAATGATTTAGACGATGCTTTAGCAATAAGAAAAATAAAGTTATTAACAACTATACCTTTTATTGCAGATATTCAATATGATTATAAACTTGCAATAATGGCAGCTGAAAATGGAGCAGATTGCTTAAGAATTAATCCTGGAAATATTGGTGGAAAAAAGAAAGTTAAAGAAGTTGTGGAATGTTGTAAGTACCATAATATTCCAATAAGAGTTGGAGTTAATTCTGGATCTGTAAATCAAAAGTTTATAGATAAATTTCATGGAGTTAATAAAGAATCTATAGTTTATAGTGCCTTAGATCAAGTTGAATTTTTGGAATCACTAAATTTTGACCAAATTAAAATATCAATAAAATCAAGTAATGTTCCAATTTGTGTTGAATCATATGAACTTTTAAGTAGTTTATGTGATTATCCTTTACATTTAGGGATTACTGAAGCTGGCCCTAGCTTTAGGGGAACTATAAAATCTTCAGTTGGTCTTGGTATTATTTTAGCAAAAGGAATTGGTGATACCATAAGAGTTTCTTTAACTGGAGACCCAGTTGAAGAGGTCAAAGTTGGAAAGGAAATATTGCGTTCTTTAGGTCTTTTAAATGATGGAATTGATTTGATTTCTTGTCCTACCTGTTCAAGAACTAGAATAGATTTGATTAATATTGTTGAACAGGCAGAAAAAGAGTTAAAACATATTAGAAAGAATTTGAAAATTGCAATAATGGGTTGTCCTGTTAATGGTCCTGGAGAGGCAAAAGAGGCTGATTTAGGAATTGCTGGTGGAAATGGAAAAGGTCTTATTTTTAAAAAAGGACAAATCATTAAAAAAGTAGATGAAAAAGATCTACTTAAAGAATTAATTAATGAGATTAATAAATTGGAGGAATAATATGTATAGGAGTTTAAAAAGTTTTTATTTTTCACAACGAAAAAATTATAGCTTATCAGATGATTTTATTATTGATGAGTTTGTTTTTGGTGATGAAAAAATAGATTTTAGATTACTTACAAACTCCGATGAAGTTGGAATAGAAGAATTAGTAGTTTTAGATAAAGAATTACATGAGTTATTTAATGGTAGAGAAGTTAATATCTCAGTTCAGAGTTTTTCAAAATCAGATTGTCCTTATGATTATTACTATTATATAAACTATGATGAATTTGTAAATAAAGTACAAAAATTATTAGGAAATCATGGTTTTGCACTTACTAATAATGATAGGATAAATTTCTTGGAAGATTATATAGAAATATATATATCGGATTCTGTTTGTAGATTTAAACTAATTTCAAATTCATTTTTAAATGATTTAAAAGCATTTGTTTCTGAAAAATATAATGATGATATTGAAATAATTATGCTAAATAGTTTGTTTACAAGAGAAGAAAAAAGTTCTGAAAAATTAGAAAGTAAATTAGAAAGTAAAAGAAAAGAAATTCAAAAAGAAAAAGGTAATAAAATCGAGAAAGTTAAATTAATTAAAGAAAAAAGTGAAACAGAAGAAGAATTTAAAATTGGGAAAAAAATTTCCGATAAAGAACTGGTTTTAGAAATTTCAGATTTAGACCAAAATAGTGGTTTTTGTAAAATTCAAGGAAGAGTATATTCTTTAGACATTAGAGAATTAAAAAACGGAAAAAAACTTGCTTTGTTTGACATTGAAGACGAAACTTCAGCTATGAGTTGTAAATTTTTTTTAGATGATAAGAAGTTAGAAATTTTTAGTAAAAAATTAATTCTAAATCAATACCTAACGGAATTTATGTAACAGCAGTAGGTAGAGTTGAATATGATCAATATGCAAAGGGAATTTCTATGATGATTGATGGAATGGAAGAAGCTCCAAGACATATATATGTAGATAATGCTCCTGAAAAAAGAGTTGAATTGCATTTGAATTCACAGATGAGTGGTCTTGATGGATGTGTGAATTTAGAAGTACTAAAGACAAGACTACAAGAATTAGGACATACTGCTGTCGGAGTTACTGATATTGGAGTCGTTCAGGCTTATCCACAGATGATGGATTTGTTTGGAAAAGGAGATATAAAAGCTTTATATGGTCTAGAATTAAATTTGTTAGAAGACAATCCGAGGATTCTATATAATTATAAAAATGGAGTAAATTTTGATACTTTTGTAGTTTTTGATATTGAAACAACTGGTCTTTCTCATTTGAAAAATAATATTACAGAAATAGGAGCAGTTCGTGTTGAGAACGGGAAAGTAGTTGAATATTTTAATGAGTTAGTAAATCCAGAGCAAGAAATAACTAAAGAAATAACAGAAATAACTGGTATTACTAATGAAATGGTAGCAGATAAGCCTTTAATAGGTGAAATTATGCCAAAATTTTTAGAATTTTCTAAAAATGCAGTTTTTGTTGCACATAATGCAGAATTCGATATTTCATTTATAAAAACTAATTGTAAGAGATTGAACCTTGAATTTGATCCTACTTTTATAGATACAATGGGATTTGCAAGAGCAGTATTACCAAATTTAAAAAATCATAAACTCAATACTTTATGTAAGGAGTTAGGAGTAAAATTATTAAATCATCATAGAGCAAGTTTCGATGCGGAAGCTTGTTCAGGAATTCTTTTGGAACTTATAAAGATAATTGAAAAAGATGGAAAAATTTTTGATGAAAATATAAATAATATTGAAACAAAATGGCCTGTTGCAAAAAATATTTCATATAATTCAACTATATATGTAAAAAAATGGAAGCCTTAAGTGGATTTTATAAGATGGTTTCAGAAGGATTAATGAAGTATTTTAGAAGGGTTGCAGGTTTTCCTAAATCAAGGTTAAAGGAATATAGAGAAGGTCTTTTAATAGGTTCAGGAAATTGGGACGGAGAGCTTTTTAGAGCTTTTATTGAAGAAAAAAGTGAAGAAGAAATTTTAGAAATTGCAAAATTTTATGATTTTTTTGAAATTCAACCTATATCTAATTTAAAACATTTGTTTTTTAGAGGTAAAGTTTTAAGTATAGATGATTTGAAAGAAGTAAATAAAAAGATTTATGAGCTTGGAAAAAATTTAGATAAATTAGTTGTTGCAACTGGAAATGTTAAATATCTTGATAAGAATGACTATGTTTTTAGAAATATTATTCTATATGGGCAAGGAAAGAAAAATCTTGAAAAAGAAGGTTCTTTCTATTATAGAACTACAGCTGAGATGCTTGATGAATTTTCATATTTAGGAGAAAATGAAGCATATGAAGTTGTAGTAAAGAATACTAATATTTTTAAAGACATGCTTGATGAAATTTTACCTATTCCTAATGGAACATTTCCACCTTTTATAGAGGGTGCTGACGAAGAATTAAGAAAAATATGTTATGACAAAGCTAAATCTATTTATGGTGAAAATTTACCAAAAATTGTTGAAGATAGGCTTGAAAGAGAATTAGGATCAATTATTAAAAATGGATATGCAGTACTATATATAATTGCTCAAAAACTTGTTTGGAGGTCAAATGATGATGGATACTTGGTAGGCTCGAGAGGGTCAGTAGGTTCTTCCTTTGCTGCAACAATGTCAGGGATAACTGAAGTTAATCCATTAATCCCGCATTATATTTGTCCTAAATGTAAACGTTCAGAATTTCATTCAGAATATAGCGGACAATCTGGAGTGGATATGCCAGATAAAGAATGTCCAGATTGTAAAATAAATATGATTAAGGAAGGACATGACATTCCTTTTGAAGTATTTTTGGGATTTGATGGAGATAAAGAGCCTGATATTGACTTAAATTTTGCAGGAGAATATCAATCTACTTGTCATAAATATACTGAAGAACTATTTGGATCAGATAAAGTGTATAGAGCTGGAACAATTGGGACAGTTTCTGACAAAACTGCATTTGGGTATGTAAAAAAGTATATTGAAGAAAATGAGCTCACTCTTACAGCTGGTAATATTCGAAGATATGTTAGAAAGATAGTTGGTGTAAAAAGAACAAGTGGTCAACATCCGGGTGGAGTTATGATTGTTCCACACAATAAAGAAATTTATGATTTTACTCCAATTCAATATCCTGCAGATGATCCATCTTCTGAAACAAAAACTACACATTTTAGTTATAAGTCTATAAGCGGAAGAATTTTAAAATTAGATTTACTTGGACACGATGTTCCTACTATAATAAAACATCTTGGAGATTTAACTGGTGTTGATCCTTTAAATATTCCTATGGATGATAAGGAAACTTTAAATATATTTTATTCAACAGATAGTTTAAAATTTATGGATGATAAATATAAAGATGGTGTTGGTACTTTAGGGATACCTGAATATGGGACAAACTTTGTAAGACAGATGCTACTTGATACAAGGCCAAAAACTTTAACTGAACTTATTAGAATTTCAGGTCTATCTCACGGAACTGATGTATGGCTTGGAAATGCACAAGATCTTATTAAAAAAGGAATACCTTTAAATGAAACGATTTGTACTAGAGATGATATAATGACATTTTTGATTTTTAAAGGACTTGAAAATAAACGTTCATTTAAAATAATGGAAACTGTTAGAAAAGGTAGAGGACTTGATGAGGAAACTGAATCATATATGAGAGAAAATGGAATACCAGAATGGTATATTGACTCTTGTAAAAAGATTAAATATCTATTCCCGAAAGCTCATGCTGTTGCTTATGTAATGATGAGTTATAGAATTGCATATTTTAAGGTTCATTATCCTGAAGCTTTTTATGCCACATATTTTACTACTAAAATTGATAATTACCCAGGTAACTTGATTTTTAAAGGTCTTACAGCAATTCAGAGTAAAATGAAAGAAATAAAAGAATTAGGAAAGTCTGCATCTCAAAAGGAACAAGATGTATATGATATACTTGAAGTTGCTGAAGAAATGTATCTTAGAGGAATTGTTGCTAGTAAAGTGGATTTGGAAAAATCGGATTCTTCAAGGTTCTTAATTGATGGGAAAGGTAAAATTTTACCACCTTTTAGGGCTTTAGATTTTGTAAGTGATGTCAACTCAACATCTATATATGAAGAAGTTAGAAAATTACCATTTATATCAATTGAAGATTTTCAAGAAAGAACAAAAATAAATAAAAATGCTTTGGAATCATTAAAAGAACATGGCGTTTTAAATGATTTACAGCAAACAAATCAAGTAAGTTTATTTGACTTTATGTAAAAAACAACTGAGATTATTAATCTCAGTTGTTTTTAAATATACAATCCAAAGTTAACTCAATTATTTAAAAATAGGACTTGAAAAAATTATTGGCTTATAGTATAATATTAATGTTATTTTTGAGGAGGTGAATAAAATGGCAAATATAAAATCAGCAATTAAGAGAATTGATGTTACAAAAAAACAAACTCTTAAAAATAAAAGTAGAAAATCTGAAATAAAGACTTATATTAAAAAATTTGAGTTAGCAATAGAAGAAAATAATTTTGAATTAGCTAATGAATTGTTAAGAACAATTGATAAAAGACTTAAACAAGCTACTGAACACAGTGTTTTTCATAAAAATGCTGCTTCTAGAAAAGTAAGTAAATTAAGTAAAAAATTACATGATGCTTCAACACAAGCGTAAATATAGCGTGTATGGATCCAACACACTATATTTGCTCCGTGTGGAGCTTTTTTTTTTACATTTATTTATTGATATGATATAATATCAAAAAGACGTTAAAATCCATTTTTTTGGATTATAAAGTTGTATTATAAGGAGAGTTATAAATTTGAAAATTTTACATTTAATTAGTCAATATCCCTCAAAAACAGGTAGTGGAATTTACTTATCAGAGGTATATAAAAACTTCAAAGCTATGAATTTTACTCAAAAAGTTTTGTGTGCTATGAATGAAGATGATATTGTAGAAGTTAACTTTGACGATTTTGAAATAGTAAAATTTAAAAGTGATGAATTACCATTTCCAGTAGTTGGAATGAGTGATGTAATGCCTTATGAATCTTTTTTGTTTTCAAATTTAACTGGAGAGAACTTGGAAAGATATATAAATGTTTTTACTAGTAAAATATTGAATATTGTTGAAAACTTCAAACCAGATATTATTTTTACAAATCATCTATATATTATGACATCAATTGTTGCAAGTCTTGATTTAAAATGTAAAGTTTTTGCATTTTGTCATGGAACTGATTTAAGACAACTTTATAAAAATGATATACATAAAAAATTTATTTGTGACAATATTCCTAAACTTAATGGAATTTTTTGTTTGTCAGGAAAGCAAAAAGAAGAAATTATTAATGTATTTAATTATAATAAAGATAAAGTTTATGTTATTGGTGGTGGATATGATTTAGATTTTTATTATAAAGATTATAATAAAACTTATTCTAAAGATGCTAAAATAAGACTAATATATGCAGGAAAATTTAGTAGAGCCAAAGGAATTATATATTTACTTAAAGCTTTTGAAATGGTAAAAGATAAATACAATGTTGAATTAATTTTAGCGGGAAGTGGTACTGGAGAAGAGTATGACGAAATCATTAATTACTCAAAAAAGCTGGCTGATAAAGTTAAACTGTATGGATATATGAATATGAATGAGATAGGTGATTTATTTAGATCCTGCGATATTTTTGTTATGCCATCTCTTTATGAAGGACTATCACTTGTTACAATAGAGGCAATGGCTTGTGGACTAAAAGTTGTGATGAATGAACTAGAAAATTTCATTAACTTTGTAGGAGAAGATATTACTAAGTCAAAAAATATTGAATTTGTAAAAATGCCTACTTTATATGATACTGATAAAGTAATTGAAAGTGAAGTTGATAATTATATTTTAAGACTTAATATAGCATTGGAGAATCAAATAAAGAATTTGTATAATAATGACTACGAACAAGATTTTTCATCAAAAATGACTCAATTTAGTTGGAAAAATATCAGCAATAACATAAAAAGAATAGTTGTATAGAAATAATTAATTAATAATATATATTAATAAGAAAAAACTATTTTACTTTATTTAGGATATATGGTATGATTTTATTGATTAAAATTTTGGAGGTAAATTAATGAAAAAACTATCAAAAATGTTACTTTTATCATTAGTTACTGCTACAACTTTAGTTGGTTGTGGATCAAAAAGTGACAATAAAGCAAATGATAAAAAAACTGAAAATCAAACTGAAAAGAAAGATGATAAAAAATCATCAGATATGATGAAAGGTGAAACTCTTTTAGAAGAACAAAAGAATGGTGCGACAGTAATTGATGTAAGAGTAGCTGATCAATATAATGCAGGACATATTAAAGATGCTATAAATATTCCTTTGGAAACAATCGAAAAAGATATTGAATCAAAAGTTACTAAAAAGGATGCAAAAATTATTGTTTACTGTAATACTGGAAATAGGAGTGGACAAGCATTAGAAAAGTTAAAAAATTAGGTTATACTAATGTTAGTAATGCACAAGGTGTTAAACAATATAAATATGAACTTGTAAAATAGTTTTTAAAGCGATGAGTACTCATCGCTTTTGTATTTATTAGTATAAATTTTTAAGATTTGATCATTTTAACTTTTAATTACTTCATAAATTTTAATATAAAATATAGAAAATAAATTTTAAATATGATACAATATAGGATGAGGTGAAATTATGCATAAACAGATTTCTGTTGTAATTGTTGCTGCTGGTTCTTCTCACAGAATGGGAACTAAAGAAAATAAAATTTTTTTAGACTTATGCGGGAATTCTGTTATTGAAAGAACAATAAGTGCTTTTATTGATATACCTGAAATATTTGAGATTATTTTAGTAACAAAGAAAGAATTTTTTGACAGTATAAATAATATTATTAAAAGATTTCCTTTAAATATAAAAATTGTTGAAGGAGGCTCTTCAAGAGAAGAGTCTACTTTTAATGGTCTATTAAATGTTTGCGATAAGTCAAATTTTGTGATTTGTCATGATGGAGCGAGACCTTTAGTTAGTAAAGAAAATATTTTAAATGTTATTAGTGAACTTGATAATTATAAAGCTGTTATAACAGGCGTTAAAGCAAAAGATACAATGAAAATTGTTTCTTCTAATTTAGAAGTAGTATCTACTCCTGATAGAAGGTCATTATACAATATTCAGACACCTCAAGCTTTTGACAAAAAAGTCATTATAGACGGATATAAAAAATTTTTTGAGGAAGATAATTTTGTTACAGATGATTCTTCTGTGGTTGAAAAATTGAATGTTAGAGTTAAACTTGTTGAAGGAGATTATTCAAATATAAAAATTACAACAATAGAAGATATTTATCATGCAAGATTATTATTAGAAAGAGGCATTTAATATGAGAATAGGACTAGGTTTTGATGTTCATGAATTAGTTGTTGATAGAGATTTAATAATTGGTGGTGTTAAAATAGATCATGAAAAGGGTCTTTTAGGTCATAGTGATGCAGATGTTTTAGTTCATGCTATAAATGATGCAATTATTGGGGCATTATGTTTAGGAGATATTGGAAAGTTATTTCCTGATAATGATCCAAAATACAAGGATATTAGTTCTTTGATTATGACTAAGGAAGTAGTTAGGCTTATGAAAGAAAAAGGATACAAAATTGGAAATGTTGATAGTGTAATATCTGCACAACAGCCTAAACTAGCAGGATATATTTTGCAGATGAGGAAAAATATTGCTAATGTTTTAGAAACAGATATAGAAAATATAAGTATAAAAGCCACTACAACAGAACATTTGGGTTTTGAAGGTAGAGAAGAAGGTATTTCTTCTCAGGCGGTGGTACTACTTGAAAAAATATAAGGAGGAAAAGATGAAAAAAGTTTTATTTACATCTGAATCAGTAACTGAGGGTCATCCAGATAAAATTTGTGATCAGGTTTCTGATGCGATTTTAGATGAAATTTTAAAAGTTGATCCAATTGCAAGAGTAGCTTGTGAAACTTTAACAACAACTGGAATTGTAATGGTTGTTGGTGAAATTACAACTTCTCAATATGTTGATATACAGAGCATAGTTAGAAATGTTTTAAAAGAAATTGGATATACTAGAGCTAAGTTTGGATTTGATGCTTCAACATGTTCGGTTATAACAAGTATAAATGAACAATCAAGAGATATAGCATTAGGTGTTGACAGCGCATTAGAATATAAGAATGGTAATGAAGATAAGTATAATTCTGTCGGAGCTGGAGATCAAGGTATGATGTTTGGTTATGCATGTACAGAAACAGATGAATTTATGCCATTACCAATTACTTTAGCTCATAAATTGTCAAAAAGATTATCTTATGTTAGAAAAAATGATATATTAGGATATTTAAGACCTGATGGTAAAAGTCAGGTTACTGTTGAGTATATAGATGGAGTTCCTTCAAGAATAGAGGCAATAGTTGTTTCTACTCAACATAGTCCTTCAGTTAAATTAGAACAAATTCAAAAAGATATTAAAGAATTTGTCATTGATGAGGTTATTCCGGATTATTTAATTGATGAAAATACTAAGATTTATGTAAATCCTACAGGTAGATTTGAAATTGGGGGACCTATGGGAGATTCTGGATTGACAGGAAGAAAATTAATAGTGGATACTTATGGTGGATTTGGAAGACATGGTGGGGGAGCTTTTTCTGGTAAAGATCCAACTAAAGTAGATAGATCTGGAGCCTATATGGCAAGATATATTGCAAAAAATATTGTCGCCAGTGGAATCTGTGAAAAGTTAGAAATAGGAATTTCTTATGCTATTGGGGTAGCAAAGCCACTTTCTATTTATGTAGATACTTTTGGCACTGGAAAAATTTCAGATGACAAAATTATTGAAATAATTAATAAAGTATTTGACTTAAGACCTGCTGCAATTATTGATATTTTAGATTTAAGAAGACCAATATATCGTCAAATTGCCGCTTATGGTCATTTTGGAAGAGATGATTTAGATTTACCTTGGGAAAAATTGGACAGAGTTGAAGATATAAAAAAATTAATATAAATTGATTAAAAATATAGGAGATGTTATTATGGGAAGATGTTATGATTTTAATGAATATGTAGACAGAAAAAATTCACATGCTGAAAAATGGAATAATATGGTTGCTGCGGGGGCACCTAATAATGATCATTCAATTTTATCAATGTCTATAGCTGATATGGAATTTAAATGTTGTGATGAAATTTTAGAAGCATTAAAAGAGCCAATATCAAATGGAGTAATAGGATATGACTGTCCTTGTGAAAAGTTTTTTTCATCATTTATCAAATGGCAAAAGGAAAAAACAATTGGGATATTAAGAAGGAATGGATTGTCCCTGTTCCGGGAGTAGTACCTGGAATAGCAAATACTATTTTGCACAATACTAAAGAGGGAGATGCTGTAATTATAAATACACCAGTTTATCCACCTTTCTTTAATGCAGTAACTTTAAACAATAGAGTTGTTGTCGAAAGTCCATTAATTGAGTTAGAAGACAAATATGTTATGGATTTTGAAGATTTTGAAAAGAAAATCGTTGATAATAACGTTAAACTAAGTGTATTATGTAGTCCTCATAATCCTGTTGGAAGAGTATGGACAAAAGAAGAATTAGAAACATATGGAAGAATTTGTAGGAAACATAATGTATTAATGATTTCTGATGAGATTCATGGAGATTTAATACTTAAGGATTATAAACATATTCCAATTGCTTCTCTTAATGAAGACTTTTTATATAACACTGTTACTTTAACTGCTCCAAGTAAAACTTTTAATATTGCAGGTCTTGCTCAATCTGTTGCTGTAATTCCTAATGAAGAATTGAGAAATAGATTTATTAATGGACTTGTAGGATATGGAATTTTCCATATGGCAAGTTTTGCAGCAGTTGGTTTTGTCGCTGCTTACACTTATGGTAAAGAATGGTTTGAAGAATGTATGAGTTATATTGAAGATAACATTGACTTTGCAATAGAATTTATAAATAGAGAAATTCCAAAGGTAAAGGTAAAAAGACCAGAAGCAAGTTTCTTGTTATGGTTAGATCTTAGAGCTTTTGATATTGATCATGATGAGTTACATCAAAAGTTGATAAATGAAGGAAAATTATTGCTTAATTCAGGAATAAATTATGGGGAAAATGCAAGACTTTTCTTTAGAATGAATATAGCTTGTAACAGAGAAATGTTAATTGATGGATTAAATAGACTTAAAAAAGTTGTAGATAGTTTATAAACCTCAAAATATCTAGAGACTATAATTTTTATAGTCTCTTTTTTATATAAGAACCCCACCCTTCTACGATGCTTTGCATCAGTTGGGTTCCCGGGAACCATGTTGTTTCACAATAAAAAATGTACCTACATATTTAAGGTACATTTTGTGAAGAATAAAATATTTTATTTAATTTCTAAGTAAACAGGGCAGTGGTCACTACCTAAAATTCTTTGATGTATTTGTGCATCTACAAGTCTGTCATCCATATCTTTTGAAGTTAAGAAATAGTCAATTCTCCAGCCTGTATTTCTTTCTCTTGATTTTCCAAAATAACTCCACCAACTGTATTCATTTTCTTTATCAGGGTAGAAATATCTGAAAGTATCTGTAAACCCACTATCTAAAAGTATAGACATCTTTTCTCTTTCTTGATCAGTAAATCCTGCATTTTTTCTATTGGTTTTTGGATTTTTTAGGTCGATTTCTTTATGAGCGACATTTAAATCTCCACAAACTATTACGGATTTAGTTTTATTTAATTCAAGTAAATAATTTCTAAAAGCATCTTCCCATACCATTCTGTAGTCAAGTCTTAAAAGTTCTTGTTTGGAGTTGGGTGTATAACATGTTACTAAAAAGAAATCTTCATACTCTAAAGTTATAAGTCTTCCTTCATTATCATGTTCTTCAATTCCCATCCCATATTTTACACTTAAAGGTGTATATTTTGTAAAAATAGCCGTTCCACTATATCCCTTTCTTTGTGCATAATTGTAATAAGTTTCATATCCTTCAAGTTCAAGATCAAGTTGACCTTCACTCATTTTAATTTCTTGTAAGCAGAAAAAGTCAGCATTAATTTCATTAAAATAATCTAAAAATCCTTTTTTTATGCAAGCTCTAAGTCCATTTACATTCCAAGAAACAAATCTCATTTAATCACCTCATATTATTTTTTAATCATACTAGTTAATTATACCATAATTTTTTATTTACAAACACCTATTTAAAATTTTGCTTTAGTTTGAACTGTTGAAATAAAATACCTTTTGATGTAAAATATAATAGAAAATAATTTAAGGAGGACTTTATGATAGATTATAAAAAAGTTTATGAAGAATGGTTAAATAATGAGTTTTTTGATGATAAAACTAGAAAAGATTTACTTTCAATAAAAGATAATGATGAAGAAATTAAAGATAGATTTTATAAAGTTTTAGAATTTGGTACTGCAGGTCTTCGTGGAAAACTTGGTGCTGGAACAAATAGAATGAACAAATATATGGTATCAAAGGCTGCACAGGCACTTGCAAATACAATAATTGATTATGGTCAAGAAGCCATTGAAAGAGGTGTTGCAATTAGTTATGATGTAAGATATGGGTCAAAAGAATTTGCAGAACTTACTTGTTCAATAATGGCAGGAAATGGAATTAAATCATATATTTATAAGGGAATTAGACCGACACCAATGTGTTCTTATGCGATTAGAAAATTAAACTGTATAGCTGGTGTAATGGTTACTGCTAGTCACAACCCACAAGCATATAATGGATATAAAGCATATTGGAAAGAAGGCTCTCAAATTCTTGATGATATTGCCAACCAAATTTCAGCTCATATGGATAAAATTAAAAAGTTTGAAGATGTTAAACAAATTCCTTTTGAGGATGCTCTAAAGAGCGGAATTGCTAAATATATTGATGATTCAGTAGAGGAAGATTATAAAAAAGAAGTTTTAAATTTAACTATTAATGATGAAAATATAGATAAAGGCATTAAAGTAGTTTATACTCCTTTAAACGGCGTTGGTAATTTACCGGTTAGAGAAGTTTTAAAAAGAAGAGGTTTTAAAAATATTTTTGTTGTAAAAGAACAAGAATTGCCTGATCCTGAATTTACAACTGTTGGATATCCTAATCCTGAAGTTCCTAAAGCTTTTCTTTATTCTGAAAAATTAGGTAAAGAAGTTGGAGCTGATATTTTAATTGCAACTGATCCTGATTGTGATAGAGTTGCTCTTGAAGTTAGAGATAAAAATGGAGAATATGTTTTTTAAATGGTAACAGAATAGGAGCATTATTGTCATATTACATTTTCTCACAAAGACATGCACTTAATAATTTACCTGAAAATCCTGTTTTAGTAAAATCTATTGTAACAGGAGATTTATCAAGAGCAATATCTAAAAAATATGGAATAGAAACTGTAGAAACATTAACAGGTTTTAAAAATATTTGTGGGAAGACAAATGAATATGATATAACTAAAGAAAAAAATTATGTTTTTGGATATGAAGAAAGCATAGGCTTTTGCTACGGAACATTCGTAAGAGATAAAGATGCTGTTGGAGCTTCAATGATGGTTGTTGAAATGGCTGCATACTATAAAAAACAAGGAAAGAGTTTATTAGATGTTTTAAATGATATATATGAAGAATTCGGATATTATAATGAGAGACAAATTTCTCTAGAACTTGAAGGAATTGAAGGACAACAAAGAATTGGAAGAATGATGGAAGACTTTAGAGAAAATCCTATTAAAGAAATGGGAGATATTTCTTTAAAAGAAGTCATTGATTTTAAAGATGGATATTTAGATTTTCCAAAACAAAATTGTCTAAAGTATTATTTAAATGATGGATCTTGGTATGCCTTAAGACCATCTGGAACAGAACCTAAGATTAAATTATATATTTATACAATAGGAAAAACAGAACAAGAAAGTATAATTAAATTAGATTTAATTGAAAAAGTGTGTAGAGAAAAAATGAATAATGTAAAATAAAGGAAAAAGGTATGTTGATTCATACCTTTTTTGCAATAAGAACCCCACCCTTCCACGATGCTTCGCATCGGGTGGGTTCCCGGGAACCTTGTTGTTTCACAATAAAAAAAACTAACTAAACGTTAGTTTTAAAATGGTGCCGGCAGTGGGACTCGAACCCACACACCCTTGCGGATAACAGATTTTGAGTCTGTCTCGTCTGCCAGTTCCGACACGCCGGCAAATTCAATTACTTGAATAGTATAACATAAAAAAGGAAAGAATTCAATAATTTTATAATATTTTTTTGTAGGAAAATAGTATAAATAATTTATCGATATAATTAGTAGACTTTACTAATCTAAAAATATTTTGTATAATATTAAAAATTAATTTAATAAAATGAAAAATTTTTGCATAATTATAGGAGGTAATAATATGTCAAAATTAACAGTATTCGATCATCCGGTTATTTCTCATAAGTTAGGATATTTAAGAGATAAAAAGACTGGTGGAAAAGATTTTAGAGCTTTAGTAAATGAAATTTCAATGCTTATGGCTTATGAGGTTACAAGAGATTTAAAAACAGATGAAGTAGAAATTGAAACACCTTTACAAAAGACTAAGGTAAAAAGATTGTCTGGTAAAAAGTTAGGGGTAGTTCCTATTTTAAGGGCTGGCCTTGGAATGGTTGAAGGAATGTTAAATATTCTTCCTGCTGCAAAAGTTGGTCATATTGGTTTATATCGTGATCCTGAAACTTTACAACCAGTTGAATATTATTGTAAATTACCGGTAGATGCTGAAGAAAGAGACTTTTTAGTTCTAGATCCAATGCTTGCTACTGGAGGTTCCGCATCTGATGCTATAAAACTTTTAAAACAAAAGGGTTGTAAAAATATTAAATTGGTTTGTATAATAGCTGCTCCTGAAGGAGTTGAAGCCGTTCAAAGAAATCATCCTGATGTGGATATTTTTGTAGCTGCGTTAGATGAGAGACTAAATGAACATAGCTATATTATTCCAGGACTTGGAGATGCAGGAGATAGACTATTTGGGACAAAATAGTTTTAAATTTAAAAAATTAGCTTATTATTGACAAATAAACAATTTTAAGGGAATGTGATTTACAATTGATATATTACATTCCTTTTTTATATATTAATTTATTATAAATATTTTTCTTTATTAGAACATTAACTATAAATAGTTAAATTACTGATTTGAAATTTTATTTAATAAACTTTTTAAAATAATATATATATGATATAATTAAGAAAAATATAAAGTCGAGGTGATAGGAAATGTTTAAAACGAAAAGATTTTTTATTATAACCCTATTATTGTCTGTATTTGTTTTTACAGGTTGTTCTAAAAAGATGCAAGTAAGAGATCTTTTTGAGAAATCAAAAGAGGCAAATGATAAACTTCAGTCATATATAATGGATAGTGAAAGTAAAAATGAGACTAAAGGCAACATTAAAACTCAACTTATTCATGCTGAATTACAATATAATGCTAATACTAGAAAAATTATTAAAGGAAAAGGAAGTATAAAATATACAGGAAAAAGAGAAGAAGGAGAAGTAGATAATGATGTAGTATTTGTTGGAGATGCAAAAAAGACAACAATAACTACTTTCAAAGAAAACGGACAAACTAAAGAAACAAAAAAAGAAAATACTAATTACATTGTTAGTCCTGACTATTATAAACTGTTGGATGCAATTTATACTCTTAAAGAAAAAGATTTGATACTAGAAGAAGAAAATGATGAATATCATTTAAAATTAAAAACCGAAAATAAAAATTTAAAGATTATTGATGTTTTAAAATCACAGTATGGATTGAAATTATCTGTTAATGATTTTGAGGTTGATGTGAAATTTGAAGTGGTTTTTGATAAGAAAACTTTTTATCTAAAAAGTGTAGTTTGGACTTTAGAATATGGTGGAGATAAAGGAGCTTTTAAAATAGAAGAATCTTTAAAATATTCTGAATGGAACAATGTAAAATTAGAAAATAAATAGATTTAATACAAAAATGTTACTATAGCAAAGTAACATTTTTTATATATTTAAAAATATGATATAATATACGTAGATTTATTTTTTGGAGGATTAATAATGTTTAAAAATAAAAAAATATTTATATTAGGAGTGTTGTTAGTAATTATAACTTTTTCAGGTTGTTCTAATAAGGTTGGTGTTAACGAATTGTTTGAAAAATCTAAAAATGCTAACAATAATATTGAATCTTTTTTATTACTTAATGAAATTATAACTGAACAAAATGGAAAAACAACAAAACAAATTCTAAAAGGAGAATTGATTAATGATAAGGATTCTAAGAAAATTACCAAAGGAAAAGTGATTGTTAGGTACTCAGGGACCTCAAATATTGAACAAAATAATTATGATGCAGAGTTTGTTGGTGATGAAAACAGAACAGCAATTATGACTAAAAAGGTAAATGGAGTAGATAAAAAATCTGAAACTAATAATAGCAATTATAATGTATTTCCAGATTATTTTAGATTATTAGATGGTATTTATTCCTTTACTGAAAATGATATAAAATTTGAAGAAGTTAATGATGAGTATCATTTAAAAATAAATAATGATGATAAGAATAAATCAAAAATTATTAACATATTGAAAGCTGAATATAAGTTGGATTTGAAAAAAATTTCTGAAAATGATGTTACTATAACATTTGAAGCAGTTTTTGACAAAGATACATTTTATTTAAAGAATGTTTTTTGGACTTTAGAATATATTGGGAATAATGAAGTGACAAAATTCTCTAATACTACTAGTTTTTCAAAATGGAATGATTTAAATTTAGATAAATAGAACTAAACAAGTTGCTCTATATAGTGCAACTTTTTTATTGTAAATAAAATATTTAATAAACAAAATTTAATATCATTTTTATACAATAGAAAAAATCATAAATTAGGTGCTTTGATGAATATAATAGTTAGTTTTAAAAACTAAATAGGGTATAATTAATCGAGGTGATTTAGGTGTATAATGTGATTTTTGTTGGACATGGTTCTCCAATGAATGCTATTAGTAAAAATGTATTTAGTGATAATTGGGTATCGATAAGAAAAAATTAAAAACTCCAAAAATGATTCTTGCAATTTCAGCTCATTGGTATACTAACGGACAATTTGTTAGAACATTAGAATATAATGAACAAATCTATGATATGTATGGGTTTCCTAAGGAGCTTTACGAAATTAAATATGAGCCAAAAAATAATGTGGAGTTTGCAAAAAAACTAATATTTGAACTTGCAATTAAAGAGGATAATTCATGGGGGATAGATCATGGAATATGGAGTATTTTATGTAAAACTTATCCCAATGCTGAAATTCCTGTAGTTATGTTAAGTGTTGATAAAAATAAAAGTCCTAAAGAGCAGTATGAGTTTGGAAAAAAGTTAAAAAGATTATTAAATGAGGATATTTTAGTTATTGCTAGTGGGAATATAGTTCATAATTTACAATTAATTGATTTTGATAAAAAAGGTGGATTTAATTGGGCTAATAAATTTGATAATTATATTAAGGATAGTATCATAAATAAGAATATTGAATCAGTAATAAATTATAATAATAGTAGTTTTGATTACCATCATTCAGTACCAACACCTGAACATTTTTATCCTTTACTAATAGCTTTGGGATGTGCATGTGACTATAAAAAAGTTGAAATATTTAATGAAGGCTGTGATTTGGGATCTGTTTCTATGACAAGTTATATTTTTGAAGGTTAAATTGTGTAATATACTATTAAAAATGTATCTTAAATTTGTTAATATGTATTGAATTATATGTTTTTTTGTGTTATAATTCTTAGGTATGTAAATAGAAAATAATATAATTTTTATAGAGTTGTTAGGAGGAAATTAAATGAATACTAAATTAGTATCAAGAGATGACAAGAAAATAGTTTTTACATCAGAAATTAGTCCAGAAGCATTCCAAGCTTCAATTAATAAAGTTTATAACAAAATGAAATCAAGATTTAACATTCCAGGTTTCAGAAAGGGTAAAGCTCCAAGAAAAATCATTGAATTAAATTATGGAGAAGGTATTTTCTTTGAAGATGCTGTAAATGAATTATTACCTGATTTATTTGAAGACGCTGTTAAAGAATTAGAAATTGGTAAAGACATCTGTGGGATGCCAAAAATTGATATTGAAGAATTTGATAAAAATAAAGCTATAGTAATAAAATTTGAACAAGAATTAAAACCAGTTCCTGAGTTAGGAGACTATAAAAATTTAGTTGCTGATGATGTTAAGTTTGAAGTAACTGATGAAATGGTTGATGAAAGGATAAATAAAGAACGTGAAAACAATGCAAGAATAGTTTCAATTGAAGATAGACCTGTAAAAGATATGGATACTGTTAATATTGACTTTGAAGGTAGTGTTGAAGGAGTTCCATTTGATGGAGGTAAATCTGAAAATTATGATTTAGTTGTTGGCTCACATACTTTTATTCCAGGTTTTGAAGAACAATTAATTGGGAAAAATATAGGAGATAATGTTGATGTTAATGTTATTTTCCCTGAAGAATACCATTCAGAAGAGTTAAAAGGAAAAGAAGCTCTTTTCAAAGTAAAAATAAATTCTATTAAAGAAAAACAACTTCCTGAATTAGATGATGAATTCGCGCAAGATGTTTCTGAGTTTGATACACTGGAAGAATATAGAGCAGATATTAAAAAGAATCTTGTTGAATCTGCAGAAAGAAATGCTTTGGTTCAAAAACAAAATAATGCAATTGATGCTCTTATTGAAAGTTCAAATGTAGAAGCTCCAGAATCAATGGTTGCTGAAGAAGTTGATAAAGCTTTTAGAGATTTTGCAGGTAGAATTAGACAATACAATATGGACTTGGATAATTATTTCAAAATGTTAAATACTACTGAAGAAGCTGTTAGAGAACAATTAAGACCAGAAGCTACTAAGAGAGCTAATGCTGAACTTGTTATCGATGCTTTTGCAAAATTAGAAAATATTGAAGTATCTGAAGAAGAAATTGATAAAGAAATCGATGAATTCGGAAAGAATATGAAAGTTAAAGATTTTGAAGAATTTAAGAAGGAATTGAAATCAGGAGAAGGTCTGGAAGGCATTACTGCAAGTTTAATTAGAAGAAAAGCGGTTGATCATTTGGTAAGTCTTGTTAAATTCCAAGAACCTAAAAAAGAAACTGTTGAGGAATAATTAGTTAAAATATAGCTTGCATTTTGCTAAGCTATATTTTTTATTAGGAGGTAATTATGGCACTTATACCTATGGTAGTTGAACAAACTAATAGAGGAGAAAGGTCTTATGATATTTATTCAAGACTTTTAAAGGAAAGAATTATATTTTTAAGTGGAGAAGTGAATGATCAAATGGCTGATTTGATTGTTGCTCAACTTCTATTTTTAGAATCAGAAGATCCTAAAAAAGATATTCAAATTTATATAAATAGTCCAGGCGGTTCAGTTAGCGCTGGACTTGCAATTTATGATACAATTCAATATATAAAACCTGATGTAAGTACTATTTGTATTGGACGTGCTGCAAGTATGGGGGCATTTTTATTGACATCAGGTGCAAAAGGAAAGAGATTTGCTTTGCCTAATGCAGATATTATGATTCACCAACCTTTAGGAGGAGCTCAAGGTCAAGCTGAAGACATTAAAATTCAAGCACAAAAGATTTTACAAGTTAGAGCAACTCTTAATCAAATTTTAGCAAAGAGAACAGGTCAATCTCTTAAAAAAATTGAAAAAGACACAGATAGAGATTTCTATATGAGTGCTTATGAAGCAAAAGAATATGGAATAATCGATGAAGTAATAGAAAATTAAGGAGTTAATTTTGGAAAAAAAGATAACAAGATGTTCTTTTTGTGGAAAAGAGGTAGAAGAAGTAGATCAAATAGTCAGTGGAATTAATGCAAATATCTGCAATGAATGTATTGAAATTTGTCATTCCATGATTGAATACCAAGAAAGAACTAAGAAAAAAGAAAGCTTAGAAAAATTACCAACTCCAGTAGAAATTAAGAATATTTTAGATGAGTATATTATTCAACAAGACAATGCAAAAAAAGCTCTAAGTGTTGCTGTTTATAATCACTATAAAAGAATTAATAGAGATGTTGAAAGTGAAGTTGAAATTCAAAAGTCTAATATTCTTCTTGTAGGACCTACGGGAAGCGGAAAGACGCTTTTAGCTCAAACACTTGCTAAAGTTTTAGATGTTCCTTTCGCAATTGCAGATGCAACTACTTTAACTGAAGCAGGATATGTTGGAGAGGATGTTGAGAATATAATTTTGAAATTAGTTCAGGCTGCTGACTATGACATAGAAAGAGCAGAAAAAGGAATAATATATATTGATGAAATTGATAAAATTACGAGGAAAAGTGAAAACCCTTCAATAACTAGAGATGTTAGTGGAGAGGGTGTTCAACAATCACTTTTAAAAATAATAGAAGGAACTGTTGCAAATGTTCCTCCAAAAGGAGGAAGAAAACATCCTGATCAACAATATATACAAGTTGATACTACAAATATTTTATTTATTGTAGGTGGAGCTTTTCAAGGTATAGAGTCAATTTTAAAAGCCAGACTAGAGAAGAAATCAATGGGGTTTGGCGCAGATGTTAAAACGGATAAGCTTGATGATTTTTCTGAAATTATTAAGAATTTAAGACCTGAAGATTTACTTAAGTATGGTTTGATACCCGAATTTGTTGGTAGAATACCTATGATTGTAACTTTAGAAAGTTTAAATGAAAATTCTCTAATTAGAATTTTAGAAGAACCAAAGAATGCATTAATTAAACAATATAAAGAGCTTTTATCTATGGATAATATAGAGCTTGAGTTTGAAAAAGATGCAATAAAAGAAATTGCAAAGATAGCTCTTGAAAGAAAAACAGGTGCAAGAGGTTTGCGTGCTGTTATAGAAAGTGCTCTTTTAGATACAATGTTCACATTGCCGTCTGAGAAAAATGTTGAAAAATGTATTGTCACTAAAGATGTAGTTTTAGGAAAGGCAAATCCCGTTTTAATATATAATGAAAATAAAAAATAGAGGAAAAATATTTATGAGCAATATAAATTTTAATATTGAAGAAAAATTAAATAGACCTGTAATAGCACTTAGAGGACTTTGGATTTATCCTTATTCTGTTGTTCATTTTGATGCAGGAAGAAAAAAGTCTATAGATGCAATAGAGTCTGCATTAAAAAAGGATTCAATTTTAGTTGCTTTTACTCAAAAAGATATTAGGACAGAAGATCCTAAGGCAGAAGATTTATATGAAATGGGAACTGTTGTTATCGTTAAACAAATTTTAAAGATGAATAATGGAATAACTAGAGTTTTAGCTGAAGGTATTTGTAGATGTAGAGCAAAGAAAATTTATGATGATGGTAAATTTCTAACAGCTGATGTTGAAGAATTCTATTATGATGAAGTTGGAGAAGAAGTAGACTCTGAATTGGCAACTTTACGAAATATGGTTGAAGTTGCATTTGAAGAATATACAGCTAAGAAAAGACATCTAGATGTTGATACTGAAATAAGTGTTCAAAATTCTTCAAATATGGATAAATTTACAAATAATGTAGCAAGCTATATAATGAGATTATCTGATGATGAACATTATGAAAACTTTAAAATATTTGATATGAGAGAAAGACTTGAAAAACTTTATGAAATTTTACAAAATTCTATAGAATTATCATTCTTAGAAGAAAGTATTTCTAGAAAGGTTTCTTCAAGACTAAATAAAAATCAAAGAGAATATTATCTTCGAGAACAACTTAATATAATAAAAGAAGAACTTGGAGATGGAGAAGATTTAAGCTCTGAATTGGATGAATATGCTAATACCATAATGAGTTTTGGATTTGATGAAAATATTGAAGAAATGTTATTTAAGGAAATTAGAAAACTTTCTGAAATACCATCAGGCTCACCTGAGGGAAATGTGATTAGAAGTTATCTTGATAAAATAGTTGCATTGCCTTGGAAAAAGTCAAAAAAAGAAAAATTAGATGTTGCTTACACTAGAAAAATTTTAGATAAAGACCATTTTGGACTTAAAGATGTTAAGGATAGAATTATAGAATCAATAGCCTTAAGAAAAATTTCAAATAATCAAAAAGGCTCAATAATTTGTTTAGTTGGTCCACCAGGAGTGGGTAAGACTTCTATCGCAAAATCTATAGCGAAATCTTTGAATAGAGAATTTGTTTCTATGAGATTGGGTGGGCTTCATGATGAAAGTGAAATAAGAGGTCATAGAAGAACTTATGTTGGAGCGATGCCAGGTAAAATTTTAACTTTATTAGAACAATGTAAAGTTAATAATCCTGTTATGTTACTTGATGAGATTGATAAGGTTTCAAATGACTTTAGAGGAGATCCTTCTAGTGCATTGCTTGAAGTTTTAGATCCTGAACAAAATAATAAGTTTACAGATAATTATATAAATATTCCTTTTGATCTTTCAAAAGTTATGTTTATAACTACTGCTAATACAACTGCTACAATTCCATCTCCATTACTTGATAGAATGGAAATTATTCCGGTCTCAAGCTATACTTATGATGAAAAAGAAAAAATTGCTATTAATCATTTGATTCCAAAGGCGTTTAAAAACTTTTCAATGACTAAAAAAATGCTTGATATAAAAGCTGATGCAGTAAGGGATATCATTCGATATTATACTAGAGAATCCGGTGTAAGAAATTTGGAAAGAATGATTGAAAAAATAATTAGAAAAGCAGCTGTGATTTTAGTTTCAAAAGAAAGTAAAAAAGTTACAGTTAATTCAAAAAATCTTGTTGATTTCTTAGGAAAGAAAAAATTCCATGATGATATTTTGGAAAAAGAAGATAGGGTTGGACTTGTAAACGGATTGGCTTGGACAGAAGTAGGAGGAGAACTTTTAACAATAGAAACTGATATTGTAAATGGAACAGGAAAAATTCAGCTTACTGGACAACTTGGTGATGTTATGAAGGAATCTGCGATGACTGCAATTTCATTTGTTAGAAGCAAAGCTGATAAATTTAATATTAAAGAAGATTTTTATAAGGAAAAAGATATACACATTCACGTTCCTGAAGGAGCAGTACCAAAAGACGGTCCATCAGCTGGTATAACAATGACAACAGCAATTGTCAGTGCTCTTACAAATAGGAAAGTCAATAGACAATTTGCAATGACAGGGGAAGTAACTTTAAGAGGAAGAGTTTTAGCAATAGGAGGACTTAAAGAAAAAATCCTTGCAGCAAATAGGTATGGAATAAAAAATATAATTATTCCAAAAGAAAATGAAGTTGATATTGATGAAATTCCTGAAGAAATTAGAGAAACTTTAAAAATTTATACAGTTTCTGATGTTTGTGAAGTATTAGATTTAGTTTTAGAAAAAGAGGTGTAAAGTGAAAATAATCTCAAGTGAATTAGAACAAATTGCTGCGATTATTTCACAGTATCCTGATTCTGATTTAAAAGAAGTTGCCTTTGCTGGTAGGAGTAATGTTGGGAAATCAAGTTTTATAAATGCTTTCATAAACAGGAAAAATTTAGCTAGAACTAGTTCCAAACCCGGAAAAACAAGAACAGTAAATTTTTATAAAATAAATAATTCATTTAGATTAGTAGATTTGCCAGGATATGGATATGCACAAGTTTCTAAAAGTGAAAAAGAAAAATGGGGAGTAATTATTGAAACCTATCTTTCTAATAGAGAAAATTTGTGTGAAGTTATTCTTATCGTAGATATTAGACATGCTCCTAGTAAGGAAGATGTTATGATGTATAACTGGCTTTTAGAATATGGATTTAGTGGTTATGTTATAGCCACTAAAGCTGATAAAATTTCTAAAGGACAATGGAATAAACATTTAAAAGTTGTTAGAGAAACTTTAGGAATAAAGGATATGAATTTAGTTATTCCATTTAGTTCAGATTCAAAAGCGAATTTAGAGGCAGTCCATAATAAAATAGAAGAAATATTAAGCTGTGAGTAATCACAGCTTTTTTAGTCTATATTTCTTGTTAATAGCAATTAATTTAAGATTTATAATTGAATTAAAGCTAGTCCTTACTATTGACTTTTTAACCTGTTTCTTCTAAAATAGTGCTATAAATATGATATTCTTTGAAAAGGTTATCTGTTGAGGAGGAAATATTATGAAAAAAATATGGAAAAATAATTTGAATATTTTGCTACCACTTTTTGTAGTTATGTTTATTTATATTTCATTGGAAATTGGAGTTGCAATGTTTTTTGGTTATGTTATAGATTCAACAAGTGGAGCAATAAATATGCAATTTTCTAAGGTTATGATTTATACTTTTGCTTTACTTATTACAGAGAGCGTTTTTAAATGGATTTATGAAGTTATGAGTTATAAATTTGTAGCTAAAATGTCTTTAGATACAAAGATTTACATATTTAATAATTTAATAAAACAAGATATTGAAAGTTTTTATAATAATGATGTAGGGGATAAGATTTCAATTCTTACTAATGATATTAATACAATAGAAACAGAGTATTTTAGAACATTTTTAAATTTAGTTAAATCAGGATTTTTGTTTCTTTTTGCCTTTGGGACAATTTTCTATGTTTCCTATCAAATGACGATTGCTTTAATGATATTGTCTATAATTTCATTTGTGTTTGGAAATATTCCAATGAAAAATTTAAAAACTTTTAAAGAGAAATTTTCAAATTCTCAAAGTGAATATACTGCAAGAACAAGTGAATATTTTAATGGTTATGAAACAATCAAAGTATTTGGACTAGAAAAATTTATTTCAAAAGTGTTTTATAATAACTCAAAAAATGTTTATGATAAAGGACTTGCATATCAAAAAAGGTATAGTTTAGTAACTATGATTTCATACTTTTTTGGAGGTTTTACATTTTTAGGTGGTTTTGTTTGTGGGGGATATTTAGCGTATAAAGGATTTATAACACTTGGACAAATGATTGTTTGTGTTCAACTTACAAATCATATTGTAAATCCTTTGATGTTTGCTATAGAATCTTATGGAAAATTTAAGTCTGTTGATAAAATATTAAATAAAATCGAAAATACTTTAATTTCAGAAGAAAATGTTGAAACAACAGAAATTAAAGACTTTAATAATAAGATTTCTTTAGAGGATGTTAGCTTTAAATATGATGATAAAAAAGTTTTGGAAAATATAACTTTTGATTTTGAAAAAGGCAAAAAATATGCTTTAGTAGGCTTATCAGGAAGTGGAAAATCAACTTTGATGAAGCTAATTTCAAAAAGAATTAAAGCGAATGAGGGAAAAATTTGTATAGATGGAACTGATTTGGATGAAATTTCAAGAAATTCTATTATAAATTTAATTTCAACAATTAATCAAAATGTATTTCTATTCAAAGGAAGTATTTATGATAATATAACATTATTTAGTAAAGATTATTCGGAAGAAAAAGTAAAAGATGTTATATTGAAAGCTGAACTTGGTAAATATTTGGATAGATTGTATGATAAGGAATTGATTTCTGAAAATGCAAATAATTTATCAGGAGGAGAAAAACAGAGAATTTCAATTGCAAGATCTTTGATAAAGGATACAAAGATAATACTTGCTGACGAAATTTTATCAAGTTTGGATAATGAAATTGCATTTTCCATAGAAAAGGGACTACTTGAGCTTGAAAATATAACATTGATTTCTGTAACACATAGATTAATAAAGGAAAATTTAAAACAATATGACCAAATATTGGTGTTAAAAGATGGGAAGATAGAAGAAAAAGGTAATTTTGAAGAACTTATGAATTTTGATTCATATTTTAAAAAATTATATACAATTTCTGAAGTTGAGAATAATTAATTATTATACTTGGGAGAATTAATTTATTTATGATAAAAATTGAAAATTTATTTTATAGTTATAATTATTTTGAAAAAGATAGTGGTTTTTTAGGTTCTTTAAAGGATTTTTTCAAAAGAAGAGAAATAAAAAAATTAGCTATTGAAGATTTTAATTTAGAAGTCGAAATGGGAGAAATAATAGGAATCTTAGGTCCCAACGGTTCCGGAAAAACGACATTAATAAAATTGCTTACGGGGATATTAAATCCGGAGAGTGGAATTATTGAGTGTGATGGAAATATTCCTTTTAAGAAGGAAAAATCTTATCTTAAATCAATAGGTGTGGTTATAGGACAGAAGAGCCAATTAATATGGGATTTACCTGCTGAAGAAACTCTTGAGATGTTAAGATGTATTTACAAGATTGATAAAACAAGTTATAGAAATAAATTGAATAATATGGTAAGATTATTAAATTTAGAAGATAAGCTAAGAATTCCGGTTAGAAAATTATCGCTTGGAGAGAGAATTAAGTTTGAGATAATCTGTGCTTTAATTCATAGTCCTAAAATTTTATTTTTAGATGAACCTACGATAGGATTGGATATAACAAGTCAAAGGTCGATACATGAGTTTTTACTTGATATAAATAAAAAAGATAATGTTACTATATTTTTAACGTCTCACTATATGAAAGACATTGAGACATTATGTGATAGAGTTGTAATTTTACTAAATGGAAAAAAGGTGGAAGATTCAAATATAAATGAAATTATAAATAAGTTCTCTGTTAAAGATGAATGCATAATAGAATTTAAAGATTTTATACCTGATGAATTTAATCGTTTTAAATTTTTGGACAAGAAAAAATTACAGGTAAATTTTGATGAAGCAAAATTTATATTAAAAAATGTTGATTTTTCACTTATAAAAAATATATCCTGTGAAAATAAAAGCTTTGAAGATGTAGTTTTTGATATTTTCAGTGAATGTAAAAAGGAGGATTAAGATGAGTAAATATTTACCAACTTTTTTTAATCAGCTGAATATACAATTAAGCTATAAGTTTAACTTTATTTCCAATATATTTGTTAATATATTAAGTATTTTAATTTCTATATTTACTTGGAATGGTATTTTTGAAAGTACTTCAGTTGAAACCATTGGAGGTTTTACTAAAACTCAAATGATTTATTATATAATTATTTCAAATATTGGGATGATTCTATTTTCAAGTGAAAATGTAGTTAATATGGGGCATCTTGTTAGAAGTGGGAAGCTTACTTCCATGTTGATTAGACCATATTCTATATTAGTAAATTCCTTTTTTGCATTTTTAGGAAAGAAGTTTATATTTATTGTTTTTTATGTCCTTATGTTTATTCTGTCTTTTTTTGTTAATGCAAATATAGGATATTTTTTGTTGGTATTTTTGTTCTTTATAATAAATTTTTGTATGTTTTTTATGCTGGTTTCTCTTGTTGGAAATCTTGGATTCTATTTGATAAATATGTGGACATTAAGACCTTTAATAAATTCAGTATATTTACTGTTTGGAGGACTGCTTTTTCCTTTAAATTTATTGGGAAATAAAATTTATAAATTAGTTGATAAAAACCCGTTTGCAATAGTTGGATTTAATTTTACAAGGGCTATGCAAGGAAAATTAACAATTGAAGAATTAATTTTTTACATAATTCTATCTTTTTCTTGGTTTATTCTATTTTTTGTTCTATATAAAATTACTTATTGTTTTGGACTGAAAAGATATGAGGGAATGGGAGCGTAAATATGAATTTTAGATTGTATAAAAAGTTTTTATCTCATAGTTTTCAAGAGTTTTTAATTTACAGATCTACTGCAATTGTAACAATAGTTTTTGGCTTGATTTTTTTTCTTGCGGAGTTTATTGCAGGTGTAATCTATTTTGATTATACAGAAACGATATATGGTTGGGTGAAAAATGACTATTTACTTTTAATATCTGTAGCTTCCGTAATAAGTTATGGTTATCAGTTTTTATTTACCGTTGCTCATGAAAATTTATATGAATTTATATTAGATGGAGAATTAGATTATATTTTGATTAGACCGGTCAATTCGTTTTTGTTTTACTCATTATACAGAGTAGATTTTCCTAGTTTGATTAATTTATTTATAGCTCTGTGTTTTCAAGTATTTATGCTGACAAAATATAGTTTAAATTTATTTATAATAATAGAATTTACGATTTCAATTTTGTTATCCATATACTTGGTATTTTTATTAAATCAGATTGTAATTACTATATCATTTTGGAAAGAACATTCAAGTGCCATAATGGGAATACCAGAATACCTAATTGATTTTTCAAGCAGACCGAAGTCTATTTATCCAAAATCAATACAGTTTGTATTAATTTATATAGTTCCTATTTTACTGTCAATTAATCTGCCTGTACTTATAGTTAAGGGAGAGGCTTCCGTTTTAAGTATATTATATATATTCTTATTTAATTTTTTGGGAACAGTTTTTGCAATATTTCTTTGGAAAAAAGGTTTGAAAAAGTACGTATCTGCAAATTAATTAGTAATGGAAAAAGTTTAAATTGACTAAATCCTGATGAATAAAGTAAATTTTATTTCATTGGGGTTTATTTATTATATTGTGCAGTATCATATTTAAAAAATAGTCCAAAAATAAAAATGATAAAAAATATCAATTATATTTAAAAATCTATTGAAATAATTTTTTTGTTGTGATATTATGAGTATGTTAAAAATAAAAAATGGAGGAATAGTTTATGGTAACAAATGAAATGATGAATAAATTTAAAGAACGTTTTGAAAGCGATTTATCAAGTAGAGTAATTTCAAATGCAATTGCTAAAAATGGTATTCAAGATAGTTCAATTAATAATGATGCTTTAAGATTTCATAATTTTAAGTTTTCAGACAGTGTAAAGAAAGCTGAAATTACAAATCAAAAGAAATCAGGACGTTGTTGGATGTTTTCAGGACTTAATGTTTTAAGACTAAAAGTTATGGAAAAACTTAATTTAAAAACTTTTGAGTTTTCACAAGTTTATCTTTTCTTTATGGATAAAATGGAAAAATCAAATAATTTCTTAGAACTTATGATTGAACATATAGATGAACCATTAGGATCAAGACTTATGGATAGTTTGTTAGATTTAGGAGCTGATGATGGAAACTTTTTTGAATGCTTTGATGACTTAATTTCAAAACATGGTATTGTTCCTAAATCAGTTATGCCAGAAACTTTCAGTTCATCCGATTCTGGTGCTTTTGTTGAACAAATTAATGTAAGATTAAAGAGAACTGCAATGAATATGAGAAAAGCACATTCAAATGGAGCTTCAGTTCAAGAATTAAAGAAATTAAAAGAAGAAACTCTTTATGAAGTTTATAATATTTGTACAAAAGTTCTAGGAAAATTACCAGAAACTTTTGATTTTGAATATACAGATAAAGATGATAAATTCCAAAAGATTACAAATTTAACTCCAAAAAAATTCTATGAAGAATATGTTGGAAGTTACTTTGAAAATAAGGTTGATTTAATTGAAGATCCAAGAGGTAAGTATCCATTTGGTAAAAGAATAGAATTAAAATATTTTAAATCTGTTAGAGAAGGAAATCCTGTTGCCTCTTTAAATGTTCCTCAAGAAGAAATAAAAAAAGCTATAATCGCATCTATAAAAGCTGGAGAAGCTGTGTGGTTTGCTTGTGATGTTATGAAGAACTGTGATAGAAAATTAGGTATAATGGATAAAGATTTATTTAATTATGATGAAACTTTAACAGAACTTGGAGAATTTTCTAAAGCCGACAGAATTGACTATAGATATACAGATTTAACTCATGCTATGACATTTGTAGGGGTTGATTTGGATGAAAATGGAAATCCAATTAAATGGCAAGTTGAAAACTCTTGGGGAGATGAAGTTGGAGAAAAGGGAATATTCTCAATGAGCGACTCTTGGTTTACAAATGAAAATATTTCAGCAATAGTAGATAAAAAATTCGTTGATGAAAAATGGTTAAAAGGTTTAGAAGAAGAATCTATAAAGATTGAACCATGGGAACCATATGCAATGATGTTAAAAAGATAATTTTTAAAAGGGATTACTGCGGTAATTCCTTTTTTCTTGAAATGTTTTATAAGACTGTTTTTTATTGTTAAATTGTGATAAAATAGTTTTAAGATTTACAATAGGAGGTAGTTATGACTAAAGAAAATTTAGATTTAAAGTTTGAGGATTATAAATATATTCGTCCTGACTTTGAAAAACTTAGAGCTGATATTAGAGCTTTGACTGAAAGACTTGCAAAAGCTAAAACAAGTGAAGAGGCAATTGAAACTTATAATGAACTTATTAAAGTAAGTTCAGATGCTGATAGCATGGTTGCTTTAGCACATGTCAAAAATTCAATTGATACTAAAGACGAATTTTTTGACAAAGAAATGCAATTCATTCAAGAAAATGCTCCAAAAGTTCAAGAAGTTGAGGTTGAATATATAAGAGAGTTTGTTAATAGCAAATTTAGAAAAGAACTTGAAGAAAAGTTTGGAGTTTATTTATTCCAAAAATATGAAAATTATTTATTGACTTTTAATCCTTCAATTATGGAAGATTTAGTTGAGGAAGCGAAAGTTGTTATGGAATATCAAAAACTTTTATCTTCTTGTTCAAAAGAGTGGAATGGAGAACAATTAAATCTTACTCAACTTGCTAAATATACTCAAGATTCAGATGCAAATGTTAGAAGAAAAGCTACTAATTTAATTTCAGAAGTTTATGAAGAACAAACTGAAAAATTAGATGAAATTTATGATAAAGTTGTTAAGATAAGAGATAGAATGGCTAAAAAGCTAGGCTATGAAAATTTTATTGAACTTGGTTATAAAAAAATGGGTAGAGTTGATTACAATGCAAAAGATGTTGAAGCTTATAGAAAACAAATTGTAGAGACTGTTGTTCCTATCTGTAATAAGTTAAGAGAAGAACAAAGGAAGAGAATTGGTTTGGAAAAACTTACTTTCTATGATGAACCTATTTTCTTTAAGTCAGGGAACCCTGCACCTCATGGAGAAAAAGACTGGATGCTTGAAAGAGCTGAAAAAATGTATAGTGAGTTATCTCCTGAAACAAAAGAATTTTTTAACTTTATGAAAACGAAAGATTTATTTGACCTAGATGCTAAGAGTACAAAAGCTGCAGGTGGATACTGTACTTACTTAAGAAATTGGAGAAGCCCTTTTATATTTGCTAATTTTAATGGAACAACTCATGATGTTGAGGTTTTAACTCACGAAGCTGGTCATGCTTTTCAAGTTTTCTCATCAAGAGATTATATTCCTGAATATACTTGGTCAGGAATGGAATCTGCAGAAATTCACTCAATGAGTATGGAATTTTTTACTTGGCCATGGATGGATTTATTCTTTGAAGAAGAAGCTGATAAATTTAGATATAAGCATATTACACATAGCTTAATGTTCTTACCTTATGGTGCATTAATTGATGAGTTCCAACATATTGTATATGAAAATCCAGAACTAACTCCAAAACAAAGACGTGAAAAATATAGAGAATTAGAAAAGAAATATTTACCACATAGAGATTATGATGGAATAAAAGTTTTAGAAGATGGTGGATTTTGGTTTAGACAAAGACATGTTTATCAAATGCCTTTCTATTATATAGATTATACTTTGGCTCAAGTATGCGCTTTCCAATTCTGGAATAAAGATAGAAAAGATCATAAAACTGCTTTTGCGGACTATGTAAGACTTTGTAAAACAGGCGGAACTAAGCCTTTCTTACAACTTCTTGAAGTAGCAAAATTAGAAAATCCTTTTAAAAATGGAACTATTAAAAAAGCTGTTGAACCGATAGAAGAATACTTAAATTCTGTTGACGCAAGTAAATTTTAAGTAAAATGTTAACTAAAAAACGCTCCAAATGGAGCGTTTTTTTAAACTTCTACTTCTTTTATAATTTCAATCATATTTATATTTTCTTCTAAAATAGGATTAACTTCATTTTCTATAAATTCATCAACTTGTGAAGGACATCTTCCAACATATTTCATAGGATTAAGTACTTCTTTGAGTTCATTTTTACTTATATCAAAGAAATCATCTTTTTCAATTAATTCCAATAGATTATTTTCAAGCCCTTTTTCTTTCACATTTTTACCTGCAATTTGTGAAAGTTCTCTGATTCTTTCGTGAAGTTCCTGTCTATCTCCACCTTTTTTTACTTGATTCATCATTATGTTTTCACTCGCCATAAATGGTAATTCGGCCATTAAATGTTTTTCGATTACTTTTTCATAAACTACCATTCCATCAACTACATTTGCATAGAGATTCAATATTCCATCTACTGCTAAAAATCCTTGAGAAATTGAAAGTCTTTTATTTGCACTGTCATCTAAAGTTCTTTCAAACCATTGTGTTGCAAAAGTTATAGATGGATTCATTACATTTGAAATAACAAAATTTGACAAAGCTCCAATTCTTTCTGATTTCATAGGATTTCTCTTATAGGGCATAGCAGATGATCCAATCTGACTTTTACCAAAAGGTTCTTCAATTTCTTTAAGATGTTGTAATAATCTTAAATCATTTGAAAATTTATGTGCAGATTGTGCTATATTTGATAATAAAAATAAAACTTTACTATCAATTTTTCTTGTATAAGTTTGACCTGAAACAGCGTAAACTCCTTTGAAGTTCATTTCTGAAGCAATAAAATTATCAAGCTTTTTAACTTTTTCTTCATCATTATTAAATAACTCCATAAATGATGCTTGGCTTCCAGTTGTTCCTTTTGCACCACGAAGTTTTAAGTTTTCCAATATGAAATTTAATTCTTCAAGGTCAATAAGTAAGTCTTGCATATAGAGTGTTAATCTTTTTCCAACTGTTGTTGGTTGAGCTGCTTGAAAATGCGTATAAGCCAAAGTTGGAATGTTTTTATATTTTAGAGCATTTTTCTTTAATAAATTTAAAACATTTATAATTTTTTCTTTACAATTAAGAGTGCTTCTTTCATAACTACAAGTTCAGTATTATCACCAACGTAGCAACTTGTAGCACCTAAATGAATAATCCCTTTTGCATTAGGACACTGAACTCCATAAGCATAAACATGACTCATAACATCATGTTTAACAATTTTTTCTCTTTCTAAAGCTATATCAAAGTTAATATCCTCTTTAAAGGCTTCAAGTTCTTTAATTTGCTCATCAGTTATATTTAGCCCTAAACTTTTTTCTCCTTTGGCAAGAGTTATCCATAATTTTCTCCAAGTTTTAAATTTAAATTCATCGGAAAAAATGTAACTCATCTCTTTACTTGAATATCTTTTTGTTAGTGGATTTGAATAAATATCGTTCATAAAAACTCCTCAGTTAATTTTTTAATACATAATTTAATTTTATCCATATATCTAAAAAATAATGGGTAAATATTTATAGCTATATTATATCATATTATATTAATTTTTTTAAAACAAAAATATATATTAATTTAATTTTTGTATCATTATTTATTTTTTAAAAATATATATGTTTTTTCGAATAATAAATAAAAAAATAATTGAATTTCTAATAATTGAGTTTACAATATATTTATAAATATGTTATAATAAATGAAGCTTTAGACTATGGGCTTAAACTATAGGGGATATACAATTATTAATTGGAAATAAATAATTGTACTAAATTAGGAGGTAAATTTAATGATAGATAATGAAGAAAAAATAAAAGTAACAAAGAAGAAAAAAAAGAAAAGAAGAAGAAAAGAAAATTTTGTTATAATAACTGCGGTTTTTTTAGCACTATTTGTCTTTTTAGGTGGTAAATATGTTTTAAGTGTTATGTATCAAAATAAAACACAAATACAAAATAAAAATAATGAAAATGAGCAAAAAAATACATCTGATAATAATTCTGAGGGAAAACAAAACACAACTGAAAAAGAACCAGAAAAACAAGATTCTAATGGTATAGATTTTTCAGAATCTGGAAGCCACATAAAGTCTGCAGATTCTTATGCTTATGATACTGCTGAAATTAGAGACTATATCATGAGTAAAAAAGAATATACTGGAAAGAAAATGGTGTTCTTAACTTTTGATGATGGTGTTACTCCTGGAATTACAGATAAAGTTTTAGATATTCTTAAGGAAAAACAAGTTCCAGCTACTTTCTTTATAGTTGGTAAAACATTAAATGATCAAGCAAAGCCATATTTGGAAAGAGAATTAAAAGAAGGACATGGAATAGCAATTCATAGTTTTTCTCATGATTATAATAAACTATATCCAAATAGAGTTCCTAATGCATCCGTTATAAAAGATGAAGCAGAAAAAACTTTATCAAGATTAAAGGAACTTCTTGGAGATAAATTTAATACTGGGGTTTGGAGATATCCAGGCGGACATATGTCCTGGAAAGGTCTTGAAAATGCTGGTAATGGTGATGAAGTTCTAAAAAGTTTGGGACTTGAATGGATAGATTGGAATAGTTTATCTGGTGATGCTGAACCACAAAAGGTTAGACCAACTAATAAAGAAGAAATGTTAAAATATGTTAAAACATCTTTGAGCTATTGGAAACAACAAAATGTTGCTGTTGTTTTAATGCATGATTCTCAAGGAAAGAATTTAACTGTAGAAACTTTGCCTAGTATAATTGATTATTTTAAATCTAATGGATATGAGTTTGGTATTTTAAAATAGGTGAAATATGATTTATTTTTTAATTGGGATTTTAATTTTACTAGTAGTTATTGTCATTATTTTAATTTTAAAAATATTAAAAAAATCAAATGATGATATAATAAGAGATGAAGATATTCTAAAGTTAAAACTTAGTTTTTCGGATGAATTTAATAAATTAAACGAAAAATTAAATGGAAATAATGAAAAAATCTCCAATCAGTTGCTTGAATTTAAAAATTCCACTAATGATAATATTATAAAAGCAGGTAAAGAAAATATTGATTCAATTTTTAATTTTAATGATAAATTAAAATCTGAGTTGAAAAAGGACTTCTTAAATCTTACTGTTGTTGTAGAAGGTAGACTTGATAAGATAAATGAAAGTGTTGAAGTTAAGCTTGAAAAAAGTTTTGAAGATACTAAAAAGACATTTAGTAATGTTATGCAAAGTTTAGGAAGGCTTGATGAAGCACAAAAAAAGATGGAATTTTTATCTAATAATGTTCAAAATTTAAATAATGTTTTGACTGATAAAAAAACTCGTGGCATATTTGGTGAAGTACAATTATATCAAGTTTTGACTTCAGCTTTTGGAAATAATAATGAAATTTATCAAAAACAATATAAACTTTCTAATGGGACGATGGCAGATGCAGTGATATTTGCTCCAGAACCAGTTGGAACTATTTGCATTGACAGTAAATTTCCATTGGAAAATTATAGGAGAATTTTTGAAGATATATCTGAAAACAAGGTGGAAAACGAAAAGAGTTTTGAACAAAATTTAAAAAACATATTGATGATATTTCTTCTAAATATATAATAAAAAACGAAACAACAGATCAGGCCATTTTGTTTTTGCCAGCAGAAGCTATATTTGCTTATCTTAATGCTTATATGCCTAAAATTGTTGAGTATGCGTATTCAAAGAGAGTTTGGATTACGTCTCCAACAACAATGATGGCGATATTAACAACAATACAAGCTGTTTCTCAAAACTTAAAGCAATCTCAATATGCTTTAGAGATTCAAAAAGAATTAAATTCGCTCTCTGCAGAGTTTGAAAGATATGCAAAAAGATGGGAAACATTAGAAAAAGATATAAACAAGGTAAGTAAAGATGTAAAAGATATTTTTACTACTTCAACAAAGATAACAAGAAGATTTGATAATATCAAGAATGTTGAGGTATTTGAAAAAGAAGAAATGGAAGAAGTTTTAAAAATTGAGGAATAAATTTAGTTAAGATAGTGTATAAAAATTATACACTATCTTTTTTTATATGTAGCTAACTTAATTTTACAATATATGGTGAAAAAATTTTTATAAAATTTTTAAAAAAATCTAAAAAAAGTATTGCAATAATATAAATGATATAGTATAATATATGGGTGCTCATATGCACATAATAGGCGTTGACGAAATAGGTTGCTCAAATTATGGCTGTTTTATAGTCTTTTGAGGTAATTATTTCTGAGTATGTCGAACTAGATTTCGGCGACGGGTCGCCGTATTTTTTGGAAGTGAAAATGGAACACACGGATGAGTTGATACGGAGGACCTAGTTGCATGATGCCAAAACATGCGAAACAAGGAGGTAAAAAAATTGGCAAACAAGCAAAAAATCAGAATCAGATTAAGAGCTTACGATCATGAATTAATCGATAGCTCAGCACAACAAATAGTGGAATCTGCAAAGAGAACTGGTGCAGAAGTATCAGGACCTATTCCACTACCAACAGAAAAGGAAATCATTACAATCTTAAGAGCTGTTCACAAATACAAAGATAGTAGAGAACAATTCGAACAAAGAACACATAAAAGACTTATTGATATCCTAAATCCAAACCAAAAAACTTTGGAAAGTTTAAAAAAATTGAATCTTCCAAGTGGTGTAGATATCGAAATTAAGTTATAAATCTTAGAATGATTGTAAATCAATCCGCTGTAAGTAATAGGAGGTGTACTCAATGAAGAGTATTTTAGGTAAAAAAATTGGAATGACTCAAATTTTTACTGAAGATGGAGCAGTTGTTCCTGTAACAGTTGTTGAAGCGGGCCCTATGTTCGTTACTCAAGTTAAAACTGTTGAAACTGATGGTTATAATGCAATCCAATGTGGATATGTAGACAAAAAAGAAAAAAGGTTACAAAACCTCTTAAAGGACATTTTGATAAAGTAAGTGTTGGATATAAGAGATTTGTAAGAGAATTTAGATTAAACGAAGGCGAAACTTTTGAAACTGGTCAAGAAATTAAAGTTGACTTATTTGCTGAAGGAGATAAAGTTGATGTTATCGGAACTTCAAAGGGTAAAGGTACTCAAGGCGCTATAAAGAGATGGAATTACGGAAGAGGTCCAGAAGGACATGGTTCTAAATCCCATAGAGTAGCTGGAGCTAGAAGTGCAGGTACTTACCCAGGTAGAGTACTTAAAGGTAGAAAAGCAAGTGGAAAAATGGGAAATGAAAAGAGTACTGTTCAAAATCTTGTTGTTGTAAAAGTTGACGTTGAAAAGAACCTAATTCTTGTAAAAGGTGCTATTCCAGGACCTAAAGGTGGTTTAGTAACAATTAGAGAAGCGGTTAAAAGATAGTTTAAGGAGGATAAATAATGCCTAAGGTTAATGTTTATAACCAACTAGGAGAAGTTGTTGGTGATATAGAATTAAACGAAGCTATTTTTGGTGTTGAAGTTAATGAACATGTTGTTTATGAAGTAGTAAAAAACCATTTAGCTAATAGAAGACAAGGCACACAATCTGCTAAAACTCGTGCGGAAGTACGTGGGGGTGGAAGAAAGCCTTGGAGACAAAAGGGTACTGGTCGTGCTAGACAAGGTAGTATAAGAGCTCCTCAATGGAAAGGCGGCGGAGTAGTGTTCGCACCAAAACCAAGAAGCTATAGATACTCAGTTCCTAAGAAAGTAAGAAGACTTGCTATGAGATCAGTTCTTTCTTCAAAAGTTCTTGAAGGAGAGTTAAGAATTTTAGATGCTTTAACAGTTGATGCATTCAGCACAAAGAAAGCGAAAGAAATTTTGAAAAATTTAAGCTTAGAAACAAAAACTATGATAGTTTTACCAGAAGGAAATGAAATGATTGTAAAATCATTCGCGAACCTTCCAAAAGTTGAAACTGTTGTTGTAGATTATATGAATGTTTATGATTTAATGAGATTTGATAATCTTGTGATCGTAAAAGATGCCTTATCAAAAATTGAGGAGGTGTATGCATAATGACAGCATATGATATTATTATTAAACCAGTTGTAACTGAACGTTCAATGGAAAATATGGAATCAAAAAGATACACTTTCAAAGTTGATACTAGGGCTAATAAATCAGAAATTAAAAAAGCCGTAGAAACAATTTTTGGTGTAAAAGTTAAACAAGTAAATACAATGAATATTACTGGTAAGAAAAAAAGAATGGGAGCTAATGTTGGCAAAAGACCTGATTGGAAAAAAGCCATTGTTACTCTTACAGAAGATTCTAAAGAAATTGAATTTTTTGAAAGTATTTAATATAGGAGGTAATATTAATGGCTATTAGAAAGTATAAACCAACTTCTGCTGGTGTACGTGGAATGAGCGTTTTAACTTTTGATGAAATAACTAAGACAAAACCTGAAAAGTCTTTATTAGTTTCTTTATCAAAATCAGGCGGAAGAAATTCATTAGGTAGAGTTACCGTTAGACACAGAGGTGGCGGTGCTAAAAGAAAGTATAGAATAATAGATTTTAAAAGAAATAAAGATGGAGTACCAGGAAAAGTTGCTTCTATAGAATATGATCCAAATAGAACTGCTAATATAGCATTAATTCATTATATAGATGGAGAAAAGAGATATATCTTAGCTCCAGAAGGATTAAAGGTTGGAGATAAAATAGAATCAGGTGAAAATGCAGATATCGTGATTGGTAATGCATTAAAATTAAAAGATATTCCAGTTGGTACAAATGTTCATAATATTGAGTTAAAACCAGGAAAAGGTGGACAACTTGTAAGAAGTGCAGGTTCTGAAGCTCAGTTAATGGGTAAAGAAGGAAGATTTGCACAATTGAGATTACCTTCAGGTGAATTTAGATTAATTCATTTAGAATGTAGAGCTACAGTTGGTCAAGTTGGAAATTTAAGTCATGAACTTATAACTATCGGTAAAGCAGGAAGATCAAGACATATGGGTAAGAGACCACATGTTAGAGGATCAGCGATGAACCCAGTAGATCACCCTCATGGTGGTGGTGAAGGTAGAACTCCTGTTGGACGTCCAGCACCTTCAACTCCTTGGGGTAAACCAGCTTTGGGACTTAAGACTAGAAAGAAAAATAAAAAGTCTAATAAGTTCATAGTAAGAAGAAGAACTAAAAACTAATTAAGGAGGAAAACAAATGGGTAGATCTCTTAAAAAAGGACCATTTTGTGATGATCATCTTTTAAAGAAAATAGATGCATTAAATAGTGCAGATGAAAAAAAAGTTGTAAAAACTTGGTCAAGAAGAAGTACAATTTTTCCACAATTTGTTGGACATACTATAGCTGTTCATGACGGAAGAAAGCACTTACCAATATACATTACTGATGATATGGTAGGACATAAACTTGGAGAGTTCGTTTTAACTAGAACTTACAAGGGTCATGTTGGAAAAAATGAAAAAAATAGTAAAGTAAGATAATAGATAAGGAGGAGATAACATGCAAGCTAAAGCAATTGCAAAATATCAAAGAATTTCACCTCTTAAAGTAAACTTTATTTGTAGAGAAATAAGAGGAAAGCATGTAGATGAAGCTTTATCTATTCTAAGATTCACTCCTAAAGCGGGTGCTAGATTATTAGAAAAGGTATTAAAATCAGCTGTTGCTAATGCAGAAAATAATCATAATTTAGATAGAAAAGACCTTTATGTATTAGAAGCTTATGCAAATGATGCTCCAGTTATGAAAAGATGGAGACCAAAGGCTAAAGGTTCAGCTTACCCAATTTTGAAAAGATCAAGTCATATTGGTGTAACGGTAGCAGAAAGATAGTATAAGGAGGATAAAAAATGGGTCAAAAAGTTAATCCTCATGGGTTAAGAGTTGGAATAATAAAAGATTGGGACTCAAGATGGTTTGCCAATAAAAAAGAATTTGGTGATTTATTAGTAGAAGACCACAATATTCGTAAACTTGTTAAAAAAGAGGTAGCTCTTTCAGGAGTACCTAAAGTTGAAATAGAAAGATCAGCAAATAGAGTAAAGGTAACAGTTTTTACTGCTAAACCTGGAATGGTAATTGGAAAATCAGGTGCTGGTGTTGAAGAATTAAGAGTTAAAATTGAAAAATTAACTGGTAAAAAAGTAATTGTTAATGTTGAAGAAGTTAAGAGACCTGATTTAAGTGCTCAATTAGTTGCTGAAAACATTGCTGGACAATTAGAAAGACGTGTATCTTTTAGACGTGCTATGAAACAAGCTATGCAAAGATCATTAAAAGCAGGAGCAAAAGGTATTAAAACCGCTGTTTCTGGTAGACTTGGTGGAGCTGATATGGCTAGAACTGAAGGATATTCTGAAGGAACAATTCCTCTACAAACTTTAAGAGCAGACATAGAATATGGATTTGCTGAAGCTGATACAACTTATGGAAAATTAGGAGTAAAAGTTTGGTTATATAAAGGAGAAGTTCTTCCAGGAATGAAAGCTGCAGTTATTGAAGAAAAACCTGCAAAAAAAGATAGAAGAAACAAGAAAGACAATAAGAAAAGATTTAATAAAACTGGTGCTAAGAAAGAAGCTTAGTTACTGGAAGGAGGAAAGAGTCTATGTTAATGCCTAAGAGAGTAAAATATCGTAGAGTTCATAGAGGCAGAATGACTGGTAAAGCTCTAAGGGGAAATACAATTTCTTATGGAGATTATGCAATTCAAGCATTAGAACCTTGCTGGATGACTGCAAACCAAATTGAATCTGCAAGACGTGCGATGACAAGATATATAAAAAGAGGCGGTAAGATCTGGATTAAAGTATTCCCTGATAAGCCTGTTACTAAAAAGCCTGCTGAAGTAAGAATGGGTTCTGGTAAAGGAGCTCCTGAATACTGGGTAGCAGTTGTTAAACCAGGTAGAGTATTATTTGAAATGAGTGGTGTGCCTGTTGATGTAGCTAGAGAAGCTATGAGACTTGCTGCTCACAAACTACCTGTAAAGACTAAATTTATAACTCGTGAGATGAAGGAAGGTGAAGCTAATGAAAATTAAAGAAATTCGCCAAATGAATGATAGTGATTTACAAGCAAAATTAAAAGATTTAAAAGTTGAATTATTTAATTTACGTTTTCAATTAGCCACTGGACAATTAGAGAATCCTATGAGAATTGGTGGCATTAAAAGAGATATAGCTCGTGTTAAGACTATTATCAGAGAACGTGAGCTTAATGCTGGAAAGGAGGCTTAATACTATATGGAAAGAAATAGTAGAAAAGTCATAATAGGAAATGTAGTTTCTAATAAAATGGATAAGACTATTGTTGTAGAAGTTGCAACTTTTGTTTCTCACCCACTTTATAAAAAACAAATGAAAAAAACTACAAAATTTAAAGCACATGATGAAAATAATGAATGTTTAATTGGTGATAGAGTTAAAATTATGGAAACAAGACCTCTTTCAAGAGAAAAGAGATGGAGACTTGTTGAGATACTTGAAAGAGTAAAATAATTTTCATCTGGAAAGGAGTATCGTATGATTCAAACAGAAAGTCGTTTAAAAGTTGCTGACAACTCTGGCGCTAAAGAACTTCTTGTTATCAGAGTACTTGGTGGTACTAATAAGAAATATGCAAAAGTTGGCGATATAGTAGTTTGTACTGTTAAAAGTGCTACACCAGGTGGAGTTGTTAAGAAAAGTGACGTTGTAAAAGCGGTAATTGTTAGAACAACAAATAGTATAAAGAGAAATGATGGCAGCTACATTAGATTTGATGATAATGCAGCAGTAATTATAAAAGATGATAAGAACCCAGTTGGTACAAGAATTTTCGGATCAGTTACAAGAGAGCTAAGAGCTGGTAACTTTATGAAAATTATATCTCTTGCACCTGAAGTATTATAATAGGAGGTGTTAGAATGAAAATAAAATCTGGAGATACTGTTATTGTAATTGCAGGAAAAGATAAAGGAAAAACTGGAAAAGTACTTAAAACTTTAGTAAAAGAAAATAGAGTAATAGTTCAAGGAGTAAATATTCAAACTAAACATAAAAAGGCTAGAAATCCTAAAGATGAATCTGGCTTAATTAAAATTGAGGGAAGTATTGATGTTTCAAATGTAATGTACCTTGATCCTAAAGTTAATAAACCTTCTAGAATTGGTTACACTCTTGAAGGAGATAAGAAAGTTAGAATCAGTAAAAAAAGTGGTTCAAAAATAGATAAATAGTTGAAAGGAGGAATCTTAAGTGACTTCCAGAATGCAAGTTAAATATAAAGAAGAAATAGTTTCTGCTTTAATGGAACGTTTTAAATATAAAAATATTATGGAGGTTCCTAAACTAAATAAGATTGTTATCAATATTGGTTTAGGTTCAGCTAAAGATAATCCAAAAGTTTTAGAAAGCGCTTTAAGAGACTTGGAAATTATTTCAGGTCAAAAACCTGTAATAACTACTGCTAAAAAGTCAATTGCAAACTTCAAACTAAGAGAAGGTATGAAGATAGGTACTAAAGTAACTCTTAGAGGAGAAAAAATGTATGATTTTCTAGATAGATTAGTTAACATCGCTCTTCCACGTGTAAGAGACTTTAGAGGTGTTAGTGCTTCAAGCTTTGATGGTAGAGGAAATTATGCATTAGGTATAAAAGAACAATTAATATTCCCAGAAATCGTATATGATATGATTGATCAAATAAGAGGAATGGATATTATAATAGTTACTACTGCTAAGACTGATGAAGAGTCAAAAGCACTTTTAGAGCTATTAGGAATGCCTTTTAAAAAGTAGTAGGAGGAAATTTAATGGCTAAAAAATCAATGGTACAACGTGAATTAAAACGTCAAAAGTTAGTTGAAAAATATGCTGCAAAACGTGCAGAATTAAAAGCCAAAGGGGACTATGTTGGATTAAGCAAATTACCAAGAAATGCTTCTCCAACACGTTTACACAACCGTTGTAAAATAACTGGACGTCCTCATGGATACATTGGAAAATATGGAATCAGCCGTATTGTATTCCGTGAATTAGCTTACAAGGGAGAAATTCCTGGCGTTAAAAAGGCTAGTTGGTAATATTAGATAAAGGAGGAAGCTTATATGATGACTGATCCTATAGCAGATATGCTTACAAGAATTAGAAATGGTAATAACGCAAGACATTCATCTGTTGAAATACCTGCATCAAAAATGAAGAAAAATCTTGTACAGATTTTATTAGATGAAGGTTTTATTGAAGGATATAATGTAATTGAAGATGACAAACAAGGAATCATCACAGTTGACTTAAAATATGGAAAGAACAATGAAAAAGTTATTTCAGGACTTAAGAGAATTTCAAAACCAGGTTTAAGAGTTTATGCTAGAAGCCATGAAATTCCTAAAGTTTTAGGAGGACTTGGAATTGCTATTATCTCAACATCAAAAGGAGTTGTAACTGATAAGGTTGCTAGAAAAGAAGGTATTGGTGGAGAGGTTCTTTGTTACGTTTGGTAACATGTTTAAGGAATAAAACTAAGGAGGTAAACCAATGTCAAGAATTGGATTAAAACCAATTGTTATTCCTGCTGGAGTTGAGGTAATCTTAGGAGACGAAAACTATGTTGAAGTAAAAGGACCTAAAGGGAAATTAACTCAACAATTAAGCAGAGAAATGAACATAAAAATGGAAGGAAATACAATAAATATAGAACGTCCTTCTGAAATAAAAAGACATAAATCACTTCATGGTCTAACAAGAACATTACTTGCGAACATGATTGATGGTGTTTCAAAGGGATTTACTAAAACTTTGATTATTGAAGGAACTGGATATAGAGCAGCAAAATCTGGAAAGAAATTAACTTTAAATTTAGGATATTCTCATCCAATTGAAGTAATGGATCCAGAAGGTATTACTGTTGAAGTTCCTGAACCAACAAAAATTGTGATTAATGGTATTGATAAACAACAACTTGGAAACTTTGCAGCTAATATTCGTTCTTATAGAAGACCAGAACCTTATAAGGGTAAGGGTGTTAGATATGAAGGAGAATATATCAGACGTAAAGTTGGTAAGACTGGTAAATAGAAAGGAGTGAAATTTAATGTTAAAGCAAATTAACAAGAATGAAAATAGAAAAGCAAGACATGCTAGAGTAAGAAAAAAAGTTTCTGGAACTCCTGAAAAACCAAGATTAAATTTGTATAGAAGTAATACTAATATATATGCTCAAATTATAGACGATACTAAAGGTATAACTTTAGTTTCAGCTTCAACTTTGGATAAAGAATTAGCTTCATTAGAATCAAAATCAAATAAAGAAGCTGCTAAAGCTGTTGGTCTTGCAATTGGAAAAAAAGCTATTGAAAAAGGCATTACAGAAGTAGTTTTTGATAGAAGCGGATATTTATATCATGGTAAAGTTAAAGAATTAGCTGATGGTGCCAGAGAAGCTGGACTTAAATTTTAGTATCAGGAGGGTAATTAATGGAACTTTTAATTAAAGAAGTAGAAGGATTAGAATTAGAAGAAAGAGTAGTTGCCATCAACCGTGTTACTAAAGTAGTAAAAGGTGGTAGAAACTTTAGATTTAGCGCTCTTGTAGTAGTTGGAGACGGAAATGGACATGTTGGTGTTGGTATTGGTAAAGCACTTGAAGTTCCTGAAGCCATAAGAAAAGGTGTTCAAGACGCTAAAAAGCATGTGATTAAAGTGCCTCTTGTAAATACTTCAATTCCTCATGAAATTGTAGGAGTTTTTGGAGCTGGTAGAGTTTTATTAAAACCTGCTGGAGCTGGTACTGGAGTTATCGCTGGTGGTCCTGTTCGTGCGGTTTGTGAACTTGCAGGAATCAAAGATGTAAGAAGTAAATCTTTGGGAACTACTAATGCTAGAAATATAGTTAATGCAACTATGGAAGGATTAAAGAATCTTAAGAGAGCTGAAGATATAGCTAGATTAAGAGGAAAATCCGTAGAAGAAATATTAGGTTAAGGAGGGCTTTTAAAATGGCAAAGCTCAAAATAACACTTAAAAAGAGTAAAATTGGTAGAATAGAAAAACATGTTAAAAATGTTGAAGCTTTAGGTTTAAAAAAAGTTGGTCAAACAGTTGTTAAAGAGGACACTCCATCAATTAGAGGGATGATCAATCAAATTAGTTTTATGCTTGAAGTTGAAGAAATTTAAGGAGGTATAAAGCGTGAAGTTACATGATTTAAGACCTGCTGAAGGTGGAGGCTCAAAAGCAAGAAAAAGACTTGGTAGAGGTTACGGTTCTGGACTTGGTAAATATGGTGGTAAAGGACGTGACGGTCAAAATTCAAGATCAGGTGGTGGAGTAAGACCTGGATTTGAAGGTGGACAAATGCCCCTATTTAGAAGACTTCCAAAAAGAGGTTTTACAAATATTTTTGCTAAACAGTATGCAGAAGTTAATGTAGAACAATTAAATATTTTTGAAGATGGTACAGAAGTTACTGAAGAATTAATATTTGAAGTTAATTTAGCTAAAAAAGCTAAGGCAAAAGATGGTGTTAAAATATTAGGTAATGGAGAATTAACTAAAAAATTAACTGTATCTTGCAGTAAATTTACTAAGAGTGCTGTCGAAAAAATAGAAAGCACTGGAGGAAAGGTAGAGGTGATCTAATATGTTCAAGACTCTATCAAATGCGTGGAGAATAAAAGAAATCAGAAGTAAAATGATTTTTACACTATTGATGATTGTTGTTTATAGACTTGGGAATATTATTCCAATTCCATTTATGGATAAAACAGTTGTTAATAAACTCATGAGTAGTAATGCTGGAGGTTTAGTAAATTTGTTAGATTTACTTGCCGGTGGTAGTTTAAAACAAATGAGCGTTTTTGCTCTAAGTATTTATCCATACATTACTGCATCAATAGTTGTTCAACTTCTTACTATTGCATTCCCAAGACTTGGCGAAATTGCCAGAGATGGTGAAATGGGTAGAAAAAAAGTTGCAAAATATACTAAGATAGGCGCAGTAATACTTGGAATATTTGAAGCTATGGCAATAGCAAATGGATTATTTGCAAAAGCAATAGTTGCTAAAGGATATATTCAATCAGCATTGATTATTACATCTTTATTAGCAGGTTCTATGTTCTTAGTTTGGTTAGGCGAAATGATTACTGAAAAAGGAATTGGTAATGGTATTTCAATTATTATCTTCCTTGGTATTGTTTCTAATTTACCAACACAAGTAGGAACATTTATTTATGGAATTGCGACTGGAACAGTTGGAATTTTAACAATAATAGGTGTTGTACTTGCTGCTATTGCAATAGTTGTAATTGTTGTACTTATAAATGAAGGTGAAAGAAAAATCACAGTTCAATATGCTAAGAAGGTTGTTGGAAGGAAGATGTATGGGGGACAAGCTACTCATATTCCTGTAAAAGTTAATATGAGTGGTGTAATGCCAGTAATCTTTGCATCATCTTTATTAGCTATGCCACAAACTCTTTCATTATTATTTTCTGGTGGGACTCCAAGTTGGATTAGTTCATACTTAACAGTTGAAGGTTCAGTTGGTGTTTATGTATATTCAATATTGAATTTTATGTTGATTATATTGTTTGGATTCTTTTATTCATCAATTCAATTTAATACTGTTGAATACGCAAAAAATTTACAACAATATGGTGGATTTATTCCAGGAATCAGACCTGGCAAGCCTACCGGAGAATATTTACAAAAAATATCAAATAGAATTACTTTCTCAGGTTCTATTATACTAGCATTAATTGCTTCAGCACCAATAGTTATTTCACGTTTAAGTGGAATGAAAATTAATTTTGGTGGAACATCAGCTATAATTATAGTTGGTGTTGTAATTGAAACAATGAAACAAATAGAATCTATGATGTTAATGAGACACTATAAAGGTTTTTTGAATAAATAGTTTATAGGAGATAAAATATGAGACTAATTTTGTTAGGACCCCCTGGGGCAGGAAAGGGAACTCAAGCGTCAAGTATCGTTGCGGAATATGGTATAACTCATATTTCAACAGGAGATATTTTTAGACATAATATTAAAAATGAAACAGAACTTGGAAAAAAAGTAAAGTCATATTTAGATAAAGGTCAATTAGTACCTGATGAACTTACTATTGATTTGGTTTGGGACAGATTATCAAAGGATGACTGTAAAAAAGGATTTTTACTAGATGGTTTTCCAAGAACAATTAATCAAGCAGAAGCTTTACAAAAAGGCTTAGAAGAAAGAGGTCTTAAACTAGATAAGGTTATAAACATTGATGTTGATAAAAATATTTTAGTAAAAAGACTTTCTGGAAGAAGAGTTTGTAAAAACTGTGGAGAAACTTATCATGTAGATAATAAACCAACATTAAAAGATGGAGTTTGTGATAAGTGCTCAGGAGAAGTTATTCAGAGAGCGGATGATAATGAAAAAACTGTATTAGATCGTATAGAAGTATATGAAAAGCAGACTTTTCCATTAATTGATTTTTACAAGAATTTAGGATTGATTTTAACTGTTGATGGTACTTTGTCTATTGAGGATGTCTTTTCACAAATTAAGGAGTCTCTTTCTTAAATGTCTAACATTTTGGAGAGTATACTATGGATCTAAATTTTGATTTTAAAGTAGGTCAGGTTGTAAAATCACTTAAGGGCCGTGACAAGGGCGAAGTAATGATCATAGTTGAGGTAATTAGTTCATCATTAGTAAAAGTTGCTAATGGTAGTAACAGACCTCTTTCTAAACCTAAACTTAAAAAGTCAAAGCATTTGCAAATTTATAATGACGTGCTTAAAGATTTTAGTTTGAATCCATTATCATTTAATGATTCTAATTTGAGAAAATTATTAAAATCATATATACAGGATAATGTAGAAAAATAGGAGGTTCTTTAAATGTCCAAAAAGGATGTTATAGAAGTTGAAGGAACTGTTATTGATGCTATGCCAAATACTATATTCAAGGTTAAACTTGCAAATGGTCATGAAATAACAGCTCATATATCAGGAAAATTAAGAATGAATTATATAAGAATTCTTCCTGGAGATAAGGTATTAGTTGAACTATCACCTTATGATTTAACAAAAGGAAGAATAACTTGGCGAAACAAGTAGCATAGGAGGGACTTAAATGAAAGTAAGACCATCAGTGAAAAAAATGTGCGAAAAATGTAAAATCATCAGAAGAAAAGGTAGAGTAATGGTGATTTGTGAAAATCCAAAGCACAAACAAAAACAAGGTTAATGAAGATGGAGGTGTAGGTAACAGTGGCAAGAATTGTAGGTGTCGACTTACCAAGAGAAAAAAGGGTAGAAATAGGTTTGACTTATATCTATGGTATAGGTAGAAAGACTTCAAATGATATTCTTAGAAATGCTGGAATCAACCCAGATACAAGAGTTAAAGATTTAACTGAAGCTGAAGTTGCTTTAATAAGAGCTGAAATAGATAAATATCTTGTTGAAGGTGATTTACGTAGAGAAATCGCTATGAATATTAAGAGATTAAGAGAAATTAACTGTTACAGAGGAATCAGACATAGAAGAGGTTTACCTGTAAGAGGACAAAATACTAAAAATAATGCCAGAACTAGAAAAGGTCCAAAGAAAGTTTCTGGTACAAAAAAAGGTAAATAAGGAGGGGATTTAATTGGCAATTAAGAAACAAAAAGCTCGTGTTAAAAGAAGAGAGCGTAAAAATATTGAAAAAGGACAAGCTCATATCGTTTCTTCATTTAATAACACTATGGTAACTCTTAGTGATTTAAACGGTAATGTAATTTCTTGGGCAAGTGCTGGACAATTAGGTTTTAGAGGATCAAGAAAATCTACTCCATTTGCTGCACAACAAGCTGCTGAAGAAGCTGCAAAAAAAGCTATGGAACATGGACTAAAAGTTGTAGAAGTTTATGTTAAAGGACCTGGATCAGGTAGAGAAGCTGCTATCAGATCATTGCAAGCTACTGGACTTGAAGTTAGTTTAATTAAGGATGTTACTCCAATTCCACATAATGGTTGTAGACCACCAAAGAGAAGAAGAGTGTAATTGTAAACTTTTAAAGGTATTTAAAAGTTTCAATATGAATTAGACTAAGGAGGATAAAGTCTATGACAGAAGATTTAAATACAAATATTGAAGTTTTAGATATAGATCTTGAAAAAAACTATGGTAAATTTGCTATTATGCCTCTTGATAGAGGATATGGTACTACATTAGGGAATTCAATGAGAAGAGTACTTTTAGGCTCTCTTCCTGGTTCTGCCATAGCAACTGTTAAAATTGATGGTGTCGGACATGAGTTTACTACTATTAAGGGTTCAATAGCTGATGTTCCAGAAATTTTAATTAATATTAAGGGAATTGCATTAAAGAAATTCAATGATGAGCCAGTGATATTAGAATTAAATGTAAAAGGGCCAAAAGTTGTAACAGCTGGAGATATTTCTGAAAATCAAAATGTTGAAATAGCTAATAAAGATCATTATATAACAACTCTTAATGAAGAGGGAGAAATCCGTATGGATTTATTAGTCTTAAATGGTAAGGGCTATAGAGTTAGCGACTTGAATAAAGAATATTGCGATATTAATTCAATAGCAGTTGATTCTTCTTTTTCTCCTGTAAAGAAAGTAAACTTTATGGTAGGGAATACTAGAGTTGGACAAAGTATAGATTTTGACAAACTTGAAATTGAAGTTTGGACAAATGGAACTATTACTCCACAAGAAGCTCTTTCAACAGGTGCTGGAATTTTTATAGATTACTTAAGTCTATTTAGATCACTACCAGACATTAACCTTGATAATTCAAGTATAAAAGATGGTAAAAATTTAGACACTAATAGTGTTTTATCAAAGAGTGTTGAAGAATTAGATTTATCCCTTAGAAGTTTTAACTGTTTGAAACGAGCAAATCTTGATACAGTTAAAGATATTATTTCACAAGATATAGAACAGCTAAAGAAGATTAAAAACTTTGGTAAGAAATCTGTAGAAGAAGTAGTAGATAAAATACATGAATTAGGTTTAAAATTTTTAGATGAAGAATAAAAAGAGGAGGTAGTACTTTGGCTAATTTAAGAAAACTTGGACGTAGAGCTGATCATAGAGATGCAATGCTTAGAAATCAAGTTCAATCTCTTATTGAAAATGGTAAGATTGAAACTACGTTGACAAGAGCAAAGGAAACTAGAAGAGTAGCTGAAAAGATGATAACTCTTGGAAAAAAAGGCGATCTTCATGCAAGAAGACAAGCTTTAGCTTATATTTACAAGACTGAAACAGTTCATAAGCTATTCGAAGAAATTGCTCCACTTTATAAAGAAAGAAATGGTGGATATACAAGAATATTAAAGCTAGGACCTAGACAAGGGGACGCAGCTGAAATGGCGATTTTAGAATTAGTAAAATAATTTGCTTAAAGGCTAATATTAGATTTTAATAAAATTTTACTAAAGGCACTGATTAATCAGTGCCTTTTTTGTATAAAAAATAGAATGAAAGATTTTTTATAAGATTATTATAGATTCGTTAGAGTATATTTTATAGAATATTTGGAAATTTTTTTCTTAAACTAAACAAGCTAATTGATAAAATAATAAATACAATAATTTGATTTTTAAAATGAGTAATTACTATTATTTTTGTACTTTTTATTATGTTTTCTTGTAATTTATAGCATTTTGGAGTATAATTATGGTAATGTATTTTTAAAAAATGGAGTTTTATGTATATGAGTAATATTATTTATTTTGATAATTTCGCGACTACAAGTTTAAATGAAGAAATTTTTAATGAAATGAAGAAGTTTTTGATTTTTAATTATTCTAATCCTTCTTCTCTTTATGAATTTTCACAAAAATCTAGAGTTGCTATTGAAAAGTCAAGAGAGAATATTTCCAATTACATAAATGCCGAAAAAAATGAGTTATTTTTTACATCTGGAGGGACAGAAGCAGATAATTGGGCTCTTATGGGACTTACTTTGTTTAAGGGAAGAAAAAATGGTCATATTATATTAACAGCCTTTGAACACTCTGCAATCATAGAAACTGCAAAATTTTTAGAAAATAGAGGTTTTGATGTTACTTTTATTAATCCCGATAAAGAAGGTTTTATAGATAAAAAAGATATTGTGGATGCAATAAGAGAAGATACAATTTTAGTATCTGTTATGTATGTTAATAATGAAGTTGGAACTATTCAAGATATAAAAACAATTTGTAGTTTTGTAAAGGAAAAAAATTCAAATATAGTTTTTCATACAGATGCAGTTCAAGCTTTATCTGAACTTGAAATTGATGTTAAAGATTTGAATGTTGATTTGCTTTCTATTTCTGGCCATAAGGTTCATGCTCCAAAAGGAATAGGTGCTTTATATATAAAATCAGGAACAGATATTGAAAATTTTATCTTTGGAGGGAGTCAAGAACGATCAAGGCGAGCAGGAACTGAAAATGTTGCTGGGATAGTTGGTTTTTCGAAAGCTATTGATATTTTAAGAATTAAAAGAGAAGAGAATGTTTCTAAGAGATTTGCATTAAGAAATTATTTTTTGAAGAAAATAAAAGAAAATTTTGAAAACTATAAAATTAATGGTTCTATAGAAAATAGATCTTCTGGAAATATAAATATATCTTTTTTAGGAATAGATAAAGAAATGCTTATTATGTCTATGGATTTTAAAGGAATATGCGTTTCGGGTGGTTCTGCATGTAGCAGCGGATCTGTTGAAAATTCTCATGTTTTAACAGCAATGGATATTGATGAAGAATTAAAGAATAGTGCTATAAGAATAAGTTTTGGAGAGAATAATACTTTTGAGGAAATAGATGAATTTATTATAGCTTTAAAAGAAATAATTAATTAGGTGGAGGTAATATGTTAAATTTTGATTCTGTTTTAAATATTACTATAAAAATATTGATTTCTGTTTTATTAATAGTTGGAATATATGTATTTATTCAATTTTCTAATAGAAAGTTAGAAGATGATGATAAAATAAGATTTAATAAATTAAAAATTTTAAGAATATTATTGTATATTTTAATTGCTTTTATAATATGCTTTTTATTTAGGACTTATCCAATTTTAAGGATAACATTATTTACTTTTATAGCATCCGTGATAATTGCTTATATTTTAAATCCATTTATGAAATTTTTAGAGAAGAAAAATATAAAAAGATTATATGCTATAATACTTATTTATATTATAATTGCATTAGCAATTTTTGTTTTAGCTATTGGAATATTTCCAAGTACATTTAGGCAGTTTAAACATTTATTATTTTCATTGCCTGATATGGTTAAAAATTTTGTAGATTATAGTGATAGAATTAGACAAGATTTATTTACAGATGCTCCGTTTATTAGTGAATTTATAACTGGAATTAATGGACAACTAGTAAAGATTGCCAATACATTATTGTCATACTCTGCAACATGGATTACGGGAATGGTAGCTGGAATTTCAAGTTTTATAGGAGTTGTTATTCAATTAATTTTAATTCCTGTAATAACATTTTATTTGTTGCTTGAAAAAGATAAAATTTTAGATGTTATAAGCAAAAATGTTCCTGATAGGTATGAAAACTTTTTGGTTAAAATTTGGAGAGAAATAGATGAATCGCTGTCTATGTTTGTAAGAGGCAGAATTATAATGGCTATATTTGTAGGAGTAGCTACTATGATATATCTTATGGCATTTGGAATTGAGTTTTCCTTTGTAATAGGTGTTATAACATGTGTAGCAGATATTATTCCATATATTGGACCATTTTTAGGCTTTGTACCTGCGGTTCTACTAGCATTATTTAAAGGACCTTTTACTGCTTTCTGGGTTGCTGTTCTATTTTGTTTTGTTCAATGGCTTGAAAATAATATTTTGGGGCCAAAAATACTGGGAGATAGTACAGGAATGCATCCACTAATAGTTTTGATACTATTAATAATAGGCGGCGGAATGTTTGGAGTTTTTGGTATGATTTTCTCTGTACCAGTTGCAGCGGTTATAAAGATAATTTATAAACATACAAATCCATATGTAAAAAAATATTTATACAAAGATAAAATTAATGATTAAGAGGGATATATGAGAAAACTAGGATTAAATGAAATAAGAGAAGAATATTTAGAATTTTTTGAAAGTAAAGGACATTTGCGTTTAAAAAGTTATCCTTTAATACCAAACAATGATAAAAGTCTTTTACTTATAAATGCTGGAATGGCTCCATTAAAAGATTATTTTACTGGAGTAAAAAAAATGAGTAAAAATAGAGCTACTTCTAGTCAAAAATGTATTAGAACAGCAGATATAGATAATGTAGGAAAAACTCAAAGACATGGAACTTTTTTTGAAATGTTAGGGAATTTTTCTTTTGGAGATTATTTTAAAAGAGAAGCTATAACATGGGCTTGGGAATTTCTTACTGAAAAACTAGAAATGGATAAAAATTTATTATCAGTAACTGTTTATGAAGAAGATGATGAAGCTTATAATATTTGGAGAAATGAAGTTGGACTTCCAGCAGAAAAAATTCAAAGACTTGGAAAAGAAGATAACTTTTGGGAATTAGAAGTTGGCCCTTGTGGTCCTTGCTCTGAAATAATGTATGATAGAGGAGAAAAATATACTAATCCTGATGATAGATTTATGGAAATATGGAATTTAGTTTTTACTCAATTTAATAAAGATAAAGATGGAAATTACCATAGATTAGAGCATCCAAATATTGATACAGGTATGGGACTTGAAAGACTTACTTTGGTTTTAGAAGAAAAAGATAATATATTTGAAATAGGCTTAGTAGATACTATAATTAAGAAAATAGAAGAAATATCGGGTGTTCAATATAAATCAAATGAAATCTCTGATATTTCTATAAGAGTAATAGCCGATCATGCTAGAGCTATGACATTTTTAATATATGATGGTGTAATTCCTAGTAATGAACAAAGAGGTTATGTTTTAAGAAGACTAATAAGACGTGCAGCAAGACATGGCAAATTGTTGGGAATTAAGGATAATTTCTTAGTAGATGTTTCAAAAGTTGTTATGGAAGCATATAATACGGAGTATCCTGAATTATTGGAAGATAGTGAAAGAATTTTTAAGATTTTAAATGCTGAAGAATCTAAATTTCAAGAAACAATAGAACAAGGTTTAGGTATTTTAAATTCTTATATAGAAGATGAAAAATCAAAAAATTCAAAGATTCTATCTGGAGAGAAAGCATTTAAATTGTATGATACTTATGGATTTCCTTTAGATTTGACAAAAGAAATTTTAGAAGAAGAAAAAATGGAAGTTGATGAAGAGGCTTTTAATAAAAATATGCAAGACCAAAAGATTAGAGCTAGAGAAGGTAGAAATATTTCATCAGCAGGTTGGAGTGAAAAGAATACTGATTATTTAAAAGCATTAAAAGAAACAGAATTTTTGGGTTATACTGAAAATGAATGTGTTGGAAAAGTAATAAAATTATTTAAAGATGAAGCAGAAGTTTCAACTTTAAGTCAAGGAGATAGAGCTCTTTTAGTTTCTGATAAAACTGTTTTCTATGGTGAAGGTGGAGGACAAGTTGGAGATATAGGAATTATTGTTGGTGAAAACTGTGAACTTAAAGTTTTAGATACTAAGAAAAATAAAATAATGGAATATTCCATAGTGTTGAGGTAATTTGTGGAGAAGTTAAGCTAAATGATGAATTAACATTTAGAATTGATGTAAATAATAGACGTGATATTATGAAAAACCATTCTGCAACACATCTTTTACATCAAGCCTTAATTGAAGTTTTAGGTAATCATATTAATCAAGCAGGTTCTTTAGTAGATGCAAATAAATTAAGATTTGATATTACTCATTTTGAAGCTATAAGTACTGAAGATTTAAAAAGAGTAGAGCAGATTGTAAATGATAAGATAGCTTTAAATCTTAATACAATTGTAGAAGAAATGTCATTAGAAGAATCATCAAAAATGGGAGCTATTGGACTATTTGAAGACAAATATAAGGATGTAGTAAGAGTAGTCTCATTTGGTGGTTGGTCAATAGAACTTTGTGGTGGTACTCATGTAAAAAATGTTAGTGAAATTCAGATGTTTAAAATAATTTCAGAATCAAGTGTTGCTGCAGGAGTTAGAAGAATTGAAGCTATTACAGGAAGAAGTGTTTACGAGTACCTAAAGAAGACTGAAAATCAAATCGAAGAAGTTTCAAATGTGTTAAAGTGTAAAAAGTCAGAGTTAGTTTCTAAAGTGGATTCTCTTACTGATGACATAAAGTCATTAGAAAAAGAACTTAAAGAAATTAAATCTCAAATGACTTTGAATAGTTTAGATGCTTTTATTGCTGAAAAGAAAGATATAGAAGGTATTTCTTTTATAGGTAAAAAAGTAGAATTTGAAAATCAAAATGACTTAAGAGATTTAATTGATAAATTAAGAGATAAATTGGGTACAAGTGTAATAGTGTTTGCTAATGTTTATCAAGGAAAACTTACTTTTACAGTTGGAGTAAGTAAAGATTTGAATGCAAGAAAAATTAATGCTGGAAATATTGTTAAAGAAGTCGCTAAACTTGTTGGTGGTAACGGTGGCGGTAGACCAGATATCGCATCAGCAGGAGGTAAAGACTTAAGTAAAGTTGATTTTGCTTTAGAACAAGCTGAGGAGATTTTAAAATCTCAATTTTAAAATAGGAGGGATTATATGTCAAACGAATTCAATGAAACAATGAGAATTGAAATACCAACTGATAAGAAAAGTATTAGAGAAATTATAAAAATAGTGTATTGTGCACTAGAAAGTAAGGGATATAATCCAAAAAATCAAATTATAGGATATATTCTTTCAGGGGATCCTACTTATATTACTAGTTATAATAATGCTAGAGGTTTAATTAGACAAGTTAGTAGAGATGAGATACTTGAAGAATTTCTTGAAAATTATATAAAAGATTAATACTATTCCCGGCAAAAATTTTTTGCCGGGGCTTTTACATAATGGAAAAAAGGGGTATTTATGAATAGATATATGGCTTTAGATGTGGGTGATAGAACAATTGGTGTTGCTATTAGTGATCCTTTGTTTATTATGGCAGAAGGACATAGTACAATTTTTAGAGAAAGTATTGAAAAAGATTTTGATATTTTAAAAGATATAATAATTAAAGAAAATATTATTAAAATTATTATTGGACTTCCTAAAAATATGAATAATACTATTGGTCCACAGGGAGAGAAGGTTCTATCTTTTGTCGAATCTTTAAAAGAATTTTTAAAAGAAAATTCTTTTAATATAGAAATTATTATGCAAGATGAAAGACTCACAACTGTAAGTGCAGAAAGAATTTTGATTGAAGGAAATATGAGTAGAAAGAAGCGAAAAAAAGTAATAGACAAAGTAGCTGCTACATATATTTTACAATCATATTTGGATAAAAAATAGGAGTGATATTTTGGAGCGTTTTGAAGCTTTTGATGAAAATGGGAAAAAAATTATTTTTGAATTAATTGATACTTTTGGTATGAATGATTGTGAATATGCGGTTTTAAATTCAAAAGATGATATTAGTACATATATTTTAAGAATTATATATGATAAGGATGGAAATATTAATTTAGAAGGTATTGATGATGAAGAACTTTCCGATGCGATTGAAGTTTATGAGGAATTAAAGTCAGAAAAAGAAAAAATTTAGAAAAGGAGAATAGTTATGGAAGTAAAAGAAATGAAGAAGTTGTTAGTTGAAAACAACTACAAGATTACTAAGCAAAGAGAAATTGTTTTTAATGTCCTTAATGAAAACAAAGGTAATCATTTAAGTCCAGAAGAGTTACATGAAATAGCTAGCAAATATGATAAAGATTTAGGAATTGCTACAGTTTATCGTACACTTGTTATTTTTGATAAGATGAATATAGTTCATAAATTGGATTTTGATGATAAAAGATATAGATATGAAATTATAAGAGAAGATGACAAACATCAACATCATCATCTCTTATGTAAAGATTGTGGAAAAATAATTGAAGTTGAAGAAGATTATTTAGAAACTTTAGAACAAATTATTGAAGAAAAGTATAAATTTAAAATTATGAACCACGATTTAAAATTCTATGGAAAGTGTTCAGATTGTTTAAATCTTGAAAAGAAGTAGGAGATTATTGTGGTGCAAAAAAACAAAAAGAAAACTTTAAAGATGATACCCTTAGGCGGAGTTGGTGAAATAGGTAAAAATATGTCTATTTTGGAATATGATGATGAAATTATCATCTTGGATTGTGGGATGACTTTTCCAGATGACGATATGCCAGGAATAGATATTGTAATTCCAGATATTACCTATTTAATGAAAAATATTGATAGGGTAAAAGCTCTTTTTTTGACACATGGACACGAAGATCACATTGGATCAGTCCCATATATATTGAAGAAAATAAATGTACCTGTTTATGGAACTAAATTAACTTTAGGCCTTGTTGAAAATAAATTACAAGAACATAATCTTAGTAAAGAAAATTTGCATTTGGTTAATGCAGGTGAAACGATAAAAACTAAACATTTTTCTGTTGAATTTATAAGAGCTTGTCATAGTATTCCTGATAGTGTAAGTTTTGGAATAAAAACACCAGTCGGAAATATTATTTTTACCGGAGACTTCAAAATTGATTATACGCCTATTGATGGAGATAAGATGGATTTACATCGTATAGCTCAATGGGGAATGGATGGAGTCATGCTTCTATGTGCAGATAGTACTAATGTCGAAAGACCAGGATATACTATGAGCGAAAGTTCAGTAGGGGAAACTTTTATAGAACTTTTTAATAAGGCTCATGGAAGAATTATAGTTGCAACATTTGCTTCTAATTTACATCGAGTTCAACAAATTATAAAAGCTGCAGAGAAATTTAAAAGAAAAGTTGCGGTGTCAGGTCGTTCAATGGTTAATGTTATTAAAGTTGCAACTGAACTTAATAAATTAGAGATAGAAAAAGGAACTCTTATTGATTTAAAGGATATTAATAAGTATGATGAATCTGAAATTGTACTTTTAATGACTGGAAGTCAAGGCGAGCCTATGAGTGCATTAAATAGAATGGCTTACGGTGAACATAGAAAACTAGTATTAACAGAAAATGATACTGTAATAATTTCAGCTTCCCCTATTCCAGGAAATGAAAAAATCTTTTTTGGTCTTGTAAATCGTCTTGTTGAAATGGGAGTTAAAGTAATTCATTCTTCTCTAGCAGAGGTTCATGTTTCAGGCCATGCTTGTCAGGAAGAATTGAAGTTAATTCACACTTTAGTTAAACCAAAGTACTTTATTCCAGTTCATGGAGAATCAAGGCATCTAAAAACTCATGCTAAATTAGCTGTTGAAATGGGAATGTCAAAAGATAATATTTTAATAGGACGAAATGGAACTGTTTTTGAATTTAATTATAAACAAGAAGGATTTATATCAGGAACAGTTGAGTCTGGAAATATACTAGTTGACGGACTTGGAGTAGGAGATGTAGGTAGTGCAGTTCTAAGAGATAGAAAGCATCTATCTGAAGATGGAATTATAATTGTTATGGTAGTTCTAGAAAAATCTACTAAAGAAATAATTTCAGGACCTGAAATAGTTTCAAGAGGATTTATCTATGTAAAGGAAAATTTAGATCTTGTATCTGAAATGAGAAAAGTTGTTGAAAATACTTTAAGTATTTGTAATGATGATTCTATAACAGATATTGGAACTATCAGATATAATATTAGAAAAGATTTAAATTCTTATATTTATCATGAAATAAAAAGAGGACCAATGATTATTCCTATAATTACTGAACTTTAGGAGGTTTTATGAATATATATAATAGTATTTTAACTTTTTCAAATGATTTTAAAAATTGTGATGAAGTTAAAGAATTTAAGAAATTAAAGAAAAAGATTGATGAAAATCCTGAAAACAAAAAATTATAGATGATTTTCATAAGAAATTATATGATTATCAAATTGCAAAACAAAATGGAGAAGATGTTGCTGAAAAAGAAAAGCAATTAAATGAATTGAATTCTATTTTGATGAGCAATTCTGAAATATCAGAATTTATGGCTGCTGAAGTTAGAATTTCAACTATAATGAATGATATTGTAAAAATGTTAGAAGAAACAATAGCAGAATAATGGAAATAGTTGCAAATTATGTTTCTGAATATATCAGGAGTTTAGAACAAAGTAAAGAGCCTATATTAATTGAAATCGAAGAATATGCTAACATAAATAAAGTACCAATTATAGAAGTAGAAGTTGCCAGATTTTTAGAATTTTTGGTAATGTTAAAAAAGCCAAAAAGAATATTAGAGATTGGAACAGCAATTGGCTATTCATCTATAATTATGAATAGAGCTTATCCTGATTCTATTATCACAACTATTGAGATTGATGAGAAAAATTTTTTAAAAGCTAAAGAGTTTATAAAAAGAGCAGGTTGTGAAAAGAATATTGATCTTATATATGCCGATGCAAATGATGCTTTAGATTTTATTACAGACGAATATGATATGATTTTTATGGATGCAGCAAAAGGGCAATATATAAGTTTTTTTGAAAAATCCATTGAAAGATTAAATCATGGGGGGATATTAGTTTCTGATAATATTTTATTTAGAGGTCTTGTTGCAAAAGAGAAAAATATTATAAGAAGAAAAAATACAATAGTTAAAAGATTGAAAGAATTTTTGAAAATCATAACGAATAGTGATAAATTTTCAACTACTATAATACCAATAGACGATGGTATGGCTATATGTTATAAAAAATAGACTAAATATAAATGGGAATCCGATTTTCTTGGATTCCTATTTAATAGTTAAAGGAGAAAATAATTAATGAAAGAAGTTGAACTATTAGCCCCCGCAGGAGATATAGAAAAATTAAAAATGGCAATTATCTATGGGGCAGATGCAGTTTATCTTGCAGGTGAATCATTCGGTTTAAGAAAAGCATCTAAAAATTTTACAGTTGAACAACTAAAAGAAGCTACTGATTTTGTTCATGAAAGAGGTAAAAAAATATATATAACAATGAATATTATTCCCCATAATGATGATTTAATAGGTCTTGAAGAGTATGTAAGAGTCCTAGTTGATATAGGGGTAGATGCATTAATCGTTGCAGATGCTGGAATATACACTGCTGTTCGTTCTGTAAGTAAAGATATTGAAGTACATATGAGTACACAGGCGAGTGTTACAAATTATAGAACTGTAAAATTTTGGTATGATTTAGGTATTAAACGAATTGTAATGGCAAGAGAATTATCTTTAGAAGAAATCAATTTAATACATAAGGAAGTACCTGAAGTTGATATTGAAGCTTTTGTCCACGGTGCAATGTGTATTTCATATTCAGGAAGATGCTTATTGAGCAACTATATGTGTGGAAGAGATGCAAACAAAGGGGATTGTGCTCATGCTTGTAGATGGAAATATAATTTAGTTGAAGAGAGAAGACCTGGAGAGTATTATCCTATTGAAGAAACAGAACAAGGAACTTTTATATATAATAGTAAAGATTTATGTATGTTGGATTCTCTTGAAGATGTTATCAAAGCAGGAGTTCATAGTTTAAAAATTGAAGGAAGAGTAAAGACTCAATACTATGTTGCAACTGTTATAAGAAGTTATAGATTAGCTCTCGATGCAATTAAAAATGGTACTTATACAAAAGAAATGGCAGAAAGACTTTTACTTGAGATTAAAAAAGCAAGTCATAGAGATTTTACAAAGGGATTTTACTATAAAAAGCCAGATGAAAATGATCAACTTTACAATTCAAGCTCATATATAAGAACTTATGATTTTGTTGGACTTGTTTTGGACTATGATAAGGAAACAAAAATTGCAACAATAGAACAGAGAAATAGAATTTTTGTTGGAGATGAAGTTGAAATTTTTGGTCCAAGAGATGGTTTTGAAACTTTTAAAATAGAAAAAATGTATGATGAAAATGATGAAGAAATTGATGTTGCACCAAGGGCAAAACAAATTATAAAAATGCCTTTACCGTTTGAAGTAAAGCCATGGGATATAATGAGAAAAAAATTATCTGATGAATAAATTTAGGAGAAATTTATGATTGAACTGAAAAGAATTCAAAGAGATGACTTAAGACGATTATATGATATAGAGTATTCAAATAAAATGCCTAAATGGAAAGAATATGATGCTCCATATTTTGATGATTTTGAATTTAAAACTTATGATGAATTTATATTATCAAAAGAGATAGAATTCTTTTTGGGAGAAAGAGTAAAAGGAATTTATTTTGATGATGTCCTAATTGGAATAGTTTCAAAATATTGGGAAAATGAAAAAACAAGGTGGCTTGAAATCGGAATAGCAATTTTTGATGAAAATTTCTGGAGTAAAGGAATTGGGTCAGAGGCACTTTCATTATGGATAGATGAAATCTTTAATGCTGAAGAAAATTTAGAGCATATAGGTTTGACGACTTGGAGTGGAAATCTTGGAATGATGAAATGTAGCTTGAAAATTGGGATGATACTTGAGGGAAGAATTAGAAAAGTTAGATATCATAATAATATATATTATGATTCAATGAAATATGGAATTCTAAAAGAAGAGTGGAAAAATCAAATTAAGAATTAATAATTGTAAAATTATAATATAATATCATAAAAATTCGATAATATTCAGTAAAAATTTAAAAAAACAGTTTACATTTATTGCGTTTTATGGTATACTTATCGAGTACTGTTGCTATGTTTATGGAAACTCCGACCTTTACATTGCTACGGTGAATTATATTTTAGGAGGTAGTTATAATGATAACTAAAGAAGACAAATTAAGAATTATTGATGAATTTAAAAGAAGTGAAGGAGATACAGGTTCTCCAGAAGTTCAAATTGCATTATTAAGTTTCAGAATTAAGTATTTAACTGAACACTTAAAAGAACATAAAAAAGACCATGCAACAAGAAGAGGTTTATTCAAATTAATCGGACAAAGAAAAGGTCTTTTAAAATATCTTAGTAATGTTGATATCGAAAGATACCGTGAATTAACTAGTAAATTACAAATAAGAGGATAATTATTAAAGGGCGATTTTTTTCGCTCTTTATTTTTAGAAGACCATAGGAGGATTAAATGGTTAGAGAATTTATATATGATTTAAGTGGGAGAGAACTTAAAGTAACAATTGGAAAAGTAGCAGAACAAGCTAATGGTTCCTGCCTTGTACAATGTGGAGAAACAGTTGTTTTAGTAAATGCATGTGCTTCTAAAGAACCTAGAGAAGGAGTTGACTTTTTTCCGTTAAGTTGTGATTTTGAAGAAAAACTTTATTCAGTAGGAAAAATTCCTGGTGGATTTATTAAAAGGGAAGGACGTCCAAGTGAAAAATCAATATTGACATCTAGACTTATAGATAGACCACTACGTCCACTATTTCCAGAAGGATATAGAAATGATGTTCAAGTTATTGCAACAGCATTATCTGTTGAACAAGATAATCAACCAGACATACTTGCAATGATAGGATCATCTATTGCACTTACAATTTCAGATATTCCTTTTAATGGACCTACTGGATCTGTTAATGTTGGTTATGTTGATGGTGAGTATGTAATAAATCCAACAATTGCACAAAGAGAAAAATCAAGACTTAATATTACAGTATCAGGAACAAAAGATGCTATTATGATGGTTGAAGCAGGTGCTGATATTTTAAGTGAAGAAGAAGTTTTAAATGCAATTCTTTTTGCACATGAAGAAATCAAATCAATTTGTAATTTTATTGAAACAATAAGAGAAGAAGTTGGAAAAGAAAAATCTGAAGTTATAATAAAACAAAGAGATGAAGATTTATTCAACTCAATTATTGAATTTGGTAAAGAACAAATTATTTCTGCTCTTAGAACTCCAAACAAAATGGAAAGAGAAGAAAATCTTGATAAAATTACTAAAGAAATTTTTGAAAAATTCTTACCTGATTATGAAGATAAAAAAGGTGAAATTAATTCTGCTATAGAATCAGTTATAGTTGATGAAGTTAGAAGATTAATAATAGAAGAAGGAATTAGACCAGATGATAGAGAACTTGATGAAGTTAGAAAAATTTCTTGTGAAAGAGGACTTTTACCAAGAACTCATGGTTCAGGGTTATTTACTAGAGGACAAACTCAAGTTTTAACTTTAACAACTTTAGGAGCTCCTGGAGAAGTTCAAGTTTTAGATGGAGTTATTGATGAAGATGATAAGAGATATATGCATCAATATAATTTCCCTCCTTTTAGTGTTGGAGATGTTAGACCTTTAAGAAGTCCGGGAAGACGTGAAATTGGTCATGGTGCTTTAGCTGAAAGAGCTTTAGTTCCTGTTTTACCAAGTGAGGAGGAATTTCCATATACAATGAGATTAGTTTCAGAAGTTTTATCTTCAAATGGATCAAGTTCACAAGCAAGTATTTGTGGCTCAACACTTTCATTATTGGATGCAGGTGTTCCTATTAAAGATTCTGTTGCAGGTATCGCAATGGGACTAATAAAAGATGAAAAAACTAATAAAATTGCCATTTTAACCGATATTCAAGGTTTAGAAGATCATTTTGGAGATATGGACTTTAAAGTTGCTGGTACTAAAAATGGAATCACAGCTTTACAAATGGATATTAAAATTGATGGTATTAGTAGAGAAATTTTGGCAACCGCACTAGAAAAAGCAAAAAGAGCAAGACTTCACATTTTATCAATTATGAATGACTGTATAGCAACTCCAAGTGAAGAAATGTCAAAATATGCTCCAAAGATATTTACTATGCAAATTTTACCAGAAAAAATTAGAGAAGTAATTGGACCGGGTGGAAAAGTTATCAATAAGATTATTGATGAAACAGGAGTTAAGATTGATACTTTTGATGACGGACGCATTGCAATTACAGCTGATTCAAGAGAAAATGGTGAAAGAGCAAAAGAAATGATTAATGAAATTGTTAAAGAAATTGAGGTTGGAGAAATTTACAGTGGTGTAATTACGACAATCACAAATTTTGGAGCATTCGTTGAACTTATTAAAGGTAAGGAAGGCTTACTTCATATCTCAAATATGACTCACGAAAGATTAAATAAAGTTGAAGATTTATTTAAAGTTGGAGATGTAGTTGAAGTTAAAGTAATAGAAATTGACAATCAAGGAAAGATTAAATTGTCAAGAAAAGCCTTACTTGAAAAGCCTAAAAAAGATAAAGAAAAAGAAGAAAAATAAATAACAGAAATAGGTCAATATTCTAATTAGATTAGGATTGACCTTTTTTATTAAAATCTTATGATTGGAGGATTTGAATATGGGAAAAATAGTTTATAGTGCATTACAGCCTTCAGGTCAACTAACAATAGGAAATTATTTAGGTTCTATAAGAAATTTTAAGAGTTTACAAGATCAATATGAATGTTTTTTTAATGTTGCAGATTTACATTCTATAACTGTACCACAAGAGCCTAAATTACTTAGAGAAAGAACATTGGACTTAATGGCTATATTTTTAGCATCAGGATTAGAACCTGATAAATCTACTCTTTTTGTTCAGTCACATGTACCTCAACATGCTGAATTATCTTGGGTTTTAAGTTGTATGAGTTATATGGGACAACTTAATAGAATGACTCAATTTAAAGAAAAATCACAAAAATCTGAAGAAAATCTAAATGCAGGTTTGTTTACTTATCCCGTATTAATGGCTGCAGATATTTTACTATATCAAACAGATTTAGTTCCTGTTGGTGTTGATCAAAAACAACATTTAGAGCTTGCAAGAGACTTAGCTGAAAGATTTAACAATAAATATTCAGATACTTTTGTAGTTCCTGAAGGAATAATTGGAAAAGAAACTGGTAAAATTATGAGTCTTAAAAATCCTGAAAAGAAGATGAGTAAATCTGATGAAGATGTTAATTCATTTATACTACTTCTTGATGATGAAGAAACTATCAAGAGAAAAATTAAAAAATCTGTAACTGATAGTCTTGGAAATTTCGATTATAATGATGAACAAAAAGGACTAAAAAACTTAATAAATATGTATATTGCTTTTAGTGGAAAAACAAGTGATGAAATTGTGGCAAAATATAAAAACGAAAATTATTCGGTGTTTAAAGAAGATTTAGGACAATTAATTGCAGATAGTTTAAAACCGCTAAGAGATAACTACAAAGAATTTATTTCAGATAAGGCATATCTTGAAAAAGTTATGAAAGAAGGAGCAGATAAAGCATCCTATTATGCAACTAAAACACTTAGGAAAGTTTATAAAAAAGTTGGTTTTTTACCAAGATAAAAAAAAAGACAGAAAATTTTATATTTTCTGTCTTTTTCTTTTAATTATTTATAATCTTCTACAATCATTTTTGCAAGTTCATGTGGATTTCCACATCCTGTTGTAATTATAGTATCTTTATCTTTAAATGTTTCAAAGATATAATCTCTTGCTTCTTCAAATGTTTTTAGGTATATAGCATTTACTCCATTTTTATTTAGTTTTTCAACTAAATCTATTGAATGAATAGTAGGATCGAATTTTTCTCTTGCAGCATAAATCTCAGTAACAATAACTTCATCACAATCATCAAAACATTTTGCAAAGTCATTTAATAAAGCTTTTGTTCTTGAATAAGTGTGTGGTTGGAAAATACATACAAGTCTGCCTTCTTTATGTTCAGCAATTGAACTTAGACAACTTTTAATTTCTCTTGGATGATGTCCATAATCAGTTAGAATAGTAGCTTTTTTACCATTACCTATTACTCCATAAACTTCCATTCTTCTGTGTAAATTTTTATATTTTGAAATAGCATTCTTAATATATTCAACATCTATTCCTGTTTCATAAGTAGCTATAATAGCAGCAGCTGCATTGTAAATATTATGTCTTCCTATTATATTTAAACAAAAATGATGTTTTCCAAATTTTTCATTTTCAATATCAAAACAAGGATGACCAACTTTATCAAAACTTATATTTGTAATGTTATAAGTAGCATTTTCATTATTTATACCAAATGTAATAGTTTCTCCTTTGATATGTTCTAATAGGGGAAGACAGTTTGGATCATCAATATTAATTATAGCTTTTGAATTTTCATCCAAATTTTTCATATATCCTATAAAAGTATCTACAATATGATCTAAGTTTTTATAGAAATCTAAATGATCTTCATCTATATTTAGAATAATAGCCATACTAGGATAATAATGAAGAATATTTGCCTTAAATTCACAGGCTTCTGTTACAAGATAATCTTCGTTTCCACATAGAACATTTCCGTCAATTTCATCTAAATTTCCACCAATTAAAATTGATGGATCAAATGGGGAATTAATTAAAATTTTTGAAATCATACTCGTAGTTGTACTCTTTCCATGTGACCCAGAAATTGCAATAGAATGAGTATAATTTCTCATCAATGCACCTAAAAACTGTCCTCTTGTTACACAAGGAACTCCAATAGATTTTGCTTTTATTAATTCTTCATTATCCGGTAAAATTGCATCTGTATATACAATTAAATCAGGATTTTCAATATTTTCCTTTTTTTGACCTATAAATATTTTTGCTCCATTTTGTTCTAATATTTGAATTTCTTTAGAAGTATTTCTGTCACTTCCAGAAATATTATATCCCTTTTTTAAAAGTAGTTTAGCAATTCCACTCATACTAATTCCACCAATACCGATGAAATGTATATTTTTGTATTTTTTATCATTAAAATTAAACTTAAACATAATAACTCCATTCAAAATAATATAATCATTGTAATTATATCATAAAATTAATATATATGCCAAATTTTTTATATAAATGAGTATTTTTAATAATAAATAATATTTATTTTATTAACTAATAAAATATGGATTATCTATAATAGTAATTTAGACATTATATATAAAAATATGATATAATATTTATGTATGTACTTTATAATACATTTTGGTAATAGATTATATTATAATTTTGGAGAATAAAATGAAAAAAATACTTTTAATTGATGGGTCAAGTCTTATTTTTAGGGCTTTTTATGCAATAAGAAATTTAACAACTAAAGATGGTGTTTTTGTTAATGGAGTTTATGGCTTTTTAAATATGTATTATAAGGCATTAGAATTAATAAAGCCTACTCATGTTTTTGTTGCCTTTGATAAAGGGTCAAAAACTTTTAGACATAATGAATTTGCAGATTACAAAGGAACTCGTGATAAAGCACCTAATGAAATAACTTACCAATTTGGAATTTTAAAAGATTTGCTTTCTTCTATGAATGTAAATTATTTAGAACTTGATGAATATGAAGCTGACGACATCTTAGGAACTATAGCAAAACTTGCTCAAAAAGAAGGTTTTGAAGTAGATATTTTCACAGGAGATAGAGATTATTTACAATTGGTTGATGAGAATATTTTAGTTTATTTAACTAAAAAAGGTATAAGTGAAATTAAACTTATGAATAATGAATCAATTTTTGAAGAATATGGACTTTCTCCTAAACAGCTTATTGATGTTAAAGCTCTTCAAGGAGATAGTTCAGATAATATACCTGGAGTTAAAGGAGTTGGAGAAAAAACTGCTTTAAAGTTAATCCAAGAATATGGTAATCTTGAAAATTTATATGAAAATTTAGATAGTCTTAAAGGGAAATTAAAAGAAAATCTTGAGAATGAAAAGGATAAGGCCTATTTGAGTAGATATCTCGGAGAGATTTTTTTGAATGTTCCTATTGCAAGAAATATTGAAGATTTTGAAATTAAAGATGTTTCTAATGAATATCTTGAAAAATTAGAAAATTTAGAGTTTAGGAGTATTATAAGCAAGCATTTTAAAGATATAAAGAAAGAAAATGACGTAAAAATAAGTCAAAAAGTTGATTTTGAGGTTATTAATTTTTCAGAAATTTTTGAAAAAATAAAAAATGATGATGCAATATCAATAAAATTTTTCTCTGATAAAGGATATATTTATAGGGAAAAGTTTTATACTGGAATTTATTCAAACTGTAACAAGAAAGCTTATATTTGTAAAGATTTTGAGCTATCTGATTTTGAAAAGTTTTGTAATTTAGATGTAAATATAATTGGTTATGATATAAAAGAAGAATTGTTTTTTGCATTAAAAAATAATTTAGAATTTAAAAATTATGAAGATGTTATGATTTTAGAATATTTATTTGATTCTAATAAAGGAAATTATGACATTGGAAAAGTAAGCAACGAATTATTGCATTTAGAAATTCTAGACCTAAAAGAGATATCAGGAAAAGGAAAGAATAAAAAGACTTTTTTTGAATTTGAAGAGGATATTATTTTTAAATATATTTCTCAAAATGTATTTGCTATTTATAAATTATACAATATTTTTATTGAAAAATGCAAAGAAAATAATTTGATTTCGTTGTACGAAAATGTTGAAAAACCTTTAGTAAAAGTATTAGCAGATATGGAAAATACGGGTGTTTTAGTAGATAAAAATATGATTAAGGAATTAAATGAGGAGTATTCTAAACTTGCAAATGAGTATGAACAAAAGGTATATGAATTAGCAGGTGAAGTATTTAATCTTAATTCTCCAAAACAACTTGGGGTAGTTTTATTTGACAAAATGAAATTGCCTGTTGTAAAAAAGACAAAAACAGGATATTCAACAGATGTTGAAGTTTTAGAAAAACTATCTAAAAAGCATGAGATTGCAGATTATATTTTAAAGTATAGGTCTTTGAATAAATTAATTTCAACTTATCTAGATGGTATATTGGAATATATTATGGATGATGGTAGAGTTAGAACTTCTTTTAAACAAATGATTACTGCTACTGGAAGACTTAGTTCAGTAGATCCTAATTTACAAAATATTCCAATAAGAAGTGAAGAAGGAAAAAATATTAGAAAGGTATTTGTAGCAGATAAAAATAAAGTATTTATTGATGCGGATTACTCACAAATTGAGCTTCGAGTTTTAGCACATTTGTCTAAAGATTCTGTTATGATTGATTCTTTTAAAAATGATTTAGATATACATTATAAAACAGCAAGTGAAGTTTTTGGTGTTCCTATTAATGAGGTTACAGATAATCAAAGGAGAAGTGCAAAGGCTGTTAATTTTGGAATAGTTTATGGAATAAGCGATTATGGTCTTTCAAAAGATTTAAATATTACAAGAAATGAAGCTAGACAGTATATTGATGGATATCTGAATACTTATCCTAGTATAAAGAAATATATGGAAGAAATAGTTAATAAAGCTAAGAAAGATGGCTATGTAACAACTATTTTGGACAGGAAGAGATATATTCCAGAAATTAATTCAAAAAATTTTAATATTAGAAGTTTTGGAGAGAGAATTGCTTTGAATACTCCTATACAAGGAAGTGCAGCAGATATTATAAAACTTGCTATGATTAAAGTTTATGAAAGATTGAATTCAGAAAATGTTAATGCAAAATTAATTTTACAAATTCATGATGAGCTTATTATAGAGTGTGAAGAAAGTGAAAAAGAAATTGTTAAGAAGATATTAAAAGATTCTATGGAAAATGTATATAAATTAGATTTGCCATTGAAAGTTGATGTTTGTGAAGGGAGGAATTGGTATGAGTCAAAATAAGAAATATATTGTTATTACAGGTCAGGCTGCTAGTGGTAAAAGCAGTTTAGCTAATTTTATTAAGGAAAAAATGAAAATTATTTAGTTTTGGATGCAGATGATCAAATTAAAGAGTTATATAAAAGAGGTGCTGAACTTTATAAAATTCTAGTAAAAGAATTTGGAGATAGCATTTTAAATGAGAAGGGTAATATATCAAAAGGAAAGCTAAGAAGAACAATTTATTTTAGTGATGAAAATAGAGAAAAGCTAAATTCTTTAACTCATCCAGTCATTTTAAAAAATATGGTTAATATAGCTAAGAACTCTGATGCAGATGTTGTTTTTTTACAAATTCCACTATTAAATGAATCAATAGATAGATTAGAAAAATTAATTGATATTGATGAAGTATGGAATATAACAGCAAGTGATGAAGTTAGATTTAAAAGGCTAATGGAAAGAAAGGGAATGACTGAAGAAATTGCTCATAGAATTATGGAAATTCAATCAGAGTTTGAAAATGAAAACTATGATATTTTAACTGTTGAGAATAACGGAAATTTTGAAGATTTAAAAAATAAACTTGATTTATTTTTTAAGAATAGTTGTATAAACGAACAAAAAAAGTCGGGGTTTTTTGGAAGATTAAAGAAAAATAAGAAGGAAAGCGAAACTGATAAAATCGAAGAAAATCTTGATGATAAAAATGATGATACTGGTGCTTTTAGAAAAATAACTGAAGAAGAGGTCGTACCAGAAAAAATTGAAGATATTGACTCTAAAAAAGAAATTTCTGAAGAGCAAAATCTAGACAATTCTAAAATTATTGATGAACAAAGACAACCAATATTTTTTCAAGAACAAAACACTGAAAATATTGATTTAGAAAATTTAGATAATCAAGATTCATTAGATATGAAAAAAACAAAATTAACAGATTTAAGTTCAGTACGTGATGATATTAAAGAAGATGATACTAATTCTGTTAAAAGTGAAATAGCTAATTCTAACGAAGAATTTTTTGAAGAAAGTGTTGAAGAAGAAAAAAAAGATGAAGTCAAAAAGAAAAAGAAAATGAAAGTTTGGAAAAAAGTATTAATAACCATAGTTACTATAGTTATTATATGTAAGGCACTATTTTTAGGTGCTGTATATTATGGTGGTCAGAATTATCCAGTAAATTATATTGAAGAAATACAAAAATATTCAAATGAATATGGTGTAGATCCTAAAGTAGTTCTAGCCATTATGAGAGTTGAAAGTAATTTCAAAAGCGATGCAGTAAGTAAAGTTAATGCTAAAGGTCTAATGCAAGTTTTACCTGATACCGCTAAACATGTAGCAAAGTTATTAAATGTTGATGCTAATTCTTTAGATTTAAATGATCCCGAAACTAATGTTAAAGTTGGAACATACTATTTAAAATATTTAATGCAAAATTTTAGTAATATGGATACAGTTTATGCGGCCTATAATGGTGGTATAGGAAATGTGAAAACTTGGTTGAAAGACTCAAAATATTCTAGTGATGGAGTCAGTCTATATACTATACCTTCAGCTGAAACGAAAAATTATGTTAATAAGGTAAATAAAGCTTTGAAAGCTTATGAGATTCTTTATGGAAATGAATTCCCTACAAAAAAACTTAAGGGATTTGCTAAATTTAAAGAAAATGTAAAGAATACGGTTAGATATATTTTGAATAATTTTTAATTAGAAACTTATAACTTAATATTGAATATAAAAAGCAATGAACGAAATATTTCATTGCTTTTCTTGTTAATAAATTTTAAAATCATAGGAATAAATTGATTATATAAAAGTAATATGCTATAATCACCATAGTATTGTAATTACTGTATTGGAGATTTGTATGTATAATAAAATTAATAATTTATTAAATATTTTTACAAAAGATAAAGAAACTATAATAAAATTCTTATTTAGGTGTTCAATAGCGTTGGATTTATTTTTAATTTTGAGTTTTGTTATTGGTTTTTCTCTTGGAATGATAAGTTATGAAATTGGTTTTTTATAGTAGGAATAGTTTTTAGATATGGTTTTATTATTTTTATATTAAGTATTCTACTTAAGTTTATAACTTTTATTTTGAGTTTTCATAGAAATACTGCAGAAGAAAAGAGATTTTTTTCTACTAGTTTAACTTATATGTTTAGATTGTTATTTGTTGCAGCATTACTTTATGGAATTTATTATATTGGAAAGGTTATGACTGCAGTTGGATAATAAACTCTAATAATATGATTAGTTTAAAATAAGAACCCCACCCTTCCACGATGCTTCGCATTGGGTGGATCCAGGGAACCTTGTTGTTTCACAATAATAAAGTTGAGTTAATATTAAAAATTTACTCAACTTTTTTGATATAGAAAATATTTTGAAACTTAAAAAGTTTTTTAAAATGTAAAATAGTAAAAATCATTGGGTATAATATAATAAAGGTCAAAGTAGGTCAGGAGGTGTTCTTTTGGCAGGTATTAGTGATGTTATTGAAAAATTTTTGAAAGAAATGTTAGAAAATTCGGAAGATGGAATTATTGAGATAGGTAGAAATGATTTAGCAAGTAAATTTTCTTGTGCACCTTCTCAAATAAATTATGTTTTAACAACTAGATTTTCCTCTACAAATGGATATTATATTGAAAGTCATCGAGGAGGAAGTGGTTATATAAAAATTTCTACTCTTTCAAATGAAGATGTATTTTTTAATTCTGTTTTTGATTATTTAGAAAATAATGTAATTACTTTTAATGAAGGTAGAAGGATTGTAGACAGATTGTTTGAATTAGGATATATTACAAAAAGAGAAAGATTTATTATATTACATGCTATAAGTGATAACTCTCTTTGTATTGATACTAAAGCAAAAGATAGTTTAAGAGCAAATATATTACTAAATATTCTATATTCATTTGGGAGGAAAAATGACTAGGAAAATTGCAACAATTAGTTATGAAAAAGAAATATCAGATAATGAATATGACAATTTATTTGAATTTTTAAAATCTAGTGAAAAAGATGATTTGTTTTCTAATTTTAAAGGTCAAATTTCTAATTCAAATGTTAAATGTAAAAGATGTAAAACATCTGTAAAGGATATGATTTTTACAAATCGAACAGTATGTCCATGTTGTTATGAAACAATTTTTAAATTGATAAGAAAAAAGAAATTAAAACCAAGTCTTATTTATTCAGATATTCTCGATAGATTATTAAGGGACGATTTTAAAAAATATAAGGGTAAGGTACCTGAATATACAAAGATTTATTTTGATAATATAATAAAAATTGCGGACTTAGAAAGAGAGTTGAATCATTGTATAGAGGCTGAAGAATTTTTAAAATGTGATGTTTTAAAAAATACTATTGAAGATTTAGAAAATAAAAATCTTAAACTTAGGAGAAAAATTAATGAGTAATTTCTTAGGAAAAATTTCTGAAAAATATATTTCCCTTTCAAGTCAAGTTGATGTTTATAGAAATGTAAAAGGTTATAATTTTAATTATATGTTAACTTTTAATGACGAAATTAACTTATATAATAAAATTTGTTCTTCATTCTATAAATTGTATTATAGTGATAGATTTTCCTTTGAAAAAGTGAATTCAAAAAAACAAATCATAAAATATTATAATGATGGACTTTTTATAGATTCAAATGATATTTTTAGAGAAAATTCATATATAGCATCAAGAGATGATGGATTTGTTTATATGAATATAAATATTAGAGAACATCTTAGATTTACAGGAAAACTTCCGGGAGTAAATTTTCTGAGATGCGGACATTTTGCTTATGGATTAGAATCTGATTTAGAGGAAGAACTTGATTTTTCATTTAATACAAATTTTGGATATGTTTTTGAAGACATTAACTTAATAGGTAATGGATTAAAAATGATTAGTGTTTTACATATTCCATCTTTGAAATACTATAAAACAACTGAATTTTTAGAAAAGAAAATGAAAAAAATGGGGATAAATTTTTATTCTTTATCAAAAATAGGATTATGTGATGATTTTTATATTGCAGAATTTTCCAATCCTAAATCAGAAGAATTTTCAGCAATTAGAAAAATGGATAAATATATTAGTGAGATAGTAAATTTAGAAATAGATAATCGTAGGAAGCTTTTAGGTATAAAAACTGACTACTATAGAGAAAAATATGAAAAACTTAAAAAAATTCTGATAAATAGAGAAAATATAACTCCATTTATAGTTAGTAAATTTATTTCTCTTTGTATATTATTGCAAAGTTTAGAACTTATTGTAGATTATGATATAAATTTACTGTATAAATGTCTTATGAGTATAAGAAGTTTAACTTTTTTAAATGATAAAGAGAGCGATAAAGAACTTTTAAATATAATTATAAAGTTAATTTAGGAGAGGTGATTGTATGTATGAAAATGTAATTAGAAGTGTGGATGAGTTTATTCGTTATGCTGTTAATGAAGCTTTTTATTTAAAAGATGATTATATCGGTACTGAACATATATTACTTGCATTCTTGAAGATAAACAGTAGAGAGACTGAGTGTCTTGTTTCTGCTGGTGCAAATTATAATTCTTTAAAGGGTTATTTAATAGATAAAAAGGGTTTTGGTGATTTTACAAATGTTGCAAGTAAATTATCAAAAAATGCAAAGAAAGTTGTTGATAATGCAGTTAATATTGCAATGGAATCTGATAATGTTCAAGTTTTACCCTGTCATCTTTTAATTTCATTAATGGAACTAAAAACAAGTCTTGCGTATAAAATGCTTATTGATGCAAATATAAGTCCTGAAGGTATTTCTGCTGATATAAAAGAAAAGATAAATTTTGCTTCAGATACTGAAGATAATGGTGGAATAACGACAGAAACTTTAGATAAATTTACCATTAATTTAAATGAAAGAGCAAAAATAGGAAAGATTGACCAAGTTATTGGTAGAGATAAAGAAATAGATAGAATCTTGCAGATTTTACTAAGAAGAACAAAAAATAATCCAATTCTAATTGGAGAAGCTGGAGTTGGGAAAACAGCTATTGTAGAAGGCCTTGCTCTTAGAATTGTTGAAGGTAATGTTCCAGAGTTTTTAGAAAATAAAACAATTTATAGTTTAGATTTACCAGCTATGCTTGCAGGAAGTAAGTACCGTGGAGACTTTGAAAAAAGAGTAAAAGATACGTTAAATGAAATTATGAAAAATAAAAATGCAATTGTGTTTATTGATGAATTTCATAATATTGTTGGAACCGGTGGTAGTGAAGGATCTATTGATGCTGCTAATATTTTAAAACCATTTTTAGCTAGAGGAGAAATACAATTAATTGGTGCCACAACAATTGATGAATATAGAAAACATATTGAAAAAGATTCTGCTCTTGAAAGAAGATTACAACCAATAGAAGTTTTAGAACCTACAGTTAGTCAAACTATAAACATATTAATAGGATTAAAAGAAAAGTATGAAAAACATCATGGGATAGTAATCACAGACGAAGCAATAAAAGCTGCTGTAGAATTATCTAATAGATACTTAACAGATAGATTTCTACCTGATAAGGCAATTGACTTAATTGATGAAGCTGGATCTATGTTAAGAATAAAATCATATTTGAATCCAGATGATATCATTTATTTGAAAGAAGAAAATATAAAGTTAAAATCAGAAATTAAACAATTTGTTGAAAATCAAGAGTTTTTAAAAGCTCAAGAATCAAAAAATAAGTATGAACAAAATCTAGAAGATATAAAAAACTTAAAGATATAAAAAAAGATAAGAAAAATAATGAAAATTTAATTTTAAAGTATGATGATATTGCAAAAGTTGTTTCAGACTGGAGTAAAATTCCAGTTAATAGATTGACAGCAAAGGAAAGTCAAAAATATCTATCTCTTTCTGATAATTTAAAGAATATAGTTATTGGACAAGGAACTGCTATTGATAGAGTCACTAATGCTATAAAGAGATCTAGAGCAGGAGTATCTTTGGGTAGTAAACCTATTGGTAGTTTTATATTTGTTGGAGCTACAGGTGTTGGAAAAACTTATCTTGCAAAATCATTAGCAAATCTTTTATTTGAATCTGAAGAGAATATGATTAGAATTGATATGAGTGAATATATGGAAAAACATACAGTTTCTAAACTAGTTGGGTCTCCTCCTGGATATGTTGGATATGGAGAAGGTGGATATTTAACTGAAGCGGTAAGAAGAAAACCATATAGTGTAGTTTTGTTTGATGAGATTGAAAAAGCACATCCAGATGTATTTAATATGTTACTTCAAATTCTTGATGATGGAAGACTTACAGATTCACAAGGAAAAACTGTAAATTTTAAAAATACAGTAATTATTATGACTTCTAATGTAGGAGCATCTGCAATCGAAAAGAAGAATACATTAGGATTTTCTTCAAAAAAGGATGAAGAAGAAAAGGAATATGATAGAATTAAAGAAATTGTTAATTCTGAACTAAAAATTATGTTTAAGCCTGAATTTTTAAACAGGGTAGATGATATAATTGTATTTTCAAAATTAGATGAAAAAGACATATTGAAAATTACAGAACTTTTACTAGAAAAACTGAAAAAAAGACTTAAAAATATTGGGTTAAATATTGGATATAGTAATAAAATAATAAAAAATTATCTGATATGGGCTTTGATAAGTCTTATGGAGCAAGACCTCTTGAAAGAATTATTAAATCAGAACTTGAAAATAAAATTGCAGATGAAATTTTAAAGAATCAAATTTTAAGTGATGAAAAATTATTTTTAGATGTAAAAAAGGTAATATTGTATTAGAAAAAGTAAAATAAAACAAAATAGAATATCCTTTATTAATTTATATATTAGTAGAAAAACTATTGATAACATTTTACAAGTGTGTTAATATTATAAAAAAAGGAGGATATTTCTATGATTATTACAACTACAAATAATATTGAAGGATATGAAATTGTTGAATATAAGGGAGTTGTCTTCGGTGAAGTTATTACTGGAGTAAGTTTCTTAAAAGATTTTAAAGCAGGTCTAAGAGATATATTTGGTGGACGTTCATCTTCTTATGAAAAAGAATTGATGGGTGCAAGAGACGATAGTTTAGATGAGATTACTGAAAGAGCTAATGAAATTGGAGCTAATGCTGTAGTTGGACTAAAAATGGATTATGAAATGCTTGGAGCATCAAATGGAATGATGATGGTTACTTGCTCAGGTACTGCTGTTAGAATTATAAAAAATAAATTTTTAGGTGTTTTAAAAATTTTTTAAAACACCTTTTTTGTGAAACAGCAAGATTTCTAGGAACTATCTCGATATAAAACATTATAGAATGTTGAGGTTAATGTTAAAAAATAAAGTTTTAAATATTCATTCAATGCAAAGATTAGCGAAATGTTGTAGTATTATTTTTATTTAAAATTACTTGAAAAATTTTTTAAAATTTAGTATAATATAACTAATAAAGGGGAGTAGCTAATTTTGTTTAGTCGTCAATACGGTTTATCCCGGCTAAACACCTAACTATTTCAATAGGAAGCAAGACCTTTGTTTAATTTCATTAAACAAGGTTTTTTTTATGCAAAAAAAGCCTTAATTCAAGGAGGATAAATTATGTTTTGGTACAACAAAAGTGTTGATGAATGTATCAATGAACTTGGAAGCGATGATAAAAATGGACTTTCAAGTAAAAAAGCTTTAGAGCTTTTAGAAAAAAATGGAAGAAATGAGTTAAAAGAAAAGAATAAAAAATCACTTCTTTCAAAAATTATTGACCAATTTAAAGACCCTATGATTTTAATTTTAATTGGAGCTTGCATTATGTCAGCTATAGTTGGTGAAATAACAGATGCTTTTATAATCATAGCTATTGTAATTGTTAATGCAATTCTTTCACTTAATCAAGAGGGAAAAGCAGAAAAAGCTATAGAAGCTTTACAAAAAATGGCTAGTCCAATGGCAAAAGTTTATAGAGATGGAAAATTAATTCATATTCCTTCTCCAGAAATTGTGGTTGGAGATATTGTAGAACTTGAAACAGGTGATATTATTCCAGCAGATTTAAGATTAATTGAAAGTTTTATTTTAAAGATTGATGAAGCTTCTTTAACTGGTGAATCTGTACCTGTTGAAAAATTTTCAGATAAGATTTATGATGGAGAAATTGAGATTGGTGATAGAGAAAATATGGCTTACTCTTCTACTATTGTTGCTTATGGTAGAGGAAAAGGAGTAGTAGTCTCTACTGGAGAAAATACGGAAATTGGTAAAATTGCAACAACTCTTGATTCTTTTGAAGATGAAGACACTCCACTACAAAAGAAGCTAGCTGGTCTTTCAAAATCTCTTGGACTGATAACAATAGGAGTTTGTATTGTAGTATTTATAGTTGGGCTTTTGTATAAACAACAGTTTTTACTTATGCTTTTAACTGCAATTTCACTAGCTGTTGCAGCGGTTCCTGAAGGGTTGCCAGCAATAGTTACAATAGTTTTATCTCTCGGTATGACAAAAATGGTAAAAAAGAATGCTATAGTAAAAAAACTTTTAGCAGTTGAAACATTAGGAACTACAACAGTAATTTGTTCTGATAAAACAGGAACTCTTACTCAAAATGAAATGACGGTAAAAAAAGTTTTTGTAAATAATCTAGTTTATGATGTAGAAGGAACTGGTTATGAACCTGTTGGAGATATATATTTAAACGGAGAAAAAGTTAATGCTAAAGAAATAGAAAATTTTATTTCAATTTCTAAAATTTCGACTCTTGTTAATGATGCAAAACTACTTAAAGATGATAATATGTATAGAATAGCAGGAGATCCTACTGAGGGTGCATTGCTTACTCTTTCAGAAAAAGTTGGCATTACTAAAGATGAATTAAATAACAATCATAAAAGAGTAGCAGAAATACCATTTGATTCAACTAGAAAGATGATGACAACATTTAATGAAAATGTATTTTCATCTAATGTTATATCTGCTACAAAGGGTGCACCTGATATAGTTATAGATAATTGTAAATATATTTTAATTAATGGAAAAGAAGAAGAATTTACTTCAGAATTAAAAGAAAAAGTTCTTTTACAAAATAGTCAATTTGCTAAACAAGCACTTCGTGTTTTAGCATTTGCATATAGAAAATTTGACTCATTACCTGAAGAAAAAACTTCAGAAAATATTGAAAGAGATATGGTTTTTGTTGGTCTTATGGGAATGATTGATCCTGCAAGGCCGGAAGCAAAAGAAGCAATCAAAGAATGTAAAAAAGCAGGAATAATTCCTATAATGATTACTGGAGATTATCTAGAAACTGCAGTCGCTATAGCTAAAGATTTAGGAATTTTAGATGAAAATTCAAAGGCTATTATGGGTCGTGAGCTTAACAAAATGACTGAAGAAGAAATTTGTGAAGTTGTCAAAACTACACGAGTTTTTGCAAGGGTAAGTCCTGAAAATAAAGTGCAAATAGTTAGTGCTTTAAAGAAAAACGGACATATTGCTGCAATGACAGGCGATGGGGTAAATGATGCTCCTGCAATTAAGAGAGCTGATATTGGTGTTTCTATGGGAATAACAGGAACAGATGTTGCAAAAAATACTTCAGATGTAATTTTAACAGATGATAATTTTGCCACAATAGTATCAGCAGTTCATGAAGGTCGTATAATTTACTCAAATATTAAAAAGTTTGTTTCTTTCTTATTATCTTGTAATGTAGGAGAAATTTTAATAGTTTTAATATCTATTCTTTTAAATATACCTGTACCGTTTATACCAATTCAATTACTCTGGTTAAATTTAGTCACAGATAGTTTTCCTGCACTAGCACTTGGAGTTGAAAAAGGTGATGAAGATATTATGCAAGTTCCACCAAGAAATCCAAATGAGGCAATTTTAGATAAAGAAATGCTTTATAGTATAATTTCTCAATCCTTAGCAATTACAGTTGCAACACTTGGAGCATATTTCTATGGAATGCATCATTATCCTAATCATATTGAAGGAGCAAGAACAGTGGCTTTCTTTACACTTATAACAGCAGAACTACTAAGAAGTTACTCTGTTAGAAGTAGTAGATTCACATTATTCCATATTGGAATATTTTCAAATAAAACATTGGTATATGGAACGGCATTATCTTTCTTTATGATGTTAGTAGTTGTATATGTACCTTTCTTACAACCATACTTTGATACTGTTTTTTTAGGAATAAAAGAGTTAGCAGTTGCGATACCACTTGCATTCTTACCTTTTGTTGTTGCTGAAGTTTCTAAAGTGTTAAGAAAGAAATAAAAGAATTAAAAAATATTATAAAAAGTTGGATTATTAAATTATAGTCCAACTTTTTTTATATTATATTTCTGATATTAAAAATATTTATTTGTAAAAATTGATAATATATTTATAAATTTATACTATAATCTTTATATTTTTAATAATAAACAAACGTTCATCATGATATTAACAATTATATAATTTTATAATAAAATCTGTTTTGCTTTTTATTTATAAGGGTATTTTATTCTATAGGTGCATAGTTTATTTTACATTGATATAAGATTCTTTTTAGAATAAAAGATATTGACATATTATTAAATAAATTGTATACTGAATAAAGGGAATAACGATTCCCAATAAATGTTTTTAAATTAAAAAGGAGGACTTTTATGAAGACAGATGTGCAAATTGCTCAAGAAGCAAAAATGAAACCTATCAGAGAAGTAGCTGATTACTTAGGATTTCCGGAAGAAGCTATTGAACTTTACGGAAACTATAAAGCAAAGTTGAATATACATGAATTGAAAGATTATAACGAAAGACCAAATGGAAAGTTAATTTTAGTAACTGCTATAACTCCAACTCCTGCAGGAGAAGGTAAAACTACTACTGTTGTTGGGCTTGGTGATGGACTAAATAAAATAGGAAAAAGAACATCTCTTGCATTAAGAGAACCTTCTTTAGGACCGGTTTTTGGAGTTAAAGGTGGTGCTGCAGGTGGTGGATACGCACAAGTAGTTCCTATGGAAGATATAAATTTACACTTTACTGGAGATTTTAATGCTATTGGTGCTGCTAATAACTTATTAGCTGCTATGTTAGATAATCATATTAATCATGGAAATGAATTAGATATCGATTCCAGAACTATTACATTAAAAAGAGTTGTTGATATGAATGATAGACAACTTCGTTTTATTGTAGATGGATTAAACGGAAAAGCAAATGGTGTTCCAAGAGAAGATGGATTTGAAATAGTAGTTGCATCTGAAGTAATGGCTATTTTATGTCTATCAAATGATTTAAAAGATTTAAAGGAAAAATTAGGAAAAATCATTGTTGCTTACAATAGAAAGGGTGAACCAGTAACAGCAAAAGATTTGAATGCTCAAGGTGCAATGGCGGCATTATTAAAGGATGCTATCAAGCCAAATCTTGTTCAAACATTAGAACATACTCCTGCATTTATTCATGGTGGACCTTTTGCTAATATAGCTCATGGTTGTAATAGTATAATTGCTACAAAATTAGCATTGAAATATTCTGATTATGTTGTTACTGAAGCTGGTTTTGGAGCTGACTTAGGAGCTGAAAAGTTCTTAGATATTAAATGTAGATTTGCAGGTTTAAATCCTAATGCAGTTGTAGTTGTTGCTACTGTAAGAGCCTTAAAGATGCATGGTGGACTTGCTAAGACAGAATTAGGAAATGAAGATTTAGTTGCTTTAGAAAAAGGACTTCCAAACTTACTAAAACATGTTGAAAATATGCAAAATCTATTTGGCATTCCTTGTGTTGTTGCAATTAACAAATTTCCATTAGATACTGATGCAGAAATTCAATTGATTGAAACTAAATGTAAGGAATTAGGTGTTAATGTTGTTCTTTCAGATGTTTGGGCAAAAGGTGGAGAAGGTGCAGTTGACCTTGCTCATGAAGTTGTAAGACTTGCAGAAAATGACAAACCAATTAATCAAATATATGATATTGAAGACTCTTTAGAAGAAAAATTAAATAAAATCGTTCAAAAGGTTTATGGAGGTTCTGGTGTAACATTCTCTCCAGGAGTTAAAAAGAAAATTAAAACTATAGAAGAATTAGGTTTTAAAAATGTTCCTATCTGTATGGCAAAAACGCAATATTCATTCTCTGATGACAAGAATAAAGTTGGTAGACCAGAAGGATTTAAGGTAAATATCAAAAATATAAAGATTGCTGCAGGTGCAGGATTTGCAGTTGCTTATAGTGGTGATATTATGACTATGCCTGGACTACCAAAAGTTCCTGCTGCAAACAATATTGACATTACTGATGACGGAAAGATAGTTGGATTATTCTAGTTAATAGGAGGAATTTATGGAACAAAAAATGTGTGATAAAACCATAAATTTATTTATTCAAGAATTATCAGATAAACAACCAGTACCAGGGGGCGGAGGAGCATCCGCCCTTGTAGGTGCTTTGGGAGTTGCCCTTTTAAATATGGATGCAATTTATACTACTGGTAATGAAAAATTTAAAGATGTTGAAGAAGAGATTAAAGAACAAATTAAAAAGTATAATGAATTAATTACTTCCTTAAAAGAATTAGTTCAAGGAGACGCGGATGCTTTTTATCCACTTTCTCAATGTTATAAGATGCCAAGAAATACTGACGAAGAAAAAAGATTAAAGAGAGAGGCTTTAGAAGTAAATCTTTATAATGCTGCTATGATTCCATTACAAATAATGGAAAAATCTTATGAAGCACTTTGTCTAGTAGATAGACTTATAAGAATTGGAAACAAAAATCTTATTGGAGATGTTGCAACTGGAGCTGTATTTTTAGAATCCGCTCTTAAAGGAGCAAGTCTTAGTGTCTTTGCGAACACTTCTTCAATGAAAAATGAAGATAATATTAAGATGATAAATGAAAAATCCATGAAATTATTAAAAGACGGAACGAATCTTGCTAACAAGGCGTTTGAAGAAATATTTAATGGATTTTTAAAATAAGGAGACTATTATGACAACAATAATGAAAGGTAAAGAAGTAGCAATTGCTTTAAAGGAAAAGATTAAAGCAGGAGTTGCTGAACTTAAAGAAAAAGGAAAAGTTACTACTTGTGGTTTTATTAGAGTTGGAGATAGAAGTGATTCTATAGGTTATGAAAACGCAGCAATTAAAGTTTTATCTTCTTTAGGAATTGAATGTGTTCAATTTCACTATCCAGAAGATATTACTGAAGCTAATTTTATTTCTGAACTAGAAAAAATTGGAAACGATGATAGTGTTGATGGTTTTTTACTTTTAAGACCATTACCTGCACATATTGACGATGATTTGGTTGGAATGAAAATTAATCCTAAAAAAGATATTGATGGAGTAAGTCCATATAATATTGGAGAAGTTTTCTATCCGAAAGAAGATAGTTTCATTCCTTGTACTGCTGCTGCTGTTATAAAAATGTTAGAATTTTATGATTTAGATTTAAGTGGTAAAAATGCAGTTGTATTAGGGCGTAGTAATGTTATCGGCAAACCTGTTGCAATGTTATTATTGGCAAAGAATGCAACAGTTACAGTATGTCATAGTAGAACTCAAAATTTAAAAGAAGTATGTAAAAATGCAGATGTCTTAGTTTCAGCTATTGGGAAAGCTCATTTTGTTACAAAAGAATTTGTAAAAGAAGGAGCTATAGTAGTTGATGTTGGAACAAATTATGATGAAAATGGAAAGGTAACTGGTGATGTTCATTTTGATGAAGTTTCTGAAATTGCAAGTTATATTAATCCAGTACCAGGCGGTATTGGATCAATAACTACTTCAGTTTTAGCAGAAAAATGTTTAATTGCCGCTAGAAAAAAGGTAAAATAATATGGATTATGAAACTGCAATGATTAAACTCAGGGGAGAAGTTTGCAGTGGAGTTAAATTAGGTTTACAAAATATAAAAAATCTTATGGAAAAATTAGGAAATCCACAAGATAAATTAAAAATTATTCATATTGCAGGAACCAATGGTAAGGGTTCCTGCACTTCTTTTGTAAATTCTGTTTTAGTTTCACAAGGGTATAAAGTTGGGATGTTTACTTCTCCATCTATTTACAATTTTGAAGAAAGAATTAGAATAAATAATAAAAATATTCCAGAAGATAAATTAATAGAATTAATGAACGAGGTAAGGGAAATTGCAAATACTCTTGAAGTTTTTCCGGCCGATTTTGAACTTGTAACGGCTTTAGCATTTTTGTATTTTTACAGAGAAGATTGTGATTTTGCTATTATGGAAGTAGGATTAGGTGGAAGACTTGATGCTACAAATGTAATAAACAAACCTTTAATTACATTAATTACATCTATAAGTTTTGATCATCAACAATTTTTGGGAAATACTATAAAAGAAATATCTCTTGAAAAAGCAGGAATAATTAAAGATGGTGTTCCTCTAGTTCTATATTCCCAAGATACTGAAATTATGGATAATATAATAGGAGTTGCAAAATCTAAGAATTCTAAAGTTATAGTAAATGATTTATCTAAAATTAAAGTATTGGAAAATAAAAATCAGGGCAAGTTATTGACTATAAAGATTTTAAAAACTTAAAATAAATTTACTTGGATCACATCAAGTTAAAAATGCTACAATTTCTCTTGAGCTACTTTTAGAGCTTAGAAAAATGGGTTTTGATATTTCAAATGAAAGTATATATAATGGATTTTCAACAGTTGATTGGCCTTGTAGATTTGAACTTGTTTCTAAAAATCTAGATTTTATTTTAGATGGAGCACATAATATTGACGGTATAGAAAAATTTATTTCAAATATGAATTTTTACTATAAAAATAATAAAAAAATTGCAATTTTTGGAGTGTTAGCTGATAAAGATTATAATGAAATGCTAAAGAAAATTATTCCATGTTTTGATGTTTTTCTAACTGTAAGGCCAGATTCAGAAAGAGCAATGGAAGCTAATGAATTAAGTGAAAAAATTGAAGCGTTAACTGAAAAAAAGGTTTATAGTTTTGAAAGTTATCAAGATGCTATTGATAAAGCCTTTGAAATTTCAAATAAAGAAGATGTAATTTCAGCATTTGGATCTTTATATTTTGTGGGGGAAGTTCGCAAACTTTTGGGAGTGAGTGATTATTAATGGATAAAAAAATTATAAGAAAACAAATTCAAGAAAAATTAAAAAAATATCTGAAGAAGATAGAAAAATATTTGAAGAAATTTTATATAAAAAATTGTATGAAAATGGAAATTTTAAAAATGCTAAATGCGTAGCATTAACAATTCCATTTGGAACGGAGATAAACACATACCCTATAATTGAAAAATTATTAAAAGAGGGTAAAACAGTATGTTCACCAATATGCGAAAAAGAAACTAGAAAAATGACTTTTTATAAAATAGATTCTTTGAATGAATTAATTGAGGGTTATTATGGAATTAAAACACCTCCTGAAATTGAAAAAAACATTGTTGAAAAAAATGATATTGATTTAATATTAGTACCTGGAGTAGGATTTGATAAAAATAATTATAGAATTGGCTTTGGTGGGGGATATTATGATAGATATTTAAAAGATTATAAAGGACATACTATAGCTTTGGCATTTAAAGAACAAATAGTGGAAAAAGTTCCAACAAATGAATTTGATTTACCTGTGGATTTAGTAATAACAAATTAAACATTGGATTTTAAAAAATAGTTTTATTTTAAAACTATTTTTTTCTTGCAAAAAATTCCAAAATAGTATATTATATAGACTAGGTAAGTTTTTTAAAAATGGAGGTAAATATGATAAAGTTATTTTCTGATATGGGAGCAGATATTCCTGTAGAAATTGCAAAAAAATATAAAATCCGAATTTTTAATATGGTAGTTACTGATGGAGAAAATGAATATATTTTAAATTACGATATAGATAAATATAAATTATTTGAAAATATGGCTAAGGGAATCAATTATAAAACTTCTCAGGTATCATATAAAGATTTTTATGATACTTTTAAGGAAGAAATTTTAGCTGGAAATGAAATTATTTATATTTCTTTGTCTTCTGGACTTTCAGGAACTTTCAATACTGCTAATATGGTAAAAAATGATTTATTAGACGAATTTTCAAATGCAAAGATTCATGTGATAGATAGTTTAGGTGCTAGTTTTGGATACGGTATTCTTGTAATAAAAATTGCAAAGATGATTGAAGAAAATGAAAGTATAGAAGAAATTTTAAAATATATTGATTTTTATAAAAAACACATTAATTACATTTTTACTGTTGATGATTTAACTTATCTTTATAGAGGAGGAAGATTAAATAAAACTAAATTTATAATAGGCAATTTATTAAATATTTGCCCTATATTAGATGTTTCGAAAGATGAGGGGAAACTTAATTTTTTTGATAAAGTCAGAGGTCATAAGGCATTTAAAAAGAAACTTGTAGATATAATTAGTAACAGATCAAATGTTTTAGATAAACAAACTCTTGTTATTTTTCATGGAGATTGTGAAGATAAGGCAAATGAGTTAAAAGAATTATTGATGAGTGAATTTAATAATGACGATATTTTAATTAGCGGAGTAGATGCAGTAATAGGATGCCATACAGGTCCGACTGTTTTAGCTATGGTTTATCTTGATGAATTATATGGGAAATATGATAAGTTTGAAATTTAAGGGTTAGAGATAACCCTTAAATTATTTTAGGAGATGATTAGTATTAAACATATTTATGAATTCTTAATTATTTTAATTTTTTATTTATTGGAACTATTTTGGAGGTTATTTTTAAATCTCCAATTCCGGCTACAATTTTGTCAATGTTACTTTTAGTTGCATTATTATATTTTAAAGTAATTGAGTTAAAGAAAATAGAAAAAGTTTCAGGGTTTTTACTAGAAAGTATTACATTGTTTATGACACCGTTAGTAATTGGAGTTATAGATAAATTCCATCATTTTAACGGAAAATTTTTACAAATATTTTTAATTTTGTTTATAAGTGTAGTTGTATCTATAACTGTTACAGCTTTTGTTACAACCTTTTTTGTAAAGATTTTTGTAAAAGGAGATAAAAATGGAATTAATAATTAACAATCCACTTTTTGGTATTTTTTTAACTATAATAACATTTGTAATAGGGTATGAAATTCAATTAAAATTAGGATTAAAATTTTTAAGTCCAATGGTTACATCTTCAATCTTAATTATCTTAGTTCTCTTGATTTTTAAAATTCCATATACTAATTATAAGCAAGGAGCGGATATATTAACTTTTTTTGTTGCACCGGCAACTGTTGTACTGGCAGTACCACTATATAAAAATTTAGATATTATAAAAAAATATTTTCTTCCAATATTGCTTGGATGTTTAGTTGGAATAGGGGTTGGAGTTATTATTGGAGTCGTTTTGTTCAATATTTTTGGAATAAATAAAGAGATTTTACTTTCGATGTTGCCGAAGTCTGTAACATCTGCTATAGGTTATGAAATTTCAAAGAAAATTGGAGCAATTATAGAAATTTCTATGGTATTTATAGTTATCTGTGGAATTATAGGTTATAGTGTAGGAGAATTAATTTTTAAGATTTTTAAAATTGATGATAAAGTTGCAAGAGGAGTTGCACTTGGTTCTTGCAGTCATGTTCTAGGAACTGCAAAAGCAATGGAACTTGGAGAAATCGAAGGCTCTATTGCTACAGTATCAATTTCAATTTCAGGAATTTTAGCAGTAATTTTAATTCCTGTAATTTTAAATTTTATTTAGCAAAAAGCTGATAAAGAATACAATAGTAGTCTTTATCAGCTTATTTTTAATGTCTAATTATTAGAAATTACTAGATAAATATCATATATTTATGATTGTATTATTTTATACTAGACAACTATAATTATATTTATTCATGCAAAAAAGATATAAACTCAGTTTCATTTTTGGTATTTGTGAATAGCTTATAAAGTTTTCTTGAATTTTGTTCAATTTCAAATTTGTTTTTTTGAAAATCCGATAGATTATGTGTGCTTTTGTTTGTTGTTATAATTTCTAAATTAGTTTTATTTTTAATTTCTTTAAGCAGTTCTTGTCCTTTTTTGTTAAATCCTAAAACTGTTATATATTCAATATCTTTAGAATACATTTCCTTTATTTCATTATTTATATTCAATAGATAATTGTAAATAAATCTTTTAATTCTAACTTTTTTATATCTTTTACTCTGTATTTTCTCTGCTAATTCTTCTATAGAGTTTACTGAATAAATATTTTTCTTAATTAAATTTAAAACTCCATTTTCGTAATTTACAATATTTTCAGGATTGATTTGATTTATTAAAATATTATATTTTAAAATTTCTAAAATAATTTTTTCATTAGGTAAAATATTGTTTTCTACTGAATTTTTTATTTCATTAAATATTATTTCATCTAAAAAATTTTCAACTTTTTCTAAATTATTTTCATAAATTGCTTTTCTTATTGCAGAAGCACTTAATTGTTCTTGTGAATTGTAATTCTCATCATTATAATTTTTTCCTTTTCTTTTTATAGGAAAAGGAGTTATTTTAGATTTTGATAATATTATATTTTTAACATATTCAATTGATAGAATATTATTGGAAATAAAAAAGTCATCTTGTATTTCTAAAATCTTATATTTTCTGTTAATTTCTATACAAGCATTTTTATATGCAACTGCATAACTTTTTCCAAGTTTCATTTCATAGCTTAAGATTTTTTCTATTTCATTTTTGTATTGAAGTTGAAATTTTGCAATTTCTATAATATCCTCTTTTTTCTCACATTCGAAACCAAAGCAAAGATAGTCTATGATATCTAGTTTATTTAGAATAGATATTCCACCTTTTGCAAAGTTTTCAGCACTTTGCAAACTGTAGTAAAATGGAAGTTCTATTACGAGATCAACTCCATTATTAACTGCAATTCTAGCCCTTGTGTATTTGTCTAAGATTGAACATTCACCACGCTGAACAAAATCTCCGCTCATTATTGCAATTATATTGGAATTCAATTCATTTTTTATTCTATCTATTTGATATTTATGACCTAAATGAAATGGATTGTATTCAGCAATTATTCCTGAGTTTTTCATAAAATCTCCTTTTTAAAATTATTTAAAGATTATTATATTAAAATATTCGTAATAAAGTAAATAATTTTACTATATACGATTATTATATCATAACATTTTATTAATTGAAAAATAATTAAAAAATATTAATCATAAAATTATCAATTTTATATGCTTATGATTATTGACTAAAACTAAAAAAAATATATAATAATTGTACTATTTTTATTATAAGCTTTTGGAGGTTTGTTATGGATATTAGAGTAGTTAGCGAAAATATTTTTGATATTGAATCTGACTGCATAGTTTATTTCGTTGATAATTCTTTTTCAAATGATGATACTATGGAAATAATATCTAAGGCCGGAAATAGACTACTCGATGTTTTTAGTAAATTAAGTTCACTAACAACAGGAGAATTTAAAGTTGTTCCGGCGTTTAATCTCAAAGCAACTTATATTGTACTTTGTTCAATTCCACAAAAAATTGAAAAAGAAGAAGATGAAAAATTTTTGGAAGGTATTTTTTCTAATATTTTAATTGAAATTGAAAGACGTGAATTCAATACAGTTGCTGTTGATATTACAAGGCTTTTTAATAGTTATGGATCTAAACATAGTGAAGTTTTTAAAAAATTTTTAAGAAATTTAAATAATGATATAGTAGTTTTTTTGTGTAAATAGCTTAAAACAATGTTTTTTTGAAAATATTAATGATTAAATTAAGGGAGGAGGATAATATGAATGCGTTATTAGATAAAGACACTAGAATTGCTTTAGAATATAATTTTTTATATTTAAAAGATTCAGTTGCCTTTGATATTTTTATTTCCTCACTCTCAATTGAACAACGTGGATTTAATGTAAGATTTAGACAAGCAATTTTTAATAAAATCTCAAAGAGTTTAGACAGCTTCTACAAGAATAGATCTGATAAAGAATATATAAAAAGTGCAGTACAAAAATTGGTTTATGACGATATAAATCGTCTTGAAATTGTTTTAGCTGTAGATTCTTATATATATGGAAAAAAATCAAATGTTTTTGCTAATGAAGTGGAAAATTATTTTTTAGTCAATTATCCTAATTTAAAAATTAGTAGAAAGCAAAAACTTATTGTAAGAAAATTATCATCTAAAGATTATAGATTTAGAAATAGATTAATAAATAATGTTATAGATTATTATAATTTAAATAAAAAATTTGAAGAAAAGACTAATGATTTTTTTGAAAATGTGATTAAAGATTATATTTTTAATCTTAATAATTATATTGTAAAACAATTAAAATTAGAATTTAAAGATAATAATTATTATGTTTTACAGAAAGAAAAATTTTTGACAAAAAAAGATTTAGAGGAACTTTATAATCATATAAATAAAGTTTTTATGGATCATTTACATAAAACTTCAAGAATATTTATATGGTATGGACTTAATGATAAAGTAACAAGTAGATATAAAAACTAAAGTCAAAAACTTATGTTTTTGACCTTTTTTATGATAGGAGAATTTTATGGGTTATACAGCTTTTTTGCTAATGGTTATAAATATTTTATCTAAAATATTAGGATTTTTTAGAGAAATACTATTATCTTATTTTTATGGAACAGGAGAGATAGCAACTGCTTTTCAAATTTCACTTTTGGTTCCTTATACAATTTTAGGATTTGTTATGTCTGGTATTTCAATTAATTTTATACCAACTTATACTTCTTTGGAAAAAAGAGAAGGAAAAGCGACATCTGAAAAATTTACAAGTAATATTTTAAATATAATTTTTATAATTTCCCTTATTGCAACAGTTCTAGCTTATATATTTGCAAGACAAATTGTATTTTTATTTGCAATGGGATATTCTGGAGAAATTTTTGAATTATCAGTTACATTTACTAGAATTACTATACTTGGAATGTTTGCTCAACTACTAAACTCAATCCTTAAAGGATATTTAAATATAAAGGGTAATTTTGTAGTTCCTGGTTCAACAGGATTTATATATAATATTGTAATTATAATATTTTTAATAATAAGTTATAAGATAAATCCAATATTAGCACCAATTGGTGTTGCAATTGCTACAATTTTTCAGTATATACCATATATTCCAGCTATTAGAAGTACGGGATATAAACATAAATTTATTGTAAATTTTAAAGATGAAAATATAAAGAGAATGTTAGTATTAGCACTCCCAATTATTTTCGGGGTTGCTGTAAATCAAATTAATCAGCTTATTGATAAAAATTTAGCATCTTTTATTTCTGTAAGAGGTATTTCTGTTTTATCTTATTCAGTTAAATTAAATGAATTTGTATGGGGAATCTTAGTAGTATCTATTGTTACTTCTATTTTTCCAACACTTAGTAAATTAGCTATAGAGTCAAAACAAAAGTTTAAAGTACAGATTGCTAAAACTCTTTCAACTATTATATATCTAGTAACACCTGCTTGTGTAGGAATACTAATTTTTTCAAAGGAAATAGTAACTTTGATATTTAAAAGAGGAAAATTCGATGAAAATGATGTTATTTTGGTTTCTGGAGTTTTGTTTTATTATGCAATAGGACTTATAGGGTTAGGGATTAGAGATGTACTTTCTAATGCTTTTTATGCACTAAAAATGACTAGAATACCACTTATAAACTCTGTTGAAATGGTAATATTAAATGTAATTATGTCAATTATTTTATCAAGATTTATGGGACTTAATGGTCTTGCATTAGGCTCAAGTATTGCAACTATATTTGGAGCAGTAAATTTATATATTAAACTTGAAAAACAAATTGGAAAGATAAAGTCAAAAGCAATTGTTAATAATGGTATAAAAGTCTTAATTTCTGTGATTTCAATGGCAATTATATCAAAATTAATATTTATTTTACTAAATATTAAGTTATCTTCAAATTTAAGCTTTTTAGTTGCTTTAATATTCGCAGCTATTACTTATACAATTGTTTCTGTTTTATTGAGAACAAGACAAGCAATAGATATATTAAAAGTTATTGTTAAAAAATTTTAAATAAAAATAATAAAAAGGAGATATTATGAAAAAAGGAAATATTTTATTTGGAACGATTGGTGCAATTATCGGATGTTTACCAGGGGTTGCATTGTATGTAGGAGTGGCTATGTTAAGAGTCTTCAGTTCATGGTCAGGATTTGTTGCTTTATATTGTGCGATTTTTATGTATACTTTATTTTCAAGAAAATTAACGAAAATTGGAGTTATTATATCAATTATTATTTCTTGTGCATCAATGCTTTTAGCTGAGGTAATTGTAACGTCTATAAGTATAGCTAACCGCTATCATTTTACATTTTTTACAGTTTTTAAAAATTTTTTAAAGATATATCCTAAATTAAATAATAAATTTTCATTTTGGATTTATCCTATTATTGCATGTGTATTTGTTGTTATAGGTGGATATGGGTATTTAACTAACAAAAATAAAAATGATGTTGAACTTGTTGATAATGATGAAGTTGAATATGATTATGAAGAAGATGATGAGATAGAAGAAATAAATGATAATATAGAAAAAGAAACTAAAGAATAGTCTTATAAGAGGAGCTTATTATATTATTGGTATCTTACTTTTAAGTATTAGGAATTGAGTATAATTCCTTTTGTTGACTTTTTTTGATAATATTGTTATAATTGTTTAGATTAGAATATTAAGCGATGAAGGAAAAAAGTTTTGTTAAGATTTTTAGAGAGGTAACATTTGGTGAAAATTACTAATTAATACAAAATGGGACAATCTGGAGCTATTATTATAAAGAGAGATACCTATAATTAGGGTGGTACCGCGGATTTAATTCGTCCCTGCAATTTTGCAGGGATTTTTTTATAAGGAGGAAAATATGGCACAAATGGGAAATTTAAGAAGGACACATATGTGTGGAAATTTAAGAAAAGAAGATATTGGTAAAGAAGTAATTTTGATGGGATGGGTTGCTAAGGAAAGAAATTTAGGTTCGTTAATTTTTATGGACTTAAGAGATACTACTGGAATTTCACAAATCGTTGTGAGAGATACTTTAGGAGAAAGTGTTTTTAATAGTGCAAAAGAAATAAGATCTGAATTTGTTTTAGCTGTTAAAGGAGTTGTTACTGAAAGAGAAAGTAAAAATTCAAAAATACCTACTGGAGATATTGAAGTTGAAGTAAGTGAATTAGTAGTTTTAGACACAGCTCAAACTCCTCCAATTTATATTAAAGATGACGATAATGTTTCTGAAAGTTTAAGATTAAAATATAGATTTTTGGATTTAAGAAAAGAAAGTTTACAAAATAATTTAAAATTAAGAGCTAAAGTATGTAAGGTTATAAGAGATTTTTACACTGAAAATAATTTTGTGGAAATAGAAACTCCATATCTTAATAAACCTACACCAGAAGGAGCAAGAGACTATCTCGTACCATCTAGAGTAAATCCGGGGAATTTTTATGCGCTTCCACAATCTCCACAAATTATGAAACAACTTTTAATGATTTCAGGAATGGATAGATATTTTCAAATTGTTAAATGTTTTAGAGATGAGGATTTAAGAGCTAATAGACAACCTGAATTTACTCAAGTTGACCTTGAAATGAGTTTTGTTGATGTTGAAGATGTTATTGATGTAAATGAAAGAATGTTAAAAAGATTATTCAAGGAAATTAAAGGAATTGATATTGAATTACCTATAAAAAGAATGAAATATGATGATGCAATGGAAAAATATGGAAGTGATAAACCGGATTTACGTTTTGGTTTTGAAATTAGAAATATTACAGATTGTGTTAAGGAAGTTGAATTTGATTTATTTAAAAATGCAATTGCTTCTGGTGGGAGTGTAAGAGCAATTTCAATCGGAAAATATTCAAAGGAATATACTAGAAAGAAAATTGATAAGTTAATTGATTCGATTAGAGATTATGGAGCAAAAAATTTATTCTGGATAAAAATAACTGATGGAGAAGTTACATCTTCTATTTCAAAGTTTTTAAATGAAGAAATTATCTCTAATATAAAAACAAAGGTAGACGCTAAAGATGATGATTTAATTTTAATGCTTGCAGATAAAAATGATATTGTTTTAAATTCACTAGGAGCTTTAAGATGTGTTATTGCAAAAGAAATGAATTTATTAAATCCTAATGAATATAACTTATGCTGGATTGTAGATTTTCCACTTTTTGAATATGACGAAGAAGAAAAAAGATATGTTTCAAAACATCATCCTTTTACTCATCCGAAAGATGAAGATATTAAATATTTGGAAAGCAATCCCGAAAAAGTTTATGCAAAAGCATACGACATTGTAATAAACGGAGATGAACTAGGTGGAGGTTCAATTAGAATTAACAATTCTGATTTACAAAATAGAATGTTTAAAGCTTTAGGACTTACTAAAGAGGAAACTGAAATAAAATTTGGATTTTTACTTGAGGCTTTAAAATATGGAACACCACCACATGGCGGTCTTGCATTTGGACTTGATAGATTGATTATGCTGTTAGCGGGTACAAACAATATAAAGGATGTAATAGCATTTCCAAAGACGCAATCAGCATCTGATTTATTAACAGATGCACCATGTATTGTATCAGAAGGACAACTTGAGGAGTTAAATTTAAAAATTGGAAAATAATATTTATTCAAGAACTGAAAGTCTAATAGGGAAGGATTCACTTGAAATTTTAAAAAATTCTAAAGTTATTGTATTTGGAATTGGTGGAGTAGGAAGTTTTGCAGTTGAATCGCTTTGTAGATGTGGAATAGGAGAAATCTCATTAGTAGATTTTGATACTATTGACATAACTAATGTAAATAGACAAATTCATGCAATGTCAAATAATATTGGGAAATATAAAGCAGATGAAATGAAGAATAGAATAGAACTTATCAATCCAGATATAAAAGTAAATATATTCAAAAAAAGCTAGATAAAAACAATATTGAAAATTTCAATTTGAAATACTATGATTATGTTATTGATGCGATAGATACTATTACTTCTAAAATTTATCTGATAAAATATTGTTATGAAAATAATATAAATATAATTAGTGCAATGGGAGCAGGGAATAAACTGGATCCTACAAGATTTAAAGTAGTGGATATATATAAAACATCATGCTGTCCACTTGCAAGGGTAATGAGAAGAGAATTGAAAAAGCTAGGAATAAAAAAATTAAAATGTGTTTGTTCTGATGAAATTTCTAGTGGAGAAATAATTGAATCAGATAAAATTAGAAAATCATCCCCTTCAAGTATAAGCTTTATTCCTTCAACTATGGGACTAATTATTACATCAGAAGTAGTAAAGGATTTGATATTATGGAACAAGTAGGATATGTAACAAAAATCTTACCTGAAGATAAGTGTAAAGTTTTAATTTCAAGAATAAGTGGATGTAAAGGAACCTGCAAAACTTGTGGAGGATGTCCAACCCCAACAATGCATATTGTTATGAAAAAGACATTAGATGTTTCAGTTGGAGATTATGTAAAAATAGGAGTGGATAGTAGTATTGTATTAAAATATTCTATTTTCTTATATGGATTTCCTATTTTAATGTTTATTCTTTCAATATTATTAGTCAATATAGCTCTACCTAATTTAAAAGGAATTGATTTGATTGGATTTGGTATTGGTTTATTTACGATGTTTTTGGCATTTTTAATTGTCAAATTTGTAGATAATAAATATGCACATTTATCAACAAAAGCAATGTATATGGAAGAAATTATTTCAAAAAAAGATTAGATAGTAGTAGATATAATTTATGTTGATAATATAGATTGGAGGTTTTATTATGATTTATATTGTAGCAATCGTATTTATCTCAGGAGGGATTATTATGAAGGCATTTCCTCCAAAGTTCGATTCGGGAATATATGGTTTTAGAACTAAAAAATCAAGTAGGAACAAGGGAAATTGGGAAATAGCTCAAAAAAAATCTTCAAACTATATTATATTTTTTGGGATATTTGATTTTGTTTTAACGTTTATAAATGATACTTTTGTAAAAAATAATTTATATTATGATTTACAAGGACTTTTAGTAATTATTTATTCTATATTAATATATATTTTGGTTCAAAAAAATTTAAAATAAATAATTGTTACTGAGAAAAAATTATTTTTTAGGCATAGTTTCAAATATTTGATTGAAACTATGCCTTTTTTTATGCTAAATTTTTAATTAAAATTATTAATAAATAAAAATCTATGATAAATTAAGTACAATTACATTTAATAACAAATAAATTTGATAAAAAATATTAAAATATGAAATGTTTTTAGAACATAATCAATGAAGTAATTAGAAAAAATATGCAAATAAAGATATTTTATACTTACATCAGATTAATAGATAAGAAATTTTAATATTAAAATTGGTGTTTTTTATTGAAAAAAATAATTAATTTTAGTAGAATTGATAATGCCTATTGTTATTTTTATAAATAAGTGACAAATTTATAAATATAACAAAATAAACAAAGGAGGGATATATGAAAAAAAATAGTGTTATTGCAGGTTTATTTGTTTTTTGTATTACAACTGCAGGAATAGGTTACACTGTTTATAATAGTGTTTATTCTGATAGACAAAAACACAGAGCAAATGAAACTACAAAGCTCGACAGTGCAAAGGCTCCAAATGAATTGAAAGATGGAGAATATATAGCAAGTGCTGAGGGATATGAAGGTCCTATAACGGTAAAAGTTGTAATTAAAGAAGGTAAAATTTTTTCTGTTGAAGTGCTTTCACATAATGAAACACCTGAATACTATGAAATGGCAAAAAAAATTTTACAAACCATTGTAGAAAAGAATACATTTAATGTCGATTCAATTTCTGGGGCAACAGTTACTTCTGATGCTATTAAAGTTGCTGTTTACAAGGCGCTTGTTCAAGCTGGAGCAAAAACAAGTGATGTAGCTGAATATCTTGAAAAGGAAAATCAAGAACTAAGAGATAAAGAGAAAGCAAAATTGTTAGCAAAGCAAGCTTCAGCTGTTGCCGGTAAAATTGGATTTAACAGAAATAATCTTAAAGATGGTACATTTATTGGCGTTGGACGTGGATATAATGGACCAATCAAGGTTTCTATTTCTATAAAAAATGGAGTAATTTATGATGCAAGAGTTATAAGTCATAGTGATGACTATCCATATTTTACTTGGGCATCCAGTGTACTTAATAAAGTTATAAGAGGAAATACCAGTATTGATACAGTCTCAGGAGCAACTGTATCAAGTAGAGGGATATTAAATGCTGTAAAAGATGCCTTACGAAAGGCTAGTAATGGTAATAATAATTTAGATATTAATTCGCCTGAAGGAACAGAGCAAAGTATTCCTAGACAAAATAGACGACAAATAGAACAATTAAAAAAATATTTTAAAGGTTTAAAAGACGGCATTTATTATGGCAAATCAAATGGATATTATACAAATTCAATTGAAGTTAAAGTAACTGTTAAAGATGGTAAAATAGCTAAAATAGAATTGATTAAAAATAAGGATGATGAATCATATTTTGATAATAAAAAAGCAGGGATATTAGGAGAAAGAATTATTTCAAGTCAATCTACAAATATAGATACAATTTCTGGAGCTACAACATCTTCAAAAGGTTTTATAAATGCTGTTGTTAATGCCTTAGAAAAAGCAGTTGATTCTAATGGAAGTGATGCTGATAAATATATTTATTCCCCTAAGACTATAATTGCAACTGTAGGTGAAATTATTGGATTACAAAAGATAAGAGATGCATTAGAAAAATTGCCAGATGATGCACAAATTAATATAAAAAGTAATGCAGATACAAGTTCTGAAGGTAAAACTAAAATTATAGTTGAACTTATATTCAAGGATAATAGTAAAAAAATTGTAGAAATTCCTGTATTGGTAAATGTTAAAGTGAATGGAAGTTATAAATTTTTATCAGCAGAGGAAGTTAAAAATCTTGACAAAAATGTAAATTACCCTGACGGAGTTTACTATGGTGACAGTTATGGATTTGTTTCTAATAAGCCTATACCTGTAAAAGTTACTATTAAGAACAATAAAATTGAGAATGTAGAGCTTGTTAAAGAAGAATTAAATAGATTAAAAGGATTAACATCACCTGGAAATATAGATGATGGTGGAATATTCCAAGAAAAATTTTATACTGTAATTGATAGGATTAAAAATATGCAAAAATTTGAATCCTTGATATATAAATTTCAGGTATTAAGAGATGCGACTAATAAGGTTATGGAAGAAGCTCGTGGTAAAGAACAAACTGTAGAAGTTTATAGAGACGCATTGGATAAAGTAATTGGAAAACATAATTTTGGTAAATGGAGATTAACTATAGATCAGTCGGATATAAAAGGTGAGAGAAATATTCATGATAGAATATTTACATTGTTAAAAATATATGTTAGAGAAGAACTGGGCTATGATGGTGACGATTATGATGCAGTAAGTGGTGCTACGTTCACTGCAACAGGGACTGCTACATCTATAAAAAATGCATTATTAAAAGCTAAAAACTTTGATTTTTATGATATGAGAATTGACGATAGCAACTTTAAAACTTCATATAAAGAAGGGGATAAACTTGATTTAAAAGACTTAAAAGTTACTATATATAAAAAAATAATCAAAAAATTACAGTCTCTTATTCTGACTTCGACAAATATGGATTGAAGGTAATTGATGAGTATAAGAAGGAACTAAGAGATGGATTAGTTTTAAATAAAGAAAACTTGGGCTACAGTGTTACAGATGGATTGAGACTTAGAGTAGTTCATAAAGAAAGTAATAGCTTTAAATTTTTAAATACAATTCTTATATCCAAAAATAGGACTAAGAATTTTGAAATTTCTGGAATTAAGATAAAAGCTAAGAATGAATCTGAGTGGCATGATACCAAGGGATATAATACTGCAGATTTTATTCAAAATATTACTGTTTCTAAAGCAGTTGCAGAAAAACTTAATGGTAAAGAAATAGAGTTTAAGATAATTGCCAAGGATAAAAATTCTTCTGATGAAATTGAAATTCCTTTAAAACAAGCACAAAATAAGACTTTAATTGGAGATTTTGTTAGTGGAGAATATACATTAGATGTTATTGAAAAATATAAAGGTGTATTATTTAATAATACTTTCCGTATTAAAACAAAAGTTGATGGGAAGATTCCAAAAGCATTTTTATACAAAGAAATACCAGAAACTTTGATTATACCAAAAGGAACAGAAATAACAGAAGATAAAATAAGAAATGTTCTTAAAAATTTACCTGATGAAACTAAAATTTCAGTTTTAAGTCAAGTTGATGTAAACAAAGTAAATGAGAATATCCCTCAAAAGCTTTTAATTAAACTTAAATTTGATGATGGTAGTGAAAAAAATTAGAAATAGATGTTATTGTAAAAGAAAAAGTTACTTCTATGGCTGACAAATATGTTTATAAACCAAAAGATTTGATTACAATTAAAGGTAAAGAAGTAACGTTAAGCCATTTGAAAAATCACCTCGATGACTTGCCAGAAGGTACAAAAATTGAGATTATTTATGAAGCTGATGTAACTGAAGTGAATGAAGAGGGTACTTCAATGGAAGTAAGGCTTGAATTTGCAGATAAAAGTATAAAGGATATATCAATTAATGTTATAGTAAAAGATACCGCTCCAAATAAAGCTGAAGAATTTAAGATTTTATATCCTGAAATAAAAAATGAAATAGTAAATGTAGTTGTAAAAGACTCTAAATATGGAAATATGAAAAATTTTGCCGAAACTGTTAAATGGGGTTCCTTTTCAGACTTTGCTATAAATAGAGATTTAAAACTTAAATCTCGTTCTGCAGATATTTCACGTATTGAAGTATTAAAAGAACCAGACAGATCGAAGTTAGGAGATCAAAAAGGTAAGATAAAATTAAGCTTTAAGGATGGTTCAAAACTTGAACTTGAAATATCAGTAAAAATAGTACCATATCCAGTATATAGAATATTTAGATTAACTTCAAATAAAACGCAGTATAAATTAGAAGATAGATTTAATTTGAATGATTTAAAAGTAACATTATTTATTTCTAATAAGTTGGAAAATGAGTCAGATTGGGCTACAACCGGAACACCTATTCAAAATATTCCTTATTCTGATTTTCATTTATTTGGAATTAAAGTTGTAGATTTAGATTCAAAAAAAGAAATTGAAAATAACAGTATAATAAGTACACTTGTTAAAAATAACAAATTATCAGTTGGAGCATATTGTGAAAATCTAATTCAAAATAATGATTACGAAAGTGGAAAAAAACTGGTAGAAATTTTTAATATAAAAATAACAAATATTGATAAATTGATAGAATCTAAAAAAAATATTGTAGAAGTTAAAGATGAGAAAGATGTTAACGAAGTAGATGACTCTAATAAATCAGGAAAAGTTATAGAGTCAAAAAAAGATATTAAAAATGTTGATAACATAAATAATACTTCAAAAGAAATTAAAACTATTGAATCTGAAAAAAAAACTAAGGACAATGTTCAAAAAAAAGATTCGAGTAGTGGAGGGAAAATAACTTATGACTCATCAGAAAAACAAAAAGTAAAAACTAATGAAAGGGAAGAATAGATGAATTTAATAGTAGGATTAATTGCAATAACATTATTTTACATTTTATTTGCAAATATTATAAAAAAATATCCAGTGCTATTTTATATGGCAACTTATATTTTGATAATTCCCGTTGTTTTATATTATGAAACAAAGTTTTATAGAGAAATGCCAATCTGGTTTACAAAATATGTTATGGACATATTCAGAAGAGGAATTTTCTCGACAGTAACATTTATGATAGTAATGTTTCTAGGAGTAGTTACAACTCATAATAAATATACTAGAAAACTTATGAGTATAAGAGGAGAAATGTCAATTATAGGATGTTTTGCTGCGCTTTGTCATAATGTGGCTTTTGGAATAAGATACTTTGTAGAATTTTTTACAAATGCATCAAAAATGAATGTATATACTAAGACGGCAACAATAATAAGTTTAATTCTTATAGCTATGATGATTCCGCTTATGATAACTTCATTCAAGTGTGTAAGAAAGAAAATGAAAGCTAAAAATTGGAAAAATTTACAAAAATTAGCATATCCGTTTTTTTATCTGATTTATATTCACTTAATGGTTCTATTTATGCATAAGCCAGAAAAACATATGCTATCAATAGCATTATATACTTTTATTTATTTGCTATACACAATTCTAAGATTAAGAAAATATCTATTAATTAAAAAAGGAAAAACTAAATTTTAATAATACTATTGTAATCAAGATTACAATAGTATTATTTTTTTGTAGATATATTATAAAACAAAATAATGATTTAATTTATGACGTTTAGCTTTTATAAAATATGAATAAGATGTTAATTAAAAATGAAAATTTTTATTAATTTCTTGAAATTTTTTTCTGAATATGATAATATATATTTGATAAAAATAATAATAAGTATAAGGCATTGATTGATTTGTAATTAGTGCTTAACTTTTTAGTAATTATATGATATATATTATCTTTATCATAAATTGTTTTTAGGGAGGTGCTAAGTTATAAAAAAGATATTTTCATTTTTTCTAATACTTTGTAGTGTTTTGCTTGTTTGTAACATAGGAAATGTAGAAGCTAAATCTGAAAAGAAAAAGTACTCTAATTGGCAAGAAGTAGCTAAAGATATGCATTTAAAATTTACAGAAGCAAAAGAGTATATTGATAAAAAAGATTATCAAAATGCTTATAAATCAATGGATTCTGCATATTTTGATTACTATGAAGTTCAAGGTTTTGAAAAAAATGTTATGGTTGCAATATCTAATAACAGAGTAAATGAAATTGAGGCTGCATTTAGAGAAATTAAGCATACTCTTTTAGGAAATACAAGTGATTCTGTTGAAAAAATTAAGGCATCAATAGATGAACTTGATATGAAAGTTTATAGAGATGCACTTGTTTTGGATAAAGTAATTTCAAAAAATGCACCGGATTCTGAAGGTAAAGCTGTATTTGGAGATACTGAAATTAAACAGGGAGATGAGAAAGCTAAAAATATCCAAGATTTTTTAACATCATTCGGATTGATGCTTAGAGAGGGATTGGAAGCAATTCTTGTTTGTGTTGCAATTATTGCTTATCTTGTTAAAACAGGCAATAAGCATCTTTGTAAGTCAGTTTATTTGGGAATGGGTGCTGCCGTTGTATGTAGTTTTGGTTTAGCCATAATAATAAACTATTTATTAGGAGGAGTTGGACAGGAACTACTTGAAGGCTGGACTATGTTTTTAGCGGTTATTGTTTTATTCTATGTTAGTAACTGGATTTTATCTAAATCTGAAGAAGAAGCATGGGAAAATTATATTCAATCTAAAGTTCAAAAATCAATAGATAACAGAAGTAAGTGGACTTTGGTTTTTGCTGCTTTTTTAGCTGTACTAAGAGAAGGAGCAGAGCTTATTTTATTTTATAAGGCCTCATTTTCGGGTGGAGGTAAGATTTTGTATCCAATGGGAGGGCTTGTTGCAGCCTCTGTTGTTTTGGTTATAATATTTTTACTTTTTAGATTTACATCAGTTAAATTACCGCTTAAACCATTTTTCTTGTTTACAAGTATATTATTATATCTAATGTGTATCTCGTTTATGGGAAAAGGGGTTATTGAGTTAACTGAAGCCGGAGTTATTTCTGGTTCAACAGTTATACCTGCAATGCAAGGTTGGAGTATTCCAATTTTGAATATCTATGATAGAGCCGAAACTTTAATTCCACAAATTATGTTGGTAATAATTACTGTTTGGATATTGTTAGGTCACTATTTAAAATTAAGAAAAATAAAAAGGAAAGTTAAATTTCTATTTTATTAAAGTTAAAAAATTAGGAGGATTTATTTTATGAAAAAATCAAAAATGGTTGTAACATTAGCATTATTAGCGTCAGTAGGTTTAGTTGGCTGTCAAAAAAATGACACAGCAAAAATAAATGAATTGCAAAAATCAATTGAAGAAAAAGACAAAAAAATTGCTGAATTAAATGATAAATTAAAAGAAGCCGGTGGCGACGATGAAAAAGCTGAAGATGCTGAAAAACCAGGTGAATCAGGATTTGAAGAAATAAAAATTGGAGAAGAAAAAATTGTAGGTCCTTTCCAAGTTGCTACAGTTTATTTTCAAGGAGTTGATATGATTCCTGAAGGAAGACAACCTAGTGCTGCAGAATCAGATATGCACTTAGAAGCTGACATTCATTTGACTAAAGAAGCTGGTAAAAAATATGGTTTCGGTAGTGGAAAAGATATTTGGCCTGCATATTTAACAGTAAATTATAAAGTATTATCAACTGATGGAAAAGAAGTTACTTCAGGATCAATGATGCCAATGAACGCTGATGATGGTGCTCACTATGGAACAAATATCAAAAAGAATGTTCTTAAAGTTGGTAAGTATAAATTAGTTATCGAAATTCAACCTTCAGCTGATTACTTATTACACACTGATGAAGAAACAGGTGTTCCTGCAATTAAAGATGGTGGAAAAGAAGCTGCTTCAAAGTACTATGAAAAACAAACTGTTGAGTTTGAATGGAATTATACTGGAGAACAATTACAAAATAAATAATATTGATTTTTAAATTAGAATATTAGTATTCAATATATTACAAACGGATAAATCCTCTCTTATTATTTTAAGAGAGGTTTTGCCGTATTTTAGAAGTGAGGTTTTATTTTGGGAAAATTTTATGTTGATGTAATTTTTACTATATGTACATTTTCTTTTTCTTTGCATTGGTGTTATCTTTTTTAAAGAAAAATTCAACACTGATTAATAAAATAATTTCTTTTTCAATTTTAGTGATAGGGATTTTTTAGGTTTTTATATACATATTCTTAGAGTAAAAAATAAAAAGGAAATGATACATACTGTTACAAAATTAAATAGATATGTTTTTGCGTTATGTCTTTTTGTTTTTATTTTAATGAGTATTACATTGATTTTAGGAGTTATAACAAAAAATAAAAATAAAATATATAATTTTATTACTTCTATAAATTTAGGCTTTATGTTTATAACTATATCGTTTATGCTATATTTGCTTATTCCTAAACTCTTAACTCAAGCAATGGAATTTATTGCATTTGGAGAAGATTCTGTAAGTACTGTGACTCTATTTAGAGTAAGTGGATTTATTCTTGGAATCTTAACCGGGATATTATTAGTATTAGCATTTTATAAGTTTCTAGTTAGATGTAGCAAAAAACAATATATTATAATGTTTATTTCTATATTTATTAATACATTTTTAGAATATGCTTTAAAAGGAATAACATCAATAGTTAGACTTAAAGAATATCTAAAGAAAGACTTTAATATGGCTCCAATTTTAACTGAAAAGAGCAATATTTTTGGAATAAAGGTTTTTGACTTAATGATTATAGAAGATAAAAGTGAAACATATTTTATTTCTATAGCTTTTATAATAATTTTATTAGGTATGATTTTTTTGTATCTAAAAATTTAAGGGTAAAGGAAAAATTTGATAATAATGCAAGTTTAAGAAAAGAAAAATGGAGATTGATAGTAAATAGAAGATGGGCTTATTTTACTACAGTATTATCATTTGTAATGTTGTTTTCCGCAACTTACTTAAATTATCAACTTACAAAACCGGTTGAATTAACAGCAGCACAGCCGTATCAAGAGGAAGGAGATAAAATTATTATTCCTTTGTCTGATGTTGATGATGGGCACTTGCATAGATTTTCATATAAGAAAGATGGTCATGATATTAGATTTATAGTTGTTAAAAAGCCTAATAGTACTTCTTATGGAGTAGGCTTAGATGCTTGTCAAATATGTGGAGTTGCAGGATATTTTGAAAGAAAAAATGATATAGTGTGCAAAAGATGTGATGTTGTTATGAATAAAGCAACTATAGGATTTAAAGGTGGATGTAATCCAATTCCTTTTGATTATAAAATTGAAAATTCAAAAATAATAATTGATAAAAAAGTTTTAGATAAAGAAAAAGAAAGATTTCCAATAGGAGAATAGTATGTTTTGGAGAATGGTTTTTGGAACTTTAATCAGACAACGAAAAAAGATGTTTATGATAGCTTTTACTGTCGCACTTGGTGTATCTCTTGCTACAGGAATGTTAAATGTAATGCTTGGAGTTGGTGATAAAGTAAATAAAGAGCTTAAAACTTATGGGGCAAATATAAATGTAGTTTCTAAGGATGCTTCATTAATTTCTGATTTGTATGAATTAGAAAATTCTGAAACTACAACAAATGATAAATATTTAAAAGAAGAAGATTTACCTAAAATCAAACAAATTTTTTGGGGGTTTTCTATAGTTGATTTTACTCCTTATCTTGAGAAAACTGCAAAAGTTAATAATCAAAAAACTAAATTAATAGGTACATGGTTTTCTAAACACATGGATTTAACAACTGGTGAACAAATTGATACTGGTATGAAAAACTTAAAAAATTGGTGGAAAATCACTGGAGAATGGTTAAATGAAGATGACGATAATAGTATTATGGTTGGAAGCTTGTTTGCGGGAAAAAACGGAGTTAAAGTTGGAGATAAAATAGAAATAAGTAATGGTAAAAATACTAAGATGTATAATGTTAAAGGAATATTTGAATCCGGTGGAAATGAAGATTTAAACGTTTTTTCTACTTTGAAGTCAGTTCAAGACTTATATGGAATTGAAGGAAAAATTTCTAATATAGAAGTTTCGGCACTTACTACTCCTGATAATGAATTAGCAAAAAAAGCAACTAGAGATCCAAATAGTTTAACACCTACTGAATATGAAACTTGGTATTGTACAGCTTATGTTAGTTCTATTTGTTATCAAATACAAGAAGTTGTTGAAGATAGTGTAGCCAAACCTATAAGACAAGTAGCAGAGTCAGAAGGAAAAATATTAGATAAAACGAAATTACTTATGATTCTAATTACAGCATTAGGATCAATTGGTTCTGCACTTGGAATTTCAAATCTTGTTACTGCTACTGTAATGGAAAAAAGTCAGGAAATAGGTCTTATAAAAGCAATTGGAGGTTCTAATCTTAGGATAATGTTGCTTATTTTAACAGAAATTGTATTAACTGGTATCATAGGTGGCATAGCAGGATATTTTATTGGGCTTGGATTTACACAAATAATAGGAATTACTGTGTTTGGATCTTATATAGAACCAGCAGTAATGGTTATTCCTATTGATATTGCTCTGGTAATTGGAGTTTCATTAATTGGAAGTATTCCGGCTATACATTATTTATTTAAACTTAAACCGACAGAAGTTCTTCATGGAAGGTAGGATTAAAATGAGTAAGAGAAAAATGTATTTAAAAATGATTTTAAGTTCTTTCATAAGAAGAAAGTCAAGAATGGTAGTAGCTTTATTAGCTGTAATAATAGGAGCTACGATTATGTCTGGTCTTATTACTATATATTTTGATATTCCAAGACAGTTGGGTAAAGAATTTAGATCATATGGCGCTAATTTTATATGTCTACCTAGTGAAGGAAAAATTACTGAAGAAGAATATAAAGAATTTAAAGAAATTATAAAAAATATGAATGTTGTAGGTATAGCTCCATACAGATATGAGACGACAAAAATTAATCAAAAGCCATATATTCTTGCGGGTACTGATATGGATGGAGCAAAAAAAATAGTCCTTTTTGGTATGTTGAAGGAGAATGGGCAACAAATAGCGATTCAAATGAAGTTATGGTAGGAAAAGAAATTGCCAAAACTTTAGGACTTTCAGTAGGAGATAAATTTAAAGTTAGTGGAGTAAAACACGGGAAAAGTGCAATTGCTTCAGATGTGAATGATTCTGCAGAGAAAAGTAAAAATAAAGATACAGGTGATGATTTTTACGACGTAACTTTAACAGTAAAAGGAATAATTACAACTGGGGGTAAAGAAGAATCCTTCATATTTTTAAATATAGACAAACTAAATGAAATAGTTGAGGATACAACAAAAATTGATTCAATTGAATGTAGTATAGAAGCTAATCACAATGAATTAGATACTTTCGCAAAAAATTTGAGTAATAAATTACCTAATGTTATAGGTTCTGCTGTAAAAAGAGTTACTCAATCTCAAGATACTGTATTAAATAAATTAACTGCTTTAATATTATTAGTTAATATAGTTATATTAGTTTTGACAACAATTTCAGTTTCGACAACTATGATGGCGATAATTGCTGAAAGAAGAAAAGAAATAGGATTAAAAAAAGCACTTGGGGCACATAATAAAGAAATTATAATGGATTTTATAGGAGAGAGTGTATTGCTTGGACTAATTGGAGGAGTTATTGGTGTTATATTTGGGTTTATATTTGCTCAAAGAGTAAGTCTTAGTGTTTTTGGTAGGACAATTACATTCCAATATATATTAATTCCTGTAATTGTTGTGATTTCAGTATTAGTAACTACTGCAGGTTGTATTTTACCGGTTAAAAAAGCTGTTGACATTGATCCTGCATTAGTATTAAAAGGAGAGTAAAATATGGATAATGATAAAGTAATATTAGAACTTAGAGATGTTTCTAAAATTTATGAATCAGTTAATGCTCTTAGTAACATTAATTTAAAGGTTAAAAAAGGTGACTGGATTGCTATAATGGGCTCATCAGGTTCTGGAAAAACAACTATGATGAATATAATAGGATGTATGGATAGACCATCAAATGGACAAGTATTAATTGATGGAATAGACATTTCAAAAGAAAGTCAAAAAAATCTTACTAATATTAGAAGAGAAAAAATTGGTCTTATATTTCAACAATTTCATTTGATTAGTTATTTAACTGCTTTAGAAAATGTAATGGTTGCTCAGTATTATCATAGTATGATTGATGAAAAAGAAGCTTTAGAAGCACTTAAAAAAGTAGGTCTTGGTGATAGAGCAAAGCATTTGCCAAGTCAATTATCTGGTGGAGAACAACAAAGAGTATGTATAGCAAGAGCTTTAATAAATAATCCTGAAATAATATTAGCTGATGAACCAACAGGAAATTTGGATGAAGCAAATGAAATTATGGTAATAGAAATTCTAAAACAACTTCACAAGGAAGGTGCTACTATAATTGTTGTTACTCATGATCCTGAAGTAGGAGATGAGGCTATGAGAAAAATAATATTAGATTATGGAAAAATTGTAGATGATAAATTATTGACAATATAAATTATAGATGTTATAATGTTTTTGGTGGTATATATGAAAAGGAAAATTTTAATTTTTTATTATTCTAATTTTATCTATGATATTTGTTACTTCATGTAGTTCGAAAAAAACATTAAAAGATGGAGTATATGAAGGATATTACAAAGATGAAAGTTCAAATGTTAAAGTCGTAATTACTGTTAAAGATAAGAAAATTGTAGATTGTGTTAGAGAAGAGAGAGAAAATAGGAATAATAAGATAAAAGACGAAAATTATGGTAAAGATGATGCTGATTTTAATTATAAGCAAGCACAAAAAGCTGTAAAGAATAGTGAAGGATATGCAAAAAAGTTAGTTGAGGTTCAAGATATTGATAAAGTTGACTCAGTTAGTGGAGCGACAATTTCTTATAAAAGATTTAAAAATGCGGTTAATAATGCTTTAAATAAATAATTTTTAGGAGGATTTTCGTGAAAATATTAAAGAAGAAAATTGTTAATATTATTATTTTACTATTAGGGACTGTACTTGCATTAACACCATTTGTAATCGCGCCTGTTTGTCCTGCAATGGCGAATGGGTCAAGAATGAGTTGTTATTATAGCGGTCTATTAGCAACTTGTGTTGGTATAGGAATTGTTATAATTTCATTAGTATCTGTTTTTGTAGATAATAAAATTTTAAAGATTATTTTTAATATTATTAATATATTAGCAGGAATTAGTGTTCATTTAATACCAAATAAAATAGTTAAGGTTACTATTGGTGCCGGAAAAGATGGAGCTCCTAGATTCATGGGATATTGCATGAAAGATTCTATGGATTGTATCAAACATAATACATTTACAATAGTTTCTATTTTAGGAATTGCAATTGCTCTTATCTCAATTTTTTATTTGATTTATGTTTTGATAAGAAAAGAAAATTAATTCATTAAAGAAAAGAGAAAAAAATGACTAATAAGAAAATTGATATTAAGTTTTTAGCGAAAGAAAACATAAGAAAAAAACCCCTTAGAAGTATTTCATTAATTAGCATTATTGCTATTTTTGTTTTATTTTTGTTCTGTGGTACGATTTTATCATCAAGTATTTCTGGTGGAGTTAATAATCTGTCAAATAGACTTGGTGCAGATATTATTGTTGTTCCAGAAGGTTATAAGGCAAATATTGAAAGTGTATTACTAAAAGGAGAACCTAGTGAATTTTATCTTCCTAATGATTCATTAGAAAAGATAAAAAAATTGAAGGTATAGAATCTGCAACACCTCAGCTTTATGTTGCAACACTTTCTGCATCTTGTTGCTCGTACCCCGTTCAAATTATAGGAATAGATTATGATACAGATTTTTTAATTAAGACTTGGCTTCAAAAAACACTTAAGAGAGAATTAAAAGATGATGAAGTAATTGTAGGAAGTAATATTGTTGGTGAAAAAAATTCAAAAGTTAAATTTTTTGAAGAAGAGCTTGATATAGTTGGAAAGCTCGAACAAACTGGTATGGGTTTTGATGCAACAGTTTTCGTTAATATGAAAACTGCTAGAAAACTTGCAAAAGCAAGCGAACGAATTCAAAAAAATCCAGCTTCTGAAGGCGAAAAAATTTCTACAATTTTATTAAAATTAAAGCCAAATTACAGTGCTTCAGAAGTATCTAATAAGATTATGAAAGAATATGCTAAAGATGGAATTTTTGCTATGTTTAGTAAAAAATTTGTAAATGAAGTATCTTCAAATTTAAAGGTTATTTCAAGTTATATATATATTTCAATAGCTGTAATATGGGGAATGTCAATGATTTTATTGGCAGTAGTATTTTCTGTAATACTTAATGAAAGAAAAAAGGAATTAAGTATTCTTCGAGTGTTAGGAGCGTCTAAGAAAAAGTTATCTAAGATTATTATGTATGAGTCCTTATATATAGGTTTTTATGGATCAGTTCTTGGAATAATTATTGGCATTATAGCTGTGTTTTCAATAATTCCAATTATTCAAAAAAACTTAAATTTACCGTTCTTAACTCCTTCAATACCAAAATTGGTTATAGTTTCATTGTTTAGTTTATTAGTTGGAACAGTAATTGGATGTTTATCATCATTAAATGCTGCTAGAAAAATCAGTAGAACTGATGTTTATTTGACTATGAGGGAGAATGATTAGAATGTTAAAAGTAGAACAATTATACAAAACATATGTTAGAGCGAATGAATTTAATGCATTAGATGATGTTAATTTGGATATTAAGAGCGGAGAATTTGTTGCAATAGTCGGAAAATCTGGAAGCGGCAAATCTACACTTTTAAATATCATATCTGGAATATTAAGTCCTACAAGTGGGAAAGTGTCATTGGATAATAAAGAGATAAGCTCTCTTTCTGATGATGAAAAATCTTTTATAAGAAATGACTTAATGGGATTTGTTCCACAATCTACAGTAGTATTGTCAACACTTAACATTCTAGATAATATTTGTTTACCTTTTTATCTAAGTAAAAGAGAAGGAGATCCTGTTGGTCGCGGAAAATATTTGTTAAAAGAATTAGGTTTAGAACATTTAGAAAGTTCATATCCTAGAGAATTATCAGGGGGAGAACTTAGAAGAGTTACAATTGCAAGAGCACTGATGAATTATCCTAAAATAATTCTTGCAGATGAACCTACTTCTGATTTGGATGTTGAAAATACTAAGGAAGTATTAGAAATAATGAAAGATATTAATAAAAAAATAATACAACAATTGTACTTGTTACACATGACCTAGCATGTCTATCATATGCAGATAAGGTTTATACTATGATTTCTGGAAAAATTTCGGAAGGTAAGAATATATAATTTTGTAAAACTGGTTTATTTTTAGTAAATCAGTTTCTTTTTATATAATGTGAAAACATTATTTAATAGGTTATTTAATAATTTAAAAAAATCTTTTTAAAAATTATTTTTAAATATGGACAATTATAGATTGTTTTGATATAATATAGATTAAGAAAGAAAAATAAAGGAGGCAAATATGTTAAAGGAAAAGGTTGTAGTCAAATCGGAAATTGGCCTTAATGCCAGAGTAGCTTCTATGTTTTTAAGGAATTCAGTAAAATTTAATTCTGATATTATATTAATAAAAGATAATAATAGATACAATGGAAAAAGTATTTTAAGTATTTTATCAATGCAGGTTGGAAATGGTGAAGAAATAGAAATTGAAGTAACAGGAGATGATGAAAATGTGGCTATGGAAACTTTAATTTCATTTTTTGAACAAGACTTAAAAGAATTTTATACAATATAATAAAAAGTTTTAAAAAATTCTCTAAAAGAGAATTTTTTTTATTGCGAAGCAATAAGTTTTCCGGGTACCCATACGAAGTGAAGCATAGAAAAGGAGTGGGGTTCTTATTATAAGTAACGTCAAAAAAACATAACATGTGGAATAGAATTATTTTTTAAGATTAAAATGGATATAATTTAAGAAAATAATTAGATTAATTATATTGTTAATTAAATAGATAAAATTAAGTATTAAATAAAATATTTTTTTGAAAATCTATCAAAATTTTTAATACTTAAAAGCTAAAATGCTTGAAAAAATTTGCTGATTTTGCTATACTCTAAGTATGATGTAGTATTGTATTTCGCTATATTATAACTAGAATAACTATATGATGGTTATATACTAAAATAGTACATATTAATGGATTAGAGTATTGTTATCAATGTTTAATGTTTTAAATAAGTAATTTCTTGTTTTTTATTATATAATTACATATGGTTCTTCTAAAAAATTTTACAAGGAGGCAAATTATGGCTTTTGTTTTTAATGTTGAAGAAAATCAAGACAAAATTGATGAGCTTTGTGAATTTATTGATAAGAAGAAAGATATTCCGGGAGCATTAATGCCAGTTTTACAAGAAGCACAAAGTATTTTTGGGTATCTTCCAGAAGAGATTATGGATTTGATAGCAAAAAGAATGAAAATATTTCCTGCTAAAGTATTTGGTGTAGCTACTTTCTATTCACAATTTTCATTTATTCCAAAAGGAAAATATCAAATTTCTGTATGTATGGGAACTGCTTGTTACGTAAAAGGAGCTCAAGAAATTTTAAATGAGTTTTGTGACAGAGTAGGTGTAGATGTTGGTGGAACTAGTGAAGATTTGAAGTTTTCTGTTGCTCAAACTCGTTGTATTGGTGAATGTAATTTAGCACCTGTTGTTACAATAAATGAAGATGTTTATGCTCATATAAAAAAAGCAGATATCAGAAGAATAATGAGAAAGTATAAATAGAGGTGATCTTATGATAAAAACTGAAGTTGATTTTAAAATATTAGATACTATTAAAGAAAAAAACTATCCTCTATTAATTGAAAGGTTAAATCAAGAACCTGATAAGTACATAATTGACGAAAATGGTATTCGTCTAAAAGGAGAGTTTTTTGAAAAACAAACTAGAATTGCATTAAAGAATTTTGGAATAGTTGATGAACATAGTGTTGATGAATATGTTGCATTAGGTGGATATTACGCTTTAGCGAAAGTAATAGGAAGTCTTACTCCTGAAGAAGTTGTAAATGAAATGAAAAATTCAGGACTTAGAGGCCGTGGTGGTGCAGGTTTCCCAACAGGGAGAAAATGGGAAGGTGCTATGCAACAACCTGCGGGTCAAAAATACGTAGTATGTAATGCAGATGAAGGAGATCCAGGAGCATTTATGGATAGATCTATACTTGAAGGAGATCCACATTCTGTATTAGAAGGAATGGCGATTTGTGGCTTTGCGATTGGGGCTGATAGAGGTTTTATCTATGTTAGAGCTGAATATCCTAAAGCTGTCATAAATTTAAGAGAAGCAATAAAGAAGGCAGAAGAAAAGAATCTTCTTGGTGATAATATTCTAGGAACAGATTTTAGTTTTCATGTTGAATTAAGGCTTGGTGCTGGAGCATTTGTTTGTGGAGAAGGCACAGCACTTATAGAATCTATAGAAGGTAAACGTGGTATGCCAAGAACTAAGGTTTATAGAACAACGGTTAAAGGCCTTTTCCAAAAACCTACTGTTTTAAATAATGTTGAAACATTTGCAAATGTACCACAAATTATGTATAAAGGTTCAGATTGGTATAAATCAATTGGTACAGAAGATAGTTCTGGAACTAAAGTATTTGCCCTTGTAGGTAAGGTTGCAAATGCAGGACTTGTTGAAGTTCCTATGGGAACTACAATAAATGAAATTGTATATGACATTGGTGGGGGTACTGGTAATGATAAAAAAGTAAAAGCTGTTCAAACTGGTGGACCTTCTGGTGGTTGTATTCCTACAGATTATTTTGATACACCTGTAGACTTTGGATCTTTAGCTAAGATTGGTTCTATTATGGGATCAGGTGGAATGGTTGTAATGGATGAAACAGATTGTATGGTTGATATTGCAAGATTTTTCTTAGATTTTACTGTTGAAGAATCTTGTGGTAAATGTGTTCCTTGTAGGGAAGGTACAAAGAGAATGTTAGAGTTATTGGAAAAAATAACTTCTGGGAAAGGTGAAGATGGTGACATTGAAAGACTTGAAGATCTTTCCGAAACAATAACTGTTGCATCACTTTGTGGACTTGGACAAACGGCTGCAAATCCAGTAGTAAGTACTTTACATTATTTTAGAAATGAGTATGAAGCTCATATTTATGATAAAAAATGTCCTGCGGGAGTTTGTCAAGCTCTTCTTGAATTCTTTATTACAGATAAGTGCATTGGTTGTACTAAATGTGCTAAGGCTTGTCCAGTTGATTGTATTACAGGAGTTCAAAAGCAATTACATGTTATTGAACCATCTAAGTGTATTAAATGTGGATCTTGTGAAGCTGCGTGTCCAGTTAATGCTATAATTAGAAGATAGGTTCTGGAGGTATATTATGTCTAATATGATTAATTTAACTATAAATGGAAAGAATGTTAGTGTTGAAAAAGGAACTACTATTATTGAAGCTGCTAAAAAGGTTGGAGTAGATATTCCAAACTTATGTTATGAAAAAAGTCTAACTGCATTTGCTGGATGTAGAATGTGTGTTGTTGAAATTGAAGGAAGTAAAAAACTTGAAACAGCATGTTCAACACTTGTAAAAGAAGGAATGGTTGTAAATACTGAAAGTGAAAAATTAACAAAAATAAGAAGAAATATTCTAGATTTATTGTTTTCTAATCATCCAAGTGATTGCTTAACTTGTGATATGGTTGGTAATTGTAAATTGCAAGAATATTGCTATAGATATGGAATGAAGAAGGGTACATGGATTGGTGAAGTCCAAAATCATGAAATCGATGCAAACAACCCTGTTATGATAAGAGATCAAAACAAGTGTATTTTATGTGGTAAATGTGTTAGAGTATGTCAAGATGTACAAGTTACAGGAGCTATAGATTTTGTAGAAAGAGGATTTAATGCTTATATTGGAACTCATAAAAATCTAGATTTAAATACTGATAACTGTAGATTTTGTGGGCAATGTATTAGTGTTTGCCCTACAGGAGCTTTACTAAATAAACAATTAATGGGAACTAGACCTTGGGAAGTAAAAAAAGTGAGAACAACATGTCCTTTCTGTGGTACTGGTTGTAATTTTGATTTAAATGTAAATGTTAAGACCGGAAAAGTAATTGGAGTTACTCCAAATGAAGATTCTCCAATTAATGGAACTCAACTTTGTGTTAAGGGGCGTTTCCATACTGACTTAATTAACAGTCCTGATAGACTTACTGATCCATTGATTAAGAGAAATGGTGTATTTGAAAAAGCAACTTGGGAAGAAGCTTTAGATTTGGTTGTTTCTAAGTTAAGTAGCACAAAAGAGACTTATGGTCCTGACTCAATTGCAGGTTTAAGCTCTGCTAGAACTTGTAATGAAGACAATTTTGCTTTTCAAAAGATGATGCGTGTTGCCATTGGTACAAATAATGTTGATCACTGTGCGAGAACCTGACATGCTCCTACAGTTGCAGGTCTTGCAACAACATTAGGTTCTGGAGCTATGACAAATTCTGTTAACGAAGTTTTTAAGACTGATTTAATGTTTGTTATAGGTTCAAATACAACTGAAGCTCATCCAATAATTGGAAATAAAATGCAACAGGCTCATAGACAAGGTAAAAAGCTAGTAGTAGTTGATCCAAGAAAAACTGAATTAGCAAGAGAAGCTGATTTGCACATTTCATTGAAATCAGGAACAGATGCTGCTTTAATTAATGGTATCATGAATATAATAATAACTGAAGGTTTATATGCTAAGGAATATGTTGAAAATAAAGTAGAAAGATTTGAAGAAGTTAAAGAACTTGTTTCTAAATATACTCCAGAATTAGTTAGTAAAATTACTACTGTTCCTGTAGATCAAATTTATGAAGCTGCAAGGATGTATGCTTCTGCAGAAAGAGCTGGAATTTTCTATACTTTAGGTATTACTGAACATACAACTGGTACATCAAATGTAATGAATCTTTCTAACTTAGCTTTATTATGTGGAAATATTGGAATTGAAGGTGGTGGAATTAATCCTCTTCGTGGACAAAATAATGTTCAAGGTGCTTGTGATATGGCAGCTTTACCAAATTATTTTCCGGGATATCATAAAGTATTGGAAGAAGATAATGTTAAATTGTTTGAAAAACATTGGAATTGTAAATTAAATAGAAAGATGGGACTTAGAATCCCTGAAATGCTTGATGGAGCAGCAGAAGGTTCAGTTAAAGCTATGTACATTATGGGTGAAGATCCTGTACTTTCTGATCCAGATGCCAACCACGTTAAGCATGCATTAAGTAGTTTAGATTTCTTAGTCGTTCAAGATATTAACTTAACTGAAACTGCTAAACTTGCAGATGTTATTTTGCCAGCCACATGTTATGCTGAAAAAGATGGTACTTTTACAGCATCTGAAAGAAGAGTTCAAAGAGTTAGAAAAGCTGTTGAAGCTCCTGGACAAGCAAGATTAGATTGGGCTATTTTAGCGGATGTCTCAAAACGTCTTGGAGGTAAGGGATTTGATTGGAAGACATCAGAAGATGTTTTTGATGAAATTAGAAAGTGCATGCCAACTTATAGAGGAATTACTTATGATAAAATAGATAAGTTGAATGGAGTTCAATGGCCATGTACATCAGATGATCATTTGGGTACAAAATATCTTCATGAAGGTAAATTTACAAGAGGAGATAAAGCTCTTATGATACCTGTTGAATATGAAGGTCCAAAAGAACTTGAAAATGAAGAATATCCAATAATCTTATCTACTGGTAGAGCATTATACCACTATAATGTAATGACTAGATATTCTGATGCGCTTGATGGAATTTTACCATATGAGTTAATTGAAATTTCAGCAGAAGATGCACAAAAATATGGATTAGAAGATGGAGATTTTATGAGAGTTACTTCTAGAAGAGGTAGTGTAGTTGGTAGAACAAAAATTACTGACAAAGTAAAACCAGGATTAATCTATATGACATTCCATTTTGCTGAAACACCAGTAAATCAATTGACTAGTGCACACTATGATCCTATTACTAAAACTGCAGAATATAAGGTAACTGCTGTAAATATTAAGAAGGTAAACAAACTAGATAAAGGATTAAAAAGTGAAAAGTTTGTTGACTTAAATGAATTAGTTGATGAAACAGTTTAGGTAAATAGTTACTATTGTTTAATTAATTAGATTGGGAAGCCCAAAGAACTTCCCAATTTTTTTTTGTGTATTTTTAACATTATTATTGAAACTTAATTAAATTTAATATATACTTATAGTAGTTTATTTATTTTTTTAGGAGGTTACAATGAGTAAAATTTTATTAGTTGAAGATGAAGAAAATATTAGATTGTTTACAAAAATTAATCTTGAAAGAGAAGGTTTTGAAGTTCTAGAAGCTGAAAGTGGAGAAATTGGAGTAGAACTTGCCTTAAAATATAATCCTCAAGTTGTTATTTTAGATGTAATGCTACCAGGAATAGATGGCTTTGAAGTATGTAAGATTCTTAGAGAAAAACTTCCTAAAATTGGGATTATAATGCTTACTGCTAAAACTCAAGATGTAGATAGAATTAATGGATTAGAAAGTGGAACTGATGATTATTTAAGTAAACCATTTAATCCTGTTGAACTTATTTTAAGAATAAAATCTCTTATTAGACGTCTTGTTTCAATTCAAAATAGTAGTGACTTGATAAGTATATATCCTTTTAAATTAGATTTATATTCTAAGAATTTTTATAAAGATGGAAAAGAAATTGAACTTACGCCAACAGAACTAACTATTATTACAATATTTATGTCAAATCCTGGTAGAGCTTTTTCAAGAAATGAGCTTTTAAATATGACATGGGGAGAAGAATTTGATGGAGACATTAAAATCGTAGATGTTAATATTAGAAGACTAAGAGCTAAAATTGAGGACAATTCAAGTAAACCAAAATATATTGAAACAGTTTGGGGGACTGGATATAGATGGAATTCAAACTAAAGTATAATAAACTAGTTGATAAATTTAATGAAATAAAAGATTTAATTTTAAAAAAATCTTTAAGAACTAGAATAATGACTCAGTTTTTTATGGTTATAGTTTTAATAGTAGTATTCTTTGAAATTTTTTTGATTTTTACAATAAAAAACTATTATTATTCTGGTGTTACTGGAATAATACAAAATCAGGCTAAGTATAGTGCAAAGCTATATGAAATTCATTTAGCCAATTCAAGTTTATCTGAGCTTGTATTAGATGATATTGAAGAGTTTTATAGTGAAGTAAATGCACAGGTGCAAATTCTAAATAATTCAGGAAAAGTATTATTAGATACCGTAAATGGAAATCAAATCGGTAGTGTATTATCTTCAAATGACGTTACATCAGCCAAAAACGGAAGTAATGGTTCAACTGTATATAAAAATCCTATTTCAAATAAAAATGAATTGGCTGTAACAATTCCTCTTAATAATGGGAATGAACAAGTTGGCATAGCAAGGTTTATAATTTCTATGGAAAATATTGATAGTATGATTGCGCAACGTTATCTTGTTTTCTTTTTATTTGGTTTTTTTGTTATAATAATAGGGATGAGTATAAGTATATTTATGAGTAATAGAATTGTCAATCCTATTGAACGATTAACTAATGTAGCATTAAAATTAGCTGATGGGCAATTAAATGAAAAAGCAGATGAGGTTGGAGATTTTGAGATTTCAAAGCTTGGTAGTACAATGAATTTAATGAGTGAAAATTTGGTAAAAAAAGAGCAATTAAAGAAGGACTTTATTTCAAGTATTTCTCATGAATTAAGAACACCCCTTACTGTTATAAAGGGATGGGCTTTTACTTTACAACCAGAGGCTAAAAATAATAAACTTTTAGAAGATGGTTTAAGTATTATAGAAAAAGAAAGTGATAGATTAGGGAATATGGTTACTGAGCTTTTAGATTTTTCTGAACTAAGTAGCGGTAGACTTATAATGAATAAAGAACTTTTTGACCTTAATGAGCTTGGAATTTTTATTAACAAACAATTAATGCCTAAATCAAGTTCTAAGAAAATAGATATGATTCTAAATTATGATGAGACAAAAAGAGTTATGGTAATGGCTGATAGAGATCGAATCAAACAAGTGTTCATAAATATTTTAGATAATGCTCTAAAATTTACTGATGAAGGTGGAGTTGTTTTAACAGATATTAAAATTGAAAATGAAAGAGCTGTTGTTGAAGTCATAGATAATGGTTGTGGAATTTCTGAAGATGAAATATCTTTAGTTACTGGTAAATTTTATAAAGGTTCTAATAGTAACTCACATACAGGTCTTGGTTTGTCAATTTGTGAGGAAATTGTAAAAGCTCATAATGGGAACTTGATAATAAGAAGTGTTTTAGAGAAAGGTACTGTTGTTAGAGTTGAATTGCCAATTGAAAAAGGAGATATTCAAAATGAGACATAGAAAAATTATTTTAAGTAGTATTGGAATAAGTTTAGCGTTTTTAATAATTTTATTGTTTTTTGTCTTAAGAGGAAATTTTTTTAGATATACTGATATTAATTCTATGATATTAGAGCCAAAATCAAATTCGCTGTTAATTTCTGGAACTTGGAAATTGACTTCTATAACATCATTGAGTGATGGAAGTGAAGAAAAAAGTTCTGATGATAAGTGTTATATTAACGAAAAATTTGTTTACTTTGAAAAAACAAGTACATCAAATCCAAATTTTAAGTTTAGGCAACTCAATTTTAAAAATTATTTGTTGTATAATGGCATCATAACTGATAAGATTAGTATTGATTCTGATGAGGTGATAGTAGTTTCTATAAAAGATGAGAGAAATTTTTATAAAGAATTTATAATTTTGAATAAAAATAAAATTGCTACAATTCATCACAAAAAATATTATGTTTTTGAAAAAATTTCAGATGATGTAGATAATGATGTTATTGATAAGTTAAAACTTAATGAAAGTTCTAATAATACTAAAAAAGATATTTCATTTTTAATTGGAGTAAAAAGTGTTGGAACAAAGGATGTTGATTATGAAACTTTTTTAATAAGAAAAAATGGAAATGATAAACCTACTGCAAACAAGATAAATGGGCTCTTTGTCAATAATCAAAACAAATTTTTTCTTGTAAATTCTACCAAGGATAGTATTTATATAACAAATGACTATATAAATAACACAACAAAAAATATATTAGATATAAAGAATGCTACAATAAATTTTTTGAGTAAAAACTATATTAGTATTGAATCATATAATTCAGAAACAAATAAAAAGAATTATTCTATTTATAAAATTGGAAATTTATCAGAAGATAGTAAAATGTCTATTAAAGATATTGCTGGAGATAGAGGAGAGAAGGCATATTTTAACAATATTAGAAAACTTGGATATTCAAGTGAAAATGTTAACTCATATGATATGAAGAATTTTGGGGTAAAGAGAAACAATTTTAATTGGTTTTTTAAGGGAATATTAAGTAACTATTCAAACGATAATTTTGTTTCTAGTGAGATTGATTTAGATTTAATTCCTAATGTAGATATTTTTACGAATAAATCAAGTAAAATTTCAAAATTAAAAGTAAAAGAAAAAGTACAAAATGTGTTGGATTATTTTGTTTCTCCAGACGAGAGTATGATAGTTATTTTAACTGCTGATGATATTTCAATGTATGAAATAAAAATAACGAAATTGGAACTTTACCAATATTTAATACAACTTTGAAAAATCGAAGAGAGGTTGTAACTTTTCAATGGACTAACTCAATTAGTAGTGAATTGACATATACTGAGTTTATGAAAATAAAACAGGTAAATTAAATAGAAAAATCTCTATGCATTCATAGAGATTTTTCATTATATAGAATTTATATCTAATTCTTTTTTAATTCATTAATTTCGTCCATCATAAAATCTTTGAATATTTTATTGATGTTAGAAAATTGTAAATTTTTATTGTATACAAAATAAAATTTACGATTTAAATAAAGATTTTTTATATTTAATATTTTAACTTTATCTTTAAATGGAGATATATTTAACATTCTTTGAGATACAAAGCCAGTCCCAACTCCTTTTGTGATAAGTTCTAATATTGTGTTAGTATCATGTATTGTAGCTACACTATTAGAAATTACGTTTAAAGAGTTATTTCTTTTTAATTCATCTTCTACAATTTGTCTTGTACCCGAACCAATTTCTCTTAGTATAATTTTATCATTACTTAAATCTTCAATATCTATAACTGAATAGTTCTTTAGATCAGGATAATTATCCTTATTTACAACATAAACAATATGATCATCCATAATTTGAGTATATATCAATTTAGGATTAGAAATCTTTAATCCTACAATACCAAAGTCAGTTTCTCCTACCAAAATACTGTCTATTACAGTTCTTGAATCATCATTACTAATATTAAAAGATATATCAGGAAATAAATTTGAAAATTTTTCAATCAAATTTGGTAAAATTATTTTTCTTGGAACTGAAGAAACACAAATATTTAAAGTTCCCTTTAAATTTTGAGAATATATGTCCAAATCCCTTATTATTTCATCATAAGAAGCTAGGATATTAAGCGCATGTTTATATACGATACTACCCGCTTGTGTCAGTGTTACACTTCTTCTAGTTCTTACAAATAAAGAAGTATTTAGTTCAGATTCAAGAGCTTGTATATGATTAGTAACAGATGGTTGAGTTATATATAACACATCTGCTGTTTTTGTAAAAGATTTAGTTTTTACAATTGTAATAAAAGTTTCTAATTGTTTAAAGTCCATAAAATCCTCCATATTTATAATTAAGACAATAAAATGTAATTTTTATATATTTTTTAATATTATAACATTTTTTTAACAAAAAGTAAATATTAATAAAATATTATAAATTTAAATGAATTGTCTTTAATAACCTGGTAAATAGCGAAATAAGTTTGAAAATAAAAAATTTTAGAAAACGTGTTGACTTAAAATATAAAATATGATAATATATCATTGTTAGGGGGTAATAGAAATGTTTTCAAATGAGAATATAAAAAAAGTTGATCCAGCTATAGCTGAAGTGTTGGATAAAGAATTAGAAAGACAAAATAGCCATATTGAATTAATAGCTTCTGAAAACTGGGTAAATGATGCGATTTTAGAAGCAGCAGGAAGCATATTAACTAATAAATATGCTGAAGGATATCCTGGAAAAAGATATTATGGTGGTTGTGAAGTTGTAGATGAAGCAGAAAAATTAGCTATTGAAAGAGTTAAAGAGCTTTATGGTTGTGAATATGCAAACGTTCAACCTCATTCAGGCTCTCAAGCTAACTTTGCTGCATTTTTTGCTATTTTAAAACCAGGCGATACTTATATGGGTATGAACTTAAACCATGGTGGACATTTAACACATGGAAACCCTATTAACTATTCAGGTAGTATATATCATCCAGTTCCATATGGAGTAGATGAAAATGGATTTATAGATTACGATGAAGTTTTGAAAATTGCAAAAGAATGTAAACCTAAATTAATTTTGGCAGGTGCATCTGCTTATGCAAGAAAGATAGATTTTAAGAAATTTAGAGAAATTTGTGATGAAGTAGGTGCAGTATTAATGGTAGATATGGCTCATATTGCAGGTCTTGTTGCTGCAGGATTACATGAGTCACCAATTCCTTATGCTGATGTAGTTACATCTACAACTCATAAGACATTAAGGGGACCAAGAGGCGGACTTATTTTGTCCAATGCTGCTGCAAACGAAAAATTTAATTTTAATAGAGCAGTATTTCCTGGATCACAAGGTGGACCATTACTACACATAATAGCTGCAAAGGCTATAGCTTTTAAACAAGCGTTAGAGCCTGAGTTTAAAGAATATCAAAAACAAGTTTTGAAAAATGCTCAAGCATTAGCAAAAGGATTAATGAATAGAGGAATTAAACTTGTATCTAATGGTACAGATAATCATTTAATGCTAGTTGATTTAAGAGATTATGATATGAGTGGTAAAGAACTTGAAAAGGCATTAGATTCCGTTCGTATTACTTGTAATAAAAATACTATTCCAAATGATCCAAGATCACCATTTGTTACAAGTGGTATAAGACTTGGAACTCCAGCAATTACTACTAGAGGATTTAAAGAAGAAGAAATGGATTTAATAGCTGAAGCAATTGCTGAAGTTATAAAGAATGGAGAAGAAGGTAAAGAAAAAGCATTGAAAATAGTTGAAGAATTAACTAAGAAAATTCCTTTAAAATAGTATTATTTAATATTTATAAAAAAAAAGACGTCAGCACATTTTACTGACGTCTTTTTATGGAATTAATGATATTATCTTATTAATTATTAATTGTTCGAAATTAAAATTATTTTTTTCCAATTCTAAAATTTCTTTTGAAAGAGTAACTTCATCTGTTATTATTCCGTCTGCACCACTAGAGTATGCCTTTGTGATATCTTCATGAGTATTCGCAGTCCAGATATATACTCTTTTTCCATTTTTTTGAATTTTTCTTATCATTTCGTTCGTTACTATTTCTTTTTCTATGCAGAAAAAATCTACAAATTTCATGTTGTAAAAATTGCCATAACTAAAAGCTAAAATTAGTCCCGTTGGAATATTTGGCTCTATATCCTTGACTTCTTTTAATACTTTAGGAGATAATGAAGAAACAATTACATCATAAGGTTTATCTTTGATTAATTTTGTAACTTCTTTAGCTAAATTCTTTTCATTATTCTTAAAAGGTTTTAACTCTATATTTAATTTAATTTTTCCTGCTGTTTTTTCAATCACAGTTTTTAAATCGGTAAAATTATATTCTTTAGAATTTTTTTGTCAATAATTTTATATTTTTTTAATTCTTCAAAAGTTAAATCTTCAATATTAACTTTTTTTCCAGTAAGTCTTTTCAAGTTATGGTCATGCGATAAAACAACTACATTGTCTTTGGTTAATACAACATCAATTTCTGCAAATTCTGCTTCGTTTTGTATAGCTTCATTTATAGATTCCAATGTGTTTTCAGCAGAATTTTTTGTGCTTCCTCTATGAGCCATAATATCCGGTTTTAAATTTCTAAAAGTATGATAAAATTTAATTTCTTCATTTGAGTTTCTGTATTTACTAAAAATTCCAGCAAAAATTAGAAATATTATTACAAGAGACATCTTTAGTTTAATTTTATTTGTAGGATAGACTATGTTACTAAATTCAACATTGGTTGAGGTTTTAAAATAAAATTTTGATAAATCATAAAAGGTAACGGTATTTGATAAAACATTTGTGAAAATTTTTAAAATTGTTGCTATAGATAAATAAGCTATTATTCCAATATTACTTAATGTTTTATTACTTGTTTGCATATAAAATATTAATATTATAACAAATAAGAAGATAAATTTTACTATTTGAATTAGTAAATTTTTTATTCCTATTATTAATAGTACTTTTATACTTTTGAAGATATTTTGTTTAATTCTCTTAAAACTTATTTTTATGCTTTCTATAAAATTTTTATTTTCTAAAAAAAATATATGGTAAACAAACAATAAAATTATTGAAAAAATTATTGCTAAAATAATTATGATAGTAAATAAAACTATGCCTGTAGTCGAATTTAAAATATATTCAGTAATAAAATTGGGAATTTTAATTCCTTTATGAATTGATGTTGATATTGGTATGTTTATGGATACTAATATCAAAATTAAGTAATTTTGTATTTTTTTATTTTAGATTTAACTAGTTTATATGAATTATTGAAAATCTCTAAAATAGAAACTTCATTTCCAAGTCTTATTTGATTTGTAGTAAATATAAACCCACTTACTTCAAATAATTTAACTATGGAAAATGAAAAAATAATTATTAAAATAGACCATATTTTTGTTGGAGATTTTGCAAAAATACTAGGACTTTCTATATAGAAAAAGCCAAATTTAGTTAATTTTAAAATATATGAAAAAAATTCTTTTGCAAAAGGCAATAAAATAACAATAAAAGCCAGTTGATATAATAAGTCAAAAATTAATAAATTTTTAAAGCTTTTTTTTCTTAACAGTTTAAACATATTATTTCCTTTCTAAAAAATATATAAATAATAATACCATAAATAGAGATAATTATAAAGTAAATAATGTTTTAAGAATTTATTTATGGTATAATTGATTTGGAGGATGCTATGAAAATTAATTTAAAAAAAGAATTAAAAGGTGATATTTTAGATATTGGTGGTGGAGGAGAAGGAATAATAGGACGTCTATATACTAATCAGGTTATTTCAATAGACAATAGAAAAGAAGAGCTTGATGAAGCTCCTGATTTTTGTAATAAAATTTTGATGGATGCTACCAATTTAAATTTTAAAGAAAATTCATTTGATGTTGTAACATTTTTTTATTCATTGATGTATATGAATGAAGAAACTAAGAAAAAAGCTATATTTGAATCCTTCCGTGTATTAAAAACAGGTGGTATTTTATGTATATGGGATACAGAGATAGAAAATATTTATCCTAAACCATTCTTAGTTGAATTGGATATTCGTTTTGAAAATAATGAAGTTCATACAACTTATGGAGTAATAAGAAATGAAATACAAACGATTGATATGATAAAAAATCATGCAAAAGAATGTGGATTTAAACCAATTTTATCTGAATTTGAAGAAAGTATATTTTATTTAAAGTATTATAAATAATAAATTATGTAGAACAATTTATAATAAAAATATTTTTTTAAGTCATATTGACAAAATACAATTTTCTTGCTATCATTTAGTTGTAAGTTAATTACGATTACTAAAATGAAATAAAATCTATGAGAGAAAGAGTATCTAGGGTTCCGAATTTTGTTGCTGGTCCGAGCGATACGAATACTTTTTAAGTATTACACCTAAGGGAGAAAAGCCCAGGAGGTAGGTTTCGCTTGAAGCCTACTTGCTGGGCTTATTTATTTCTTATGTTTAATTTTAGGAGGTATTTTATGGAAAAAATTTACACTGGAAAGACAAAAGATATTTACAAGAGCGAAGATGGAAATTACGTTTTAAAGTTTAAGGATGATGTTACAGGAGAAAATGGAGTTTTTGACCCGGGTGCTAATACTGTTGGTTTATCAATTGAAGGTGTAGGACATGAAGGTTTAAAGATTACTAAATATTTCTTTGAAATTTTAAAGGAAAAGGGAATTAGAACTCATTATATAGATTGCAATTTAAACGAGAATACTATGACTGTAAAACCTTGCGAAGTTTTTGGTAAAGGATTAGAGGTAATTTGTAGATTTAAAGCTGTAGGTAGTTTTATAAGAAGATATGGTTTATATGCAAAACCTAATGATGATTTAGATACTTATGTTGAAATTACATTAAAAGATGATGAAAGATGTGATCCTTTAATTACTAAGGATGCACTTGTTATGTTAAATATATTAACTGAAAAGGAATATGAAGACTTAGTAGCACTTACTAAAGAAATTTGTACTATTATTAGAGATGTTTTAAAAGAAAAGGGACTTACTTTATACGATATTAAGTTGGAATTTGGTAAAGTTGATGGAGAAGTTGTATTGATTGATGAAATATCTGGTGGAAATATGAGAGTGTACAATGGAGATAAAATTGTTGCACCAACTGATTTATATTCTTTTTTGGTTAAGTAATTGTAGCCGGAAGAATATTTCCGGCTTTTTATATTAATAAAATTTTTTGGAGGTTATTATGAAGGTCGCTGTTATTATGGGCAGTATTTCTGATAAAGATATTGCTAAAAAAACTTGTGATATTTTAAAAAAATTTGGGATAAAATATGATGCTAGAGTTATCTCTGCTCACCGTTCTTTAGATTTTGCTATCGATTTTGTTAATAAAATGGAAGAAAATAATATTGAATTAATTATAGCATTTGCTGGAAAGGCTGCACACTTAGCAGGAGTTTTAGCTGGGATTTCGACTGTACCTGTTATAGGAGTACCTGTTAAAGCTTCAACACTTGACGGATTGGACGCTCTACTTTCAACTGTTCAAATGCCTAAAGGGGTGCCTGTTGCAACTGTTGCTATTGATGGAGCGGAGAATGCTGGTATTTTAGCAACGCAAATTCTTTCAATAAAATATGATGAATTAAAAGTTAAACTTAAAGAATATAAGCTTGAAATGAAAGAACAAGTAAAAAAAATGGATAATGATTTAGATATATAAGATGGAGGATATTTTAATGGCATTGACATATAAATCCGCAGGAGTAAATAAACATGAAGGATATAATGAAGTAAATTTAATAAAAAATTTATAAAAAATACTTATACAGAAGGTGTTCTTTCTGATTTAGGCGGTTTTTCAGGACTTTTTGAACTTGGAAAAGATTTAAAAAATCCTGTTTTGGTTTCCGGAACTGACGGAGTTGGAACAAAAGTAAAATTGGCTCAAATGATGGATGTTCATAATACAGTTGGAATAGATTGTGTTGCAATGTGTGTTAATGATATTTTATGTCAAGGTGCTAAACCTCTGTTCTTTTTAGATTATATTGCTACCGGAAAACTTGTTGCAGAAAAAATGGCAAGTATTGTTGAAGGAGTTGCAGAAGGATGTATTCAATCAGGAAGTGCTTTGATTGGTGGAGAAACTGCAGAGATGCCAGGAATATATAAAGAAGAAGATTATGATATTGCAGGTTTCTGTGTGGGTGTTGTTGAAAAGGATAAAATAATTGATGGTAAGAAAAATGTAAAAAAGGGAAATATTATTTTAGCATTACCATCTTCAGGGGTTCATAGTAACGGTTTTTCTCTAGTTAGAAAGATAATTTTTGATTATAAAAACTTTTCATTAACCGATATAATAGAAACAGGAAGAACTTTAGGTGAAGAACTTTTGACTCCAACTAAAATTTATGCGAAATCAATAGTTACTTTGTTAGAAAAATTTAAGGTAAATGGTCTTTGTCATATAACAGGTGGAGGAATTTATGAAAATGTACCAAGAGTTTTAGGCGATGTTGTTGATGCTAAAATTTTTGAAAAAAATATTCCGCAAAAAGAAATTTTTTTACTTCTTCAAAAATGGGGAGAAATTTCAAAAGAAGAAATGTATGGAACTTTTAATATGGGAATAGGAATGCTAATTTTTGTTGAAAAAGAAGATGTTAATGGAATAAAAGACTTATTTAAAGAAATGAATGAGGAAATTTACGAAGTGGGAGAAGTTGTAGAAGGAAATTCTAAAGTAATTTTATGTTAGTAAATTTTGGAGGAATTATGGATAAAAGAATTTTTGTTAAGAAGAGGGAAGGATATAATAAGGAAGCTTTAGATCTTAAAGACAATTTAAATATAGAATATAATTTAGGAATAAAAGATTTAGAACTTTATATTATATATGACATTTACAATATCAATGAAAAAACATATGAATTAGCTAAAAATTCAGTTTTCTCAGAAATAATGATTGATGAAGTAATTGAAGACATAATACTTCAAGACGGAAGATATTTTGCTTATGAAACACTACCGGCACAGTATGGTCAAAGAGCTGATAGTGCTGTTCAATGTGTATCTCTTTTAGATAATAATTCAAAAATTACTGTAAGAAGCGGAAAACTTATAATTTTTGATAGAGTTTTAAATCAAGATGAAATGGATAAAGTAAAAAATATTTGGTTAATCCTATTGAATCAAGAGTTAAAGATATGAATATTTTGAGTTTTTCAATGAGTTCAGAAATGAAAAAAATGAAAGACTTAAAAGGCTTTTCTTCTTTTTCAAAAGATGAATTAATTGATTTAAAAAATGAAATGTCTCTAGCGATGAATATTGAGGATTTAATTTTCATTCAAGATTATTTCAAAAATGAAGGAAGAATACCTACTGAAACTGAAATCTATGTTTTAGACTGTTATTGGAGTGATCATTGTAGACATACAACTTTTGAAACTGTATTAGATGATGTTAAAATTGAATCTGAGCTTTTTAAAAAAGAAATGCAAAATGCTTTTGATATTTATTTAAATATTAGAAAAGAATTAAATATCACTAAGCCTATAACTCTAATGGATATGGCAAGTATATTTGGGAAATATCACAAAAGAGTATTAAATGATAAGAATATAGAGGTTAGTGAAGAAATTAATGCTTGTTCATTTTTTACTGATATTGAAAATAATGGGAAAATAGAAAAATGGTTAATTCAATTTAAAAACGAAACACATAATCACCCTACAGAGATTGAACCTTTTGGTGGAGCGAGTACTTGTGTTGGTGGAGCAATTAGAGATCCATTGTCCGGAAGAAGTTATGTTTATCAAGCAATGAGAGTAACAGGTTGTGGAAATATTTTACAAAAAAGAGAAGAAACTTTGAAGCATAAATTACCTCAAGTTGATATTTCTACAAAAGCTACAAGCGGCTACTCATCTTATGGTAATCAAATTGGACTTGCAACAACTTATGTAAAGGAACTCTATGATGACTCTTATGTTGCTAAACATATGGAAGTTGGAGCGGTTGTTGGAGCAGTCAAATACGGAGATTTCAAAAGAGAAACTCCTGTTAAAGATGATATTGTAATCTTAATTGGAGGAAGAACAGGTAGAGATGGTATTCAAGGAGCAAGTGGCTCAAGTTTAATTCATACAAATGATTCTCTTGAAACAGCATCAAGTCAAGTACAAAAGGGAAATGCCATTGAAGAAAGAAAGATTCAAAGATTATTTAGAAAACCTGAAGTTACGAAAATGATTAAGAAATGTAATGATTTTGGTGCGGGTGGTGTTTGTGTAGCAATTGGAGAATTATCTGAAGGAATTGAAATTCATTTAGATAAAGTTTTGTTAAAATATGAGGGATTAAATCCTACAGAAATTGCCACAAGTGAGTCACAAGAACGTATGGCAGTTGTAATTTCACCAAGTGATTATGAAATTTTTATAAAAGAATGTGAAAAAGAAAATATAGAATATTCTAAAGTAGCAACTATAACTGACAGAAGAAGACTTGAGATGTATTATTATGATGATAAGGTTATGGATTTAAGTGCAGACTTTTTGGCAACAAGTGGAGTAAGACAACATTCAAAAGCAACACTATGCGATAATGATGGTATCAATCCTTTTGAAAATAAGATTGTTTCTAAAGAAAATGTATTAAATGAATTATCTTCATTAAATGTGGCTTGCCAAAAAGGAATTGCGCAAAGATTTGATGCTTCAATAGGTGCAACAACCGTATTAATGCCTTTCTCAGGTAAAAATCAATTAACTCCGGTACAAGCTGGTATTCAGGCATTACCTACAATTCACTCAACTAGTGATACAGCTACAATTTTGAGCTATGGATTTATTCCAAAGATATCTCATTACTCTCCATTCTTATCATCTATTTATGCTGTTTTAGAATCTGTTGCCAAAGTTTATGCTGTTGGTGGAGATAAAAGTAATTTATATTTTTCATTCCAAGAATATTTTGAAAAACTTGGAAAAGACAGTAAAAAATGGGGAAAAGTTACCCAAAGTTTACTCGGAACTATTTATGCTCAAAATGAGATAGGATGTCCAAGTATCGGAGGAAAAGATAGTATGTCTGGAACATTTAATGAATTAAATGTCGTTGAAACATTGATATCTTTTGCATGTACTCCTGTTAAAATTAAGAATGTAATTTCTCCGGAATTAAAAACAATTGGAAATTATATATATTATGTTCCTATTGTAAAAAATTCGAAAGGATATCCTGAAATTAAGGAAACATTAAAAAGCTATGAACTAATAAATGAACTTATAAAATCAGGTAAAATTTTATCAGCATATGTTCAGGAAGAAGGTAGTGTAGTAAGTTCTCTAGTAAAAATGGCAGTTGGAAATGGTTTAGGTTTCACAGTTAATAAGGAAAATATTTTAAATTTTGATCCTGCATCAATTGTTGTAGAATCAAATTGTGAGTTACCTTTTGAAAAAATTGGAATGGTTAGTGAAGAAATATCTATAAATGGAATTAAATTTGATTATGATGAAATATATAATGCATATACAAAAACATTAGATAAAATCTATCCTTTATATCAAAATTTAGACTGTGGAAATTGTGAAAATTTATCTAATTATAAAATTGAAAAAAATATTTTAAAGAATATATTGAAAATGTAAATGTCTTAATTCCTGTATTTCCTGGAACTAATTGTGAATATGACGTAGAAAAAGCATTTATTGACGTAGGTGCTACAACAAAAACTATTATTTTTAGAAATAAAAAAGAAGACGATATCGAAAAGTCAATTGAAGAATTAGTAAATGGAATAAAAGATGCTCATATTATTATGATACCAGGAGGATTTTCTAGTGGAGATGAGCCTGATGGAAGTGCAAAGTTTATAGTAAATGTTTTGAAAAATGAAAAAGTTAAAGAGGCAATTCACAAACATTTAGATGATAAAAAATTAATTTTAGGTATTTGTAATGGATTCCAAGCGTTAATTAAGTCAGGACTGATACCTTATGGAAGAATAAAGTCCTTAACTGAAGATGACTTGACATTATACAGAAATGACAGTTATCATCATATTTCAACAAGTGCTATAACTCGTGTTGCAAATTTAAATTCTCCTTGGACTCAAGATTTTGAAATTGGACAATTGCATGAAATTATGTTTAGTCATGGTGAAGGAAAACTTGTTGGAAACAATATTGAGAAATTTAAGGATTTATGTGCTTTTCAATATTGCGATTTTGAAGGTAATGCAAGTAGCAATGGAAAGTTTAATCCTAATGGTTCACTATATGCAATCGAAGGTATGATAAGTGAAGACGGATTGATTTTAGGGAAAATGGGACATAGTGAACGTTATGGAACAAATTTGTATAAAAACAAAACTATAACAGGAATTCAAAATATATTTAGAAATGGTGTAAATTATTTTAAAGGAGAAAAATAATATGAAACTTTTATATGAAGGCAAGGCAAAACAATTATTTCAATGTGAAAATAATGAAGAAATATATATTCATTATAAAAATAGTGCAACTGCATTTAATGGAGAAAAAAAGGAGGAATTTGATAAAAAGGGTATTTTAAATAATACAATCACATCATTCATTTTTGAGTATTTAGAAAGAAACGGAATAGAAACTCATTTTATAAAAAAAGTGAATGATACCGATCAAATCTGTAAACATGTTAAAATTATTCCTTTAGAAGTTATTACTAGAAATATAGTAGCGGGTTCTATGGCTAAAAGATATGGTTTAGAAGAAGGTATGAAATTAAAAAAGCCAATTTTTGAACTGAGCTATAAAAATGATGAACTCAATGATCCTCTAATAAATGATGACCATGCAATAGCTTTAGGAATTGTTTCAGAAGAAGAACTTTCTTTTATAAAAAAAGAAACTAAAAAAATCAATGAGCTTTTAAAAGTATTTTTTTTGAAAGCGGGATTAATTTTAGTTGATTTTAAAATTGAGTTTGGAAAAACAAGTGACGGTAAAATAATTTTGTCAGATGAAATTTCTCCTGATACTTGCAGATTATGGGACGTAAAAACGAGAAATAAACTTGACAAAGATCGTTTTCGTAGAAATTTAGGTTCGGTTATGGATGCATATGAAGAAGTTTTAAGGAGAATAACAAGTGCGTGGAATTAATGAAGAATGTGGAGTTTTTGGTGTCTGGAATCATAAGGAAGCTTCAAAGTTAACATATTTTGGGCTTCATAGTTTACAACATCGAGGTCAAGAAGGTGCAGGTATTATAAGTTCCGATGGAGAAACTTTATATAGTTATAGAAATTTAGGATTAGTTTCTGAAGTTTTTAAAGATAAAGAAATTCTCTATAATTTAGTTGGAAGTTCTGCAATAGGACATGTAAGGTATGCAACTGCAGGAGATAATAGTGTTAGAAATGTTCAACCATTTTTATTTGACTTTTATGATATGAGTATTGGTATTTGTCATAATGGGAATTTAGTGAATGCTAAAACTTTAAGATTGGAATTAGAAAAAAATGGTGCTATTTTTCATTCTTCATCAGATACTGAAGTATTAATTCACTTAATCAGAAGAAGTAAAAAAGAAACTTTTGAAGAAAAATTAAAAGAGAGTTTAGGTAAAATTAAAGGAGGATTTACTTATTTGATTTTAACTAAAAATACTTTATATGGAGCAGTTGATCCTAATTCTCTGAGACCGCTAGTTATTGGAAAAACTGAAAATGATACCTATGTTATGGCAAGTGAAACTTGTGCTATAGATAATATAGGAGTTGAATTTCTTTGCAATGTAAAAGCCGGTCAATTGGCTATAATCGATAAAGATGGTCTTAAAATTGAAAATTATACTACTCCTGAAAGGATTTCTATTGCTGCTATGGAATATGTTTATTTTGCAAGACCAGATTCGAATATTGCGGGAGTAAATGTTCATACTGCAAGAAAAAACACAGGCAGAGCTCTTGCAAGAGAATGTCCTGCAGATGCAGATATAGTAGTTGGTGTACCTAATTCTTCGCTTTCTGCAGCAAGTGGATTTGCAGAAGAAAGTGGCCTACCTTATGAAATGGGATTGATTAAAAATCAATATATTGCAAGAACTTTTATTCAACCTACTCAGGAACTTAGAGAGCAAGGTGTAAGAATGAAATTATCTGCGGTAAAAGGGGTTGTTAAAGGAAAAAGAGTTGTTATGGTTGATGATTCAATTGTTAGAGGTACAACATGTAAAAGAATTGTTAAACTTTTAAAAGATGCAGGAGCATCTGAAGTTCATGTTAGAATTGCATCTCCTCCTTTTGCGTTTCCTAGTTTTTATGGAATAGATATTTCTACTTCAGGAGAACTTATTGCAGCTAATAAGACATTGGAAGAAATAAAAGAAATAATAGGAGCAGATTCATTAGGATATTTGAGTGAACAGGGACTTGTAGATTCAATAGGTCTTAAATTTGATGCTCCATATAATGGATTATGTATGGATTGTTTTAATGGAGACTATCCAGCAGGATTGTACGATTATGAAGAGGATTTTAATAATTCTTTAACTGATATTCAAAGAAGAATTTTAGAAAGAAAAAATAAATAATTTGAGGAAAGGTAAATTATGTTGAATATAGCTGTTTTTATTTCTGGTGGAGGAACAAATTTACAAGCCATAATTGATGCTGTTAAAGAAAATAAAATTAATGGAAAGATTAAATTGGTTTTTTCAAACAGAAAAAATGCTTATGGACTTATAAGAGCACAAAATGAAAGTATCGATACATTTTATTTGAATAGAAAGAAATTTTTTTGTAATGAAGAATATGATGAAAGAATACTTGAAGAGCTAGAAAGAAAAAATATTGATTTGATTGTACTTGCGGGTTATTTGAATATTTTATCTTCAAAACTTGTTTCGAAGTATTCTAATAGAATTATAAATATTCACCCATCTTTAATTCCTTCTTTTTGTGGAGACGGGTTTTATGGAGAAAATGTTCATAAAGCAGTTATAAAATCAGGTGTCAAATTTACTGGAGCTACAACACATTTTGTCGATGAAAAAGTAGATACCGGAGCTATAATCTTACAAGATGTTGTTCCTGTTTATATAAATGATGACTTTGAAACTGTTGCTAAAAGAGTTTTAGAAATAGAACATGAAATATTGGTGAAGACAGTAAAGGCATTTTGTGATAATAAGATTGTTTTTAAAGATAATAGAGCATTCATAGTGGAGGAATAAGATGTCAAAAAGAGTGTTAATAAGTGTTTTTGAAAAAGAAAATATTGTTGAGTTTGCAAATGAACTTGTAAAATTAGGATGGGAAATTATTTCAACCGGTGGAACTTATAAAATTTTAAAGGAAAGTGGACTTAATGTTATTGAAGTTGATGAAGTAACTAATTTTAAAGAAATTTTAAATGGTCGTGTTAAGACTTTACATCCTTATATTCATGGTGGAATTTTATATAAACGTAATGAACAAAATCATGTTGAAACAGTTGAAAATCTTGGTATTTCTTCAATAGATATGGTTGTAAACAATTTATATCCTTTTGAAAAAGTTTTAAATAGTGAAAATAAAACACATGAAGATTTAATTGAGAATATTGATATAGGTGGACCTTCTATGATAAGAGCAGCAGCTAAAAACTATAATGATGTATCTATTGTTGTTGATCCTAGAGATTATTCTGAAATTATTGAAAGATTGAAGGAAGATAAATTGGATAAAGATTTTAGATTGTATTTATCTTGTAAGGCTTTTAATTATACTGCATACTATGATGCTTTGATTTCATCTTATTTCAATGATTTATTGAATATTGATTTTCCAGAAAAATTAACAATGACTTATAAAAAAGTTAATGATTTGAGATATGGGGAAAACCCGCATCAAAATGCTTCTTTTTACGAAAAAGTATATGTTAAGGATGATGAAAAAGCTGATTTCAAGCAATTACATGGAAAAGAATTGTCATATAATAACTTAACTGATATGTACTCAGCTATTAAAATTGTTAAAGAATTTGATGAACCTTGTGTAGTTGCGGTCAAACATAACAATCCTTGTGGACTTGCAATTTCAGATAATATTGATGATGCTTACGATAAGGCTTATGCTTGTGATTCAGTTTCGATTTTTGGAGGAATTATTGCTTTAAATAGAGAAGTGACTAAATATATAGCAGAAAAGATTAATAGTTTTTTTGTAGAAATTGTAATTGCAAATAAATTTTCTAAAGAAGCTATTGAAATTTTAACTCAAAAGAAAAATATTAGATTAATTGAAGTAGGAAATATTTCAGATTTCAAACTTCCAAAAACAACAATAAAAGAAGTTTTAAATGGTATTGTTGTTCAAGACTATGATAATATTTTATTTAAAGAAGATTTAAAAGTTGTTACAAAGAGAAAACCAACTGAAGAAGAGTTAAAAAATTTAATTTTCGGTTTTAAAGCTTGTAAAACAGTTTCTTCAAACGGAATAGTAATAGTAAAAAATAATGCTACTATTGGAATAGGACAAGGAGAAGTTAGACGTTCTTGGGCTGTTGAAGAAGGATTGGAAAGATCAAAAGAAAATCTTAAAGATGCAGTTTTAGCATCAGATGCATTCTTCTTCGAAGATACTGTTGAATTATTAAAAGAGAATGGAATTAAAGCAGTAATTCAACCGGGGGGTTCTATAAAGGATGAGAACGTAATAAAATTATGTGATGAATACGGCATAGCAATGGTATTTACATCTACAAGGCATTTTAGACATTAGGAGGAAGTCATGAAAGTTTTAGTTATTGGTAATGGTGGAAGAGAAGATGCTATTTGTAAAAAAATATCTGAAAGTAATAAATGTACTGAACTCTTTTGTTCAAGGGGTAATGCAGGAACTCTTAGATATGCTAAAAATGTCGAATTGAATAGTAACGAACAAATTTTTGAGTTTTCAAAGAACAATAATATTGATTTAGTAGTTATAGGACCAGAAGCTCCGCTTTGTGAAGGTATTGTTGATTTGTTTAAAGGTAGTAATATAAAAGTTTTTGGAGCAGATAAAAAAAGTGCAAGACTTGAGGGTAGTAAAGACTTCGCAAAAGAATTTATGAAAAAATATGATGTTCCAACTGCAAAATATGAAACTATAAAATCGATAGAAGAAGGAAAAAAAGCTATTGAAAATTTTTCATATCCAATAGTTATAAAGGCTGATGGACTTTGTGCAGGAAAAGGTGTTAGAATTTGTAATACCGAAGAAGACGTTTCAGAATATTTTAAAGAACTTTTTGAAGATAAAATTTTTGGAAAAGAAGGGACTACAGTTGTTATTGAAGAATTTTTAAAAGGAAAAGAAGCTTCTTTACTTTGTTTTGTGTCTAAAGGAAATTTAATTCCTATGGAAAGTGCAAGAGACTATAAGAGAATTTTTGATAATGATGAAGGTGAAAATACAGGAGGCGTAGGCTGTTATTCGCCAAGTGAGTTATTTAATGAAGAATTAAAATTACAAATCGAAAAAATTTTAGATAAAATTTCAAATGGATTAAAAAAAGAGAATTTAGAATATTCTGGCGTACTTTTTATTGGATTTATGATAGATGAAGATGCTAAAGTATTAGAATTTAATGTAAGATTTGGAGATCCTGAAACGGAAGTAGTTTTACCTAGAATGGAAAGTGATTTACTCTTAGCTATAGAAAAATCTTTAGATGGTAGTTTAGAAAGAGAAGATTTAAAGTGGAAAAAAGAAAAATGTCTAACAGTTATTTTAACTTCCAGAGGTTACCCTAAAAATTATGAAAAAGGAAAAGAAATAACAGGCATAGATTCTGTTGATAAGGATATCTATGTTTATCATAATAATACTAAGATTAATGGAAATAAAATATTGACAAATGGAGGTAGAGTTTTATCTATTACAGCACTTGGTAACAGCTATGATGAAATCAGAGAAAAAGTTTATAGAAATATTGAAAAAATATCATTTGAAACAAAACAATATAGAAAAGATATTGGAAAAATGTAATAATCTATAAATCTAAGTGAAGTGTATGTAATTTTTTACATAAAAACTTTACATATATTTTTTTGTGTGATATAATATATCAGTAAATCCTTGCTCAATAAAAAGAGCCAGAGACCATAAGGAGGTGAATATAATGAGAAAATATGAAGGGGTTTTTATTTTTAAACCAAATCTAGAGGATGAAGTAAGAAATCAAGCTTTTGATAAGATTAAATCTGCTATAGAAGCTAATGGTAGTATTACTGAAATTAATGAATGGGGAAATAGAAAACTTGCTTATGAAATTAACTACATTAAAGAAGGATATTATATCATAGTTAATTTTGAAGCAGCAGCTGAAGTAGTTGCAGAAGTAGAAAGAAGATCAAGAATATCTGATGCTATTATTAGATATATGGTTGTTAAGCAAGAAGCTTAGTGGAGGAACTTTATGAATAGTGTAATTTTAATAGGTAGATTAATCAAGGATCCCGAATTAAGATATACTCAGACATCTAGTAGTAGTTATGCTAGATTTACCATTGCAGTAGATAAGGGAATGTCTAAAGAAAAAAAACAAGAATTAGAAGCTAAAGGACAACAAACAGCTGATTTTATAAATATAGTTGTTTGGGGCAAACAAGCTGAAAATTGCCAAAAATATTTGCAAAAAGGTAGAAATGTAGCGATTCAAGGAAGACTTCAATCTGGAAGTTATACTGCTCAAGATGGAACTAGAAGATTTGTCACAGAAGTTTGGGCTGAAAGAGTTCAGTTTATTGACTGGGGTGATAGAGCTCAAAAACCTGCTGCAACACAAGGATTTGGTTCATTTGATACAGGAATGGATGACGGATTTGATTTACCTTTTCAAGATGCATCAGATGAAGAAATTCCATTTTAATTTTTAAAGGAGATAACAATATGCAAAGAAAATTTAGACCAAGAAAAAAAGTTGTTGCATATTTCTCAGATAACAGTAAACCACTTGATTATAAAGATGTAAATACTCTAAAAAAATTTATTAGTGAAAGAGGTAAAATTTTACCAAGAAGAGTGACTGGTGCTACTGCTAAACAACAAAGAGAAATCACAGCAGCTATTAAAAAAGCTAGACAAGTTGCATTATTACCATATAGTGCAGAATAGTTTGTAACTAACGGGAGAGAAATCTCCCTTTTTTAGTTTGATAATAGCTTTTTAAATTATTAGGAGATAGTATGAATACTAAAAAAAGAAATTTATTTATTTTTGCTGGATTATTATGGCTATTTGCTGGAATAATGGTTATGAATGTTGGAATACCATTTTTAATAAATGATGATAAAATGTTTATATTTGGGTTTCTAGGTGCAATAGCAATATTTTTAATATTTTATATAATGATATTTTCTAAATATGTACATAAACATAAAAATAGGATTTTAAATGATAAAAGAGAACAAATGAAAATTTGGGAGTTTTTTGATAAATCAAGTTATACTTTAATGTTTTTATGATGACTTTTGGAATAGCATTAAGATTTAGTGGATTTTTACCGAATTTTTTCTTTGAATTTTTCTATTCTGGATTAGGATTCGCATTATCTTTAAGTGGAGTTTCATTTTTGATATTAGCATTTAAATATTATAATTTTTAAATATTCATTTTTAACTGAGTGTAATATATGGTATTAATATTAACAATTTGCTTAGTTATTAGCGAAACAATCGCAAAATCAAGTAGTTTTTGATTGTTTCCTTTTTTATATAATGTAATTTTGATTTTATAAAATTATACTAGTATTTACTAAAATTTTAATTAAATTCATGTTATAAAAAATTTTTTAGACATAATTTCTAGATTAAGTATATTAATAAATAGTATGTTATAATTTTATTTGTATAACATTATTTCTAAAATATTAAATGTTAATTTAAATTTTGAATAAAATATTGATAATTTAATAGTTTTATGATACAATTTATTATGAATATATTTGAGTAGATTATATTTTTTCTTTTACAAATATTATAACTAAAAATATTATTATTAAGGTAAAAAAATGAGAATTATATCGGGTGAAAAGAGAGGATTAAAATTATTATCGCCTATAGATTATAGAGTAAGACCAACTACTGATAAAATTAAGGAATCTATTTTTAATATTCTATCAGAAATAGATGAAAATTCAATAGTTTTAGATTTATTTTGTGGTAGTGGTGCTATTGGCATAGAATTTATTAGTAGAGGAGCCAAAAAAGTATATTTTTGTGATTTTTCAAATGATAGTATTAAAGTTACTAAAAAAATATAGAAAGTACTAATTTTGTAGAAAAATCAGTTATTATAAAAAATGATTATATGGAATGTTTAAAATATTTTTTCAAAAATAACTTAAAATTTGATTATATTTTCCTAGATCCTCCATATAAAAATAATTATATTGAAAATACATTGGAATTTATATGGGATAATAATATTTTAAATGAAAATGGAATAATTATATTAGAGACGGATAAAAACATAATAATAAAAAATTTTATTCCAATAAAAGAAAAAAATACTCTAAGATAAGAGTAATATTTCTAGAAAGGAAATAATATAAATGAAAGTAGTTTTTCCGGGTAGTTTAGATCCTTTAACTATTGGACATAAGAAAATTATTTTAAAAGCCTTAGATATTTTTGGCTCTATAAATGTTGTGGTTTTAAATAATATAAATAAAAAATCTCTTTTATCACTTGAAGAAAGAAAAGATGTTATCTCAAATGTATTTAAGGAATATACAAATATTAGTGTTGATGTTTACTGTGGTTTATTGAGCGATTATATTATGCATAATGATATCAATATTATTGTAAGAGGTGTTAGAAATACTTTAGATTTTGAATCTGAAAAGATTAATGCTAAAGTAAATCAAGAGCTTTGTGGGGTGCAAACAATTTTATTCTTTTCTGAATCTTCAGAAGAACATGTTAGTTCAAGTGTTGTTAAAGATATATTCTTTAATGGTGGAAATATTGAACCATATGTAGATAAGATTGTTTTAGATATATTAAATAAAAAATTTAGGAGGAATGGATAATGGAAATTTTAGAATTAATTGATCGTATTGAAGATTTGGTGGAAGAAAGTTCAAGTTTACCTTTTTCAAAGAAAGTTATGGTTGATTCAGAGGCTTTGTTTTTCATTTTAAAAGAAATGAGAGAAAATATTCCTGAAGAAATTAAACAAGCAGAATGGGTTAATGTTGAAAAAGATAGGATTTTAAATGATGCTACAAAAGATGCAAATCAAATTTTAGAACAAGCAAATAAAGAAGCATCTAATATAAAAACAGCTGCTGAATTAAAATGTCAACAAATGATTAACGAAAGTGATGTTGTTGTAGCTGCCGAAAGTAAAGCAAATGATATTTTATTAAATGCCGAACAAAATGCAAAAACTATTAAAATGCAAACTAATACTTATGTTGATGATGTTTTATCTAAAACTCAAGAGAAATTAAGAGATATAATAACTGTTTTAGATAATAACAGAAGTGAAATTAGAAAATAAATTGGAGAAATAATGAACAAAGTTACTGAAAATTTAATTTTAGATATTGAAGATATTAGAAATTTATTTGGAAATTTAGATTCTAATATAGATTATATTTCTAAAAAATTTGACGTTTCTATAAAAAATAGTGATGAAGGTTTATCTATAACTGGAGAAGAAAAAATGGTTTTATTATGTATTAAAACCATTGAGTTTTTAGTTAAAGATAAATCACCGGAAAGTATGGATAAGCAAAAAATTTCTTATGTAATTGAGAAAGTAAAAAGCGAAAATAAGGAAATTCTAAAAGATTGGTTAGATTATGTTATTTGTATAAATGCAAAGTTAAAACCTATTAAGCCTAAAACTTTAGGTCAAAGGAAATATATATCTGCAATAGAAGAGAACATAATTACTTTTGGTATAGGCCCAGCAGGAACTGGAAAAACTTTTTTAGCTATTGCAATGGCTGCTAAAGCTTTAAAGAATAATTCTGTATCAAAAATTATTTTAACAAGACCTGCTGTTGAAGCCGGGGAAAATTTAGGCTTTTTACCTGGTGATTTACAAGAAAAAATTGATCCATATTTAAGACCTTTGTATGACTCATTGTATAATATTTTAGGATATGATAATTTTCTTAGATTAAAAGAAAAAGGTATTATTGAAGTGGCACCTTTGGCTTATATGAGAGGAAGAACATTGGATGATGCCTTTATAATTCTTGATGAAGCTCAAAACGCTACGAATGAACAAATGAAGATGTTTTTAACTAGAATAGGATTTGAGTCTAAGGCTGTTATTACCGGGGATATTACTCAGATTGACTTAAGAAGAAGAAAAAATTCAGGTCTCGTTTCAGTAAGTAAAATCTTGAATGATATTAATGGAATAAATTTTAATTATTTTGATAGTTCTGATGTTGTAAGACATAGTATTGTTATGAAAATAATTGATGCTTATACTAAATATGAAGATAATTTAGTGGGGAAAAAATAATGAATGTCCTTTTTGATAATAGACAAGATGCTTTTGATGTGTCTGAAAATCTCAAAGAAAAAATAGTTGAATGTATTGAAACAGCTTTAAAAGTTGAAAAAATTGAAATGAATAACATTGAAGTTTCTATATCATTTGTTACAAATGAAGAAATAAAAAATATAAATCTTGAGTTTAGGAATATTGATAAAGAAACGGATGTGCTTTCTTTTCCGATGGATTTTGAATTTTCAGAAGAAGGAATGCCTTATATTTTAGGAGATATTATTATTTCCACAGAAAAATCTATAGAACAAGCAAAAATGTTTGGTCATAGTATTGATAGAGAGATATTATATCTAGTTTGTCATTCGGTCTTTCATTTACTTGGGTATGACCACATTGAAGAATCAGACAAATTAGTTATGAGAAATAAGGAAAAAGAGACTATGAAATTGATGGAAGTTTTTAAAAATGAAGAAGAATTCTAATTTTTTTGAAAGTTTTCTTTGTGCTTTCAGAGGAATAATATATATTTTTAAAACAGAGAGGAATTTTAGATTTCATATTGTATTTTCTTTGTTAGTATTGTTGAGTTCTTTAGCTTTAAATTTATCTTATGTTGAATTATCTGTAATATTGATTATGATAGCAGTTGTTTTGACTTTAGAAATTATTAATACTATCATTGAAAATATTATGGATTTTTTATGTAAAAATTATAATTTTAAGGTTAAAATTATAAAGGATATGGCATCAGGAGCAGTTTTAGTTTCAGCTTTTATTTCTGTAATAGTTGGTTATTTAATATTTGTTCCAAAAATATTAGTTATAATTGGTGGTTAAATGAATATTTATGAAAAAATGATAGATTGTGCTTTAGATAGTCAAAAAAAAGCTTATACACCATATTCAAATTTTAAAGTAGGAGCTTGTGTATTAACTGATTCAGGTAAATTATATGGAGGATGTAATATAGAAAATGCATCGTATACCCCTACAGTTTGTGCAGAAAGAGTAGCTATATTTAAAGCAATATATGATGGAGAGAAAATGATTACAAAAATAGCAGTTGTTGGGAAAGAAAATTCTTTAACATATCCTTGTGGAGTCTGTAGACAAGTTATAAGAGAATTTTGTTCTAATGATTGTGAGATAATTATAATAAAAAATGAACAAGAATATAAGATAGTAAAATTTTCAGAAATTTTACCTTATAGTTTTGGACCAGAGGATTTGTAATATGGATGATATAAAATCAGGATTTGTTACAATTGTTGGTAGATCAAATGTTGGTAAATCAACATTATTAAATAGAATAATTGGAGAGAAAATTTCGATTATATCTAACAAACCACAAACTACTAGGTCTAATTTAAAATTAATATATAATTCTTTAGATTCTCAAATTATATTTCTGGATACTCCCGGTATTCAAAATCCAAAAAATAAATTGGGAGAATTTATGCTTAAAGAAGCTAGAAGTTCTCTTAAGGATGTAGATTTAATTCTATATATGGTTGATGTTAATTTTGAAATAGGAGAATTGGATAATTTAATAATAGATATGTTAAAGAAGATAAATCTTCCAAAATTATGTATTATTAATAAAATAGATACATTAAATGTTGACGAGATTTCTAAACTTTTTTCAAAATATGAAGATATGAATTTGTTTGAAAAAATTATTCCAATATCCGCTTCAGAAGGAACTAATGTATATAATTTAATAGATAGTATAAAATCTTATTTACCTTATGGACCTAAATATTACTCAGATGATATGATTACTGACCAGTCCGAGAGAGAAATAGTAAGTGAGATAATAAGAGAAAAGGCTCTTAATTTCTTAAGAGATGAAATTCCTCATGGAATTAATGTAATAATTGAAAAATTTTCAATAAGAAAAAATAAACCTATTATTGATATTGATGCAATAATTTGTGTTGAGAAAAAATCACACAAAGGTATGGTAATTGGTAAAAACGGAGATATGATATTAAAAATTGGAAAGTCTGCTAGAATAGATATAGAAAAGTTTTTAGATTCAAAAGTTAATTTAAAACTTTTTGTTAAAATTGATGACGATTGGAGAAACAAATCATTTAAGGTGAAAGAATTTGGATATTTTAGAAAATAGTATTTATAGTAATATAAATGGCTTTGTTATTTCAGAAAATGCCTATTTAAATAATGCTAAAATATTTAGAGTATATACTGATGAGTTTGGACTTATTTCAATTTATACAAAAAATATTGAAATGTATTTATCTATGTATTCTAGTTATAGTTTTAAATTAAATTACAGAAACGAATTTTTCTATTGTAATGAATATGAGTTGTTAGAATTTATTTCTTTTAAATCTAAGGAACATATATTATTTTTGAACATTCTTTCAGAAATTATTTTAAAGACTACTGTATCTGAATTTAAAAATACAGAAGTTTATGATTTAATAAAAGAGGTGTTAATAACTAAGCAAATAGATTATAAAATAATATTAAGTTATTTTATTCTTAAATATTTGATTTTTAATGGATATCATATATTATTTGATTGCGATAAAAATATAAAAAATTACAATTTTGATATTTCAGAATTAATTATAAATTCAAGTCTAAAATATAATTATAAGTACAATTATATAATTGATGAAAATGAATATAATTATATTTATTTTCTTTATAATTCTAAAAAATTAGAAAATATTGTTTTAAATAATATTAACATGAATTTTTCAAGAATTCTTGGAATATTAATAAATGCATTATGCTTAAATTTTAACATATATCAATTGAAAAGTTTTAACATAAGGTGATAGAAATGTCTTATATAAAAAAGGAAAAAATTGAAGAAATTAAAGAAAAATCGGATATTATATCAGTTGTTAGTGACTATGTATCCTTAAAAAAAAGTGGAAGGTACTATATGGGAAATTGTCCTTTTCATAGTGAGAAAACACCTTCTTTTTTTCTTTATCCAGAAACAAATACTTTTCATTGCTTTGGATGTGGTAAACATGGTGATAGTATTTCCTTTATTATGGAAATAGATTCATTGGATTATGTTAGTACTCTAAAAAAGTTAGCTGAAAAGTTTGGGATTGAATTAGAATATGAAAACTCTTTTAATGTTAGTAATAAAATAAACCTTGATAAATATTATGAAATAAACGAATTTGCAGCTAGGTTTTATTATAAAAGTATGATGGAAAATTCTATTCCTAAACAATATTTATCAAAAAGAGGTATTAATCAAAAATCAATTAATCATTTTTTTATTGGCTATGCAGATGAAAATTGGAAATCTTTTTATAATGAATTAAAACTAAAAAAATGGATATTAAAATTGCTGAAGAGTTAGGATTGATAATAAAAACTAAAACTGGTGATTATATTGATAGGTTTAGGAATAGGATTATGTTTCCTATTTTAAATACAAGCAAAAAAATTATAGGTTTTGGTGGAAGAACTATTGTGGATGATAGTGCTAAATATTTAAATTCTCCTGAAAGTGTTGTATTTAAAAAAGGAGATAATATATATGCACTTGATAAAATAATCGAAAATAATATTAGAAATAAAGTCTTAATTGTTGAAGGATATATGGATGTAATATCTTTGTATCAAAGTGGTATAAATTACGTTGTTGCAGGACTTGGAACGGCATTTACTGAAAGTCAAGCAAGACTTATTAAAAGATATTTTAGAAATAATGTATATTTATGTTATGATGGTGATAATGCAGGCGTAAGTGCAACAGAAAAAACAAATTTCGTATTTAATGAAATTTCTGTAAAACCTAATATAATTATGCTTCCAGATAAATTAGATCCAGATGATTATATAAAAAATATGGATTGAATGAATTTAATAAACTTTTAGAATCTCCATATGATATTAATGGTTTTAACTATGAAATATTGAAAAAAAACAAAAAAATTCTAATTCAATTACTGATAATTCAATTTTTTACGATTCAATATTAGACTTTTTAGTTAAGATTGATACTAATATACTAAGAGATTTATATATAAATAAAATTTCTAATGAATTTGGGTTAGATAGTAATTCGCTTAAAGAAGATTTTTTAAACTATGATAAAAAAGAAAAAGTAGTTGAAAAAAAGGATGAAGAAGTTGAAATAAATTATAAAACAGAGCATTTATTGTTAAATTCTGACAAAAAAGTTTTAATATTGGGTATCATACTACTAATGAGATGTGAAAATAATGTACTGAAGATCATTAGTAAATTGGAAAAATTATCTAAGAATTCTGATTTGTTTGATATCTTTTGTTATGTTAAAAATAATGCTGAAAATAATACTATAACCGTTCCATCAGCATTAATTGATGAATTTAAGAATAGTATTAATAACTTAAAAATTGTTGAATATATAGTTAAGTGTTATAATGAAAAGATAAAATTATCAACATTAGATTATAATAGATTACTTGATATAACTATTTTAAATTTTGAGATTAGAAAAACAACTTTGAATATTGAAAAATTGAAACAAATGGATAAAACTAATGAAGACGTTATATCAAATTTGAATTACAATATCGAAAAGTTAATGGAGCTAAACAGGAATCTTAAAAATATTGAGAAAGGGGTTCATCATGAATAATAAATTAAATGATATTGAATATGATGAGGTAAAAATTCTAATAATAGAGGAACTTACAAAATATGCTAATGAACATGGTGGTTTTGTTAATAACAAGTATCTTGAATCTTTAGATTTATTTAATTTAATAGATATTGATGATATTGAAGAAATAAAAGCAAAATTAGCTGATAATCAAGTAGAGTTTATTGATGAAAGCGAAAACTTGGAGGATCTTGAAATTACTGATGATTTAATTGATTTAGAAGATGAAAAAGAAGATCCTGAAGATGAAGAAATTAAATTAGAAGATTTTTCTGACTTAAAGGGTTTTAATATTGATGATCCTGTTAAAATGTATTTAAAAGAAATTGGAAAAATACCTTTGTTAAGTGCTGATGAAGAAAGAATTTTAGCAGAAAATATGGAAGCTGGAGATATTGAAGCTAAGAAAAAATTAGCAGAAACAAACTTAAGGCTTGTAGTGAGTATAGCTAAAAGATATGTTGGAAGAGGAATGCAATTTTTAGACTTGATTCAAGAGGGAAATATGGGTCTAATGAAAGCAGTTGAAAAATTTGATTTTAGAAGAGGTTTTAAATTTAGTACTTATGCTACTTGGTGGATAAGACAAGCAATTACTAGATCTATAGCAGATCAAGCTAGAACTATAAGAATCCCAGTTCATATGGTTGAAACTATAAATAAATTAGTTAGAATTGAAAGACAATTAGTTCAAGAACTTGGAAGAGAACCAACAAACGAAGAAATTTCTGAACATATGGGAATTGAAGTCGAAAAGGTAAATGAAATAAGAAAAATTGCTCAGGAACCTGTAAGTTTAGAAACTCCTATAGGGGAAGAAGATGATAGTCATTTGGGAGATTTTATTGAAGATGAAACGGCAATTGCTCCAGATGAAGCAGCAAATTTTTCTATGTTAAAAGAACAATTAAATCAAGTTTTAAGTACTCTTTCAGATAGAGAGAAAAAAGTTTTAGAACTCAGATTTGGACTTAATGATGGTACACCTAGAACTTTAGAAGAGGTTGGGAAAGAATTTGAGGTTACTAGAGAAAGAATAAGACAGATTGAGGCTAAAGCACTTAGAAAATTAAAACATCCAAGTAGAAGCCAAAAATTAAAAGATTTCTTGGAATAGATATATGACTAGTTTAAGATTAAAAAAAATTTGCAATTTAGTTGATGAAAATTCAATTGTTGCAGATATAGGAACTGATCATGGAATAATACCTATAGAATTATCCAAAAATAATATATCAAAAAAATTATTGCAACTGATATTAGTAAAAACTCCTTAGAGAAATTAGAACAAAAACTAATATATAATAGCAATATTGTAAATATTGAAACTAGAGTATCTGATGGTTTAGATTCCTTTGTTGAATTTGAAGTAGATACAATAATTGTATCTGGTATGGGTGGAATTCTAATTAAAGAAATTTTAGAAAAAAATTTAAATGTTGCAAAATCTGCAAATAGCTTAATTTTATCTCCAAATAATTCATTGGATGTTCTTAGAATGTTTTTATTGCATAATAATTTTGTTATAGAAAAAGAAGATGATGTACTAGAAAATAGAAAATATTATCAAATTTTGAAGGTAAAAAGAGGTAAAGATTACTACAGAAATGATTATGAATACCTATATGGAAAGTTACTTATAAAAAACAAATCTAAGAATTTGAAATTATTTTTAGAAAATGAATTAAAAAAATATAGAGATATTAAACATAAAATTAGTATACAAAGTAAAAATAATGAAAGAATCATAGAGATTACTAATTTAATTGATGAAATTAGAGGTATTTTAAATGAATTTTAAAGTAAGTGATTTAATCGATTTATTGGATTCTGAATATTCATTCTATTTACAAGAAGATTGGGACAATTCAGGTTTTCAGATTGGAAATCTTGAAGCGGAAATTAAAGGAATTTTAATAGCACTTGATATTACTATTGATTCAATTAATTATGCGGTATCAAATAATATTAATTGTATTATAACACATCATCCTTTATTTTTTGAAAAAATTCAATATTTAAATGTGAATTCTGAATATTACAAAAAGCTTGAACTATTAATGAATAATATAATTAATGTAATTTCCATACATACACCTTTAGATATTCATCCAAATGGAGTAAACAAATATTTGGCAGATAAATGTTTGTTAAATAATCAAGAAGTTTTTGTTGATTATAAAGAGGATTATGGTTATGGAATAGTTGGAAATGTTGAAAATGATACATTTAAAAATTATCTTATAAAACTCAAAAATAATTTCGAAAATCCATTATTATATTTTGGTGATATTGAAAAAAGTATTTCAAAAGTTGCAGTATTAGGAGGATCTGGTGCATTTTCTATTAAAAATGCAGTTTTAAGGAAAGTAGATTTATTAATTAGTTCAGATTTTAAATATCACGATATTCAATTAGCTTTAGAAAATAGTCTAAATATTATTGACTTAGGTCATTTTGAGTCAGAAATTTCAGGTTTGATTTCTTTAAAAGAATTTTTGATAAATAAAAATATTAATTTAAAGATGCTAATTTATAAAGATAATATTTTTAAAAGAAATATATTTTAATCAAATTAAGTAAAACAGACAATCGCGTGATATAATCACGAGGAAAGTCCGTGCACCATAGAGTAGAATGCTGGATAACGTCCAGTGGGGGCGACCCTAAGGCTAGTGCAACAGAGATATACCGCCATTTATAATGGTAAGGGTGGAAAGGTGAGGTAAGAGCTTACCAGCATATAGGAGACTGTATGGCTATGTAAACCCCATTCGGTGCAAGATCAAGATTGAACTTTTGTAGTTGCTCGCTACGTTCATAGGTAGATTGCTTGAACAAATTGGCAACAATTTGTCTAGATAGATGATTGTCTAATACAGAACACGGCTTATAGTTTTGCTTAATATTTATAATTAAATATAAGGTATGACCTTATATTTTTTACTTTTTACATACAAGGAGATTTTAATGAATTTAGAAAAACAATTATTAAATTTTATGAAAAAAAGAATTATATTCCATTAACAAAGGAAGAACTAGCTGTAGCTTTAAATATTTCATTTAATAATTTAAAGCAATTTTTTAAATTATTAGATTCTCTTGTTAATAACAGAAAAATATCATTAATTGATTATAAATATAGTATTTATCAAAAAAAAGAAATCTTAAAAGGGAAAATTTCTTTTACAACAAAAGGTAATGCATTTTTCATTTCTGAGGATGATATTGATGATGTTTTTATTCCCAAAAAGGAATTAAATCACGCTAATCATAATGATGATGTTGAAATAGAAATAATAAAAGAAAAGGGAATAAATTCGAAAGCTGAGGGTAGAGTTATAAATGTCTTGAATAGAAATAGTAATTTAATTGTTGGCACTTTTACAGAAAATAAGAATTTTGGATTTGTGGTTCCTGATGATATTAAATGTAATTATGATATTTTTATTAAAAAAGGTGACAAAAACGGAGCAAAAACTGATGACAAGGTTGTGTGTAAATTAGTTGAATTTCCTGATAAGAAGCGTAACCCTGAAGGAGTTATTATTGAAGTAATAGGAAATAAAAATAATAAAAACACTCAAATTATTTCATTGTTAAAAGATATGGAAATACCTTATAAATTTTCAAATAAGATTAATAAAGAATTAGAAGAATTAACACAAATTGATATAAAAAAAGAAATTAAAAATAGAGTAGATTTTAGAAATTTATTTACGGTTACTATTGACGGAGCTGATGCAAAGGACTTTGATGATGCCATTTCTATAGATAAAAAAGGAAATGATTATATACTATATGTTCATATAGCAGATGTATCTCATTATGTAAAAAAAGACAGTAAGTTGGACAGAGAAGCTTATAAAAGAGGTAATAGTGTATATTTAATTGATTATGTTGTTCCCATGTTACCTGAAGTGCTTTCTAATAATCTTTGTTCTTTAAATCCTAATACGGATAAATTATCTATTACTGTAAAAATGATAATTGGAAAAAATGGTAATGTTAAAGAATATAAATTTTATGAATCCGTTATAAATAGCAATTATAGATTAGTTTATGATGATGTTACAAATTTTTTAGAAGGTAAAAAGCATTTTTATAATGATGAAACTTTAAAAGAAAAATTATTAGTTATGAAAGAATTAGATGAAATTTTAACTAATAAAAGAATAAATAGAGGAACTATAGACTTTAATTTTCCTGAAATTGCAATTACTTTTGATAATGATGGTAAAGTAGAAAATATTAGTAAAAAAGAAAACGGAGTAGCAAATAGGATAATTGAATCATTTATGATATGTGCTAATGAAGTAGTAGGAAAGCATTTTGGAGATTGTGATATCCCTATAATATATAGAATTCATTCTAAACCACAAGAAGATAAATTAGAAATCTTAAGAAATCATCTAAATCGTTTAAATATAAAAATGAAACCTATAGATATGATTACTTCAAAGTATTTAAGTGAAATAATAGATCAATTTAAAGATACAAACCAATCAGAATTTATAAACTATTCTATTTTAAGATCTATGACTAAAGCTAGGTATTCTCCAAATATTGATATACATTTTGGATTAGCAACATTTTTATATTGCCATTTTACTTCTCCCATAAGAAGATATGCAGATTTAACTGTTCATAGAACTTTAAAAAATTATTTACATTCAAACATTGAAATACCTAAAAATTATATAAGCTACTTAGATATAACTTCTAATCATATAAATGATACTGAAGTATTAGCTATTGATGCAGAAAGAAAGTTGGAAGATATCAAAAAAGTCGAATTTATGAAAAATAAAATAGGTCAAGTTTTTAGAGGAATTATCGTTTCAGTTACTTCATTTGGACTTTTTGTACAATTAGAAAATACTGTTGAAGGACTTGTCAAGTATGAGGACATTATGGATGATTACTATGAATTTGATGAACAAACATTAACCGCTATTGGTAGAAGAACAAAAAATGTATTTGATATAGGGATGGGAGTAGAAGTTATTGTTGCAAAAGTAAATGAAATAACTAATGAAATAAATTTTTATTTAAATAGGTGATATTATGAGAGATAAAACGACTATAAAAACAATAGCGAGCAATAAAAAAGCAAGACATGATTATTTTATAGAAGATATCTATGAAGTTGGAATTTCTTTATCAGGTACTGAAGTTAAAAGTATTAGACAAGGAAAAGTTTCTATTAAGGAGAGTTATTGTTCAATTAAGAATGGAGAAGTTTTTATTCTCGGAATGAATATAACGCCTTACGATCATGGAAATATATATAATTTAGAACCTACAAGGGAAAGAAAATTACTTTTAAATAAAAGAGAAATTAAAAAATTAATTGGACAAACAAAAGAAAAAGGATATTCATTAATTCCTTTAGATGTTCACATAAAGAATGGATGGATAAAACTTGATATTGCACTCGCTCGTGGCAAAAAAAATTATGATAAGAGAGACAGTATGCTTGAAAAAGAACACGAGAGAAAGATACAATATGCATTAAAAAACAAATATAAATAGAGGTGAATTTTTTGAGCAAAAAATATACAATTATAACTTATGGTTGTCAAATGAATCATCATGATTCAGAAAAAATATCATATTTATTAGAAACTTTAGGGTATACAAAAGAAGATGATTTAGAAAAATCAGATTTTATTATTTATAATACATGCTTAGTTAGAGAAAATGCAGAACTTAAAGTCTATGGACAACTTGGTGCTTTGAAAAATTTAAAAAGAAAGAAACCGGAAATGATTATAGCTGTTTGTGGTTGTATGATGCAAACAGGTGATGCAAGAGCTACTATAATTTCAAAGTATAAACATGTAGATATAATTTTTGGAACGAAAAATATATCTAGATTGCCTTCTCTTATCGCAAGACATAGAAGTACCGGAGAAGTAATCGTAGATATTGAAGAGGAAGATATAATTGATGATGAAACTCCTATAAATAGAGAACATCCATTTATTGCTTATGTAAATATAATGACAGGTTGTAATAATTATTGTACTTTTTGTATAGTTCCTTATGCTAGAGGAAAAGAAATTAGTAGAACACCTGAAAGTATAATTAATGAAATAAAAGATTTGGCAAAAAAAGGATATAAAGAAATAACATTATTAGGACAAAATGTTAATTCATATGGAAAAACTTTAAGACCTAAAGTGACATTTCCAGAATTATTAAAAATGGTTAATGAGATAGAAGGAATTGAAAGGATTAGATTCTTGACAAGCCATCCGAAAGACTGTTCTGATGAATTAATAGATGCCATAGCAAATTTGGATAAAGTATGTGAAAATATTCATTTACCATTCCAGTCTGGTAGTAATAAGATATTAAAAGATATGCATAGAGTTTATACTAGAGAACATTATTTGGAATTAATCAGAAAATTAAAAGAGAAAGTACCTAATATTACTCTTTCTACTGATATAATTGTTGGATTTCCAGGAGAAACTGAAGAGGATTTTGAAGACACATTAAGCATGGTGGAAAAGGTTGGATATGACCAAGGATTTACTTTTCTATATTCTATAAGAAAAGGTACAAAAGCTGCTGAAATGCAAAATCAAATACCACATGAAGTAAAACAAGAAAGATTTCAGCGACTAATAGATTCTATGTATAAAATTTTTTATGAAAAAAACAAAGAATGTTTAGGACAAACTCTTGAAGTATTAGTTGAAGGAATTAGTAAAAATAATCCAGATATTCTTACAGGTAGAACAAGAGGATATAAATTAGTACATTTTAAAGGTGGAAAAAGAAATATTGGACAGTTAGTTAACGTTAAAATAACTGGACATAATTCATTTGCACTTGAAGGAGAGATAGTTTAGTAAGGAGTAATTATGAGCGATTTTACACCAATGATGAAACAATATCTAGAAGTCAAATCTAATTATAATGATTGTATTATTTTTTATAGACTAGGTGATTTTTATGAAATGTTTTTTGAAGATGCAAAAATAGTTTCAAAAATTTTAGATCTAGCATTAACTAAAAGGGATTGTGGCAGTGGTAAAACTGCACCAATGTGCGGTATTCCACATCATGTTGTAAATCAATATTTATATAAGTTAGTTTCTGAAGGTTTTAAAGTTGCTATTTGTGAACAAGTTCAAGATCCAAAACTTGCTAAAGGAATTGTAAAGAGGGAAGTTATTAAACTAGTAACTCCGGGAACTATTGATGAATTCGATGAATTAGCTACTAATAAAAATAATTATATTATGAGTATCTATATGGATTCTACAAATTTAAGTATCACATATTCTGATATTTCAACCAGTGAAATATTCTGTACAAGTATTTTTGAAATGAACAGAGATAATTTAATTACTGCTTTAGAGGAAGAAGTAATTCGTACAACTCCGTCAGAAGTTATAATAAATTCAAATATATTAAAATCATTAGAAAAAAGTGTTGTTAAATTATTAAAAAATTTAGGAATTATTTATACAAAAGTAGATATAGATCAAGATTTTAAATCTTTAAGAGAGAATAATGAAGAATTTTATTCTAATAATCTTAGTAATAAAATATTACTTTTTTCAATAGATAACTTTTATAAATATGTTTGCAGATTTAATGTTAAATTGAATGATTTTAAAAAAGTTAATTTATATAAATTAAGCGATTATCTAAGAATTGATGCTAATTCAAGAATTAATTTGGAACTTAAAAAAATAATTTTAGTAATGACATAAATGGATCTTTATTATCAGTTATAAATTATACTAAAACTCCTATGGGTTTTAGATTGCTTAATAAATGGTTAGATCAACCTCTTCTAGAAATAGAAAAAATTCAAAGAAGACAATCGTTGGTTGAAGATTTTGTTTCAAACTCTAATTTAAGAAATGAATTAGAAGAACTATTAGCAAGTATTTCTGATATAGAAAGAATAAATTCAAAAATTTCTTTTGGAAATTGTAATGCAAGAGATTTAATTCATTTAAAAAATTCTTTATCAGCTGTTCCAAAGATTAAAAGATTATTTTTAGATAGTAATACTTTATTTTCTAATATAGCTTTAAATATTCCTGATACCGAATATATCTATAATCTTATAAATTCAGCTATTCTTGAAGACGTAGGAATTTTATTGAAAGAAGGAAATTTGATAAAGATTGGTTATGATGACGAACTTGATTTAATAAGAAATAATAAAATAGTTGGAAAACAAAAGTTAATTAAATATGAAGTTGATCAAAGAAATATTACCGGAATTAAAAATTTAAGATTAATATTTAATAAGAAAACAGGGTATTTTTTTGAAGTTACAAAATCATATCAAAACTTAGTTCCTGAATATTTTGAATTAAAACAAACTTTAACTAATGCAAATAGGTATAAAACAAATGAGCTTCTAACTATTGAAAATATGATATTCGGTTCTGAAAGTGATATTATAGAAAAAGAATATGAGTTATTTATTTCAATAAGAAATACAATAAAAATGAATATTAAAACATTACAAAAATTATCAGATATAATTTCATTCATAGATTCTATATTTTCTTTATCAATAGTTGCATTTAAAAATAATTATTGTAAACCGACTTTAAATTTAGAAGGGATAATAGATATAAAAAATGGTAGACATCCTGTTATAGAAAGCTTTTTAAGTTCAATAAATGAATTTATCCCTAATGATACAAATATTGGGCAAAGTGATAATTTAATTCAGATTATAACAGGACCTAATATGAGTGGAAAATCGACTTATATAAGACAGATAGCTCTCATAGTTATATTAGCTCAGATTGGTTCATTCGTACCTGCTGATAGTGCAAATATTTCGATAGTAGATAAGATATTTACTCGTATTGGAGCTTCAGATAATCTATATAAAGGAGAAAGTACCTTTATGGTAGAAATGAAAGAAGTTAATAATATTTTAAGATATGCTACTAAAAATAGTTTACTTATACTTGATGAGGTTGGAAGAGGAACCTCAACTTTTGATGGATTAAGTCTCGCTTGGGCAATTCTTGAGTATATTACAAAAAATATAAAATCGAAAACATTATTTGCCACACATTATCACGAATTAATTGACTTAGAACATACTTTTGCTTGCATAAAAAATAAACATATTCAAGTTATTGAAGATAAAGAAAATGATGAAATAGTCTTTTTAAGAAAGATAATGGATGGCGGAGCTAATAAGAGTTATGGAATAGCAGTTGCAAAACTTGCAGGACTTCCTATGGAAGTTATAAATCGTTCAAAAATTATTTTAGATAGCATTGAAAATAAGGAAATTGAAATAGAAAAAGATATTATTGATAGTTCAAATGTAATAAAAACTAAGGTCAATGATAAAATAATTACTAATCTAAATAGTATAAATATTGAAAAAATAAGCCCAATGGAAGCTTTTGGTATATTAAATGATTTAATAAATATAGCTAAAAGTGATAATGAATAGATAGGAGATTTATATGTCTATAAAATTATTGTCAGAAGATACAATTCAAAAAATTGCAGCAGGAGAAGTAATAGAAAATCCTTATTCTGTAATAAAAGAATTGGTTGAAAATTCAATAGATTCAGGTGCAACATTTATTAAGGTTGAAATTAAAAATGCCGGTAAAAAAGAAATTATGATTTCTGATAACGGCTGTGGAATTGAAGAAGATGATATAGAGTTGGCATTTACCAAACACGCTACATCTAAATTAAATAATTTTGAAGATATATATTCTATTCTTTCTTATGGATTTAGAGGAGAGGCATTAGCTAGTATATCTGCAATTTCAAAAGTTGATATTAACACAAGAACAAAGAACAGTGAATTCGGAATTCACTGTTATCTTGAAAATAATAAGATTATTAGAAAAATAAGATAGGGATGAATTTAGGAACAACAATTTACATTAGAGATTTATTTTACAATGTTCCAATTAGAAAGAAATTTTTAAAATCAGATGCATATGAAAACTCAATCATAACAACGTTGATGTACTCTTTTGCATTGGCTAATCAAAAAATATCTTTTAAATATATAAAAGATTCGAAAGTTGTATTCGAAACAAGTGAAAAAAATACTTTAAAAGATGATATAAAATATATCTTTAAAGATGATTTTTATAAGAATTTAATTTCTGTAAATATTGAGGACTCAGATTATAAGATTTATGGATATATTTCAAATAATCACTTTTATAAAGGTAGTAGAGCATCACAATTTTTATTTGTTAATGGAAGATATATTTTTGATGAAAAGATTAGAAATATAATAGAAAAATCAATTGCTACATTAATACCAAAAGGAAAGTTTCCTGCATTTGTAATATTTATCGAAGTAAATCCCAGCTTAATAGATATAAACGTTCATCCAAATAAAAGAAAGATTAAATTTATTTTTGAAGACAAGTTACTAAATTTACTTAATAATAACATTACTGACATTGTTCTAAAAAATACTACAAGTGATTTTATATCTGTAAAGGAAGAACAAAAAGAAAAAATCTTATACAACGAAGAAAAGATTAATAACGAACAATCTTCAGAAGAAGATATTATTGAAACTATAATTTATGATGATGATTATAATACACAAAATATTGTAAATAAGTTTTCTTATGATGATTTATTTAAAGTAAATAAAGATGATATAAAAACGATAAATGAAGAAGATAATATTGAAAATTATATTGTTGAGGACGAAAAAGTAGAAAATACTCCAGTATTGGAACAAATAAAACTTGATGACAATACTGAAACTTCAAAAAATATTTTAGATTATGAAATTATAGGTAAAATTTTTTCAAAATATATTTTATTGTCCGATAAGGATGAGTTTATAATTATAGATATATTAAATGCTAAATATAGACTGTTGTATGAAAATTTATTGGATAATTACAATAATTGTACTATTTCAAAACAGATACTTTTATTTCCTATAATTTTGGAATTAAATGAATACAAATTGAGTTTGTTTAATACTATTAAAGATAAATTGAATAATTTAGGTATAGAAGCTGATATTTTTGATGAAAATTCTATAGCAATAAGGACAATGCCTAATTTATTAAATGATAATTTAGATAAAGAAGATATTAGAGAAATGCTTGATGAACTGTTATTTAAAGATAATAGAGTGTTTGAAGATTCATTATACAAAATGGTTTGTAAAAAACGAATAAATATCGGTTTAACGGATTTTGAAGTACAAGAATTATTGTTACAGTTATCTAAAATAAATCTAGATATAAATTTCTATGATAAAAAAATATTAAGAAAAATATCTAAAGAAGATTTTGATAAATTATTTTTTAAGGAATAAAAATGAAGAAAAAATAATATTTATTGTTGGCCCTACGTCTGTCGGAAAAACAAAGTTAAGCGTTGATATAGCAAAAGAATTTTCAGGAGAAATTATTTCTTGTGATTCCATGCAAATATATAAAGAATTTAATATTGGAACTGCAAAGATAACAGAAGAGGAAGTAAGAGGAATTAATCATTATATGATTGATATTTTAGATGGAAATCAAAAATTTAATGTTTCTGAATATAAAAAAATGGCAGAGAACTACATTGAAGAAATTTATTCTCATAATAGCCTTCCTATTTTTGTTGGAGGAACAGGACTTTATTTAAACTCTATATTATATGATTTTAAATTTACTGAATCTGGAGAGTCGAATAATCTAAGAGAACAAATTACAGAATTTTACGAAAAAAATGGGGCAAATTTGCTTTATGATTTATTATTATATCTAGACTATTCAAGTAGAGAAAAAATTCATAAAAACAATATAAAAAGAGTAATTAGAGCAATAGAAGTTTGTATAAATACAAAAAAAGAATTTTCCAAACAGTGCAAAGATTATGAAAATAATAATTGTAAGTATGATTACTTAATAATAGGATTAACTTTAGATAGAAAAATATTATATGATAAAATAAATTCTAGAGTCGATATAATGATTAATAATGGACTTGTTGAAGAAGCAACAAGTCTATATAAAAAATATGGCGAGTATTCACAACCATTTACTGCTATTGGATACAAAGAGTTTATTCCATATTTTAAGAGAGAAATTACTCTGGAATCTTGTATTGATAATATAAAACAAAATTCAAGAAAATACGCTAAAAGACAATTTACTTGGTTTAATAGGAATGAAAATATACATTGGATTGATGTTGAAAATGGATATGATGAAGTTCTATTTAAATCTAAAAAATTAGTAAAAGATTTTTTAACTAAAGGAGAATTATAAATTGGAAAAATATTTAGATACTGATTTTAATTTTGATTCTAAAATTATTAATTTTGTAAACAAATGTTCTAAAGAAATAGAAATAGAATTTGAAATTTTAAAAGAAATAGAAGAATATAATCAATTAAAAGTTTTAAATGCATTTAAAAAGCAAAAATTATCTGCTACTGATTTTTCTTGGACAACAGGATATGGATACGGTGACTTTGGAAGAGAGAAATTAGAAAGGATATATTGCGACATCTTTAAAGCAAAAGATGCTATAGTAAGGCAAGAAATAACTTGTGGAACTCATGCAATATCTTTAGCATTGCAAGGAAATTTATTACCAGGAGACGAGTTTATTTATATAACAGGAACTCCTTATGATACACTTTTAAAAGTTATAGGTATTAGTGGAGATGAAAAAGGAACACTACTTGATTATGGAATAAAGTATGATAAGGTTGATTTAGTAAATAATGAAATTGATGTAGAAACTGTATTATCTAAAATCAATTCAAAGACTAAATTATTAGCTATTCAAAGATCTCCTGGTTATAGTAGTAGAAGATGTATTTCAATTAGTGAATTAAAAACAGTTATTAATAAAATAAAATCAAAGTTTCCAGATATTATTATAATGATTGATAATTGCTACTGTGAATTTGTTGAAAAAAAGGAACCTCTAGAAGTTGGTGCCGACATAGTTGTAGGATCATTATTAAAAAATTTAGGTGCAGGAATCACTTTAAATGGAGGATACATAGTTTCAAACTCTAATGATATTATAGAATCTATTTCTAATAGACTTACTTCTCCAGGTCTTGGAAAGCATGTAGGTGTAAGTTTTGGTACTACAAGAGCAATTATTCAAGGATTATACTTTGCGCCTCATATAGTTTTAGAAGCAGTAAAAAGTGCAATATTAGTATCATATATTTTTGAAAAGTTAGGATATAAAACAATTCCAAAATATAATGAAAAAAGAAGTGATATTATTCAAGTAATTACTTTAAATGATGAGAATAAAGTTATAGATTTTTGCAGAGCTATACAAGAATTTTGTTGTGTAGATAGCCACGTTGTTCCCTATCCATGGGATATGCCAGGATATTCTGATAAAGTTATTATGGCTTCAGGAAGCTTTATAGATGGTTCAAGTATTGAATTGAGTGCAGATGGACCTCTAAGAGAACCATATAATGTGTATTATCAAGGTGGTTTAAATTTTTATCAAACTAAAATAGCACTAATTAATGTATTAAATACTTTTTATGATAAAAAATACATAAATTTATAAAACTTTTAGAAATATTTTTAAAAATTAGCATATTTTTAAATAAATTATGGTATAATAGTTATAGTTTTACGCTTTTACAAAAACTATAGCTATTAAATAATAAGATATTGGAGTGAATGTTTTGAAGTGTTTATCTAAAGAAAAAATAAACATTGTAATGGAAAAATTAGAAAAATTGTATCCTGATGCAAAACCAGAACTTAATTTTTCTAATAGTTTCGAACTATTGATAGCAACCATTTTATCTGCTCAATGTACTGATGTAAGAGTTAATAAGGTTACTGAAAAATTATTCAAGGATTTTAAAACTCCAGAAGAATTTTTAACTTTAGATATTGATGGTTTGTCTAAATATATACATAGTTGTGGTTTTTATAATTCAAAAAGTAAAAATATTTTAGAAACTTGTAGAATTTTAGTAGAAAAATATAATTCTATAGTTCCAAGTGATATGGAGTCATTAACTTTATTACCTGGAGTTGGAAGAAAAACCGCGAATGTAGTTAGATCTTGTGCTTTTGGTATTCCTTCACTTGCTGTAGATACTCATGTATTCAGAGTTACCAACAGAATAGGCATTATAAGTGAAAATAATGTTTTAGATTCTGAATTAGCTCTAATGAAAAAGTTAAAAAAAGTACTTGGAATAAAGCACATCATTTATTTATTTTTCACGGAAGAAGATTATGTAAATCAAGAAAACCAGATTGTAAAAATTGCATAATAAATTCCGAATGTTTATACTTTAAAAATTTGTAGGAGGATATATGAAAAAATATATTAAAATATTTGCTATATTAGGAATATTTTTAATAGGAACAATATCAGGTTATATTTTGCTCAATAGAAATCCATTAAGCAACGCTAAGGGGTATACTAAAAATTTAAAAAAGAAGAACTTTTAACGTATGATAAGATTTATGAAGGAATTTATATTAATAATATTGATCTGAAAGATTTAAGTAAAGAGGAAGCGATTGAAAAAATTAAACAAAGTTTAGAAATAAGTAATGAATTTACATTAAAACATGATAGTTATACTAAGAAATTTGTTCCAAAAGATATAGATTTCTCATATGATTATGAAAAATTAGTCAATGAAGCATTTAATATTGGTAGATCAGGATCAGATGATGAAAGAATTGAAACTTTAAAGAACTTATTAAAAAATCCTAAAAAATATGATATTAAGTCTACTTTTGATTTATCAAAATTAAATAGCATTATTACCGAAGTTTCTGAAAAAATAAATTCTGAACCAATAGATGAAAAATTTTCTTTTTCTGAAGGAAAAATATCAGTTGTGGATGGTAAAGTTGGATTAAAAGTTGAGAGTGAAAAAATATTGGATAATTTTAATACAGTTCCTGTGAAATTTGATTTAGAAATACCAACTATCGTTACAGAATATAAAAAGATTGATAAAACATTGTTATCATCAATCAAAGGTGTAATAGGAGAAGCAACTACTAAATTTGATAATCAGCCTAATAGAAATAATAATATAAAAATCGCAGCAAATAAAATTAATGAATTTGTAGTAAATCCAGGAGAAACATTCTCTTTTTCAAAAGAGTTAGGGGAAGTATCTAAAAATACAGGTTATAAGCCTGCAGGAACATTTATTAATAGTAAGATAGTAGATTCTATAGGAGGAGGAATTTGCCAAGTTAGTTCTACCTTATATCAAGCGTTAGTTAAATCTGATTTAAAAATAGTTGAACGAAATCAACATTCAATGAGGGTACCTTATTGTACTATTGGTTTAGATGCAATGTACTATGAAGGTTCTAGTGATTTGAAATTTCAAAATACATTTGATTTTCCTATAGTTATAACTAGTTATGTTTCAAATGGGGAAATAACTTTTAGAATATTGGGTGATACAGATAAGAAAAATTATGATATTAAACTATTTACTACTGATGTTTCTCGAATTCCAATGCCTATAGAGGAAGTTCCGGATCCAAGTTTACCAGAAGGAAAGAAAGTTGTAGTTGAAAAGGGATTTCCAGGTTATAGGGGCTCATCATATAAACAAAAAGGAAATGAAAAAGCAGAATTATTAAATAGTGATTATTACAAACCCAAAAAGCAAATTGTTAAAGTAGGAACAAAAAAAGAAGTAAAAGAAACTATTGAAAAAGAAAAAAATGATTAATAATGAGCAAAAATATAGATATTTTTAATGCAATATGTTATAATACTTTTTGGATTATTTATTAAAATAGGAGGAATAATAATGATTTCAGCAGGAGATTTTAGAAAAGGTACTACATTTGAAATGGATGGAGATGTATACCAAATTATAGATTTTCAACATGTAAAACCTGGAAAAGGTGCTGCTTTTGTAAGAACTAAGATAAAATCAGTAAAAAATGGTGGTTCTAGAGAAATGACTTTTAACCCAAATGATAAATATGAAGTTGCAAAAATTGAAACTAAAGAGATGCAATATTTATATTCAGACGGTGAGTTATACTACTTTATGGATACAGAAACTTATGAACAATTACCATTGAACTTTGATGTTGTAGAAGATGCTCTACTATATTTAAGAGAAAATGACAATGCTACAATAAGATTTCATGATGGAAAAGCATTTAATGTTAGTGCACCAAATTTTGTAGAACTTGAAGTTGTAGAAACTGAACCTGGTGTTAAGGGTGATTCAGCAACTGGTGCAAACAAACCTGCCAAAGTTGAAACAGGAGCAGTTATAACAGTACCTTTATTTATAAATAATGGTGATAAAATAAAAATTGATACTAGAACAAATGAATATCTTTCAAGAGTTTAATAAAAAAGACAAGTAATGAACTTGTCTTTTTTTGATTCAATAATATTATATTTTTAACTTTGAAATAGGGTTTTTTGAAATTCCTTTTTTATATCGTCATCATCCAAGTGGGTATATATCTGTGTTGTAGCTACACTCGTATGACCTAAAATACTCTGAATAGTTCTAATATCTACATCTCCATATTTATACATAAGTGTTGCTGCTGTATGCCTTAATTTATGAGGAGTATAAATTTTTGGATTCAGTTCAGCTAATTCAATATATTTTTTTAATCTTAATTGAATAGATCTATTGGAAATTCTTTTTTATGTGAACTTAAGAATAGGGCATTTGTATCTTTTGTTACAGGCCTAAGTTTTAAGTAACTTTTTATTGCATAAATACAATTTTCATTTAGAAAAACAGTTCTTTCCTTATCACCTTTTCCAATAACAGTTAATTTATCATCTTTAATAGATTCTATATTTATACCAGTTAGTTCAGAAATTCTTAGACCACATGTTAAGAAAATTAATATTATACATAAATCTCTTGCTCTGTTAAACTCATTATTTTCACCTTTTATAGAATTAATGACTTTTTCTGATTCAGATAAAGTCAAATATACAGGATTTCTTTTTTGTAATTTTGGTAATTCTAATTTTTCTGAAGGGTTTTTATCAATTAATTCAACAGTATTATGCAAGTATTTAAACCATGATTTTATAGCAGATATTTTTCTTGCTTTAGTTTTAGTAGAATCATTAAAGTATGAATCACAAAAAGAAATATATGCATGTAAATCGGTTATATCAATATCTAGTATATCACGTTTGTTAATTGATAAAATACAAACAGAATCTATATCAGAATCTAAATTATAACCGAATAATTTTTTTCTCATAACTATAAACTTCAAAAATCTTTTTAAATCATAATAATATTCTTTAACAGTAAGAGTAGAACGTCCTTTTATGGTTAATAAATAATTCAAGTAGTCATCTAATATAGTTGGACAATCATTAAAATGTTCCATTATAGTATCTCCTTAAAATTTTATTATATTTTCGCAAAACTATTATTTTGCGAAAAATAAAAAATTTAAAATAAAGAAGAGACTCTAATTAAATCCCTACTCTATTTATGCATAAATTATATTATATTATTTCCAAAAAGTCAATACTATAGGAAAAAAACTATTTTAAATTTTCTTTGTATAATTCTTTTAAATATAATATATCATTCATTATAGAATTATCTAAATCCTCGTATAATAATAATTTATCAATATCTTTTTTTGCGTTTTTATATTTTTTCAGTTTTAATTCCAATATTATCTTATTAAATAACAATATTTCATCATCAATATATAAAGATAGTCCTCTTTCGAAAATTTCAAGCGATTTTTCGATTTTTTGTGTTTTATAATATAATAACCCTAATTCTATAAAAATATTCAAAAAATCGGCGTTTAAATCCAATGATTTTTCGTAGAATTCTATAGATTTTTCATTTTCATTTAATTTATTATATATATATCCAATCCAATAAGAATCTTCTTTATCTAGATTAAAATTATCAATATTTTTTAATATTTTATAACAGTCTTCAAACTTATATCTATCTACCAGTTGTAGTAGCTCTTCAATTTTAACTTTTACATTTATATCTTGTATTTTTTTATTGATAATATTATCAATAATCTTATTTGAATTAGTTATGGCTTTTTTATAATATATACTAGCTTTAATATAAAATTTTTCTTTTACGCATAAATCACCATAAAGCATATTTAGCAAATAATCATCTTCATTTTTATTTTCTAAATTAGACAGCAAAATTTTAATTTCATTAATTATTATATTATAATAACTATTATCATAATCTAAAATCATTAAAAGATATTTAGTATATATTTTTATAATAAAATCATCAGATAGTTCTAAATTAATTAATCCTCTAATAATTAATAAATTATAAATTATTGTATCATAATTATTATCATTAAAATCAATTTTAGACTTAACAAAATCTAATAAGTTAATATTTTTTGATTTTATAAAACCATTTAAAAATTCAATATTTTCAAAATTTGAATCTATTCCATTTAACAATAAAATCCCTTCAAAAAAGTATGATAAATTAATATTTTCATTAAATTTATTATTTTTAATATTTTCTAATAAAACATTTGAACTAATTGGAAAATCGATATTTTTATAATTTTTTTCATTAATTTCAATATTTTTCACTGTAAGAAAATATACTTTATCAGAAAATTTTCTAAAATAATTATATAAATTATCCATATTCACCTACATTTTTTTAGGAGTATCCATACCTAAAAGTCCTAATCCAATCTCAATAAGTAATCTTGTACAATATGTTAATATAAGCCTAAATTCTTTAACACTATCTTCTTGATTAGTTATAGGACAAGAATTATAAAATTTATTAAATAATTTTGCAACTTCAGTTATATATCTTGCAAGTATTGAAGGTTCATATTTCTTGGCTGAATCTAATAAAATATCTTCAAATTTATAAATTGATTTAATTAAAGATAATTCATCAATATTCATTTCGTAATTTGAAACTTTCGAAATATCAATATTATCTAATTTTAAATAAAAATCATTCTTTTCTAATATACTATTAGCTCTTGCAGCGGAATATTGAACATACGGACCTGTTTCTCCTTCGAAATTAAGAACATTATTCCAATCAAAAGAATAATCTTTAATTCTAGTATTGAATAGTTCTTGAAATATTACAGCACCAATTCCTACTTCTTTAGCAATTTCTTCTTTGTTTTCGAGAGAACTGTTTCTCTCGTTTATAATTTCTAGAGTTTTTTCTACACTTTTTTCAAGTACATCATTTAAGAATATAACATTTCCTTCTCTTGTGCTTAGTTTTGCAGAAGTTCCTAAAAAATTATCTTTTACACTTACCATACCAAATGAAACATGAATACAATCTTTAGCCCATTCATATCCCATTTCTTCTAAAATAGCTTTTAATTGTTGAAAATGTAATTTTTGCTGAGTTGCAACTACATAAATATTTTTATAAAAATTATAATCTTTTTTCTAGTTAATGCAGTTGCAATATCTCTTGTTATATAAGTACTGGAAGAGTTACTTTTTAAAATCAAAGCAGGTGGTAAATCATATTTATCTAGATTAACAATTTTACATCCATCACTTTCAACTAATAAATTTTTATCTTCAAGTTCTTTAACAACATCATCAATAAACTGAGAATGATAAGCTTCACCTCTATATGAGTCGAATTCAACTTTTAATTTATCGTAAACCTTTTGAAATTCCATTAAACTAATATCTTTAAACCAATTCCAAAGTCTAACGGACTCTTCATCTCCATTTTCTAATTTATTAAAATAGTCTCTAGCAGTTTCTAACATTTTTTCATCAGTTTTGCATAGATTATTAAAATCGACATACAATTTTAATAATTGATTTATAGGGTCAGCATTTATCTCTTCATCATTCCCCCACAATTTGTATGCAGCAATTATTTTTCCAAACTGGGTTCCATAATCTCCAAGATGGTTTACACCAACTGTATTATAGCCTAGAAAATTATAAATGTTTTTAATTACATTTCCAATTAATGTACTTCTTATATGTCCAATATGAAATGGTTTAGCTATATTTGTTGAAGAATAGTCAATAACAATAGTTTTATCTAAATTATCTTGTGAAGATCCATATTTTTCTTTTTTATCAAATATTTCTTTTATAACATTTTTAGAAAATTCTGAGTTTCTAACAAAGAAATTAATATAAGGTCCAACATTCTTTACATTTGAGAATATACTATCATCTATATTAATTCTATTTACCAATTCTTTAGAAATTATATTTGGTGCTTTTCTTAAAGTTTTAGATAATTTAAAACATGGAAATGAGAAGTCTCCCATTTCTGGATTAGGAGGAATTTCTATCAATTCTCTAATTTCTTCTTTATTTAAATTTATATCTAAATCAAAAATAGTATTTATAACTATATCCTTAAAGTTTATCATAATTTTCTCCTATTTTAGTTTTACAATAGTAGCTCCATCGCCACCTTCATTAAATTTAGCAAAGCTAAAAGATTTAACCAATTTATGTTTTCTCAAAAAATCTGAAATATTATTTCTTAAAACTCCAGTTCCCTTACCATGAACAATTGTTACTTCATTTAAATTAGCTATAAAAGAATCATCTAAAAATTTATCAATTTCATAAATTGCATCTTCTGTATTATATCCTCTTACATCTATCTTATTATTATACATTTTATCACTCTTAGTAAAAGTGGCTTTAGAATGAGATATTTTTTCTTTAGAATTATCAATAATTTTTTCAATTCTAATAATATCACTAATATTTGCATTTACTTTTAAAATCCCAATTTTAACCTGCAAATTTCCATTTTTATCAGGTAGTGTCTGTATGTATCCATTTTCATTTAAACTTAAAACTTTAACTTCTTCTCCTAACATTAAAGGTTCTTTTAATGTATTTGATTCATTTTCTTTTTAATCATTTTCGAATGATTAATCTTATCCATTTTCTTTAGTATTTCTTCAGATATTTTTTTCAATTTAGTAGATTGCTCTTTTGATCTTGCTTTATTTATATGATTAATAGTCTCTTTGCAAAATTTTTCGGTTTCATATATTGAATTTTCAATATATTCTTCTAATTTTCTTATCTTCTTTTCTTTTTGTTTATTAAATTTTTCAAGTTTTTCTTCATATTCTTCTTTAATTTTTTTATTAAAATTTAATATCTCTCTTTGTTCAATAATAAGATCTTCATATTCTTTACGTCTATTATCAACATTACTAACTAATTTATCAAAAGATAATTCGTTATTGGATATAAACTTTTTAGCATTAACAATAAAGCTTTCATCAAGTCCTAATTTTTTAGAAATCTCAAACGCATTTGATTTTCCAGAAATTCCGATAATTAACTTATAAGTAGGTTCTAATTTTTCAACATCAAATTCCATTGCAGCATTTTGAACATTTTCAGTTGACATTGCATACATTTTTAATTGACTATAATGTGTTGTAGCAATAGTTCTAATATTCCTTCCTAAAAAATAATTTAATATTGAAATTGAAAGACCAGATCCTTCTTCAGGATCTGTACCAGATCCCAATTCATCAAATAATATTAATGAATTTTCTTTTGCATTTTTTATTATTTCAATTATATTTTTCATATGTGACGAAAAAGTACTTAAAGACTGTTCAATACTTTGCTCATCACCAATATCTGCGAACAATTCATCAAATACAGCTACTTCTGAATTATCTGCACAAGGTATCATAAGTCCATATTGAGTCATTAAGGTCAAAATTCCAACAGTTTTTAGAGTAACAGTCTTACCTCCAGTATTTGGACCTGTTATAACTAAAGTATTAAAACTATTACCAAGAGAAATATCAATTGGAACTACTTTATCCCTATCTATTAGAGGATGTCTAGCTGATTGTAATGAAATAATACCTCTATTATTTATTATAGGTTTAATAGCTTCCATATCATATGCCAATTTTCCTCTTGAAAATATAAAATCGATTTTAGCAATTACACTTAAATTTGAAATTAATTCAGGTAAAATTTCTAAAACACGGCTAGAAAACGCAATTAAAATTCTTTCAATCTCTTTTTCTTCATCAATTTCTAATTTTTTTAAATCATTATTTAGATCAACTACAAACATAGGTTCTATAAAAACTGTCTGTCCTGAAGCAGATTGATCATGAACAATACCTTTAAAAGAATTTTTAAACTCACTTCTTACTGGAACTACATATCTACCATCTCTTAACGTATATAGATTATCCATTAACTTATCAGAAGTTGAAATCAGTTGATTAAGTTTATCTCTAATCAAATCGTTTTTTGATTTTATCATTCTTCTTATTCTTTTTAAATCAGAACTTGCATCATCAGAAATTTCATTTTCGGATATTATAGACATTTCTATATCTTTTTCCAATTGAGTAGCTATATTTAAAGAATTTATAAGTTCAAAAATATTTTTAAATTCAGATGACTCTTCTTCTGAAATTATATTTTTTAAAAATCTTGAAGTATTGAGAAGCTTCCAAACTTCTAAAAGATTTTTAGGCGAAAAATATTGTCCTATTTCTAAAAGCTTAAAATCTTCCTCTAAATCATCGATATTAGAAATGCCTGGTAATCTATGTTTTATTATAAATCTATAAGCTTCATCTGTTTCATCTAATAGTCTTTGTACTTCTATTAAATTTGATGAAATTTCTGAATTTTTAATAGTTTTTTTCCCTATTATACTTTGAGAACGATTCAATAACATATTTATAATTTTATAAAATTCTAAAGTTTTTAACACTTTATAGTTCATTATAATTATTTTTTCTCCATTTTTATAATTTTTTCAATATATTCATTTTTAATATTAACAATTTCATTTTGTAATTCTATTATTTTCTCATTTTTTTGTTTTAATTCATAAAAATTATCATATGAAATTTTTTCAATATTTTCATACCTTTTTTCAAGAGAATTTATTGTACGAGTTAAAACATTATTCTTATCTGTTAGATCTTCTACTATTTTTTTAGTTCTTCCTTTTCTTTTTCAATTTTTTGACTATTTTTAATAAATTCTTCTTGCTTTTTTACAGGAAATTCACTATCTTCAGTTAATAAGTTAATTTCTTTTTTTAAGTCAAAATAATCGCTTGAAATATTTAGTGCGACTAATGTAGCAGCCATAGTAGGGTTTAATAAATAATTTTGCGATGTGATTTTCTTTATTTCTTCATCAACATAATTTGCTATTTCTTCTACTTCTTTATTACTTTTTTCTCCAATAATTGTATAAGTAGTTCCCGCAATATTGACTTTTATTTTATTAGTTTCCATATTAATCTCCTAGTTAAAATCTTAAATAAGCTCCTAATTTTCTTTTAAATCAGATAACATTTTATCAATTACACAATTTATATCTTCATCAACTAAAGTTTTGTCTTGTGATTGGAAGGTTAGTTTGTAAGCCATTGATTTTTTACTATTTTCAATTTGATTACCAGTGTAAATATCAAATAGTTCAACATCTTTTAAAATATTACTTGAATTATCTCTAAATATTTTTTCAATGCTGCCACTATCTACATCTTTATCTACTATTATGGCTAAATCTCTTTTAACATCAGGATATTTAATTAATGGCTCATATATTTTTATTAAACTTACTTTATCTCTTATCTTTTCAATATCAATTTCACAAACAAAGATATTTTTCTTTATTGAAAAATTTTTACAAACATCATAAGATATTTGTCCTATTTCTCCAATTTTTTCTTCATTTACTAATATATCAGCACTTACACCAGGATGAAAATAGTCTATAGAACTATTTTTTTGAATTCTAGGTCTTTAATGTTCAAAATATTAAATAAATTTACAACAATATCTTTAATATAATAAAAATCATATTTTCCATAACAACCTATAACCAATTTTTTCTTTTCTACTGGCGCTTTGTCATTGGTAATATTGTGAAATGTATTACCTAATTCGTAGACTAATAAATTTTCATTTTTATAATTCAAATTTTTAGCTAAAACATCAATTACATTTGGAATTAAAGATTTTCTCATAATACTAAATTCTTCTCCTAATGGATTTAAAATCTTTACTGTATTTTGAGTACTCATTTTTGCTTTTCCAATAATATTACCACCAATAAAAGAATAAGTTGTAATTTCATATAATCCCAAATTTAATAAAATATTTTTTATCTTATCCTCAAGTATTCTTTTTCTGCTTTTTCTACCTATTGTATTAGGTGCTAAAATAGGTGTAGGCTTAAGATTTGAGAATCCATATAGTCTACCTATTTCTTCAACAATATCTTCCTGAATAGCTAAATCTGTTCTGAAATAAGGGATAGTACAAATTATAGTATTATTTTCAATTTCTGTATTAATTTCTAATAAATTTAAATAGTTTATAATTTCAGAATTTCTAATCTCAACACCTAGTAATTTTTTTACTAAATTAGGATTAAATTCTATTATTTTTGTAACTGTTTTTTCATTATTTACATCAAATACTGAGTCAATTTTACATTCAACGTTTTTTTCTAGTAAATATAAAAACCTTGATAAAACATTCATAGTATGTTCTGAAGTTAATCCCTTTTCATATCTTATAGATGCTTCAGATTTTAAACCTAATCTTTTTGATGTAGATTTAATAGCTTTTTTTGTAAAATAAGCAGATTCAATAAAAATATTTTTAGTATTTTCATCAATTTCAGAATTTTTTAAACCCATAACACCCGCAATAGCAATAGGTTTTACATCATCACATATCAATATATCTTCGCTTGAAAGAATTCTTTCAACATCATCTAGAGTTACTACTTTTTCTCCTTCAAAGGCATTTCTAATAGAAATATTACCTTCTAATTTATCTAAATCAAAAGCATGTAATGGTTGACCTAATTCTAGCATCAAAAAATTAGTTAAATCTACAATATTGTTTACAGGTCTTATACCAGAATTCAATAGATAATTTTGAATTTTTCTATCTGATTCCTCTATCTTTACATTTTTTACAATACTAGCAGAATATCTTCTACAATTTTCTGAATTAATATTAATATTTAATGAACTTTTATTTTCTATTTCTTTAGTATCCATAAGATTTACTGGATTTAATTTTTCATTAAAGCTTGCTACAATTTCACGAGCCATACCAACAATTGATAGACAATCAGGTCTATTTGGAGTTATTTCAAATTCTACAACAGTATCATCTAAATCTAGAATTTCTCTAATATCAGTTCCAAGAACTATATTTTCATCAAAAATTCTAAGAACACCGTCTTTATATTCTTTAGGAATAACAGAATCAGGATATCCTAATTCTTTGTAACTACAAAACATACCTTGAGAAATTTCTCCAGCAAGTTTTGCTTCCTTGATTTGTGTATTATCAGCAAGTGTAGAGTTAACTTTAGCAACTGGTACATAATCAAATTGTTGTAAATTTTGTGCAGCAGTAACAATTTGAACTATTTCATTTCCCAAATCAACTTTAGTAATCCATAATTTATTTGAATTTTCATGTCTGTAAATATCTATAATTTTACCAACTACAATATTATCAATTTTAGTGCCTAATTTTATAATAGATTCAACATGTGATCCTGTAAGTGTTACCTTATCACATATATTCATTATATTATCATTTATATCAACATATTCTTTTGCCCATTTAATTGGTAATAACATATAATCCCCCTTAAAATTGTTCTAAAAACCTCTTATCATTATCATATAATAATCTAATATTATTTATTTTATGCTTAACCATTGTAATTCTATCAATTCCCATTCCAAAGGCAAATCCAGAATATTTTTTCGAATCAATACCACATGCTTCTAATACATTAGGATGAACCATTCCACATCCTAGTAATTCCATACTCCATCCAGTCCCATTACAAACTGGACATCCCTTACCCTTGCAATTAAAACAAGAAACATCTACTTCAGCACTAGGTTCAGTAAATGGAAAATAATGTGGTCTGTATCTTGTTTTCATATCTTCTCCAAAAAACTCTTTAATAAAAGTATTAAGAGTATCAATTAAGTTACTCATATTTATATTTTCATCTACTACTAGTCCTTCAATTTGATGGAACATTGGTGAATGAGTATCATCAACTTCATCAAATCTAAATGTTCTACCAGCTGATACCATTTTTATAGGTGGTTTTGTTGTCATCATAGTTCTAATTTGAACAGGAGATGTATGAGTTCTAAGTAACAAATCCTTATCAATGTAAAATGTATCTGACATTTCTCTTGATGGATGATCCATTGGAGAATTTAGTTTATTAAAATTATTTTCAACAGTTTCAATTTCAGGGCCATCAATTACTGAAAAACCCATTGAAATGAAAAAATTCTCTAACTCTTCCATAGTATTATTTAAAGGGTGTCTATGACCTATGTAAATAAGTTTTTTATTTATTGTAACGTCAATAGTTTCTTTTTTAATTCTTTTTTCTAATTCTATTTTATTAAAACTTTCAATTTTTTCATTTATTATACTATCAATTTCCTGTTTTGTTACATTTATAAGTTCTCCTATTTTCGGTCTTTCTTCTTTTGAAACATTTGCCATATTTCTAAGAATACTAGTAAATTCACCTTTTTTCCTAAATATTTAATTCTAAGTTCTTCTAAGGCGTTTTTATCCACTGAATTTTTAATTTCACTTAAAATTTTTTCTCTCAAATTACTAATCAAATCTTTCATATTTATCTCCTATTTAGCCTTGTATTTTTTTATAATAATAGCCTTCTCCCCATTTAGTTTGAATATAGGTAACATCACCCATATTTATTTTTTCTCTTAATCTTCTAATATGAACATCTATTTTTCTGTAATCACTAACACGTTCTTCTTTCCAAACTGTTCTAGCAATATCTTCTCTACTAAAAATTTTTTCAGGATTAATAGCCATTATATATAAAATATCAAATTCTTTTCCTGTTAAATCAACCTCTTCACCTTTAAGCTTAACAGTTCTTCCTACTATATTAAACTCTAAGTCATCAGCAAATATTAAGTTATCAATATCTGTTCTTCTTTGACCAAATCTTCTCATTATAGCTCTAATTCTTGCTTTTAATTCAAGAATATTAAATGGATAAATTAAATAATCATCAGCTCCATATTCAAAAATTAAAATTTTTTGCATATCATCCTTTAAAGTAGTAGTGACAATAGTAGGAATATCACAAAATTCATTTAACTTTCTTTTAAGGTCTAATCCTGTACCATCCTTAAAATTCATATCCATAATAATCATATCAAAATTTTTCTGATCAGCTAAAATAATAGTATCTTCGATATTATTAGAATTAGTTATTTCATAATTTTCATCTTCTGTCATCGAATACATTAAATCATTTATTTGTGAATCCGTAGGTAAAGCCATTAATATTTTTAATTTCATAATCTTCTCCTATTTCACCAATATTCTTTCATTATCTTTTCTTAAAGTTATCTTTTCTTTATCTAAAAATTCAAGTAATTCCATAGTTGATTTTCTATTAGAATTTAATAAATCTCTCGCATCTGAGACAGAAATAGTTCCATTTCTTATTATAAATTCTCTAATCATATTTACAGCTAAGTTATAATTATCTTTAAGCATATAACCTGAATCCAATTTCACAATGTCTTTATTAGCTATCAAATACAATATAAGTTCTTTAAAGTGTTCGATTGTAATATTTAAACTAAAATCGTCATAATTTAAAATTGAGAATTTACTTGAATTAAATATGTTTTTAATATTTTTAATATACTTAGAATCTTCATCATCTAATGAAACTGTAAAATCTAGAGTAGAAATATATTCATCTGAAACTTTAAAATTATCTGAAATTAAGTAGTTCATAAATTCATTTTTTATTTTTCCACTTAAAGAATCAAAAAATTTTGATTTAATAGTTTCTTTTGAAACTCCAATTCTTTTTGGGTATTTAGCATGAAAATCTTCTATAAATTTAGTTATTTTTTTACATAACGTTGCTATATATCTATCTGATAAAATTAATCTATCAGAATTATTCCCAAAAGAAACAACTCTATTTTCATTTATTAATTCATCAATAAATTTAGAAATATTATTATCTGAATCTGATAAAAAATTGTAATAATTTTTTTCTATATAGAATTTTTCACTAAATCTATCTATGTAATTATATATATATTCTTTGAAATTACAATTATCAAGATTTTTTATTTTTTCTATATCATGACTATTAAATCTTTTTTTCTTAGTAGCGTTTGGATCAATAATATATCCTCCACCAATAGTATATAGTGGTGAAAATAATCTTAATATAAATCTATCATTTCTTTTACTAATGATAGGTTCTTCCAATCTTAATTGAACTATATATTCTTTATTTGATTCTAACACGTCATTTTCTAATAAGATTGCTCTACATAAAACTTCACTGGAACCTAAATATAAATGAAATCTTGTTCTATTAGTAATTTCAAAAGGTAAATTAATTGTCTTTAATTTTACATCTATAATACTACTCTCAGTAAAAGTGTTATTAGGAACTAGTACTGAACCCTTTGGAACATCTTCTTTTTTGATATTTGCGAGATTTACAGCAACACGTTGACCAGAATAAGCCGAATTAACATTATTGTCATGTACTTGTAAATTTCTAACCTTTGTTATTTTGTTTGAAGGATAAATTAGAATTTCATCATCAAGATTCAGTGTTCCTGATATTAATGTTCCTGTAACAACAGTCCCAAATCCAGTTATTGAGAATGATCTATCAACATATAATCTTGGATTTGAATTTAAATCTTTTTCCGGTAATGTATTCACTATTCTTATTATTTCATTTTTTAATTGCTCAATTCCAATTTTTTCAGTTGATGATACTTCTATTATTTTAGCATCTTCTAAAAATGTTCCAGAAACTTCATCAGCTATATCTAATTTAACAAGTTCAATCCAATCTTTATCAACTAAATCGCATTTTGTTAAAGCAATAATCCCATTTTTTATACCTATTAAATTTAGAATATCTAAATGTTCCTTAGTTTGAGCCATGATTCCTTCATCAGCAGCTACAACTAAAATTATCATATCCATTCCACAAACGCCGGATAACATATTTTTTATAAACTTTTCATGACCAGGAACGTCAATAATTCCTACTCTAAGTTCATCATTTAAATCAAAATGAGTAAATCCTAATTCAATAGATATACCTCTATTTTGTTCTTCTTTTAATCTATCTGTATTTCTTCCGGTTAATGCTCTTATTAAAGTTGTTTTACCGTGATCTATATGTCCGGCTGTTCCTACGATAATATTTTTCTTATTATCCATATTATTCTCCTATTAACGAATTTAATGCATCTTTAATTATACAAAATTCATTTTCAAAAATTGTTCTCACATCAAAAATTAAATTTCCTTTATAAATTCTTGTAATTATTGGAATTCTATTACTTCTTAACTTTTCCTCTAATTCATTTTCTGTAAATGATTTTGAAATTACTTTTATAGCCTTTGATGGTAATTTTTGAGTTGGAAGTGAACCTGCACCAACTTCTGAATCGATATCTATAATTTCATAAGAAAATTCGTTATTTTCTCCCAAATATTCGATAAGTTTTTGGGCTTTATCGTACAGTTTCTCAATTTTTATAGTTAACATATTTAATGTTGGTATCTTTGAAATAGCTAATTCTTCGTCAATATAATATGAAAATACAGCTTCTAATGCTGACAAAGTAAATTTATCAACTCTTAAAGCTCTAGTTAATTGATTTTTTTTCATTTTTTCAATATATTCTTTTTTACCAACAATAATACCTGCTTGAACCCCACCAAGCAATTTATCTCCACTGAAACTTACAATATCAACACCATTTTTAATACATTCTTGGACAGTCGGTTCATGAGATAACCCATATTTAGATAAATCTATAAGAACTCCAGAACCTAAGTCTTCAATAATAGGAATATTATATTTTTCTTTTAAGCTATTTAATTCAAATGAAGACACAGCTTCAGTAAATCCTAAAATTTTAAAATTACTTTGATGAACTTTAAACAGTGCTGCTGTATTTTCATCAATGGCATTTTCATAATCTCTAAGATGCGTTTTATTGGTTGTCCCTATTTCTTTTAGTTCTGCTCCACTTTCTCTACAAACATCAGGAATTCTAAATGATCCTCCAATTTCAACAAGCTCACTTCTACTTGTAATTACATTCTTTCCTTTTGCTATTGTAGATAGAATCAACATAACTGCCGCAGCATTATTATTTACAACCATACAGTCTTCTGCCCCGGTAATTTTTTTTATAATTTCACTTAAATGAGAATATCTCGATCCACGTTCTCCTTTTTCTAAATTATATTCAAGATTAGAATATCCGATTGAAACTTTTTTAATATTTTCAAAAATTTCACTATTTAAAACAGATCTTCCTAAATTAGTATGAATAATAACTCCTGATGCATTAACAACATTTCTTAAACTGAATGTTTTTTGTTCATTAAATTATCTTTAATGTTATCAATTAGATTTTCAATCTTATTTGAAATAATATTTTTATCATATCCATTAGAAATATTATTTCGAATATTATCTAGTTCTTCATGAATTGATTCCATAACTAAATTTTTTGAATTTTTATCTAATAAATCTTTTATTACATCATTATCTAATATTTGATCAACTTTAGGTATCATTTTGTATAAATTCATAGTCTTCTCCACTTTAAAATTACTTAATTATATTATTATTTTATTATTAAATATTTTCTTTTTTTTCTACAACTTTACCAACAACAGCAAATCTTGTTGGAATACCTCTTAAATTATTTAGAATATCTACTACTTCGTTTTCAGGAACTGTAATTAGAAGTCCACCTGATGTTTCAGGATTAAACATTACATTTAAAAGAGATTCATCTATTTCTTTTTCCACCATATAGTTATTTCCAACAAATTTTTTATTATCGTAGCAACCTTTAGGAATAAGTCCAATATTAGCATAATCTATTGCACCCTTTAAAATAGGTAAGTTAGAACTATCAATTATAAAAGTAGTATCTGATCCTTTAGCCATTTCATAACAATGGCCCATTAATCCAAATCCTGTAATATCCGTACAAGAATTAATTGTATAATTTTCTATCGATCTTTTTGCGTATTTGTTAAGAGTTTCCATAGTATGAACTGCATCTGCAATTTCTTCTTCAGTTGCAACTCCACCTTTTATAGCAGTATTTATTATTCCGAGACCTAATGGCTTTGTTAAAATTAAAATATCACCAATTCTAGCAGAGGAATTTTTCCAAACTTTATTAGGATGAACAAAACCTGAAACACTTAACCCATATTTCGGTTCATCATCTTGAACAGTATGTCCTCCAATTAGTAAACATTCAGCTTCTTGCATTTTTTCAAGTCCACCTTTTAATATTTCTGTTAAAATCTTTGGAGGTAAACAATTTGGGAAACATACAATATTCATCGCCATAGTTGGTTCTCCACCCATTGCATAAACGTCTGAAAGAGAATTAGCAGCGGCAATTTTGCCAAAAGTATACGGATCATCAACTATAGGAGTAAAAAAGTCTAAAGTCTCAATTAATGCTAGTTCATTATTAATCTTATAAACAGCTGCATCATCAGAAGTTTCTATTCCTACAATTAAATCTTCACTTATTGAAGTGCTGTTATCCAATTCTGATAATACCTCGTCCAGAATATCTGGACCAACTTTAGCTGCTCATCCTGAAGTTTTCGCATATGAAGTTAATTTTATATCTTTTAAATTAGTATCTTTCATTATTTTCTCCTAATCTACTGTTATATCATTTTTTATTTTTCAAAAGTTTTCTTTCCAATTCCCGAAACTTTTGTAATATCTTCAATTTTAGTAAATTTCTTTTTTTCTCTATACTCTATTATAAGTTTAGCTTTATTCTCTCCTATTCCAGTTAATTTACAAAGCTCTTCCTTACTTGCAGTATTAATATTAATTAATTTACTATTACTTTCAATGGAGCTATTATCAACATCTCTAGATTCATTGTGTGAATCTCCATTAGTTTCTCCAATTTTGAAAATATGTATTTTCATTTCATCTTTAAGTTTTGTAGCCAAATTAATTTTGCTTTTTTCAGCATTTTCAGTTAATCCACCTGCTGCTTGAATTGCGTCATTAACTCTATCCCCTATTTTCATCTTATATACACCAGGTTTTTTTACTTCTCCATCAATATGTACATATATTTCTAAATTTTGATCTTTATTTTCTGAAGAGTTTTCTTCATTTTGGAGTTTGCTTTCATTGTGAATATTTTCTACAGCTTTTTTCTCGTTAGTAGATGTTAAATATTTATAAGTAAATCCAAGAACAGTTAATCCTAAAAACATACATATAATTAAAATTATATCTTTTTTATTCTTTAACATAATACACCTCAATTATTGCAATTACGAAATAAAAATACATTATAATTATAACATATTATTACAAAAAAATCTATTTTTAATTAATTAAGATATAATATATTAAATAATTTTAATATATTAAATAAATGTATAATATTTTCTTGCATATTATTACTAAAAAATGAGATGCAAAGTGCACCTCATTTTAAAAATTATAATATTAAAATTCACATAATCCTACTGTTCTTGGGAATGGTAATACATCTCTTATATTTTGCATTCCTGTTAAATACATTAACATTCTTTCAAATCCTAATCCATAACCTCCATGTTTTGTTCCACCAAATCTTCTTAAGTCTAAATACCAAGAATAATCATCAATATTCATATTTGAATCTTTCATTTTTTGTTCTAATATTTCAAGTCTTTCTTCTCTTTGACTTCCTCCTATTAGTTCTCCTATACCTGGAACTAACATATCTGTTGCTGCAACAGTTTTATTATCATCATTTAATCTCATATAGAATGCTTTTATTTCTTTTGGATAATCTGTTAAAAAAACAGGACCCTTTACGATTTTTTCACAGATATATCTTTCATGTTCTGTTTTCAAATCAACTCCCCATTCAACCGGGTATTTGAAATTTTCTTTGGATGATTTTAATATTTCTATTGCTTCAGTATATGTCATAACCTTAAATTCTGAATTAACAACAGAATTTAACCTTTCGAGTAATCCATTATCTATAAAATCATTAAAAAACTTCATTTCATCAGGAGCATTTTCTAAAACGAATTTAATAATATATTTAACCATATCTTCTGATAATTTAATAACATCTTTTAAATCAGCAAAAGCTATTTCTGGTTCAATCATCCAAAATTCAGCAGCATGTCTTGTAGTATTTGAATTTTCAGCTCTAAATGTTGGTCCAAATGTATAGATATTTCTATATGCCATTGCAAATGCTTCACCTTCTAATTGACCACTAACAGTTAAATTTGTTGGTTTAGAAAAAAATCTTGGGTGAAATCAACTTCTCCATTATTTGTTCTAGGTATATTGTTTATATCTAAATTTGTCACTCTAAACATTTCGCCAGCACCTTCTGCATCACTTGCAGTTATAATTGGTGTGTGTGCATAAACAAATCCTCTTTCGAAAAAGAATTTATGTAGAGCATAGCTTAAAATTGATCTAACTCTAAAAACAGCATTAAATGTATTTGCTCTTGGTCTTAGATGTTGGATTGTTCTCAAAAATTCAAATGTGTGTCTTTTCTTTTGAAGAGGATACTTATCAGTGGACTCTCCTTCAACTACTATTTCAGAGGCATTAATTTCAAAATTTTGTTTTCCACCTAAACTTTTAACAACTTTACCTTTAACTATAATTGCGGAAGGTAACAGTAATTTTGATATAGTTTGAAAATTATCTAGTTTTGATTCAACTACAATTTGAATACTTCTGAAAGTTGTTCCATCATTAAGCTCTATAAAACCAATATTATTATTAAAACGACTATTTTTTATCCAACCTGCCACTTCAACTTCTTTGTCAATAAAAATTTTTTCATTTGCAAAAATATCTTTTAGTAAAAACATTCTATTCCTCCTCTAATTTATCAAAAAAATTTTTTTCATATCCAACATTTTTTGGGTTATAAAAATTTATATCTTTAATTTTTTCAGGTAAATATTCTTGACCTGTAACCATATTTTCATAGTCGTGAGGATACTTATATTCCTCATTTTTTTTAGATATTGATCTTGAAGTTTGTAAAAAGATAGGAACTTCTTCAAGTCCATTTTCTTTTATAAATTTTAATGCCTTATTTATAGCTAAGTAGGATGAGTTGCTTTTTTCACTACATGCAAGGTAAATGGCACATTGTGATAAAATAATCCTTGCTTCAGGCATTCCTAATTTTTTTACAGATTCTGCACATGAATTTGCTAAAATCAGTGCATTTGGATTTGCATTTCCAATATCTTCTGATGCAAAGATTATCATTCTTCTTGCAATAAAATTGATATCTTCACCAGAAATTAACATTGACGCTAAATAATAAACAACAGCATCAGGATCTCCTATTCTCATAGATTTTATAAAAGCAGAAATGAAATTATAATGTTTATCTGAATTTTTATCATAATATACTTTTACCTTGTCAAGAATATTCTTGATTTTATTTTCAGATATAACTTTATCTTCAGATTCAATATTGTCAATAATTAATTCAAGATAATTTAATGCCGTTCTTGCATCTCCATTTGACATTTTTATTAAATAGCTTATGCCATCTTCTGTATAGCTTATTTTTTATTCTTTAAAATTTCATCATTTAAAATAGCATTGTCAATTATATCTTTTAAATGTTCAAAACTAAGTGATTGTAATTCAAAAACAATAACTCTTGATAATAATGCATTATTTACTTCATAAGCAGGATTTTCTGTAGTAGCTCCAATAAATATTATATCTCCATTTTCAACAAATTCTAGTAGATAATCTTGTTGCATTTTATTGAATCTATGTATCTCATCTATAAATAATATAGTTCTTTTATTATACATTGATAAATTATCTTTTGCAAGTTCAATTATTTCTTTAATCTCCTTTGTTCCAGATGTAACTGCAGAAATTTTTACAAAATAATTATCAGTAGTACTAGAAATAATATTTGCAAGTGATGTTTTCCCAGATCCTGGTGGACCATATAATATCATTGACGAAAATCTATTATTTTTTATCATGTTTTTTAGCACAGAATTATTTTTTATTATATTATCTTGACCAATAAAAAAAGATAAATCCTTTGGTCTCATTCTTTCGGCCAATGGTTTTGATAATTTAGAAAATAAATTGTAATTCATTTTAAATAAATCCATATTTTCCTCTTTTCTATAAAATTAGTACCTCGAAAACTCGAGGTACTTAATTTTTAATATTTCTTTAATTCTTTAACTTTTGAAGCCTTACCTACTCTGTCTCTTAAGTAATATAATTTTGCACGTCTTACTTTACCACGTCTAATTACTTTTAAACTTTCAATTCTTGGTGAATGAATTGGGAATGTTCTTTCAACACCAACTCCTTGTAATACTCTTCTTACAGTAAAAGTTGCTCTTGAGCCTTTTCCTTGTTTTTTAATTACAGTTCCTTCAAAAGCTTGAACTCTTTCTCTATTTCCTTCTTTGATTTTATATCCGATAACAACTGTATCACCAACATTAAAATCAAATTTTTCTTGTCTTAATTGTTCATTTTCAATTTGTTTTATTATATCCATAATAATTCCTCCTAATATCAATGTTCTTAATTTATTTTATATAAACTAGAGGAACATTCTATTTCTTTTTTAAAATGTACTTTTCATATAAGTCAGGTCTTTTTTTCTTTGTATTTTCTAATGAAGACTCTTCTCTCCATTTTTCAATTTCTTTATGATTTCCACTAAGTAAAACTTCTGGAACTTCAATTCCATTAAAATCTCGAGGTCTTGTAAAAACATCATATTGTAACAAGTTATTATAATGCGAATCCGTAGAAGCACTTTCTGAATTACCTAATACTCCATCAACCATTCTACAAACAGCATCCATAAGTAACATAGCAGGAATTTCTCCTCCTGTTACAACATAATCACCTACAGAAATTTCTTCATCTACAAAATTATTTATAATTCTGGAATCAATACCTTCATAATGTCCACATAGAAATATTAAATGTTCTTTTTTAGATAACTCTTTGCATTTATTTTGTGTTAAAACTTCTCCCTGCGGAGATAGAAAAACAACTTTAGAATTATCCTTTTTACTAAATTTTATAGCATCAAAAACAGGCTGCACTGTCATCAACATACCTGCTCCGCCACCATATATTTCATCATCAACTTTATTATGCTTGTCTTTAGAAAAATCTCTAATATTCAAAATTTCAAGTTCAATAACGCCTTTTTCAATGGCTTTGCCCAAGACACCATAATTTCTTATTGAGTCAATAAATTCTGGAAATAAAGTTAAAATTGTAATCTTAATCATTTAACATACCATCTATTATATTTACTTTCATTATTGATTTATTAATATCAACATCTTTTATAAACTCTTTTACTGCTGGTACATATACATTTTTTCCATTGTAATCAATTTCATAAACATCATTAGCCAATGTTGTCAAAACATTTTTTATTTTTCCAATAAATTTATCTTCTTGATCATATACATCAACTCCTATCAGTTTATATATATAATATTCATCTTCAGGAAGTTCTAATAAATTACTTTCTTCAATAAAAAGTCCTTTATTTTTAAATTCTAACACTTGATTTATATTGTCATACTCATTAAAAGCTAATAAAGCAAGATCAGAACTCAACTCTCTGACGGATTTAATAGTAACAGGTATTTTTTTATCAATATAAAATATACAACCCGCATTAAATCTATCAGTATTGGAAGTTAATGAATAAATTTTTACAGTACCTTTTATTCCATGAACATTTATAATTTTTGCAACTTCAATAAATTCCATAATACTAATTTATTTCTATTATTACCTTTTTACCTAACTTCATTGCAGCAGATCTAACAATTGTCCTTATAGCTTTAGCAATTTTACCTTGCTTGCCTATGATTTTTCCAATATCATTTTCGTCTGCCTTAATAAAAATCTTTAATACTTCTCCTTCTTCCTCAGTAGTTATAACTAATTTTTCAGGATTATCAACTAGAGATTTCACAATAAATTCAACTAATTCTTTCATATATACAGTCCTTATTTATTTTCAGAATATATGTTATTATTTTTAAATAATCTATTTACCGTATCAGTTGGTTTTGCACCATTTTTAATCCAAGCATTTACCTTTTCAGCATCAACTTTAATTTCTTTTGATTCTGTTAATGGATTGTAATATCCAATTTCCTCGATAAATTTACCATCTCTTGGTGCTCTTGAATCGGCAACAACTATTCTATAAAATGGTTTTTTCTTTGAACCCATTCTCTTTAATCTAATCTTAACTGCCATATTGTCCTCCTTAAAATTTATTTAAAAAAAGGTAAACCGAATTTGCCTTTTTTCTTAGCTCCTTTAGTCATGTCTTGCATTTTTTTCATCATTTTTTTACTATCTTTAAATTGCTTAAGCAATTTGTTAAGATTTGTAATACTAGTTCCTGAACCTTTTACAATTCTTTGCTTTCTAGAATTATCAATAATATCCGGATTTTCTCTTTCTTTTTTGTCATTGATAAAATCATTGCTTCAATTTTATCAAGCTCTTTTTCATCAATGTTAACATCTTTTAGCATTTTAGAGTTCACCCCGGGCATCATAGAAAGTAAATCTTGTAACGGTCCCATATTTCTAACCTGTTGCATTTGACTTAAAAAATCATCCAATGTAAAACTTTGCTTTCTAATTTTTTCTTCAAGTTCTTTTGTCTGCTTCAAATCAAATTGCTTCTGAACTTTATCTATTACAGATAAAATATCTCCCATTCCTAAAATTCTAGATGCCATTCTATCAGGATAAAATTGCTCTAAATCATCAAGCTTTTCACCTACACCAATAAATTTAATGGGTTTTCCTGTGATAGCCTTAATAGACAAAGCAGCTCCCCCTCTCGCGTCTCCGTCTAATTTAGTCATTATCACTCCGGTAATGTCTAATTCATTATTAAAACTTTCAGCAACATTTACAGCATCTTGTCCTGTCATAGAATCTACTACTAATAAAATTTCTATTGGACTAACTGATGATTTAATAGATTTTAATTCTTCCATAAGTACATCATCTATGTGTAGTCTACCAGCAGTGTCTAAAATAACTATATCTTTTGAATTGGAATTTGCAAATTTAATTGATTCATTTGCTATTTTAGTAACATCTTTACAATCGTCAATAGTAAATACTGGAACATCAACTGATTTACCAACAACTTGCAATTGCTTTATTGCTGCTGGTCTATAAACATCACATGCTACTAGTAGAGGTCTTTTATTTTGTTTTATAAAGTATCTCGCAAGTTTTCCAGCATGCGTAGTTTTACCTGCACCTTGCAAACCACAAAGCATAATAACAGTCGGAGGATTAGAGTCAATTTGAATTTTCTCTTCTTTTTTCCCCATAAGAGCAGTAAGTTCTTCATTTACAATTTTGATAACTTGTTGTGCAGGAGTTAAACTCTCCATAACTTCTTTACCAATTGCTCTTTCTTTCACGTTATTTATAAACTGTTTAACAACTTTGAAATTCACATCAGATTCTAAAAGTGCAAGTTTAACTTCTCTCATTGCAAGGTCTACATCTTTTTCAGATAATTTTCCCTTACCTCTTAATTTATTTAATGCTCCTTGAAGTTTTTCGGATAAATTCTCAAATATCATTCCTGTCACTTCCTATAAATCATTTTCTATAATTTCATTATTTTTCTTTTGAATAATATCAAGAATACTCTGTAAAGAAGAATCTTCTATTTTTGATTTTTCAATTAATAAACTAATTTCCCTTAGACTACTATTTATTTTTTCAAATTTAGAAATTAATTTTAATTCATCTTCATAAAATCTTAATTTTTTTTCTGCTCTACTTAAAATATCTGATATACCTTGTTTAGAAATTCCATTTAATTCAGCAATTTCTCTAAGAGACAAATCTTCATTACAATATTGATCAACAACTTTATATTGCTTCTCGCTAAGAAGTTTGCCATAATAATCAAACAGAACAGCTATCTCAACTATTTTTTCCATAATCACCTCTTAAATGGGTCAAGTTTTTTTCTTGACCTTTATATTATACCATTATATACATATTTGTCAATACTTTTATTAAAAAATTTTTAAAAAAATTAGCGCATTTTTCAACGCTAATTTTTATTAATTAAATATTGCATTTACAAAGTCTTCATCATTGTAATCTTGTAAATCATCTATTTGTTCTCCAATTCCTATTTGTTTAACCGGAATTTCCATTTCAAGTTGAATTGTGAAAACAACACCACCTTTAGCAGTTCCATCTAATTTTGTTAGAATTACACCATCTATATTTGCTGTTTCCCTAAATTCTTTAGCTTGAATAATAGCATTTTGTCCAGTTGTTGCATCAAGGACAAGTGTTGTTTCCTTACTCGCTTCAGGATATTCTCTATCTATTACCCTGGCAATCTTATTCAACTCATTCATTAAATTTTTCTTATTATGAAGTCTTCCAGCAGTGTCACAAATTAGAACATCTATATTTTTACTCTTTGCACTTTGAATTCCATCATATACAACAGATGCTGGATCAGCTCCTTCTTCATTTGAAATTATTGGAACACCTGCTCTATTAGCCCATTCAGTAAGTTGTTCAGTTGCTGCTGCCCTAAAAGTATCTGCAGCAACAAGCATTACATTCTTACCTTTTGACTTGAATTTACTTGCTAATTTTCCTATAGAAGTTGTTTTTCCGACACCATTTACTCCAACAACTAATATAATAGTTGGTACACCATCTATAATATTAAAATTGTGATTTAATTCTTTTGAAGCTAACTTTGAGTTCATAAGCTCAATTAATTTGTCTTTGATTAAAGACGGTTCAGTAATTTTTTCCTTTTTAACAATTTCTTTTAAATCATCTATTAGTTCCATTGTAACATTTGCTCCAATGTCAGCAGATACTAAAATATATTCCAATTCTTCAAATAATTCTTCATCAATTTTTTTTGACATAGAAAGTAAGTTATCTATCTTGCTAGATAAATTATTTCTTGTGTTTGTTAAACCTTTTTTTAATCTTTCAAAAAAATTCTGTTTTTTTTCAACAACTTCTTCGGCTTCATTTTCTTCTTTTTTCTTTCCAAAAAAATTAAACATATTATTCATTCTCCTTATTAAAAGTCATAGAAACTATTTTACTAACACCCTTTTGTTCCATTGTTACACCATAAATCATATCTGCCATTTCCATAGTAGGTTTTCTATGAGTTATCATTATAAATTGAGTTTCCGTTAAATAATTCTTCAAATATTCAACATATCTTAATATATTAGAATCATCTAATGCAGCATCAACTTCATCTAAAATACAGAATGGGGATGGTCTTGTTTCAAAAATCGCAAATAAAAGCGCTACTGCTGTTAGTGATTTTTCTCCTCCAGACATTAATGACAAAGTTTGCATCTTCTTTCCTACGGGTTTAGCTATAATATCTATTCCACAATTTAAAATATCTTCACTGTCAAGTTCAAGTCTAGCTTCGCCACCGTTAAATAAAATTTTAAAAATATTTGAAAAATTCTCATTAATAGTTTTGAATTCATTAATAAAAGTCTTTTTCATAGTATTTTCTAATTTTAATATAATTTTATTTATATCTTCTATAGAATTTTGTAAATCTATTTCTTGTTTTTTTGAAATTCAAGTTCATTTTTACCTTTTCAAACTCTTCTATGGAATCATAACTAAAAGAGCCTAATTCTCTTAAATCTTCTTTTAGCCTTTTCAATTCTTCTTTAGTAAAATGCTCATTCTTATATAATTCCATTTTTCTTTCACAATCTTCCAAAGTTAAAGAATACTCATCGCAAAGTCTATTGATTAAATTTGAAAATTGTTCTTTTAAATTTGATATCCTAAGTTCATTTTTCTCAATTTCTTTTTCTAAAGTTAAAGATTTTTCACTTAATTCAGAATATCTTTTTGAAATTTCTTCATTATCTAATATCAGTTTTTTCCTCAAATGAGTATTTTTACTAATAGAATTATTTAATTCATCAGTCTTTAAATTAAATTCTACATTAAGTTGTTCTATCAATTCGATTTCAGATAAATTATTCTTTAGTTGTAACTCGGATTCTATTAACTCTGATTCCTTTAGCTTAAGTTTACTCTCATTAGAATTCTTATTTTCTAACAAAATATTTTTTGAATTATCTAAAATATTTATATCTCTTTCAATTGAATCTAAATTATTTATAACAATTATTTCATTTTTTTCCAATTCTAAAACAAGATTCTTCAATTCATTTATTTCTAAATTGTATTTATCAATTTCATCATCTATAAGAATACTTTTCTCCTTATAAAGAATTAACTCTTTTTCTTTATCAGAAGTAAAACCTTGATGATTTTCTTTGTAATTATTTATCTCGTCAATTTTTTCAGTAATTTTTCTTACATCAAATTCATTTAAATAGATAAGCTTTTGCAAAGAATCAATTTTTAATTTTACATCTTCTTTTTCACTTTTCAGATTATCTAAATTTTCTTTATTTGACTGTAAATCAGTTTTTACACCAGAAATTCTATTTATATTATTCTTTAAGCTAGTTTCTAAATTTTCAATATCCGATAAAGCTTTTGCTAACTGCTGTTTCCTACCAATTATAGAAAAAGAATTTTTACTAGATTTATATCCTCCGGAAATGGAACCCCAACTATTTATAACATCACCATCTAGCGTAACTATTCTAAATTTATGTTTAAACTTGTTAGATAATTTTATTGCGATATCCATATTTTCACATATTACAGTATTCGCTAAGAAATAATCGACTATATTTCTATAATCATCATTACAAGTTATTACATCATTAGCAAAAGATAATATGTCTGAATCTGTAATATTACCACGCTCTTTTGTAGAAAATATTTTTGAAATAGGAAAGAAATTTAGTCTTCCAATTTTATTAGTTTTTATTTTCTCAATTATTTTTTTAGCTTCCAAATCATTATGAACAACAATACCTTGTAAATTTGAAGATAAAACAGTATCAATTGCTTTTTTATACTTCTCTTCAACAGAAATAAGTTCTCCCAAAGTCCCACAAATCATCGACTTTAACTCAGTTTCTCTATCACAAAGTTTAAATAAATCTTGAACTGATTTACCATATCCTTCATAATTTCTAATATAATTTTTTAACATAATAATTTCTTTATTCTTATAATTTATCTCATTATTTATATTAGAAACCTGATTATTTAAAGAAATAAGTTCTTTTTCTAATTCTGATATAAGTTGTCTCTTTTCATAAATAGTTAAATCAATATTTTGTACTTTTTGATTATTTGATTCTAAAAGTGAATTATTCTCAGATAATTTTTTTTCTATATTTTCTTTTTCAATATTTAATTTAGTTACTTCTTCAGTATTTTCTTCAATTTTCTTTTTATGCTATCAGTTATAATTTCATTAGCTCTTTTTTCAGTTTCTAAATCGCTAATTTTATTTTCAATTTTCTCTTTTTCTAGGAAGAATTTATCTAGAATTTGAACTTTAGAACTCAAAAATTCTTTGCTTTTTGATAATTCATTCTTTACCTTATTTTTGTCATCGATATAATTTTTTAAAATCGAATTTTTTTCAGAAATTCTTTTTTCCTGTTCTGATATTTCAAAATTAATTTTTTCTAAATTATCGATATACTCCTGTTTTAATTTTAAGGATTGTTCATTATTTAATCTTATAAACTTATTTCTTTCAATTAAAACATTTTTTTATTAGTAATCTCATTTTTTGGTTATTTATTCTATCCAATTCAGCAGAGTCTTTTTCAATAACATTAGTTATATTATTGAGTTCCTCTTTTAATGGTGAAATTTTTAATTTTACATTTTCAAATTCTTTATTTATATCAAGTAATTCTTCTTTATTGATTTCTAAATTTTCTGAAAATTTATTAAAATTACTGTTTAAATTGTTATAATCTTTATATGAAATAGAAAATTCAGCCTTTTCAATGTTCTCTAATAGAGTAATACCTTTTTTAGCCTTAGTAGATTGTCCTTTTAGAAATCCATATCTATTTTCATTTTGAATAATTATATCTCTTAGTCTCGTTAAATTATCTTTAGCTTTGAATAACTTCTTTTGTGATTCATTTTTCTGGTATTTAATTTTTGAAATACCTGATGCCTCTTCAAAAATGGCTCTTCTATCATCTGACTTTCCATTTATAATTTCTTCAATTCTACCTTGACCAATTATTGAATAACCTTCTCTTCCTACACCAGTATCTAAAAATAATTCTCTAACCTCTTTCAATCTTACATTGGATTTGTTTATAAAGTAATCACTTTCACCAGTTCTATATAATTTTCTTGAAATAGTTACTTCTTTAAAATCGATAGGTATTACATTATCTGAATTATCAAAAGTTATACTAACAGTTGAATAATTCTTTTTAATTTTGGTATCTGTTCCGGAAAAAATAACATCTTCCATTTTGCTACCTCTTAAGGTCTTAGCGCTTTGTTCTCCTAAAACCCATCTAACAGCATCAGCAACATTACTTTTCCCGCTCCCATTTGGTCCAATTATCGCTGTTATATTAGTCTCAAAATCTAATTTTATCTTATCAGCAAATGATTTAAAACCATTTATTTCAATGCTCTTAAGTCTCATCAATTCTCCTTAAAATATTTTTATTAAAATAATAATCTATAAAATCATTCATATAAACTATATTTTCATTAAATTTTAAAATATTTTTCTCTAAAGTAAGAGTTTTTATTTTTATATTAATATTATATTTTTCTTTAAAATATTTTAAATTTGATCTTTTGTTTCCAACAATTTTTGAAACTTCTGAATTGTTACATTTAATAGTAATATCATCTTTAATATCAAAAAAACACATATAATACTCTATAAAATCCCTATAAACTGAACTTTCAACAAGTTCTCTAAATGCAGGATGATATGGTCCAGCAACTATATCTACATCTTCAGAAATGTTATCACTACTCTGTAATCCAAGTCTTATAATAGGAATATTGTAATATTTAAAAATAACATAAATATATTTACACAAACAAATAGAATCTTCAAGACTCATTGGTATATATTCTTTAGAATAATAAAGTCTTTCCAATTCTGTATCTTTTATAGTAAGTGTAGGATACACCCTAACAAAATCTGGGTTTATTTTACATATTTCAAAAGCAGTGTTTACTACTGTATCTATGGTATCTCCATAGAGTCCAACCATCATTTGTAATCCTAATTTGATATTATATTTTTTTATAAGAGATGATGACTCATAAACACATTCTACATTATGACCTCTGTTATTTAAATCCAAAGTACTCTGAGTCATAGATTGGACACCTAATTCAATTGTATGAACTTTGTATTTAATTAAAATATCAAGAATTTCCTTACTAATATAATCTGGCCTTGTTGATATTCTTATAGAATTTACAAAGTCTATATCAATATAATATTTTGCTATTTCAAGGTATCTAATCATTAAATTCTTATCTAATCCTGTAAAACTGCCTCCATAAAATGCAATTTCAATAGGAATATTTTTATTCTTAAAATATGAAATATAGTTTTCTATATTTTTACGTATATCAACTTCATCAAGAACATCAACAAAATTTGTTATCTTTCTTTGATTACAAAATATACAGTCATGAGGACATCCCATATGTGGAACAAAAATTGGAATTATATTAAACTTATTCACTAATAGCTCCAGTTTTTATTAATGCATCTCTGGCTGCTTGTTGTTCAGCTTGTTTTTTATTTTTTCCAGTACCATATCCCTTAACAATATCATCAACATTTACACACATATCAAATTCTTTGTCATGATCTGGACCACGTTCTGCTACAAGTGTATAATTGATTTTTGTTGAAGCATTCTTATGAAAATATTCTTGCAGATAGCTTTTATAGTCTTTTATAAAAATATTTTTATTAATTTTATAAACTACAGTGTCAAAAAAATATTTATTAGCTATTTCAATAACAACATCCATACCACCATCAAGGTATAAAGCTCCAAAAAGGGCTTCAAAAGTATCAGCTAATATACTATTTCTATCTCTTCCACCGAAATGATCTTCACCTTTTCCTAATAAAAGATATTTACCTAAATTAAAAGTCCTTGCCGCATATGAAAAAGATTCTTCACAAACAACTTTACTTCTTATTTTAGTTAAATAACCTTCATCTGAATTTGGAAATTGGCTATATAATTCAACACTTACTACAAAACCTAAAATAACATCCCCTAAAAATTCTAATCTTTCATTAGAAACAGTAACATCTTTGCATTCATTTAAGTATGATCTATGAACAAATGCTAAGTTAAGTAAATCTAAATCCTTAAATTTATAACCAATATTTTCCATCAATTCGGATAACAATTCTTCTCTTTCTTTAGTAATCATATAATTACCTCTTATATATTATTTTCAATATATTCTACTAAGTCTCTTACAGTAACAATTGAACGAATTGTATCCTCATCTAATTCCAGATTATATTCATCTTCAATATCCATAATGACACTTAATATTTTTATAGAATCCGCTTGTAAATCCTCTCTAAATTTAGTATCTAAATTTATTTCCTTACCTTTAAACGCATTTTGTAAAAATTCTTTTATCTTTTCGAAAACCATTACTAATCTCCTTTCTCAATTTTTGCTTCAATTTTTTTATTTACGTCTTTATTTATATAATCAACCATTGAAGTTATACCAGAAACAACTGCTTTTTCATCACTACTACCATGCCCTTTAAATACAACCCTTTTTAATCCTAACATAGGACAAGCACCATACTCTTTATAATCTAAAGTTTTCTTTAATTTTATCATTGGTGACTTTATTAACATACCACCAATTTTCCCTAAAAAAGATGACATTAATGCTTTTTTCATATTAGTAAGTATAAACTTTACAGAACCTTCAATAGTCTTAAGCAAAACATTTCCATGAAACCCATCACATACTACTACATCAACTTCACCATTAAAAATATCTCTAGATTCAATATTACCAACAAAGTTCATGTCCTTTTTTTCTAAAACAGAATATGTCTCTTTTAAAATTTTTGTACCTTTTCCGTTTTCACTGCCTATATTTAATAATGCAACTTTTGGGATTTGTTTATCTAATGTTTCTTTAGCATAGATATTCCCCATTATTGCAAATTGCTTTAATATTTCAACAGTACACTCGATATTAGCACCAATATCTAGTAAAATCATTTTTCCTTTATTTGTTGGTAAAGTTATTGTTAGTGCAGGTCTTTCTACATTTTCCATTCTTTTTGCAATAAGAAGTCCTGAAACAAGCACAGCTCCAGTACTTCCGAAAGAAATTAATCCGTCAGCTTCCCCATTATCTAATAATTTCATTCCTAAAACTATAGAAGCATCTTTTTTTCTCCTTACCGCAAAAGTTGGTTCTTCAGTATTCAGAATATATTCTTCAGTATCTATTATTTCTAATCTATTTTTTAAATCATTATCAATATTTATTTTTTCTATTATTTTTTTGGCCCAATAACTATAAAAGATAAATCTTTAAGGAATTTACTTGTTTCGATTACTCCATTAAAAATAGTTTTAGCTCCTTTGTCTGATCCTAATAAATCAACTATTATTTTCATAATTACCTCCAATATTAATTCAATTTAGTATATCATATTTACACATTTTATACAAATATTTTGCATTATAACCGTATTTAAAATAATTTTTTATAAAAATTTTAAAAATATATACCATCATTTATAAATAAGAACCCACTTCTCCATGATGTTTCAAATTTGCTGGGTAACTGGGGACCTTGTTGTGTCACAATAAAAAAACAGTAAACATAAAATTTACTGTTTTTAAAAGTATTTTAGTTTTATATTATTATCAACAAAATTTATAATAATCTTTAATCGCTGCAATAAAACATTCATTATCCTCAGTATTTCTGACTGCTACTCTAATAAATTCTCTATTTTCTAAATTAATTTTTGAAGTTAAATCTTTTATAAAAATATTATAATTATCAAGCATTCTTGCGCATAATTCTTTAGAATTTCCTTTTATTAATTCAATAGTAAAATAATTTGCTTGAGAAGGTATAACTCTAAATTCTTCAATTTTATTTAATTTGTCTAAAAATATTTTTCTAGCATTTTTTATTTCAGTTAATGCATTAACATAATTTTTTTATATTTATCATAAATTTGAAGATAATATTCCGCAAATGAATTTATATTCCAAATTGAAACATCTTTTTTTATCTTAGATATTAATTCTGAATTTGAAGTAGCTACAACTCCTAATCTAATACCTGGTACTCCATAAGATTTTGAAATACTCTTTACAACAATAAAATCGTCATATAAATTTAATAACCTATCATCTAAAAATGTTGAAATTTCTTCTTCAGCAAAGTCAACAAAACTCTCATCTAAAATAAATTTAATTTTTTATCTTTAGCCCAGTCAATTAAAGCAAGAATATCTTTCTTACAAATATAATTACCGGTAGGATTATCTGGGTTTATTAAAACCAACGCTTCTATATCTTTGTCAGAATAAAATTCAATTATGTCTTTAGCGGTATAAGAAAAATTGTCATTTTTTGGAATAAAAACTATTGATTTTTTACTATTATGTCTATTAGGATATTCTTCAAAAGTAGGTCTTATAAATCCAATATTTCCATCTATTTTTTCTATTACTGATTTTATAAGTTCAGCAGCTCCATTTCCAACTACTATATTTTCTTTTTTATATTAAAAATTTTCGCAGCAAGACTAGAATTTACATCTAATCCTGATGGATATTGCTCAAGTAGAACTTTAAAATTATATTTTAACTCGTCTATCATTTTCTTAGGAGGAAAATATGGATTTACAAGATAACAAAAATCTAATAATTTAGGATATCTCCAATATCCTCCAAATCTATTTTGATATTTTTGAAGTTTTTCATCTCCATTTGAAAAAATTGAGGAGGCAATATTAAGATCTTGTTCATCATCAATTTCATACCATTTAATGTCTTCTGAAATTACTTTTGCGGATATATGATTTTTACCTAAATTAATAATTGTCTTTAAAACCGCTTCATAATAATCATTTCTCCCATTTGCACTCATATATGCTTCTAAAAACGGAAAATATATATTTTTTGAAAATTCCTTTGAAAATTTATATATATTTATAGTTTTATAGTAATCATCTGCTTCTTCAAAATTAAAATCTTTTCCTGGAATAAAATCTATGATTTCTTCTTTCTCATTTATTTTTAGACAAGTTCCATCCATCCAACGTTCAAATTTAGCTACCAAAGCCAAATTTTTGCGTTTATCATCAATGATTTCTACAATCATATTATCATCAAATATTAAATCTGATTCTAATAAAATACTATCATCTTTAATCATTTCACTTTTGGCAAGAAACATAGAATAAATATTGTTTGTTTTATCATAAATATCATTATTAATAAAAGTTAGTTTAGTTTTAACATTTAATGACTTTATATAATCAATAAAAAATTCACTTTTATACCCAGTAACCACAATAATATTTGAAAGTGATTTATCATCTAATATTCTAAGCATTCGCTCCATTAGAGAAATACCATTTACCTCTACCATCGACTTTGTATTATTCTCTGTTAATTTTTTTAGTCTACTTCCAAGGCCTGCTGCCAATATAACTGCTTGCATTAAAATAACTCTCCTATTTATACTTTTTAAAAACTAAAAATGATGGAAATTTTGGAATAAAAAATGTAGATTTTGGTGGTAATATACAAACCTCATTAGCCAATTCCATAAATTCCTCAGGGTCAAGAGGACAAAGTTCTATTAAAACATCATTTTTATTAAGATTTTTCTTAGCAAATAAAATTTCAGTATCTCCAATATACTTAACGTTTGAAAAATTTAAAATTCTAAAAGCTGTGGAAATTATTTGAGTATTCATTCTATATACATCATTATTCCAAAATAAATCATTCTCAGTATCTTTTAGCTTTACTAAAAAAGAATCTCCTTGATATGTTATTCTAACATATCCCTTTTTCAATTCTCCATCATCAAAGACTTCTAAAAAATTATCCATAAATATCTTAGCCTTATCAAAAGAAGTAGCATCAATATCTTTAATCATTCTGTGTATAGGAGATATTGTTACTTGTGAAAAACTTAGAAAGCATGAAAAAACACTATTTTTATTTTTTAACATGGAAGATGCATACAGTCTATGATGACCATCCGCTACATACATTTGTTCAATACATAAAAAATTTTTAAAATTTTTTTAGCTTCATCATCAAAAAAAACATACAAATCAATATTATCAAAATGATAATCTTTTTTATACTTTTTATCAGAAATTATTTTTTCATAATCAATCTCTTCTTTATGAACAATAAAAACTGGAGCGGTTTCCGAATTATATATATGATAATTTGAAATCATCCCCTGAATTACATCTGGTAAAACTAATTCATGACACTTTATTTTCTCAGAAACATATTCTTCAATAGGTAAATCTGCAAGAATTCCATAAGAATCATAATATTTAAAAACATAAATGCATTCATTATTTCTTTCTATTATTTGAGAATTTAACTTATCTTTGCTACGTTTAGATAAGAATAAAGTATCATTATCAAAACAAATTTTACTATCATTTATTTTTGCTAAATTTATAAAATCAGAATCGTATAGATTATTAGAAATATTTATAAAACTATTTTTTAATAACTTAATTTTCATAAAAACCTCCATAAGCTAAATGATATACTTTAATAAAAATTGTAATTTAATACTATTATTTTATATTAAACTAGATTTATTATATCATAATAATAGATAAAAATCATCTCGCTTTCATAGTTATATAAAAAAGATGAGAAACTAATCTCATCTTTAGAATGATTTTTATTCAATTATTAAATCGTCTAACAACAATTCTTCTGAATCTTCAATTTCATCATCAACTAAATTTGTTGTTTCAATTTCTTCTGGAACATCTTTCTTTTCATATTCAATTCCATAAGATTCATATATTTTTCCTTTATTTCTTCTAAAAATGCAGGATGTTCTTCCAAATATACTTTTGCTTTCTCTTTTCCTTGACCAAGTTTTATATCACCACAACTATACCAAGCCCCAGATTTTTTTATAATATTTTTATCAGCAGCCATGTCTACTATAATTCCAAGTTTTGATATTCCTTCTCCAAAAATAATATCAAATTCACAAGTTTTAAAAGGAGGTGCCATTTTATTTTTAACAACTTTTACTTTAGTTTTTGCACCAAATGGTTCACCATCTCCTTGTTTTAATTGTTCTGCACGCCTAATATCAATTCTAACACTTGCATAGAATTTTAATGCTCTACCTCCTGTAGTAGTTTCAGCTGGCCCACCACCGGCATAAGGATTAGTTGAAATATTAGATCTTAATTGGTTAATAAATACAACTGTTGTATTAGATTTAGAAATTATTCCAGCTAACTTTCTCAATGCTTGACTCATAAGTCTAGCATGTAATCCCATATGAGAATCACCCATATTTCCTTCTATTTCTGCTCTAGGAACAAGTGCAGCAACCGAATCTACTATTACTAAATCAATTCCTGAGCTTCTAACCAATGCTTCAACTATAGCCAATGCTTGTTCACCGGTATCTGGTTGAGATATAAGTAAATTATCAACATCAACTCCTAATTTTCGAGCATATTCTGGATCTAGTGCATGTTCTGCATCTATAAAAGCTGCTACTCCACCTGTTTTTTGTGATTCAGCAATAATGTGTAATGTTAACGTAGTTTTACCTGAAGATTCAGGACCATAAATTTCAACAATTCTTCCCTTAGGAATTCCACCTATTCCCAAAGCTATATCTAAGTTCATCGCTCCAGTACTTATTGATTCTATATTTATCTTTGGAGCATCACCCATTCTCATTATTATACCTTTTCCAAAATCTTTTTCAATTTTTTCAAGTGCAATAGATAGCGCTTTTTTTCTTTCATCTTTATCTTCAATTCTTTCAAATTTATCAGTTTTCTTTACTGCCATTGCTTCCTCCTATATTATATATTATTTAAATCTAATACTTTCAAATTTTTCCAGATATAATCAACTGCAGATATAATTGTAAATATAACAGATATATACCACAATATAATATCAATATTCAAAGGAATCTTAATTATATCTGTAGAATTCAAGAGAATAAAACTAATTGCAAATAGTTGAGTTATAGTTTTTATTTTTCCATAAATGCTAGCTGATATAACAACTCCATTAGATGCAGCTACTAATCTAAATCCAGAAATTATAAACTCTCTTGCTAAAACAATACAAACCATCCATGCCTCAACTTTTCCAAATTGCACAAGCATAACAAGTGCAGAACATGCTAGTATCTTATCAGCTAGAGGATCCATAAATTTACCAAAAGTAGTTACCAAATTTCTGCTTCTAGCTAAGTATCCATCTAACATATCGGTTAAAGATGCAACTGTAAAGATAAGAAAAGCCAGGATATTATTTATTCCTAAAAACAATAAACTAATAATAAAAATAGGTACTAATAATATTCTAAATAAAGTCAATTTATTTGCTATATTCATCATTATCCCCTCTCATTTTGTCTAAATAATCAAAACCAACTAAAATTTTTCTTGGCTTGCTACCTTCCTGTCTTCCTACTATCATTCTGCTTTCCATTTCATCAATAATTCGACCAGCTCTAGCATAACCAATTTTCATTTTTCGTTGCAACAATGATATTGATGCTGTATTTTCTTCTAAAACAATTCTAACAGCATCATAGAATAAGTCATCAACATCTTCATCTTCGTTATTATCCAAATTAGACATTTCTGATTCAATATTCTTAATAATTTCCTCATCATAACAAACTTCATGAGTCTGTTCCTTAATATTATTAACAACAGCCTCAACTTCGCTATCGGAAACAAAACATCCTTGTATTCTAATAGGCTTTGAAAGTCCAGAAGGATTAAACAACATATCTCCCTTTCCTAATAAAGTTTCAGCACCAGAAGAGTCTAAAATAGTTCTTGAATCAATTTGTGAAGAAACTTGAAATGAAATTCTTGATGGAATATTTGCTTTTATTGTTCCTGTAATTACATCTACAGAAGGTCTTTGAGTAGCAACTATCAAATGAATTCCACATGCTCTAGCCATTTGTGCAAGTCTACATATGTAAGATTCAACTTCATTAGCACTTACCATCATTAAATCAGATAGCTCATCTATAACTATAACTAAATAAGGTAATTTTTCCAATTGATTACTTTTCTGCTTTTCGTTATATCCTTTGATATCTCTTACTTGATTATCAGAAAACAAACTATAACGTCTTTCCATTTCTCTTACTGCCCAATTCAAAGCAGCACTTGCTTTTTTGGAATCAGTAACAACTGGAATTGCAAGATGTGGAATTTTATTATATATTTTAAGTTCTACTACTTTTGGATCAATTAAAATCATTTTTACATCTTCTGGAGAAGATTTATATATAATACTCATTATTAAAGTATTAATACAAACCGATTTTCCAGATCCCGTTGCTCCTGCAATTAACATATGAGGCATTTTATCAATTGAAGAAACAATTATTTCACCCGATATAGTTTTTCCTAAAGCCATAGGCATTTTCGAATCACATTCTTGATATTCTTTAGAAGATAATATTTCTTTTAAGGATACATTCTCTTTAAGAGTATTAGCAACTTCAATTCCTATAACTGACTTACCCGGAATAGGAGCTTCAATTCTAATGTCTGGAGATGCTAATGCCAATGATAAATCATCAGATAAATTTACAATTTTATTAACTTTAACACCCATATCTGGTTGTAATTCAAAACAAGTTACTGTTGGACCTTTATTAATCCTTACAACTTTTGCACCAACACCAAAACTTTTTAATGTTGCTTCAATTTTTTTGGCTCTTTGTTTTAACGTTTGTTCTGATTCTGTTTCTTTTGTTTTACTTCCTCTTAATAAACTTAAAGGTGGTATTTTATATTCGACTTTTTTTACTTCAAAATTAGATATAGCTATGTCTAAATTATTAGAGCCATCTTGAGAATTTTTTATTTTTTCTTTATTATTCTCTATATCGTCATTGGGAAATAAATTAAAACTATCTAATAATTCATCTTTTTCAATTTCATCAATTTTTGTTTCTGTATTATTGTTAATATTATCATTATGATCTAAAACTATAATTTCATTATCTTCTTCATTATCAACATTTTCAACAATTTCTAAAACTTCATTATTGGGACTAATTTTCTTTATATCTCTTTTTTCTTTATAGTTTGAATACTTTTCTTTAATTTTTTCTATCAACTTTAAATTATAATTTTTAACGATTTTTAAAAAATCAATAAAACTGATATCCAAAAAAGATAATATTAAAAATAACCCTATTATGAAAGTAAAAACATATAGACCTATTGTTCCAATCATAGCGTTATAAATGAAGCCAAAAATGGCTCCTATATATCCACTACCTTTCGGTACAGTATTTTTTGCCACAGACATTTTAACCGAGAAATTTGTGGAAGAATTATTTGCTAAATCAACAATTGCCATATAATTAGATAATAACAATAATCCTAAAAAACTTATATTTCTATTTTTTTATTTAATTTCCCTAACAGTATAACAACATATATCATTTCCATTAAAAATAAAAATAGAAAATATGTGCCACCAAATAAGCCCTGAAAAATATTTTTTATAATATTTCCTAAAAACCCTGTATTAGCAAAAAAAGAAAAATAATAAAAAAAGAATTTAACAAAAATAATACTAAAACAGTATTTTTAAAAACTTTATCTTTTTTACTATAATTTATTTTTTTGTTTTTGACCTTGTTTTCCTCTTTTTCTCCATCTTTTCTCCTACTAATAACCAGTATGTCCAAATCCGCCATTATTTCTATCAGTATCAGATAGTTCTTCTACTAGTTTAAAGTCAACACGTTCATATTTAGTAATAATCATTTGAGCTATTCTATCATTATTCTTTATAACATAATCTTGATTAGATATATTAACTATAAGAACTTTTAACTCTCCTCTATAGTCACTATCTATTGTGCCAACACCATTAGCCATTGTAATACCATGTTTTAAGCTCATCCCGCTTCTCGCCCTAATTTGGCCTTCGTATCCTAATGGAATTTCTATATATATTCCAGTTGGAACTGCAATTCTTTGCATAGGTTTTATAATCAAATCTTCATCTAAATTTGCTCTTAAATCAAAACCTGAAGAGCCATCCGTAGCATAAGATGGATTTTCATTTTTACTTTTATTTATAATTTTAATTTCCATTAAATAATCCTCCAAATATACAATTTCAACAGTTATAGTATAACAAATTTATTGTATTTAAGCAAACTACTTAATATCATTTTTTTCCATTTTTTCCACGTAATAATCATCGCTTATTTTTATAAATCTAGCTGTTACATCTAGTATTTCAGGTAAGAATTTATAATCACTTTTTATTTTATACTTTGAGAATAAGACTCCTTCAATATAAAAATCAAATTTTTTATTCTCGGAATTATTAACTATTACTCCTTGTACTTTAGGTATCTTATTGGTTACTATTATTTCACTTGTACTATTAATTTTAACATTAGTATAAATATCAACATTTTTATTAAAATCAAGATATAATTTATTTTTAACGTCTATATTTATAATGCTGTACTTATAATCCTTTATAAAATCAGAACTTTCTACTAAAAACAAGTTTATAAAATCATCTCTTGAACAATTTTTAAAATCATCTATATCACATAAATTTATATCTAAATTATCAACAGTAACCTGCTTTAAATCCAAATAACTTCTTAACAATTTTTTATACTGCTCATTATATACAAAATAAATTTTATCTTTATAATCATATATTCTTAAATCATCAGTATAAGTATTTTGTATCTCCTGAGTAAATATTCTATTATATAATTTAGAATAATCTTTATTTAAATCAAAGTAAAAATCATTATTTAACAATTTAGTATTTTCGTCAATATAATTTTTTACTTGTTCATCAAATATATAATTCTCTATTCTATTTTTATCTACAAATTTATATTCAATTAATTCATTATAATTTTTTACTTCAAAAAAAATTTCGTATTGACTTACATTATATTTTTTTGATTTATTACTCTTATCGTAAAAATTCAGATTTTTCTTTATACGTTTACTTGTTAATGTTATTTCATAGGTATCAAAATTATTCTGAAAATTTGTAATATTATTCACATTTAATAAATCTTTAAAATTTATTTTTACATTAAAATTTTCCCTATTATTTAATTTACTATTAACGAAATTTAAAGTAGCTTTTGTATTTAAAATTTCCTCTAAACTAATATCATTTATTTTTTTAGAAATTAAATTTTCTTTCGAAATCTTATGATTATGAGTAAAAATAGTTCTATAATATATTGAAAAAAATACAACTAATACTAAAGAAAATATCAACAAAACAACTGGCATAATATACGACTTACGTTTCATATCAATTTCCTCCTGACAAGTAATTAAATTTTGAATTTTTTAAAAAGATGTATTTTGAATATTCTTTACCATTAAATGAGACTTTTATAAATAAGTAATTATCAATTCTTTCCACTAAAAAAAAATCTAAATCATTTATCAACAAATTACTTCCATAGTATGTAGAATTTAAAATGTCTTTAGATATTCTACGTATTTCGTACTTACTACCATATTTTATTATTTTATATGTAATTTTATTTATTTTAGAAACCGTATGTCTATTATTTTCACTCAAAAAAGAATTATATCTATATCTTTTCAGCTCTATTTCATCTGAAGTTACTTTAGTCTCTAATGAATCAGAAATTTCTTTTTCTATATAATTCATTGCGTAATTAATTTGTTCTAATTTCGAATAATTTTTTCTTTGATTTAAGTTTAAAAAATAAGTACCATAAAAAATATGAATACAACATATAATAATTATACTTGAAACTACTATTGTTATCAGAAGTTCTAATAATGTAAATGATCTCCTATTATTTTGATACATAAAATTCATATATCTTCTCCACATTATCTTTTTGATAAATCTTTATATTATAAAGTTCTCCAAAATCAGAAACTTTAACTTCAAATTTTTCTGAATTGACATTCTCTAAGATAGATTTATTATTTTTGATATTGCTCTTTATAAGTACAATAGTAGTTTCAATTTCTGATAATTCATCAATTTCCTTAATATTAGCTTTTTGAATTTGTAAAAAATTATTAATTCCTGATAATATATACAGACTTATTATAGATAGAACAAAAACCGCAAAAATACATTCAACTAATGTAAATGCTTTATTTTTTAAATAATTATTTTTCATTTTTTATCACATTAACAAATCCTGTTACAGGTCTAATCCTAATTTCAAAATTTTGTTTATCATATGAGAATTTAAAAGTCTTTCCCACACTTGGAATACCGTTAGTGTTAATTTCTAATTCAATATCATTTAAGATATTTAAATGTTTACAATAAATTTTTTTAAATACAAATTCTCCTGATGATATTTCAAATGTTTCTTTTGTTGAATCTGATTTCAATTTAACAATTTTATTATTTTCTATAGAAAAGACTTTTGCATTTTCTATACTTTCTGCTATTAAGTATAATTCCTCATTGGCAATTGTTTTTTTATTATTTACAAAATTTACTCTAACAACCATTACCATTACAGAAATTATAGCTAAACAAACTACCAATTCTATAAGCGTAAATGACTTTCTTTTAATCATCTTTCTCTACAGGTGGTGTTACTACTACATCTCCATTTTTTATTTCTACTTTATAAGCTGTTCCTTTTATAGACTTTGGCAATTTAGGAATTTCTTTTATGTATTTTTTATTTACTAATTCCTCAGTAATATCTCTATCAGATTCTACTTTTTCCTCTGTTAAATACCTAAGTCCAGCCACTTCTAAAACCTTAACATTTGCTGAATGAGCAGTCTTATCAGCCTTAACTCTTGAATTGTTATATCTAGGAACTGCTATTAAAATAAGGATAGCAAGTATTGCTATAACAACTAAAAGTTCAATCAATGTAAAAGCCTTTTTCTTTACATTATTCATAAAACTAATCCTCCTAAATAAATAATATTTTAATAAGCTCCCCACCCTTCCACGATGCTTTGCATCGGGTGGGTTCCCGTGAACCTTGTTATTTCTAAATAAAAAAATTGCAGGAAAAATCCTGCAATTTTTTAATTTGACCAATTTCCGTTAGTAAATACAGGAATTTCTTCTCCAGATTCTGTTATTCCAATTATGTTTAATGTTTCATCTCCAACCATAAAATCGACATGAACTAAACTATCGTTAGCACCTCTTTCTTTTAGTTCTTCTTCAGTCATCTTTTCTCCATCCTTTAAACAAGTAGGATAAGCTCTACCTAATGCTAAATGACAAGATGCATTTTCATCATATAGAGTTTCAAAAAACATTGTATTTGTATTTGAAATAGGTGAGTCAAAAGGAACTAAAGCAACTTCCCCTAAAGATAAAGCGCCTTCATCTGTTTCTAATAAAGATTTTAATACTTCATAACCTTTTTTTGCCTCATAATTAATAACTTTTCCATTTTCAAATTCTAACTTAAATTCATCTATTATGTTTCCATTATAATTTAACGCCTTTGTACTATAAACAACACCGTTTATTCCATCTTTATGTGGGAGAGTAAATACTTCTTCAGTAGGCATATTAGCTGTAAAACTAATACCTTTAGCATTATATCCACTACCAGCCGCATTCCAAACATGGTTCTTTGGTAATTCTATTGTTAAATTAGTACCTTTCTTACTAGAATATTTTAAATATTTGAACTGTTTTTCATTTAAATATTTTGCTCTTCTACTTAATTCACTAATATGTTCTTCCCAATCTTTAATTGAATCTCCTTCTCCTATTCTTGAAGTATAGAAAATCAAATCCCAAAGTTTTTCAACTGCATCTCCTTCTGAAAGATTAGGAAAAACAACTTTTGCCCAAGCTGGAGTAGGCGCTCCCACAACACACCAAGAATTTTTATCTGCCATAAGAGAAGTTGAAAAGTATTTCATAGCCTTTGAGTTTGCAACACTATTTGCTTTAATTTTCTCAATATCTAATCCATCAAACTTATTTGGATCATCTCCTACTACAGAAATAAAAACAGCATTACTGTCAATATAATCCGTATATTGATCTACTGTCCATTGCTTTACCTCAGAAAGCGTTTCAATACTTGCATATTCAAATTTACGTCTTGTAATAATGTCGTCTCTCCAAACAACATTAACATCTCCAGCTCCAGCTTTATAAGCTTCTTCTGTTAAAGAACGAACAAGCTCTTTTGCTTCAATATTTGCTCTAATAACAACTAGTTGTCCTTTTTGTACATTTGTTCCAACTTTAATAATTGTTTCAGAGTATTTCTTAAGTTTTTCTCTAAAGTCCATAACCTTCTCCTTATATTATATTATATTATAAATTAATTATACACTATTTTATTAAAAATGCAAACCTTAACAAAACTTTTTATTTTATAAGATATTTTATTAAATCTATAATTAGAATGCCATTAATAATTAAATTACATATTAAATGGGCTGTCATTGGTACATAAATATTTCTTGTTTTTATATATGAAATACTAAATGGAAATGCCCATATCATACATAAGAAAATTCCCCACCACGTTAAAGAATGTTCTAAAGCATATAAGAACATAGATAATAGAGATGTTATTATTAATATCTTACTATTTTTAAAAGAAATTAAATTTTTTCTAAAAAATGTTTCCTCAATAATTGGTGGAAAAATAATTGTTGAAAAAGAGAATAATATTAGTTTTAACCAATTATCAGCTCTCAATAAAATCATACCTTTATTAATATTAGGAAATATATTTTCTAAAATAATAGTAAAGTAAAATGCAATAGAAATTAATACTACTGTTAAAATTACTTGTATAAAAAATTTTTTGCCACTCTTGATAGCCTTATACCACTCTTTTATAGATAAATCTTTTCTTATATAGAAATAGACAGCTAATAACAAATAAAAACAAAAATTTGTATAAATATAAAATTGTTTTTCTACAATAAAACATGACACTACAAATAAAAGCTCTATAAAGATAGGAACAAAATTATCCTTTATATATTTAGTTTCCATCACATCACCCTCTGTACAATTTTTAACTACTGACTTTATATCTAAAATAGTTTAATACTATTATATCACAAAATTAATATTACTTAATCAAAAAAATAATGGAGAAAAACTCTCCATTATTTTTACTACATTATTTTCTAGAAAATGAATTATATTTATAGAAAAATTTTTTTAATATCTCAGCTGTTAATGCGTATAGTAATGAAACGCCAAGTAAAGATATCAATACCTTAATAGGTAGAGCTATTAATCCTAAATATGAACTTATTGGGCTATATACAATCACAAACAAAACCACAGCTACTCCACTTATAGCAATCAACAATTTATTGCTTGGCTTACTGGCAAAAACCGGTCTTGCTGTTCTAACAATAAGCATTACCACCATAGCAGAAATAATAGACTCTAATAACCATCCAGTATGAAATAATCTTTCATCGGCCTTAAAAGTAAAGAGTAATAGTGCAAAAGTTATATAGTCAAACACTGAAGAAATAATTCCAAAAAGAATCATAAACTTCTTTATAAACTTTGTATCCCATTTAACAGGACTCTTTAACCAATCTTCATCAACAGAATCTGAAGCAATTTGTAATGAAGGAAAATCTGTTAGTAGATTTGTCAAAAGAATTTGCTTAGGCAATAAAGGTAAAAAACTCAAAAACAAACTTGCTCCTGCCATTGAAAACATATTACCAAAATTTGCACTTGTGGCTACAAATATATATTTTAAAGTATTAATAAATGTCCTTCTACCTTCACTTATGCCTGATACCAACACCTTTAAACTATTTTGTAATAGTACTATAGACGCTGCATCTTTAGCTGTATCAGCAGCGGTATTTACAGATACTCCAACGTCTGCTTGCTTTATGGCAGGAGAATCATTAATACCATCTCCCATATATCCTACTATTTCTCCTGCCTGTTTATATGCCATAATTATTTTTTCTTTTTGATTAGGACTTATTTCAGCAAAAATATCTATATCTAAAACTTTCTTGTTAAGCTGACTTATAGAATATGAATCCAGTTCTTCTCCTAATAAAATCTTTTCAGGATTAAGTCCAATTTGACTGCCTATATTTTTAGCTATAAGACTGTTATCTCCTGTAATCATTTTTAGAGAAACTCCCAATCTATTCATTTCGGCAACAACATCTTTTATATCGTCTTTTAGTGGATCCATAAATAGTAATAGACCTACAAATACCATATCTTCAGCTCTTTGATTTTTAGTTTCTATATCATCTTCTATAAATTTATAGGCAAGTCCTAAAATTCTATAACCTTGACTTGAATATTTATCAAATAAATCTAATATATGTGTCCTAACTTCTTCAATATCTCCACTACTCTTATCTGATTTTTCATAAGTTTTGCATATATTCAGTATGCTTGTTAATGCTCCTTTTGTAACCATTATATTTCTACCATCAAAATCTAGCTCAGTTTTTACAATTACACTTAAAAGCTTACTTTCAAAAGAGTAAGGTATTTCAAATATTTTTTCATATTTAGAAAAATCATTTTTATTTGCTTCTAAAATAGATTGGTCAATAGGATTCGTATATCCTTCTTGAAAATATGAATTTATGGATGCTAATTTGCTTACATTATCTGATTTTTCACCATTACAATCTAAAGCAGAATCAAGCTTTACTCTTCCTTGAGTGATAGTTCCTGTTTTATCAGAACACATTACAGTCATTGAACCGAAGTTTTCAATGGCATTTAATTTCTTTACTATAACACCTTGTTCTGACATTCTCTTGGCACCTTGTGATAAGTTTACGCTTATAATAGCAGGTAGCATTTGAGGAGTTAATCCTACTGAAAGAGCTAATGCAAACATAAAAGATTCTAAAAAAGATTTATTCAGAATTATATTAAATAAGAATATAATACCAATTAATAAAGTTGTAACATGAAGTATCAAGTTACCAAAATCTCTTATGCCTTTTTCAAAGTCTGTATCAGAATCTTTTTTATTCAAAGATAAAGTAATTTTTCCAAACTCTGAATCTTTAGCTAGATTTACTATTACTGCCATACCTGATCCGCTTATGACATGAGTCCCCATCCAAAGTGAATTTTTCCTATCAGAAAGTCCCGTATTGCAAGGTAATTTTTGTATAATTTTTTCAACGGGAAAAGTTTCGCCAGTTAAACTTGATTCATCCATTGAAAGTGAATTTTCTTCTATAAGTAGACAGTCAGCTGGAATCATATCACCAGTTTTTATATTTATTATATCCCCTATTGTCAACATTGCATTGTCTATTTCTTCAAAATTCCCATCTCTTAAAACAGAAGATTTTACGCTTACAGAAGAAAGAAGTTTTTTTACTGCGTTATTAGCTTTACTTTCATGACTATAACTTAAAAATGCAGAAATCATAATAATGATTAGTATGATAATACCATCAGAATAATCTTTTAAAAACATAGATAATATTGCTGCAAAAATTAATATCATAATTATAGGACTTTTGAATTGATTTATGAATATACCTAATTTTGAAGATGATTTCTTTTCATCAAAAATATTTTGTCCATATTTATCAATTCTTTCTTCTGCTTCTTTACTTGATAATCCAGATTTATTAGTTTTTAATCGTTTTAATATATCATCTAAATCATAAGACCAGAATTCTTTCATAATATCCTCCTTGTTATATTTTAAACATATTATTAAAAAGAGTGGTGCAGTATGCTTTTAGAACAACTCTTGTCATCTTTTAAAATTAAATAATTACTATATAATGTTAAAATTAAGCTAATAAATAACATTAAAAAAAATGTAAAAAATTAAACTATAATTTTAACAAAATCAATAAAGCATCATGCTGCTCATTCTCCTAAAATGTGTGAATAACTTTGTGTATGGATTCTCTTAATCTATATAAAATATATTACTTATAAATATTTTTTAGAACAAATATTTCAAACGGTCCGTTCTAATTTATATACTATCATAGCTATCCTTAAATTTCAACTTATTTCACTAAAATTTTTAAAATACTAAGACCATTTTTATTGTAGCTGTATCACTAAAAAATTTGAGATTTGACGTCATAGACATGCAAAAAAATGGTTTGTCTATCTTTAGTCTTAATGGTGATTCTCTTACTTTTTTGAGTTTAGTAACTAAGATTAGAAAGTAAAAATTAAAAAAATTAGGGAGTACTTTTAAAGTTTACTCCCTAACCTTAGTTACTAAACTAGTATTTTATTTAACACCTGTTAATGCAACTCCATTAACATATAAAGTATATCCATTACTTATTACATTTTCAGGATTTCCATTAAATTCTGTAACATAACTATCTCTAGTTAATGTCCATGTACTAGAACTATCAAGTGTTACAGATACTTTTCCTACATCTGTTGATACTGAACTACCTTCTGCATTTGTTATTTTTCCATCTATATAACCTTCAAAAGTAGAATTATCAGATATTTCTAATGTAAGACTTGAATCGCTACCAACCTTAATTGCTCCTGTAAGTGTTTGAGAAGAGGCTTTTAATGTTGCAATATTGCTTCCTCCACTCCATCCATCAGCACATACAGATAACAAAATATTTTCTGAATCTTGATTATCAATTTTTACATCTTTTAATGTAATAATTGAATTAGTATTAGTTACATGAAATACATGTCCACTTTTACTAGTTAGACTTCCACCATTCATCGTAAATTGGCTTGTACCACTTGCAGCATCACCAGACATTGATTGGTAAATCATTATACTATCTAAAAACTTTGCATTTCCATTTCTTTTAGTGTTATTCGCAGTTAAATTAGAATTATTCAAAGTAATTGAATTTAATCCTTCAATACAAACTCCTTCTGAAAGATTTGAAGTTAAAGTTGAATTTGATACTGTAATATCAGCTGTTGAATAAATTGCAGGAGAACCTAAACCATTAGAAGTGTATGTTCCTCCATCAACAACTACGGTTCCACCACCTCTGTCAGTTCTTATTGCAGCTGATGATTGCCCGCTAGTAGTAATATCTAAGTCATAAGCATAAGTTGTACCACCACCCGTAGTCATAATACCACCGGATCCTCCACCAGTTGTTACTATCTTGGTATCACGAATAGTTACTGTAGTTCCATCACCTTCAGCACCATTATTTCCACCATTTCCTCCATAACTGAAAACTCCGTTAGCACCATTTGCACTAGTATTAATAGTACCACCTGTTATAGTTGTCTTAGAACCATCTTTAACTAAAACACCTGCATTCAATCCATAGAAATTACTATTATCTCCACCATCAGAATCTCCAGATTTTGTAACTGTTGGATTATTGATTGTAACTTCTTCTGATGTTTTTATAAGCAAAGCATTCTCATCACTACTTGTACTAGAGTAAGTTTTATCTGTTTGAGTTTCACTAGAAGAAATCTCTACTGCTCCAGTATAAGTAATATCTGAACTACTTTGTCCTGGAGGACCGCCTCCTGGACCTCCACCACCATCAGGTGGAGCACCATTTTCATTTTTTACTGCCTCTTCAGTGTTGTTTGTTGATGTTTTTATATTATAGGCGTATAACCCAAAACCACAAGCTGTTGCTAATAAAATTGCAAGCAAACTTATTAATTTCTTATTTCTAAACTTTTTCATAATATTTACCTCCTTATTTTTTATGAGTTTATTATAAAGCAGTTTTATTGAAATAAGATTGAAATTTTTAATTATTTATAAAAAATTTAATAATAAGTTTAAATTTTCCATTTTTTGTTAAAACCTCTATATTTCCACCATGTTTTTCAATAATAGCTTTTGCAATAGAAAGACCTATCCCATAATGTAAATCTTCACTATTTCTAACTTCATCAACTCTATAAAATCGATCAAAGATATGATTAAGTTTTGCTTGTGGAATTTCATTACTATCATTGATTAAATTTAACTCAATAGTATTATTTTTCTTTTTAAATTTATATTAATATTTTTTCCTGAAGAATGCCTAATCGCATTATCTAATAAGATAGATACAAGCTGTTTAAGTTGTATTTGATTTCCAATTAAATATACATCTTCGTCAATATCTATTATAAATTCTTTTTCTTTTTCAAAAGCAAAACTTTCAAAAGCTAATATTTCTCCTAAAATAATCCTAGAAAAATTTATATTTTCCATAGAAACAATCACATCTTCTGCGTGTGATAAATCTAAAAGTTGTTTTATAAGAATACTCATTCGCTCATTTTCATATTTAATATTTTCAAGCCATTCATTATTACCGATTTCTCGATAAAGTAATTCTGTATTTGTTCCTATAATTGCAACCGGGGTTTTTAATTCATGACTAGCATCGGATATAAATTGTTTCTGTTTACGATCATTTTCTTCAAGTGGTTTTATAATACGTTTTGACAATGGTAATGATAATAAAAACATTCCTATAATTGAAGTAAATCCTACAATCAAAACATATCGAAGCATAGTTCTTAATCCAGCTTCTGAAACAGTATTATCCATAAATGCAACAAGAGTATATCCATTTTTATCTTTTACGACATAAGATAAATTACTAGTTCTTCCTGAAAGTTTTTTCTCATCTAAAATGCTCTTTGCAATCTGTGTCAGTTCATCATTGTTATACAACTCTTTATTTCCATTATCTACAGCTAGTACTGAACCATTGTTTGAAATTGCAACCGAACAAAAAGTTGACAATTGATAATCTGAATTTTTATTAGGATTTTTTTCTAACTCTAAATCTTTTTTATTTCTATTTTTTCTTTGTTATCTATGGAATAATCCTCAACATATCGTTCTAACATATCTAAATTTTTTTGTCTAATCTCTCTAAAACTAGCCAATAAAATTACTGACAAAGTTACTGCAAATAAGATAATAATCGAGCCCATAATTGATAATATTATCTTTTTTCTAGATTTACTAAACATCTTTTTCCCTCAATTCATATCCTAAACCACGAACAGCTTTAATTTCTACTTTTGAGCCTACAAATGCAAGTTTCTTTCTTGTAAATGACATATATACTTCCACATTATTATATTCAGTTTCACTTTCAAATCCCCATATCTTTACTGCAAGTTGTTCTCTAGTCAAAATTTGACCATTATTATTAAACATATACTCTAAAATTCTCAACTCTTTTTCGCTTAGTCTAACATTTTGACCTGTAGTATCACAATTTAACATTGCAGTTGCTTTATCTATAGTAAGATCTCCATAATTTAAAATATCTTCTTGAAATGAAGAAGAACGTCTCCCCAATGCACGAATCCTAGCTAATAGTTCTTTAGTTTGAAATGGTTTTGTTAAATAATCATCAGCACCACTATCAAGCCCTTCAACTTTATCATCCAACTGACTCTTTGCAGTTAACATAAGAATTGGAGTCTTAATACCATTTTTTCTCGCTCTTCTTGCAACTTCAAATCCATTCATTTCTGGCATCATAACATCAAGTACGGCAATATCATAGATTCCACTTTCTAGAGCCATAAGTGCAGAATCACCATCCTCCATATGATCTACATCATATTTCTCTTGCCTCAACAATTCTACAAGTGCCCTTGCCATCCTTTTTTCATCCTCAGCTAAAAGTATTCTCATTATATCACCGCCTTTTTATTTCTTCAAAATATTAATTAGTCAAGCGAAAAATGAATAAAAGAGAAAATTTTATTAATTTTCTCTATATTATTTCTATTAATACTATTTAATTTTTATACTTTAAGAATAATCGTTAAAATTATCTTCTATTAACTCATAATCAATAGATGACTGTAAATTTCCTAATTGATCTTTCCACGAATCAGAATTAATTCTTATTTTTTTAAATCCTAATAGTTCGTAAATATGCTGAGACCTTTTATTATTAACATTTGTATCCAAAATGATAACTTTAAAACCCATAGTAAACAGTTCTTTTATAAAAAGACTTAAAATCACTCTCCCTAGTCCTTTTTCATGATAGCTAGAATTACATATTTTAATGCCAATTTCTGCTTTGTAATCTTGTATATTTCGGTAATTCATTTCTCCTATTGGCATATTATCATATTCAATTATAAGTGTACGTCCATTCTCATCACTTTCTTGTAAAATTTGGCTCTTGATTTTATCTAAAGTTATACCTAATCCATTTGGAAATCCAGCATGAGCCATAACTTTACCATCATTCCACCATTCAGCAAGCTGCTCACAATCTGTTATAACAGAATTTCTAATACGAATTCTATCTTTACTAATATCCATTAATTTTCCTCAAAATATTTCTTTTTTAATATTATTCCCACTTACTGTTCAATATATCCAAAACCGTTCAAGATAAATGCTTCTCGTTTGTTAGATGCTGGAAAATTTGTTTAAATTAAGCTCATTTTTAGATTTTTTTACCCGTACCAGTCCCAGTTCCAATATGATATTTACTTATCTTATAATTTTATTAAAGAGTGAAACCCATTTCGTAATATATTCATCAGGTATCATTTCAGAAATATTACCTGATATTAAGTCGCGTTTAATATCCTTTGATAACTCAACTTTATAACCTTGAATTAAATCTATAGAATAAGTATTCGCCCACTCTTCAATTTGGCTTATTACTGGTTTATTTCTATCAAATTCATCTTTAAATCTAAAGTCCCTATCATTTATTATTCTTTCAATTGGTCGTTCTAAAATCACTTCAGGAAACAAATCTTCTATTTCAGCATTTTCAATACCAACAAAATTTTTTATCATTAATATTTTATCTTTGTCGTTAGAATATAACTCTTTTTCTAATTTATTAGCATAATCTTCTCCAGACTTATCAGAGTCTAATACAACAACTGGAAGTTCTTGCTGTTTTCCTGCAATCAATGAAGTTAATTGCTTCACTGACTTTACTCCTCCTGCTGGTACAAATATCATTTCCTTTACAGGCGAAATTTTGTTAGTAGAAATGAGATATTGCTTAATAGCATTTAAATAAAACTGGTCAGACTGTCCCTCAACAACAACTAAATTACATCCATTTAATAACCCTTCTGAAACAGACAAACCTAAAGCTGCATGAACCGCATATACAGCTCCTGTTGCATTTTTCTTTTTCTCCCCAGCTCTCAAGTCCTCAGATACTTTTGTATATCCTTTATCATCAACAAATACAACTTTAGTTCTCTCAAGATGATTTACATCAACTAAAAATGGAGAATGTGTAGTTGTAATTATTTGATTTGTAATAGAAAGATTTTCAAAAAAGTTCAGTAAATCTTTTTGAGCCATAGGATGCAAAGATGTACCAGCTTCATCTAATAATATAACACAATTTTTATGTGAATCTTTACTTTCTACTAAAAACACCATGAAAAAGCTTAAAAACCATTGTAATCCTGTACTTCTATCTTCTAAAGGAATACGTGCCGGACGCTTTTCATCTGAAACCCAAATTCTAAAATATTCACCATCTGCTCTCAAATCAAATATATAGTCACCTTGTTTCCACCATTCCTTAAAATCCTTTGTTAACTTAGTAGATGCTGAGTTTAATAATACCTCCCTCTCTTTAGTTTTTTCTTGACCAACTTTAATCTGTTCATCTGTTAATTCGGTAATTGCTCCATATTCTTTTGTTCTATATGAATATTGTCCCATCTCCATTATTTCATCAGGGCTTAAATTAACATAGTCAAACAAAACTTTCAAAGTTCGTATTTTAGCATTAAATTTTTCGCTATGTTCTTTAGTAGATTTGAAATCTTTTATAACTTTTGGCAAATATATTTCCGAATCTAAATTACCATAATTAGCATAGTACACAAAACTAGGTAAATTTTTTATAATCAATTCTCGTATATTTGATTGCTCCTCTTCATTAAAAAAATTTACAATTTCATCTAACATAGAAATTTTTTCAGCAAATTCGTCAATATGAGGATTTATTGATGATGTTGCCATACCACTTTTTTCTATTTTATTTACTTCTTCCTTTAATTTAAAATACTGACTTGTTGATATATTAGTTTCCATTTCAATTTTAGATAACAACGCATCTAGTTTCTCTATTAAACTCTCTTTAAATCCATCTTCTCCTTTCCCTGCATTGTTCAAATCATTAACCTTTGTTTTAAAATCAACAACTTTATCCAAAATTATTTTTTTAACAGTGATACCATTTACTTCTAATTTGGGAAATTTGACACTATATTTTCCGGCATAATTCCTTGATACTAACACATCATTGAAGATTGCATCATCCATACAAAATTTATTTGATAAATCTTCAATTAAATCTTTTTTAATAATTTTAAATTCTGCATCTATAAAATAATGTTTTTCTGGATTTGTCCTATATTCCGCTAATTTTTCTACAGGCATGTCACTCGTAAAAATTATTTCTCCATTTCTTGCTGGATTTAATTTCCATAACGCTAATAACAAGTTTGATTTTCCCGCTTCGTTAACACCTATTAAGTTAGTTATGTTTTCACATTTAATAACTCCACTATCCTGTACTGATTTAAAATTCCTAACTCTAAATTGTGTTAATTTCATACTTTCCATAATAAATTTACACCTCCTCTAAAATATTTCCTCAAGCAACACCCAGCTACTATCATTCATATCATCCACATACACTGTGTTATTCAGATATAATTCATCATTTTTATCTCTAACAAACCCAAACTTATACTTATGCTTATTCGCAAACTGCTTAAATGCTTCAAACTTATTTTCTATTTGAACATCAATATTTTTACTTTGTCCTTGTTTTTCTCCACCCTTTGTTTCAATAATCCAGATAGTTCCATCTTTTAATTGAATAATGTAGTCAGGATAAAATAATCTTTGTTTATCAAAATTGTTTCCATAAACAATTGATAGATACTGTTGTCCACTATCTCCATTCTTATAAACATACTTCACATTTTCATTTTTCTCACAATACTTTTCAAATAGTCTTTCTGAAGTGGATCGAAAATCATCAGTAATCATCGATGTATTATATCCTTTATATACATTACTCTCTAATTCTTTTACATATCTTTCGTATGGAACGTACCTATAGTGTTCTTCTAATGGAAATTTGAATTCTTCAATTTTGTTCTCAAGAATCGTTAATTGGTCATGCCTTTGTCCTGAAAATTCAATGAAATCTCTTTTTAAAAATTCAGAATTATTTATGATAAATGCATAATATTCTCTCAAAGTTAAATTCAAAAGTTTAAACTTATTATTACCAAAACCTCTCAAAAACAAAGTTCTTAATATTTGACTTGTTTTATTATATGAGAGACCAACATACTTTTTGATAGCATCAATATTATGTTGAAGTTCAATACCGTGTGTATGAGTACTTACTTCGATTGACATTGTGTTATAATTAGCAACTTCATCTCTAATTTCTGTTAAAGTTGAATATTTACCAGTTAAATATTGTCTTGAAAGTACAGTTCCTAAAACAAATCTATTATTTTCAAAAATCTTAATATTTTCGATCTTTATATTAGATAGATTATATTTTTCTTTAAAAAAATCATAAACTCTATTTCTAATAGCTTGCTCATCAACATAACTGCCGTCAAGGTTTCTCATCTCTTTAACCAGTTTTATATTTTTAGGTTCTTCTTTGAGAAATACTCTTTGGGTTTCAAAACCATTGCCGGCTTTAATTACCTCAAGTTTATATTTTTCATCAAAAGTATAGAGATAAGAGCAATCTAAAATTTCTTTGCCGTAATGTTTTGCTTTAGGCATACGTCTTAAACGACCAAGAGTCTGAATTTCAAAGGTTTCACTCATATTCTCACGAAGTTTAACAAGTATCTTTGCACGTGGGCAATCCCAACCTGTCGCCAGGGCTTGTTTAAATAACAGAAATACAGGAGTTGCATTTGATTTTGTTATACTATCATCCTCTGTTGTTCCAATATTTATTTTCCCTAATTTCTTTGACTTCCTATCTTTATCCTCTTTATTTTCCGCTGAAAACCAACTTGCAAGAAGCTTATTTTCATAGGAATAGCCCATTAAATTAAGTTTTTCTTCTACGTGTTCTATTAAATCATCATTTAAGTTAGGAAATTGAACTAACACAAGTGGTCTTATATCTTCCTTTTCATCAATATAAGCCTGAGCAATTTGCTTTCGAAATTCATCTGCTTTTTCTAATAAAATATCTGTCTCATTTAACGTATTTTCAACTTCTACCATATCAAGCCCATCATTAATGTACATAAACCTTGTAATAAGCCCTTCGTTTATTACATCAATTTCGGGTATTTCATAAAACTCACCAACAACTCTCCTATTCGGTGTTGCTGATACTCTAATTTCATACCTCGCATTGATACTTGAAATAATATCATCTGCCTTTGAAGTATTGTTCTGATGCTCTTCATCAATAATGACAATGAAATTTAAGCTTCGATTATGGGCTTCACTAATTCTCTCAAAAAGATTTTTTCTTTCGCTATCTCTTATAGCTGTATTATCTTTTTTAGTAATAGTCTCCCAATTTATGAAATAGGTAGTCGCACTTTCAAAGCCGGTATTTAAAATATCGAACACATTCCCTGTTTTTAGTGTTGGAGCAAAGCGTTCCATTTTTTCCTTAGACTGTTCTTCAAGTTCTCCCTTTCCCGGACAAAACCAACAAATTACACTATTCTTGTGAAAGTCAAGATACTTCTCAATATATGCAACTAAAATAATAGTCTTCCCACTTCCTGTCGGACTCTGCATCACAATCTTAGGTTTGGAATTACTGTCTGTTGTTTTCCTAAATAAGAAGTCAACGGCATCTTCTTGAAAATTTTTTAGTTTTATATCTATCATAGCTCGCCAACCTCCTTTAGCTCTTCTCTAAAATAATATTCAGGAATTTCAATGATAATAACGCCCTTTTCTTCAAGTATTCTTTGATTACTTCGTGATAAGAAAATCCCTGAACGTATAAATAATTTTCCATTATTTTCAATCTTGGATATAATTTCATCTAATTTATCTTCTTCATAAATAATAATATATTTTCTACCATCAAGCTCGATAGCATACTCAAGTTCAATTAACTCTCTAATATGCTCCATCATCTTATCTGAGATACTTTCTTCGTCATCAGAAAACTTCGGTATAAAATTAGTTTTATAATATTTCAGATTATGTGGAAATTCCTCTTGAATATTCTTAAGTCTTTGATAAGTAATTTCCTCGCAAATATTGTTTTCATTATTCGTACAGAGAATATATTTACGATTACCACCATCTTCCTTATTAAGTTGCATAACAGCATGACCAGTAGTGCCTGACCCAGCAAAGAAGTCGAGAACTATAGCATTTTTATTGTTATGAACAACATGATAAATTAATTCAAAAATTAATCTGACAGGCTTTACAGTTTCAAAGCCATGTTCTTTTGTTTTTAAGATATCACTTAATTCTTTTTTCCCCACTTCTGCCGTTCCAACTTGCTTATCCTTAAATCCCCAAAAGGGTTCTTCTTTTATCGATTCATCATCAGGTCGAATTTTAAAATATACTTTTCCATTTAAAACGAATAAATCTCCTCTAGTTTCAAATTTATTAATGGTTTCTTTACCAAATTTCCACTGATTTCCTTCTTTAGGATATACTCCTTTTATAGGGAAAATCATAGTTTTTCTACCTCTCATGCCAGAAGTAGACATTTCACCAATTTGCTCATTTCTATATTTACCTTTTTCATCTTCTTCAGGATATTTTCTTTCTTCTATTTCAAACAGGTTGAAGTCAAATCTTTCATCAAAGTTTTTAAATACTAAAATATATTCAATTTTAGATTGGAGCATATATTTAGCGGTTTTTGTATTTTGAGGCTTTGTTCTTTTCTCCCAACTTATCATACCTACAAACCTAGACTCGCCAAAAATTTGATTCAATAACAGTTTTAAATTAGCAACTTCATTATCGTCAATAGAAACAAAAATTATACCAACTTTTGATAACAATTTTTTCGCAATAACAATTCTCTCGCTCATTAAAGATAACCATTTTGAATGTGAGTATGAATCATCAACCTCAACATACTTGTCATCATAAATAAATTGACTACTTTTTGTATTATATGGCGGATCAATATAGATAACATCAATCTTACCTTTATGTGTTTTCTCCAAGAGCTTTAGCGAATGAAGATTATCTCCCTCAAGTAAAAAGTTGTATGGTTCATCTTCGTTTGCAATAATTTTTCTATTCTCATCTTCAACAAAGATTGGAATATTATGTTCTAACATCTCATCGACTTTTTCAGAATGTTCTTCCCATACTAGTCCATATTTTTTTTCATTAAGTGCATTTTCTATCTCTATAATAGAACGAATATTTTCATCATCATTATTGATTTCTTTTAATTTTTCAAGATATTCAAGCATTTTTTCACGCTTGATTTTTGATAAATTAGCCATTCTATCCCTCTCTATATTACTAATTTTAAATTAAATAAGTAAACGGTTCTATATTTGTTAAATTTATTATTCCCACTCGATTGTTGCTGGTGGTTTGCTTGTTATGTCATAGACAATTCTGTTTATATTTTCTACTTCATTTACTATTCTTACGGAAACTCTGTCTAAAACTTCATATGGAATTCTTGCCCAATCAGCTGTCATAAAGTCTGTTGTTGTAACTCCTCTTAGGGCTAAAGTGTAATCATATGTTCTAAAGTCCCCCATTACTCCAACAGTTTTGTTATTTGTAATAACTGCAAAATATTGGCTTATATTTTTATCTTCTCCTGCTTTTGCTATTTCTTCTCTAAATATTGCATCTGCATTTCTTAGTATTTCTAATTTTTCTTCAGTAACCTCGCCCATTACTCTTATTCCTAAACCAGGTCCTGGGAATGGTTGTCTGAAAACTAAATATTCAGGCATTTTAAGTTCTAAACCTAATCTTCTTACTTCATCTTTGAATAAATCTCTTAAAGGTTCTATCAAATCTTTAAAATCTACAACATCCGGAAGTCCTCCTACATTGTGATGTGATTTTATAACTTTTGCATCTCCAAGCCCTGACTCAATAACGTCTGGATATATTGTTCCTTGAGCTAAGTAATCTACTTGACCTATTTTTTTAGCTTCATCTTCGAAAACTCTAATAAATTCTTCTCCAATTATTTTTCTTTTTTGTTCAGGATCTGTAACTCCTTTAAGCTTTTCTAAAAATCTGTCTTTTGCATTTACTCTTACAAAATTTAATTCATCATTTTTAAAGGCTTCTTCTACTTCATCACCTTCATTTTTTCTCATAAGTCCAGTATCAACAAATACACAAGTTAATTGGCTTCCAATAGATTTTGAAAGTAATGATGCACAAACAGAAGAGTCAACTCCTCCTGAAAGAGCTAATAAAACTTTTTTATCTCCTACAGTTTGTTTAATTTTTTGTATTTGTTCATTCATAAAGTTTTGCATTGTCCAATCACCACTTGCATTACATATATCGTAAAGAAATGATTTTATTAATTCTTTTCCTTCTTCTGAGTGATTAACTTCTGGATGATATTGAACTGCATAAATTTTCTTTTCTTCATTTTCTATTCCAGCATAAGGACATGTATCAGTATGTTGAATACAATAAAATTCTTCTGGTAGTTTTACAACTTGATCTTGATGACTCATCCAAACAGTTGTTTCAGATTTCATATTTGAAATAAGTTTTGAATTTTTATCTTTGATACATAAAGTTTTTCCAAATTCTTTTTTATCAGCTTTTTCAACTACACCTCCAAATGTTTGAGATATTAATTGCATTCCATAACATAATCCTAAGATTGGTATGTTAAATTCAAAAATTTCTTTTTCAATTTTTGGTGCATTTTTGTCATAAACACTATTTGGGCCGCCTGTAAAAATTATACCGATAGGTTTTTTTGTATTTATTTCATTAACTGCTTTATTGTAAGGAACAACTTCACAATATACATTAAGATCTCTAACTCTTCTAGCAATTAATTGGTTATATTGTCCTCCAAAATCAACAACAAGTATTAATTCATTTTTCATAGAATACTCTCCTTAATTTTATTTAACAATAATATTATATAATATTAGCAACAAAAGGTAAATATTAATATAATCAATTTAATTAAAAAAGGAAGCTTCCGCTTCCTTTTGGTTAGTAATTTATTTTACTTCAGTTGGTACAGTAATTTTACCATCTGCAATGCTCTTCTTTAATTCTTCAATTTTTTGTTTTAATTCATCAGGAATTTTAATCTTTAATTGATCTTCTTTTCCATATGCAACATCAACACCGTTTGTTTTAAGTGAAAATTCAATAGTTTCTCCACCTCTGAATTTTCCTTCATATAAATCTTTTCCAACACTCTTAATAGCTTCGTTTACTTTTTTGATTGTAGAAGCTACAACATATTCTGGTGCTAAGTAAGATTGATCTCTATCTACACCAAAAACAAATTTTTTGTTTTCTTTGGCTGATTCGATTACTCCATTACCAGTTCCACCTGATGCATGGAAAATCATATCAACACCTGATGAGTACATGCTATTTGCAATAGCTTTACCTTTAGTAGCATCACCAAAACTTTCAGCATATTGAGCAACAACTTCTACTTTTTTGTTATTGTCTTTTGCAGCAAGTTCAACACCTGCTCTGAATCCAGCTTCAAATTTTTTGATTAATGGAGATGTAATACCACCAACAAATCCTACTTTATTTGAAGTAGTTAATGTTCCAGCTAAATATCCAACTAAAAATGAGTTTTCATTATCTGCAAATATTGTTCCAATTAAGTTCTTTGGTGTATTTTCAAAAGAAGAATCAATGATTACATATTTTTGATCAGGATTAGCTTTTGCAGCAGCTTCAATATCTTTTGCTAGCGCAAATCCAATTCCAGCAATTAAATCATTTTTAGCATCAAGTAAAGTTTCTAAATTCGTTTTGTAATCAGAAGCTTGTTTACTTTCAACATAAGTAGGTTTTTCAATTATACCTTCTTTTTCTAATTCTTTTAATCCTTCATAAGCAGATTGGTTAAAAGATTGATCATTTACACCACCAGTATCTGTTACCATAGCATACTTAATTGGTTTTTTAGTGTTTTCTTTTTTTCTTCTGTCTTTGTGTCTTTTGATTCATTAGGTTTAGAAGAGCAACCTGTTAAGATCATAGCGCCAACTAAAAGTGCCGCAAAAGTCTTTTTGAGTTTCATATAAAACCTCCTAGTTTATTTAGTCAAATACATTATATATCAAAGTTATCAAAAATTCAATACTTTTTTACTAATCTCCGACTAAATTGTCACCATTTCCTGAATTATTGTCATTTTTCTTATCATGATTAATATTTTCACCTGATTCCGATTTACTATCTAAATACTGCCCTATTATATCTCTAACAATTGGACCACAATAAGCTCCAGCTCCACCTTGAAATATTACTGTTGCAATAGCAATTTCTGGTTTATTATAAGGTGCAAAAGAAACATTCCATGCATAGTTATCATATGCTTGTCCAGTAACTGGATTTACTCCACTTTTTTGTGCAGTACCTGTTTTTGTTCCAATTTCAATTGGTAAATTTTTAAATATTTTAGAATTTTCTGAAGTCTTAGATGCCATATTCATGCCTTCCAAAATATACTTTAGATTTTTAGGATTAAAACTAGATTTTTCAGTTTCAGGATTATTTTGAAATGAAACTGTCTTATTGTCATAACTTACTATTTTTTCAATAACAGATGTTTTTATCTTCTGACCTCCATTTGATATCATCGCCATATATCTAGCCATTTGAATTGGAGTATATGCATTTTGACCTTGTCCAATTACTGTATTTAAAGAGTCTGCATTAGACCAAGAAGCTTGATTTAAATAATCAAACTTTATCATATCAGCTAGAGTAGTTTTTGAATTAGAAACAGTTTCTTCTGCTTTTAATTCTAATTTTTCTAATCTTTTAATCACTTCAGTTCTTGATGGAACGGTATCTTCATCAGCCCAACTTACAATAGTATCAATAATTTTATTAAAATCATAGTCATCTTTATTTTTTCCATCCAATATATATTTATCAATTTCTTTTTCGAGTTTTTGCTTTAACATAATTTTTGTTAAAGATTTCTTAGTATTTGAATCAGGAACAACACCTTTACTTTCTTTAGGTACATTAATTTCAATTCCTGTTCTTTCACCAAGTCCCAATTCTTTTACTGTTTTTGATAAATCTTCTATTGTAACTTTAGTTCCAGTTTTTTATTTGATTTTGGGTTTTCTCCTAAAGCTAAAGCGTAAAAATAATAGTTACAACTGTCTCTTAATGCTGTTCTTAAATTTTCATTACCATGAGTTTTTTTATATTGATTCCAAATCCAACAACCAAATTTAGTATCCCCAACATCCATTACACCTTGACAGTTAATATTTTCATTAGGATTCAATCCTTTTTCAAGCGCTGTTAAAGCAGTTGCCAATTTAAAAGTAGAACCTGGTTGTGAAATACTTTGAGTTGCTATATTATACAGAGGTCTTGGAGCAAGAAAATCTCTTGGGTCTTCAGGAAACAAACTTATCCAATCACTATTTGAAATTCCAGTTACAAAAAGATTTGGATCATAGGAAGGATAACTTGCAAGAGCTAACACTTTTCCTGTTTTTACATCGAGAACTACAACCGCTCCACTTGTTGCATTTTTATGACTTTCATTAGGTCTATAGCTTCCCCACTTACTTTTATATTCACTTCCATTTCTTATAGATTCTAAAGTACGTTTTAAAGACTCTTCTGCTACCTTTTGTAAATCTGAATCAATTGATAAATAAACATTTTTTCCAGGAATAGCTTGTGTTTCAGAAATAGTTTCTGTTCTATTCCCTCTATTATCAACCATAACTTTCTTAAATCCATCTTGTCCTTTTAAAGAAACTTCTTGACTTTCTTCTACTCCTGTTTTTCCAATGAAACTATCAGAAGAGTAACCCTTATCTTTACTATATTTTTCAATTTCATCTTGCTGTGATATTTTTCCAATATATCCTAAGATATGTGAAGCCATTTCTCCATTAGGATAGTACCTTATAGGTTCCATTGAAACCGTAAACCCATTGTTATTTTCAAATTTTTCTTTTATATGAGAAATACAGGGTTCAGAAATACCATATGTTAATGTTATAGGAATATATGCTTTATCTCCTTGTAACTCTACTTTTCTATTTAAAACCAAATAACTATATGCATTATAATCATCTAAATTTTCAATAGAATATGTCTTTTTTAAAATTTCAAATAAACTTTCAGCAGTATAATCATCTTTAATTTTATATCTATTTTTTATTTCTGTACGATTTATATTATAAACATAGTCAAATGATTTACTAGTTATTGAAATTTTTAAAATTATATTGTTTTCTGTATTTACTTCTTGAGCAACAGTTTTTATTTCATCTGATAGAACAAAATCATAGAGTATATTATTATCTTCAGCAATAGAAATTAGATGAGTTAAAGGTTCTACATCATTTTTAGAATTATCTTTATAATTAAATTGAACTACTTCCTTATCCTTTTCATCTTTAACAAGAGTATACTCAACATTTGCATCTATACCTTTTTCTTCTAATTTTTTTAATAAAATTTCTGCAGGAATGATTTTATTACCATTTTTATCAACTTTGACATAGCTCAATAATTTATCCATAGTAAACTTTCTAACCATATTGTAAAAATCATCTTTTGCACTTGTCTCCATTGTTACCTTAGAATTTTGTTTATTTAATTCAGATTTAATTAATAATAAATTATATCTATTTAAATCAACTAATGGCTTTAATTCAATATTATTTAAAAGATTTCTATTTTTTAATTCATCATAAACTAATTTTCTTGCCAAAGGTTGATCTAGTATTTTTCTTATTATTGATTTATCATCTTTTACTAATGATGCAACATGAGAATAAATACCTTTAGAAAGATCTTTTCCTTTTGCATATTCATCATATTTTGTACCTTTAGTAAAAGTAATTTCTCCACTATCTACATCAAAGAAATCACTTGGAACATATATTCCTTTAAGTTGTAAATCTCTAATAACTTTTTTTATTATATAGTAAGAAAATTCTGATGATGAATTTTTTTCAATCTTTAGTTTTAAAATATCTTCTACTAAATTATTTTCCATAATAATATCAAGCACTTTCTCTTTTGGAGATTTTAATTCAGTAAAATAATCTAAATTTGAAGAATATACAAAGTAATTAATTCCTAAAAAATAATCATCAGTATCCCAACTAGCACCATCCTTATTAAGTATTTTAATTAGTTCTTCAATCTTGTTTGCTTTTTCATCTTTATTTAGTCTATTAAATTCATCTTTTAAAATTTGAACAGCTGGGCTAGTTTTTACTCCTGCTAATAACTTTCCATTTTTATCATAAATATTTCCTCTAGGGGCCGTTATTTTTACATCTTTAAGTCTATTATTATCTGCTTTATCTCTGTAGTCATTACCATTTATAATTGTTAAGTGAAATAATTTGAGAACTAGTGCAGACATCAAAATAAATAAAATTGAATAAACTATTTTATATCTTAATTGTCTATCATTAATCTTTTCTAATTTATTCTTATCAAAAATTTTCATATAAGTACCTACTAAAATCTAAATTTTCTTTTTTTGAATACTTTTCTCAACAAATAATTACATATCAAGTATAATAAAACATTCAAAATTAATTCAATAATTATTGGACCTTTTAAATAATTTAAAAGTTCTACTGAAGATGAGTTTCCAAGAATCATATTAATTATAGTATTCATAATCCAATAAAACAAAGTTGCTACTACTGTAATTATGGAACCTGAACGTATATCTCCTTTATTTATTGAATCTTCATTATATCCAACTATAAATCCTATCATATAATAAATTAATGCTCTAATTCCAATCAATTTTGAGAATAAAATATCTTCCAGAAAACCAAGAACAATTCCTGAATAACCTGATATATATGATCCATAATTCATAGCTATTGCTACAACAAGTGCTAGACTCATATTTGCTTTTGAGTTAAAAATACTAAAATTTGGCAATATAGCAGTTTGTATCATAATACTAGCAAAAAACAACAATACAATTTTTAATCTATTCATTCTTATCACCATTTCCTTTTAATACGAAAACTCTAAATAAAGTTGTAAAATCTACTGGAGATTTTACACTTATCTTTTTTTCTAAATTATTTTCCGAAGTTTTTACTTCTGTAACTTCACCGATATATAGATTACTTGGAAATACACCACCTCTTCCAGAAGTTACTAACTTATCTCCAACAACAACATCTGCATCTGATTTATACATAAACCCAGATAGAAAATCATTTTCTTGACCATTAATAGCACCGAAAGATTGAGTCCTTACAACATTAAAAGAAACATTACTTGCAGAATCAACTAAGCTAGAAACTTTACTCCAGTTGTATCCCACTTCTATAACTTTTCCAACGACAGCCTTAATATAAGTGTTATTTTCGTCCCCTACAGTTCCCTGTACAATAATATCTCCAACTTTTACACCATCTTTACTACCTTTATTAATATTAAATCTTACAAATAGATTATTATTGTCTAAAGCAATTACATTAGCACTTAAAAGATTTTCTTTATTTTTCATATATAGATTATATTCATTTTTTAGAAATTCTTCTTTAGCAATTATATTCTCCATATTTGTCGCTTTTTCTTTAAGTTCTGCATTCTCAACTTTTAGTTTTTCATTTTCTTCTCTAATTGCTTTTGATCCAAAAATATTTTTAAAAACTTCCTTTGAATTAGCAATTGATGAATAAATTATTCTTGAAATTGAATTTGTAACTGTTCCTATCGCATTTTCTCCAATATTCATAATAGAAGAATTATTACTGAAAAAAATAATAGAACTTAAAATAATTATAGTAGTGAAAAAAGATATCTTCTTTTTACGAGCTTTAATATTTCTAAATCTATTCATTACTTTTTCTCCTATTATTTTTAACTTTTAATTCACTTGCTAGTATACTAGCTCCAGCACAAGTACAAGTCAATGGATTATCAACGACGTTAATAGCTATCCTCAATTCATTTTGTAAATATTCAACACATCCATTAATTTTGGAACATCCTCCGGTTAAAAAAATCCCATTCCTTAAGACATTACCAGTCATTGATGGTGGTGTTTTTTCTAATATTACTTTGATTGCATCAGCAACTGCATTAAAAAGCGGAAATAAAGAAGATGTTATATCTTTCCCATAAATTGTTGCATTTCTAGGCATTCCACTATTTATATCTCTCCCAAATATAGATAAATTATTAGTAATATTGCTAATGATAAATGACGAAAGGTTAATCTTTATATATTCAGCAGTTTCTTTATCTATCATGAGATCATATTTATTTTTAACAATATTTATAATATCATAATCAACTAAATCTCCCCCAATATCTACAAACTTTGTTGCAACAACTCCTCCTAAACTTACTAGTGAAACGTCAACTGTTCCACCACCTACATTAGCTATAATGCTACCTGATGGCTCTAAAGCAGGAAGTCCCATTCCTATTGCGGTTGCTACGGCACTTGGAATAAATTCAACACTTCTAGCTCCAGAATATATTACACAATCTTCGATAGCTCTTCTATCAACTTCGGATATTCCACTAGATATCGCTATATATACTTTAGGATGAAAAATTGAAAAATTTGATTTTGCTTTTTTTAATAAATTAGTAAGCATTACTTGTGCAATCTCAAAATTTATTATTTTTCCTCCCTTTATTGGTGATAAAGTTATAATATTATCAGGAGTTTTTCCTTCCATACTTTTTGCTTTCTCTCCGACTGCAACAATTTCATAATTATTTAAATCTACAGCTACTACAGAAGGTTCTATAATCTTACCATCTTTTCTTTTTGAGTAAATTAGAGTATTAGATGTACCTAAATCTAAAGTCAAATCTTCCCCTAAAATCCATGAAAAACTCATTATTCTACCTCTCTTATCTCATTAATCCCTTTTCTTTTAAACTTATATACTTGTTATATCCAATTATAATATGATCTAATAATCTTATTCCAACCAAATCTCCAACATCTTCTAACCTTTTTGTTATGTCTATGTCTTGTGAACTTGGAGTAGGATCACCACTTGGATGATTGTGCAAACAAATAATACTATTTGCACCATATTTCAATGCATACTTAAAAACTTCTCTTGGATGAACGATAGATGAATTCAAATCCCCTTTTGATATTTCGTTCCAAGATATTATTTTATTTTTGTATCTAATAATAAAACGTAAAAATGCTCTTTCATTTCGTCTCTTAATATATTCATGAATATATCTGCAACACTTTTTGGAGAACAAAAAGAAAAATTATCAACACATTCTCTCATGTTTAATCTTTTAAAAAGCTCTAAAGCGGAAATCAAACTACAGGCTTTAGATAATCCAATACCATCAATTTCCATAAGATCATTAATTGTAATCTCACTTATTCTATGAAATTTACTCATATAAATCCATAATTTTTTTGAAAGAGTTAAAACATCTTCTTTTTTTGAACCACTTCGAATTAAAATTGCTAAAAGTTCATATTCTGATAAACTTTCAGGACCAAATTTATAAAGTTTCTCTCTAGGCTTATCCGTTTCCTTTAATTCATTTATTGAAATAGTAAAAGTTTCAATATCTTTATATTCAATATTTTTTAATCTATTTACTTCACTTATTGTTTTATCTGCAAAAGGTATTTCTCCTTCTTTAACTTCTTTTTCAAATGATTCTTTATCTTTTATTTTTTCATTTTTTAAAAATACATTTAAATCTTTTAAAAATTCTTCATAACTATAATTTGACATAATAACCTCGTACAATTTTATACATAAAATTTGAAATCACACCAACTAGTATGCCTGTAAAAATTCCAATCATTCCTAAAATAGGAATAAAATTAACTAAAGTTCTTGAATTTAAAAGAACCATAGAAACTAGTATTTGAACCATAACATGAGAAACAGAACCTAAAACACTTATTCCTATTAAACTTAAAAATTTACTACAAAACTTATTTAATACATACATAATAATAATACTTGTAAATCCAGCAGTAAAATTATATATAAAACTTATTGGATTTCCTAAAATTATCACCAATAAAATAGCTTTTAAAAATGAAATAATAAATGCTTCCCTAAAGCCAAATAATAAAATAGAATTTATTATTATTATATTTGATAATCCTAATTTCACATTTGGTACGGGAATTGGAATATAATATTCTAGTAATGAAACTATTAAAGCTACTGAAACAAATAATGAAATTAAAACTACTTTTCTTGCTTTCACTAATTTACCACATCCAAATCATTAGTTTTTCTTGATTTTATTTGTATTACAAGTCTATTAGGCATACAAATAATTGCCTGTCCAACTTTATTTATTTTACCAAATTTAACATCAAGTTTATCAGGACAACTTGCTTCTATTACTCTAACACTTTCATTATCAACCTCTAGAATATTAAGTCCAAAAGAAGTTCTTATAGGATAAACTTTTTTTTCGTTACTAAAAATGATTTGTTTAATCTCTTCTCCATTTACTTGAACACTAATATATTTATCACCAGTTGTTATAAAACTATTACTTATATATATAAATGACAGACAAAATACAACGATTAAAGTGAAGATAACAATAATATCACCTTTTTTCATACACACATCCTTATTTTTTATTAGAAATAACAATATTATATATTTTTAATAAAATTTATCAGTTATTGTAAGGTAACATCATACCTCAGCATTAATTTTATCAAAATTTTATCTAATTTTCAATGTTTTAGAAAATTTTTTTAGAAAATACTTATTTTTTACAATAATAAACAAAAAGTAGTAATATATATTAAAAAATTTACTACTTTTATAGTTAATTTAATATTAAAAATCTAACTAACTGAATTTATATAGTGTCCTTTAAATCTATTTCTATCATTTATTTCTCTTGAATATTTTAAACAATCAATACATTCTTTTAAAATTTTATAGACCATCATCGAATTTTCATAAGTAAAATCAAGTCTTACTCTGTCAACTCCTAATTCAAATATTTCTTTTATATCAGTTCTTAAATCAAGAGCAATATGGTTTCTTATTTCAGTTCTACAAAACATATCTTGAAATAGTCTAAACTCTCTATTTTCCATATCTTTTAAAGCATAATCACTTCTTGCACATTCCGCACAACGTCTATCTTTGTGACAATCCTTTGTTAAAACTCCCATTGCACAGTATTCTGTAAGCATTGATCTAGTATGGCCGTATATTATCATGTCAACATTTGAATTTCTTTCTTTTAATTTATCCAATATGTTTTTTATTTCAAATTTATTTATTTCTTGTGAAAGTGTTATATCTTCAGCATTAAAATATTTTTCAAAAAATTTCAATGAATATGAATTATAGATATTAAAATATGTATCTATATTGAATTTTTTGGTATCAAATTTTGATTTAAAAAAGCTTTTTGACCCCCAAGTTGATATTTGAACTTTATTAAAAATTTCATCATTTAATTTGGATAAATATTTTTCTAATACAGAATACTCTTCATTTCTTATAACACCTAACGCACTATAAATTAATTTTATTCCAATGGCTTTTAGATTATTATAATATTTTTCAAGTAAATTAAAATCCTCAGTGTAAATTTCTCTTATAAACTCTGATATATTTGGATATTCTAAAATTTTATCCAGTTGAGAATTTTGATGTACTTTTAATGTAATCTTTCCATTAAATACTTTTTTACCATTTTGATAACTAAAATTTTTAAAAGGACATACGATTCTTTTTTCTGAAAAATCTAGTTTATATTCCTCATATTTTACTATAGCTTTTCTTCTCATATTATTTAAAACTGAAACCGGAATAAAGGCATCTTTATCAATAAAAATATTTTTAAAAACAAAATTATATGGCGTTCCTCCAGTTTTAGATAATTTTTCAACAATCTTAGAAATCTCAACTTCTTTATTCTTTGCTTTTTCTATTTTTTCATCTGAATAAACTTCGATATTTTCTAAAATAAACTTAGCTTTCTGTCCAACTTTAATAAAAATTTCACATTTTAAATTTATCTTTTTATTCTCAATTCCTTCTCTAAATGATTTATTGGCATTATCTACCAATAATTTATCAGAAGTTTTGTAAACAGGAGTTTTGGGTTTTATATCTTTTAAAAAATCAATTTCTATAATTTCTCCGGCTAGTCCAAAATCAAAAATTTCTCCATTTTTAATTATTCTACCAATGTTTCCTCCACCTAAATTAATGCCGTCTCCCTTTGAAAGTTTACCGGATAATATTATTTTCAATTTCTTTTTTTGGTATTGAAACTTAAAACTTCTCCTACTTTAACTCCAACATTATTAGGCTTATCTAAATTAATAATATCAGAACCGTTTTTACTCATAAGGTATCCTGATGTGAATTTTCTATTAAAAATAGCTTCTAAATCTTCTTTTAAAGCCTTTTTATCATCTGTAATTTTATTATTTATGTAATTGTCTATAGTTTTTCTATATCTTGATGTAACAACTGCTACATATTCTGGTCTTTTCATTCTTCCTTCAATTTTTAAGGATTTAACACCCGTATCCAATATTTTTTCGATATTTTCTATACTACATAAATCTTTTGGACTCAATAAGTAACTTCCATTTACATCAATTGCCTTTCCTGTTGTTTTGTTAATCAATTTATAACTTTGTCTACAAGGTTGGGCACAACGACCTCTGTTTCCTGAACGATCTCCAAGCATTGAGCTCATAAGGCATTGTCCTGAGTAACTTACACAGATAGCTCCGTGGATAAATACCTCAATGTCTATATCAACATTATCACAGATTTCCTTAATTTCTTCTATACTAAGTTCTCTTGCAAGAACTACTCTGTTAAATCCAACTTTTTTTAATTCTAAAACGTCATTTAATGAATGTGCAGATATTTGAGTTGATGCATGAAGTTCCATATTTGGATATCTATTTCTTAAAACTTCTGCAACTCCAATATCAGACAAAATTATTGCATCCACACCAATTTTATATAAAAAATCTGTATAAGAAATCAATTCTTCAATTTCATTTTCTTTTATAGATGTATTAACAGTAACAAATATATTTGCATTTCTAAGTTTTGCATATTTTACAGCTTCTATAAGCTCATCATTGTCAAAATTCGTTGCAGAAGCTCTTGCTCCAAAACTGCTACCACCTAGATAAATAGCATCTGCTCCATTTTGAATTCCGGCTTTCAAGGATTCCATAGACCCCGCCGGAGATAAAAGTTCAAACATAATATTCCTCACAATAAAAAATATATCTTTATAAAATGTGTAAAGATATATTCTATTATACCATAATTTTTACAATAAAAAAGGAGAAATTATAAAATTCCTCCTTTTAAAATATTCAATCATATTTAAATTTTATAAGAAATGTATTAATAAAAATCAATATAAAATGAATTATTATTATAATTATAAACAATAATATTGATTTAGAACCTAATAATTCAACTTTCCCAAATACAACTGGATACAATATTGCTAATAATTGAAATATTACATAGGATAAATTTATAATTAAAAATTTATAATTTATCTTATACAAAATAGAAAATGTCATATATAATAAGAATACTATAATGAATGTTCCTCCATTCAATTCATCAATTATAGGCAAAATCTTTAAAAATAAATATTTATCAACACTGTATATATACTCATTATTCAAGTCTACATAATCTAGCATAAACATAAGTATAGTAAATATAACAAAATTTACAATCCATAAATAATTTATAAAATATTTTTTAGCAATATTCATGAACAACACCTCAATTAAAATCCGTTATTTATTAAAACTTAACTTTTAAGATGTTTAAATTGATATAAATTAATAAGATGTAGCAAAATTATTATAAATATATTTATAATAAAGTACATCATTGAAATACCATTTTCAAAACCTGAACGTCCTATTGTTATTGGATATATATTTAGAAAAAAATATATACTCAAAAATATTTGATTTATAATTAGATATATTCTATTAGAACAAAAAATTAAATTTAAAATTGAATATACAAATATGCTGTAAAAAAATATATGTGTCATCCCATATTCGGGTTGTGAGAATATTTTATGCACTCTAAAAATATTAATTAATATATATCTGTAATAATTAAATGTAAACTCTTGGCTTAACATTATATTTTCTAAAAGAAAAAAAGATATTATAAATAAAAAAATACTAAAAATTGAAATAGTTTTTGCTTTCATGATAATTTACTCCTGTTCTGCAATATATTCAATATAGCAATACATATACTCTATGAAAGCATAGTAACACATTAAATAAAAAAATCAACAGTTTTATAACATTATTTCAAAATTTGAAAGTGAGTTACCATATCTTAATTCCTTTCTTAAATCCTGAATAATATTATCCATTTTCTCAAGCTCTATAAGTAATTCCTTTTCCTTTTCAGTTGTTTCATGTATCGCAACAATAGCTCCATTATTTATTACAATTCTCTTATCAGCAATTAATGCAAGTATTGGATCGTGTGTTGCCATCAATACAATTTTATTTTCACTAACTAATAAATCTAATGCTTTTTTTCTATCAATTCCTGCGTTTTCAATCTCATCAATCAAAACGATAGGCGATGAACTTAAAATTGCTGTATCAGCAATCATTAAAGCTCTAGACTGTCCACCACTTAATGAAGTTATAGGAGTATTTAAGTCAAATTTTTCTCCAGCAAGTTTGTTTGCTTCTACAATAATTTTATTAATTATCTCTTCTTCATTTTCAACCATTCTACTTTTTGCATGAAGTTCTATAAACTCATATGCTGATAAGTCCATAACAAAATTCATATTTTGAGAAAGTTGGGAAACTAATTTATTATTAGCACTTAATCGCCATTTCTTATCAGCATCTTTTCCATTTATTAAAATTTTTCTATTAGTAGGAGTATCTCTATCTGCTACCCACTCAATATCTCCTAATAATCTTGACTTTCCACTTCCTGTAGGACCAACTATTGAAATTATTTCTGATTTATTTACTATAAACTCATCGTAATTTTCTTTATTACCAAATTTATCTGTACCAGCTAGTAAAGTTATTGAATTTACTTCATCATCTTCTAGTCCTAAAAAACTTTTCATTTGATTTATATATATTTCTAATGAATCGCAAAGCAATTCTTCATCTATTGCAAGTTCTTCTTTTTCTTCTTCAGAAAATGAATGTAAATACTCTGCAAATGATAAATGTTTACTATTTGAAATATCAAAGTTATTTTCTTCAAAAAAAACTTCAACAAAAGGATATTTTTCAATTAATTTTTCAATTTTTAGATTACGCATTTTTATCCTCCAATTTCATTTTCTTGATATTTCCCATTTGATATTTTGCTCCAATTTTCTTTTCTCCCAAGCAGTAAGAACATAATGCAGTTGGCATCGCAAATTTTAATTCCATACCATTAACAGTATTTATTGAATTCTTTTCATCATACAATAAAGTACTTAATTCATAAGTTCCTTGTCCTGTAAGTCCATTTATATTCATAACTATAGAACTTGGATTAACAGAAGCAACTCTTGAAGAAAAAACTTCCCTTTCAGCCTGGGAAACAATATCTCCTTTTGTTATAACAACATAATCCGCACTTTTTAACATTGGACCAATTTTTTTAGGTGTATTTATACCAGATAAATTATCAATAACGCAAACTGCTTTTATATTTTTAATATATGGTGAACATCTATTGCAAAGTCCAGCTGATTCTGTTATTAAAATGTCCAATTCATTACTAATTCCCCATTGAACAACCTCTTCAATATTTGAAACAAAGAAGTGATCTGGACACAAAGCACCAGATAGTCCTTTTCTGACTAAAATATTATTTTTTTATAAATTAAATCGTCATCAGTATATAAACAGTCAAACTTAACTACTCCTGCTTTAATACCTCTATTTTTTAAGTTGTCAATTGTCTTTACTATTACACTGGTCTTTCCTGATGAAGGAGGACCTGAAAATACTACTAAATTCATATAAACCTCTATTTTAAAATTTCTTCATTAAAAATTCTTTCAGATTCTTTCATAATTTTTACTATATCATTATTATGAATATAATCCCAGCCACAGAATAAAAACCCAAAATCTTCATCCAACATATTATCTACCCCATAAATTGTAGTAGGAAATTTTCCATTTGATGAAAGTAATTTTCCAACATTTTCATTTCTAAAAAATTCAACTACTTTTTGAGCATTTTCATTATCTTTTTTAGCCATTATAAATACAGGACTTATTATTGCCCCATCTTTTGGCCAAACAACCTTAAGTGCTGAACTTCTTGACACCATTTGTGTGAAAAAATATGGAGTAATACTAACAAGTGGATTGTTCTTTGAATCACCTTTTTTCTTAACCATTTCAGCAGGATGTAAACTCTTTTTATATATTTTTGCCAACGCTTTAATACCATTGATTCCCCATTTTGCAAAAATGTTCACAACTAAAGCATTGAACATATCTAAATCAGATAATGGAATTGCAACACTGTCAGTGTAATTTCCACTAAAAAGCAAATCATCCCAAGAAGTAGGAATTTTTCTCCCGTTTAAATTATTTTCATTTATTAAAAATACGCAAGGAACTACCGCAATAATATTATAAATATTTTTAGGATCTCTTAGACAGATTTTTTTATTGTCAAAGTCTTTATTCATCTTCTTATTTTCAACATAAAATTTATTCTTTTCGAAAAATTTTCCGAATTTGTTTTTATCAAAAAATAATTCAAATCCTGCTGAAATCATTATATCAGCAACTTTATTAATATCTTCCGAATCTATATCATTTTCAATCCAATCTATACCTAGATTTGCAGATTTTAATTCATAACCAATAGTTAGACCTTTTGTTTTTTCCTCTTCAACAAATTTATCAAAAGATTCTATAATAGGTATTTTTAACGGACACGGTAAAACACCTTTAACAATAACATCTCCAGTTACAACTTTTTCTTCTTCAAGAGATTTATCAACTGCACTATGTTCATTATTCAAGAACAAATCTAACTTTTCTTCGAATGCTGACTTATTTATACCTCTAACTTTTAAAGCCATATTTAATGAAACCATTTTACCCATAGTTTTCAACATTTTTTCGTTTTTTAATTGATCAAAACCATTATTTATAAAAAATTGTAATAGTTTTTCATTACCATTTAATATGTTATATAATTTATCATCAAAATCTATTTTACTCATAACTACCTCCTAACTACACAATAATATTACAATAATTTTTTGATTATGTATGTTGCAAATGCAATATAAAAAAATAAAATCGAAAATAATTTTCGATTTTATTTTTTCCTTCTATTAATTTGTTTATCTTTAAAATATAAATTTTTTAAATATATCACACCAACAATTTCCACAATTCCTATTACTATAATTGCAAGATTAGTATAAGATTTTGCTTCTTTTTCACTTATTCCTTTTACATACTTCTCTTTATATATTAAATTTGTTATAAGATTATTAGGAGCATTTGTTAATGTTATTTCAGAACCTTTTTTTGTATTAATATATTTTGAATTTGAATTAATAATATATTTGTAATCTTCATTTCCATTAAACTTATATTTAAAACTCTTAAAATTATCAAAAGTAGAAAATGAAGAACTTTCTATATTTAGCTTCATTACATTAATATTATTTACTGTTGTTAGTGATGAAGATATTGGATACTCAACAGTTAAATGCTTTTCAACTTTACTATCAGTTTGAATTTCAAAAATTGCAACAATTTGTTTGTCTGTTGTTGATTTTAAAACTCCTAGGCTATCATAACCTGAACCACCCAATATTTTATCAAAATTTTCAACAAAAATCTCATAAAGATTATCTTCTGAGAATCTTTGTTTAACATTATCGGGAATGTCCCCTAGAAATAAATTCTTTAAAAAGTTCTCAACATTCATAGATGTCTTTTCAATATTTTCTTTATAACCAGAATTAATTTGTTTATCACCTAAATAAATTTTAGTTCTTATGCTTACATCATTCCCGATTGTATATAAAACTGGTGTTTTACTCTTTCCACTAAATTCATGAGTTAAAACAATAGTTTTAGAATTTTTATTTTCTTCAACCTTTACATTTTCTCCACCTGATAAAAATAATTTTGTTTTATCTGTAGAATACTTAATTGTAATCTCATATTTTAAATTTTCAATGTTATTAGATTCTAAATTAAATTTTCTTAGAGTTCCTACATCTTCCTTTTTAAAATTTACTGGTTCATAGGTTGGAGAATCAATATTATTTATAATTTCTCTATAAAATTCACTACCTGTTGGAGACTTAAATTTATCGTTCAAAAATTTAAGTGTATATGGAACATCTGCTCCATCCATTTTAATTGAAAAATCACTTAATTTTTCTATGCTACTATTAAATGTTATGCCCATCTTAACTGTACTATTATCACCATTAGAGCTCTTTAGAGCATAATTCGCTTTATAAACTCCATCTAATTTATTTTCAGTTGGACTAGCATTTGAAAAATCTATTACAGATTCTCCAGATAGCTCTATATTTTTAGTATCAGATAAGTTAAAAGGCTCATATATTCTATAATTATCAGTTAATGTATTTTCTTCCGCATTATTTCTAAACGTGTTTCCCATAAAAAACAAAATATCGTTAACATGAGTAAAATTTTATTTTTCATATTTTCCTCCGACTTTTTATATGAGCTATTATACCATTTCTTATTTAGGTTGTAAAGATTATGGACTATAAAGAAAAAATCACAGATATATTTATCTGTGATTTAAAATAAATTATAATAATTCAATTTTATGTGACTGTTTTATATTCTTATCAACTGCTATATTTACGGTACATATTTTATTTGCAAGATCAATTACCTTATCAATTTTATCAATACTTGCATCAGTTTTTAAAGAATATTTTGTCCTTATTTCTGAATACTCTTGATTTTTAAATGGAGTTTCTCCTATATTATCAGTACTTAAAACGTCAGCTTCAACTTCAATATTTAATTCTTCAAATTTTATTTTATAATATTTTGCAGATTTAATAAAAGTTAAAACTTTACATCCAGCAAGAGCTCCCATGAACATAGCTCCTGGTGACATATATCCAGAATTTACTTCCTTACATTTTAAACTATGTGTTATTATTTCTTGTCCATTACTGGATAAAATCATATCTCCATTTTTTTCTAATCTTATATTACAAATCATAGCTAAAATAACTTCAATATATTACCGATAAATACACCGTAATAATTACCAATAACATATCCTAAAATACCAACTAACATTCCAGGAACAACTAATTGATTCCAACCTCTAGCAATAGCTAATGCTGCAGCAGTTGTTGGTCCCCCAATATTAGCATTTGAAGCAATACATACTTCTTCAATTGAATATTTGAAAATCTTACCAAAAATAAATGAAACAATCATGTTTATTACAACGATAAGTACACAAAATACTAATAACCATGGTGCTTTCTTTAATATTATCTCAATAGATGCAGGTGCTCCAATGGCGCCAAAGAAAATATGAATTAAAAATGTACCTATTTCTTCTGCACCTGAAACTTTTGCTAAAATTTTTGTATAAGTTGCTAAAATAACAGTTATTGTAGTCATTAATAAATATTTACTACCAACTAGGCCGAAGAATAAATCAACAAGAAATCTTAACGCAGTTCCCATATTGTCAGTATTAGGTTTAAATCCTGAAATATAAGCGCCTAATTCTGTAGATACCGCAACAATTACAAAAGAGAATGAAATAACTTTTGCTACATCTAATAAAGAAACATCTTTCTTTGCCCAGAATTGTGCAGCTTTATTTTCTCCAACTGAACCTAACTTTTCCATTTCATCTTCATAAGGATGGCTATAATGTTTTCTAAAGAATTTCATCGTAGGTATAATAGTTAAACTTACAAAATAAATTCCCATAAATAAGTTATCAGCTACTACAGCAGAACCAACTAATCCTTTATCATCCAAAGGAAACGCATCAGCCATTGCAGTTAAGTTCATACTACCACCAGTATAAGTTCCAACCATCATCGCACTTAATTTATAAAGTTCTGGAATAAAATTCTTTAATAAGAAAAATGCTACGAATGCACCTAAAATTGTACCTAAACCACTTAATAAATAAATTCCAATAAGCCTTCCTGATTCTTTCCAAACCTTTTTTAAGTCAGCCTTAAAAAGTAACATAGGAATTGCAAGAGGAACTACCCAACCCCATACTATATCATATGCTTTTGTATCTTCAGCAGGGATAATCCTAAAATTTGATAAAACCATGGTGAAAGCTAGTGCAAGAATACATCCTGTAATTTTCCCAGCCCAACTATAAGTTTGTTCTAAGTAAATACTAAATGCAGCTATAGCACATAAAATAGCTAGTAATACCAAAGTATTATCTACCTTAATAAGTGACCAATATTTCTGTTTTGCCACTTCTTGAGCAAAATATAACATAAAAATACCTCCTTTAAAAATATGTAATGCTTTTCACATCATAATTTATTATATACTCACTCTTTAAATTTGTCAAACTTATATTTTTAAAACATATAGTGTTCTAAATGTCTTATCTGTCTTATTCTTAAAATTTTCAAAATCAATAATTTCTATAATTTGAAAATTATTCTTTTTTATTACATTTAAAATATCATTTTCAGAATATATATATTGTCTTTGTATTTCTTTAATTTTTTCATATGTGCCATTCTCAGTCTTTAAGAAAAAATCAATATCAAAATCTATATATTTATTATGAAGATAATTTCTCCAAACATAAAATAGTTCATCTTCTCCATCTACAAAAATATTATTTCCTAAATATTCTCTTAGTTTATACTCAGAGTTTATATCAAACATTAAAATAGAGTTTTCATCCATTTGATTTTTACAATTATTTAAAAACATATCAATTTCGTTTATATTTTTCAAATAGTTTAAAACATCAAAAAAACAACATATTAAGTTATATTTCCTATTAGAATCAAAAGTTCTAATATCTCCTTTTAAGATATTAATATTATCATAAAGTATCAATTTGTTATAAGCAATGGATAACATATTGTCAGAAATATCAAAACCATCAACATAAATTCCTCTTTTCAAAAATTGTTCTGTTAAATTTCCACTACCCATTCCACATTCTAAAATATTTCTTACTTCCACATTATTATTTATACAAATTTGTATAACATTAGAGGCAAGTAAATCATAATCTACTTGCCTTTTCATTAATTCATCATAAATATAAGAAAATTTATCGTACATATTAGTCCTCATACGAAAAAATATAAGGAATATTTCTATATTTATTACCATAGTTAAGTCCATATCCAACTATAAACCAATCTTCAATTTCAAAACCAAAATAATCAGGAACTATATCGACTTCTCTTCTACATGGTTTATCAAGCATAACACAAGTTTTAATACTTTTTGGATTTTTATTTAAGAGATATTCTTTAATATTTTTTAGAGTATTTCCTGAATCCATAATATCATCTACTATTAGCACATCTTTCCCTTCAATATCTTCTCTAAGATCAGAAATAATATTAACTTTACCAGTTGAAATTTCAGAATGTTCATAAGATGATGTTGTAATAAAATCTACAACTATAGGTTCATTTATCTCTCTAACTAAATCTGCAAGAAAAACAAAACTACCTCTCAAAAGGCCAATAGCAACTAAGTTTTTACCAACATAGTCTTTTGAAATTTGTTTTCCAAGTTCTTTTACTCTATTGGAAATTTCTTCTCTTGTAAATCTAGTAACCTCTCTTTTGTTCATCAAAATAGTCCTCCTTCGCTACTTTTTTACTATTTTTATTTTTTTCAAATTCAATTCTTTTCTTTTCAGAGTCTTTAATTTCCTTTAAAATCATTAATATTTTATTCAAAGTATATTGAATACTAACAAGTATTATAATCAAAAAAGTCATAAATATAACATTAAAATCTATATTCATATAAAATCACCTAATTATTTTTATTTTCTCAATGCTTGATATAATTTCATCATAGATATTTTGATATTTCTTTAATTTTTCTCTTTCCTCATTAACAACTTTTTCAGGAGCATTATTTACAAACTTTTCGTTTGAAAGTTTAGAAGATGCCCTTTTTATTTCTGATTCATATTTTTGTAAATCAGTATTTAATTTTTCCAATTCCTTCTTATAATCTACAAGCCCATCTAAAGGAATATAAATTTTTTGATTATTACAGATAACAACCATAGAATTAGAAATTTCTTCATCTTTATCCATAACTATTACTCTAGAACATGATGCCAAAAATCTGTATAAATGTTCTAATGATGAAGTATAAACTTTTGTAATTTCACTATTTGAAACAAAATATAATTCGGATTTCTTTGAAGGCGGAATATTCTTTTCACTTCTCTTATTTCTAATAGCAGTAATAGTTTCAATTAAGTTTTCAACTTCACCTTCTTCTTCTATATACATACTACTCTCATCATATTCAGGAAAACTTGAATTAATAAGCTTTTCATTAATGCTAGGCATAAAAGAATAAATTTCTTCTGTTATAAAAGGCATAAAAGGATGTAATAATTTTAGAATATTATTTAAAACATAAATTAAAACGGACTTAGCAACTAATTTTTTCTCAACATTATCTCCATACAATCTTGTTTTAGAAAACTCAATATACCAATCACAAAATTCATTCCATATAAAGTCATAAATTTTTGCCGAAGCTAACCCAAATTCAAATTTTGATAGATTTTCTGTTAATTCTTTAATTGTTCTATTTAATCTTGTTAAAATCCACTTATCTTCAATTTCTATCTTACTTAAATCAACATCATATTTCTCTTCATCATTTAAATTCATGAGTACAAATCTTGATGCATTCCAAAGTTTGTTTGCAAAATTTCTGTTGGATTCTACTCTTTTTTCATAAAATCTCATGTCATTTCCAGGAGTATTTCCTCCAACTAATGTAAATCTTAATGCATCTGCACCATATTTATCTATTATTTCAATCGGATCAATTCCATTTCCTAAAGATTTACTCATCTTTCTTCCAAGTTCATCTCTAATCAATCCTGTAAAATACACATCTTTAAAGGGAATTTCATTTAGATTATATAAACTTGAAAAAACCATTCTAATAACCCAGAAAAATAAAATATCATAACCTGTAACTAAAGTATTAGTTGGAAAAAAGTATTTTAAATCTTCTGTTTTATCAGGCCAACCTAATGTTGAAAATGGCCATAATGCAGAAGAAAACCAAGTATCTAAAGTATCCTCATCTCTAATAAATGTTTTTCCTTCTTTTTTTGGTTCTTTTTTACTTACAACAACTTCTCCTGTTTCTTTACAATAATAAACAGGAAGTCTATGTCCCCACCATAATTGACGAGAAATACACCAATCTTTAATATTATCTAACCAATTTATATAAACTTTTCCAAATCTCTCTGGAATAATGTTTAACTTTCCATCTAAATAAGCTTGCTTAGCAGGTTTTGCTAATTCTTCCATTCTAACGAACCATTGTTTTGATATAATTGGTTCAATAATCGTCTTACATCTCTCGCAATGTCCTACAGCATGATTATGTGGTTCAATTTTAATCAAATATCCATTTTCTTTAAGTTCTTTTACTATTTCTTTCCTTGCAACTTCTCTTTCTAATCCAGAAAATTTTCCGAATCCTTTAGCAATTTTGCCATCATAATCCATAATAAGCTTTTGTCCTAAATTATGTCTACTTCCAACTTCAAAGTCATTCGGATCATGTGACGGTGTTATCTTAACACAACCTGTACCAAATTCCATATCAACATAATCATCTGCTATAATAGGAATTTCAATATTTAAAATGGGTAAAATTAAAGTCTTTCCTACCTTATCTTTATATCTCTCATCATCTGGATGTACTGCAACAGCTAGATCACCAAGCATTGTTTCAGGTCTTGTTGTTGCAATTGTTAAATACTCTTCACTATCTTTAAAAAAGTATTTAATATGATAAAAATTTCCATCTTCATCATTATGTTCAACTTCAGCATCAGAAATAGCAGTACCACAATTACAACACCAGTTTACAATTCTGTCTCCTCTATAAATTAATCCATCATTGTACATTTTTATAAAAACTTCTTCTACTGCCTTAGAAAGATTCTCATCTAAAGTAAATGCATCTCTTGACCAATCACAAGACACGCCTAGTGTTTTTAATTGATTTTTAATATTTCCTCCATATTTTTCAGTCCAGTCCCATGCTTCTTTTAAAAAACCATCTCTTCCAAGTTTTTCTTTAGAATTACCTTCTTTCTTTATTTTTTCAACAACTTTTGCCTCTGTTGATATTGATGCGTGATCAGTTCCTGGAACCCAAAGAGCTTCATAACCACTCATTCTTTTCCAACGAATTAAAATATCTTGAATAGTATTATTAAGAGCATGGCCTAAATGTAAATTACCTGTTACATTAGGTGGCGGCATTACAATAGTATATGGTTTTTTATCTGTATTTATATGTGCAACAAAATCTTGATCTTCTAACCAACTATTATATATTTTATTTTCAAAGTCTTTTGGACTATAAGTCTTTTCTAAATTTTTCATAAAACCTCCTCATATAAAATAAAATATTCATATTATCCAAATAATAAATTAAGCACTTTTACTTGTTGTAATATTATAATTTATATAATTATAATATTACAACTTTGAATTGTAACATATTGTTATAATATCACAATAAAAAAACTTCATCCCATATATAGGACGAAGTTATCGCGGTACCACCTAATTTTCATAAAAAATGACTCTCTAAATTTATAACGTAATTACCCGTTTTTCAAAGCTAAAAAGCTACCTTCACAAAAAATGAATTAAATTTTTACACCGAACAAATTCTCTCTGAAAATTCTTTTTATGTTACTCCTCTTTTATATGCCTATATTTAATTTTTAGATAAAAATATTAGATATATTATAACACGAAAAATATTAAATTTCAATAAAAATTAAGAATTTTATTTATACTTTCTTACCATTATATGTCCCCTAAATTTATTAATAGGATTTTACCTTCAAATCTAATTAACATATAGTATATTTATAAAAATTTAATTTTTATAAATAAAAAAGACCGAAAACTAATTTCGGCCAATTTATCATTAAATTAAATTTTACCAACTAAATCTAATCCTGGAGTTAAAGTTTCATCGCCTGGTTCCCATCTTGCTGGACATACCTTATCTCCATGTTTAGCTACAAATTGTGCAGCTTGAACTTTTCTTAACAATTCTTTAGCATTTCTTCCAATTCCATTAGCGTTTACTTCATAAAGAACTATTTCACCTTGAGGATTTACAACGAAAGTTCCTCTTAAAGCTTGTCCTTCGCCTTCAATTAATACGCCAAATTGTTCTGAAAGAGAAAGAGCTCTGTCTGAAATCATTGGATATTGAATTTTTCTGATTGTTTCAGAAGCATCCCACCAAGCTTTATGAACAAATTCAGAATCTGTAGATACTGAATAAATTTCGCAACCTATTGCTTTGAATTTATCATAACTTAAAGCTAAATCTTCTAATTCAGTTGGACACACAAATGTAAAATCTCCTGGATAAAAGAAGAAAACACTCCATTTACCTTCTAAATCTTTGTTTGATACTGTGATTAAATCCCCATCATAATATGCAGGAACTTCAAATTCTTCAATTTTTTTTCCAATTAAACTCATACTAATACCTCCTATATTTGCCTTTTTTACTAAGACATTCATATTATACCACTTTTCTATTCATTCAAACAAAAAAGAGAGCAAAAAGCTCTCTTTAAATTTATAATTATGAAATATATCCTTCATTTGACAAGATTTCTTTAGATTTTTCTAGATTTGCATCATTGACCATTACTACAGGTCCAGTACAACCCATTCCAGTTTTTGCAAATATATTATTTTTCCACAAAGCAACCTTAGCATCTTCAAGTTCAAGAATATCAATTCCACCAATAGTTGCAGTAGCTTGTTCTTCTGCAGGACATTTAACTTCTTCTTCTGGTTCAGCTTTTTTTGCACCAGCAGAAGTAATCTTTTCTAAAATAGCTTTTAGACCAGCTTTATTAGCTTTTTCAAATTCTTTCTTTGAAACTTCTTTAATATTTCCTTTAACTAATTGTCCTGCATAAGTCATAGCATTTGCAATAACAGGGAATCCTGAAGCTCTTGATACTATAAGAACAAGTCTATCATATCCTTCACCAATTCCTGGTCCATAACCATAACCCATAGCTTCAAATCCACCACCAGTAGTGTATGATGAGAAAACTTTCATCAAAAGATTTCCAGTTAATGTATCATTTACCATTACATCTGGGACTCCTTGCAATAAGTCATTTCCTCTCATTAATACTCCACCATCAGCTCTGTTAGACTCAGCAAAGTTCATATCATAACCATTTTCTTTTAATTCTTTAAATGCTCTTTCAACAGAAACTGCATTATCTACATTCAATATACCTACTGTAGGATTTTGAATACCTAATGCTTTTGCAACAATAACTCCATAGATACCATTTTTAACCATACCTTCTACTCTATGTGCAGAAGAAGTACCAGTAGTTGTAGCAATAATCATTTCCTTTGCAGCAGCTGGAGTAATAACTCTACCTACAGTAGAAACTCCAATTGGAAAACTATAATGCATAGTTACACAACCATCAATTTCACCACTATCTAATAGCGTTTCCATTTTTTTGTAACCTTCTTCTTCATTAGCAACAACATATTGCTTTAATGAAGTATTTACTTCTGGTCCAATAATGCAATATTCTACACTATTATCTCTTGATTGAGCAAGCTCAGCTCCTTTTACAACATTATCTAATCCATGTTCACTGCCTAAAGTTGTAACAGCAATCCTTGGTCTTGTTCCAAACGCACCTGTTTCTAAACCAGTAGCAATTTCTTCAAAGACATTACCTATTACTTTTTTTATATCAGACATGAAATCACCTCTATTCTTCAATTAAAGAAGATGCAAAATTTCTCATTGCTTCAGCAACTAATTTCTTAACTTCTTCCTTAGAAACTCCAGAGTTGTCTTCTAATTTACCTGAATTTCTTTCTAAAACAATTGATACACCATCAAATAAGTTAGTCATTCTTCCTAAGAATAAAGAACCCTTACCAATAATCATAGCTCTATTTAATTCACCTGATGTTAAATCTTCACGGCAGAATCCTAAATAAGGTACTCCTGAAGGAATATGTCCTTGAGTTGGAGCCCATCCTTCCATACCATGATCTTCAATAAAGCTAGCAATTTCAGCTTTTTCTAATTGTTTTTTCATTACTCCTAAAGCACCAATCATCTTGAAGTTAGCATTTGGAACATCTCCAGCTCCAGCAGGTTTAGTTATGTCAGGATTTTGCATTTCAGCTGAGTATTTATCAACATCTTTTACTGTTAAATTAGCTTTTTCCAATGGCGCAGTAACTAATGCTGACATAACGGCTTGTGGTGATGAACCAGTTCCTACTGTATGTCTACCAACTATGTCAGTTCTTAATACTGGGTTAACTCCATCATTTTCTGAAATTAATGCAGCAAATCCACCAATACAATCTTCTAATATAGGTAATCCTTTCTTAAGGTGGTCTTTACCGTTCATTCCTAATTTAGCTGTACATCCACCTGCAACTATAACAACATTTTTGAAAGTTCCAGAATGAACATGAGATGATGCAGCAATTAAAGTATGAGTTGGAGCAGCACAGAATCCTCTTATATCAGAACCTGAAGCATTGTCAAATCCAGCTAATTCAGCTATAGATTTTGCAAAGTTACCACCACCTCTTTGGTTCATATCTCCACATGCTTCTTCTGAACATTCAATAACATATTCTACATCATTAGGATCTAAATTATTCTTTGCAACTAAATGTAAAGCAGCTAACAATCCAGAAGCTTTTGTAACTAAATTTTCTAACATAACATGAGCTGATAAGTTAACATCAACATCATGAGCTCTAGTAACTACACCTACTAGTTTTTCTTCAAAGTATAAACCTTCAGCATGATTATTCATATGTCCTTCAAGAACTGATTGATCAACACCTTCTTTTAATCTTGCAACTAATCCTTCGCTAATTAGTGGATGTTTTTCCAAATCAGCTTTAACAGATTCAGTAAACTCTTTGTTAAGATAAACTAAATCAAAGGCATCACAAATTTTCATAACACCAATAAATTCATGTTCTGGCATTATTTCACCATATTTACCATCTCTTGGAGCTCCAGATAAATATTTATCTGCATCTGACCATGGTTGTGGCACAGCCTTTAAATCTTCTGGTCTTTTGTTTCCAATGTAAACTTGGTTTGGTAAATAATTTAATACTTCTTCATATTTTCTAATATGATTTGGTATTTCCTTTAAATAATCTGAATCAGGATTTAAAGCCTTTTCAGTAGTTTGAGTTGTTCCATTTTGAATTATCATGTCTGGTGCATGAACTAATACGTAAGAAGTTCCTTTTAATACAGGAAAATTCATCTTAATTACCTCCTTTAATATAAAAAACAGATAGCATAGTATGTATTGCATATAAGCCAACTACCCTCATCTAATAGAATACCATTAAATTAAAAAGGTGTCAATACCTGACACCCTTTTTATTAAAAAATTATTCAAATATTGTTTGTCCTTCAACTTCTGTTGATAAAGCATTTAATGCTTTTTTAACAATATTCATTCTTAAAGAATATTCTTCCTCAGCAGTTAATTTAGGATTACCTAATGGGTGAGGAATTGCTATAGCAGGAACAATTCTATTAGCTCCTACTGTCATTGAAATTGGAGTTACAGTACATACATGTACTACTGGGATTCCAGCTCTCTCAATTTCTTTAACCATCGTTGCACCGCAACGTGTACAAGTACCTCAGGTAGATGTTAATATAACTGCATCTACTCCATCAGCAACCAATTCTTTGCTGTATTTTTCTGCAAATGCTTTTGCAGAAGCTACAGCTGTACCATTTCCTACTGTAGTATAGAAATATCTATGAAGACTTCCAATTTCACCCTTCTTTTCAAGTTCTCTTAAAACATCGACAGGTAAAACTCTATCTGCATCTTGGTTAGCATAAACAGGGTCATAACCACCATGCGCTGTTTCCCATTCGCCTTCTTTAAGATCCATTACACCTTCAATATCATATTTACCATATTTTGAAGCTGATGAAGACTCAATATGATCCGGATTTCCATGAGGAACAATACCACCTGATGTTACCAAAGCAATCTTAGCTTTTGTAATATCTTTAACAGCTGGATTTGGATCTACTCTGTCAAAGTGTGGCATTGGAAATTCTGTTTCGAATTCCTCACCTTTTAACTTTTTAATCATCATATTTACAGCTCTCTTACCACCGAAATCTTCTCTAAATATGTTCTTTCTAACTCCTCTTTCAATGTAACCTTCTTCAGCTGGAGAACCAATTTCTTCTCCTTTAACAAGTTTCATTGCAAGTGGAACCATTTTGCTTACAGCATCTTTCATACCTGCAGCACTATTTTTAGTTGAAACTATATATATGCTCTTTTTGAACATATCTGCACCTGGGTTTTCAATATACATACCAGTTAAAGCCGGAATACCCAATTCATTTTGAACAGCTTCAGTAATTGTACCAGCAGCAACTCCATAACGACCAGCATTAAATGCAGGACCTGCTATGAATAAATCTGGATTGTACTTTTTAACCATTTCTAAAACTTCTGCTTTAGCTTGGTCCATATTTTCACCAAAATAGCTGTCTCCGCAAATAACTGTAGCAACTATTTCAGCTTCACCCTTAAAACCAGCATTTAATGCTAAACCAGGTCCGATTTTTTCTTCTCTAACTTCTGGTTTATAATCTGCCTTTTCTTCTCCACCTATACCAGCAAAGAATTGGTTTATATAGTGAACTACTCTTAATTTTTCCACACTAATCACCTCTCTATCATATATTTATATATGATTTTTTTCTTAATTACAAATTATAATGAATTTCTAATTTCACTTACAGCTTCAATGATAGCATCACAGTCAAGAACCATTTCCATCATACCAATTTGGTCATCATAAACTGATTCATCAACTTCTGCTTTAAATTCAGGTTCAACTGCGTGATATACTTTAAGTCCTAACTGAACTCCTGCTAATGGACCTGCAAAAGTAGGGTCTCCTGTAGTTACAGTTTCAGCTGCTAATGCTGCTGATTCTGCTTCAGATGCTCCTAAAAGAACTAAACAATTTTCTGCTCCGTATTTTTCTGCTAATTCTTTTACCCTTCTTTGATTTTCTAAGTCCATTGCTCCTGCTGCAGTTCAGACAAAACATTCAGTTGCTGAAAATACTATTTCTGCAGGAGTTGTAGCGACACATTCTTCCATAGCTGGTCCTGGTATACCATCTCTATCACCGATTATGATTACTTTTGTATTTTCTGTAAAAAGTGCCATATCGCTAACACATCCTTTCTATATATTTTATTTTCGTTTAATTTTATATAATATTCCGTGTATTTAATAAATTTTAATAGCCAGTAGCTGATAATCTATTAAATCCTAATTCATTTGTTGCACCTGTAATTGCTTGTAATTCAACCATAATTGAACCATCTTCTCTTAATGATCCATCGAATCCACCTGCAATAATGTCAACATAATCTAAAGTTCCAATAACTTTGTCCATCTTAGGTAATACAATAGTTTCGTTAGCATTACCACCAGTTACTACCGCATTTGCAGCAACATCAGCATCAGCTAAAGATTGACTTGCACCGTCTCTACCAGCATATTCATCAGTAATGATAACTGTTTTAACGCCTTTACCTTCGATTTTTTTACAGTTCATAATTAAATCTGTATCCGGGTTACCAAATCCTTCTTGTGATACGATAGCTCCATCAAGATTTAAAAATTCACATAATTTAGCAGTCCAGTTTGATGATCTTTCTTTATCTGCTAAATATACATTTTCGTTAGTGATAATAACACCAACAAAGTTGATTTCTTTTCCATGCTTTTCATACATTGCTCTAACAACTGGGTTGTTTAAGTGATGATAAGTTGTATTCTTATCACAAGCAGATACGCAGTTACCACTTAATATAGCTCCATCCATCAATTCTGTTGGATATAATAGTGTTGGAACTATTTGTTTTGCATCTACACCGTAAACATATGTATCATGTAATAATCCTTGAGATTGTAACATTTGAACATAAGCAACTTTTGGTAAATGTTTTAATTCTTCAGCTTGTTCGAATAATGGCTTAGTTTCGAATACTTCTACTTCATCAGGTTCAACTTCTTTACCAGCTAATCCTAAATAAGTAGCAGCTTTTAATCCTGCCATTCTAACAGCTTTTTCGTAAGCATGAGCTTCAACACCTTCAGCTGGTTCCACAATTAAAACTATATTATTAGTTTTAGAGAATGGTGTATATTCAGCTCCAGGTCCTTGCATATCAACAATACCTTCTTGGAAGCCTACTATTTTACCAACTGTCATTACTGCGGCTCCTTTAAGAACATGAGTTCTTCCTGAACCAACTACATCAACTTTTGAAATCATTCCAGGGAATACTCCGCCTGCTCCGTTAACCTTTACTCTTGGTTCTACAACATCCTTAATTGGAGTAATTCTTACACTTTCACCTGGTTTTGCAAGATCTACGTCTACTGATTTTAAGTGTTCATCATCCATTAAATGAGCTATTAATTCTTCCTTATTAATGTATAAAACACCTTTGTCAACTTTTGTTTCTGAACAAAATTTAACATCGTTAATTAAGATTTTTCCTAATTCTAGACGCATATACTCACCTCCTTAAAATTTATATATTTAATCCTTTCGGAATTAAATTCATTTATTCAAAACTTTCGACATATTTTCTAGCATTTATTGCGGCTATTGCACCATCATTAACAGCAGTAACCACTTGTCTAAGTTCTTTTACTCTAACATCTCCAGCAACAAAAACACCTTCAACATTAGTTCTCATAGTTTCATCTGAGACTATATAATTTCTATCAGTTTCAATCTTTCCTTCAAATAATGAACTTTCAGGTATATAACCTACGAAAATAAAAACGCCAAAAATCATATCGCCTTCTCTTGGAACTATCTTAGTTTTTTCTCCAGTTTTATTATTTACTATATTCATAGCTCCTAACAAACTAGCGCCTTCAAAACTTTCTACCTCAACGTTCCACATAATCTTCAGTTTTTCACATTTTAAAGCTTTTTCTTCTATTGATTTAGCCACTGATAATTTATCTTTTCTTACTAGTAATGTAACATTTCGTCCAAATTTTGTAAGATACATCGCTTCTTCAACTGCAGCTTCTCCTGAGCCAACAACATAAATATCCAAATCTTGGAAAAAAGGTGCATCACAAGTCGCACAATATGCTATTCCTTTACCAGTAAATTCTTTTTCACCCGGAACATTAAGTAATCTTGGATTTGATCCAGTTGCAATTATCACAGACTTTCCTTCATAAGTAGCATTTTCTCCTTGAACTATCTTTGTGTTCCCAGAAAAATCAACATTAATCACTGTATCTGTTACAAATTCTGCTCCAAACGATTTGGCTTGTTTAACCATTCTTTCAATTAATTCAGGACCTGTTGGGACATCTTCTGCCCCTGGATAATTTGCTATTTCGTCAGTCTTAGCTATCAATCCACCTGGTGTTCCCTTTTCAATAATTATTGTTTTCATACTAGCTCTTGCAGCATAAATTCCTGCACTTATTCCCGCAGGACCAGCTCCAATTATAATACAATCATACATAATTTACCTCCAATTACAGTATCAAAATAATAAACTGTAATGAAAACACATTCGTTTACTATTATATATTAAGTTTACCCAATTGTAAAGCATTTTTTGATAAAATCATAATAAAACTTTTTTATAACTTTAAGTATTTGTATATAAAATTCACAATCTTTTTAAAGTTCCTTTCCTAATGTGTAATTTGCAATATTCACACTATGGTCTGCAATTCTTTCAAAATTTGATAATATGTCAAGAAATTTAACTCCAGCATTTGTATCACAAATGCCTTTATTAATTCTATCCATATGGTTTCTTCTATAACTTTCTTCTAATATGTCTACTTCTTCCTCAATATTAATACAATTTTTTGCTAACTCAAGATTATTATCTTTATATGCAATAGTTGTATCAATTACAATTTTCATAACATCTGAAGATATTTTTTCATATTCATCAAAAGCTGTTTTACTAAATACAGAATTTTCATCTTTAATTTCTTGAATCAATTCTATTATATTTTCGCAATGATCTCCAATTCTTTCATAATCATTTATAGCGTACATCATAACAAATACTTTATGTTTTTCTTCATCAGATAAATTTTTATCAGCTAAGGGAACTAAATAGTCAATAATTTCCTTTTCTAATCCATTAATCATTTTTTCTCTATTAAAAACAAATTCTATATTCTTGCCACTTTTAGTCTTAAATGCCTCAATTGTCTTTTCAAGAGATTCAATGACAATTTCTCCCATTCTAGCAACCTCTTTTTGAGCTTGTATAATTGCAATACTTGGTGTTTCAAAAAATCTTTTATCCAAATTTTCAGAATAATGTTCTTCTACTACATCATCTCCTTTTATTACTAATTGTGATATTTTAACTAAAAGACTAGAAAATGGTAATTGAATTAAAACATTTATTATATTAAAAAATGTATGAGCATTAGCAATTTGCCTTTGAACATTTCCTGGAGAAATATATTCAACTAAATATTGAACTGGAATTCTTAGAACAGTCATAAATATTATAGTTCCTATTAAATTGAATAGAAAATGAATAAAAGCAGCTCTCTTTGCATTTTTACTTGCTCCTATTCCAGCAATCATAGCGGTTGTTGTTGTTCCAATGTTATCACCAAAAAGAACTCCAAAAGCTTGGTTTATATTAATAGCTCCTTGCATTCCCAATGCTTCCAACAATCCTATTGAGGCAGATGATGATTGAAGTACAGTAGTTAATAAGAATCCGGCTAAAACTCCAATAAATGGGTTATTTAATTTTACAAGTATATTCTTAAACCATTCTTCTTGTGCAAGAGGTTCTAATCCACTACTCATAATAGACATACCTAAAAATAATATTCCAAAACCAATTAATATTTCAGATATATCTTTTTTCTATCATTCTTTGCTCTCATCCACATAAAAACACCTATAGCGATAACTAATGGTGCATATTTTGAAATATCAAAAGCAATAATTTGTGCAGTTATAGTAGTCCCAACGTTTGCACCTATTATTATTCCAACAGATTGAGCTAAAGTCATAAATCCAGCGTTTACAAAACCTATAGCCATTATAGTAGTAGCAGAACTAGATTGAATAATCATTGTAACAAAAATACCAACCAATACTGCATATATTTTATTTTTTGTTATTGCAGCGATTATTCCTTTTAATCTTTCACCACAAGACTTTTGTAGTCCTGCACCCATTAAATTCATTCCATACAAAAATAAACCTAAACCGCCTAAGACAGAAATGAAAATAGACATATTTCCTCCAAAAATTATAAAAAAATCAAAATATTAGCTCATATATTATATATAAACTTATCAATAATAGTATACCATAAAATGAAATAAAAATAATATTTATTTCAAACAATTCAATAAATTAATCTTAAAATTTATATAAATAATGAGCTAATCAAAAATTATTATACTCTATTTAATATTATAAAATGCAGATAATCCTAAAAATTTAGAATTTTCTCTAAGTCTGTCCTCAATTCTCAATAATTGATTATATTTACAAATTCTATCTGTTCTTGAAGCTGATCCAGTTTTTATTTGGCCTGCATTTACTGCAACAGCTAAATCAGCAATAGTTGTATCTTCTGTTTCTCCAGATCTATGTGAAATAACACAAGTATAACCATGAGTTTTAGCAAGTTCTATTGCATCTAAAGTTTCAGTTATTGTTCCAATTTGATTTAATTTTATTAAAATTGAATTAGCTATTCCTTTTTCAATTCCTGTATTTAATCTTGAGTAATTAGTAACAAATAAATCATCTCCAACTAGTTGAACTTTATTTCCAATTTTTTCAGTTAAAAGTTTCCATCCATCCCAATCATCTTCAGATAATCCGTCTTCAATTGAAATAATAGGATATTTTTCAACTAATTCACAATAATAATTTACTAATTCTTCTGAAGAATAAGTTTTTCCTTCTCCTTTAAAATTATATTTTCCATTTTCATACATTTCACTAGATGCTACGTCTAAAGCTAAAAATATATCTTTTCCGGCAACATATCCTGCTTTTTCAATAGCTTCCATAATTGTTTGTAGGGCTTCTTCATTAGAATTTAAATTAGGGGCGAATCCACCTTCGTCACCAACTGCTGTATTATATCCTTTTGACTTTAAAACAGATTTTAAGTTATGGAAAACTTCTGTTCCCATTCTTAGAGCTTCTTTAAATGAACAAGCTCCTGCAGGCATAACCATAAATTCTTGAATGTCTACATTATTATCAGCATGTTCTCCACCATTTAAAATATTCATCATCGGAACAGGTAAAGTTTTTGCGTTAACTCCACCTATATATTCGTAAAGAGGGGTATCTGATTCAATTGCTGCAGCTCTTGCAACTGCCATGGAAACTCCTAAAATTGCATTTGCACCTAATTTTGATTTGTTTTCAGTTCCATCAATTTGAATTAAAGCTCTATCAATTCCAACTTGATCAAAAATATCAAATCCAATCAATTCATCTGCTATAATTTCATTAACATTATTAACAGCATTTAAAGTTCCTTTTCCTAAGTATCTTGATTTATCACCATCTCTAAGTTCAACAGCTTCATGTACTCCTGTTGATGCTCCTGAGGGAACAATTGCACTTCCAACTGTACCATTTTCAGTTGTAACCTCAACTTCAACAGTAGGATTTCCTCTTGAATCTAAAACTTCTCTTGCATAAATTTCAACTATTAAGCTCATAATATTCTCCTTATAAATTATAATTTATTAATGCACAAAAACTTGCACTTTCTAAACAAGCTCCACCAACTAAAGCTCCATCTACATTTTCTTTTTGCATCAAATCTTTTATATTATTTGGTTTAACACTTCCTCCATATTGAATTCTTACATTTATAGATAAATTTCCGTAAATATCATATAAAATTTCTCTAATAAATTTAATCATATTTTCAGCATCATCGGAAGATGCAGTTAAGCCTGTTCCTATTGCCCATATTGGCTCATAAGCAATTATTACTTTTTCAATATCAGTTTCACTAATACCTTCTAGAGTATTTCTTATCTGTTTTTTAACAACTTCTTTTTCTACTCCTGAATTTCTTTCTTCAAGAGTTTCACCACAACATAATATTGGAATCAATTTATTTTGTAATGCAGATTTTACTTTTTTATTAATCATTTCATCAGTTTCGTTAAAAATAGTTCTTCTTTCGGAATGTCCTAATATTACATATGACACTCCACAGCTTTTTAACATTAAAGGAGAAATTTCACCTGTAAATGCACCTTTGTTTTCAAAGTACATATTTTGAACCCCTAAACCTACATCAGAACCTTCTAACAATTTAGTAACTTCTGTAACATAAACAAAAGGAACACATACTACTTTCTCCACAGTATTATCTAACTTCTCTGATACAATTTCTTTTACTAATTTCTTGGCTTCATCCAAATCTTTATTCATTTTCCAGTTTCCAATAATAACAGGTTTTCTCATACTACCTCCAATTATTTATTATCTATTGAGTCAATTCCTGGTAAAATCTTACCTTCTAAGAATTCTAAAGATGCGCCTCCACCTGTTGAAATATGTGTTATTTTATCTTTATAACCCGATTTTTCAGCAGCAGATGCACTATCTCCTCCACCAATAATACTAATCGCTTCACTTTCTGCAATAGCCTTTGCAATTTCAAATGTACCCTTTGCAAAATTTGACATTTCAAAAACTCCCATCGGACCATTCCAAACAACAGTTTTTGCATTATTAATTTCATCTGAAAATAGTTTAACTGTCTTTTCTCCAATATCTAATCCCATATAATCATCTTCTATTGAATCTATATTAACTGTTTTAAATTCAGAATCATTAGAAAATTCTTTACAAACAACCACATCTATAGGTAATAACATCTTAACATTTTTACTTTTTGCTTTTTCAATCAACTCTTTTGCTAAATCAATTTTATCTTCTTCCAATAAACTTTTACCTACTGAATAGCCTAAAGATTTTAAGAATGTAAATGCCATTCCTCCCCCGATTATTATACTGTCTACTTTTTCAATCAAATTTTCAATAACAGTAATTTTATCAGATACTTTTGCCCCTCCTAAAATTGCTACAAAAGGTCTTTCAGGATTAGAAAGCGCTTTTCCCATTATAGAAATTTCCTTTTCTACTAAAAATCCCACAGCTGATGGTAAAAACTTACAAAGTCCAACATTTGAACAATGAGCTCTATGACTTGTACCAAAAGCATCATTTATATACAATTCACCCAGCTCAGCCAATTCTTTAGAAAAATCATCGATATTTTTTGTTTCTTCGTTTCTAAATCTTGTATTTTCTAATAAAGCAACTTCTCCATCTTTTAGTTTTAAAACTTCATTTTTTACATTATCATCCACTACTAAATTACTTTGTAAAAATTTAACATCTTTATTTAAAAGTTTAGATAATTCTTTAGCTACTGGTGCTAATGAAAATTCTTTCTTAGCTTCTCCCTTTGGTCTACCTAGATGAGATAATAAAATTATTTTTGCATTATTTTCAATTAAATATTTAATTGTAGGTAATGCTGCTACTATTCTAGCATTATCAGTAATTTTACATTCTTCTGTTTTTGACATTGGAACGTTAAAATCAACTCTTACAATAACTCTTTTTGAGGTCACTTCTAAATCAGTAATAACTTTTTTATTCATAATTACTCCTTACTATACAATATGAGGTGAAAATCTCCACCTCATATTATTATTAAATAATAAGATTCCAATTTTGGAAATTCTTATTTATAGACTATTTTGAAAGATTAACTAAATATTGGAAAGTACGTATCAAGTTTGCAGTATATGACATTTCATTATCATACCACGCAACTGTTTTAACTAATTGTTTACCATCAACTTCAACTATTCTAGTTTGAGTAGCATCAAATAAAGAACCAAATTTTATTCCTATTACATCTGTAGAAACAATAGGATCTTCAGTATACCCAAATGATTCACTTGATGCTTCTTTCATTGCATTGTTAATTTCTTCAACTGTAACATTTTTTTCTAAAACTGTTACCAATTCTGTCAATGATCCTGTAGCAACAGGTACTCTTTGGGCAGAACCATCTAGTTTTCCTTTTAATTCAGGAATAACAAGTCCAATAGCTTTAGCTGCGCCAGTTGTATTTGGAACTATATTTATTGCAGCAGATCTAGCTCTTCTCATATCACCTTTTCTATGTGGAGCATCTAAAGTATTTTGGTCGCCTGTATATGCATGAATAGTAGTCATAATACCTTGAACAATTCCAAATTTATCTTGTAAAACTTTAGCCATTGGTGCTAAACAGTTAGTAGTGCAAGAAGCTCCTGATAAAATTTTTTCTGTTCCATCCAATATGTCATGATTTACACCATAAACCACTGTTTTCATGTCACCTTTCCCCGGTGCTGATATAATTACTCTTTTAGCACCAGCATCAATATGGAATTGTGCTTTTTCCTTTGCAACAAAGAAACCTGTACATTCTAATACAACATCTATATCTAATTCTTTCCAAGGTAAATTCTTAGGATCTGCATCTGAGAAAACTTTTATTTCTTTCCCATCTATAGAAAAACATCCTTCTTTTACAATTACTTCTTTTTCAAATCTTCCTTGAGTTGAATCATATTTTAACAAATGAGCTAACATATTTGCATCTGTTAAATCATTTATAGCTACTACTTCAACTCCATCCAAATCGTGCATTAATCTAAATGCCAATCTACCTATTCTTCCAAAACCGTTAATCGCAACTTTCATTTCGATTCCTCCTTAAAATTTTATAAAAAGCTTTCGCTTATAATATATTTAAAATCTTTTTAGCTGATTCTTTATCTGTAACTAAAGTCATATCTTTTCTAATGTTACAAATAGAAATAATCGCCTTATACTTTTCTCCATAACCCGCAATTGCAATTACTTCTTTAATCTTTAAATACTGATCCATATCTAATCCGATAGTATTCGAACTATACACAATGTTTCCACTAATATCAAAGTAATTTCCAAATGCCTCACTAACTGCATTTTTTTCATTTAATATTTTTATTTCATCTTCAGTTAATGAACGTCTTTTTGCCATAGCATCAGATCGCCCAATACCAAAAACTAATACATTTATCTTATTTAAATATTCAATTAGCGTTTTTACTTCTTCTAAATCCTTTAATCTATCAAATGTTAAATCATCTAAATAATCTGGTAGAAAAGTTCCGAAAAAATTTGCCCTAAGTTTTTTTGATAAATTATTAGCCACAACATTTGACTGGTATTCCAAGCCATTACCTAAACTTCCTCTAGCGGGTATAACAGCAATTTTATCATATGATTTTTTAACATTCATTATATCTACGAATGTTTTAACTGTTGTACCTCCTGATATTCCAATTACATCATTCTCAGAAATTGTATTTAAAAAATACTCCGCTGCAACCTTTGCAATTTGTTCTTTTCCCAAAGATTCATCACCAAACGAATCACTAACTATAACTTTTTTATTCCTAATTTTAGCTTTAACTTATCTGCAATATCTTGGTTTTCATTAAAATTATTAATCAAATCTCTAAGTTCTATTAACATAGACTCTCCAAGATCAGTTATAAAAGTTCCGGATTTAATTACCTCAACAAACTTTTCTTCAGTAAAAAATTCTAATTCATTTCTTACTAGGCGCTCTCCAACACCTAAATATGATGAAATATTTCTTCTCCCAACAGGGGCATTCATGGAAATGTATTCTAGAATTTTATATCTAAAAACAAATTTTTCAATCAAATCTGGAACAAACTTTTTTAAATAATCTATATCATTCATTTTTGTCCCGTTATATACTATTTGTCCCTATGTTTATTTTTTTCCATAATTTTACAATCTTTATGTTATGATTATACTATTATTTAATAAAAAATGCAACAAAAAAATAATAAAATTTTATAATTTTAAGTTATAATTATACTATTCATACAATGATTGATCTGTTAAAATTAAAGGTCCATCTTTTGTAATAACAAAAGTATGTTCATATTGACAAGAAAGTCCGCCATCAATTGTTCTAGCAGTCCAGCCATCATCATCAATTGTACATCTCCAGTCACCTGTATTAATCATAGGTTCAACTGTTATTACCATACCTTCAACAAGTCTAACACCTTTTGTTGCAGTAATATAATGAGGAACTTGTGGATCTTCGTGCATTTCAACACCAATTCCATGTCCACAAAAATCTCTGACTATTGAATATCCTTTGGGCTCAACATAATTTTGAATAGCCTTTCCTATATCAACAATTCTATTTCCTATTATTGCTGCATTAATACCCTTATACATAGCCTCTTTTGTTACTTCCATAAGATTTTTAACTTCATCTGAAACTTCACCAACAGCATAACTCCAAGCACTATCTGATAAATATCCATTTAGATCTACAACCATATCTACAGTTATCAAATCACCAGATTTTAATACTTGTTTGCTTGGAAATCCATGACAAATTACGTCGTTAACAGAAGTACATGTTGCATAAGGATATCCGTGATATCCTATTTGTTTAGGCTTTGCTCCATGTTTTAACATAAAATCATGACAAAATTTATCTATTTCTAAAGTTGTAATACCAGGTTTTATGATATCTCTCAAACCAATATGAATTTTTGACAGAATTTCCCCTGATTTTTTCATACCTTCTATTTCATGTTTACTTTTTATTGTTATCATAATTATCTCCTTGTTTTTATAAACTATATATAATTTTTAGTAAATACAAATTTTATATAAATATAAACATTTATATTTCACAACAAAAAGACATACCAAAAAGTATGCCTTTATTTATTAATCTTCTAATTTTATATATGGAACACCTGCTGATGATGGTCCCTTTGATTTTCCTACAAAGAAAATGAGTACTAATAATGTACTAATATATGGTACCATTGGTAAAATTGATTCAGGAATATTAATATTCAAACTTGGTAATAAAATTGCTAATTCTTGAGCTGCGCCAAAGAATAAACATGCTCCCAAAACACCATATGGTTTCCATTTTCCAAAAATAACTGCTACTAATGCTATAAAACCATGTCCAGAAACTAAAGACTGTGAAAAATTTGATACAGTAGCTAAACTCATAGTTGCACCGCCAAAACCAGCTAACAATCCAGATATTATTACAGCAAAATATCTATATAAATAAACATTTACATTTAGAGTTTCTGCAGCTTTAGGATGTTCGCCTACTGCGATTAATCTTAACCCAAATTTAGTTTTATATAAGTAAATTGACATTAATATAACTAAAGCTATAGCTACATAAGTTGTAACATATTGTCCTAGAATTTTATCTATAAAATCAACACCTGTTAAATTATCAAATATTTTTAACATTTTTCCTTCACCTTCTGCAACAGGAATAGTTTGTTTTGCACCATCAAACAAAAGTGAACATATAAATAAAGCAACACCAGGTCCTATAAAGTTAATAGCAATACCAGAAACAACTTGATCCGCCCCAAATGTTATACTAACAATTGCGTGGATAAGTGCTACTAGAGATGCTGCGATACCTCCTGCTAAAAATCCTAATAATGCACTTTTTGTAAAATATCCTACTGCAGCGCCTGCAAAAGCACCTATAGTCATCATGCCTTCTAATCCGATATTTGTAACCCCTGCTTTTTCTGTAAACATTCCACCTAAAGCAGTAAATAATAATGGAGTAGCAAATAATAATGTATCTGATATAAATAAAGCTATTTTTAATAAACTCATTACTTTTTACCTCCAACTTTCTTAAATTTACTTGAAATGATTTTTATAACTAAAGGCATCGAAATAAATAAAACAATTATACCTATAATAATTTGTACAATTTCATAAGGAACTCCAAGTAGTTGTTGAACCCTAAATCCACCTCTTTTTAAAACACTAAAAAAGAAACCGGAAAATATTGATCCAATAGGATGACTGTTAGCTAAAAGAGCAACAGACATAGCATCAAAACCATTACCTTCAGCTACAGTTAATCTTGCAACATTTCCTGCAAACCCTAAAACTTTTACAGCTCCTGCAACCGCACATAGTGCACCTGATAATCCCATTGATAATACAAGATTCTTACCAACGTTTATACCACCAAATTCTGCAGCATTTGGATTTAATCCAACTGCTTTTAGTTCATATCCTTTTGATGTTTTATTTAATAAATAATAAACTAAAAATGCTAAAATAATTGCCAATATAATTCCAAAATTTATATCAGCAGAAAAGAAATCTTTTACGAAAGGAATAGAAGAATTTCTTAATCCTTGAAACATTTTTATACTTGCTGTAGACTGAATATCGTTTGAAGTTTGCCCCGTTTCATTATAAAACTTGCCAAATGTTACTACTAAATTTGAAAAATATAAAGCTATCCAATTTAACATAATTGTTGTAATTACTTCATGAACACCAAACTTTGATTTAATCCAACCTGCAAATCCACCCCAAGCCATTCCTGCCAAAGCAGCTAATATAATACAAACTATTGGATGAATAATTGGTGGTAATTTTAAAAAGTACCCAAAAAATGCAGCTGTCAAAGAGCCAATTATAAATTGGCCTTCGGCTCCGATATTAAAGGCTCCAGTTTTAAATGCTAGCGAAACTCCAATACTTCCTATGATTAATGGAACTGCGTCAACTAATGTCCTAGCAAAAAATTTTGGTCTTGAAAAAGTAGTTTCTATCATTATTTTATAATAATTAATAGGATTAAATCCAGCTATCATAATAACTATAGATCCTACAACAAATCCAATTAATACAGAGAATAAAAGTAATAATATTTTTTTTCTACTGTTCATTACTAATAACACCTCCCGCCATCATAAGTCCTAATTCATTTTCGTTGGCATCTTTTGCTAATTTTTCTCCAACAATATTACCTTTGTAGATAACAGCTATTCTATCAGATAAATCCATTACTTCGTCTAATTCAAAGGAAATTAATAATACAGCTTTTCCTTTATCACGTTGTTCTACAATATATTTATGGATTATTTCAATAGCTCCAACATCTAGTCCTCTCGTAGGTTGTGCAGCTATCAACAAATCAGGATTGTTATCAATTTCTCTTGCTAAGATTACTTTTTGTTGATTTCCACCAGAAAGTCCTCTAGCAGTAGCATGAATATCATTTGGTCTTATATCAAATTTATCAATCATTTTTTGTGTATATGATTCTATCTCTTTAAAATTTAATATACCTTTTTTAGAAAAAGGAGCTTTACCTCTTTTTTCTAAAATCATATTTTCTGATACTGAAAAATCTAATACTAAACCATGTTTATGTCTATCCTCAGGAATTGTACTAATTCCACTTTCAATAATTTCATAAACTGATTTATTCGTAATATCTTTACCTAGGATAGTAATATTTCCAGACTCAACTTTTCTAAGGCCTGTAATAGCTTCAATAAGTTCTGATTGACCATTTCCATCAACTCCAGCAATACCTAAAATCTCACCTTTTCTTACATTTAAGCTCAATCCTTTTAAAGCTGGTAAATATCTATTATTAAGAACATTAATATCTTTGATATCTAATACAACTTCACCTATTTCGTTATCTTTCTTATTTACACTAAAACTAACTTCTCTACCAACCATTTTTTCTGCTAACTCTTTTTGTGATGAGTCAGCAACAGTAACTTTATCAATAAACTTTCCACGACGAATAATAGTACAATAATCTGCCATTTTTTTTATTTCATCTAATTTATGTGTAATTATTATGATAGACTTTCCTTCATTTCTTAAATTATTACAGATATTAATAAATTCTTCAATTTCTTGTGGAGTTAATACCGCTGTAGGTTCATCAAAAATAATTATTTCAGCACCCTTATATAGTGCTTTTAAAATTTCAACTTTTTGTTGAGATCCAACTGTAATATCTTGAATTTTTTCATCTAAGTCTATATTGAATCCATATTTTTCAATTATAGAAAGTACTTTTTTACGTGATTTATCAAGGTCAATAATTAAGCCTTTAGTATCCTCAGTTCCTAATACAATATTTTGAATAACACTAAATGGTTCTATCAACATAAAATGTTGATGAACCATACCAATACCATTCTCAACGGCTATTTTTGGTGTCATATTTGTATATCGTTTGGAATTAATAAAAATTTCTCCAGAATTTGGTGAATATAACCCATAAAGTATATTCATTAAGGTCGTTTTCCCAGCTCCATTCTCTCCCAAAAGAGCATGTATTTCTCCCTTTTTTAATTCAAAGTCTACTTCATCTAAAACTTTATTTTTCCCAAAAATTTTAGTGATGCCTTTCATAACTACTATGCTGTCATTAGTTTTGCAATCAGACAAGTCAAAGCCCTCCTCTAAATTGTTTGTATTTTTTATACCATTACTAAATATTATACAATAAAAACTATCTTAATACAAGAAATAAAAATGTAAATTTCATAAAAAACTATATAAAATTTACTATTATTTTAATAGCATTTTAACAATTATTTGAACTAATCAACAAATACAGACCCATATTTCTCACCATTAATCTTAATTAAACAATTGTTTGATGTTTCATTAATAATAATACTTTCTAATAATTTATAGTTTTCTTTTTAATTGATAAATTGATTTTTACTTTTTCCAGATACTCTATATTTAGTACATCTAAACCTAAATTTTTTATAATGTTCTCAATTTTTCCCCAATAAACATAGTCTAATACAATATCCAAATCATAAAAAAGTTCTTTTTTAACAATTTTTGACTTTTCTAGTACTCCAACTATTGATTTTGTATATGCTCTAACAAGGCCCCCTGCACCTAATAAAATACCACCAAAATATCTTGTAGAAACTACTAAACAATTAGTTAAATCTTTTTTTCGGAGCACTTCAAGCATTGGAATTCCCGCAGTTCCTGATGGCTCACCATCATCTGAATATTTTTGTATTAACTTATCCACTCCAATAATATATGCAAAACAATTATGCGTAGCATCTTTATATTTCTCTCTTATTTTTAAAATATATTTTTCAGCCTCATCAACACTTTCTATATAGAAAGAATGGCCAATAAACTCTGATTTATTAATAATGAAACTATACGATTGATTACTATGAATGCTTAAAAATGCTTCGTTATTTTTCATTTACTTCATATCCTTTATATATTAAATAGTCTTCTGGTTTTAAAAAGACTTCCAAAAAACAGCCATTTGCAATGTGCTCAATAAATTTTGGTGAATAATTATTTAAAATATTACTCAAAATTTTCTGACTATCATAAGGAATTAACAGCCTTGTTTTTACTAATGATGAAAATAGTTTTTTCTCAATTTCGTTTAAAAGTACAATAATATCTTCATCACTTTTTGCACTAATAAAAACTTTATCTTCGATATTTGCATATTCTAATTTAATATTTTCATCAGTTATTCTATCTAATTTATTGAAAACATAAATTAATTTTTTATCGTTACATTCAAGTTTTTTTATCATATCATTTGTTATTTTTATTTGTTCATCAACATTTCTATTTGAGATATCAATAACATGTAAAATTAAATCAGAGTATTTTATTTCTTCAAGTGTTCCTTTAAAACTTTCAACTAAATTATGTGGAATATCAGAAACAAAACCTACAGTATCTACATACATTACTTTTGAACCATTTAAAAGTAATCCTTCTCGCACAAATGTATCTAATGTAGCAAACAACATATCCTTAACAAAAACTTCTTTAATTTCAGAATTTTCATCTTTTCCATATGAAATTAACTTATTTATTAAAGTTGACTTCCCAGCATTTGTATATCCAACAAGAGAAATAATTGGCTCTATTGAATTAATTCTCTTTTTTCTAATTTCATTTCTATTTTTCTCAATCTCTTTAAGTTGCAAAGTGATATTTGATATTTCTCTATTTATAGTTCTTCTATCCAATTCAATTTGTTGTTCGCCAATTCCTTTACCACCAATTCCCCCCTGCTGTCTAGAAAAACCACTTCTAAGTGCAGATAATCTTGGTAATGTATATTTTAGTTTTGCAAGTTTAACTTGAAGTTTAGCCTCTTTCGTTCTTGCTCTTTCGCTAAAAATATCTAAAATTAAATTAGTCCTGTCAATAACCCTAATACCTATAATTTCTTCTAGGTTTTTTACTTGAGAGCCTGTCAATTCATTATTAAAAACTACAAATTCAGCATCCAATTTTTCGCAATAGTCTTTAATTTCATTTACTTTTCCTTTCCCAACGTAAAAAGCCTTATCGATATATGACTTATTTTGAGTCAAACTTAAAACTACTTCTCCATCTAAAGCTTTAACTAATTTTTCTAATTCATTAACTTTATCTTCTAAAGTTTTTTCATCCATATCTATATTTACAGTAACTGTAATAACTTTTTTATTCATAAGAACTCCTTAATTAATACTAAGTTTAATTGTATCATAAATTAATATATAAAAACAAATAAGAACCCCACCCTTCCACGACGCTTTGAATCGGGTAAGTTCCCGGGAACCTTGTTGTTTCACAATAAAAAAGCACACTGAAAAGAGTGCACTTACTTAAAATATTTTACTTTCATTTTTAAAGAAGAAAACTTCTCCAAATTTTCTATTTAATTCTGTTGATATGGTCAGAGCAAGTCTTACATCTGGAATAAAACTACCATTTTCTATTGAAACTATCATTTCAGTTGAAACCCCTATTAAAATAGCTAATTCTCTTTGAGAAAGTTCACTTTCAACTCTAAATTTTTCAACATTATTCTTTTCAGATAATTTTCTATTCATAAGATCACCCCTTTTTTAGTAAAACTTAAAATATAGTTTTAATTACAAGTTATATTATGTTTTTATTCTATCATTAAAAGCTTTAAAAGTCAATTTATTAATGTATATCTTAATTATATTTTGTAGTATTAATTAATTTATATTTAAAAAGATTTTTATAAAACATAAAATATGATATAATGTATTTGAATAAATTATATAAATTTTTTTAATAGGAGGAGATATATGAATTTAAAAGAAAATTCTTTGGAAAAAAGCAAAAATATAGCCAATGAACTACGAATTGCATTAGAAGAAAAAACATTTTTCATTTAAGAGATATAATTTACGACACAAATGAAGTAACTCTTGCAAATATTTTTGAAGAATATTTTGATATAAAAGAAATTCTATTTATGTTTAAAGTTATAAAAAAGAAAAAACTGCTGAAATTTTTGCTTATCTTCCTCAAAATATGAAGCAACAAGTAATAAATGGTCTACAAGATCATGAAATAAAAGTTATGTTGGACTATATGTTTACAGATGATATAAGTGATTTTTTAGAAGAACTTCCAGCAAATATTGTTAAAAGAGTCCTAAACTCAGCTTCTAATCAAAGAAGAAGTGAAATTAATATGATTTTAAACTTCAAAGAAAATAGTGCTGGTTCTGTAATGAGTACTGATTATGTTGAACTTGATCCAGAGATTACAGCTGATGAAGCACTAAAAATGATCAAAGATAAAGAGAGACTTGCTGAAACTATTTCTTATTGTTATATAACTAATGATCAACATATACTTTTAGGCTTTGTTTCAATGAAAAGTATATTACTTGCTTCTTCAAATACTCTAATTTCTGATATTATGGAAACAGATGTTATATCTGTAGAATGTGACGAAGATCAAGAAGAAGTAGCAAAAATATTTACTAAATATGATTTATTGGTACTTCCTGTTGTAAATGATCAACATAGGCTAATTGGGATTATAACTATTGATGATGTATATGATATTATTCAAGAAGAAGTTACAGAAGACTTACAAAAAATGGGTGGTATTACACCAATAGAAGGATCTTATATAAATATGTCTATAATTGAAATGGTAAAAAGTAGAATAACTTGGCTTTTAATACTTATGATTTCTGCAACAGTATCTGGATTTATTCTAGCTAAAAATACCGACTTAACTTTAAAATTTCCTTCTTTAGTAATTTTTATTCCAATGCTTATGGATACTGCGGGAAATGCTGGAAGTCAATCTAGTGCGATGGTCGTTAGAGGTATTGCTGTAGACAATTTAAGTATTAGTGATTTTAAATATGTAATAAAAACAGAATTTTTAAATTCCTTGATTTTAGGTGCAATATTGTTTACTGTAAATATATTAAGAATTTTAATTTTTATGCCAAATATTTCTATTTCTATAGCAATCTTAATTTCAGGAACGATTTATATAATTATAACTATTGCAAATTTAATTGGTGGAATTTTACCATTGTTGGCAAGTACTCTTAAGCAAGATCCCGCATCTATGAGTGGACCAATTTTGACTACCGTTTGTGATGCAATATCACTTACTGTATATTTTGCCCTTGCTTCTTTGTTTTTAGGGGGTGGAATTTATGGAATATAACTTTTTAGAATATAGTAAAGAACAATTATCTTCTCTACTTCCTGAATTAATAAAAGAGAAAAAAGTATTATTAATAAGAGAAATTTTTGATGAATATAATATAGTTGATTTAAGTGAAATATTTAGTGAATTAGAACTTGATGAAGCGATTTTTGTTTTTAAAATTTTACCAAAGGATATTTCCGCTGAGTTATTTACTTATTTAGATCCACTACATCAAGAAAGATTAATTTCAGCTCTATCATCTATGGAAGTAAAAGGCATTTTAGATAATATGTTTAGTGATGATATAATAGATTTTCTTGAAGAAATGCCCGCTAATGTTATTAAATATATTTTAGATAATGTACCATCAGAGCACCGAAAGGAAATTAATACTCTTTTAAGTTATGAAGAAAATACAGCTGGGTCAGTAATGAGTACTGACTTTGTTGAACTTTTTGAAGAAGATACAGTTGAAGAAGCAATAAAAAAAATAAAAGAACAAGCTGAAATTGCGGAAACTGTAAATGTCTGCTTTGTTATAGATAAAAGAAGAGTTTTAGTCGGCATAGTAAATTTACGAGATATTATTATTGCAAAAAATGATAAATTGATATCAGAAATAATGGATAAAAATATTCACTATGTTTATACAAATACAGACCAAGAAGAAGTTGCTTATTTATTAAGTAAATATGACCTAACAACTATTTGTGTATTAAATGATCAAAATTGCTTAATTGGAATTGTTACAGCTGATGATGTTTTGGACATTTTAAATGAAGAAGCAACCGAAGATATCCATAAAATGAGTGGTATTGTTCCTACTGATGGATCTTACTTAAAAACAGGAATTAAGGAAATGGTAAAATCAAGAATATCTTGGCTTTTAATTTTAATGATTTCTGCAACTTTTACAGGATATATTTTACAATATTTTGAAGATAAACTTAGTGCAGTAGCCATCTTATCAGCATCAATTCCTATTATAATGTCAACTGCTGGTAATGCTGGAGCACAAAGTTCAACTATGGTAATTAGGGGAATAGCTGTAGATGATTTAAACATTAAAGATTTTTTATTGTTCTAAAAAAAGAATTATCTGTTGGGCTACTTTGTGGATTAATATTATTTATTACTAATTTTATTAGATTATATATTTTTGGATCTAAAAGTACAACTTTTGCAATAAGTTTTGTTGTTAGTCTTACCATAGCAATTTCGCTAATTTCTGCAAATTTAGCGGGTGGAGTACTTCCATTAATTGCAAAAAAACTTAAAATGGACCCAGCAAGTGCCGCTGCACCTCTTATAACAACTATTGTAGACGCAACTAGTTTAATAATATATTTTATGCTAGCTATAGCTATTTTAAAAATTTAGTATTTGATATTAAAAAGTGTAGATGAAATAATAAAACATCTACACTTTTTTTACATTTATATAAATTTTTTAACTATAAATTAACACAATACATAACAACCTTTCCTAAAATGCTGAATTCATCATCTTTTGAAAACTTAAAATCTGTAAATGAATGATAAGTAGAACAAGGCCTAAAAATTATATCTTCCCCATCTCTGAAAAATAACTTTAAACTATATTCCCCATTTTCAGAAAAGACTACAATATCTTCATCTTCTAAATTATAAATAGGATAATTTAGTTTAACCGCAATGTAACTTCCATTTGGTATCACTTTATTCATACTCTCTCCATTAACATGCATTATGAGAATATCATCGTCATTTGCATAAGGTCCCATGACTGAATCACTTATTTCTATCTTCTCAAGTTCAACATCATAATTAGGACCATCAGGTAATCCTGCAGAAACCCCATAAGGTAAATAATTATATACTGATGCCTTTGTTGAATTAGGAGAATTTGAATAGTGCTCCCATCCTAAAATTTCTATTGGACTTGAATTATAGATTTCCGCTAACTTCAATAATCTATCTATTGGAATATTTGTTATTATATCATTTTCATACTTAAATAAATTTTGTTTACTTGTGCCAATAAGTTCTCCTGCATCTTGCAGTGTAAGATTAGCTTTTTGTCTAAGTTCTTTTAATCTTTCTCCTGTTGTCATACTATCACCTCTACTATTCTACAATAATTATACAACAAAATAACTTAAAAAGCAATTTATTTTATATTTTTTAAATTTTTCTTAAAAAGTATCTTGACAAGTTATTTTTTGTGTTGTATAATAAAAGTAACTTAAAAAGTGATTTATTAATTGGAGGAAAGAATTATGCAAAAAAGAAAAAATAGAAATTCAGAGTTTAATACTCTAGAAATGCTTAAATTACTGTTAACTTTTACAACTTTCACTTTATCATGTTTTTTTATGATAATGTATGGAGTAACTGGAAAGTTGATTTAATATAAATTATTAAGGAATAATTTTATATTCTATTAAAAGTTGAGTAATACTGGATTAAAAAACATCTTATATTGAGATGTTTTTTTATTTTTGATATAATTTAATTATAAAAATTTGTTAGGAGTATTTTATGAATAATTATGATATTATTTTAGCTAGTAATTCACAAAGGAGAAAAGAGCTTTTAAAATTCATATATAAAGAATTCAAGGTAATTCCTGCTAATATTGATGAGAGAAATTTAGAACATCAGTTTTTAAGTAGGACATCTAAAGATAACAAGTCAAAATTTAGCAAATTATGTGATATACTATCTTTTGAAAAATGTAAAGATATAGCTAAAGATTACAAGAGTGCTTTAATTATTTCAGCAGATACAATTGTTTATGATGATATGTATTTGTTTGGAAAGCCAAACAATTATGAAGAAGCAAAATATATGTTAGAATATTTATCTGGAAAAGAACATATCGTCCAAACATCAGTTACAATATACTTTAATAATACTTTCTCAACATTTTTAGAAAAAAGTTATGTATCATTTTATGACTTGGACGAAATTCAAAAAGAAACAATTGAATCATATATTAAAAATGAAAATCCATATGATAAAGCTGGTGGATATGGAATACAAGATGGTGCTAGTCTTTTAATAAAACATATAAATGGTGATTATTTTAATATTGTTGGGCTTCCTATTTCAAAATTAAATAGAAAATTATTAGAAATCGTATCGCAAAAAATCTAGTGAATAAACACTAGATTTTTTACTTTTTATATTATATTTTTCGATCATGGATATCATCATTAGGATTATAGAATATATTTCTCATTTTTAAGAGTTTTCCATTTTCTTGTGGAATAAATTCTCCAATTCCAATAAAAATATTATCACAGTATATTTTAAATATTCCTTCTTGTTCAATATTAAATATTTTTCTAAGCCCATTTGAAATATGCTTAAAATATTTTTTATCAAAATTTATGCTTTCATATTCAAAAACATCTTCTATCTTAATCAATGAATTTTTAATTGCATATCATCAAAATTTTTAAGTCGTTCTAATGATAAAGCATTTTCAATTGAAAATATTCCATATTTACTTCTACATAGAGAACTCATATAAGCAAAATTATCTGTATCTAATGCAATGTCATTAAATAACGTGCGGATATATGTTCCTTTTGAGCAGTTTACTTCAAAACGTATTTTATTATCATAAAAATTTAGAATTATAAGAGAATAAATTTCAGCCTCTCTTTTTTCTCTTTCTACTTCAATTCCTAATCTTGCATATTCATATAATCTTTTCCCATCTTTTTTTAAAGCAGAAAACATTGGTGGTGTTTGCAAAATTGTTTTGTTATCATATCTTTTTATAACTCCAAAAAACTGATTTTTATCTAAATTTATTTCTTTAGAATTAACACTTTCACCCCAAATATCTAAAGTATCAGTTTCAATTCCCAGAGTCATTTCTCCAACATAACATTTCCCCATACTTTGAATATATTCAACAATCTTTGTAGCATTACCAATAGCTATGGGTAAAACACCTGTTGCATTTGGATCAAGTGTACCGGCATGTCCGACCTTTTTGGTCTTATATATTTTTCTAACAATATTTACTACATCCCTACTTGTAAATCCATTTGGTTTATAGACATTTATTATACCATTAAAACTCATTAGGATACTCACTTTTTAATTTCTCTAAAAATAAATTAACAACTGTATTAAAATCTCCATCTATAATACAACCAGCTGCTCTTGTGTGCCCCCCACCGTTAAAATGACTACATACTTTAGAAACATCTACAAACTCTTTACTTCTTATGCTACCTTTAAATAAGTTTTCTTTCATTTCTTTAAATAGAATAGAAACTTCAAATCCATTAATATCTCTATAATAATTTACAACATCATCAACCATATCCATTGTTAAATCGGTACCTTCAAAATCAGATTCGAACATTCCTATTACTGCAACTTTATTGCCAAAATATAATTTCGCTCTATTTATTAATTTATTTTTTAGCATTTCAACTTCAAAAATATTATTTTGATAAAGTTTTTTATAAATATAGTCTTTATCTGCACCTAAATCATAAAGATTAGCACATACTCTTAAAGTAGAAGAGGTAGATGATTCATATAGAAATCTATATGTATCAGTATTAATTCCTACTAATAGAGCATTCGCTATATTTTTTGAAATTTTAAAATCAAATTCTTTGAATAAATTATAAACTATTTCACAAGTTGAACTCATATTAGGAAATACATAGTTTAAGTCTCCAAAATAATCATTAGTCTTATGATGATCTATATTTATAGTTTTTTTAGCTCTTTTTCTAAAAAGTTCACCAATATCTCCAGGTCTATCTATCTCACCACAGTCAACATAAATTAATAAATCTAAATCTTGTTCTACAGTTTCTATAATATTATCAATAGTATCAAGAAATAACAAGTTTTTTGGAAAATCATCTACTTTTATTCCAAATATATTTTTCTCCAAATTCTCTCTTATTCCAAGTATTACAGATATTGTAGAGCCTATATTATCTCCATCAGGATTTTTGTGAGAAATAACTCCAATATTTTCAGATGATTTAATTAAGTTTAAAATTTCTTCAGTGCTATTGTTCTTCTTCATCAACATTACCATATAATTCTCTCTTTTCTCTATCCTCTTTTGAAACTTTTATTATTAATTCATTCATTAAAGCTGCTTTTTCAAAAGATTCATCCAACTTGAAAATTAATTTTGGAGTGTGTCTTAAATCTAAAGCATCTGCAATTCTTTTTTTCATATATCCAGTTGCACTTTCTAAACCCTTCATAATTTTATCTTTAGTTTTTTCATCTCCAAAAATACCTATGCTAACGTAACAAATCCCTAAATCATTTGTTACGCTAACTTTTGTTATATTTGTTATTGATGGATTTATTCTATTATCTTTAATTCCATTATATATAGCATCTGATAAAACTCTATTAATTTCAGATTCTATTCTCCCAAGTCTTTTTGTATTCATAAAAAACCTCTATCTTTCAACTTCCTTGTCAATATAAGCTTCAATTATATCAGTTTCTTTTAAATCATTATAATTTGCTATTCCCAATCCACCTTCATATCCAGTTAAAAGTTCTTTTGCATCGTCTTTAAATCTTTTCAATGAACTAATTTCTCCTTCATGTAAGATTATTCCATCTCTAAGAAGTCTTACTTTTGCATTTCTAGTAACTTTACCATTTAATACATAAACTCCAGCTACAGTACCTATTCCTGGAACTTTAAATGTTGCTCTAACTTCAGCTCTACCAATTACTTCTTCAACAAAAGTAGGAGCCAACATTCCTTTTACAGCTAATTTAATATCTTCGATTGCATCATATATTACTCTATATGTTCTGACATCAACATTTTCATGTCTGGATAAGTCGATTGCTCCTTGTGAAGGTCTAACATTAAATCCAATTATTATAGCATTACTTGCAGCAGCTAACATTACATCAGATTCATTGATTCCTCCAACAGCACCGTGGATTATATTAACTTTAACTTCTTCATTACTCAATTTTTCTAAAGAATTTTTAACTGCGTCAACAGTTCCTCTTACATCAGTTTTAACAATTATTTTAATTTCTTTTAAATTACCATCTTGAATCTTATCAAATAAATCATCAAGTGAAACTTTACTTCCTGAAGCGATCATATTTTCTTTTTGAACATTTATAATTCTTTGAGCATATCCTCTAGCTGTTTTTTCATCCTTAACTGCATATATAAAACTTCCAGCTTCTGGTACTTCTGAAAGTCCTAAAATAACGGCTGGCATTGAAGGTGTAGCCTTCTTAATTTTCTTTCCTTTATCATCAAACATAGCTCTAATTCTTCCTGTAGAAGTTCCTGAAATAACTATATCTCCAGAATTTAAAGTACCTTTTTGTACTAAAATTGTCGCTACCGGCCCTCTTCCTTTATCAAGCTGTGCTTCAATTACAGTTCCAATAGCCATTCTATTTGGATTTGCTTTTAATTCTTCAACTTCAGCAACCATTAACACCATTTCTAGTAATTCATCAATTCCTTCTCCAGTTTTAGCTGATACTGGCATAGTAATTACATCTCCACCCCAGTCTTCAGGTAATAATCCATTATCTGCAAGTTCAGTCTTTACTCTTTCAGGATTAGCTCCTTCTTTATCTATTTTATTGATGGCTACTATAATTGGTACTCCAGCATCTTTTGAATGATTAATTGCTTCAATAGTTTGAGGCATAACTCCATCATCTGCAGCAACTACAAGAATAGAAATATCAGTAACTTTTGCTCCTCTAGAACGCATTGCTGTAAACGCTTCGTGTCCAGGAGTATCTAAAAATACTATTTTACTATTATTAACATTTACTGTATAAGCTCCTATATGTTGTGTAATCCCACCAGCCTCTTGAGATGTAACTTTAGACTTTCTAATATAATCTAACAAAGAAGTCTTACCGTGGTCAACATGACCCATTACTGTTACAACAGGAGGTCTTGTTACTAAATCTTCTTTTTTATCTTCATAATCTAATGATAAAATTTCATTTTCTTCAGTTATTTCAGGTGTTTCTAATACAACTGTTTTTCCAAACTCTTCTGCAATCAAACTTGCACAGTCAAAATCAATTTCTTGATTAAGCCCAGCCATTATACCTAAAGCAATTAGCTTTGAAATAACTTGAGAACTATTAACTCCTAAACTTTCAGAAAAATCTTTAACTGTAATACTTTCAGGAATTTTAATTTCTCCAACATTTTCTACCTTGTTTTCAAATTCTAAGTCACTATCACTTTTAGTTTTATGGTTTGCTTTATTCTTCTTTTTAGTAGGTTTTAAAATAAGATTAGGATTTCTATCTTCTCTCATTTTATGTTCATTTAATGACTTATTTTTTTGTTTTTCTCTTGACCTTGTAAATGTGTTTTTCTAGCATCTCTCTTTTCTATTGCTGGATCTACTTCTACAACATCATCTAAAAACTCTCTATTCCTATCGTCGAATTTTTTTCCAAAATCTTTTTTATCCTTACTAAAGTTTCTATTGTCTTTATTGTATCCATCTCTTTTATCTTTATTATAAGGTCTATTATCTTTATTGAAATTTTGCTTTTTATCCTTATTATAAGCATCTTTCTTGTCCTTACCAAAATTTCTATTATCTTTATTATAAGATTCTTTTTTATCTTTATTAAATGACTTACTATCTTTATTGAAATTTTGCTTTTTATCCTTATTATAAGCATCTTTCTTGTCCTTACCAAAATTTCTATTATCTTTATTATAAGATTCTTTTTTATCTTTATTAAATGTCCTATTATCTTTATTATAACCGTCTTTTGAACTTCTATTATCTTTATTCAAGTTATCTTTTTTATCTTTATTTACAGTATTTTTCTTTTCATCAGATTTGTTTTCACCTTTAACAGGATTCTTTTCATCTTTCTTATTTTTTCTGCTTCAATTTTTCTAAAATGTCCAATTACAATCTCTAAATCTTTTCCTTCAAGAATAGACATGTGACTTTTCACTTCTACCCCTAAACTACTAATTATATTAATTAATTCCTTGCTTTGAAGATTTAAACCTTTTGCAAGTTCATGTACTCTAACTTTACTCATACTAGCACCCCTTTGCTATTTAATAGAATCTACATATTTTTTTAGTTCTTCATAAAATTCACTACTTATTTCTGATTCTAATGCAATATTCAATCTCTTGTTTTTCTTAGCTTTATCAACACATTTACTTGAAATACAAATATAAGCACCTCTACCGTTTTTCTTTCCGGTTATGTCTAATAAAACACCTTCTTCTTTGTTATTCACAATTCTAATTAACTCTTTTTTTCTTTTTGTTCTCCACAGGCAACACATTTTCTCATAGGAATTTTTTTGTTTTCATAAAATCACCTATAATTCAAATCCATTATTGATAAATTCTTGTTCTCCATCAAAACTTACTTCAATTAATCCGTTATTAATATCTTCTTTATATTTTTCTAAACCCTTAATATCTATTCTCCAATTTGTAAGTTTTGCTGCAAGTCTTGCGTTTTGTCCTTCTTTACCAATAGCTAATGATAATTGTGAATCTGGAACTATTATTCTTGCTCTATTTTCACTTTCATTAATAAATACTGCTATTACTTCTGATGGACTAAGAGAGTTTGATAAATATTCTTTTACATCTTTGCTATAAACAATAATATCAATTTTCTCTCCTCTCAATTCTTTAATAATTGAACTTACTCTTGATCTTTTATATCCAACACAAGCTCCAACTGGATCTACATCGTCATTTTTTGAATAAACTGAAATTTTTGTTCTACTACCAGGTTCTCTAGCAATTGATTGAATTTCTACTATTCCTTCAAGAATTTCAGGAACCTCTAATTCAAACAATTTTAAAACAAAATTAACATCTGATCTTGAGAGTAAAACTTGAGCTCCCTTTGGAGTATTCTTTACTTCCTTAACATAAAATTTTAATCTCTCACCTACTCGATAAACTTCATTCTTAATTTGTTCTGGTGGTGTTACAATTGCTTCAAGCTTTCCTAAATTTATAAATAAATTATTTCTGTCAATTCTTTGGATTTGTCCCGATATTAACTCTCTTTCTTTATCTTGAAAATCATTATAAATTACTTCTCTTTCAGCATCTTTAATCTTTTGGATAACAATATTTCTTGCAGTTTGTGCAGCAACTCTACCAAAATCCATAGTCTTTAGTTTTATAGACACTTCATCTCCTAAGTTATATTTCGTACTAATAGCTTTTGCATCATCCAAAGAAATTTCTGTTATATTATCTTCAACATTTTCTACAACTGTCTTTATTGCAAAAAGTTCAACTTTTCCAGTAGTTCTATTGATATTTATCTTAACATTTTCGTATTCTCCAAAGTTTTTTTCATAACTTTTCAAAAGTGCTTTCTCTAAAGAATCAAAAATTATTTCCTTTGATACACCTTTTTCACGTTCAATTTCATCTAATGCTCTTAAAAAATCTGTTGTTCCTTTCATCATCTTCTCCTTAAACTTAAATTTCAATTTGTGATTTAATTATTGCAATATCTTTCCTAAAAAAATCAACATTTAATTTTCCCATTATTAAAGTTACTTTTTCTTTATCAAAAGATTTTAATTTTCCAATAAATTCTTTTTCATTATTTATTTTTTATAACATTTTATTAAAATCTTTTTACCAATAAAAGTTTCTAATTGTTCATCGTTTTTAATTTCTCTTTCAGCTCCAGGAGATGATACTTCTAAAAAATATGATTCTTCTATTGGATCTACTTCATCAAGCCAATCACTTACAATATTACTTGCCATTTCACAAGAATCTAAATCAACTCCACCTTCCTTGTCAATAAAAATTCTTAATACATTTCCCTTAGGCTCTTTTACATATTCTGCATCTACATAATAGATTCCTTTTTCTAAGAAAATATTTTTAAAAGTTCTTTCAATAGTTTCTAATAATTCATTTTCTTTTTTCAATTTTTTCTCCTTTCAATCAGTAATTAAACTAAAACGAAAGAGTGGGATGACCCACTCTTTATAATAAAAGAATATTTTTAATTATTATACCATAGTTTTAAAAACTTTTCAACTACATATCTCTACTTGCTATAATATTTGCTCCAGTATCTAATACATTTTCCAAAATTATATCTCCAACTTTTACAGGAGAAATAACTTCAATCTTATTTAATTCTCTCATAATATCAAAAATCATATTTTTTGGAATTTCTTGTGAAGTTTTTACTGGTAATCTATTGTGTATAGCATTCTTTATCTTAACTGTTGAAGTTATAGTTCTGGTTGGAAATGTTAATTCTTTTTTTCCATAATTTGAACCTTTTGGGCATTTATTTCCAACGACTTTATAATCATTTTCTTCATCAACTGATATTCTACAACCAACTGGACAAACAATACAAACCATATCTTTCATAATTACTCGTCTCCTTTTTTCATGGATATAACTATTTTATCTGTAGTTACAGATTCAATCTGTTTTTTTGTTAACGAAATTTTTTCCATTTCAGCAGGCGCAACATGTGGCCTTTTGAATTCTTTAATAATATTACCATTTTCATCCGTAACTGAAATTATAACATTTTTCTCAACGCTCTTTACCCTAAAAAATATTTCTAATTTATTTTCCAAATTCTCAACTCTTATATTTTGAGGAACTGTATAAAAAATTCCATCTCCATTTAAAATCTCAATCTTTCTACTTTCAAATAAATTATTATCAAAAATGTATTTTGCAGCGGCTCTTCCAGCCTTTTGACTTTCTCCTGTAACAAAATCAACTAAATCATGAACATGACATACATTACCGCAAGCAAAAACCCCATTCATGCTTGTTTCCATATTTTCATAGACAAAAGCACCTTTTGTTCTTCCATCAATTTCTATTCCAATTTCACGAGTAATTTCATTTTCAGGAATTAATCCTACTGAAAGCAATAAGGTATCACATTCTAATTCTATTTCAGTACCCTTTATAGGAATTCTATTTTCATCAACCTTACTTATAACAACTTTTTCAAGTCTTTCTTTACCAATTATATTAGTTACTGTATGTGATAAAAGTAAAGGAATATTATAATCATTTAAACATTGTACAATATTTCTTGCTAATCCATTTGAATAAGGCATAAGTTCAACGCACGCGATAACCTCAGCTCCCTCTAATGATAATCTTCTTGCCATTATTAATCCAATATCTCCTGAACCTAAAATAACAATCTTTTTTCCACACATTAACCCTTGCATATTAACATACATTTGAGCAGATCCTGCAGTCAATACTCCTGAAGGTCTATCTCCCGGTATAGAAATTGCTCCTCTAGTTCTTTCTCGACAACCCATAGCTAATATGATAGCCTTGGCTTGTATAACCTGATATCCATAGTCCTTACTTATAGCATGAATAACCTTATTTTTATCAAAATCTAATACCATTGAATTTAATCTTATTTCAACATTATATTCTTTTGCTAAATCAATAAATCTTTGGGCATATTCTGGTCCAGTTAATTCTTCCTTAAAATAATGTAATCCAAATCCATTATGGATGCATTGATTTAAAATTCCACCTGCTTCTTTATCTCTTTCTAAAATCAATACTTTTTCTATCCCATTTTTTTTAGCTTCACATGCAGCAGCTAATCCTGCAGGACCTCCTCCAATAACAACTAAATCATATTTTTCCATTTTAGACTTTTTACTCACTTTCTTTTGTTTTTCCTGTTATGATATAACTTCCAAAATTAGTATTATAAACTTCTTCAGGTGGAATATTTAGTTCTCTTGAAATAATATCTAATACTTTTGGACCACAAAAACCACCTAAACAACGTCCCATTCCTGCTCCTGTTCTTTTTTTTACTGCACCGAGAGTTCTAGGTGGTAAAGGCATTCTTAATGAATCTATAATTTCTCCCTCAGAGACTGTAATACATCTACAAATTATATTTCCATAAAGAGGATTTCCCTTAATTTTTTTTGCTCTTTCTTCAGGAGATAAATGTTTTATTCTTATAATCTTTCTGCTATCAATATAATTTTCTTTTTCTACAAATTCAACACCAATTTTTTCTAAAATATCTAAACACATTAATCCTATAGCTGCACAAGATGCTAGACCTGGGGATTTAATCCCTGCTAAATCGACAAAATTCTTACAACTTTTAGCCTCTCTGATTATAAAATCAGATTCTGTACTATTTGCTCTCAACCCTGCAAAATTATTGATGTTTTCCCAATATGGAATATTAGAAATAGTTTTTGAAACTTTATCTTTTACCTCATTTAATCCATCAAATGATGTAGATTTATCAAAAATTTCAGAATTACTTTCTGCATTAGGTCCAATTATTATATTGTTATGTGATGTTGGAGCGATTAAAACTCCCTTACCAACTTTAGATGGACATTGAAATAAAACATGTTTAACTAAATCTTTTTGACTCTTATCTAATATAAAATATTGACCTTTAGATGGTGTAATCTCAAATTCCTTTTCACATACCATATTATGAACTTTATCTGAATTTACTCCAGCTGCATTTACTATATATTCAGATGTATATGTATTATCTTTTGTTTTTACTATAAATTTTTCATCTTCCTTTATAATATCTACAACTTCACTATTTAATTTTATTTCAACTCCATTTGAAACTGCAACTTGAGACATTGCTATACATAATTCCCAAGGATCTATTACTCCTGCACCTGGTGAAAACAAAGCTTTAGTAACAGTTTTATTAATATTGGGTTCTATTTTTTCAATTTCTTCTTTATCGATAATTTTTAAATTTTCAACACCATTTTTTATTCCATTATCCAATAATTTTTCTAAAGTTTTCTCATCTTCTTTATTAAAAGCTAAAACTAAGGAACCACATTCATTATATTGAACATCTAATTTTTTTACCAATTCTTTAATTCTTTTTGAACCTTCTACATTTAACTTTGCCATTAATGTTCCAGGTTCAGGATCATAACCTGAATGTAAAATTCCACTATTTGCCTTTGTAGTACCATCAGCGACATCAATTTCTTTTTCAAGTACTAAAACTTTTAAATCATACTTAGACAATTCATAGGCAACACTAGCTCCAACTACTCCACAACCTATTACTATAATATCATACATTTCTCGTATCTCCCACTATCTTTACATATTTTTCATAAAAGGATTATTTTCTTTTTCAAACTGCAATGTACTTTCTGCTCCATGACCAGGCAATACTCTATAATCCTTTTTTAAATTATATAATTTTTTTACTGAGTTAATAATTTCATCAAAACTTCCAGTTGCTAAATCACTTCTCCCTATGCTCATTCTAAACAAGGTATCTCCTGAAAGCAATACACCATCCATAAGAATACAGATACTACCAACAGTATGTCCTGGTGTTTCCATTATACTTAGTTTTTCTCCATGAAAATCAATTATCTCTTCATCATATAACCATTTATCTGCTATCAACTCAATTCCTTTAAAAGGTGGAATTGATTTTGACAAATTTATTATAGAATCTTTTAGTAATTCTTTTTCTTTTATACTTGCATAAATAGGTAAATTATATTTTTCCTTTATAATCTTGGCTGCACCAATATGATCAGCATGACCATGAGTTAACAATATAAATTCTAAATTGATTTTTTCTTCATCAACAAATTTTATAATATCATCACTATCTCCTCCTGGGTCAACTATAAATCCATCTTTATTATCATTATAAACTATATAACAATTTACTGCATATACTCCAACAACAATTCTTTTTATATTCATAATTTTCTCCTAATAGTTCTTTTTAGAGTCCAGCTGGATTGTAACAGGACCATCATTTTCTAACAATACTTTCATATCAGCTTGAAAAATTCCAGTCTTTACTAAAATATTATTATCGTAAAACAACTTTAAAAATTCTTCATATTTTTTCCTAGCTTCAAAACTTGATAAGCTATTATCAAAACTAGGCCTGTTTCCTTTTCTACAATCTCCATAAAGTGTAAATTGTGACACGACTAAAATTTCATATTCATTATCTAAAACAGAATGATTCATTTTATAATTATTATCTTCAAAAATCCTAAGATTTAAAGTTTTTTATAAATATAATTTAAATCATCAATAGTATCTTCTTTTCCAAAGCCAATAAAAAGAAGGAGTCCTTTGTTTATTCTGGACACTTCCTTCTCATCAACTACTACTCTTGCAAAATTTACTCTTTGTATTACAGCTCTCATTAGGCTCTCACCCTATATACGTCAAGTATACCTTTCAAAGATTTTATCTTATTAATTAGTCTATCAAGCTCATCAATATTTTTTATTTCTACAATAATGTTTGTAATAAATGTTTTATCTTTTCCAGTTTTCGCAGTAATCCCAACTAAATTTAACTTTGATTCTGAAATAATATGTGCCACATCTGCTAATGCTCCAACTTGATCTAAAGAAATAACTGCAACTTCAACCTTGTAAAATAAATTTTTAGTATTACTCCATTCAACAGCAATAAGTCTATCACGGTTTGTAACATTTTTTATGTTCGTGCAATTACTATTATGAACAGAAATTCCTCTTCCTTTTGTAATATAACCTACAATTTCATCTCCTGGAAGCGGATTACAACATTTTGCAAAACTAACTTCAATATTATCTATTCCTTTTACAATAACACCTTTAGAATTTAATTTATTAGTTGTTTTTTCATTTTTTATTTTATTTATTATATCATCAGCAGATTCGTGATAATAATCGGTATAAAATTCTTTTAATCTTGGAATAATCTGTTTTAAATTTATACTTCCAAAACCAATACCAGCATACATCTCATCAATTGAATTAAAGCTTAATTTTTTTGCAATTTGTAAAAGCCAGTCTTCTTTTAAAATTTTACTATAAGTAAAACCTAATCGTCTAACTTCCTTTTCAAGCATATCTCTACCTTGAACAATATTTAAAGCTTTATTTTCTTTTTTAAACCATTGTTTTATTTTTGTCTTTGCTTGAGATGACTTAACTATCTTAAGCCAATCTTTACTAGGACCTGATGAATTAGGATTAGTTAGTATTTCTACTATATTTCCATTTTTTAATTTATAATTCAATGGAACTATTCTGCCATCAACTTTAGCCCCAACACAATTATTTCCAACAGCTGTATGGACTTTATACGCAAAGTCAATAGGTGTTGCTCCAGCTATTAAATTAATAACATCTCCTTTTGGTGAAAAAACAAAAACTTCATCGGAAACAAAGTCTTCTTTAAAGGAAGTAATAAATTCTCTATTATCATTAACTTCTCTTTGCCAATCCATTAGTTGCCTAAGCCAAGTTAATTTATCATCAAAACTTGTACTTCTATCAACTCCAGCCTTATACTTCCAATGTGCAGCAATACCATATTCTGCCGTCTTATGCATTTCAAAAGTTCTTATTTGTACTTCAAAAACATCACCTGAATTACTAATAAGAGTATTGTGCAAAGATTGATACAAATTAGGTTTAGGTACAGCAATATAGTCTTTAAATCTTGAAGGTATAGGTTTCCATTTAGAATGAACTATTCCTAAAACAGCGTAACAATCACTGATAGTTGGAACTATAATTCTAACAGCTGTTAGGTCAAAAATTTCATCAAAGCTTTTATTTTGTTTATACATTTTCTTATATATACTATATAAACTTTTTGGCCTTCCACTTATTTCACCTTGAATATTATGTTCTTTAAGGCTTTTACTTATTTCTTCAATTATATCATTTATAATCTTTTCTCTTTCACTTCTCTTTTTCTTAACTCTCTCTGCTAAGTCATAATATATTTCAGGTTCTAAGTATCTTAAAGATAAATCTTCAAGTTCCCATTTAACATTACTCATACCTAATCTATAAGCTAAGGGAGCATAAATTTCTAATGTTTCTTTTGCTTTTTCTAATTGCTTAGCTTTCTTCATATATTCTAAAGTTCTTATATTGTGAAGTCTATCGGCAATTTTTATTATAATAACTCTAATATCAGAATTCATTGCTAAAAGCATTTTTCTAAGATTATCAGCTTGTGACTCTTGTTTGCTTTGATACTTAATTTTTTAAGTTTTGTAACTCCATCAACTAGGTTAGCAATTTCTTCATCAAACATTCCTGCCATCTCTTCATAAGTAACCTCAGTATCCTCAAGAATATCATGCATAAGTCCAGCTATAATAGTAGCATCATCCATATATAAATCAGCTAAAATATTGGCTACTGCAACTGGATGAATAAAGTACGGTTCTCCAGAATTTCTAAATTGTCCTTCATGACATTCTTTAGTAAAATTATAAGCTTTTGTAATTTTTTCAACATCTGTACTTGGATTATAACTCTTAATTTTTGATAATAATTCATCTAACATTTTCTCACCTCCTACCTTATATCCTTTATGAGTAATTGTATTGATTTAGTATTCATATATTCGTTAATTACCGGAGTATATAAAATATCAATAAATTTATTTTTTATATCATTATATTCTGACAATATATCACTAGTTTTAAATTTTTCATTAAAATACTTAATGTACTTATCATAATTAGTAAAAATAATACCACTAAACTCAATTTCATCTTGTTTTAGAACTAATTTAATTACATTTTTATTTTTTCCAATAATTGATAAAGACTTAATTTCTACATTCTTAGTTCCAAATAAAGGTTCTGGATTTGCCTTTCCGTATGGTTCTAACAATTTTAATTCATCAACTATATTATAATTTAATAATTTAAAATCTAAAGAACAGTCTATTTTTACTTTTTCGATAAAATTATCAGGAGTTAAATTTGAATTTTTATTTAATTCATTTCTTAATATATCTAAATTTTCTTCTTTTATTGAGAATCCAGCTGCCATTGCATGACCACCTAATTTTTCAAAAAGATTTGAAAAATCTCTCAATTTTGAAATAATATTATAGTCTTCAATACTTCTAGCACTACCTTTTAGAATTCCCTCTTCTTTTGCCTTGGAAAAAACTAAAGTTGGCTTATAATAATAGTCTTTAATTCTTCCAGCAACGATTCCAGCAATTGATTCATGAATTTCTTCATCATACACTACAATAATATCGTCCTCATAATACTTATTATCTTTAATTTTTAAATTAACTCTGGAGTATGCTTCATTAGTTAAATCTTTTCTTTTATTATTTAATTCAACTAGTTTTTTTGCAAAATTTTCTGCAGATTTTTCATCTTCTTCTAAAAATAAATCCACACCAATACTTGCAGATTCTAGCCTTCCTGCAGCATTAATACAAGGTCCTAACTTAAATCCTAATGAGGTAGTCGTAATTTTCCCTATCTCATTCTCTTTTTTAGTTTATTAACTCCAATATTATCACTATAATTTAATAATTCTAATCCTTTTTTCACGAAAAATCTATTTTCGTCTATTAAATCAACCACATCACAAACAGTACCCATAGAAACAAATTGCAATAAATCTATCAAATAATGTTCATCTCCACCTAATTCATCAAATAGCGCTTGCATTAATTTAAATGCAACACCAGCGCCACATAATTCTTTAAATGGATATTCACAATCAACTCTATGAGGGTTAATTACAGCTTTTGCTTTAGGAAGAATTTGGTTTCCTCCATCATCAAAACAAACTTGATGATGATCTGTTATAATCATTGGAATATTTAAATAATTACAATACTCTGCAACTTCAAATGCAGATATTCCATTATCACATGTTATAATTAAATCTACACCTTTTTGTTTAGCAGTATCTACAATTCCTTTTGAAATTCCATATCCATCTTCAATTCTATTAGGAATTGCAAAACTAATATTATCTGTAAAGAATCCAATACCTTTCATCAAAACAACTGTAGCAGAATTACCATCTTGATCATAATCGCCTACAATTTGTATATGTAAATTATTATCTATTGCATCTACCAGAATTTCAATCGCGATATCTAGATCTTTCATCAAAAAAGGATTATGAAGGTATTTATAGTCAGGATATAAAAAATTTTTTACATTAGCAGAATCAATTTTTCTATTAGCTAAAAGTTGACATGTAATATATGAAAACTCACTATTATTTTTGAAATTATCTTTAGTTAGTCCATTATCAGATTTAATAAACCATCTTTTCATAAATACCTCCTTTCATCTTGCATATAAAGAAAAAATAGACGAAATCCGTCTATTTAATTAAAATTAATTTTCTTCGCTATCTTCCTCTTCTTCATCATCTTCATTATCAGAAGGTTCTTCAGATTTGCTAACGATAGAATGAATAGCAGATTTAATAAATTCTATTTTTGTTCCATCATCAGATGTTTCAATTACAACGTCAGTATCTGTAAGCTCAACTATCTTGCCTTTAATTCCTCCAATTGTAACTATATTATCTCCGATTTTTAAATTTTCTCTCATTTCCATTATAGCTTTTTGTCTTTTCTTTTGAGGTTTTATTAAAAGAAAATAAGCAATAGCCATAAATCCGCCTAACATAACTAGCTGCATAGTCACTTGATCCATAACATTCCTCCTAAACTTAAAATATACGACTATATTTTAACACAAAATATATTATATTTCAAATATTTATAATTACAAATTACAATAAATTTTAGATTTTGAAAATAAAAAAATTATAATCCTAAAGATAGTTCCAATCTGGATTTTATGAATAAACATATTTTCTTAAAATAAGAACCCCACCCTTCCATGATGCTTCGCATCAGGTGGGTTCCCGGGAACCTTGTTATTTTGCAATAAAAGAGCTAAGAAATTATCTTAGCTCTATATTAGCAAATATAAATTTATGAGATACAAATTTTTCCATTAACATTTTTAAAATTAATAATAGAATCTGGCTTAATTTTACCTTCAATCAACTTTGTCGCTATTTCTGTTTCAATATTTTTTTGAATATATCTTTTAATTATTCTAGCGCCATAATTATAAGAGTATGTCGAATCTAAAATTAATTTCTTACAATCTTCATCCAAATTAATTTTTACTCCAATATCTTTTAATCTTCCTTCAATTTCTGAAATAGTCATATCAATTATCTTGTAAAGTTCTTCTTTTTGTAATGGTTTAAATAAAACTATATCATCAACCCTATTTAAAAATTCAGGTCTAAAAGAGCTTTTTAACTCTTTCATAACTTCAGCTTCAGCTTCTTTCTTTATTTTGCCATTTTCATCTATTCCATCAAGCAAGTAAATTGAACCTATATTAGAAGTCATAATTATGATAGTATTTTTGAAATCTACAACTCTTCCTTGATTATCAGTAAGCCTTCCATCATCAAGAACTTGTAAAAGTATATTAAATACATCAGGATGGGCTTTTTCGATTTCGTCAAATAGAATTACACAATATGGATTTCTTCTAACTCTTTCAGTAAGTTGACCTCCTTCATCATATCCTACATATCCTGGAGGAGCTCCTATTAGTCTTGAAACAGAATGTTTTTCCATATATTCACTCATATCTATTCTAACAAGATTTTTTTCACTATCAAACATACTTTCACATAATGTTTTTGCTAATTCAGTTTTACCAACACCTGTCGGACCTAAGAAAATAAATGAACCTATAGGTTTATTTTCATCTTTTAATCCACTTCTTGATCTTAATATACAATCTCTTACCAAATCAATAGCTTCATCTTGACCTACAACTCTTTTATGCAAAATATCTCCAAGATGCAACAGTTTTTCTTTTTCTCCTTCTACTAATTTTTTTATAGGAATATTCGTCCATTTAGAAATTACTTCAGCTATTGTTTCTTCTGTAACTTCTTCTTTTAGATAACTTTCTTTTTCTTTCTTCTTTTCATTTAGTTCTGCTAACTTTAATTCTAAATTTGCAAGTTTTCCATATCTTAATTCGGAAAGTTTTTCAAAGTCATATTCTCTTTCAGCTTTTTCAATATCTATTCTAACGGAATCAATTTCTGCTTTTACAGCCTTTATTTCATTTATATCCTTTTTATCACTTTCCCATTTAGCAAGTTCAACATTGTATTTATTTTTTACATTTGAAAGCTCAACTTCTAAGTCTTGCAATCTTTTTTTACTAATTTCATCAGTTTCTTTAGTTAATCCTGCTTTTTCAATTTCTAATTGTAAAACTTTTCTTCTTAAATCATCAATTTCTTGAGGCATTGAATCTATTTCAGTTCTAATCATTGAAGAGGCTTCATCCATTAAATCAATAGCTTTATCCGGTAAAAATCTATCTGTAATATATCTGTCACTTAATGTTACACAGGCAATAACCGCCGCATCTGTTATCTTAATTCCATGATGGATTTCATATTTTTCTTTTATTCCCCTAAGTATTGAAATAGTATCTTCAACTGAAGGTTCTTTTACTAGTACTTTTTGGAATCTTCTTTCTAAAGCTCCATCTTTTTCTATATATTTTCTATATTCATCTAGAGTAGTTGCTCCAATAGTATGCAATTCCCCTCTAGCAAGCATAGGTTTTAACATATTAGATGCATCTAAAGCTCCATCAGTTTTTCCTGCTCCAACAAGTGTATGAATTTCATCAATAAATAATATTATCTCACCTTCAGAATTTTTAATTTCTTCAAGAACAGCCTTTAATCTTTCTTCAAATTCCCCTCTAAATTTTGCTCCAGCAATTAAACTTCCCATATCTAATGAAAAAATAATTTTATCTTTTAACCCATCCGGTACATCATTATTTACAATTCTCTGAGCTAATCCTTCTACGATAGCTGTCTTACCAACACCAGGTTCCCCTATTAAAACAGGATTATTTTTTGTTCTTCTTGATAAAATTCTAATTGAATGTCTAATTTCTTCATCTCTACCAATAACAGGGTCAAGTTTACCATTTCTTGCTTCTTCAGTTAAATTTCTTCCATATTTTAACAACTCTTCACTAGTACTTCCTTCTTTATGTTCATTTTTCATATTCTTAATTCCCATTAAAGCGTATTTGAAGGAATTATAAGTTATATTATATTTTTTAAAAATATCTGAAGATTTAATATTCTTTTCTTTTAAAAGGGAAAGATAGATATGTTCAGGTAAAATTGTACTATCTCCAGTTCCATTTATTTCATCTTCAGAATTAAGTAAAATTCTTTGATAAACAGTATTTGGATAAATGTTTGAATCTCCATATTGTGAAGGCAAATTATCAAAAGCCATCTTCACATCACTTCTATAGCTATCTATATTTACATTCATAATATTAAGAATCTTAATTATTATGTTATCACTATCAATCAAAGCTTTATGTAGATGAATATCAGATATTTCTACATTTGCATTTTTAATTGCCAAGCTTTGAGATTCCTCAACAATTTTCATTGCATCACTACTAAATTTTTCTAAGTTCATAATACTCCTCCTTTTTTAATTTTAACTTTTCATTCTAACATTAAACTTAATATAACTAGATTTCTATTATATGTAATAAAACTCTATTTAATTTAATTTTATTTATTTTATCTAATATATAATAAGCTAAAACAAATTATTTTAATTTTCCATTAATTTTTTATACAATTCTAATTTATCAGGTGATAAATTCTTAGGATTATTTATAACTATTTCAAGATATAAATCTCCAGTCCTTCCTTTTAAGTCAGTATATCCTTTATTAGAAATTCTAATTTTTTTCATACTATCTATCTTTGCAGGGATTTTTACTCTGACACTTCCATTTAAAGTTTCAATTAGTTTTGTAACGCCAAAATATGCTTCCCATGGATACAGACTAACTGTCTTTATTAAATCTAAGCCATCAAGTCTATACTCATCATTTATTACATTAATTTTTACATAAATATCTCCATCAAGTTTGTATTTATCTCCATTAACTTTTACTTTTTTTCCAGTTGTTATTCCTTTAGGTATCTTTACAGTAATTTTTTTAGGAGAATTATTTATATTGACATAAAGCTCTCTTTCAATCCCTGAATATGCTTCCTTAACAGACAAGTTCAAACTTGTTTCATACTTCTGCCTTTGAGGTTGTCTTTCAAATCCAGAATAATTTCTGGAATTTGTAAAACCATCAAATCCAGAAAATCCACCAAAGTGTGATGAAGTCCTACTATCACCACCACCAAAAAACATATTAAAAAAGTCCGAAAAACCACCCATATCACTAGTACTGTAGGAAGCACTAAATCCATAATTTCTTGGATCAAAATTATCACCACCACTAAAATTATAATTTGATCCAAACATATCATATTGTTTTCTTTTTCTTTATCAGATAGGACCTCATATGCTTCATTAATTTCTTTAAATTTATTGCTTGCTACTTCATCATTTTGATTAACATCAGGATGATATTTCTTTGCAAGTTTTCTATATTGTTTTTTAATTTCTGAATCATTTGCATTTTTGTCAACACCCAAAATTTTATAATAATCTTTATATTCCATAAGTTCCTCCTTATTTGACTTTCTTTGACCTTTAATTTTATTATACCCTAAACTGTTAATTTAAACATATTTTTGATTAAAATATTTAATTTTAATCTAATTTATATTTTATAAATTATAAACTATCAAAACTACATCTTGTATTAATATTTTTTATATTGTATAATAAGATTGTATTAAATAATAAATTTGGAGGTAAATTATGAAAGAAGTAAATGCTAAAGGCTTAGCATGCCCTCAACCATTGATTTTAACAAAAAAGGCTGTAGAGAATTCTGAAGAAAAAGATTTTTTAGTTATAGTGGATAATGATACTGCTGTAAAAAATTTAGAAAAATTTGCTAAAAGTAGTAATTTAAATTTTAGATTTGAGAAAAAATCTGATAATGAATTTAATGTATTTGTATCAAAAAATTCAGAAACTAATTTACAAGAGCCAACTGCATTTTGTTCTGCAGAAGCTTCTTCAGACACAGTTATCGCAATATCTAAAGACTTTATGGGAAATGGATCTGAAGAATTAGGAAAAATATTAATTAAAGGATTTGTTTATACTTCAAGTGAATATGAAAAATTACCTAAGACAATGGTATTCTTTAATTCTGGAGTAAAATTAACATGTGAAGATTCACCATGTATTGATGATCTACAAAAACTACAAGATAAAGGAGTAGAAATTATTTCCTGTGGAACTTGTCTTGATTACTTTGGACTTAAAGAAAAGTTGTTAGTTGGTGAAATAAGCAATATGTATACTATTTACGAAACATTATTTAATGCTGGAAAGGTAATTAATATCTAAAATAAATTTTATATTTGTAAATTATAAAAGTCGGCTATTATATGCCGACTTTTTATTGTGAAACAACAAGGTTCCCAGGAACCCACCCGATACGAAGCATCGTGGAAGGGTAGGGTTCTTATTAAAATTATAATTTGTATGATACTACTCCAAGAATATTTTTATCATAATTTCTTAAATTTTGTAGTAACTTTTCAAAAGATGAATACCTAGTTATTCCATATTCTTCAACAAATATAACATTTTTTAAATTCATTATATTACTTAAGTCATTTGTTTTCACTATATTTACTTTATCAATATTCAAATCATTTAATTTATCAATAATTTTTGAATTTGAACTAAGTATATTTAATTCTTCAATATTTTCATTATTAATTTTATATTTCAAAACTTCAAGTAAATCATTATTATTTTTTATTTCCTGAACAAATTTTATATTGTATTTTCTGTAATCTCCTTCTCTATTAATTGTTGGATTAAAAATGTACATAACAAAATTCATAATAGCAACTAAAATTATTAGAGCCACTTCGATAGCAAATACTTTTACTAACAATTTTTTCATACTATATCCTGTATTAACATTTTCTTTAGAACTTAATTCTTTAGAATAATTTGATTCAACTTTTTCAATAGTAACATTTTTATAAACGGATTTATACTTATTTATTAATTCATCAAATTTCTTTTCAATAACATCATTTACAGCTTTACTTGGTGTTAAAATTTTAGCAGAAACCCCTAAATTAGTAGAAATATAATTTACCACTACTTTCTTATCCCAGTAATCTGCATTAGAATTCTTTAAAGTTGCTGCTGATGTATCTAATTCTTTTGCCATTTGCGCTAAATCTTTATCACTAACATCATTAAATAAATAAGCACCATTTAGATTAGATACTAGTAGCTTTTCATAAAAATCTGAATAGCCTCTTCTACTATATAACGCATTTATATTATCACTCTCAGGAGCTGTTATTTTATAAGCAACATAAGTTGAATATTGCACTCCTTCTTTTGTTATAGTTTTTTTATTTATTGTTTGTAAAACCAACGGACAAACCAAAGCAATACTCAACAGCAAAAATGCTATTAAATTTAAAATTCTCTTTTTATATATATTGGATAATAAATCTCCAAATGAGTAATTTTCAAACATATTATATCTCCTTTATTTTAAAAATTGTATAAGAATTTTCTTTTGATATTAATTTTGCCATTACAAAAATTAATATAATTATAAACCAAAATTGGAATGTAAGTAATATTGAAAAACTTTCTGAAAAACTACTTCTAGGCATAAAAAACAAATTGTTTAATATTATTAATGTGCAAACGAAAGGTAAAATTTTATTTCTGTAAGAAACATTTAACATTCTTATAAATAAAAATCCTAAAAATACACTAAACAAAAATACACCTAAGTATCCAAAGTCAGTATAATTTTCCATTATAAAACTACTACCTAACCCATGTCCTTGTAAATACTCATCTTTTATTGCAATATAAGAAATATTATGAGCATAACTATTGCTTCTAATTGCTAACTCAATACTATTAGTTGTAGCTGTAAATGGTTTTGTATCAAATAATAACTTACCAAAATTCCCATGAGTAAAATACTCAACAATAGGTCCAAAGGTAAAGTTTGTAAAACTTCTTACTGCAATATTACTGTTATACAAAAATCCTTTAGCTAAAACACCAAAACTTGTTCCCTGTTTATAGATAAAATCTATAAATATATCAAATATTTTAAAATTAGAAACTTCAACATTGTCTCTGACATAGTTTAAAAGTCCCATTCCTACAATTATTATAGGAAGACTTGTAAAAATTAGTATTTTTTCTTTAACTCCTATCCATTTATTTTTAATATCTTCTTGTCCCCTTATAAAATAATATATAAAAGAAAATATTAAGCTTAAAATAAATGGATTTCTGGTCCCAATAAATAAATATATTGCATTTGCAAATAGGTTACTTACCAGAATTATAGTAGCATTTCTTTTATTTGGTTTAGATGCTAAATATACACACATCGAATATACTGTAAAAACTGATAATATATATGTGAAGTAAGGCAAATTACTTTTGAAAGACGCATAATAAATATAATAAGATGTATTTAATTTAAATATTAATCTTTCAATCAGCCTTAAAGTATAAAATGGATATGTCAATATATATACAGTAAGAGAAACTATTCTTATATTTTTTAGCCATATAGAGCTTTTTAACTTATCATTACTATCTACATCTAACCTCTTTTTGTTTTTATTTTTAATAATGATTTTGAAATTATTCCTCCAATAAACAATCCTAAAAGTGAAATCATAACTATAACAAACGCAAAAACATATGCATCTTTTTGATAAGTATTAAAACTATAACTTCTCAAGTAATCTATCGTAGGCCTTGAAACTAGAAATATAAAAATAGTTATATAAAAAAATAAATGTATTATATAATATTTTATATCTGTAAAACAAAACAATATTAAGTTGACAAAAAAAGACAACAATGTAAAAAGTAATATATCCAATCTATCTGTGTATAAATAACTTACTCCAAGTAACAGAGTAAAAATAAAAGAGAACGCGGTAATTAAAGAATAAAATTTTCTAAAAGTAATATTCATATAATTATCTCCATTATTCTAATATTTCATTTATATTTTTCATTTGTTCTGAAATCGTAAACTGAGTTATAAAATTTTTCATTTCTGATTTATCTACTGACATACTATTTTCAAAATAATTAACAATACATTCACAAGCATCATCAGTAGAATTTACAATTTTACCGAATTTACCGTCGTTTGAAAGTTCCTTTACTCCTCCAACATCTGTAGAAATGAAAGGAATTCCTAAAGCCAATCCTTCAACAATTGCACCGGAAAATCCCTCTTGTTTAGACATTGAAAACATTAAATTCATTTTTTTATATATTTATATGGATTCTTTTGATATCCTAAAAAATGAACATACTCTTCCAAATTATCTTTTTGTACAAGCTCTTTTATATGAGTCTCTAATTCTCCTGCACCTAAAAAATATAAATGATACTTTTTATTTAAATTTTTATGTAATTTTTTATTGTATCATAAACTTCCAATGAACCTTTTAAGTTTTCAATTCTTCCAATTACACAAATCGAATTTTTTTCAATATTAATATCTGTACTCTCATTTGATTTTTCCAAAATACTTTTAAAATCATATCCGTTATAAATTGTCATAACTTTATCTTTATATTCTGGATAAACTGAAATTATGGACTCTCTGGTTTTTTCTGATACTGAAATTATTTTATCAACATTTTCTAAATATCTTTTATGATTATACTTTTTTTGTGCGTCTTTCATAAAATCTTCAATACTACCGTGAATCCAAGCAATTTTTTTACTTTTTCATCCTTAGAAAATTCAAAAGGTGGATTGATTATAGTAAAGGAAATTTCAATATCATACTTTTCTTTAACCATTATTTTTCTTACTAAATTCGGGAAAAATTTTCTTATTCTCCATAAAATAGCTCTTTTTAGCTTAGATTGTCTATAATCTTGCCAAGATTTTAATATTCTTATATTGTCATTAACAGGTTCATAACCCTTATCAAAATGTTCAATCTCTAATATATCAATATCATATTTTTCACTATCAAGATTATTTACAATTGTTGATAATATTTTTTCTGCTCCTCCTCCTAATGAAAAAGACCATAAGAAAAACAATATTTTTTCTTTTTCAAATCATCACCCTATTTCCAAATTTTTTCATAATTTGTATAACTATTTTTCAAATCCAAGAATAGTAAATCATGATGAGGTATTTGTTTCTCAATTGGAGGTAATTTCATATAATCTCCAAAAGCTGTTTTTAAATATCCATCATATCCAATAGGAATTGGCATCCTAGTATCTTCAAAATCAAAATACTTCTTATCAGTAAACCACTCTTTTCTATATACTTTTTTCATATAATATGGGCCAGAACAAAGTTCTGTAATATATTCTGATTTACCAATTTTATATTTAGTCATTCTTTTTTCAGCGAACTTCCAAATCTTATATCTTATTTTTTTGGATTTAAAAATTGATAATAATAATTTAGAAATTTTTTTCTTAAGTCCCCCGTGTTTCTCAGGTAATACTTGAGCACAAAAGAGCGAATAAATCAGTCCCCACATTATTTGAATTTTTCGCTTAATTTTCCCGCTAGGGCAACCATCAAGAGGTAAAATATCAAGTGCTATTCCATGACTAATATTTAAACCTTTTTGGTATGGCTTAATAGCAGTAGTTTCATTATCTCTAATAGTAATAAAAAGATTATGATCAACTAAATCTTTATTAGCTTTAACAAGTGAATATTTTTTTGTATCAGCTTTTTCATTCCATATCAAAGCTAATTTTTCATAATCCTCTCTAGGCATAAAAAAATCTAAATCATCATCCCAAGGAATGAACCCTGAATGTCGTAAACTACCTATTGCTCCACCACCACAAAGATAACATAATAAATTATTTTCTTCACAAAATGAAACAAAATATTTTCCCATTTCTAAACTCTTAAGTTGTAACTCTCTTAAATTTATTTCATCCATAATTTATATTATAACCATTAATTAAATATTCCATTTTGCAACAGTTTTAAAAGGTGTATTTAAATCATTTTTAAAAAATCTATGAATATCATTAACACTACTGATTTCATCATCTTCAAACACAATCGACTTAAATCTGTTTTGAATTTTTTATTTTCAAGCATTCTAACTGCCTCTTGAAAATCATATCTACCAGATCTGGAACATCCAATTAATGTTAATCCTTTCTCCAATATATCTCTAGTATTTACAGCAATTTTATTTTCGCTAACTCCCATCAACATAATTGAGCCTTGAGGTTTAATATATTTTATAATATTATTAATGGCATCTTCACTTCCTGGGCCTCCTGCACATTCAAAGGCATGATCTGTTGAAAAACCTTCTGGAATATCATCACTTGAATAAACCTCATCGACAAATGAAAATATTTTTAGCTTTTCTATATTTCTACCAACAACAACTATTTTACTATTTGGAAATCTATATTTCAAAACATTTGCTACAATAAATCCCAAACTTCCATTCCCAAAAATAGTTATTGTTTCTTTATTTTCTATAGAATTCTTTACAAATCTATCATATGCATGAAATCCAACTGAAATAAATTCCAAAATAGACGCAACGGGTAAATCTATATCATTAAATTTTACAAGTCTATCTGGAGCAATTTTGACAAATTCCCTCATAAAACCATCATGACCACTAGATAGAAAATAAGAACCCTTCACATAATTTTCATATATACTTTCATCATAAGTACAAGGTGGAGTATTTGGTATCATAGATACCTTATCTCCAACCTTAAAAGTGTTTGTTGGATCAAAAACAACCTCTCCACAAGATTCATGAATTGGAGCCATAGGCAATTTTTTTGCTAATACTTTTGGATCTCTCTTTCCTAAATAATATCTTTGATCAGCATGACACAAAGATACGTATAATGGTTTTACAATGACTTTATCTCCTAAAAAGCTCTCATCAACATATTTAACTGAGATAAAACCTGGTTTCATTAATTGAAAAATTCTATTTATCATCTTAAATCTCCATAAGCATTGCTTTAGCAATCTTTAAGTCTGTTACAGTTGTAATTTTTATATTTGAAAAATCTCCATTAACTAAAAATACTTTTTCTCCATTTAACACAAATATTTTACAAGCATCAGTTAAAATGTTCTTTTCTTCTTCTGACAATTTATTATAGTATTCCATGAATTTATTAATTTTAAATGTTTGAGGAGTTTGTCCTTGAAACATTGTTTTTCTATCTGGTATTGATGAAATAAACTTTCCATCTTCAGAAGAAACTATAGTATCAAAAGCTGGAACTACAGTATCAATAATATTATATTTTTTACAATTATCTATATTTTCTTCAATCATTTTAATTGAAACAAATGGTCTAACAGCATCATGAGTTATAAGAATATCCTCATCAGTTAATCCGTTGTCTTCTTCAATAGAAGAAATAATATTTAAAATTGTAGAATTTCTATCTTTTCCACCATCTACAACAACAATTCTTTCAGACAAATAATTATAATCTTTGTCAATTATATCAACTAGATAAGAATTCCAATCGGGATTTACCCCAACATAAATTTTATCTATTTTGTTGCATAATAAAAACTTTTCAATAGTATGAATTATAATAGGCTTATCTCCAATATTTAAAAATTGTTTTGGAATATTAGAAATATTCATCCTACTACCTATTCCTCCAGCAAGAATACCTGCATATATCATAGTCTAGTCCTCCTTATTATATGTTTTTAAAAATGAAGGGATTTTTAAAAATCCTACTAATGTTCCATATCCATAACTGATATGTAAAAGGAAAAATACAATTGGAAGTAATAAATTATAAACATTAAATTTTCCTTTTATAATTGAACTTAAAGACATCGAAACATTCACTATTAGATAAGATCCAAATACCAACAAAAATAAATATTTGGTAAAAAATAGTGAAATAATTGATATAAAAAGAGCAACTAAAAAAGCAAAAGGAATATAGTGATATAAATTTAGACACTCAGGACAAACAGCAGTCGTAAGTCCTATCCACATACCATTGGCTTTTTTTGTTTAATCATTTTAGAAAGTGAATTCCTAGTATGCTGATACGAAATAATATTATCATCATAGCAAAGTTTGTATCCTGCTTTTCTTATTCTATAATGGAATTCATTATCTTCTGTCCTTAACAATTTTTCATTAAAGAAACCCACTTTTTCTAATACTTCTCTTTTATACATTGCGTGAAACATTGACTTTACATATTTTTTCCCAGATGCATTTCTAAAAGGTGCAATTCCACTTCCAAACATCGATGATTCTGCTTCTAAAAGCATCTTTTTATATCCTGTATTATCATCTATTATATTTGGCCTTTTTCCGCCTGAAACATCTTCTCCTGATTCTATATTTCTAACATTTTTTTCTATAAAATCTTTTGGAACTGAGGAGTGTGCATCAATTCTAACAAGTACATCTCCCGTAAAATTTTTATAACGATATTCCATCCAGCAGATTGAATTTTTTTAGGATTATCTAAAATTTTAACTTCCATAAAATCATTATTTTCTTTAAAATCTTGCATTATATTTTTTGTATCATCCGTTGAAATTCCATCTACTAAAATTATTTCAATTTCATCATGTGGATATGTCTGCATTTTAAAATCTTCAAAAAGAGAAGGTAAAGTCTTTTCTTCATTTAAGGCAACTACCCCTATACTAACTTTCATTATTTTTCCTCCCCAAAAAACAGATAAAAATGTTTTAAACATAATTTTTATATCATACCAAAAAGAAAATCTTTCAATATATTCAATATTATACTTCATTTTATCTGGCAAAATATAATTTATATATATATCATCAATACTAGTTTCATCATCTAAATGACTTGATATTATTTCATCCTCGTCTTTATAATTTATGCTAGAGTATGAAGTAAGACCTGCAGGTAATAACAAAGTGGCAAACATATAGTCTGAGTATCTTTCAACATATTTTGTAACTTCTGGTCTAGTTCCTACAAAACTCATATCTCCTGATAATATATTAAAAATTTGAGGAAATTCATCCAATCTATATTTTCTTAAAAACTTTCCAACCTTTGTTATTCTAGAATCTTCCTTTACAGTTACAAGTGTTCCAATTTTATCAGCATTAGATACCATTGTTCTAAATTTAAAAATTTTAAACTTTTTACCATATCTTGTAACTCTCTCCTGCCTATAAAAAATACTCCCTTTAGAATCTAATTTTATAGCTATTGAAATAACAACAATTGGAATAAATAAAATCAATAAAATTAAAATGGAAAAAATAATGTCAAATACTCTTTTAAAAAATAAACTTAATCTTTTTTTTGATACTATTTCGTAGTATTTTTTTACAGATTCATTTTTAAATTCTTTTGGTAAATCTTCAAATTTTATCAAAATATTTTCTCCTTAATTAAACGTCTGTAATATAATAACATATATTTAAAATAAAGTAAAATTAAAGAACTTTAACATCTCCATCATAAACTAATCCACCTACAGTATCAATTGTTACAAGTTGTTCATCTTTAATCATATTAGTAGCATTTTCAGCTCCTATAATTGTTGGAATATTAAAATGTAAAGCAATAATTGCAGCGTGAGAAGTCAGTCCTCCTGTTTCAACTATGATTCCTGATGCTCTATCAATAAACTCAACATATTCTCTATCTGTAAATTTGGAAACAATTATATCTCCATCTTTAAATTTGTTCTTTAAATCGTCTTCATTGTTTATTAGGCAAGCTTTTCCAGTAACCGAATCTTTTCCAATCCCAAAGCCTTTTATCAAAATTTTCCCAACAGTATGAACTTTAATTAAATTTGTTGTTCCTGCAACACCAACAGGAATACCTGCAGTTAAAACAACTGTATCTCCATCACTAATATAGTTTGCATTTAAAGTTGCTGATATAGAACGTTCAATAACTTCATCAGTATGTTCAGATTTCTTAGAAATCAAGCTAGTAACTCCCCAAAAAATTTGTAATTTTCGTCTAACTTTCTCAGAATAAGTTACAGCTATAATATCAACAAATGGTCTAAATTTAGAAATTGAAATAGGAGTAATTCCAGAAGCTGTAGCACAAATTATAGCTTTTGCTCTTAAATTTTCGGCAATTTCTTTTGTTGACAAACTTATTGAATTCATAGTATTTAAAATATCTTGTCTATTTTTGCTTTTTATACTATTTTGAAAATCAAAAGAATTTTCTGTTGTTATTGCAATATTATTCATTACTTTAACCGCTTCTTTTGGATATTTTCCAGCAGCAGTCTCACCAGATAACATAATACAATCACTTCCATCTATAATCGCATTTGCTACATCTGTAACTTCTGCTCTTGTTGGTCTTGGATTTCTAATCATTGAATCAAGCATTTGTGTTGCAGTTATTACTGGTTTTCCTACTAAATTACATTTTCTAATTATTTCTTTTTGTATTTTTGGAATAAATTCTGCTTTAATTTCAACTCCTAAGTCTCCTCTGGCAACCATTATTCCATCAGAAGCCTCTATAATTTTATCAATATTTTCAACGCCTTCTTGATTTTCTATTTTAGAAATTATTTTAATATCAGAATTGTTATTATCTAAAATTTTTCTAATTTCGTAGACATCTTCAGGTTTTCTTACAAATGAAGCTGCAATAAAGTCTAAATCATTTTGTATTCCAAATAAAATATCAGACTTATCCTTTTCCGTAATGGATGGTAAATTTATTATTTCATTCGGTATATTTACACCTTTATTACTCTTGATTACTCCATTATTTTTAACTAGACATTTTATTTCCTTATCTGTCTTAGAAATAACTTCCATTTCAACTAAACCATCATCAACTAAAATTGTACCACCAACCTTAACATCATTTGGTAATAGTTTGTAAGAAACAGAACAAATTTCTTGATTTCCTAAAACTTCATCAATTGTAAAGGTATAAAAATCTCCCGATTTAAGAATAACTTCATCAATACTAAATTTACCTAATCTTATTTCAGGACCTTTAGTATCAAGCATTATTGCTATAGGTAAATCTAACTCTTCTCTTGCTTTTTTTATATTATCAATTCTAACTTGATGTTCTTCTCTGCTTCCATGTGAAAAATTTAATCTACAAACATTCATTCCACTAAGCATTAATTCTTTTAAACTTTCAACTGAATCTGAAGCAGGCCCAATTGTACATATTATTTTGTTTTTTTCATAATTCTCTCCTAAATAGATAGTTCATCAACTATATCATATAAATCTTTATTAAATATTTTTTTGCTAGATACAGCATCTTCTATAGTAATATACTCAATATTATTATTTTTAAAAGCTAAAGCTAAATTAGTTTGTTCTTTCAACAATAATTTAACAGACATACTTCCCATTTGACTTGCTATTATTCTGTCAAATGAGCTCGGAGTACCTCCTCTTTGGATATGTCCTAGTACAGTAACCCTTGTATCAATTTTCGTTTTTTCTTGAATCTGTTTTTTAAGCTCATAAGGGCTTAAAATACCTTCAGTTAAAACTATGATATGGTGTAATTTACCTCTTTTCCTACCAGATATAATTTTATTGCAAACTTTATCTATATCAAAATCGACTTCTGGAACTATTATACTTTCAGCTCCACCAGCTAATCCAGAATTTAGAGCAATATCACCACATTTTCTTCCCATAACTTCTAAAATATTAGCTCTTCCATGAGAAGAAGATGTATCACGAAGTTTTGAAATAGCATCGATAACTGTATTTACTGAAGTGAAAAATCCAATTGTATAATCAGTATATCCCATATCATTATCAATAGTACAAGGTATAGCAATAGTCTTTATACCATATTTACTTAAAACATTAGCACCACGAAAAGTACCATCTCCTCCTAAAACTACAAGCCCTTCAATACCATTATCTTTTAAGCTTTTAACTGCTTTTTCTTGACCTTCTTTAGTCATAAACTCTTTACTTCTAGCACTACCTAATATAGTACCACCTTTTTGAATTATATCTGCAACACTAGACACATTCATCTCAAAAATATTTCCTTTAATAAGGCCATCATAACCAAATTTTACACCATATATTCTAACATTATGATATATACATGTTCTTACAACAGCTCTTATTACTGGATTCATTCCTGGAGAATCTCCACCACTAGTAAGAATAGCAATTTTTTTCAAATTATACCTCCATTAATTGATACGAAAACAATCTTTTCCAAAAATATTTTCTAATTCAACAATTAAATTTTCATTTTTTAAATCAAACTTATTTTCTAATCTTAATGTTTTATGATTGCTAGTTATATACAAAATTACATTATTTATTCCACCATATTTTTCAGAAAATTCACTTAATTTTTTCTTTATATTATTATCAAAATTTTCAATTTTTATATATAGTTTCTTAGAATATATACTATCTACTTCTCTAGCATCAATTACAGTAAAATTAGTATTCCCAAATGAATTTATAGAAACTTTAATCGATATTTCATAAATTTTTCCTTTAATAATATCTAAATCTTTAACATCTAAAATCTCTATACTACTTGTAAAATCTTCTACATTAATTGTTTTTAGCATCTTATTTTTTTATTTCTTCTAAGTTTAATAGAGTTAATATAAACTATTACATTATAGATACCTTTATCTAAAACTTTTAAATCAATTAACTTCATACTATTTTTAGACTTAATATATTCTTTATATTCATCTAACGGATGAGAAGAAATATAAAATCCTAAAACGTCTTTTTCATATTCTAACAAATCGTCTTTTAAAAATTTTTCAGACTTAACATATTTTTCATGCATAAAATCTGAACTTATTAAGGAAAGTTGACCAGATAATTCATTTTTACTTTTAGATACTATTTGAGTAAATAATGTCTCTAAAGAATTTAAAATTTCAATTCTTTTTTCTTCAATTTCATCAAAAGCTCCAGACTTTACTAAATTCTCAATTGATTGCAAGCTCATATTCTTTGAATTTTTCAATCTTTCTAAAAATTCTTTAAAACTTTTAAACTCTCCATTTTTTCTTTCTTCTTCAATATCTTTAGCTAAAAGCCTATTAAATCCTTTAATTTGAGAGAAACCAATTCTCATACACTTATTTTCAGTACTTATCTTATAGTGACTATAATTAACACTTGGAAGTAAAATCTTTATTCCCATCCTTTTAATTTCTTGAAAATATTGGAAAAATTGTCTTTCATAATTTATAACAGAATTTAAAAGACTTACCATATATTCTAATGGATAATAATATTTTAAATAAGCAGTTCTATAAGCATTTAATGAATAGCAAGCACTATGTGATTTATTAAAAGCGTAGTTACCAAACTCAACTATTAAATCAAAAATATTTTGAGCAAGCTTCTCATCTACACCATTTCTTACACAACCTTTAATTTTAATGCTTCCATCTAAATCATCTAGACCATAAATAAATATCTTCCTATTATATTCCATTATATCCATATGTTTTTTACCAATGGCTTTTCTCAAATTATCTGCTTGACCCCAAGTATATCCTGCTAATTCTCTTGCAATCTGCATAACTTGTTCTTGATATACAATAATTCCATAAGTGGATTTTAAATATTTTTCTAAACGCTTATCCAAATATTGAATACTATTAGGATTATTTTTATTTTTAATGTAATTAGGTATTTGATTCATCGGACCTGGTCTAAAAAGAGAATTTGCAGCAACTAACTCATCGAAATTATCTGCTTTTAAATCTTTTAAGAATAATCTCATACCTGTACTTTCAAATTGGAATATGCCAATTGTATCAGCTGTCTTAAATAAATTTAAAACATTCTTGTCGCTTAACGATATTTTCTCAATATCAATCTCTCTATTGTAATTTTTTTTAATAAGTCTTATAGTATCATCAATTACCGTTAGAGTTCTAAGTCCTAAAAAATCCATCTTTAGAAGTCCAAGTTCTTCCAACTCTATCATATTGAATTGTGTTACTATATTATCTCCACTTTTAGCTAGCGGAACATACTCTGTAAGTTCTTCCTTAGTTATAACAATACCCGCTGCATGTATTGATATATGTCTATGAAATTTTTCAAATTTTTCAGAAGTGTTAATAAGTTTTTTTATATTTACATCTTCGTCATATAACTTTTTTAATTCCAAACTATCTTTTAATGCATTTTTAAAAGTAACGTCTAAATTATTTGGAATAAGTTTTGCTACCTTATCAACAGTTGATAATTTATAACCTAAAACTCTGCCAATATCTCTTACCGCTGCTCTTGGTTTCATAGTTCCAAAGGTAACAATTTGTGAAACGTGATTTTTCCCATACTTTCTAATTACATAATCTATGACTTCTTCTCTTCTTTCATTGCAAAAATCTATGTCAAAATCAGGCATTGAAATTCTTTCAGGATTTAAAAATCTTTCAAATATTAATTCATATTCTATTGGATCAATATCAGTAATCTCCAAGCAGTATGCAACGATTGAATTTGCACCTGAACCTCTACCCGGTCCAACTGGAATTTTATTTTTTTAGCAAAATTTACAAAATCCCAAACAATAAGAAAATAATCAGTAAATCCCATTTTATTTATTACTGAAAATTCATAATTAACTCTTTTTTTAATTTCATCAGTGATATTTTCATATCTTTTTTTCATACCTTCTATGATTATACTATGCAAATAATCTTCCTTTGTACTAACTCCATCAGGTACTTTATATTCAGGTAAATGATACTTTGAAAAATCAAATTCAACATTACATCTTTGAGCAATCATTTTAGTATTATACATAGAATCTTTTAATTGAGAAAATATTTTTAACATTTCTTCTTCACTTTTTAAATAGTATTCTGCTTGAGTAAAAGTATCTTCTTTAAGTTCAGATAATAAAATACCTTTTGATATACATCTTGCTATATTAAATAAATTAAAATCTGTATTTTCTAAATAATGAACATCATTAGTTACAACAGTCTCAACGTTTACTTCATTTGCAAGTTCCAAATATTTGTTTATCATTAACTCATCATTTTCTTCAAAATGAAAATTCAATTCTAGAAATAAATCCTCTTTATTGAATATACTTTTGAAATTTACAATTTCATTCTTAGCGTTTAAAGTATCGTCTAAATATAGACATTTTCTAATAAAGCTTCTTTTAGAACCAACAATTAATATTAAATTTTTTGAGAATTTTTCTAATTCATCAAATGTTATATATTCTCTATTTCTATTTTCAATAACATATAAATTTGACACTAATTTACATAAATTTTTATATCCTTGATTATTCTTAGCTAATAATATTATATTATAAAATTCATTATTTGGGTATGACAAAGTTAGCTCACAACCTATAATAGGTTTTATTGAATTCTTTTTACATCTTTTATAAAAATCAACAACGCCATACATATTGTTATAATCTGTAATAGCCATAGCTTTAAAATTTAATTCTTTAGCTTTATCTATTAATTTTTCCATTGGATTATAATTGTTCAACAAACTATACTCAGTATGAACATTCAAATGTACAAAATCATTAGCCAAAATTATCACCTCATTATTGATTTTACCATATTTTTAGAATTTTTTAAATATATTTTACCTAATCACTTTATATTTTTATGTTTTTATGATACAATTTTATAGTACGAAGGGAGAATTGATATGAAATTTACATTGGTAACTAATAATATTGACTTATATGAAAAAGTGAAAAATAAGAAAGATTTAGACATAATATTTGATGAAAAATATACATATGGAGACATATTAGATATAGTTAAGAAAAAACTTCAAGATGGATTTGAGCTTTCAACTCATCCTCTTTGTGGTAGTATAAAACCTAATGAAACACCATACAGATCTATATTAATTACTAAAACAAAAGAACTTGATGTTAATGGAATTATAATTATCGATGAAGCTATTGAAACATACAAAAAATTTCAAAGCAATATGAAAACGCCTCTATGGATAGATAGAGTTCTAAGAGACTTTAGATATGTAGATTGTAACATATTAGTACAAACTATTGAAAAATTAGGAATAGAATAAATTAATACTAAAAAACCCACATTTTTAATAATGTGGGCTTTTAATTATTATATATAATTATAGATATTAAAAATTATTCGTCAGAATTTTTTTCTTCATCTTCATCCTTTTCTACAACTTCTTCTTTAGGAAGAATTATTCTAACTTTCTTAACTCTATGTTCATAAATAGATAATATATTATAAATAACACCATTATCTTCAACAGTAAGCTTCTCTCCATCATTAGGTATATATCCTAATAGATACATAAGCATACCACCTAATGTATCATAATCTTCTGAATTTTCATCAAGTTTTAAATTACAAGCATTATTTACATCCTCAATTTCGCATGCTCCAGTTGCAATAAAATGTCTATCATCTATTTTTTTGATTGAAGGATTAGTTTTCTTATCATATTCGTCATCAATTTCACCCATAACTTCCTCAATTAAATCTTCCATAGTGACAATTCCCGTAAAACCACCATATTCATCAATTAATACAGCCATTTGATTTCTTGAATTTTTAAGTTCAAGAAATAAATCATTTATATTTTTTCGCTCTGGAATAAAATAAGCTGGTCTTAAAATAGAACGAATATCAATATTATCAAATCCTACTTTATATGCTTCTAAGAAAAAGTCTTTAATATATAAAATACCAATTATATTATCAATATCATCTTCATAAACTGGCACTCTTGAATACCTCATTTGCATTAAAGTTTCAAAATCTTTATCAGGTTCATCAATATCAATCATGAATACTTCAGTTCTTGCTGTCATTACTTCTTCCGCTAATACATCATCAAAAGATATAACACCATCTATCATTTCTCGCTCTGTAGGATTGATTATTCCTTGTTCTTGTCCTACTTCAACAATTGATTTTATCTCTTCTAGAGTAACCTGTGCTTCAACTCCACTTGTAGGAACTGAAAAAATCTTTAACACTATATTAGTAGATAAAGATAGCAAATAAACAAACGGACTCATTATTTTATAAACAAAATTTATTGTCCCAACAGAAAATAAAGCGAATTTTTCTGCATTTTGTAATGCTATTCTTTTAGGCACAAGTTCACCAAATACTAAACTAAAGAATGCCAATATGACTGTAATTAAAACAAAAGAAACTCTATATGCAAAAGGAACTGATAAATTTGATAATACTTTCCCAAACTTATCTGATAGTCCAACTGCAGCAGAAGCAGAAGTAAAGAAACCAGCAAAAGTGATACCAACTTGAATAGTTGATAAAAACTTCGAAGGCTCTTTTAAAAGTTTTTCGACTTTAATTGCTCTCTTATTTCCTTGTTCTGACAAAGTTAATAACTTTTTCTTGTCCATAGAAACTATTGCCATTTCAGATGCAGCAAAAAAAGCATTAACTAAAGTTAATAAAATTAAAATAAAAATCTGAAAATAGACCTCGGGTCCACTATCCATAAAAACCTCCTAAAATTTATTTATCAAATGCATTATATCAAAAATTTAAAAATATTGCAAATACAAATTTTTTTTATTTAAATATAAAAAACAATAATAATTTATAAAAAATAAAAAGTGTATTTAAAATACACTTTTTACATAAATATATTATTATAATTATTTTATTAACATTCCACCATAGTTTAAAATAACTTGAGCAAATACTAATGCTACTACAGTCATTAACTTAATTAAAATGTTTAATGATGGACCTGAAGTATCCTTAAATGGATCCCCTACAGTATCTCCAACAACCGCTGCTTTATGAGGATCTGAACCTTTACCACCATGATGACCTTCTTCAATGTACTTTTTAGCATTATCCCATGCTCCACCAGCATTTGACATAAAGATTGCCATTAAAACACCTGTAACTAAAGATCCAGCTAATAATCCACCAAGAGCTTCTGCTCCAATTAAAATACCAACTAATACTGGAACTACTACTGCTAATAATCCAGGAATAATCATTTGTTTTAACGCTGCCATTGTAGAAATATCAACACATTTTCTATAATCTGGAGTTCCAGTTCCTTCCATAATTCCAGGAATAGTTTTGAATTGTCTTCTAACTTCTTGAATCATTTCATTAGCAGCATTTCCAACAGCTTCCATAGTTAAAGCTGAGAATAAGAATGGTAACATACCACCAATGAACATTCCTGCAACTACTTGAGGTTTAGTAACATCTATTTTTTCCAATCCTACTGCTTGAGTATATGATGCAAACAATGCTAAAGCAGTTAAGGCAGCTGAACCAATCGCAAATCCTTTACCAATAGCAGCTGTAGTATTACCAACAGAATCCAATTTGTCTGTAATATTTCTAACTTCATGAGGTAATTCACACATTTCTGCAATACCTCCAGCATTATCAGCAATTGGGCCATAAGCATCAACAGCTATAGTCATACCACAAGTAGAAAGCATACCTATAGCAGCAACAGAAATCCCATATAATCCTTGACCAGCATTAGCAAATCCATTTGATGCCATATATGATACTAAAATACCTATTGCTATTACTACAATAGGACCAGCAGTTGACTTCATTCCAACAGCTAAACCAGAAATTATATTAGTTGATGAACCAGTTTCTGATTCTTCTGCAATATGTTGAACAGGTTTTTTATCTCCTGAAGTATAGTATTCAGTAAATTGAGAAATAATTAATCCTACTAAAATACCAGCAACTGAAGAAATAAATGCTGAGTTATTTCCTAAAATTTGTTTACTTAAGAAATATGTAACTATAATAGTTAATACTGAACTAACAATAGTTCCCATATTTAAAGATTTTTGTGGATCTTTATCCCCTCTTACGCAGAATAGTCCAACTAATGATGCTAAGATACCAGCTGCAGCAAGAGCTAACGCAAATATAATACCTTCTTTACCAAAAGCAACAGAACCTAATGTAATACCAGAAAGTATAGACCCTACATAAGATTCAAAAAGGTCAGCTCCCATACCAGCAACGTCACCTACATTATCTCCTACATTATCAGCTATAACAGCAGGGTTTCTTGGATCATCTTCAGGAATTCCAGCTTCAACCTTTCCTACAAGGTCAGCACCAACGTCAGCAGCTTTAGTATAAATACCACCACCTACTCTTCCGAACAATGCTATAGATGAAGCACCAAAACTGAATCCAGTTACAATATTAACGTCTCCTACTAAGAAGTAGCAAACTGTCATCCCTAGAATACCTAATCCAACTACAGAAAGTCCCATTACTGCTCCCCCTGAAAATGCAGTTTGAAGTGCTTTTCCCATTCCGTATTCTTTAGCAGCATTTGCAGTTCTAACATTTGCTTTAGTAGCAGCTTTCATTCCGAAATATCCTGCTAAAATTGAGCAAATTGAGCCAGCTAAGAAACAAACTGCTGTAAGTAAATTAATGGCTACCCCTAAAATAATTGCAACAACAACAACGAATATAGCTAAATACTTATATTCACGAACTAAGAAAGCCATAGCGCCTTCTTGAATATAACCTGATATTTCTTTCATTCTTTCATTACCAGGTTCAATTTTTGTAATGCTTAAATATTTAATATAAGCAAATACTAGCGCAACAACACCAACGGCAATTGCACAATAAAAAATCAAATTAGTATCCATTTTTTCCTCCTAAATTTTTATTTAATCGCAGCCATAGCAATAGCTACTATAAAAAACACAACCGATGCTATAATGGTAATTTGGCTTAACACAGCATCTTTAGATTTTTTTCCGCCTTTTCCAGAAATATTTGTTTCAGCTGTTAAAGACGCAACACCGTCAGACTTAGATTCTTGCATTAACACTGCTAATATTATAACAATACTAGCAACGAATAATATTATTTCCATTAAAACTTGCATTATACACCTCCGAACATTCTTATTTAACCTGCTACTTATAATAACACATTTACAAGCAAAAATCAACTTAAAATATTGATTTTTAAGTTGATTCTAAAAATAAATTAAAAATAAATAACTAAATAATATAAATGGAATTAATGGTATTTCTTGATGTTTAAAAGCTTCTATATCTTTTATAATAATTAGCTTTATTAAATAAAAAAGTCCCGCTATTATAAAAGTAAATAGTCCAATATAAAAAACTGTATACCAATCTGTTGAAATTCCTACTAAAGATAATGCATAAATATCTCCTATTCCAAATACTTCCTTTCCATAAACTAATTTTGATACTATATAAATAGTTCCATACAAAATTATTCCTGAAATTAAACCAAAAATAGCTAATCTAATATAATTTCCATATATATTCAATAATGTAATCGGAACTAGAAAAACCATAATAATATTTATAAAAATATTTTTACAAATAATATCAGTAAATGCACAAATGTACAGACATAAGAAACAAAGTAAATTTATCATATATAATATATCATTATAAAAAAATAATGACACTAAATATATATTTGTTAGGAATATTAATATAAAATTTAATAAATTATAGTATTTCTTTATATTGTTAATCGATAATTTTATTGTTTCTTTTTCTTTTAAATATTTCAAATCGATTGATGAAACTAATAAACAAACAATAATACTAACCAATCCACCCAAAAAATGCATCTTAATATTTTCTTTCTATCTTACTATCCTTCATTAAAGCATCCATTTTTTTCACATAAGCTACTTGTTCTTTAGCTTTTATTATACTTTTCTCAATTTCATCTCTAACTGATTCTAAATCTAGCTGTTCGGGATTTGTTTTTGATTCAAGTTTAATTAAATGATAACCAAATTGTGTTTTTACAGGAGCAGTAACTTTTCCAACTTCTGCATCTATACATGCATTTTCAAATTCTAATACCATTTGTCCTTGACTAAATTCTCCCAAATCTCCACCTACTTCTTTAGATGGGCACATAGAATGTTCTTTAGCTAATTCTTCAAATTTTTCACCTTTATCACAAAGATCTTTTAGTTCATTAGCTTTTTCTTCACTTTCAACCAAAATATGTTTTGCCTTAAAAGTATATTTACTCTTAAAAATATTTTTATTTTCTTCATAATACTCTTTTATTTCTTCATCAGTAGCATGAATATTTTCAAATAATTCATTTAAAAAATGTTTTGCTAAAATTGAACGTTTAATTTCATTAATTTCTTTAACAAATGCTTCACTTTCATCTAACTTCCTATTATAACAATCTTGAATTATAAGTTCTTGTTTAACTAATTCTTCACATAATTGTTTTCTACCTTCAGGATTATTATATGGCATTGCTCTATTTCCCATTAATTCTATAAATCTGTCAATATCACTTTCTAAAATTTCAACTCCGTTTACAATTGCCATTACTTTACTTTCCATAATTATTTCCCCCTTAAATTAATTTAATTCCATTTCCTTCAAATTGAATTTTTTATTTTTTAATAATCTTCCTACGGCTTTCTTAAAAGATGATTTACTCATACCACAAATTTCCTTAATTTTTTCTGGTTCACTTTTGTCATTCAAATCCAAAAAACCGCCTCTATTTTTAATAATATTAAAAAGTATTTCAGCATTATCATTTATTTCAACATGAGATAAATTTTTTAAAACTAAATTCAAACGACCATCTTTTTTTACTTTTGAAATCCTAAAATTAATAGGTTCTCCAATTTCTAACACGCCAATAATATCTTTATTTTCAATCATAGCATCATATTTTTTATCTACAGCAACGAAAGCACCATAGTCTTTATGGATTGAATAAACAATTCCTTCAACCCACTCACCTTCCTTATAAGGAGAATCTGATGTCAAATAATCTCTTATTTTCATTGTTGCACAAAGTCTTTCTGATTTATCTATGTATAATGCAACTAAATATTTCCTTCCTTTTTCGAGTTTCATAGTTTGCTCTTTAAAAGGCAAAAACAATTCTTTTTCAAGACCCCAATCCAAAAAAGCTCCAATTTTTGAAATATCCATTACTTCTAAAGTTTCTAATTTTCCTAAAGATATTTTTGTCTTTTTCCTCGTAGCAACAAACCTAGACTGATTGTCTTTATAAACAAAAACTTCAATTTCATCATCAACTTTATCTGTTTCTAAAACTTCTTTCTTAGGTAACAATATATCAAGTTTTTCATTTTTTACATCTTTTAGTCCTATATAAGCTCCGTTATTTTTAAAACGCTTTATAATCAACTTCTGAAATTCACCTAAATTATACATATTTTCTCCTTTTTGAATTCTTTTCTGATAATTATTATACCATAATACTATGATTTTTGTAACCTTGGAAAAACAAAATTTTTTATTACTTTGAAATATGTTAAAAATGTTGTATAATAAATATATTAATATCATTAATTAAGGAGTAAAAAATGTTTCATATAAAAAAGAGATTTGTTTTTATTTTATTATCTATTTTTATACTATCATCTTGTAGTAAAACTGGTACTAAAAATGTAGATAAAGTAAATAATGAAATAAAGAACTCAACATCCCAATTTTCTCTAACAGCTGAGGAAATTACTGTATTAGAAAAACCTTATGGGGATTTTTCAGATGATGATAAAAAATTTTTAATAAAATTTTAGAAAAGTATAATAAGTTTAAAAATGACTCTTCAAAGGATATCACATTTGAAAGAAAAATATTATCAAAACTTGAAGAAATAGAAAATTTTTATGGTAAGAAATATATAAATTTTAAAAATGAATCTTCAAGTAATGTAAAAGTTGAAGAAAAATTATTAAATCAAAATTCTAAGACTGAACTTAATAAAAAAGATTTTTCATATGATAATTATTTAGTAAAACTCACAGGAAAAGGAATTTTTAAGTACTATGTAGATAACAAAATAATTTTAGAAGAAACTTTGAATGATAATGAAAAGCCAAGATATGTACGTATAAAAGTTCTAAATAATTCTAACATTGAATTTGATGGAAATGTAATAGGGATTATTTTTAAAGATAATATAAAATATGATACTTTTAAAAACTTATCCAGTGGAATATTTACAATTGAAGATGATTTAAAACAAGGTCATTACAAATTATCGAATACTACTAAAGATACAATTATTAAGATTATATCAAAAGAAAACAAAGTAACAGTTATAAATTTACAAGAATCTCATGAACTAAAGTTAGAAAAAGGAATGAAACTAATAATTTCAGGAGTAGATTATATAACATTAGAAAAGATAGATTAAAAAAGGAGACAATTGTCTCCTTTTTTAAATTATTTTTAACAACAAACTCTCATCATTCCAATTAATGTAAATTTTATTGGAATTACGAATCTATTATTTTAATGATTTAGGTTTTCCAATAATTTCAGAATAGAGAATAGCTTTTGATAGGCTTTCTTTACCTTTAATGACAAATTTTTTGGTTTTTCTTTCTATTAATTCATCAAAATGTTGAATATCATTTCGTAAGGCAACTCTTTCTGTTTTACGAGAATTGTACATTTGACCTTGACCCTCCATTGAAGTATTCATAATACTTTTACCTTCAATAGAAGTAGTCATAACTGTTTTACCTTCATAAGAAACATTTTCTAAAGTAGAACCCTCTATACTAGAAGTCATTACACTAGAACCCTCAGGACTTTCGTAATTATCAAAATTATTAATTCTATAATTTGGATTTTTATTACTTTTACTAGCGTTCTTATTTTTCTTGTTTTTAGGTTTGCTAGAAGCTTTTAAAGTACTATTCTTGTTTTCATTACCTACTTCATCTATTTGAGCTTTTATATCGTTAATCTCTGATTTTAAATCCTCAATAAAAGATAGAAAACTCTTATTTTTTTCATAGGAACTCACCTCTATTCTGAAAGTGATTCTCTCATTTTAGTATCTGATTTGATATTTTTAAGTTTTTCATATTCTAAAACTGAAATATTTCCATCTTCAAACGCCTTTGCAATCGCAAGAGGAATTTTACTTTCAGATTCAACAACCTTAGCTTTCATTTCTTCAATCTTAGCTTTATTTTCTTGTTCAACTGCAACTGCCATTGCACGTCTTTCTTCTGCTTTGGCTTGAGCTATTTTCTTATCTGCTTCTGCTTGATCAGCTTGTAATTGAGCACCTATATTTCTACCAATATCAACATCAGCAATATCAATAGATAAAATTTCGAAAGCAGTTCCTAAATCTAAACCTTTTTTCAAAACTGTTTCTGAAATTGCATCAGGATTTTCAAGCACTAAACTATGTCTTTCAGCACTACCTACAGTAGTAACAATACCTTCTCCTACTCTGGCTATAATAGTTTCTTCACCAGCTCCTCCGATAAGTCTTGAAATATCTGCTCTAACAGTAACTTTTGCGATAACTATTACTTCAATACCATTCATTGCAACTGCTGCAATTTTTGGAGTATTGATAACTTTAGGATTTACACTAACTTGAACAGCTTCCAATACATCACGTCCGGCAAGGTCAATCGCTGTTGCCATTTCAAAAGTCAATTCGATGTTAGCCTTTTGAGCAGCAATTAAAGCATCAACAACATTATTTACATTTCCTCCTGCCAAATAATGCGCTTCCAATTCAGAAATGTTAATTTTAACATTAGCTTTCGTTGCTTTAATTAATGGATAAATTATTTTTGACGCTCTAACTCTTCTAAGTTTCATTCCTATTAGATTAGAAATTTTAACTTTAACACCACTGAATAAAGCAGTAATCCAAAGTCCTACAGGAACAAAATAAAAGAAACCAAACACCAAAACTACAACCAAAATAATAATTATACTATTTGTTTGCATTAAACTTTTCATAACTGTTTGTGGTAACAATCTCATAATTAAACCCTCCTTTATTAATTTACACTATCGTGTATGATAATATTATATCACTTTCTGCAAAAAATTCAACAAAAAAGAAACCAATTTTAAATTGATTTCTATGTATCATTTCCTTCACATTTTATTTTTGCAGTAATTTCATTATTATTAATTTCGAGTTCGTCAACTAAATGTTTTACAATCCTAAGACCTCTACCGGAGGTTGTCGTATTAATATCTCTATTTTCATTAAAGATATAGTTTATTCCATCTCCCTCATCTTTAACATTTATATGTATACAGTCCATATTGACACAGACTTTTAAATTTATTCCCTTTTCTTTATTGCATTTATTACCATGTTCATAGCTATTTATCACTATTTCATTTATAACAATTCTAATATTGAACATTAGTTCTTCATCTCTAATAACGCTTGATAACTTTTCTAAAATAAAAGAAACCGCTTCATCAATATCATCTAAATCACTTTTTATAACCTTAACATATTCAAAGTCCATACTTATCTCCTAATTTCTAGTAACAAATATATACCCAATCAAAAATAATTGTTAACATTTTTTATATTTTATTTGCATATTTGAAGAATTTTTAATATAATATATACGTTATGAGGTGATTAATATGTTTTTTAAGAATAAAAATTTATATAAAATTGACTTATTTATACTAATTTCTTTAATTTTAATTATATTAATAGGGTTAGTAAATTTATATAGTGCAACAATAAGTTTGAAAAGAAACTTTATGTTATCACAAATAATTGCTACAATATTAGGTTTTATCTTAATGTTTGTATTGATAGCAGTAAATATTAAATTTTTGAAAAGATTGTATTTGCCAATATATATAATTTCAATTATACTTTTAGTATTAGTACTTATAATTGGTACTGGGGATTCTGTTGGTGCAAGAAGTTGGATTAAATTTGGTCCTATTTCATTCCAACCTTCTGAATTTGTAAAACTTGGAATGATTATTTGTTTAGCAACGGTTATTGAAAAAAATAGTTCCAAATTGAATGAACCAAAAACTCTAATAAAAGTTTTGATTTTTGCTTTTATTCCTGTTGGATTAGTTTTAATGCAACCAGATTTTGGAACTGCATTTGTTTTTATATTAGTAATTGGATCAATGCTATTTGTAGCTGGAATAAGCTTAAGACTAGTAGTATATACTTTACTAGCAGCTATAGCCAGTTTACCTATTTTTTATTTTAACCTATCTCAATATCAAAAAAATAGGATTTTAAATTTTTTACATCCTGAAAGAGACATAACAAACACTGGATATCAAGCTGTTCAAGGCAAAATCGCAGCAGGATCTGGAAAATTTATAGGAAGAGGATTATTTAAAGGCCCTCAAAATCAATTTAACTTTATTCCTGAAAAACAAACAGACTATATATTTCCAGTTTTTGTTGAAGAAATGGGATTTGTTGGAGGAACAATTTTGATTGGATTATATACAATAATGTTATATAGATTTGTAAGACTTTCTAAGAAGACAGCAAATAAATTTAATCAAATGTTAATTATAGGAATATGTGCAATGTTTCTAGCTCATATTTTTGAGAATATTGGAATGACTATTGGTCTTATGCCTATAACTGGTATTCCACTTCCATTTTTAAGTTATGGAGGTACTTTCCAATTAGTAAACTTAATTGCTATGGGGATTGTGTTATCCATATCTTGTGAAAAAACACCTCTAGATTTTATGTAAATACTTATTACATATATTATTTACTTTTTATATTATATATAAAAGCTCAGTGCTATAATGCACTGAGCTTTTATAATTCGTAGTAATTTTTTTCAGTTGATAGATAATCAACAACTCTTACAACTTTATCGCCTTCAAGATAAACTCTTGGAATCCTCATATTTATTCGACATATTAAATCATAAACATTTGTATTAGCTATTTTTGCTATTTCAAAAATATCAAGTCTCATATCCTTATATTCCCCATAGAGCAAAACAGTATCTCCTATTTTTACATCATCAATATCAGAAATATCTATCATCGTTTGATCCATACAAACTTTTCCTAAAATGTTAGCTTTTTTATTATTTATCATAACATAACCTTTATTACTTAACTCATAAGGATATCCGTCTGCATAACCTACAGAAATTGTGGCAACTTTAATAGTTTTATCAGCACAGAAAGTTCTTCCATATCCAACAGTATCTCCTTTATGAATATATTTAATATTACTTACTGTACTTACAAAACTAACAACTGTATCCATCTTTATTTTAGAATTATCTTTAACATATTCTGATGGATAATGACCATAAATTCCAATTCCAACTCTTACCATATCGTAATAATAATTATGAAGCAAAACCCCACCATCATTGGCAATATGTAACATTGGTATTTTTAGATTTTCTTCTTCAAGAATTTTCTTAACTTTCTCAAATTTTTCAACTTGTAGTTTAGTAAAAGAAAAGTCATCAATATCTGAAACACATAAATGCGAGAACATTCCTTTTACAATAATATGTTTCATAGAATAAATTTCTTTTAAATACCCCTTTAATTTATCATCAATTAAAAACCCAAGTCTATTCATCCCTGTATCAATTTTAATATGAATTTTACATTTTTTTCTACATTTTGCAGAGATTTCATTTAATTCTCTAATCATTTCAATATTATATACAGTTAATTCAACATTATTTTTTATCAGTTTTTCAAATAAAGCATTAGGAACATAACCTAATATCAAGATAGGTAGTTTAATTCTCTTTTTTCTAAGTTCCATGGCTTCTGAAAAATTTGCAACACAAAAATAATCTGCACCTTGTTTTTGTAAAAATTCAGCAACAGTACAAGCACCAAGTCCATAAGCATTAGCCTTTAGAACTATCCCAACTTTTGCACCATTAGTCTTTTCTTTTATTTTAAAAAAATTATTCTTTAATTTATCTAAATCAACAAAAATCAATGATTGATTTTCATACATAATATCACTCCCTAATATATTTAATTGCATTTGGTAAAAACATTATTATATCAGATGCTACTAAAGAATCTTCACCTAAAGACTCTTTAGCAAAATCTCCAGCTAATCCATGCATAAAAACTCCAAGTTTTGCAGAATTAAAAGCATCTAGTCCTTGTCCAACCAAAGATAGAATAATACCTGTTAAACAATCACCACTTCCGGCAGTTGCCATTCCAGAATTTCCAGTGGTATTAACATAAAGCTTCTTATCTGACTTAACTATTGTATTTTTACCTTTCAAAACTAGTGTATATTTTAAATTTTTTTCAAAAAATTTATTTACAACTTCCAATCTATTTTCTTTAATTACTTTTAAATCATAAGATGAAAATCGAGAAAATTCAACTTCATGTGGTGTTATAATAATATTTTCTCTATTTAATATATCTGATTTAATATTTCTCAAGAAAAAAATGGCATCCGCATCAATTACAATTGGTCCTTGAAAATTCTTTATTATCATTTTAATAATTTTAGTGTTATCTTCATTTCTTCCTAATCCACAACCAATAGCTATAGCATCTAAGTGTTTTATTTTTTCAATAATTTCATCTATATACTTATAAATAAAACAACCATTACCATCATCAGAAATCGGAAGAATTATATTTTCAATTGCTTTAATTTGTAAAATATTAGAAATAGATTTAGGGCATATATTATATACTAATCCACTTCCACTTCGAAGAGCAGATCTAGCACATAAGTCAACACTACCACACATTCCCAAACTTCCACCAATTATTCCAACTTTTCCAAAATCACCTTTATTGCCATCATCTTTTCTATTTAACATTAATTTTTTCATATCTGAAACTTTTTGTAAATCTACTTTTATGCTTAAAAAAGTAACATCAACAACAGCAATTGCGAAATCAGAATCATGAGAAATAGAGCAAGATATACTTCCTATTTTTTTATAAATATCATTATGAATAATTATATCAGGTTTGCCAGAAAAACTATGTATCACTTCTACATCAATAGGTGAAATATTTCCAAATCCAGTACCAATTGCCTTCACAAAAGCTTCCTTCAATGAAAAAATACCTGCAATTGTCTCTTCCCTGTTACCTGTATTTATAATATAAGTAATTTCTTCATTTGTAAAATATTTTTTTAAAAATCTTTCCAAATTTTTCATATTTTTAAATCTGGAAATGCTGCATATATCAATTCCAATCATTATTCAAATTCATCCACTTCTTTTTTTACAAAATCATTTTCTAAAGAATTATATAAATCTTCATAATTCAAAGCCAGTATTTCTTCTGGTTTTTCAACATTTTTCAAGAAATTTCTTATTTTATTTTCAATATCCTTCATACTTTTGAAAGTAATAATGTTAGTAGAATATGAATTACAAATAAATTCCATAACAACATATGAAATATCCCATTTTAATTTTGACTTATCCTCATTTGAAATATTTAACTCATCAACAGCACGTTTTACTCTCTTAACTACAGCAAATACTATAAATTCAGAAAATAAAACAAATTCTTCACAAAAATCATTTTCTTCAATATCTTGAATAACTGAAAAAATCAAATTCCATTTAAAATCTTTATTTACTAATTCTAATAATCCAGTTCCAAATTTTTTGCACAAATCATTTTTAAATTCGATTGTATCACAAATTTCAAAAGTTTCTCCTATAACAATAGTTCTATTATTCGCACTACTAAGTCTATTTAATAATCTAACAAAATAGTCTTCATAACGCATAGAATTATGAAATTTATTTTTAGAAAATATATAATCTACAATTATATTTGCACAATCTTTAAAATCTACAACAAATCCTGTACTCTCTTTAATTTTTACAGAATATAAATCGTGAACCATCTTTGAAACAATAGTTTTTAAATGAATTTTTGAAGAATCATAATTACTTTTATCTTCAACATTTTTTAAATGATTATATACACTTTGTAGTTGATTATCTATCATAGTTAAATTAGCTTTAATTGAGAACATTATAGAACGAATAAAATCCTCAGTAATCATATAATTGAAATTTTTATATAATACACTATGATCAATTTCACCCCAAAAAATATTTACTAATGACTTGATTTGTAATTCAAAATTTACAAAATAATCTCCTTCAACTACATATCTCCCATCAATTTTGTATATTTCAAAACCATTTTTTTGAAATGTAGGCTGCTTTTCACTCAGTTTTAATTCTATATTAGAATTTAGTTCGCTCCTGTAAAAACCATTTTCCAACTCAATGGTAAAATTTTTAGATATTTCATCAAAAATTTTCTTTTCATCATCAATAAATCTACATTCAACTCTAATTCCTATTAAATCTGGTAAATTTTCTATTGCAACTTTATGATTAGGATATTTATAATAATAATTATTTCTTAACAATTTTTCTCTAATACTATCTTCACTTTTTATTCTAGCAGTTGTATTAATGAAAAAATCACAATTCAAAAATATATCATTAAAAAACTTTTTTAATGAATCAGCTGAATTAGAAATAAAATCCATATTATTATCCATATGTTCAATTGATTTTTCTAAAAACTGAAAAATTTCAAGTTTCAAAAAAACACCTCCAATCACAAAATTATTTTACCATAGATTACAAATATTTACAATGTAAATAGCTTTAAAAGATATTAATAATTTTCGGAATAATTCTATGTTATTTTTATAAATTGAATAAATAGATTCTTTTGAATTTATAATAAGAAACTCCACCTTTCCATCTGGAGGAGCGTCTGGGAAGCTTGTTATTTCACAATAAAAAAAGACAGTGAATTAAATCACTGCCTTTAAACTTTTTTATAATCCCATTTGTTTTGCAACTTCTTCAGCAAAGTTTTCTTCTTTCTTTTCTAATCCTTCACCTACTTCGAATCTAGTGTATTCTATTATTTCAATACTTCCACCTAACTCTTTTGCTTTATCATTAACAGCTTCTAAAACTGTTTTACTATCATCTAATACATATTGTTGACTAAATAAAGCATATTGTTGATCAATTAATGTATTGTCTTGAATAAATCTTTCGATTTGTCCAGGTAAAATTTTATCCCAAATTTTTTCAGGTTTTCCTTGTTTCTTCAATTCTTCTTTTAATAATTCTTCTTCAGCTTTTAAAACTTCATCAGTTATTTGAGACATTGAAGCAAACTTCGGAATTCTCTTTAATTGTTTTCCAAGTCTAACTAATTCTTCATTTTCTTTTTCAATTGATCCTTTAAGAGCTAAATATTCTTTTTCAACAAAATCAGCATCTAAATCTTTATAACTTAAGTATTGTGGCTTCATTGCTGAGATATGCATGCAAATGTTTTGTAATAAATCTTTTGCACCTTTCTTTGTAGCTTCGCTATCGCAATTAGCTTTAAGAATAACACCAACTTTTTTATTAAAGTGAACATATCCACATACTATACTATTTTCACAACATGCTTTTGCAAATGCCAATCTTCTAACTACAATATTTTCTCCAATTGAAGAAATTTGTAATTTCAAGAATTCTTCAAAATTAGTTCCATCTATATTTGATGCATTTAATTCCTCAATATTCTTTATTTCATTATTAAATACATGTTCAGTAACTTTTTTAGTTAATGCGACGAAATTTTCATTTTTAGCAACAAAATCTGTTTGTGAATTTACTTCAGTAAGAGCAGCTTTAGTGTTGTTTTCATCAATTACTAAAGTAATTAAGCCTTCAGCAGCAACCTTATTAGCTTTTTTAGCAGCTTTAGCTAAACCCTTTTCTCTTAAAAATTCAATAGCTTTTTCCATATCTCCACTAACTTCTTGTAATGCTTTCTTACATTCCATCATTCCAGCTCCAGTGGCTTCTCTTAAATCTTTTACCAACTTTGCAGTAATTTCCATAAAATCCTCCTATTATTAATATAATCTATAAAAATAAGGTAAGGATAAATATTATAAATTTAAATCCTTACCCCTTAAAGTTCTACTTGCTTATTATTCAGCTACTTCCTCAGAAACTTCTTCAATTTCTATCACTTCTTCTACTACAGCTTCTGTTTCTTCTGCCTCAACTTGTTCTCCTTGCTTAGCTTCTACAATAGCATTAGCAATAGTACCTGTTAATAATTTTACGGCTCTAATAGCATCATCATTTCCCGGAATAGCGATATCAACTTCATCAGGATCACAGTTAGTATCAACAACACCAATAACTGGAATACCTAATATTCTTGCTTCATTTACAGCAATTTTTTCATTCTTTGGATCTATTACAAAAAGAACATTAGGAAGTTTATCCATTTCTTTAATTCCACCTAAGAATTTTTCTAATTTTTCAGCTTCTCTTCTTAATTTAATAACTTCTTTCTTAGGTAATCTTTGGAAAGTACCATCTTCTTCCATAAGTTCTAATTTTTTTAATCTTTCAATTCTTTTTCTAATAGTCTTATAGTTAGTCAACATTCCGCCTAACCATCTATGACTAACATAGAATTGGCCACTTCTCTTTGCTTCTGTTTCAACAGCTTCTTGAGCTTGTTTTTTAGTTCCAACAAATAGAACTCTACCACCATCTGCAACAATTTCTCTTACAAAATCATATGCTTGTTCAATTTGTTTTACAGTCTTTTGTAAATCAATAATATAGATTCCATTTCTTTCTGTAAAAATAAATTTTGACATTTTTGGATTCCATCTTCTAGTTTGATGACCAAAATGTACTCCTGCTTCTAATAAGTTTTTCATTAAAATTACTTGTGACATTTTTATTACCTCCTGTTTTTAGCCACCCATATTCATCAACTTGACAAGAACCACATGGGCAACACTTGTTCAATCAGAATATGTGATTATTCACCAAATTATTATAACATAATACATTTTATTTTTCAACATAAATCATTAAAATTTTGAAAAAAAAATCAGACTTAGTGTCTGATTTTTTTATTAGCATTCAAAAATTATTTATTTACTATTTCTTTTAATGATTTTCCAGCTTTGAATACTGGAGCTTTTGATGCTGGGATTTTAATAACTTCTTTAGGGTTTCTAGGATTTCTACCATTTCTTGCTTTTCTTTCTCTAGCTTCGAAAGTTCCAAATCCAACTAATTGAACTTTTTCCCCTTTAACAAGTGTTTCTTCAACAGTTTGAATAAACGCATTTAATGCTCTCTCAGCATCTACTTTTGTGATTTTTCCTTTTTCGGCCATGCTAGCCAATAATTCAGATTTGTTCATTAAAATTTCCTCCTAAATACACTATTATATTTAATAATTGCCTATAAAATGGTCACGTAACCATTGTGCAATATTATTATATATCAATTTTTAAAAAATATCAAGTAATTTAACTGATTTATTTAAAATTTTTAATTGGTAGGTATCCAACTTCCTTTTGAATACTTTCAAATTCAGTTTTAAACTTTTCAGATAATATTTTTTGTTTCAATTTTTGACTTATAAGTTTCTTGCTTTCATCTGTAAATTGACTATAATCTTCAACAATTTCATTCAATTTGATTATATGGTACCCAAATTTTGTCTTTACTGGTTCACTAATTTCTCCAACTTTTAATTTTACTGCTGCATCATAAAACTCTTGAACCATTATTCCTTTAGTAAATGTTCCTAAAACACCTTTATTATTTTTAACTGAAGGATCTTTTGAAACTTCGGTTGCAACATCTTCAAATTTTTCACCAGCATCTAAACGACTTTTTACTTTCTTTGCATCTTCTTCTGTTTCCACTAAAATATGACTTGCATTAATTTGTGGACCATCAAAATCACTTCCCTTATATTTTTCTGCAACTTCTTCATCTGTTGGTGTATAATTTTCTGCGAACCAAGTTTGAAATTTAGAAGAATATAAATTATCTTCAATTTTATATTTTAATTCGTCTTCAGTAAGTTTTGCTTTTTCAAGTTCTTCATTAAATTTATCACCTAACTGTTCTTTAACCTTACTTAGACTTTCATTAACTTCTTCTTCGGTTACTGTTACCTTAGCTATATCTTCTTCAGATTTTCCTTCGTCTTTATACTCTTTTTCTAACTTAGCAAATTTTTGCTTTACAACCTCAATATTAGAAAACATTTCTAAAATATTTTGTTTCAAAGTTAAAGAAGCAGTTTTTCCCTCTTCAGTTGATTCATCATATTTTTCTTTTTGTTCATCAGTATATGATGAAATAACTCTATCATATTCTTTTTGTACTTGTTCTTCAGTAATATACTTATCCCCAATTTTTACCATCGCACCTTTTGGAGCCGATGCACATGCTGTTAAAAGCATTGCTGACAGTACAATGGCACTTGTAAATTTTATAAATCTATTTTTCATATTTCTCTCCCTTTCGACTAATATTCTAATCTTTTGATATTATACATTATTTTTTTAGGAATGTCAAAGTTTTTTAATTTTTTTGATTTAAAAATAGCAAATTTTCAACAAAATTAATACTTTCTGGCAATTTGTCCTTATCATAATTGAATATTAACTCAGCATTTTCATTCAAATTAAATTCTATTTTTCTAAATAATTCATCAGTTAAGCTACCTATTAGCTGTAAAATCTTCTTATTTGATTGATCAAAATTAAATACAACTGACTTTCCTCTTTCTATTATTTTTATAAAATTTAATTCTGATGAAATTCTCTTCAAGTATGAAACATTCATAACATTTAAAACTGTAGTAGGTACTTCTCCAAATCTATCAGTTAATTCTTCATAAATTTCATTAAAATCTTCCTTAGAGGAAATCGCAGCAATTTTTCTATACATATCAATCTTTTGATTACTATCTCCTATATAATTTGAAGGAATATATGCATCAACAGATAATTCAATAGTAGTTTGACTTTTTATATTAATGTTTTCGCCCTTAATAGTTTTTATGCTTTCTTCCAACATTCTAACGTACATTTCATATCCAATAGTCTCTATATGTCCAGATTGGCATTCTCCTAAAATATTTCCAGCACCTCTAAGCTCCAAATCTCTCATAGCTATTTTAAAACCAGAACCAAATTCCGAAAAATCTCTTATTGCCATAAGTCTCTTCTCTGAAATTTCAGTAAGCGCTTTATCCTTCTCATATGTAAAATATGCATATGCTCTCCTAGTAGATCGTCCTATTCTTCCTTTTAGCTGATAAAGTTGTGACAATCCCATTTTATCTGCATCATATATAATCATAGTATTACAATTTTTAATATCCATTCCCGTTTCAATAATTGTAGTGCATAATAATATATCATATTCTCCCTCTTGAAAATCATACATTATATTCTCTAACTCTTTGTTAGACAATTTACTATGCGCCATTGCAATTCTAGCATCAGGAATTAGTTTCGATAATTCAACATACATTTTTTCCATATCATGAATCCTATTATAGACAAAATAAACTTGTCCACCTCTATCCAACTCCTTGTATATTGCTTCTCGAATTACTGAATCATTATATTCTAAAACAAAAGTAGCAATAGTAACTCTTTCTTCTGGTGGATCATCTAAAACACTCATATCTCTAATTCCGACTAAACTCATTTGCATTGTCCTAGGAATAGGTGTTGCAGATAGTGATAATACATCAATGTTTTCTTTTATTTTTTTAATGCCTCTTTATGTTTAACTCCAAATCTTTGTTCTTCGTCTATTATTAAAAGTCCTAAATCTTTAAATTCTAAATTATTTGATAATAGTTTGTGTGTCCCTATAAGTAAATTTACTTTACCATTTTTTACATTTTTTAGAATTTCTTTTTGTTTAGCAGGACTTCTAAATCTACTAAGCATTTCAATTTCTAAAGGAAAATCCCCTATTCTATCATTAGCAGTATTAAAATGCTGTTGAGCTAGAATAGTTGTTGGAACTAAGAATGCAACTTGCTTATCGTCCATCATGGCCTTAAAAGCAGCTCTTAATGCTACTTCGGTTTTTCCATACCCAACATCTCCACAAAGCAATCTATCCATCGGCTTAAATTGTTCCATATCTTTTTTTATTTCATTAATGGCTCTAAGCTGTGAATAAGTTTCTTCGTAAATAAAACTATCTTCAAATTCTTTTTGCCAAGTTGTATCCTCTGAAAAAGCAAAACCCTTTATTTTATCTCTCTTCGCATAGAGTTGAACTAAGTCTAATGCTATCTCATCTAAAACTTTTTTAGCACGATTTTTCGTTTTTATCCAATCACTAGAACCTAATTTATTTAATTTTGGTCGATATCCATCTTTTCCAATATATTTTTGAATTAAATTCATTTGGTCAGTTGGTATATATAATTTGTCATTTCCTTTATATAATATTAAAATATGGTCTTTTACAATTCCATCAACTTCTATTTGTTCAATCCCTCTATATTCTCCAATTCCATGATTCTCATGGACTACGAAATCTCCAACATTTAAATCAGTATAATCAAGTAAATTTTCTTTACTTTTCTTCTTTGCTTTTTTAGAAGTCTTTTTTACAGTCCCATAAATTTCTTTGTGTGTTAAAAAAAGTACTTTTTGAACTGGATACTCAAAACCTGATTCTAAATTTAATGTAGAAATTCCTAAAATGGAACTTTTTAATTCAAATTCTAATCCTTCAATTATATTAGAATTTATATTCTCAGCAAATAAAATCTCCTTCAAATTATTAGCCTTTTCTAATGAACCTGCAAAGATAACAATTTTATACCCTCTTTGTAATTTAGATTTCAAATTCTGAAATAATAAATCAAATTTTCTGTTAAACATTTCAGCTTCAATCGTTTTTAAATTTACAATACTTTTAGGATTAATAATTTTTGTTCTTTTTAAAAGTTGTGTAAAGTTAATTATACTAAATTCTTTTATTCTTCTTAAAATTTGTTCAAAAGGAATTAAAATATCTTTATGTGAGTCTAAAATTTCTGCATTTTCGATAGAAAATACTACATTTTCATGAAATAAATTTTCTATTTCTAAATTTCTATCATAAATTTTTAAAATATCTTCAGTGCATATTATTGAATCTTTCTCTAAATAATCTAAAAGAGTTGAATAGCTTCCTTTTTTTATATATGGTGAAATTAAATCCATATTTGAAATATGATAATTCTCCTTTAAATCATTGAAAATTTGATAAAATTTTTCTGTAGCTTTTTCAATATCTTTTCCAAATAATTTTAACTTTTGTAATTTTTCAATATCTTTATTCAGTCCATTTAAAATATTTTCAACATCATCTTTTGATAATACCATTTCTTTAGCAGGTATTATTTCTACTTTATTCAACTTTTCAACAGATCTTTGACTATTAATATCAAATATACGTATTGAGTCTACATCATCGCCAAATAATTCTATTCTTATTGGATTTCCAAAATTTACTGGGAATATATCAAATATAGATCCCCTTATTGAAAATTGTCCTTTTGCTTCAACAAAATCTACTCTATCATAATGCATTTTTATTAACTTTTCAGTTAATTCATTTAAATTTATTTCAGAATTTTCATCAATGTTGATATAATGAGATTTAAAAAAATTTGGAGTGCTAATTTTTTTTGATAAAGCACTTGCAGTAGTTATTATTATGAATTTTTCATTGGAAAGAAGTCTATTCATTATTCCTATTCTTATATTTTCTAGATTAGTTTCCAAACTATTTATATTATGAAATCTTATTTCAAAATTAGGATAAACAACAACCTTATCTCCAACTAAATTTTTTAATTCATCGCAAAGTTCATTAGCTCTATTATCGTTTTCAACTAATAAGACTAAATTTTTATCAGGCAAATCATTGAAAATAGAATATATCAAATGGAATAAACTCTCTTTTATAAGTCCGTTACAATATATCGGAACATTATTTAATTTTAAATTTGAAATCATATCCAAATATGACTCATTATTTTTTAAAAAATCAATTAAAAAATTCATAATTAACTCCTGTTCATAAAAAATATAGAGGAATATTATTCCTCTATACACATTCCATTATATTTACACATTGTTTTGTCAACATCACTTTTTATTATCTCTTCAACGGCATCTGCTGCAATTTCTAATTCTTTTTTCAAAATTTTTTCTTCAGTTGATGAAAATTTACTTAAAACAAAATCTTTTAAATCCATATAATCAGGACATTTCCCAACACTTATTCTAACTCTAGGAAAATCTTCTGTTTCTAAATGATAAATAATTGACCTTAAACCATTATGTGTTCCTGCACTTCCTTTTTTCTTAATTCTAACAGTTCCAAAAGGAATATCTATATCATCTAATACAACTATAATATTTTCAGGTTTTATTTTAAAATAATTTACCGCATCTATAACTGCTTCTCCTGACAAATTCATATAAGTAAGTGGCTTTAAAAAAACACATTTTTTTCTAAACATATTTATTTGACCATAGAAAGATTTAAATTTTTCTTTTTTCATATTGATACTATACTTATCAGCTAAAATATCAATAACTCCATATCCTACATTATGTCTAGTTTCTACATAATTTTTACCAGGATTTCCAAGGCCTACTATTAAATAAATATTATCTTCCATCAAAAAGCATGCTCACTGGTCTATTGTTATTTATTCTATCAATAGCCTTTGCAAAATATTGGGCTACTGAAACAACTTCAATTTTACCACCTAAATTCTTTTCTTGAGGAATAGTGTCAGTTACAACACATTTTTCAACTTTTGAATTAGCTATATTTTCTATTGCCTTTCCAGAAAATACTCCATGACTTGCAGTGATATAAACTTTTTTTGCTCCCTTAGCTATTAAAGCATTTGCAGCATTTGTAATAGTTCCAGCAGTATCTATAATATCATCTACAATTATACAAGTTTTTCCTTCAATATCTCCTATAACATTCATTACTTCAGAAACATTTGGACGAGGTCTCCTCTTTTCTAAGATAGCAATAGGCAAATCCAAATAATTAGAGAAATTTCTAGCTCTAGTAACTCCACCTAAATCAGGAGAAACTACAACCATATCTTTTTTGTCTTCATCTTTTAACTCATCCTTGAAGAAATCAGCAAGAGGTTTAATAGCGGATAGATGATCTACAGGAATATCAAAATATCCTTGAATTTGTCCTGCATGTAAATCCATAGTTATAACTCTATCAGCCCCTGATTTTTCAATCAAATTAGCAACTAGTTTTGCTGTAATTGGTTCTCTAGCTTTTGTTTTTCTGTCTTGCCTTGCATATCCATAATATGGAATAACTACGTTAATTCTTCCAGCAGAAGCCCTCTTGAAAGCATCAACCATAATTAATACTTCCATTAAATTATCATTAGTTGGATTGCAAGTTGGTTGAATAATGTAAACATCATAACCTCTTACAGTTTCCTCAACTGAAAGATTAATTTCACCGTCACTAAATTTCCCGATATTAATTTCCCCCAATGGCATATCAAGACATTTACAAATATCTTCTGCAAACTTTCTATTTGCAGTTCCTGAAAAAATTTTCATAGGTCCAGTATAAGCTAACATAATTCCTCCTAAAATATTACTTTTTTATTTTTAAATTCTTTTTATAAACCCAATTTTCTTTTTCAAAAGTTTCACTACGTCCAATTATTAAAGAACCTTCATTTTCCACATCTGAAACAACAGTAGTTCCAGCGGCAATAAAAGTATCATTTGCAATTTTTACTGGAGAAACTATATTAGAATTACTACCTACAAAACAGCCATCTCCAATTTCAGAAATGTGTTTATTTTTACCATCGTAATTTACTAAAATAGACCCACAACCCATATTTACATCTTTTCCTACAATTGCATCTCCAATATATGATAAATGTCCAGCTTTAGTATTTTCTCCAACTGTTGAATTCTTAACTTCAACAAAATTTCCTATATGAACTTCATTTTTTAAAATACTATTTGGTCTAAGATGAGCGAAAGGTCCCATAGTTACAGAATCTCCAACAGTACTATCTTCTATATAAGAACTTCTAATTACAACATCATTTCCTATTACAGAATTTTCTATAAAAGAATCTCCTGTTATATATACATTTTCTCCTATGCTCGTATTTCCAAAAATTCTGGCACCACTTCCAATAAATGTATCTATTCCTATACTTATTCCCTTTTCAATCACAGTATTTTCTGGATTTTCCATTACTACACCATTTTTCATATATTCTGAATTTATCCTATAACGCATAATTTTTTCAGCTTCAAATAATTGTAGCTTAGAATTTATACCATAAATTTCTTCAATGTCATCAAGTTTATAAGTTGAAACATTCTCTCCATCTTGAACTAAAACTTTAATTGCATCTGTAAGATATAATTCGTTTTGAACATTATTTTGATCTATCTTTGTTATTGAATTTTTTAATGCTTTCCCATTAAAAACATAAATTCCTGAATTTATTTCTTTTACTCTCTTTTCTTCAATAGTAGCATCCTTATCTTCAACTATTTTTAAAAATTTACCATTATTGTCTTTTATAATATGACCATATCCTGTAGTATCATCAATAAATGCTGTAAGAACAGTTGCTTTTGAATTCATAGCAATATGTTCTTCTAACAATTTTTGCAAAGTTTCTCCTTTTATTAAAGGAGTATCCCCACTCAAAATTAAAACATTATCGTCATCACTGATTTCATCTACAGCAAGTTGAACAGCATAACCTGTTCCATAAGGATATTCTTTACCGATTTTTTGTTCTTTATATGATACCTTATCTCCAAACTTATCTTCAACTTCAACTTTATTTTTCCCTACAATAATTATAGTTTTATCACTACCTGCATCACAACTAGCATCATAAACATAATCAATCAAAGTTCGATTAACTATTTTATGTAAAACCTTTGATTTCTTACTTTTCATTCTAGTTCCTTCACCTGCAGCTAATATGATTGTAATATTCATACTCTAACTCCTAACTATATAAAATATATATCACAAATTATAATATTCAATTAAATTAGTATTATTTCTTCAAATCAAGTTTTATGATATGGCATAAATTTTTTAATTATACCACAGTTCCTTTATAACTACTTTTTTACGGTAATTACGATGAAATTAATATTGTTTTATCACAAGGCATAAAACTATATTAATTATATCGTAATTCCTTTTTAATTATTTTTTGGTAATTACGATGAAATTAATGTAGTTTTATCATAAGGCATAAAACTTTTAAATTATATCGTAATTCCTTTTTGATTATTTTTTGGTAATTACGATGAAATTAATATTGTTTTATCACAAGGCATAAAACTTTTAAATTATATCGTAATTCCTTTTTAATTATTTTTTGGTAATTACAATGAAATTAATGTAGTTTTATCATAAGGCATAAAACTTTTAAATTATATCGTAATTCCTTTTTGATTATTTTTTGGTAATTACGATGAAATTAATATTGTTTTATCACAAGGCATAAAACTATATTAATTATAACACATATGCTCAAAAAAAACAAAAGAGATATACGTAAATATATCCCTTTTAATCTAAATTTTTTTCCAATTTTTAAATTTTTTGAAATGTTTTTTCAATATTTTATTTCCAATTACAACACCAAGTCCACCTAGTATAAATACAATCAAAAGGTTAATTGCTCCATATGTTCCAGTTGAAAATTTTATCATCTCATTTATTGCACTCTCTGTAACTCCGTTTTTTCCTACCCAAGTTTTCTTAAATGATTCTAAGAAGAAATTTACTGGTATTATTTGTCCGCATTCACTTCCTACTTGAATCAATCCAAAAGCTATAAATTGAGCAATTTTATTTTGATATCCTGTATATGATAGTATAATTTCTCCAATAATAAAGGCAACCGTGTATGAAATAATCCACGGAAGATAGAAACCTGTACCAGCCATCGCAATCAAATAAACACCTGAAAAAAGCAAGAAACTACCTTTTTTCCCAACTTTATTACACATAAACACAAAAACTGTACCTGCAAACAATCCTGCAATTCCAGGACTTATACAATGAGCATATGGTCCCAATGGGAATAATGCAAATGTTACAATCATTGAAACAACTAAATTTAAAGCTCCTAAAATAGCAACCAAAACTAAATCTTTAATTTTCATTTTCTTTTCCTCCTTTTATCTTTTGAAAAATATTAGTTAGTTGATTTTTTTCTTTTAAAATAAAATCCTCTGTGATTTTTCCATCTTCAAGAAATATAACTCTATCTACAACTCTTGACAATAATTCATAGTCATGAGAAATTAATATTATTGCTTTGTCTTTTGATAATTTTTTTATAATATCAGAAATAATAATCATATTATTAAAATCCAAACCACTAGTTGGTTCATCTAAAATCAAAATGTCTGAATTGCTTTTTGCACAAATTCCCATAAGCAGTCTTTGTTTTTCTCCCCCAGAAAGTGAAAATGGATGACAATTTCTTTTTTCATAAAGATTAATGGCTTTTAGCATTTCCAAAACTTCGTCATCAGTCAAGTCTTTATTTGATAAGAAAAACTCTGAAAATACACTTTCTGAAAATAATTGGTAATCCACATCTTGCATCAAAACAAAAGGTAAACTTTTACTTAAAATTTGTCCAGAAGTTTTCTTATTTATTCCAGAAATCAACTTAGAAATTGTAGATTTTCCAACGCCGTTTTTCCCTACCAATCCAACTATTTCACCTCTATAAACATCAAAAGAAATATCTTTTATAATATCTTTAAATTTAAGATTTCTTATTTCTAATATTTTCTCTTCTCTGCTACATTTATTAATTATCGTTAATTCTCTATCAAATGGATTTAAGCTTCTCAAATCTTCTGCACTATAATTTAAAGCATCTTTTCTATCTAAATTTACAATAAGTTTCCCTTTATTTATATGAATTAACCTATCAAAAATTTCTTTTAAATAAAAAATTCTATGTTCAACAACGACAATAGTATATCCATTTTTCTTTAATTTTAGAAAAATTTCTTTCAACAGCTCAATTCCCAAGTAATCCAAATTTGCAGAAGGCTCATCAAATATTAAAGTTTTTGCATCTAATATTGAAACGCATGCAATAGAGATTTTTTGCTTTTCGCCCCCAGAAATTTCTAAAACATTTTTATTTAAAATATTTGAAATACCAAAGAAATTTGAAATATTTTTTATTTTTTTACAATTTCTTTAACTTCATATCCCAAATTTTCCAAAGTAAATGCCAATTCAGAAGTGGTATTATCAGTAAAAAATTGTCCTCTTGGATTTTGAGAAACCGAACCTATTATTTTACACAGCTCATAATTCTCACAATCCTTCGTATTTTTATCATCAATAAAAATATTTCCTAAAAGTTCACCGTCATAAATATGTGGAATTAGTCCATTTATACATTTGTATATCGTAGATTTACCGGAACCGGAAGCTCCTGTTATTAACACCAACTCTCCTTTATTTATTTCAAAACTTATATCTTCTAAGGCTTTTTTATCAGAATCTTCATAAGTAAAACTTACATTTTCAAATTTTATCAATAAATCCACCTCCCCAAGAAGCAACTAGTAAAATCAACATAACAATAAGAATAAAATCTACTATATCAAACTTTTTATAGTATATTGAATTCATATTATCAGTACACATCGCACATCTTGTATATGCTGACTCCGTCATTTCATTTGCAATATTCGATGCTCTAAAAAGAGTCGGTACAATATAATATTCAAATCGTTTAATAGGTTTGGTAAATGAAACATCTATTCCTCTAAGTTTTAAAGCATTTTTTATAATTCTTTTTTCTGCAAAATAAATAGGAATAAATTTTAAAGTAATCGTACATGCAAATCTGATTTTTTTACCAAATCCCAATTTTCCTAAAACATAAATCAATTCACTTGTTCTTATATCTAAAACAATAAAACTCGCTATCATGTATGTTGGACACATCTTTACATTTGAATAACTGATAAAACCTATGAAGGAGAAAAATGAATCATCAGGCAACTTTATATAAAAAACTATATACAAACAAATAAGATAAAAAATTAGAAATTTTATAAATCTTTTAGTCTTTCCACTATAAATTAAAATTAAAGAACAAATACAAAAATAAATCATATCTAATTTGAAATTATTCCACACTAAAATCAACGTTCCAAAAATCAAATTCATAAAAATTAAGACAAATAAATTTATTCTACGTTGCTCTATCAAATAAATTCCCCCAATCGATTAAAAATTAATAAGAACCCCACCCTTCCTCGATGCTTCGCATCGGGTGGGTACCCGGGAACCTTGTTGTTTCACAATAACAACCCCACCCTTCCTCGATGCTTCGCATCGGGTGGGTACCCGGGAACCTTGTTGTTTCACAATAACAACCCCACCCTTCCTCGATGCTTCGCATCGGGTGGGTACCCGGGAACCTTGTTGTTTCACAATATAAAGCGCTGTAAAAACAGCGTTCATATATTAATAACTATAATTTTCAGCTAAACTAGAATTTTTAACCATAGTATTATAAACTTTAGATTTTTCTAAAAGTTCATTGTGATTACCTTGAGATTCTATTTTTCCATTTTCCATTACTATTATTTTATTTGCATTTTCTATAGACTTCATTCTATGTGAAATTACTAATACAGTTTTATTTTTAATAAGTTTATTTAAACTTTCTTGTATTTTCATTTCATTTTCAACATCAAGACTTGCACTAATTTCATCAAGTAAAATTATTGGAGCATTCTTTAAAAAAGCACGTGCAATCGAAATTCTCTGCCTTTCGCCTCCTGATAACTTACTTCCATTTTCTCCGATTAAGGTATTATATTTCTCAGGTAATTTTTCAATAAATTCTTCACAATTAGCAAGTCTTGCAGCTTCTTTAACTTGGTCATCAGTTGCATTTTTATTTCCAAATCTGATATTTTCTAAAATTGAAGTATTAAACAATGTAACTTCTTGAAAAACTATTGAAATATTTTCAAAAAGACTCTCTGTTTCAATACCCTTTATATCATTTCCATCTATAATTATCTTTCCGCTATCATAGTCATACAATCTTGACATCAATCTCAGAACTGTTGTTTTTCCACAACCTGAAGGTCCAACTAATGCGGTAACTTCACCTTGTTTTGCAACAAATGAAATATCATTAATTACTTTGTTTTCTCCATATCCAAACTCAACATTTTTGAATTCTATATCAAAATTATGAAGTTCCTTAGCTTCTCCAGTTTGGATTTTGGTACTTCTTAATTCTCTAATTCTTTGTAAATTTCCATCCAAATACATAAGTTCCGCAAAATTTGAAAGCATACCATTTACAGCATCAATAATCTTTGAAGCACACATTATATAACCGATTAGATAAAGAATAGACGCCTCACCCTTTAAATATAAAGCTGTTCCAAATAAAATCGTAGCTCCTAAAGTTAAATTTTGTATATTTGTTGAAATACTCAATGGAAGCACCATTTTTCCTTCAGCACTTATATGAATTTTTTCTGAATAGTCAATATCATCATATATTTTTTTAGTAATTTTATCTACTTGTCCATAACTTTTTATCTCTTGTTGTAATTCAATTGATTCTTGGAAATCTTCTGAAATACCTCTCATAACATTATAATATTTTTTATTTCCGTTAACTTGTATTCTTTTTGTAATTAATATGAACCCAGTTGCCAAAATAATAGGAATTAAAATACAAAGAGCAAGTTTGAAATTATAAATTAATAACATTATTACTATTATTATTAAATAAAATATAAGTCCTATAGCCTTTGGAATAGCATGACTTATTGCATGTTCAATAACTGAAACATCTTTCATAATTGTTTGAGACAAATCTGAAACATCATGCTTTGAAAAAAAGAAAGTGGTAATTTTCTTAAAATCTCTGCTATTTCTATTCTAATATTTGCACTTTCTTTATATGTTTCGTTATACAAACAGTCGTATTCTATTGACATAAGAATATACATTATAAGTAGCATAATTAATATTCCTATTACAAAGAAAGAAATAGTATTTTCTTTCCCTTCAATAACATTTTGAATAAAAAACATAAGTAAAATCATAGGAATCATTAAACTACAATATGAAAAGAATGATGCTATTGATGCCTTTATGATTCCGGCAGTTCCCTTATCAGTTAATTGAAACATTCTTTTAAGCATTTTCATAATTATATCCTCCATTCATTTGCTTGAGAGAATAAATCTTGTAAAAATTTATATCTTCCATCAATTTCCATAAGCTCTCTATCTGTTCCTCTTTCAATAATTTTTCCGTTATCAACAACCAATATTTCATCAACATTTCTAATTGAACTCAATCTATGCGCAATCATAATTACAGTTTTATCTTTCATTAAATTAGAAAAAGCTAATTGTATTTCATGTTCATTTTCCGGATCAGATGCTGCTGAAGCCTCATCTAAAATTATAATCTTAGCATCTTTTAAAATTGCTCTGGCAATTGCAATTCTCTGAATTTCTCCACCTGAAAGATGAACTCCCTTTGATCCTATTACAGTATTTTCTCGAGTTTCAAATTTATCTAAAATATCTCCACATCTTGCTAATTTTAAAGCATTCATGACTTCTTCATAACTAGCATTTTCATTTCCGATCTTTACATTTTCAAAAATTGTCGTCTTAAAAAGTTTTGAATTTTGAAAAACAAATGAGATATTATTCATAAGAGCTTCCCTTGAATAAGTAGAAATATTTTTCCCTCCAATTAAAATTGCTCCCTCATCAATATTATAAAAACCGGAAATTAATTTTGCGATGGTTGACTTACCACCACCTGATGAACCAACCAAAGCATAAGTTTTGTTTTCTTCAAGTCTAAAACTTAAATTTTCCAAAATATTAGCAGTATCATATTTAAAACTAACATTTCTAAATTCTATATCATAACCAGAAAATTCTTTATTATTTCCAAACTTAATATCATTTGCTTCCATTTCTGTAAAAAGATTTTCTAATTTTTCTACTGCTTGCGTTGCCATATATTGATGCATTCCAACATACATAATTCTCATAAGACAACTAAACAAAGTTCCAATAAAACATGTGAAAAAAATTAATTTAATCATTATTACTACATTATTTTCTGTACCCTTTGAAAACATGATTGCAAATGGAATTACGAAAGCAGCTGCGCCAAGTAAAACAATTTGAAACATAACATAAGGCTGTTTACAGCTTTTACTATACTCATAAGCAGTTTTAGAGTAGTCAACGATAGAATCATAAAATGATTTAAAAGAAAATATTGAAGCTTTAAATATCTTTAACACTTGCATACCTCTAACATATTCAACTGCCTCACTATTAACTCTTTCAAGTGCTTTATTATATTTTTCCATAAACTTAATATCTCCATACATAAGTTTAGTAAAAATAGCAGATAAAATAGTTAAAATAACAGTAGCTATACCTAAATAAATATCTACAGAAAACATTATTACAAATAAAAGTATAGGCGTTACTACCGCAACAGTAATATCAGGAATTAAATGTGCAACTATCATATGAGTATCACTGGCATTATCATCTATTATTTTTCTGATTCTCCCTGATTCATTAACATCAAAAAAAGAAAATGAAGCTTTCATTAAATGACTTATTCCTGCTTTTCTAAGATTTGTTTCTAATCTAAAAGCAAATAGATGAGTAAATCCTACTGAAATAAAATAAATTAAAGATTGTACAATCATAATAATAAAAATGGTAATCGCATAATTTTTAGCTTGAGTAAAATCTTTTTTTAACAAAAATTCATTCAAAAATTTATACAAATACCAATACGGTAAAATTGAAAGTGCTGAAGAAATAACACTCATAAAAATAGCTATATATACGAGAAATTTTTTATCAGGCACATATTTGAATAATTTCTTATAAATATCCATTAAATCCTCCTATTTTATTAAATATTCAATATATTACAAATCAATGCTATAAATAAATTGAATAAGTATTTATATTTAAACGACGTAGTCGTCGTTTAAATATATTATAGCATTTTTAATATTGCTTTTCAATATCTTTAAGATTGATTTTTATTATAAATAAAAAAGATTATCTTTAAATAACAGATAATCTTTTAAAAATTTATTTAAAAATAAGAACCCCACCCTTCCATGATGCTTCGCATCAGGTGGGTACCCGGGAACCTTGTTGTTTCACAATAATAACCCCACCCTTCCATGATGCTTCGCATCAGGTGGGTACCCGGGAACCTTGTTGTTTCACAATAATAACCCCACCCTTCCATGATGCTTCGCATCAGGTGGGTACCCGGGAACCTTGTTGTTTCACAATAAAAAAGACACCTTATGGTGTCTAAATTATTAATTATTCTCCTAATTTAGTAGAAGCTAATTTTATTCCAGGTCCCATTGTAGTTGCAATAGAAACTGATTTTAAATATTTTCCTTTAGCTGCTGATGGTTTAGCTTTTATAATAGCAGTAATTATAGTTCTTAAATTTTCTTCTATTTTTTCAGCACCAAAAGAAACTTTTCCAACTGGACAGTGAACGATGTTTGCTTTATCAACTCTGTATTCAACCTTACCAGCTTTAATTTCTTTAACTGCGTTAGCAATGTCAAATGTAACTGTTCCTGATTTAGGGTTTGGCATTAAACCTTTAGGTCCTAAAACTTTACCAATTCTACCTACAACACCCATCATATCTGGAGTTGCTACTATTACATCAAAATCAAACCAGTTTTCAGTTTGAATTTTTTGAATAAGATCATCTGCTCCAACATAATCTGCCCCAGCATCTTTAGCTTCTTGAACTTTATTTTCTTTACATAAAACTAAAACTCTTAAAGTTTTACCAGTTCCATGAGGTAATACTACTGTACCTCTAACTTGTTGATCAGCGTGTCTTGAATCAACACCTAATTTAACATGTAATTCAACTGTTTCATCAAATTTTGCAGTTGAAGTTTTTACAGCTAACTCACATGCTTCTTTTAAATCATATAAGTTTGTTTTATCTATTAATTTTAAACTTTCTAAATATTTTCTACCTTTTTTCATTTATATCCTCCTTGTGGTGTTCGCTTTTTGCTCCCACGTAATATTACTCTTCTACAGTTATTCCCATACTTCTAGCAGTACCTTTAACCATGCTTATAGCCGCTTCAATAGTGGCAGCATTCAAGTCAGGCATTTTCATTTCTGCAATTTCTCTAACTTGTTCTTTAGTTAAATTACCAACTTTAGTTTTGTTTGGTACTTTTGATCCTGATTCGATACCTAATTTTTCTTAATTAATACTGGTACCGGTGGAGTCTTTGTAATGAATGTAAATGATCTATCTTGGTAAACAGTCAATACAACTGGAATAATTAATCCAGCTTGGTCAGCTGTCTTTGCGTTAAATTCTTTTGTAAATTGCATTATATTTACACCATGAGGTCCAAGTGCAGTACCTACTGGTGGAGCAGGAGTCGCCTTTCCTGCTGGAATTTGTAATTTTACTAATGCTTGTACTTTTTTAGCCATTTTATAGTTCCTCCTTAAAAACTAATGTGGTTTTCGGGTGCTAAAACCCTCCCACTCTCGTATATCTCTGTTTTGAATGTTTTTCAAATTATTTTCAAATTTAATTTTTTATTACGTCACTAAAATCCAATTCAGCAAGCGTATCTCTTCCAAATAAAGAAACGAAAGCTTTTAATTTACCATTTTCGTGAGATACTTCTATTACTTTTGCAGTTAAGTCCTTAAATGCTCCATCTATAATTGTAATAGAATCTCCTTCATTAATTTCCACATCATTATATGGTTTTGCAGAAACACCTAATGTTTCTACTTCTTTTTCAGATAGTGGTACAGGTTTATTACCTGACCCTACAAATCCAGTTACCCCTCTAGTATTTCTAACTAAATACCATGAGATATCTGTTATTATCATTTTAACTAAAACATATCCAGGAAATAATTGTTTTTCTTTAATTTTTCCAGTTTCTGTTTCTTCTTTAACCGTTGGAACAACAACTTCAAATATATCAATGTCATTTCCACGATTTACAACTAACTTTTCGATATTAGCCTTTACTTTGTTTTCATGCCCTGAATATGTATGTACTACATACCATTTAGCTTCTTTTTCTTTAATATCCTTTAATTCTTCTGTTGTCATATAAGCGGACTAAAGTCCTTCCCTCCTTCATAATTAATGGATAATTAAACCTAACAATTTTTTTAATACATTATCCAATCCCCAAATTATAGCTGAACTAATTATAGAAATTGTAACTACTGCAAGGCTATAATAAAAAACACTTTTTTTAGAAGGCCATACTATTTTCTTAAATTCATGACGAACTCCACGCATAAAGCTAGTTTTCTTTTGTTTTTGATCAGTAGTTTTTGTTGTCATACTACTCTCCTCCAATCTCTAACTATTTTGTTTCTCTGTGAAGAGTGTGTTTTTTACAAAACTTACAATACTTATTCAATTCAATTCTGTTAGTTGTAACTTTTTTGTTCTTTTTAGTATTGTAATTTCTATTTTTACATTCTGTACATGCCAACACAACTTTATCTCTCATAGAAACACCTCCTTGAAAGCTAAATTTGAACATAATTATACATTATATTACTCATAAGATAATAACACAAAGTAAATCAATTGTCAAGCAATTTAGAGCATTTATTATTAACTTTATTTTTTAAAAATAAGTAAATTCTTAAATTTATAAAGTCTATCTATATTATCTATTATCTCTATCTTTTTTAATAAGATTTCTAAGAGCAAGTATTGCTGTTTTTATTGCTCTATCTGTATCTTCTATTACATTATTAGAAAGATTTTGTTTAACTCTTTCTTGATTGTTTACAACCAAAAATATTGAACCTGCTCTAGTATTCAAATAACTTGATACTATAAATAGTGCTGCTGATTCCATTTCACTTGCCTTTGTATGAAGTCTTTTCCAAGCTTCCCATTTATTTAATAATTCATAGCTTACCGGTTTAGTTTCAGGTTGATGTTGTCCATAGAATGCATCTTTACATTGCACCACTCCAACATGATATTTTTGATTTGTTTCAATACAAGCATTTGAAAGTTCATTTACGATATTAAAATCAGCAACTGCAGGAAATTCTATTGGTGCATATTCTTTTGAAGTTCCTTCCATTCTTATTGCTCCAGTTGCTACTACCAAATCTCCAGCTTCAACATCTAATTCAATTCCACCACAAGTACCAACTCTTATAAATGTATCTGCGCCGATTTTATGCAATTCTTCAACAGCTATTGATGTACTTGCTCCACCAATTCCTGTACTTGTTACAGAAACTTTTTCTCCTTCTAAAAATCCTGTATATGTTACATATTCTCTATTATCTGCAACTAAAACCGCATCATCAAAATATTTAGCGATTAATTTACATCTTTTTGGATCTCCTGGTAAAATTACATATCTTCCAACATCTCCCGCTTTCATATCAATATGATATTGTTTTTCTTTTAATAATTGTTGTGACATTTATTTTTCCTCCTCGTTTTCTAAATTCAATACTAATTCATACGCTTCATTTTTTGAAATATTATAATTATTTTTTAGCAATTTTACAATGTCCTTAGTGCTATATCCATCATCTTTTAATTTTAATATCTCTTTTTTATATCAATATCCACTCTCTCATCAGATATTTTTTCTATTATAAGAACTATCTCTCCTTTTACTCCTTTTTCAGAATAATATGAAATAATTTCTTCTAAATTTCCTCTTTTGTACTCTTCAAATAACTTTGTTAGTTCTCTACATACACATACATTTATATTTCCAAATAAAGAATATAAAAATTTTAATGTTTTTAAAAGTCTATGTGGACTTTCATAGAATATTCCTGTAACTTTCATATTTTTAAAACTTTGAAAATATTTTTTACGTTCCGAATCCGTTTTAGGAACAAATCCCATATATACAAAACTTGTCGCATCAAATCCGCTACCACAAATTCCATTTATCAACGCACATGCTCCGGGTAAAATTTCATAAGATATATCTCTTTTTATAACTTCCTGTAAAATCACAAAGCCAGGATCATTTATTATCGGCATTCCTGCATCTGAAATTACAGAAACAATTTTTCCATCTTCTATATTATTTATTATTTCTTCAACTCTCTCGCTCTCATTAAATTTATGATATGATACTAATTTAGTATTTATATTATGAAATTTTAATAAGTTTGAGCTGTTTCTGGTATCTTCACAATAAATTATATCACTTTTCTCTAAAACTTCCAATGCTCTAAGTGTTATATCTTTCATATTACCAATAGGTGTTGGAATAAAATAAATATTAGAAATTCTGTCCATAATATATCTCCTTAATCTTATCAGTATATTCTCCATTTTTATTATAAATATAAATATTATTTTCAACCAATAAATTACTATTTCCGTTTTTAACTAGCTCAACCATAAACAGATGTGGCTTTTTATCTATATTTGTAGAAATAAATTGAATTCTTTTAGGCTCTAATCTAAATTTTCTCGATTCACTTAAAACATCAACCAAACGTTCCATACTGTAAATCAAAAAAACTTTTCCTGAAGATTTTAGTTTTTTATATGAAAAATCTAAAATATCTTCAAGTTTAAGTGCATATTCATATCTTGAAATCAAAAAATTCTCATCTTCATTTAATATTCCAGTATTCATTTTTTTATATGGAGGATTTGAGACAATATAATCAACAGATGAATTTTCAAAATCGTTATAACATTCTTTTAAATCTTTATTTAAAAGGACAACATTTTTTAGTTTATTTTCAACAATACTATGCTCAATAAGCTTTGCATTTTCATTTTGTATTTCTATAAGATATACAGTTTTTAAATTATTTAGAAAATTAATTCTAAAGCCTATTATTCCGGTTCCTGCTCCGATATCAATTAATATCTTATCTTTTTTAACTTTTGAAAAATAGGATAGTAAAATTGAATCAATGCTGAAAGAAAATTTATTCTTATTTGTAAATATAACACCTTTGGTGTTAGGAATATAATGTTTGTCCATATAATAACCTCCGACCTATATATTTTACCATAAATACGCTTTAAAAGGAATTATTTTTATGATAGAATATACTAAGGTGATTATATGAATTTTACGAATCAACAAGTTGATGCTATTAAACATTTTGAAGGTCCTGCTTTAATTTTAGCAGTTCCGGGTTCAGGCAAGACAACTGTATTATTAAATAGAATTTTAAATTTGATTAACAATCATAATATAGATCCAAGTAAAATTATTTCTATTACTTTCAGCAAATCTCAAGGAATTGATATGGAAAAGAGATTTTTAGCACTAAATCCTGAATTCAGAGGAAAAATTACTTTTAAAACAATTCATGCTTTTTGTTATGAAATAGTTAGAAATTATATGAAAGTAAAAAACATCAAAAAAACTTTAATTGAAGGAAATAACGAATTCAATAGAATTTTAATTTTAAAAAGAGTGTATTACCAAAAAAATTATAAAAAACTTTCTGATGAAGAAATAAATGAATTCTTTTCAATTTATGACTTTACAAAAAATAAAATGTACGATTTTGAAGGCTATATAAGAAAAAATCATTTTATTTCAAATCGTTCTTTAATGTTAAAACTGTATAATTTGTATGATGAAATAAAAATTCAAAATAATTTTATGGATTTTAATGATTTGCTCATTTTGGCTAATGAATATATTTCAACAGATAAAAAACTTTTAAAAGCTTTAAAAAATAGATATAAATTTTTTCAAATTGATGAAGGTCAAGATGCCTCAACATTACAATTTGAAATCATCAGGAAGATTGTATTTCCTGAAAATAATGTCTTTATAGTAGCAGATGATGATCAGTCAATTTATAGTTTTAGAGGTGCAAGTCCTGAAAACTTATTAAATTTTAAAAATATTTATCCGAATTCAAAAATATTTTTTATGGATAAAAATTTTCGTTCTACAAAAAATATAATAAAAATAAGCAATAAAATAATTCAAGGAAATAAAATTAGATATGAAAAAACTTCTAAACATACAACTGAAGAAAGTTCACAAATAATGCTATTTAAAGTTAAAAATTCAACTATTCAAGCAAGAGAATTAGTAAAAAGAATTTCTGAAATAAATCCTAATGAAACAATCGGAGTTTTGTATCGTAATAATATATCTTCGCTATATATAGCGGACATATTAAAAAATAATGATATTGATTTTTTGTAAAAGAAAATAAATTCGATTTTTATTCTAACAGAATATTAAATGATGTAAAAAATATCCTTTTATTTTCTGAAGATACTTCAGACTTGGAAGCTTTTAAAAGAATTTATTTTAAACTTAATGCCTATATAAAAAAGGACTTCATCTCTAAATTGGAATATAAGCCTTATAATCAATGTGTTTTGGAAAGTCTACTAGACTTGGATGAGTTAAATGATTTTTATATAAACAAATTTACATCTTTAAGAAATGATTTTAAAAGATTAAAAAGGATGAAAATGGAGGATAAAATTGATTGTATTCTCTATGAGATTGGATATAGAGATTATTTGGATAATTTTAATGACTTTTCCAATCTAAATTATAATCTAATATTTGACTTGATAAAATATTTATCCAAAGATTTAAAAACTTTTGATGAATTTATTGAAAAATTGAACAATTTAAAAGAATTACTTAAAAATGCTTCAAGTTCAAAATCTAATATATCAATTTCAACAATACATTCTGCAAAAGGTTTAGAATATGATAATGTATTTATTATTGATTTAATTGATGGAGAATTTCCACAAAAAAGTATATTAAATTCTTTTGATGAAAAATTATTAGAAGAAGAGAGAAGATTATTCTATGTTGCAATGACTAGGGCAAGAAAAAGATTATTTTTGTTTACAATAAAAGAAAGAAACAATTTACCTGTTGAACCTTCAATTTTCTACAATGAATTAAAAAACAAATATTAAAAAAGGAGCCACGCTCCTTTTTTATGTGTAAATTATTTGTTTTTTGCTGCATTAGTTCCTGCTATAATTCCAAAAACCGTAATATCTGCTATTGAGACGGAACCAAGTCTATTATTACCATGAATTCCACCTGTTGTCTCTCCTGCAGCGTATAATCCCTTTATAATATTTCCATTTTTATCCAACACACTTGCATCTTTATTTATCTTAAGACCACCCATTGTGTGATGAACTGCAGGAACGGCTTTTAAACAGTAAAAAGGTGCTTTATCTATTTTAAAACCTAATCTTCTAAGATTGAATAATGTATCTTTTCCATTTTTTGAATCTTCATTAAATTTATTTATTGTTGCTTTTAAATTTTCCTTATCTATTCCAAAAAAGTCAGCCATTTCATCAATTGAATTTACCTTACAAAGTTTTTTACCCTCTATCAAATTATTATATTCGACTTCGTGAGTAGGTAAAATATTTGATTTTTTCATTGACTCTTCATCCCAAATTTGATATGCAACACTATCCGTTTGAGCCTTAATTCCCATTGAAATTTCTCTTCTAGTACCCAACTCTTCAACAAATCTTTTTCCTTCTTTGTTTACGAGTATTGCTCCACCAACAAGCCTTGTGTCTCCAGTATATAAAAGTTTACCTGTCTCAACATCACAAACAGGATATAACTGAATTTTATCTAAATCTACAACATCAGCTCCAATAGCTTGTGCCATTTTTATCCCATCACCTGTTGAACCTGCAGAATTTGTTGAAAGAATTTTATCATCAATTTCTTTATCATTATCATAAAGCATTTTTTTGTTTGCTCCAAAACCACCTGTTGTTAAAACAACGGATTTCGCATTAACTATCAATTCTCCAGTCTTTATTTTAGCCTTAACTCCAGTAACTACATTATCTTTCGTGATAAGTTCATAGGCATTAGTCTCTGTTAAAATTTCTATTCCCAATTCCTCAGCTTTAGCTTGCAATTTGTTTATCAATTCTTTTCCAGATTGACCTTTAGGAATTAAAGACCTCTTAACTGAATGACCTCCAAAAAACATAAGTTCATCTGTCCACTCAACATTAACATCATCTCTTAACCATTTTGCACCATCAAGTGCATTATTAGCTAAAACATCTATAAGTTCTTTATCTCCTCCAGCTTTTTCAACATCTTTTTTAAATAAGTCTATACTGTCCTTTATATTTTCCTTTTCTTGTAACCAATTCATTGGAGCTGCATATTCAGCACCTGAAATTAAAGTATTTCCACCGATTATTGGTAACTTTTCTAAAATTACGACATTAGCTCCAGATTCTTTGGCTTTAATTGCAGATATTAATCCTGCCCCTCCTGAACCAACAACAACTACATCAACATTTATTTCTTTAGTTTCAAATTTTTCATTAGTAGTAGGGTTGTTTTTAAGAATTTTTTATAATCGAGTCCGGATTTGTTTATAGCATCTGCAAGAGCGTTTATAAAAGCTTTTGAAGAATAAGTTGCACCTGTTATTTCATCTAAATTTAGATCTCCTGAATTAACTTTTTCAATCAATTTTTCAATAGCAAGTTTCCCTACATCTTCAGTTTCAACACTTTCCTTTAATGATACTTTTTTTATTTTATTATTTTCAAAACTTACATCAATAACAACATCTCCATTATGTCCTCTAGCTTTTCCCTCGTATGTTCCATTTACTGCAGATTTACAAGAATTTAAAAATAATACAAAAACAAGTAAAAATGATAAGGCTTTAAATAATTTTTTCATAATATCCTCCAAATCTTACAAAATTATTATACTGAGATTAAATTTCTCCTTATGTTTATTATGTATATTGTAATTGTAATCTTAATTAAAATTATTTTTATATTCATTTAATACATCAAAAATTTCGTTAATATCAGTTAAAGTATTTATAGTATTTTTCACCTTGTTTGAATCTTTAAAACCTTTTAAATACCATAAAATATTTTTTCTCATTTCTCTTATTGCTATTCTTTCCGGTTTAAATTCCAACTCCAGTTTATAATGCCTTTTTATAGTATCAATAACTTCTTCCAAAGTTGGAGATGAGTATTTTTTTGTTAAATTATAATCCTTAATTTGTTTAAAAATAAATGGATTCCCAAGAGAATGCCTTCCAATTGCAACTGCATCAGCTCCGGTTTCTTCTTTCATTCTTACATAATCTTCAACGCTACAAACATCTCCATTTCCAACTACTTTTATAGGAACATGATTTTTCAAAGTTTTTATAGCATTCCAATCAGCCTTTCCTGAATAAAACATTTCTCTTGTTCTTGCATGTAATGTAATCATATAAGCTCCAGCTTCAACAATAGCATCAGCAACTTCTAAAAAGTTTTTGTTTTTTCATCAAAACCCAATCTAATTTTAACACTTACGGGAACTTTAGAATTTTTCACCATAGTTGAAACAATACTTTTAACCTTTTTGGGTTCTTTCATCAAGTAACTTCCCTCATGATTTTTAACAATTTTTGGAGCAGGGCATCCTAAATTCAAATCAAGTTGATAAATATCATCTCTTTTATTAAACCTATTTTGGATTATTTCTGCCATAATATTTTCATCACTTCCAAATACTTGTAATCCAACAGGTCCTTCTCTTTTGTCAATATAAGTTATAATTGAAGTTTTGTCATTATCATAATATAATCCTTTTATAGAAACCATCTCAGTAAAAGTTAAACTCGCTCCCATTTCACTAGCTAAAATTCTATATGCAACATCGCTAACTCCTGCAAGTGGTGCTAAAAAAATATCTCCATCAAGCATACTATAACCCCTTTTTCATCTTATAGATTTCAAGCATTCCATCAAGAGTAAGTTTCTTATCTATAATATTAATCTCATCTATATCTTTAGTAATTAAGCTGGAATATCCACCTGTTGCAACAACTTTTAACTTAGAAACATCAAAATTCATCTCTTTTACAATTTCATCAATCAACTTTTCAATAAGTCCAATATATCCAATTACCATACCAACTCTAATATTATCCATTGTATTTTTAGCTACAATTCTTTCAGGTTTATAAAGTTCTACTCTTGGAAGTTTTGCAGTTTTTAAAAAAAGTGCTTCTGATGAAATTCCAATTCCTGGAATTATAGCTCCACCTTGATAAACTGAATTTTCATCAACTACATCAAAAGTAATAGCTGTTCCAATATCTATAATTATCAAAGGAACTCCATATTTTTTAATTCCTGCAACTGAATTTACTATTCTATCTGCTCCAATTGTTTTTGGATTATCGTGATTTATTTTTATTCCCAAATCACAATTATCATCAATAATTATTGGTTTTAAATTAAAATATTTTTTTATAGCATTTTCAATTGAATGCATAACATCAGGAACAACTGATGCTACAACAACATCGTCAATTTCAGATTTTTTAATATCGTTAGCATGTAATATTTCTGTAATTGACATTGCATATTCATCACTTGTTTTATTTTTTATCGTATTAAGTCTAAAATCACAAATTAGTGAATATCCTTCATAAACACCTAATACGATATTTGTATTACCAACATCTATAACTAATAACATATTTTTCTCCAAATCATTAATAATTTTTTTCAATTACTTATTTCATTCTAATTTTAACATTTTTTATATTTTATTACAATTATTTTATATATAAATTTTCAATTCCTGGTCTATTTCAACAAAAAAACGATTAAGAAGAAATCTTAATCGTCAAAATCTTATAAAATAAATATTAAATTACAATCCACGTTTGAAGAATTTACGGAATTCAGAAACTTCAGCAACACTTTGTGAAATTGATACTTTATATTTTGCACCGTTTACAAATCCTGGCTCAAATGTTATAGGTTCAAATTGATAATGTACATTTTCTTTATCAGCAACACAATAACCTACAAATGTTTTTATTGTTGCTCCATTTTCTTTATTAAAGAATTCTGGTTCTCCATATTCTGATAATGTAGCATTTACATCAATTATAACAACTTCTCCCTCTTTATATCCTACAATAAAATTACTATGTTTTGTAACTTTTACAACAACAGCATTAGTCTCATTTTGCATATGACAGTAAATTAACTTATATTCGTCGCCGTTTTCTACACAAGAATTGAAAATTTCACGCATCCTTGCCTTATTTTTTTGTTATCCTCATCACTTGCTCCTGTTATAGCTTTTTTAACAATATCAAATAATCCCACTATTATTTCCTCCTATATTAATATCATTATTAAAAATTTTTTCACTAAAATTATATCATTTTACAAAACACATGTCTATATTAGCATATAAAAAAGTAAGGAACAAATATAAATCTGTTTCTTACTTAATATTAACTACTTATTTTTATTTTTTATAGATGCCTTTATAAATCCGTCAAATAATGGATGAACTTTATTTGGTCTTGATTTGAATTCAGGATGGAATTGACAAGCTACAAAATAATCGCTACTAGTGTATTCTATAATTTCTACTAAATCAAGTTCAGGATTTATCCCGGAGAAAATAACTCCAGCCTTTTCCAGTTCTTTTCTATATTTATTGTTAAATTCGTATCTGTGTCTATGTCTTTCTTGAATTATTTCAGAATTATAAAGTTCTCTAGATTTAGTGTTCTTTAAAAGTTTACAATCATAATTACCAAGTCTTAAAGTTCCACCTATATTTTCAACATCAAATTGATTTTCCATCAAATCTATAACTGGATATTTGGTAGTATCATCTTTTTCAGTTGAATCTGCTCCTTCAAGATTTGCGACATTTCTTGCTATATCTATAATTGCAATTTGCATTCCAAGACATATTCCAAAATAAGGAATATTATTTTCTCTTGCATATTTACTTGTAGCAATCATTCCTTCAATTCCTCTGCCACCAAAACCTCCCGGAACTATAATTCCATCAATTCCTTTAAATACTTCTTTAGCCGTTTCTTCAGTAACTTCTTCAGAATTTATCCAATGAATATTAATCTTATGAGCATTTTTATATCCTGCATCTATTAACGCTTGAGAGACTGAAAGATAAGCATCATGAAGTTGAACATATTTGCCAACAAGTCCAATTTCTAATTCAGATTTTACCTCTTTATATGAATCAATCATTTCTTTCCAATTATTTTTTATAATTGGCTTTCCTTCAAGGCAAAGTTTATGCAAAACATAATCATCTAAGCCTTGTTCATGTAATCTAACAGGAACTTCATATATAAAATCAACATTTTCAGATTGAACAATTGCACTTTTTGGAACATCACAGAAAAGACTAATTTTATTTTTTATTTCATCAGAAATTTTTTCAGGGCTTCTAACAACTATTATATTAGTCTTTATTCCTTGACTCATAAGTTCCTTAAAAGAATGTTGGGTTGGTTTAGTTTTTAATTCATCTGATCCCGGTATAGTAGGGACTAAAGTAGTATGAATAAATAAAACATCTTCTTTTTTATTTTCCGCATGAATTTGTCTAATTGCTTCAATAAAAGGTAGTGATTCAATATCTCCAACTGTACCACCAATTTCAGTTATAATTATATCAGCTTTACTTTCCTCAGCAGCCTTATAAACATATCCCTTTATTCTATCAGTAATATGTGGAATAACTTGAACTGTTGAACCGTTATAATCTCCTCTACGTTCCTTTTGAATTACTTCACTATAAATTCTTCCAGTAGTAACATTACTTCTTTGAGTAAGTTCCTCATCAATAAATCTTTCATAATGACCTAAGTCCAAATCTGTTTCTGCTCCATCTTTTGTTACAAAAACTTCTCCATGTTGATAAGGACTCATAGTACCCGGGTCAACATTTATATATGGATCAAATTTTTGCATAAAAACACTAAATCCTCTATCTTTTAAAAGCCTTCCCAAACTTGCTCCACATATTCCTTTACCTATTCCAGAAACAACTCCTCCGGTAATGAAAATAAATTTGCTCATAATATCCTCCTAATTTAATACTCTAAACATTTCCTCATAAGTTGGTATTTTCCAATTTTCTCTTGAAACATTTGATTCAATTTCATCACTTATTTTCCTAATTTCTTCTATTTTTCTAGGAACGAATTTATGTAAACTTATTACTTCTTCAATTCCATTTTTATTTTTTATTGTTTTTTCAAATTCATTAAATTCATCAAGTTTAACAAATAATCCCTCAAGCAAATTATTTAGTTTGTTAATTCTCTCATTTAGTTTAACATTTTTTACTCTTTCATTCAAATTTATTTCAAAATTAAGTTCTTGTATACAAGATGGAATGACATCTTTATTAATCATATTAATTAATGTTTTCATCTCTAGCAAATAAGTATTCTTTATATCTTCAATGCAAACATCATAAACTGCACCTAATTCTAAATAATTTAAAATACCATTTTTCAAAAGAACATCATACTCTTTTGATTCTTTTGCACTTAATATTGCTTCTAAATATGTTCTATTATTTTTAAGTCCTCTTCTTTCTGCTTCTTCAATCCATTCTTTTGAGTAATTATCGCCAGAAAATAAAATTCTTTCACTTTCAACAAAGATTTCTTTTAGAATATTTTTGCAAGCCACAATTCTTTCAGACTTATCATTAATATTTTCAACTTTCTGTAAAATATTTTTAAGCTCTGAAGCAACTATCGTATTTAAAATTATGTTACAATCTGCTGCACTTTGCATTGAACCTAACATTCTAAACTCAAATTTTCCATCAGTATAAGCAAAAGGTGATGTTCTATTTCTATCATCAGTATCTCTTGGTGCAAATTCCAGATTACTAATATTAAAATCATTTAATTTTATTGGATTTTTAACTTCCATATCTAAAATATCACATAATACATTTTCAATTTCATTTCCTAAATAAACAGATACTATTGATGGTGGAGCTTCATCTCCTCCAAGTCTTAAATCATTTCTAACGCTTGAAGATGAAACTCTAAGTAATGAAGAATATTTATTTACAGCTGAGACTGTAGAAATCATAAATATAGCAAAAAGTAGTCTCTCTACTTCATCATCTTTTTTTGGTAATTTAAATAAATTTTTACCATAATTTGTAACCAAAGACCAATTATTATGTTTTCCACTTCCATTTACATTTTTAAATGGCTTTTCATGTAATAAACAGACAAGATCATGCTCATAAGCTGTTTTTCTTAAAACTTCCATAACAATTTGATTATTATCAACAGAAACATTTACTGTATCATATAGAATTGCAACTTCAAACTGACCAGGAGCAACTTCATTATGTTCAGTTTTAGAATTAATACCTAAATCCTCTAATTTTTTATTTATACTATTATAATAATTCATAACTCTTTTAGGAATTGAACCAAAATAATGCTGTAATAGCTCTTGATCCTTAGGTGGCATTTCACCGATTAATGTTCTTCCCGTATTTATAAGGTCAACTCTCTGTTCATAGAATTTCCTGTCAATCAAGAAAAATTCTTGTTCTAAGCCAACTTTTATTCTAACTCTAAAAATCTTATCATCTGAAAATAAATTATATAAAGCAGTAGCTTGTTTTGATAAAAAGTCCATACTTTTTAAAAGTGGAGCTTTTTTATCCAAACTTATACCATCAAAAGAAACAAATATTGATGGAATATATAAAATATTATCCATAATAAAAGCATTTGCAGTACAATCCCAATATGTATAACCTCTAGCTTCAAAAGTTGATCTCATTCCTCCATTTGGAAAAGACGAAGCATCTGGCTCACTCTTTAAAAGTTCCTCTCCTGAAAATCTAACTATAGGCAAATTTTCACTTGATTTACTTATAAAACTCTCATGTTTTTTTGCAGTATTACCATTCAACGGTTGAAACCAATGACAATAATGTGTTGCTCCCTTTTCTATAGCCCACTCTTTCATTGCATGCGCAATTATATCTGCACTGTCTTTATCCAAAAGTTCTTCTTTTCTGATAGCATTCTTCCATTTTAAATATACAGGATACGGCAGTTTTCTTTTCATTGCACTTTTATTAAAAGTAAATTTTCCAAAATCATCAATTCTGCTCATAAATTCCTCCTATAAAAAAATTGGTCTTCTTTTTACCTCTAAATAGAGAAAAAAAAACCAATTTACAAAATTTTTTATTTATTAAACTATATTATCACTTAACTTATAGTAATATAATAAAATATTTTTTTGATTATGTCAAGTACCTAAATATAATAATTATATTTTTTAAATTCTAGATCTTAACTTTAATATCTTATAAAGTCTTAAAACTGAATAAATATAAGAAGCAAGTCTCATTGTTACATCATATTTATCTTTTATCTTCATTATTTCATTATAAGCAAGTAGCATTTTATACTCTACTTTATTTAAAACATCATCTTCTGTCATATCAATTCCCGAAATATTTTGTACCCATTCATAGTAAGAAGCTATAACACCGCCTGAATTTGCTAGAATATCTGGAATTACTTCAATATTTTTTTGACTTAATATTCTATCGGCAAGATAATTAACAGGGCCATTAGCCCCTTCAACAATTAATTTAGCTCTTATTTTTTGAGCTTCTTCTTCTGTAATTGAATTTTCTAAAGCACAAGGTATAAGAACATCTACATCTAAAGAATAAAATTGATCTATTGAAATATGTTTAGAACCCTTAAAATCATATAATGTATGATTTTTTGAAAAATAATCAATTAGTTCAAAAACATTAAATCCATTCTCATTATATATGGTGTAAACACCATGTTCATTATCAAATTCTGAAACTGCTAAAATATTTCCACCCATTCTTGCTAAATGTTTCGCAGTATTAGAACCTACATTTCCGAAACCTTGAATTGCAATTTTTGAATCTCTTATATTAATACCTAATTTATTTAAGGATTCTCTAGTCATAACAGCAACTCCAACTCCTGTTGCCTCTTTTCTTCCAAAAGATCCTCCAAAGCCTAACGCTTTTCCGGTAAAAGTTGCAAGAGTATTATTACCGGTTAATTTTATATACTCATCTAACATCCAAGCCATAATTTTTCGTTTGTATTTACATCAGGTGCTGGAATATCAAATCTATCTCCAATGTATTTATAAAGCTCTTTAACATATCCTCTTGATAGTTTTTCAAGCTCATTTTCAGATAATTCATTTACATCTACTATTATTCCACCTTTTCCACCGCCAAAAGGCAAATGAGTAGCTGAACATTTTAAACTCATCCAAATAGATAAAGCTTTAACTTCATCCCCATTTACACTTTGATGAAATCTGATACCTCCTTTATATGGACCCATAACATCGCAATGTTGAGAACGATAACCTTTGAAAATTCTAAATTTTCCATTATCCATTTTTACAGGTATATTTATTTCTATAGTTCTTTCTGGTTCCTTTAAAAGATTATAAACACTTTCATCTAAATCTAAAACTTCACAAGATTTTTTTAAAATCATTTGAACATTTTCTAACGGATTAACACTATTCATACTATTCTCCTACAAGTAATTTTCCCATTCTAAATATAAATTTTCCTTTTCTTCTATCAATTGAGACAAATCTTTACTAAGTTTTAAAAATTTATCTTTATCATTAAAAATTTCTGGATTTTGAATATCTCTATTACAAGTTTCAATTTTATCTTCTATTTCAAAAATTTTATCTTCAATTTCCTTCAATTTTTGTTTTTTAGCTCTTTCTTGTCTTTCTAATTCTCTTTTCTTCTTTTTTCTTTCTCAATTTCTGTCTTTGAGATTATCTTTTCTTCTATTTCATTTTTTTCATTTAACTTTTCTAAAAAGTAATCATAATTCCCATAATATTCTGTTATTTTACTATCCTCTAATAACCAAATTTTATTTACAACTTTATTTAAAAAATATCTATCATGCGAAATAGTGAGAACTGTTCCAGAATAATCTACAATTGCTTTTTCTAAAACCTCTTTACTTTCAATATCTAAATGATTCGTTGGTTCATCAAGAAGTAAAAAGTTAGATTTCGACAACATTAGTTTTAAAAGTTCAAGCCTTGCTCTTTCTCCACCACTTAATTCTCCAACAGATTTAAATAAATCTTCATCAAAAAAGTTAAACTTTGCAAGATGACTTCTAACTTCAAAATTATTCATTTTTGGATAAGCATCCCAAAATTCATCCATAACTGTATTTTGATTACTTAAAGTTTTTTGCTCCTGATCGTAATACCCAATTGATACTCTAGCACCTAAATCACATTTTCCTTTTAAAGCCTCAAGATTATTACAAATTATTTTGAATAAAGTTGTTTTACCAACTCCATTCTTTCCAACAAGACCAATTTTATCTCCTTTATAGATATTTAAATTTATATTATTAAATAAAATTTTATCATTAAATCCCATTGTCAAATCTGAAATATCCAAAACATCTTTTCCAGACTCAACTTCTGGAACTAGTTTTAATCTCATTGAATTTTTATAAATTTCTGGATTTTCAATCAAATCCATTTTATCAAGAAGTCTGCGTCTTGAACTTGCCTGCTTTATAAATCTATTATTTCCATAATTTTCAAATCTTTGAATAATTTCTTTCTGCCTAGAAATCTCTTTTTGTTGTTTTTCATAAAGATGTCTATTAATTTCAAAATCTTTTTCACGTCTTGAAATATATTCATCATATCCACAATTAAAAACCTTTAATTTCTTATTCTCTATTGAAAAAATCCTGTTACAAACAGCATTTAAAAAATACCTATCATGAGAAACAATAAGGCAGCTTCCTTTATATTCTCTTAGATAAGACTCTAAAAACTGAATAGATTCTATATCTAAGTGATTTGTTGGTTCATCAAGTAAAATCAAATTTGACGGTTTAAGTAAAATTTTTGCTAAATGTAATCTACTTTTTTGCCCACCACTCAAATTATTAACTGATTTAGAAAAGTCTTCCTCTAAAAAACCAAGTCCAAACAAAACTCCTCTAACTTTTGAATTATAAGAATATCCATTATTTTCTTCAAAATAATGTCTTTTACTTTCATATATATCAAAAAGTTTGTGAATTTCTTCTTCACTTAAATCCTTATTACCCATTTCAATCTCTAATTCTCTTATCTCTTTTTCAAGAAAAATAATATCTTCAAAAACTTCTAGACATTCCTCGTAAACTGATTTATCACTAGTATAAGAAATATTTTGTTTTAAAATAGATAGATTTACATTTTTTGCAAAATTTACCTCTCCACTATCAGCAGATAAATCTTTAATTAAAAGGTTAAATAATGTAGTTTTGCCACTTCCATTATCTCCTACTATTCCAACTTTATCTCTGCTAGAAATTGAAAAAGTCACATTTTCTAATATATTTTCACTTAAAAACGACTTAGTTAAGCCATTAACACTCAAAACTATCATAAAACACCTTTTTAGAAAATAAATTTAGATTCAAAGTTACTAACTTTTCCAACCGCTAGTAATACACTAAAATAAATATAAGCAGTTTGATGCCATAGGATTGTAACATCCAACATTCCATGCAAAACAACTACAACAGTTAAAGCTATTATGAGTCTAAATAAATTTCTTTTTCTTATACTATATACTTGCTTAACTATTCCTACAAAAAGAGGTGCAATTACCAAAATACCGACAATACCGAAATTAATTAACACATCTAAAGCTATGTTATGAGCATGGTTTGCCGGGTGAGTTACCCAAGTTGCATTTTGATAAGCCATTGGACCACTACCAAACAAGAAAGTTTGTTTAAATAGTTTAATAGCGTTATCCCAAATTTCTTTCCTTGTTCCAAGAGAATTTCCTATAAATTCATATCTTGGAAAAATCCTATTAGAAAAAATCATAAGTATTACTATGACCACTGTAAAAATTCCAAGAAAAACAAAACTTTTTTATTATTTTTCGTTAAAGAAAGCACCAAAGTTGCAATCAAAATTGTTGGTAATGCAGTTCTATTTTCTGTCAAAAACAGAACTATAAATGCAAGTGTACTTACACACAAAAAATACAGTCTATTATTTTATTTTATTTGATAAAAATAATACATTGCTATTATAATTATGAATTCACAAATTGTAGCATAGTAATTCGTATTAAAAAATGACGATACTGGTCTATGCAAAGCCATATATTCTATAAATTCATACATCTTTAAATCCATACTAAACTTACTATATAGTACTGAAAGAATTGTCAAAATAAAACAAAATATTGAAACAATCATATACAGGTTAATAATCCTTGAAAATAACTTTCTATTTATAACAGATCTATAGTACATAAAAAACATAGCAAATTCAAATATAATTATTGATACTCCAATACCATATAAATTATGTTTAAACACTGAAACTACGAATATTAGTAGAGTAAATGCTAAAACATTTTTAACATATGGAGTTCCTTTTAATATAGGAATAATTTTACCACTAACTATTAAATAGAAAAATAGAGCATTAAAAGCGAATATTAAAAAATAAAATGGTAAAAACACTGTAAATGAAACTATTAATATTAATAGTTCATCAAAATTTAGCCCATATTTTTCTAAAATACCATCAATATAATTCATATATCTTAAGCCTTTCATAAGCCATTTTATCAATATTATTAAATTGAAATACCTTATAACTTAACTAATTATAAAAGTTAAAGATATAAATAAATTAATATTATTTCAAAAAATTTTAAATTTATTGTATTATATCCTCAGCATTAAAATACAATATAATTATTCTTTGCAATTAAGATTTAAAAAAGAGAAATTTTAAAGATTATTTTTAACATATAAATTGTCACAAAAACAATCATTTAATGACCATTCCCTCAAATAAAACTTATTTCAATTATAGCATAAAACAAAAAAAATAAAACTCTTAAAAAAGAGTTTTATTGTATACTCATAAAAAATCAAGGTTTTTGAACACACCTTGATATAATATAACTCTATCTTACTCCTGGATAATCCTTTAAACTATTCATATAGTAAGTAAGAGTTAAAAGACTTCCATCTAAATGAACATTTTCAAGCACAACATTCCTTGGTAATTTCAAATCAATTGGTGCAAAATTCCAAATTCCTTTTATACCACAAGCAACTAGTTTATCAGTTATTTCTTGTGCAGGTCTTGCAGGAATCGCTAAAATTGCAATATCAACTTTTTCTCTAGTTACAACTTCTTCTAATTCTGAAATATCTTTAACAACAACATCATTTTGTTTACTTCCAATAATATCTGATGAGTTATCAAAAATTCCTACAACCTTAAATCCTTTTTTTCTAAATCCACTATAGTTTAACAATGCACTACCAATATTACCAAAACCAATAATAACTACATTATAAGGCTTATCAACACCCATAATTTTTTCCAATTCAATTTTTAACTCTTCTACATTGTATCCATAGCCTTGTTGACCGAATGCACCAAAGTGATTCAAATCTTGTCTAATTTGTGATGCAGTTAAACCTGTAATTTTACTTAATTCTTGAGAAGATACTCTAATTATTCCCTTATCTCCAATAAGTTCAAGGTATCTATAATATTTAGGTAAACGTTTTATAACTGCAACAGAAATTTTATCGTCTAACATAATAAACCTCCTACCATTTTTGTTTTCATTTAATTTTATTAATATGTAAAATCTAAAACGTACTCTCGTTTTAAGTATTATAACACCTATTCAAATTTATTGCAATATTTTTTACAATGTTTTTTAGAATGTATAACTATTTTTTTCAAACTTTGTCAGTTTATAGCAACCATATTAAATAATTATTAATAAATTATAAACAAAATATATTGAAAAATGTAAAAAAAAGTTCTAAAATATAATTAATAAATTTTAGGAGGTAAACTTGAATAACTTTGAAATAATAAAAGAATGTCCAATATTTAAGGACTTTTCAATAGATGAAATAATAGAAATATTTTCAGTAGTATCTTTTTACGAAAAAAATTATAAAAAAAATGATATAATTCTAGCTGAAAATACAAAAGTAGAATATTTTGGAATAATTACAAATGGAAGAATTGCAGTTTCTAATTTCGATTATTTTGGAAATAGAAATATTTTAAATGTTTTTGAAAAAGGAGATTCATTTGGCGAAGCCTTAGTTTCATTAGAAATGAAAATTCCTCACGAAATAATTTCTCTAACAAGTTCTTCTGTAATTTGGATTGAGTATAGTAGTTTATCTAATTCTCAATATTACCAAAAAATTCTAAATAATTTTTTAACTATAATCTCTATGAAAAATTTAATTTTAAACAAAAAATTACAAATCTTGTCAAAAAGAACTACGAGAGAAAAAATATTAGAATATCTTTCAAATCAAAAAAAGCAACTATCATTAGATAATAACTTTGAAATAAATCTAAATAGAAATGAAATGGCTGATTACCTTGCACTTGATAGAAGCAATCTTTCTAGAGAGCTTGGAAAATTAAAAAAGAAGGAATAATAGACTTTGAAAAAACAAATTTAAACTATTATAAAAACATTGTATATTAATAAATTAAAACTGACTTTAATAAATTTAAAATAATTTTTTGAAGGTCAGTTTTTAAATATAAAAATAATAGAAAAATTATTCTGTGAAAACATATAGGAAATAATGACTGTTATAAGTAAAAATGAATACTATAAAACTATATGTAAATGTGTTATAATGATAAAAACATTCTTTTAATTGTGTTTATTTAATTGATTGAGAATTGCTTATATGGTGGTGTATGATGAATAAAAAGAAAAATAATTCAACTATGGTTTGATATGTGGATAAAACAAAAAGATTTAGGAATAGATGAAATTTTTACAGAAGATGTTATTTACACAGAAAGTTGGAGCCCCAAATATGAAAATCGTGAAACAGTAAAATTATGGTTTAATGAATGGAATAATCGTGGAATGGTAATAGATTGGACAATTAAACAATTTTTTCATAAAGGTAATCAAACTATTGTAGAATGGTATTTTAAGAATAAAATGAATAATGGAAGTATCGAAGATTTTGACGGAATTTCTCTTATTGTATGGACTGATGATAATAAAATAAAAGAATTAAAAGAATTCGGCTGTAATCGAAACAACTATAATCCTTATCAAAATGGAAAAATACCAAAATTTAGGGATGAAAAAACAAATTGGTTTTAATCATTTCCGACTCAAATAATTAAGAATAATTTAAAAGGAATGTCTCCTATTAATTATGGATTACATTCCTTTAATAATTTTTGTATTTTTAAATCCAGTTCAATTAAATGACTGTATTTTTTATTTTAAGTATCAAAAGCCTACATACTATAATTCTTTAACTTTTTCAATCCATTTATTAAAGTTTGTTTTAAATATTATTGCCTTACTATATGGAAGACATAGTTCTGCCTTCCCAATATATTCTTTAAGTGTGTTAAGAGTTGTCTTAACATTAGTAGATCCAGATGTTGAAAAAGGAACTACTTTTTTGTCATCTAAATTATATTTTTTAAATAATCTAATACAATCATTGGTGGTTTACTAAACCAAATTGGATATCCCACTAAAACAACATCAATATCAGAAATATCTACAACTGGTGCTACATATTTAGCTGTTATATCCTTCTTTTTTTCATCTCTCGCTCTTCCAATAGCTTTAAAATATGAACCATAAGAAACTTCAGGTTCTATACTTATCATATCACAACCAAGATTTTCTTGGATTTTTGTTGCAACATCTTTAGTCTTACCACTATTTGAATAGTAGAAAATAATAGCTTTCATATTTTACCTCCTTATTTTCATTTTAACTTTAATTAATCATAGATATAATTTAAAAATTTCTATTTACTTTACTTATTTTTTAATACCTATTACTTTTATACCCTTTTTCTTATTTGCTTTAATCTCCATATTTTCAGTCGACACAAACTTAAGAAAAGCAATACCTTTTAATTTGTTTTATAGGAAATTCAAATATTCCTCTTTGTGATAGCACAACACTTATGAATAATCCTACAAATAAAAATTCAATCTTTCCCATAACTCCTGCATAAAATAAGCTTGAAATACAAAATAGTTTTTCAAGTAAAATATAGAATTTCCAATGCCAAAAATAAACATTTATCGAGTTTTTACCCATATTGCTTATCCACTTAATTTTTTATTTGGTATTAAGATTATAAAAGAGCAAAGTATCAATAACGACAATATGTAACAAGATAGTCTTGCCAAAGCTCCATATCTTACTATTGGTTCATAAAACGCGTTTCTTCCGGTAAATAAATATCGTAAAATATAAAATTTATCTATTTTATAAAAACACAAAAATCCCCATATCAATAAAATCAATATCGAAACTATATAAAGTCCTTTATATTTATTTTTAATACTTATTATATCCTCACTTTTAAGCATTGTCCCTAACAAATAAAAAGGAAAAAACACAATAGCTCTTGATAAATACAAAAAATCTCCAATAGATTTGTCATATCCGGTAAAACAGGCCAAAACTACTGAAAAAACTAAAATATATTTTTTATTTTCATCTTTTATAACATAAGATATTATCGTATAAATTGCAAGAACAAACATAAACCATGATATTCCCCCATCAGATAAAAGGTTGAAGCTAACATTGCTATTCCCGCTTAATCTATCAAAAATTAAGGTTATTATTTTATACAAAAATCCAATACTACAATAAAAAATACACTTTTTTATAATATTTTTTTCGCTATGAAACAATCCTGAAATAAAAATAAATAGAGGCATATGAAAAGTATATATAAATAAAAATACACTTTTATACACATCTGATTTAGCTGTAAATTCATCAGCAAAATGTCCAATAACAACAAGTGTTATTAAAATAAATTTAAGATTATCCCATAGTACTATACGCTCTTTCATAATTCCTCCCAAAAAACAAACAATTTAATTGTTCCAATCTCCATTTATAATTTTTTTATAATTTTCCGGATCAGTATCTCCTTCTGTATTAATTAAAAGAATAACAGAATTTTCATCTATTTTCATTTTTTTCTTCATCTCTTCCATAGAAGGTTCTGCCAAAACTCCAAGTAATGCACCCATTGTTGAAGCACCTGATTCTCCAGAAATAATTTTTAAATCTTCTCCTTTATTAAAAGCATAGGTTCTCATTCCATCAACTGCCATATCATCAGAACCGGAAATATAAAAATCAGTATAATTCCATATAATTGGCCAAATAAGACTACAAGTTGTTCCGCAATTCAATCCTGCCATAATAGTCGTTGGTGCGCCTCCTACAGAATAAGATTTCCCATCGCCTATCTCAGCAGAACGATAAATACAATCGGCAACATTTGACTCTACAATAGTAAATATAGGTTTTTTATTTTTATAATGTTCTACAAAATATGCAATCATTCCTCCAGCCATTGAGCCAACTCCTGCCTGTAAAAATATATGTGTAGGAATGACATTTAAGTTTTCTAACTCTTCAGTAATTTCATAAGCCATTGTGAGATACCCTTGAATAATCCATGTCGGAATTTTCTCATATCCATCCCAAGAAGTATCTTGAATTAATATCCAACCATATTTTTTACTCATTTCTAAAGCATATTTAACTGTATCATCATAACTTAAATCTGTAATCTCTACCTCAGCAGGTCCAACTTTACGAATTGCTTCTGCACGAACTTCTGCTGTTCCATAAGGCATATAAACATGAGCTTTACATCCAAATAATCCTGAAGCCCAAGAAACACCTCTACCATGATTTCCGTCAGTACATGTTACAAATTCAATCTGTTCAAGTCTTTTTCTATACTTATCAGATAACAAATCGTTCAAACTTGTAGTATCAGGGTTAAGATTTAATTCATCACATAAAATTCTAAACATCGCATAACTTCCACCAAGTCCTTTAAATGCATTTAGTGAAAAACGCTTTGACTCATCTTTTACATAGATTGCACCAACATTCCACTTTGAAGCTAAATTATGAAGACAAACGAGTGGAGTTTTTTTATATTCCTCAATTTGTTTATGAAATTTCAATACAGCATTCGCCTGTTCATCACCATATAATTTTATATTCAATTCCTTTTTTGTATTTGAACTCTCAAGAACTTTTATCTTTTCAAATTGACTATCCATTTTAAAATCTCCTTTCAAATTGACTGCAAAACTATAAAACTAAAATTTAATATTCATCACCTATTTCATCTAATTCATCATCAGTACATTTTCTTAAAATATGTTTTACTTTATTAAGTGGATAAGGAACATATTTTTCCTTATAATATTCTACACTTTTAACTTCCACTATTTCCACTTTGTTTTTATCTCCTGCAGGAACTAAAACATAATCTCCCTCACTGATGGAATCATCTGTAGTTATATAATAATAGTATTTATATGAATTTCTAAATTCAACTTTGCAATAAATTAATTCTCCATATTCACGTCTTGGCTTATCATAAAAATCCTTACTTAAAACTTCAATTTTATAAAAATATATCATAAAACTCTTAATTTCTTCAATTATATCTTTCCATTCATAAGGAAGTCCTTCCTTATCATAAGAGCCTTTAATAACTTTTCTAGGAGATTTTTTAAAATCTACAATCATCTCATAATCTCTTTTTTCGTTAGGAATTTCAACAAAATTATCATTTTTTTCTCTAGTCTCAAGCATATTTGGATCATATAAATCCTCTAATAAATCTTTAAAATGTTTATTTACATTTAATTTCATATAATAATTTACATCATCGCTTATCTGAGTATGTTCAATAGAATTGCTATCCCTATTTAAAATAAGTTTTTCAGTATATACAAAATCCTTATCATCTACATTTTTAACATTCTTATAATCTAACTGAATTCGATTAATTTTATCATACTCACAATTATCAAATAAAAGTAAATTATCGTAATTCAATATTTCTCTAATTTTTTCGGAAAGACTTTCTCCGTCGACTCTTATATTATATCTTAAATTACCTTCATATCTATAACTTTCATAATCTGAATCTGTAAGTTCCATTTCCCAATATCCAATTTCTATTGAATGTTCTAAACTGTAATAAACATAATTATCCTCTAAAAATTTAGAAATCAGCTTAAAAATTTTCTTTACTTTTTTATCATCAATTTTAAAATTCTTTATACTTGTACTTTCATTTTGCTTTTTCCAATAATAATAATTTGAAACACAGACATCTCCATTAATATTTATAAAAATATTCTGTTCAATCTCCTTAAGTTCTTCATTAGGAAATCTATAACCAACATTATTTGAAGTTATTTTTATCTCATTTATTTTCTTTCCAATTGAAAAAGGATTCATCTTTAAAACAAAAAGAATCTGATTAAAAAGACATTCAATACATAAACGATATTCTTTTACATCTCTACAATATTTAAAAACCTTTAATTTAATAAGTAAAATTGACGTAAGGGCAGTTAAATCTAAATAATGCTCTATAATATATTTTAATTTAATGTGAGATTTAATTTTCCTAAAAAAATTCTTTGAAAAACGCAAACCAGAATTTTCAAAAATATCTAATTTTCGATATTCTTCAAACATCTTATTAAAATCTTTCTTAAATTCATATTCACTTACATTAGTAATATAATCTTTCCACTTATTTATAAATTGATAAAGACCCAAATTATCCATAATTACTCCATAAAAATATTTTAACAATCCTTAATTTATTAATTTCTCTACTCCTTATTTTTCAGAATATTATTCAAATTCCGCTATATTTTCGATGTCTTTAAAAATGTTTTCGCTTGTAATAATAATTCTTTTTTTTAGATTTTCATTATCTTCTTTATCAAATTCACTATATTTTAAAATTGAATTTTTTACTTCTTTTTCGAATATTTTCTTATCAGCAGGTAATACCGATTCTTCATGGTTTTTTCGCTTATAAATAATCAATTGGTTCATTTCATCATCTTTTAACCATCTAATAATTCTTTCCCACCATCTTTTATCTGTTTCACCAATTGACATTCCGAAAATATAAATAATTTTACTTCCATTTATTAAATCAACAACGTCTTCTTCTATACTAGAATATGTACCTTGGATAGTATTTTCTTTTATTAAACTATCAATATATTCTTTTCCGTTTTCGCAATTAAAAACTTTAATATTTGTAATTTGAGACTCGTCATTCACACCTAATATCATTTCATTTACATCTCCATGAATATTATATATATTGTTTAAATAGTCATAACATGAATTATGAGAACCGATAGTTTTTGAATTAAGTTGCTCTGTACATTTTGTTATTGTTGTTGTATAGTTAAAAGAAATAAAATTATAATAATAATCTTCATATTTATATTTATCTAATACTTTTATTATCTGATTTTTAATCTTATAAGGAAATATATTAACTATATTACTTAAGTTACATAATGATTTAATAATTTTTTCTTTATTAATTTCATAATCAATATTTTTTTCTTGACTTTGTAAGTATTTTGATAATTCATTAGCAAAATCTCTTTGACAATCTAAGAATCTTTTACCTTCACCTTCAGACAACTCAGATGTGTATTTTCCTAAAGCCAATTCACCTTTAGACCACCAAAAATGAATATTATCATTTACATATTTTTTAAAACTTTCTATATGTTCTTTTTTTAGTATTTCCTCATCACTTAATTTTCTACCTTTAATATCTTCTAATTTTTTTGAATCTAGATAATAATCTAAAAATTCACTATATTTAGTTTTTAAACCCAAATTTATATCAAATCCATTTCCAATCAAAAATGTTATTTTCACTTTTCTTTCTCCTTATAATTTTATTTAAATCATAATAGTACAAAATTACTAAATACCTTTCTCAATCTCAACTACCACTTCACAATGTGCTGTTTTACTAAACATATCACATAGTTTTACTTTATTTAATTCAAATCCAGCTTCGATAAAATATTTTAAATCTCTTGTAAGTGTCGCTCCGTTACAACTTACATATACAACTTTTTTGATATCACTTTTGATAATAGTATCTACAACCTTTTTATCAAGTCCTTTTCGTGGAGGATCTACGGAAATTATATCTATATTATTATTTTTTAAGATTTCCTCAATCTTTTCTTCACTTTTTCCATATAGAAACTCAACATTTTTCACATCATTTACTTTTAAATTTTCTTTAGCGTCTTTTACTGCATCTTTTACAACTTCTACACCGATTACTTTTTTAAAATTGTCTGAAAAATATATACCCGTAGTTCCTATTCCGGAATATAAATCCAACAAATTCTTATCTTTATTTTCTCCTAAAAAATCTTTAGCTATTTTATATAAATTTTCAGTTTGAAATCTATTTACTTGGAAAAAGCTCTTTGGGGAAATATTAAATTCATATTTTCCTATTTTATCAGTAAAATTTTTCTTTAAGAATATTAATTTACTTTCTTGTCCCATAATTATACTTGCTTTTTTAGGGTTTATATTTATATATCCTATTACTAATTTTTCATATTCACTTAAACTTTTTACAAAATTTTCAACTTCTACTGTGTCTTTTTTAACAACAACTGTAATCATAATCTCAGAATTGAAATTTGACCTTATGCTGATATTTTTCAAAATTCCTTCGTCTGTATTTACATCATAGGATTTAATTTTAAATTCTTTTAATTTTGCTTGTAAAAATGGTAAAAATTCATTTATACTCTCATCACTTAATGGACAATTTTCAAGTTTTATTTTGCTTTCCCCATTATCCACACAGTAACAAAGTTCAAAATTTTCATTTGTCTTTAATTCAATTTTATTTCTATAATTTAAGTTATTTTTATTCTCTAAAATTTCTACATCTTCTAATTCTATACCTGTATTTTTTCTAAGGCTGTCTAAGAACATCTTTTTCTTTAATTCAAGTTCTTTTTCATATTTTAGATTTATAAAATGATAGATATCTGTTAGTTTTTCATCGTATAGATTTTCTCTGTATTCACTATATTTCAAATATTTTTTAACATATCCGTTAGAAAATTTTTTCTTTTTTGAGTTATTTCAACATCGACAATATCTCCAACAAGTCCACCTTTTACAAAAACTATTCCCTCTTCACTTTTTGCAACTCCAAGTCCCTCATTGGTATTGTCAATTATTTCTAAATTTTTTAATTCCATTATTTTCCTCTTTGTCTTGTAATTTCATATAATCCAAGTTTTGTAAATCCGTGAAAATTCCAAATCTTATTATCAAAGATTTGTATTTCCTTAATTTTTTCTTCTAAAATTTCTTTTTCTTTTGTTTTCATATTTATAAAATCTACAATTATTATTCCCGAAATATCCCTAAAAGAAATCTGTCTTATAATTTCTTCAATTGCTATTAAATTTACAGATAATGCATTTTTACTTTTATTTATTTCATTTGTTTTTTCTTTGAATTTACATCTATTACTGTAAGTGCTTCCGTTTTTTCTATAACTATATTTATATCTTCAACTTCAACTATTTTTTATTTAATCCTTCTAGATATACTCCGATATTATAATCATATTTTGGAGAATATTCTTCATCATACATCAATTCATTTTTCAAAAATTTATTATTTTTAAAACTTTTATAAAGTTCTTTATCATTTAATATACAGGAATATTTTTCATTTTTAAATAAAAAGTCCTCTAAAAAATTCTCTTTTTTGTAAATTAATTTCGGAACCGGTAAATTATTTAAACTATCTACTATTTCCTGCATTTTTTCTACATTTTTTCTTATATCATTCAATAAAGTGTCTTCATCACAATCGACACTTTTTGTTCTCAATTTTACTGAAAAATTTGATTTTACATTTCTTATCTTTTCAAAGTCAAAGTTATGTTCTTTTAATTTTTTGAAATCAAAATATCTTCTCTATTTTTATAAGATATAACTGAAAACATTGAAGAAATTGAGAAATTCATTGAAACATTAGGTGCTTTTTCTCCTGCATTTATTTTGTAAATTTCAACAAATATTACATCTCCAACTTTTACTTCACCAATGGTATCTTTAAAGTCTAAAAATCCATTTTTTCCATTTTTAAGTTCTACAAAAAAGCATTGTAATGCATCAACTTTTTTTACAACTCTTACTCTGTATATGTCTCCAATTTCAAAATCATTAAATGTTTTTACATAATAGGAGTTTAATTTTGAATTTAAAACTTTTCCATATTCTATTTTTTCTTCATTTTTGTACATAAATAAATAATCTTTCAAAACTTTCTCCTATTCAACATATTCAAAATTATTCTTTTTATATAGAATTTTTTTCAACAACCCACAAAAATATACACAAAAAATATAATTAAGCTGTGCAAGATTATAATTATACTCTAAAATTAAATTTCTATCTTCTCTAATATTTCTCTCTTCACTTAAATTTTTCAATTTTTTAAAAATCTTATTAAATTGATAATAATAAAAACTTTGATGTATCACTAAAATAGAAATACTAATTAAAAACATAATATTAAAAAATAATTTAATCATAAAAACTCCATAAAAAAAGAACTTGGTTTATCCAAGTTCTATTTTACCATAAATTTAGCTATAAGTTAACTACTTTCTACATATAACCCATTCCAGGATTCATTCCGCCAGGCATTTGTCCCATTGGTTCATCTTTAGTTACATCAGCAACTGCAGCTTCTGTTGTTAAAACCATTGATGCAACACTTGATGCATTTTGAAGTGCTGATCTAGTAACTTTTGTAGGATCGACAATTCCATTTTCAAGCATATTTACATATTTTTCACTTAAAGCATCAAAACCAATTCCAACTTCAGCATTCTTAACATTTTCAACGATAACTGAACCTTCTAAACCTGCATTGATTGCAATTTGTCTAACCGGTTCTTCAAGTGCTTTAACAATTATATTAACACCTGTTCTTTCGTCTCCATTAGTTTCTTCAAGAAGTGCTTTAACTTTTGGAATTACATTTAACAATACAGTTCCACCACCAGGTACAATACCTTCTTCTACTGCTGCTCTTGTAGCTGCAAGTGCATCTTCTATTCTTAACTTTCTTTCTTTAAGTTCTGTTTCAGTAGCTGCACCAACTTGAATTACCGCAACTCCACCGGCAAGTTTAGCAAGTCTTTCTTGTAATTTATCTCTATCATATTCAGAATCGCTTATTTCTATTTGATTTCTAATTAAAGCAACTCTTTCTTCAATAGCTGATTGTTCTCCTGCTCCATTAACGATAACAGTAAGTTCTTTTCCAACAGTTACTCTTCTTGCTTTACCTAACATTTCAATAGATGTTTCTTTTAATTCATATCCTAAATCTTCTGAAATAACTGTACCACCTGTTAAAATTGCAATATCTTGTAGCATATCTTTTCTTCTATCACCAAAAGCAGGCGCTTTTACAGCAACACAGTTAAATGTTCCTCTTAATTTATTAACAACAAGAGTTGCCATTGCTTCGCCTTCTACATCGTCAGCAATAATTAAAAGTGGTTTTCCTTGTTGAACAATTTGTTCTAATACAGGTAAAACTTCTTGAATATTAGTAATCTTTTTATCAGTAATTAAAATATATGGATCTTCAAGTTCAGCTTCCATTTTTTCAGTATTTGTTACCATATATGGAGAAACATATCCTCTATCAAATTGCATACCTTCAACAACTTCTAAAGTTGTTCCCATACTTCTAGATTCTTCAACAGTGATAACACCGTCTTTTCCAACTTTTTCCATTGCATCAGAAATTAATTTTCCAACTTCTTCATCAGCTGCAGAAATTGATGCTACTTGAGCAATACTTTCTTTTGTTTCAACAGGTTTTGAGAATTCTTTAATTCCTTCAACAGCCTTATCAACTGCTTTTTTAATTCCCTTTTGAATAATCATTGGATTTGCTCCTGCTGCAACATTCTTTAAGCCTTCTCTGATAATTGCTTGTGCTAAAAGTGTTGCTGTAGTTGTACCATCACCTGCAACATCATTTGTTTTAGTTGCAACTTCTTTAACAAGTTGTGCTCCCATATTTTCATAAGGATCTTCCAATTCAATTTCTCTTGCAATAGTAACACCGTCATTTGTAATAAGTGGTGAACCGAATTTTTTATCTAAAACTACATTTCTTCCCTTAGGTCCAAGAGTAACTTTAACTGTATTTGAAAGTTTATTAATACCAGCTTCCATTCCTTTTCTTGCTTCTTCATTAAATTTAATTTCTTTAGCCATTTAAAAACCTCCTAATCTTCAACTACTGCTAAAACATCAGCAATTTTTACAACAATATATTCTTTTTTATCAAGTTTAACTTCAGTTCCTGCATATTTTGAGAATATTATTTTATCTCCAACTTTAATTAAATTTTTCTTATCTTCATCTTTTAAAATTTCATCACCAATTGCTAAAACTTTTGCAACACTTGGTGCTTCTTTTGCAGAAGTAGGAAGAACTATTCCAGAACTTGTCTTTTCTTCTACCTCAACCATTTCTATAACTAATTTATCTCCTATTGGTTTTAATTTCATAACATACCTCCTATTAAAGTTATTAGCAGTCTATTAACTTGAGTGCTAATTGATTACAAATATATTATACCACATAAAACATAATTTATAAACATATTTAGAAAAAATTTTTAAATTAAAAAATTTTATTTAAAATAAACTTGTTTATTCACAAAAAATCACTCAATACAGATTTTACTCTATAATTGAGTGATTTAAATTTAGAATATTAATTAAATTGTAAAATTAATTATTTTTTTCTCTCTTTTCTTCTCTCTTTTCGTCTGATTTTGTTAGTTTATCTGTATTTGATTTTTCTACATCTTTCTTTTCATCAACTTTTTTATCTTCAGACTTTGGAGAAGTTTTTTTATCATCTTTTTCAGATTTATCTATACTTGGAAGTTTTTTATTTTCTTCATTTTGTTTAGGTAATTCTGTAGTATCTTCCTTTTCTTCAGACTTTTTCTCATTTGAATCAGCTTTTTTAGGTACTTCCGGAAGTTTCTTTTTATATCTAATTTCTCCATTTACCTTTTCAAAATCTGCTAAACTGAATGTTAAAGTTTCATCATTTATATAAACATAAGCAATATCTCCAATAATATTTACATCCGTTCTGTCTTTTAGATTATAAACTTTCATAAGATATTTTACCACTTCTTCTCTATCAACAGTTACTTTTGATTCAATTTCTTTATCAGGATTTTGAATTATATATTTTAAAGCAGCTACTATTTCTCTTGCAGTACATTCTCCATATTGGCCAGCTTTTGCATTTTGAATAATTTGTTTTATAGTTATTGCATGGTAATGACCTCCATGTAACCAGTAAAATATTCCTTTTTTCACTCCATTTGAACCATAAACAGGTAATGTTGTATCCAAATCTCCATAATGTCTCATCGCTCTAAGATTACTATCAAGATATGGAATTACTTTGTCTTTTATTTCTGCCTTTACACTTTCATAAGTGAATAATTCTTTTTCATCTACACCTATATCTGAATGGTCGCTTCCCTCTTTAATATATTCAGCATTAGGATAACGGTTTCTAGGATTTTCGTGAACTACTCCGACCTCTTTATCTCCAACATATAAATGCCAATGATCACCGTGATCTACAATTTTTGTTACACCTTTTGGCCATTCAAATGGTTTATTTGAATCTTCACCATGATTTCCTTGATATTCTCCAAATTCAGCTTCTGGATAAAGTGATCTTGGATTAGTATAAGTGATTCCTTCATTTCCTTTTGAATCATAAATATGATAGTGATCTCCATGTTTTAAAATTTTTACTATATTATATCTATCAACAGGATCTTTCCCCAAAACATTTACTATATTTAAATTCTTTCTAGCTTCATATAATTTTTCACTAGCACTTGGAACATTTGGTCTTTCATTTTCAGTATTATCTTGTGAATCTCCATGATTTCCTTGATACTCTCCGACTTCTGCATCAGGATATTTTGAAGTAGGATCAGTATAACTAATATATTCTTTACCACTTGCAGTATAGATATGCCAATGATCTCCATGTTTTAAAATTTTTACAACTCTATCTTTTTTCTCTTCAATAATATTTGCATGTGAATAGTTATTTGAATTTCTTCTATTTCTGTGTGAACCATGTGAACCCACATAAGTTCCTACAGTAATATTTGGAAACATACTTGATGGATCTTCATAAGTTAAATATTCATTCCCATCAGCTGTATAAACATGCCAATGATCTCCATGTTTTAATATTGATGTTACATTTAATCCTCTTAACTTACTCTTTGAAACAACGCTAACAAGAGAAAGTGAATTTCCATCTCCTAATTTTGAAGGGTCTGTATAAGTGATATGTTCTTTACCATCTTTAGTAAACACATGCCAGTGATCTCCATGCTTATAAGATCTTACAATATCACTCTTTTTTATTTCAGCATCAATTAAAACTTCTGTAGTTTCATCTTTTTTATAATTTGTCTCTTTTTCAACAAATTCAAAATTTTTACTAGAAGTTTTTTCCTTTTCTTCCTGTTTTTTTGAACAACTTGCAAGTAAAACTGCACTACAAACTAAAATCAAGTTCATTTTATAAATTTTATTCTTTAAATTTTTACTCATATTTCCCTCCTATTCATTAAAAGATTTAACCAAAGCATTTAAATTTAATTCCATTAATTTTAAATATCCCATTTCAATTTCTTCGTCTGTCAAATTTTCCATTGTATATAAAGTATCTGTTTTTGTATTTGTGTTTTTAGCAAGAGTTTCAGCAACTTTTGGAGTTGCCTTTCCTTCAAAGAAAATTGTATTTATCTTGTATTTCTTAACAAAGTCTGCAATTTTTTGAAGTTGCTTTGCTGATGGTTCATCTTCCGGTGATATACCTGTTACTGCAACTTGTTTTAAGCCATAATCATTTGCTAAATAGTTAAAAGCAGCATGACTTACAACAAAATATTTTTGTTTACTCTTAACCTTTGAAAGCTCTGTTTCAAATTTTTTGTCTAAAGCTCTAAATTCATCTTGTGCTTTTTTTAGATTTTCTTTGTAATAGGCTTCATTTTCAGGATCTATAGAAGAAACTTTTTTATAAATAGTATCAAGTTGAATAATTGCATTTTTTACGCTAAGCCAAGTATGTGGATTTGTTTTATCATGCTCATGTTTATCTTCTTTTTCATCACCATGATCATGTTCTTCTTCCAATCCATCTCCACTTTCAAGCAAAGTTAATCCTTGTGATAGATTTAAGAACTTATTTTTATCCTTAACAGTATCTTCAATAGCAGAAATAAAAGACTCCATATTTGCACCATTATAAATAATCAAGTCTGCTTTTATAATTTCTTGCATATCTCCGGCTTTAAGTTCAAAAGAATGAGGCTCTTGATTCCCTTTTATTATTGTTTTAACTTCCATTTTATCCCCAACAATTCTCTTTGTAAGATCTGTTACTGGAAAAAATGTTGTATAAATAACTTTCTTATTTTCTTTTTGCTCTGTCGTTTTTTGCTCTTTATTATTTTTATCCTTACTAGATGAACAAGCAACAAAAAACATACAGCTAATCATAATAATTGAAATAATTTTTTTCAATTTTTTATTCATAAATAATCCCCCTTAAATTTTCTTTAATGCAAATAATTCTTATTTGTGTTAATATTATACTACTAATTTTTTAATTTTTCAATAGTTAAAATCAAAATTTTTACAAAAAAAATACTTAATTGAAAAATCAATTAAGTATTTTTTATATTTTATAAATCATCTAAATCATCATCTATTACACTTGATTTTGAATAAGCTGAAGGTTTTGCTTCAAAGAAATCTGTCTTTATTGCATTTGGATCTGAATACTCACTAACCCATTTCATACTTTCTGGTTCTTCATCATAACCATCATAAAGTTTACCAAAGTTTAAAGCAGTACTTCTTAAGTTTCCAAGATATTTTATATAATCTTCAACCATTTGCATTGTAAGTCCAGGAATATTTTCTCCCAACACGTATTTTCCCCAAGCAATTTCTTGTTCTACACCTGTTTTAATCATATCTTTATATACAGCAACTTTTTCTTCTGTAAATAATTCCGGTTCTTCATTTTGTAATTCTAAAAGCATTTTTTTGAATAACCAAAGATGTGTATTTTCATCTCTATTTATATATCTGATTTCTTGTACAGATCCAGGCATTTTTCCATTTCTTCCTAAATTATAGAAGAACATAAATCCTGAATAGAAGTAAACCCCTTCAAGAATATAATTTGCAACCATTGTCTTTACTAGACTGTATGGATCTTTATTTTCTTGAAACTCATTATATAAGTCTCCAATGAATTTATTTCTTGCAAGTAGATGTTCGTCATCTCTCCATTGATATAGAATATTTGTTCTTTCTTCAGGAGAACATATACTATCTAACATATATCCATAACTTTGAGAATGAATAGCTTCTTGATAAGCTTGGATAGTAAGACAAAGGTTGATTTCATTTGCTGTTATATACTCTCCAATATATGGAAGATTTGCAGTTTGAATACTGTCTAAAAATATTAGAAAACTTAAAACTTTATCAAAAGCAGTTTTTTCATATTCATCTAATATTTTATAATCTTTTAAATCTTGAAATAAATTTATTTCTTCCGGTATCCAGAAATTATTCATGGCATTACGGTACCATTCTGTTGTCCAAGTATATTTTACATTGTTAAAATCATTTAGATTTGTTGTATTTCCATTTATCATTTTTCTTTTTGATAATTCAATATCTCCATTTTCATTAAATAGAGCTTTTTTATTTAATTCCATAATATCTCCTTCCTATGCTGAACAGCTATCGCATTCTTCAATATCTAAACTCTTACTTCTGATATAGTAAATACTCTTTAAACCAACTTCACAAGATAAAATCAAAAGGTTTAAAATTTGACTCATCTTATAATCTGTGGTTATATAAAGATTTAAACTTTGTCCTTGATCAATATGTCTCTGCCTAACTCCACCCGCTCTTATAGACCAAGTTTGATCTACCTCATGTGCATTTTCATAAAGCCAAAATGTTTCTGGAGTTAAATCAGGAGCAACCCTTGGAATAATTGAACCTTTTTTCTCTTCAAGGAAATATCTCATCATAACAGGGTCTACACCTGCTGTAGTTCCTGCAATAATAGAAGTTGAACCTGTCGGAGCAACAGCTAAAAGATAAGCATTTCTAAGTCCGTTTTTAGCAACTTTTTCTTTAAGTTCAATCCATTCTTTAGAATTGTATTCTCTTTTTTCAAAATATTTTCCATTTTGCCATTCTGAACCTTCAAAATATTTATAACTTCCTTTTTCTTCAGCAATCTTTGAACTTTCTTTAATAGCAAAATAATTTATTTTTTCATAAACCTTATCCATAAATTCTAGATGTTCTTCAGTTTGCCACATAATTTTATTTTTTACAAGAGCATGATGATAACCACTTGTTCCAAGCCCAATTGCTCTGTATTTTGCATTAGTTATTTTTGCAAAAGGCGTTGGGTAGTAGTTTAAATCAATTACATTATCTAATGCTCTAATCATTGTAGAAACTACAAATTCCATTTCTTCATCATTTTGTAAATCAATATTTCCAAGAACTAAACTTGCAAGATTACAAACTACAAAATCTCCAGCTTTAACATCAGTTACAACATGATCTTCTCCATCTATTTGTAAAATTTTATCTTCAACATCTAAAATTTCTTTCATATTTTGCATTATTTCAGTACAAAGGTTAGAAGAGTAAATCATTCCCTTATGTGAATTTGGATTTGTATTATTTGCATTATCTCTATTAAAAATAAAAGGTGTTCCAGTTTCAACTTGACTCTTTAAAATTAGTTTAACTAAATCTTTTACAGTTAAAACTCTTTTATCAAGTCTTGGTTCTTTAACACAAAGTCTATATTTTTCTTCCCACTCTTCTCCATAAAAATCTTCCAAGCAAAAGCCCATTACTTCTTTTACTTCATGTGGACAGAACAAATACCAATTAGAATTTATATTTTCCTTTGCTAAACGCCAGAATAAATTAGGGAAACAAATTGCAGGGAAAACATCATGCGCTTTCATTCTATCGTCACCATTATTTGTTCTAAGATTTAAAAACTCCGGAATATCTCTATGCCAAACATCTAAATAAACAGCACAAGAGCCTTGTCTAACCCCTAGTTGATCAACTGCAACTGCTGTGTCATTAGCAAGTTTTATCCATCTGATAACTCCACCTGCAACACCTTTAAATCCACGAATATCAGAACCACTTGCACGAACTTTTCCAAAATATAGTCCCATTCCACCACCATGTTTTGAAACTTGAGCAAAATTATCTATACTTCTATAAATTCCTTTTAAAGTATCAGGAACTGTATCTATGAAACAAGAAGAAAGTTGATGGAATGGCTTTCTCGCATTTGACATTGTAGGAGTCGCCACAGTTGCCCTTAAATTACTAAGCACGTCATAAACTTTTTTTGCAAAAGAAACTCTATCTTTTTCAGGAATTGCAAGATGCATCGCAATACCCATAAACATTTCTTGCATTGTTTCAATTACTTTTTTATGTGAATCACAAATTAAATATCTCTTATATACTAAATCTAAAGATGAATATGTAAATAACTCATCTCTACTGTCATCTATATACTTTTCAAGCTCATCAATATCATCACTTGAATAATTTTCTAATATATATTCCCCATATAAATTAGCTTTTGTTAAAGCTTGTATCTTTGATTTAAAATCAACAATATGCCATTCTTTCTCATAATTTGAAATCTCTTTATGAATTTTATAAGCATAAATTCTAGCAGAAATATATTCCCAATTTGGATTTTCCTTTGAAGTCAATTCAGAAGATGCCTTTATTAAAAGCTCAACTTTTTCGTTCAAAGTAGAACTCGGTTTAACAAAAGACAAGAACTTTCTAAATAATCTGTCAAGCTCATAACCTTCTGTTGAAAAATCTTTTTGAATTTTTGCAAGCACTTCAATTAAAGATTCATCTTCAATATATTCTCTAAAAGAATTTAATTCCTTTCTTAAAGAATTTCTTTTTTCTCTATATAAAATATAGCTTTTTAAAGTTTCATAATGATTATTCTTAGTTAAAGTTTTTTCAACATAATCTTGAATTTCTTCAACACTTATACTTGAATTTTCATCCTTATCTTGTAAAATACTTTCAAAAACCTCTTGTGCCAATTGTTTTGAAAGTACCTTTTTATCTTCATCACCAACACTAATAAATGCTTTATAAATTGCATTTTCTATTTTAGAAATATCAAATGATACCTCTGATAAATCTCTCTTTATAATCCTCAATAAAATCACCTCCGCAAATTTATACCCATTATAAAACAAAATATATATAGAAATCAAGTTTTATTTTTTACTATATATAGTATGTTTTGTAGTATTTTTAAAAATATTTTGGTGGATATAAAAATATTACTATTAGTAGTAAAAAATTTTTAATTTTTTTATAAAATATATATAAAATAGAAAAATATGATATAATATTTGTAACGATAAAAAATTTTTATAAAAGGAAAATTATGAGACTTAGAAAAAAATGGTGGGCAGTTCCTGAAATGAAAGAAAATGCTCAAGTAATATTCAATGCAGAAAACTTAAAAGGAAAATGGAACGAAGAATTTAAAAATAACAATCCTATAAATCTTGAACTTGGTTGTGGAAAAGGAAAATTTATAAGCGAAATTGCTGATATTAACAAGGACATTAATTACTGTATATTGGACTTGGACACAAATGCAATTGTATATGCAACAAGAAAAATTAGGGATTTAGAATTGTTAAATGTTCGAGCAATTCCTACAAATATAGAAAAAATAGATGAGATATTTAACGAAAACTCTATATCTAGAATTTACATAAATTTCTGTAATCCTTGGCCAAAGAAAAGACATCATAAAAGAAGACTTACTCATCCTAATTTTTTAGCAAAATACAATAAATTACTTGTAGAAGAGGGAGAAATACATTTCAAAACTGATGATGATGATTTATTCGAAGCAAGTTTGGAATACTTTAATGAAAACGGATTTGAAGTAATACTAATTACATATGACTTAGCGAACTTTGAATATCCAAAAAACATAGAAACAGAATACGAAAATAAATTCAAATCATTAGGAATAAAAATAAAATTCTTAATAGCCAAGAAGAAATAAGAGCTTTGTCTTCCGAACGTCTCTCAACACGTCATCTTGAACGTAGTTGAGTAAAGTGAAACGAAGTTAATCTAGCTCTAACTTTGTTTACTTGTAAACAATAGTAATTTTGAGAGAATAATTGTGTAATAGTGAAATAATTCACGTCTTTTTACTATTCAAAGAATATCTTCCCCAACACGTCATCTCGAGCGAAGTCGAGAGATCTCCTAAAGCCCCATATGATTGAATTTTGAAAATTTTAATTAAAAACAACAAAAAGACAACAATTCAAACAAATTGTTGTCTTTTTAATTTATACCTATCTCAATTATAAAGTTTTTAATTTTTCAATTAAGTCTTCAAAACTTCCTTTTTCACAATTTATTTCGCAATCAGGAGCAGTATTTAAATAATCAGTTACCAAATAACAATTCATTCCGATGGAACTAGCAGCAAAAATATCTTCTCTTTCATCATTTCCAATCATTAAACAATCCTTTGGCTCAACATCAAATTTTTCACATAAATCTAAATAATACTTTGGGTTTGGCTTTGAAAAAGAACTATTACTATAATGAGTAACATAATCAAAGTCATCAACATCAAGTCCTGTCCATTTCAATCTAACTAAAGCATCTTCAGGAAAGACTGGGTTAGTAGCAAGAATCACCTTTCTCCCATTCTTCTTTGCAAGTTCGACAGCAACCTTTGCCAAACTATTTTCAGTTGAAGACCTCTTAACCTTATTAAAAAATTCATTAGCATAAAAATCCGCTAACAATCCCTTAACATTTGATACGTCTGCATCTATGACACTTTCAAACCTATCCCAAAAAACTTCTTCATTAGTCTTCTTTCCATCATTCTTAATCATATCTCCTGTTGCAGTCCAGATTGTTTCAACAAGTTTCTTACTTTCAATATTATAAGCAGAAAATACTTTTGACAATTCTGTAAAATAAATATCAACAAATAATTTCTCATCCAAAGGAAGCAAAGTTCCATCCAAATCAAATAATATAGCTTTCATTTTTCCTCCTTAAATATTACTAATTACACCAAAATTTATGTAAAAAATAACATTAATTTAAAACTTAAAATCTTTTAAGTAATACATATATTATAACGATTTGTATAAAATTTTGCAAATGAAATGTATTCATATTTTAGATAAGTATAACAGTTATTTTAAATATCTAATTTATATATATACAGTATGTTACTATTTAAACTTTTCCGTAGAACTTGTTCTTCAGACTTATAATTTATTTACATTACAGTATGTTTCTATTTAAACCTTTGCAGGAGTAGCAATTCAATCATTAGCTAAATACTTTACATTACAATATGTTTCTATTTAAACGCAATAATGTTCTTTCTTTATTTAAGTCTAAATTAACATTTACATTACAGTATGTTTCTATTTAAACACTGAAGAAAAAAAACTATAATGGTGTTTTTTAATTTACATTACAGTATGTTTCTATTTAAACACAACTGGATTAGGTTATAAATTAGCATCAACTCTATTTATATTACAGTATGTTTCTATTTAAACCAAGCAAACTAATGGATTTACTACAAAAATTCCCATTTACATTACAGTATGTTCCTATTTAAACTATAACAGATTTAGAAGAGGCATTAGAGCAAAAAGTATTTACATTACAGTATGTTTCTATTTAAACCATATATCACAACAGAATAAAATTCGAAAGTCAATATTTACATTACAGTATGTTTCTATTTAAACGTTGACATCACATTTATTATTCATAACTTTGAATACTCATTTACATTACAGTATGTTTCTATTTAAACAGAATAAAAGCTGCAGAACTACTTGGCAAAAGATAATTTACATTACAGTATATTTCTATTTAAACATTTGAAAAGTTTTGAAGTGTTTTACAAGCATAGCATATTTACATTACAGTATGTTTCTATTTAAACGTTAAATGATGAGTATAACTACTACAAAGATTTAAATTTACATTACAGTATGTTTCTATTTAAACGGCGAAACAAAACACGGACTAGAAAGCACAGTTACATTTACATTACAGTATGTTTCTATTTAAACATTTGTCGAATAAACGACGTGTCCTAGTGTTAGTGATTTACATTACAGTATGTTTCTATTTAAACACTATGGAAAGTTTTAGAGTATATGAAAAACATACATTTACATTACAGTATGTTTCTATTTAAACGGATTACCAGTTGATATTAATACAACAGTATCAGAATTTACATTACAGTATGTTTCTATTTAAACAACGCATAAATTATGAAATTGATAATAACATTCAAATTTACATTACAGTATGTTTCTATTTAAACACAAAGAACAACGATAACCCGAACAATCCTAGTTATTTACATTACAGTATGTCTCTATTTAAACTTAATAACTTCTGAATTTTACAAAAATTTGTCATTATTTACATTACAGTATGTCTCTATTTAAACTCCTAACAGTTCCGTCTTTATTTACTGTAACTTTTACATTTACATTACAGTATGTTTCTATTTAAACAGGTAGTTCTATACAGATTGAAAATACTACCATTAATAAGTCTTCTGTCTATATATAAATTTTTTTTGAAATTTTCCACTAATTTTTTTAATTGAAACAGAATTGTTTGAAATTTTAACATTTTTTAATCTGTCGAACCTCCAGTAAATTTTACATACTGAAGGTTGACAAATCACCTTTTTTAATAATTTTACTATTTTTTATAAATATTTTCAGTTTCCAATTTTTAGTTTTACAAGTCCATATGGAAGATATTTTTTGTCTCCGATATCAGATAAATAAAATCCACTTTTAATATCATCAATATTTATTTCACCATTAAGAGAATTTATTTTCCCTTTAAAGCCTCCTAAAAATAAAATGTATTCATCATCATTTATATTGTTTAATTCAGAATTTATATTATCTATAATCTTCTTTAATTCTTTAGATATTTCCAAATTAAATTCATAATTTACATTAGTCTTATTATCAGTAATATTTTTTATTACTATTTCTAACTTACTCATATAATTATTTAATTTTTCTTTTGTTTTATATTTTAAGTCTTTTAAAATATCATCAAAATCTATATCTTCGTTTACATTAATATAAAAATCATAAGATTTACCATTTTGTAAAGTTTCAATTCCTACATTTTCGAAAAATTTTTCAAATTTAATTTTAGCAGTTTCAGAATCTAAATATTGATATTTAAATAAATTTTCTAATGATATATCTGTTGGATTAATATTTATATCATTAAATAAAAGTATTCTTTTTATATCATCTTCTTTTATACAGCTTAAAATAGCTCCTTTTAAAGATGAGGCTGGAATATAATATTTAATATTTTCAATATTATTTTCCATTAATAAAGCTCTATTTGTATAGCTATAAAAAGGATATATCATATTAACTTCTTTTGAAATTTCTTTTCCATGATTATAATTTAGAAATGAATAATCTATATCTTTATATAAAGCTCCAGAATCTCTAGGAGATAATATTACTTTTGATATAGTGGTAAGTTTTAAATCTATTTTTTTCATATTATACCTCCAATGTTTCTAAATATGAATTTCCAAATACGATTGCTTTATCATACATCAAATTATATTCATTAAGAATACACTTGCTCATACAAGTATATTCTGATTTTTCCTTAAGACTCAATACACTTCCTGCATTTAAAAATGAAATAAATGTATTAACTCCATCTGATAATTCAAATGGTTTACGATGAGATGTAAATAATTCGAAGTATGATTTTTCAATATTAATTTTATCAAGATTAGGAAGTAACATTCCTAAATTTAAAAATTTTTCGTTTTTAGGATATTTTAAGATATCTTTTTGCTTTTTATCTTTCTTTTGCTTACTAAATTCTATATCTTTAATAGCATAAGTATTATATCCATAACTAGCCTTATGACCTAAATGACAATCTATATTTAATAAATTATCTCTGTTATTCAAATAATCAAACAAAATATTTCCTTTTTCAAGTTTTATAAGAAAACTATAATCTGATATAATATTTCCAACATTATCTTTATATTTTACAATTGGGATAGAATATGCAATATTAGGAAATCCTGAAAGTTCTTTAACTTGACTTTCTATTTTAAATTTTTGAATAAAGGTATCTTCCTTTTTTATATAATTATAATTATCTAAATTTATGTTGTTGATATTTGTAGTAGTATTTTTGGTTAAGTTTATTAATTTTTTTAAATCTTCTCTTTTTATAAACTCTATATTCTTAATTTTTTCATACAACTTTTTATCATTAATACCAATATTTAACTTATCTAAAATATCTAAAATATAAGATTTTGGCATAGGTCTATAATCTGTTGGAAATAGATTTGATATCATACATATACTTTCTTTTCTTTCTACAGATTCTACAAACTCTCCTATTTTTTCATCTGAATAAGACTCTTTTAATTTCCCCATTAAAAATCCAAATAGTTTTTGTGAATCCGGTAATAAAGTAATCTCACCTTTTCTTTTTAGTTTAAATTCAAAAATATACATTTTTTGCTCCTTTAGTCATTTTCTATCTCAACTGCAATTATACCATATCCTCTTGATTTAGAATTTCCTATTCGATAGTATTCTTCATTAAATTTTTCCAATTGAGCCTTTATTTCTTTTTTATTTTTTCATCATCAGAATCTATTTTAAGAATAATATTTCCTTCAAATTTTATGCCAGGCTTTACAACTTTATATGTTCTTGGATTAGATATGAGTTCTCCATTAATCTCTTCAATAGATGTTTTGGTATCTATTAAAAAATAATCTTCTGTTTCTAAATCAATAACTCTTAAGTCAGAAAAAAACAGACGAGGAGTATCATTTAATCCTTCAATTCCAAAAATATATTCGGCTTTAACTTCATTTAACAAATTTGAAATTTTAGTAATTATCTTTTTTATAGATTCTATATTTTTTGAAGATTTTTCATCCATTTGTTTTAATAATTTGGAATATTTATCTTTTTCTTTTTTAAAAAATCTTCAATAAACTTCTCTATGATATCATTTTTTATACACTCTTTTCTAAAGATATTTCGCAAAGCTCCTTTCATTGCAGAGCCATGAATTATTGGTTTTCCATTTTCGTCAAGAGTTGTGCATTGATCTACTCCTCCTATTGAAAATGCACTTGTTTGATTACCTATTAAACAATTAGATTTAGTTGTTACAGTATATTTAATTTTCATAATTATTTTCCTCACTTTAGTTATCATTTTTTCTTTATTTTTTTCATTTTGTCCTGAAATTATCCTATATAGTATTCTTTGTTGGTCATATTTATAAAATAATATTATTCTATCTAACCATTCTGTTCCATTAATATTATCAAACTCTCTATTAAATTTATCTTTATTAAATTTCAATCTATAGTTTATAAAATGTTCTTCTTTTTGTATATTATTATCTTTTTCATCCTCTTTTTCTTTTGTTTCTATTAATTCAGAATAATTTGCAAATAATGTTTTAACTTTTTCTTTTTTTCCAATTTCTATTAAATTCTTAGCCTTAAAAAGCATAGATAAATGAAATGGAACTTTCTTAAATGTATTAAAACCTTTATCAGTAGTATTTAATATAAAACATTTTTCTATAGAATCTCCAGAATTGCAAATATATTTTAGAGGCTTTATAAACATATTAGAATTCAAAAAGTCTCTTGTTTCATCATTCTTTTCAAATACTATATACCTAAACTGACTTAATCTAATATTAGAGATGTATTTTTCATCAGTTAATAATAAAATCAATTTTAATTTTGAAATTACATTTTTAAAATTACTTTTATCATATACTATTTGATTTTCATCTTCATTTTCTTTTTATTTTTCATAAACATCTTCATAAAATAATTCTTTAAATATAATTCCTTAGGTATAATTTTTGATTCCACATTCCTTATATCGGGGCACAGAAAATATAAAAAAGTGTTTACGAATTTTTTAATATTATCTTCATTATTTTTATTAGAAATATCAATATTTTCTAAAGCATATAAAAAATTATGTAGGAATGTATTTGTATAGATATTTTCATTTTTTAATTGTATTAATTCTAAAATTTCCGTTTTAAATTTAGAAAAACAATCATCTTCTCTTATTCCTTTCCTATCATAACTGTAAAATAGATTTCCTGCAATTGATGTTCCAAGTATAGCTTTTATTTCTTTTGAATTTTTTCTTTGGTAAATTTTTTAGCATTATGCAATTCTCTTTCAACTATTTCTCTATAATATCTTATTGGTTGATGATTATTTGTAAATTCTACACCAACAGATATTACAAGTTTAGTCAATTTGCTACTTTTATCGTTACTCAAACTATTAATTTTTTTATTAATTTCATCATTAATATCATCTATAAGATTTCTTAAAATCAAAATTGAATCTAAAACTGACTCTATTTTTACAGCAAAAAATATATCATCTCCTGCAATATATAGCGGAAAAATTTTATTAGTTAAATTCTTATTTTTTGATATTAGTCTTCCTAGATAATTTACTGTTATTTTTTTTCTAATAATAAACTTAATTTCATATAAGTATCATAATCAGAAATATTAGAAAAAATTTCCCCCATATTATTTATATCAGCTTTTACAACAGCTATTTTCCCATTAGTTCCTTCTTTATCATTAGACACTAACTCATCCATATTTTTAATGTATACACAAGTATAATCAATTAAATTATTATTTGAATTATTATCAGAATTTATATTACAATTTATTATATTAGTTTTTTCTTGAAAAGAAAATAAAATATCATTATTTTCTACAATAATTCTTCTTTTTGTATCATTAGATTTTAAATCAACATTTACTTTATCTATAATCTCCTTGTTATTAAGATTTATTTTTTCGAAATATACATAATTTATAAGAAGTGTTCCGGAATATTTCAAATAAATATCTTTAAATAAATTTTTCAACTTTTCTTTTATTTTATCTTCTATATCCTCAACTTCAAAAATATATTTTCCTGAAATCCATAATATTTTTTTGTTTATATCAAATAACTTTTCAATATCTTTAGAAATTGTACTGGAAACTGTATTTGATGCTTTTATAACTTCTTTTAAAGTTTGTTCATCTTTTTGTATCTCTGACCTATTATCATCTAAAGTTTGATAAATATATTTTTGAATTTTTTCAACAGAAATTCCAACTATAAATGACATATTATTCTCCTTTATTAGTATTTTTATTAAACATATCTACATAATCCAAGTGAGGAAAGAATATTGGATTATTTATTAACATTAAAAGTTGATTGAATTGAAAAATAAATGATAGTAATGTATGATTACCTTCAATAACATATTTTTTACTTTTTAGATCATAGTCTTTAAGTTTATTTATATTTTCATTATTTGATACATAATCTTTTAAATAATTTTTTAAATTTTTCTTTTCTTCTTCTAAGTTGCAGCTATCTTCATTAAAATTTGTATTATGATTGCAATTTAAGAACCAATCAAGTAAATTAATATATTTTTTATTATATTTAATATTTAATCTGTTTTTTATTGTATTTACTGTAATGTCAAATCCACACTCCATAAAATTATCCTTACCAATATGACAAAAAATTTTAATCGGAGCAGTGCTAGTTTGAGAAGTATTATTTTTATACTCTATACCATAGTGAATTCCACTTACAATCCTAGTAATAGAATTTTTTCCTGTCTTTAGATTATCTATTGAGGAACACCAATCTTTTAACGCTGCTTTTCTTTCATCTGATTTTGTAATCTTACTTTTACATTCAATTACAGCTGCAACAGCTTCAATTGGAATAAATTTTAAGATTCCAAATCTAAAAATATATGGAGTATATTGTTCATCATAAATAGCTAAGTCAACTTCTTTGGAACAATGTCCAAAAGAATCCATAATAAATACCCCTCTTTCAATATTAAATTTTTTTGGTACCAATCTTTCAAATAAACTCTTCCAAATTTCTTCCCTATTATATCCAAGAGCACCTGGATGTTCACAAGTATAATTTAATTGTGTTACTAACTCTTTTTCTAAATTATCATAATTATCTATAATATGTTGAATATGATTTTTTTTGCCCATAACTACCTCCATTTTAGTATATTTTATATGAATTACTCTATTTCATCTCCCAAGATTCTATATGCTGTAATAGTCCAAAACCGGATGCATTTTTACTTCCGACAGACGAAATCAGCATTTCATTTAATAAGCTATTATCAGCTTTAATTTCTATTACTCCTAAACTAACGTCTATATATAATCCATAAAAAAGCACAACCGCTTTTTTCATTTCTGAAGTATCAATCTCCATATCATCTATAGAGTTGGAAAAACTTGGAAAATGGATTTTTAAATTTTCTTTAAATTTATCAAAGAAATCTCCATCTTCAACAGTTATATGTCTGTCTGTGTTATCTTCTCTATTATGTTCGCGAATGACAAGAGGAGAACAAAATTTAAATCTTGCACAATTTCCTTCAATCTTTTTTTCATTGACAATTTTAGCATCTGTTAAAACTATAAAATTATTTTCAGAAATTTTAAATTCATTTTCTTTATATTCTAAAAACGAATTGAAAAAGATAGTTCCAACATCTTTTTTTGGAGATTTAAAAGTAATCTCAAAATTATTTTCTCCAACTTCAATTCTGTTAGAAAAAAATTTGGGTTTAAAAAATTTAACTGCCCATGAATATTTTTTTTCATCACTTTTGATATAATCATCCCCAAAAAACTTTTCAAAAAATTCACCATTAGAATAATTTGATACTGCTGTTTTAAAAAATTTAATACAGAAACGATGATAATCTTTAGGGATGAAATTATTATCTGTTTTAAATTTTAAAACAATTTTCATAACAAACACCTCTCTTTATATTAATTTATTATTATCTTATTTTAATTTCTAATTTTAATATTTTAATCAAATTTCTTAGGTTCATAAATTTTATAGTATTTTCCTTTATACTTTATTATATTTTCCTGCTTTTCATATTCGTTTGTAGAAGAATCTTTTACTTCTGCTTCGTATAAGTCAGATTCTATTAATAGCTTTCCTTTTTGGTCATATAATTCAATTTTTTTATCTTTCATTTTAGAGATATTTTTTATTTCGCTCTTAAAAATTTCTTCAAGAATAGATTTTTCTTTTAGTTCTTTAAAATCACTTACTCCGTTTTCAATCACGATTGTGTATGAAATGTTATAAATATTTTTTGTAGTTTGATAATAATCAAGACTTTTTATTTCAAAAAGTAATATTATTACTATAGAAACTAAACTTATTATATGTTTTATTTTTTCAGATTTTTTTGATATTATGATGAAAAAGATGTCTTCTAACAAAGCCAAAACCCATACAAATAACGCTATAACTACCAAATCAACAATAAAAAAGAGTATAATTACTAAAGCTGCAATAACAAAATGAAATAATCCATAATATTTCAAAATCTTTTCAGGATTTTTCATTTTAGGATTTCTCATTAAAATATTATATGCTTCAGAAACATACTCTTTATTTCTAATCTTATAGAACATAAGTCCTATATACATATATCTTGTCAAAATTAAAACCATTAAACCATAAATAAATAAGCATCTCATAGTTATTCTCCTAGTAATCTTAATAATTTACAACTCAAGATGATTATAACAAATTAAACTAATATATTCAACAATTTAATGAAAATATTTTCACACAAAAAATAGCGAAATTTTTATTCGCTATTCTTTATAATTTTTTATTAATTAAAATAATTCTTTTTTATTTTGTCATAAACTGCATCAACTGTAAATCCAAATTTTTCAAATAATAGATTTGCAGGTGCTGATGCTCCAAATGTATCAAGACCTATTGAAATTCCATCTAATCCAACATATTTACCCCAGCCAAATGTTGATAGAGCTTCTATGCTAACTCTCTTTCTGATGTTATTAGGTAATACTCTTTCTTTATATTCTTTACTTTGCTTTTCAAATTCTTCCATACATGGCATTGATACAAGTCTTGTGCAAATATTTTCTTCTAAAAGTTTTTCACAAACTTTGTAAGCCAAGCCAACTTCTGAACCTGATGCAATAATAATCATTTCAAAGTCTTTCCCAAAGTCTTTTAGGACATATCCACCTTTTAGAGATTCTGCTGAAGTTTCTTCTAAATTAGTCAATTTTTGTCTTGTAAGTGCTAAACAGCTTGGAGTTTTTCTATTCTTTAATGCAGATATCCAGGCATAAGCTGTTTCTTTTGCATCACAAGGTCTATACATTGAAACATTTGGTGTAGATCTAAACATTGCCAAATGTTCAATTGGTTCATGTGTAGGTCCATCTTCCCCAACTCCAATGCTATCGTGAGTTAAAACATAGATAACGCCTTGATTCATAAGCGCAGAAAGTCTTACAGCAGGTTTTAAATAGTCGCTAAAAACAAAGAATGTTGCACAATATGGTAAAAGTCCTCCATGTAATGAAATACCATTACATATTGCAGCCATTGCATGTTCTCTTACTCCAAAATGAATATTCTTTCCACTTCTATTTTCAGGTGAATAGTAGTCAAATTCTTTCATTGTTGATTTATTTGAAGGACCTAAATCTGCTGAACCTCCAAAAAGATTTGGTAATAATTTAGAAAATCTGTTTAATACAATTCCACTTGATTCTCTTGATGCCATATCTTTATCAAATTCAGTAATTGATGAATCGTTTAAGATTTCTTCGTCAATTTCTTCTTTCATAAATTTTTGCAATAAATCATATTTTTCAGGATATTTAGCTTTATATTCTTCAAGTTGTTTTTCCCATTCATCAACAAAATTATTTTTCTTTCAACAACTTCTTTCATATATTTTTTAACTTCTTCTGGAACGTAAAAACTTTCTTCATATTCCCAACCAATATTTTTCTTAAATGTTGGAATATTATCTTCTCCTAAAGGTTCTCCATGTGCTGAAGCACTTCCTTGTTTAGTTGAACCATATCCAATTTTTGTCTTTATTTCTATTAATGAAGGTTTATCAGTTAGCTTTGCTCTTTCTATTGCTTCTTTAATTTCTTTAATATTATTACCATCTGCAACAAAATAAGTATCCCAACCTAGAGCTTCATATCTACCTCTTACATTTTCACTAAAAGCAGTTGAAGTATCCCCTTCTATAGTAATATTATTGCTATCATATAAAACTATAAGTTTTCCAAGCTTTAATGTACCTGCAAGTGAAGATGCTTCATTGCTGATGCCTTCCATAAGACAACCGTCTCCAACAATTGAATAAGTATAGTGATCTACTATTTTACAATCATCAGTATTGAAAATTGAAGCCAAATGACTTTCAGCAAGTGCCATACCAACAGCCATTGAAACACCTTGTCCAAGCGGACCAGTTGTTGCATCTATTCCTGCAGTATGTCCATATTCAGGATGACCTGGAGTTAAACTATCAATTTGTCTAAAATTCTTTATATCTTCAATACTAACACCATAATCAAATAAATGAAGTAATGAATATAAAAGCATAGAACCATGTCCTGCTGATAAAATAAATCTATCTCTATCAAACCAATTTGGATTTTTAGGAGAAATCTTCATACAATCATTAAATAAAGTAAATGCCATTGGTGATGCTCCAAGTGGAAGTCCAGGATGTCCTGACTTTGCCTTTTGAATGGCATCGGCACTTAATGTTCTCATAGTATTAATACATAAATTCTTAATTTCCATATCATTCCCTCACTTAAATATATTATTTTTTTAAATAAACTTAACGAACTTATTATATCAATAAATACATTTTTTTCAATAGAAAAGGTAGTGCTCAACACACTACCTTTTAGCATTTTTTATTCTATTTATTTTCGTCTTCGTCAACTACTTCATAGTCAGCATCAACTACATCATCTTTCTTTTGTTCTGCTCCTTGTCCTTGAGGATTAGCATTTTGATATAATTTTTCTGAAATCTTATAGAATTCTTGAGTTAAAGCATCGTTCTTTGCTTTAATGTCATCTACATTGTCAGTTGTTAATGCAGATTTTAAATCTTCTAATTTTGCATTAATGCTTGATTTTTCATCTTCCGAGATTTTTCCTTCTAAATCTTTCAAAGTTTTTTCAGTTTGATAGATTAAGGATTCAGCATTATTTTTAGTTTCTACAACTTCTTTTTTCTTCTTATCTTCTTGAGCAAATTGTTCTGCTTCTCTAACTTTCTTATTAATTTCATCTTCAGATAATTTTGTTGATGCAGTAATTGTAATCTTTTGTTCATTTCCTGATCCTAAATCTTTAGCACTAACATTTACAATTCCGTTAGCATCTATATCAAAAGTAACTTCAATTTGTGGAACTCCTCTTGGAGCAGCAGGAATACCTGTTAATTGGAATCTTCCTAATGTTGTATTATCATGAGCAAATTCTCTTTCACCTTGTAAAACATGGATATCTACTGCTGTTTGTCCATCTGCAGCTGTTGAGAATATTTGACTCTTCTTTGCAGGAATAGTTGTATTTCTTTCGATTAATCTTGTCATTACACCGCCCATTGTTTCGATACCTAATGACAATGGAGTTACGTCTAATAATAATAAATCTTTAACTTCTCCTGTTAAAACACCACCTTGAATTGCAGCACCAATGGCAACACATTCATCAGGGTTAATATCTTTTTGTGGTTCTTTTCCGATTAATTTTTTAACTGCTTCTTGTACTGCCGGAATTCTTGTTGAACCACCAACCAAAAGAACTTTATCAATTTCAGATGCAGTAAGTCCCGCATCATTTAATGCTTCTCTAACTGGAACTAAAGTTTTATCAACTAAGTCTGAAGATAGTTCTTCAAATTTTGCTCTCTTAATGTCCATATTTAAATGAACTGGAGCTCCATCAACAGCTGTAATGAATGGTAAGTTCACATTAGTAGTCATTGTTGTTGAAAGTTCTTTCTTAGCTTTTTCGGCAGCATCTTTTAATCTTTGCATTGCTGTTACATCTTTACTTAAGTCAATACCATTTTCTTTTTTGAATTCTGAAATCATATATTTCATTAAAACTTCGTCGAAATCATCTCCACCAAGTCTATTGTTACCTCTTGTAGCTAAAACTTCAAAAACTCCATCTCCAATTTCCAAAATAGAAACGTCGAATGTACCACCACCAAGGTCGAATACCATTATTTTATGTTGTTCAGTATCTTTATCCATTCCATAAGCCAAAGCTGCTGCTGTTGGTTCGTTGATAATTCTCTTAACATCTAAACCAGCAATCTTTCCAGCGTCTTTTGTAGCTTGTCTTTGGCTATCTGTAAAGTAAGCAGGAACTGTTATTACAGCTTCTGAAACAGTTTCTCCTAAATAACTTTCAACATCTGATTTAATTTTTTGTAAAATCATTGCTGAAATTTCTTCTGGGCTATATTCTTTATCATCAATTTTTACTTTATAATCTGTACCCATTTCTCTCTTAATAGAAGTTATTGTTCTTGCTGCATTTGTAATTGCTTGTCTTTTAGCAGTTTCTCCTACTAATCTTTCTCCATTTTTTGTAAAAGCAACAACTGAAGGAGTAGTTCTATTTCCTTCTACGTTTGCTATAATTGTTGGTTCTCCACCTTCCATAACAGCTACTGCTGAGTTTGTTGTACCTAAATCAATACCTATAATTTTTGACATAATCTTTTCCTCCTTATTATTCACTAACTTTAACCATACTTGGTCTAATTACTTTATCTTTAATTTTATATCCTTTTTCAAAAGTTTCCAATACAATACCACTTTCTACTCCATCTTTACTTTCAGTCATAACTGCATTATGTAGATTTGGATCAAAAACAGCACCATCACTTTCTATTTCCTCAACCATTTCAGTTTTCAAAATTGACTCAAACTGTTCTTTAATCATAACAAAACCTTTAATCGTCTCATCTTCTATATTTACATGAGTAAAAGCTCTATTAAAATTATCCAAAACAGGCAACAATTTTAATATTAAACCTTCATTTGCTAAGATAATAGAATTTGACTTTTCTCTTTCCGTTCTGTTTTTATAATTTACAAAATCAGCTTGAAGTCTTAAAAGTTGATTTTTTAATTCCTCAATTTCTGAATTTAATTTTTCTTCAACTTCATCAGAAGAGTTTTGTTCTAAGTCTTTTTTTTCTACTTCTTCAGTAGTTTCTTCTTTTAGCTCTTCTTCCATTTCCTTTTTATCTTCTTTCAACTATTTCGCCTCCCATCATTTTAAAATATCTTTAATTCTATCATTTATACTTAACATAGCTGATATTATTTTTTCATAATCCATCCTAGTAGGTCCAATAACAGCAATCTTTCCTTTGCTACCGTCCCCAAGATTATAGGATGTTGCAACTATTGTATTTTCATTTAAAAAGTCTTTGTTATTTTCACTTCCTATACTTACATATATTTTATCTCCACTATAACTTAAAAATAAATCTTCAAGCTCATTTTTATCTTCTAAGAAATGAATAAGTTCTTTAGCTTTATTTAAATCTCGATATTCTGGGAAATTAAATATATTAGAAATTCCTTCTAGTTCAATACTGGATTTTTCATTCTTTGAAATCTCTTTACCAATTAAATCAGAAATTTCTGTTATAAAAGGAATTTTTGAAACAAAGGTAAGTTTCAAATACTCTAGTCTTTCATTTAAATCTGATACTTTAACATTTATCAAATATTTCTTTAAATAAAATATCAAATCTTGTAATATATCTCCACTAAGTTCTGTTTTCGAATCAAATACTGTATTTATAACTTTTCCATTATCAAAAACCAATACCAAAACATAACAATTTCCGCTTATATTAATGACATCAATACTCTTAACAGAGCAATCCATATAATCCGTAATCATAGTCGCTGTGATACATTCTGTTACCTCAGAAATTATCTTTGCGGATTCTTTAAAAATTTTATTTTTTTCATTAATATGTTTTGATAAAATGTCAATTCCATACATATTTTTTGAAATCTCATCAAAATGTGAAGACAACAAATAGTTAACATAATGTCTATAAGCCTTATCTGATGGAATTCTACCAGAAGATGAATAAGCTTTATTTAAAAATCCTAATTCTTCCAAGTCACTCATTTCATTTCTTACCGTTGCCGAACTGACTCCCATATCATATTGTTTTGAAATTGTTCGGGAACCAATTGGCTCAGATGTGCTGATATAACTATCTATTATGGCATATAAAATCTTCAATTTTCTATCATCAAGCATTTTATCACCTCTTTTTAGCACTCAATCTCTTAGACTGCTAACAATATTATATTACTATTATTCCCCTATGTCAAGATTTAAAACATTTTTATTAAAAAATTTTTTTACCGATTATTTTTTAATAATTTAAAAATATTTTTCTAAGTTTTATAGTAAACTAATCTATTTATTGTATAAAATAGAATGTAAAATTTTTGTAAATAGTTGACAAAATTTTATATTATTGTTATTATTATCTTGTAGAAATTGTTATTAAGTTTAAAATCAATATTTTAAATTTAATTATAATTTATATTGTATATTATATAAATACAATAAATTTTTATTTTGTTATTCAAAATTTAAGGAGGACTTTTAAATGAAAGTAGCAGTTGTATATTGGTCAGGTACAGGTAATACTGAAAAAATGGCTGATTGTATCGCCGAAGGTATTGAAAATGCAGGTTCTGAAGTAGAAGTAATCTTCTGTGACGATTTTGGCGCAGATATGTTAAATGATTATGACTTAGTTGCATTTGGTTGCCCAGCAATGGGAGATGAAGTTCTTGAAGAATCAAGCTTTGAACCAATGTTCGAAGAAGTTGAAGAAGAATTAAATGGAAGAAAAATTGCTTTATTCGGATCTTATGAATGGAATGAAGGACAAAAATGGATGAAAGACTGGAAAGTTAGATGCGAAGGAGTTGGAGCTAAAATTGTAGCTGAACCACTTTGCGTATATGATTGTCCTACACCAGAAGATGAAGATGATTGTGTAGCATTCGGAGAAAAGATAGCTAAAGCATAATTAAATACAAAACAAAAAGTAGCCAATGAGCTACTTTTTTTATGTTCTTAATATTAAAAATTATAATTTATAAAGTTGTTACATCTGCCTTTAATTTATAAATAACATCTTTTCTCTCTACAATTATATTCACTTTTTTTGAAAGTTCTTCATCATTTTTTATTCTTTGTAATAATTTATTTGAAGGATTTATTGTATAAGCATTACCAAATCTTCTAAGCATTGATAAATCTCCAGTTGTATCTCCATATGCATAAGATTTCTCAACATCTATATTATATTTTTCTATAATCTCATTACATACTTCATCTTTTCCCTCGCTATGCCACATAGGTACAATTTCCCCAGTAAACTTACCATTTTCATCAAACAAATATTTTGTTGCTCTAAATTCTGTAACATCATATTTTTCAGCCATTTCTTTAACCAAAAAATCAGGACTTCCTGAAATAAAAAATATTAAATGCCCATTAGCTTTATGGAATTCTAATTGATTTCTTGAGAAAACATAAACTCTTTCAAATACTTTTTTTATAGATTGTTCCGCAATAAATTTGTTATATCTTATATCAAAACCTCTTAAATCACTTCTATATTTTTCAGAAAGCGCTTCAATATAGGCGTCATACGCCCCATATCTATTAACATATTCCATATATAATTGTTTTACATCATCAACCCAGACACTTTCATCCAAAATTTCATACTTTATAAGTCTTTTAAAATGTTCAATCATAAGTGATTCTCTTGCAATAGTTCCGTCAATGTCAAAAAATGCGGCTATATTACCCATATACACACCTACTTTCTCTTAAAATTCATTAGTATTAAAGCATAGAATAGTGAAACAACACCACTAGTACCTATAATCATAGCATAGTATAATGAATTTATACCTCTTGCAGTCAAAATATTTGTCCAACCGTCAGCTAAGAATATTGTTCCAACAATTATTAAAACAAATGCAGGAATAAATTTAACAAATCTATTTTTTAGTCTACTAAGCAAATATGTTACTAACATTCCAATAAATATTGCAAGTAAAACTATAAGCACTGATGTTCTTTTTTTCACCAAAATTCCTAATAACTCTTTCATATTAACTCCTACTTTTTAATTCTTCTTTAAGCTCAGGCAAAGATTTAAGGCAAACATCACCTTCACTTATTTCTAATAAATTTAAAACTTCACACAAATCACCATAATTCGAAACTTCAATTTCCATATATGGATCAGGATAAACTTCTTTATCCCATATATCAATGTCAATATGAGCATTTTTTAATTTATATGATGTTCTAAATTTTTTCTCTATATCAAGTTTATCATATCCTAAAAAATTTAAAATTTTTAGCATATCTTCACTATTTTCTAAAGAAACATTATATTCATTAAATTCCTTTAACAACTTATTTTCTTTATGCTCTTTATATGTTAACTCTGAATTAATTTCTTTTCCATTTTTATCTAAAAATTTTCTAATTCTCAAAAAACTTCCTTTTGGAATATAATCAAATTTTGAAGATGTAAGCCTTATATTTTCTTGATTTTCACTTTTCAAAAATTTTGCCCCTAAATTTTCCAATTTGGCTTTAACTTCTTCAACATTTATATTTAAAATTTTAACTTCTAACTCTTTCTCCATTTTATCTCCTAATAAGTCTTGGGATAAATTTTAAGTAATCCGCGGAAATACAATGGAATTCTATTCCGTCGACTACTTCATCCACAACATTATTTAAAGAATATGCATGTAGATGTCCATATAAAACAATTTTTATATTATGTTCCTTAACAAATAATCCAAAGTCATTTAAAGTCCTATCTTTTTCTACTGGTGGATAATGAAAAAGACAAATTATTTCCTTTTCTTTATTTTTAACAGAATTATAACTTAATTTTAATCGCATAAGTTCTCTATTGTAGATTTTTCTATCTGTATCTTCGGAAAATTCAGAAGATTTTGGAGAAATCCAACCTCTTGTTCCAATAAATACATATTTTTCAGTTTCAAAACTATTGTTTTGTAAAAAAAACATATTTTTTAAATCTAATTCTTTTATTTTATTAAGACTACTCCACCATAAATCATGATTGCCTTTTAAAAAAATTTTCTTTCCTGGAAGACTTTCAATTCTCTTTAAATCATTGTAGGCCTCATCAATTTTTAATGCCCAAGAAATATCACCAGGCACAATGACATAATCGTCATCTTTTACAATTTCTTTCCACGCTTTAAACATTCTTTCTTCATAGTTTTCCCAAGCGGATCCAAAAACCTCCATTGACTTATCTCCAGTATAATCTAAATGCAAATCAGATAAACCGTATATCATTATAACTCCTAAACAAATTTTTTAACATTTTCAATACTTTGACTTGCAATCATATATCCTTCCTTATATAAATCTACAACATCTTGCATATTAGTTGTAAACGACTTAAATTTTAAAGGATTAATAGGTGCAAAAACTAATGCTTTATCTTCTGCTTCTAGTTTATCTACTAAATCCATAGTTTCGTTATATTTATATTTTTCATTTTTCATTGATTCAATAAATTTAGGATAATCTTTATAAGCATACTTTACTCTATCACTAACATCAGAATCCTCTCTTCTATAACCTCTATTTCTAGTTAGTAAAATTACGTACTTTTCATAACCTTTTTCAATTGCTCTTTCAAGTGGATTGCTATTAAACATTCCTCCATCAAAATAAGGAATTCCATCAATCACTACAAATTTTGCCATATCTGGAAGAGAAGATGAAGCTATTATCTTATCAACCATATCTGAAGTGTTTTTTGCATCTTTTGCTGAAAAGAATTTATAACTGCCATCAATCAAAGAAGTTACCCCTGCTTCAAAATCTCCATCTAAACTTTTATCAAATTCAGGAAAATTGAAAATACTATTAACTGTTGATTTCAAATCAATAGGCTCAGAAGAATTCTTTAATAATTCCATATTTTTCAAAAACTCTTGAAACAATTTATTAACATCAAACTCTATTCCACTAAAAAATTCAAAGCCTGTAATAGCTCCTGCAGATACTCCTACAATATATGGAAATTTAATTTCATTTTCTTTAAAGCAATCTAAAACTCCTTTTAAAAAAGCTCCTCTCATTGCTCCGCCTTCAATAACCAATGCAACTTTATTATTCATAAAACACCTCACATCTTATTAATTATATTTAATATTTTACCATAAAATCCAAAAATATACAAAAAAACAAGTCTACGAAATTTAATTAATTTTTCAATTAATCAAAACATTTATATATATTTAAAATTTCTTTTACATAATTTAAAACGGGTATCTCTCTATTCAAAATAAGCTTCCCCAATTTTGTATTTGAACATTTTTTATACTCCTTTATAGCACATTCAAATGTCAATTTAAGTGTTGATAATTTAAAACTCTCAATTTCTTCAATTGTCAAATTCCTATCTCCAAACGATTCTATTTTACAAAAATAGTAATTATTAATATTATGTCTATGGATAAGGTTATAATAGTCACTTACAACTCCTATTCTACAAATAATTTCAACTTCTACTCCTAATTCTTCCTTTAGTTCTCTTCTGAGAGCAGATTCTAAATTTTCATTTAATTCAACTCCACCACCTGCAGTTTCAATAAGAGTAGCTTTCCCAAAGTCATCATCTCTATGAACTCTAACAAAGTAAAAATAATTTGAGTCATCAACAACAATTGCTCTGACAATTAGTCTATTGTGATCAATATATTCCTTATTCCATTCATCATCCTGAAGTTCTAAATCCAATTCCGGTATATCTATATTTATTTTATACTTCACTTTCAAACCTCCTTGATTAAATAAAATTTTTAATCATATCAATTATATTACATAAATTATAACAAAAAAAGATATGCAATTAAATACATATCTTTCTTTCAATACTATTTAACAACTATATTACAAATTTTTCCCGGAACAAAAATTTCTTTTACAACAGTTTTTCCTTCTATAAATTTTTTAACATTTTCGTTATCATAAAGTACTTCTTTAAAATCTTCAAATTTTGCATCTTTTGGAATCATTAATGTTGTTCTAACTTTTCCATTTATTTGAATAGGCATTTCAACTTCAGAATCAATTGTTTTTGCTTCATCATATTTTGGCCAAGTTTGTTCAAAGATATATCCACCAAAATTCATTTCTTGCCATATTTCTTCAGTAATATGTGGGGAAACCGGATTTAATAAAATCAAGAATATTCTTAAATCCTCTCTTGAAATTTCTTTTGCTGAATAAAATTCATTAATCAAAGTCATAAGAGCTGCTATTGCAGTATTAAATTTAAGACTTTCAAAATCTTCTGATACTTTTTTAATTGTCTTATGGATTGATTTTTCCAAAGATTTTGTCATTTCTTCGGATGAATTTGTAATTTCTTGTAATTTCCAAACTCTATCTAAGAATTTTCTACAACCGTTAATTCCACCGTCAGACCAAGACGCACTTCTTTCAAAATCTCCTAAGAACATTTCGTAACATCTCAATGCGTCTGCCCCATATTTGTCAATCATTTCATCTGGATTTACAACATTTCCTCTTGACTTAGACATTTTTTCTCCATTTTCTCCAAGAATCATTCCATGTGATGTTCTTTTTAAATAAGGTTCTTTTGTATTTACTACACCTATATCATAAAGAAATTTATGCCAAAATCTTGAATACAACAAGTGCAATGTAGTATGTTCCATACCACCATTATACCAGTCAACTTGATTGAAATATTTTAAGGCATCTTTTCCGACAAGATTTTCTTTATTATGTGGATCCATATATCTTAAATAATACCATGAAGATCCCGCCCATTGTGGCATTGTATCAGTTTCTCTCTTTGCTTTTCCTCCACATTTAGGACAAGTACAATTTACGAACTCATCAATTTTTGAAAGTGGAGATTCTCCTGTTTCTGTAGGTTCAAATGATTCAAGTTCAGGAAGTTTTAAAGGTAGTTCTTCTTCCGGAATTGCAACCCAACCACATTTTTCACAATATACCAAAGGAATCGGTTCTCCCCAATATCTTTGTCTTGAAAATACCCAGTCACGAAGTTTAAAGTTTGTCTTTTTATTTCCAATACCAAGTTTTGATAAATATTCAAAAATCTTTTCTTTGGCTTCTTTAACTGAAAGTCCATTTAGAAAATCTGAATTAACCATAATTCCACTATTAGTATCCGTATATGCTTTTTCTTGAACATTTTCTCCACCACTAACAACTTCAACTATTTCTAATCCAAATTTCTTAGCAAAATCAAAATCTCTAGTATCATGTGCAGGAACTGCCATAATTGCTCCACTACCATAAGTCATTAGAACATAATCAGAAATAAACACAGGAATTTCTTTTTTAGTACAAGGATTAATTGCTGTTATTCCATCAATTTTAACCCCGGTTTTATCTTTATTCATTTCAGTTCTTTCAAATTCAGATTTCTTTTGAACTTCTAAAATATATTTTTCTATTTCTTCTTTATTCTTTATTCTGTCTTCGTATTTTTTAAGTAATGGATGCTCACAGGATATAACCATATAAGTTGCACCAAAAATTGTATCAGGTCTTGTAGTATATACCAAAATAGTATCATCAATATCTTTGATTTGGAATTTAACTTCCATCCCATAACTTCTACCAATCCAATTAATTTGTTGGGTTTTAACTCTGTCAATAAAGTCAACTTCATCAAGGTCATCAATAAGTCTATCTGCATATTCAGTTATTTTTAACATCCATTGATTTTTAACTTTATGAATAACTTCACTACCACATCTTTCACAACAGCCACCGACAACTTCTTCATTTGATAAACCTACTTTACAAGAAGTACAGAAGTTTATCGGCATTTCCATTTTATATGCAAGTCCTTTTTCAAACATTTTCATAAAAATCCATTGAGTCCATTTGTAATACTCAGGATCTGTTGTATTTATTTCTCTATCCCAATCAAAAGAAAATCCAATACTCTTTAATTGTTTTTTAAAGTTTGCAATATTATTTTTTGTTACAATTTCCGGATGAATTTTGTTTTTCATCGCATAGTTTTCAGTTGGTAAACCAAAAGCATCCCAGCCCATTGTAAACAATACATTTTGCCCTTCAAGTCTTCTTTTTCTACTTACAACATCCATTGCAGTATATGGCCTTGGATGTCCTACATGAAGTCCTTGACCAGAAGGATATGGAAATTCTATTAAAGGATAGAATTTTTCTTTATCATTAATTTCACATTTAAAAGGCTTCTTTTCATCCCAAATATCTTGCCATTTTTTTTCGATATTTTTTGGATTATAATTTTTCATAACATTCCTCCATTCCATAAAAAAAACTTCCGCCTCACAAAGAGACGAAAGTATAAATTCCGTGGTACCACTCTAATTAGTATTAAACTCACTCTAAGATTATAACGTAATCAACGGCATTTGCATTTTATGAACAAGTTCAATACTTCAAAATATTATTTTTCACCAAACAATAACTCTCTAAAAATTTGAATATATTTACTACTTTCAATCTAAAATTTTATAAATATAATAAAGATATGATATCACATTTTTTATTTTTTTCAATATATTATAACTTAAAATCAAAGTTTTCTCTAATAAATTTCTTAAAGAAAATATAATTTAGTATTCCCTTTAAAAAAGTACAAAAAGATATTACAGCCCAAATATAAGTTATATCTAATTTTAAAAGCAAAACTAAATAAGCAAGCGGAATTCTCAATGCATTTGAAAAAGTACTTATTATAGTTGGAGTTTTAGTATTTTTCAGCCCATTAAACATTCCTGAAATTCCAATTTCAAGAGCTAAAAATATCTCTGAAAACGCTAAAACTTTCAGATAACTAACACCCATTCTAATAGTATCTACATCATCTCTTATAAATAATCTAATTATATAATCTGATGAGAAGAATAAGAAGAATGAGCAGAAAACACCAATCCATAAAATTATTTTAAGTCCTTTTTTATAACCAGAAGCTATATTATCATAATTTTTTGCACCAAAATTTTGTGCTATTAAAGCACAAAGAGCTATTGAAAACCCTTCAACAGTCATCCAGTTTATAGCTTCAATCTGTACAGCAACATTTTCTGCTGCAACCGCATTTTCTCCCCAATTTGCTATTATTCTTAGTAAAATAGTTGAAATAAATGCAAATATACAAGATTTAAAAGCATTTGGAACACCAAGTCTTAAAACTTCTTTAAAAGTTGCATTGTTAAAATTCTTAACTAAATTAATGCCTTTTAAAATTTTTCCATCTAAAATTGAGAAAATTATAAAAATAAATGTAACAATAATTTGAGATAATGTTGTAGCAATAGCTGCACCACTAACTCCAAATTCTGGTAGTCCAAAATATCCATAAATTAAAATTGGATCTAAAACTATATTTATTATAAGTCCAATTGAGTTAGCAATAAAAGGAACTTTACTATTTGCTGAACCATTGAAAACTCCCGAAAATAGTGGATTTAAAAAAGTAAAAGGAAGTCCTAAAATAACAATTTTTAAATAGCTATTCGCTAGTGAAATTACCAATTCACTTTTTATATTGAAAAATTTAATTATATCAAGTCTAAAAAAATATACCAATAATCCAAATGTTATTGACATAAATAAATTTATGGCAACAGATGTATCAATATATTTTCTAAATTGCTTATCGTCCCTAGAACCTACACTATAGGCAACTCCAATCTCTATTCCTGTTTTTGAAACTAGAACCAAAGAATTCGCAAACCACATAATAAATGAGACAATGCCTACTCCAGCAATCGCTTCAGTTCCAAGTTTTCCAACCCAAAATGTATCCATTAAAGTGTAAGACATCTGAATAAATGAAGTTGTCATTATTGGAATAGACATCATTACTAAATTTCTATAGATTCTATTATCTAATAAATTTATTTTTTTCATAAATAATTCCTAAAGTTTATTTAATAAATTTTTTATATGTTCAATACTTTTTTTGTACTTCTTACCGCAGAAATTACAAGAAATTTCTATGTCTTTCCCGTCTTCAATTATATCATTAAGCTCTTTTTTGCCTAGACCCAACAACATATTATCTATTTTTTCATCACTACAATTACATCTGTAATGAATAATTTTTTCTTCAATAATTCTAATATTAAAAATTTTCAAAATAGAAACAATATAGTCATAAAAACTCATATCATCAGTTTTTGAAGCTAAATAATTATCTAATTCAGTTTTAAACATATCTGAATAGATAGTAAATTGTGATAAATCTTTTTCAGTATAGTTCGGCAAAAGTTCCATCATAAATCCAAAAGAAATATAATCATCTTCAACTTTTTTTACTTGTAAATCAATAGAAGTAACAGTTTGATTAGATGCACTGAAATAATTAGTAAAATTTTCACTAATATCAGAAGAAATTATACTTGTTTGTCCTACATATGGAGCTTTAAGACCTAAATCCTTTATCAAAACAAGTATTCCTTTATCCCCTATAAAATCTTTTGAAGATTTTCCTTTTTCATATATTTTATCATATTTACTTATATTTTTATTTTCCAAATATCCTGTTATATAAGAATTATTGTATAATTTTGAAATTATAAGACCACATTCACCATTAGTTTTTAATTTTAAATCAATTGAATCAGTATCATTTTTCAAATCGGAATAAAGTAAAGCATTCATCGTTAATACTTTTCCCATTTCAATATTTGCACTTATAGAACTCTTTTGTAATTTTTCAAAATCTTTTACTATATCATCTGTAAAAGCTAAGAAAAATCTCATAGAATTATGCTCATCAATACATCTTAATATTTTTGCCATAAAGACTCCTTAACATTAATTTTATATAAAGATTATATACTAAAAATTTAAAGAAATCAATTGATAAATTAATATCTTTTTCTATATTTTTTCTTTGCAATCTCAGTATATTTTTTAATAAATTCTCCTTTTGATTCTGTATAAGCATCTCGATTATGTTCAAATTTTTTCCACAGAGATAATTTTAATCTTTCATACTCTTTTGCAATTTCAGAATTTTCAAATAAATAGTCTCTAAAATACAACTCATCATTATCTCCAGCTAATCTTATATGCAAATGAAATACTTTTTTAGAAAATCCTTTTTCAGTATATCCTTTATTCATAGATATTCTCTTTTCATCTTCACTCATACAAAGCCAATTATTTTTTAATAATATCTCTTTTACAAACTTAAAATCTTCATTATCATTAATCTCTAAAAGAATATCCACAATATTTTTTGCACATATTGTAGGAATATATGTACTTCCTATATGTGAAATTCTGTAAATTTTTTCGTTTGAAATTAAAGATAAAATATTTAATTTTTCATCTTCATACCAAGTTTTCCATTCATCATTATGTTCAACTAGAAATATAGGAAAAATTTCCCATAATTCCTCTAAACTCATTTCATCTAATTTTTTACTCATAAAATTTCCTTTTAGTTAAATTTAAAAAATCTCCTAAAAAGGAGATTTTACTTCTTGATTAATATTAATATCATAACATACTGAAGTATGTTTAAATTGAATTTCCATTTAAGAAAAAACAATCTTATAACTTAACAACACCAGAAGCTTGAGGACCTTTAGCGCCTTCAACTATTTCGAATTCAACAGCTTGTCCTTCATCTAAAGTTCTAAATTCACCAGTTTCTTCTAATGCTGAATAATGTACAAATACATCTTCTCCATCTTCAGTAGAAATAAATCCAAATCCTTTAGCTGCATTGAACCATTTTACAGTTCCTTTCATATCCTTTTAATCCTCCAATACTATAGGAAATATGTAGTAAATTATTACTACCTTCATACTATAACATATCTAAAAGAATAAAGCAAGTATAATTTACTCATCTTCTAACATACTTAATTGATTTTCCATTTGCTTTCTGATTTTTTCTTTTTCATAATAACATTTTCTACAAAGTGGCTCATAACTTTCTGCAGCCCCAAGTTTTATTCTTTCATCATCATGTGTTTTTCTGTAACTAACCCAAGCATCAACACCACAATTTGCACAAACTGCATGGTGTTTATATAGATAATCAGCTCGTGGCATCAACTCTTTTACTAACTCAAAAGGTTCAGCTTTAAAGTCCATATCAAGACCAGCTAATATGACTGTAAATTCATTTTCTAAAAATAAATTTAAAGTTTCAACAATCTTATTAATATCTCCCTTGATGAATTGTACTTCATCAATTCCTATAATACTTGCAGTACTCGTCTTCATATATTCTATAATTTCATCAATATTTTCAACCGGAATAGCTCTCATTTTATTATTATCATGAGTAACTATTTCTTTATCTGCATATCTATTATCAAACTTTGGCTTAAAGACTACAGTTTCATATTTTGCAATTTCAAATCTATTTAAGTCTTTCCATAAACTTGAAGTCTTTCCCGAGAACATACTACCTGTATGTAAAATTAATTTACCTTTATATTGATGCATAATTAACCCTCAAAAACTTTTTCTTCAATTGATAAAATTACAATATCTTCTACCGGTTTATCATTTGAACAGTATGTATTTGCTATCTCATCAACTACTTCCATTCCTTTAAACACTTGTCCAAAAACAGTATGCTTAAAATCTAACCAAAAAGCTCCACCATTTTTTTCATAAGTTTCAACAACTTCATCAGGATAAACTTTTTTATCTGAATTTTTCAAATAATTTACATAATCATCAGAAATTTTACTATTTTGAACTATAAAAAATTGACTTCCATTTGTATTTGGTCCAGCATTTGCCATTGACAAAGCACCTCTATAATTTCTAAAATTACCATCGAATTCATCTTCAAAGGATTCTCCCCAAATACTTTCTCCACCCATTCCAGTACCTGTTGGATCTCCACCTTGAATCATAAAATCTCTAATAACCCTATGGAAAATAACTCCATTATAATATCCTCTTTTAGCCAATGTAATAAAATTTTCACAAGCCTTAGGAGCAACTTCATTAAATAATCTTAGAGAAATTTCTCCTACATTTGTTTTCATTATATAAACTTTTTCTCCATTTTTAGGCATTTCTAATTGTTTCATTCTCTTTTCTCCTTTTAAATAATTTCTTCTTAAAATTGCTCTATGTATTAAGGTTATATATCTTCCTTTTAAAAATTCCTCATCTTCAAATTCGCCCTCAACTTTAAGCCCGCATTTTTCCATAACTTTTCCTGAAGCAATATTTTCTTTAATATGAACTGCACAAACTCTATTAACTTTTAAGGTATTAAAAGCATAGTCAAGCATAAAATTCAAAGTCTCAGTCATATAACCTTTGTTCCAAAAAGTTTTATTTAAAACATATCCTAAAGATAAGGAATTATTTTTTATATCCGTTTTAAATTCAAAAGAACCGATACATTTATTGGAAATTTTTTCAACGATTGCAAAACAATAATTATTTTTCATAAAATAATCTGTAATTACTTTTTCAGATTCTAGAATATTTTTATGCTTATCCCAAGTAACAAATTTACAAGTTTCATCATCATTTCCAAACTCAAAAACATCATCTATATCATCTAAATTGAATTTTCTAAAAATTAATCTTTTGCTTTGCATAATAACTCCTCATTAAATTCCAACCCTGTTTTATTTAAAATACTAAAAAATAATCATCAGGTAAAACGGTAAAACTTAAATTTTCCTCTGTAATTGGATGCAAAAACTCAAGATAATAAGAATGTAACATCTGTCCATTTGCTTTTATCTTTTCATTTTTGTTTCCATAAGTTTTATCCCCTACTATAGGATGATTAAGGCTACTAAAATGAACTCTTATCTGATGAGTTCGACCAGTATGAAGAGTTACATCAACTAAAGAGTATTTTAAATTTGAAGTTAAAATATTGTATTCTGTAAGAGCTTCTTTTCCTGATTTGCTTTTTACGCTCATCTTTTTTCTATCTTTTTCATCTCTACCAATAGGCTTATCTATAAATCCATTTTCTTTCGAAAAACTTCCATTACAGATTGCCAAATATTTTTTATTAATTTCTCTATTAGAAAACATTTCAACTAATTTTAGATGTGTTTCATCGTCCTTTGCACAGACTATAAGACCTGTTGTATCCTTATCAAGTCTGTGAACAATCCCAGGTCTTTCGGAATTAATCATTGATAATTTACAATGATTTAAAAGAGCATTAACCAAAGTATGTGCTTCATTGCCTGCAGCCGGATGAACAACCATATTTCTAGGTTTATTTATAATTATAATATAATCATCTTCATATACAATATCTAAAGCTATATCTTCCGCGACCAATGTAATTTCTTTTTTATCGGGAATAGAAACTGTAATTTCATCTCCTATTTCTAAAATTACATTAGGCTTTATATTTTTCCCATTAACAAAAACTAATTTCTCTTTTATCAATTTTTGAATTGAAGTCCTTGATAAATTAGAAATTTTTTCAGATAAAAAAACATCACATCTAATTTTTTTATCACTAATATATTTTAATTCCGTCAAAAATTATACTCTCCAATCTATCGGTTTAACTCCCTTGCTAACCAAAAATTCATTAGCCTTAGAAAATGGCTTGCTGCCAAAGAATCCTCGATGAGCAGAAAAAGGAGAAGGATGTGTACTTGTAATTATAAAGTTATTTTCATCTTTTTTTATCAAATTTCTCTTTGAAATAGCAAAACTTCCCCAAAGAATAAAAACTTTAGGATAATCAAAATCTGAAATTATTTCAATAACTCTATCTGTAAAAATTTGCCAACCTATATCTTTATGTGAATTTGGCTTTGACTTTTCAACAGTAAGTGTAGCATTTAATAAAAAAACACCTTGTTCAACCCAAGCAGTTAAATCTCCATGATTTGGGGGAGTTATCCCTAAATCAGAATATAATTCAAGATATATATTTCTAAGTGAAGGCGGTATTTTTTCTCCTCTATTTACTGAAAAACTCATTCCATTTGCTTGATTTACCCCATGATATGGATCTTGCCCTAAGATAATTACCTTAATGTCTTTTGGTGATATTTTATCAAAAATAGTAAAAACACATTCATTAGGAGGGAATATAGTTTTATTCTTATATTCCTCATTTAAAAAATTTTTCATCTTAACAAAATAATCTTTTTTAAATTCATCTTTTAAATATTCATTCCAAGCAACATAATTGGACATCATCTTAATTCTCCTTTTTAGTAAATGAAACAACTATAAGTAGGAAACAAGCTACACAAATATAAATATCTGCAAAATTAAAAACTGGAAAATCGTATAGCCCACCAAATCTTGTATGTATAAAATCTACAACAAAAGAATACCTTATTCTATCAATACAATTTCCTAATGCTCCACAAGCAATTAAAGCAAATAATATTTGTTCAATTTTAGACATTTTATCTTTATTTTTATATATATAAAATAAAATTCCAAAAAATGCAACCAAAGAAATAAAAATAAAGAAATATTTATATCCTCTAAAACTGCCAAAAGCTACCCCTGTATTTTCTACATAGGTAAATTCTAGCCAATTTTTAATTAAAACGACTGAATCAGCACCTTTTAAATTGGCTACTGTAATATATTTTGTAAGTTGGTCTAATGCTAATCCAACAATTATAATTGCATATATCATATAGAATACCTCTTAATATTGACAACAAATTTGTTCTTTTTTGTTAACCCATCAAAACTGTCAACCTTAAATTTTCCTTCTTTTCTTATTGAAATTATATCATTTTCATTAATCTTTTTATCGAAATCTTTACATTCCTCATAGTTCAAATTTACATTTCCACTTTTAATGAATTTTTGAGCAATCTCTCTTGAAGTTCTTGCAAGTTCTTTTACAAAACAGTCTAATCTCAAACTGGAGACTATTATTTTTTCATCTTCGTATTTTCTGAAATTAGTAGGTATAAAATTATCATTCAGAATTTCCAGTTTTAAATCTTGTCCTGAAAATTTTAAACCATTAGAAAATAAAAATGTTCCTATAGGTCTTAAGCAATAAACATACCAATATTCATCAACTTTTAATATTTCTCCGACTTTCTCACGAGTTATTCCCAAATGAAGAATACTTCCCAAGATATTTCTATGTTCTATTCCTAAAATATCTTTAAATCGCAAGGTTTCTAAATAATCATTTAGTATATAGTCATTCCTATAAAAAATTATAAACTTTCTTTCATAATCTTCGTCAGCAAAGATAATATCATAATCTAAATCTAAATTTTTTAAAATTCTCTCTACATATTTAAATTCCAATGGAGTAAAAAAGTTAGAAACAAATACATCTTTATAGTTTTTTTCCATAGAAACAAGACCATCTAAAAATTTATTGATGGTCTTTTTAATTTCTATATTATTAATATTATCTAAAATCTTAATCTTATCAAATGATTTCATTTAATTAAATTTGATAAAATCCGTTATTTTCAATTTGATCTTTAACTTTTCCGTCAATATCAATTCCCTTAGGAGCTAAGATAAAAATATCTTTAGTAACTTTTTGTATTTTTCCTGATAGAGAATAAATACCTCCGCTTACAAAATCAAAAATTTGTCTCTTCTTATCAACTTCCAACATTTCCAAATTTAAAACAACAACTTTTCCCTTTAAAACATCATCTAAAACTTGAGTTCCATCATCAAAAGTTATTGGTTCTCTTATAGAAATTAAAAATCTACTGATGTTAGGCATTGTAACGATATTAGATTTTTCCTTTTCTAATGATAGTTTACTACTATTTCTAGCATAACTTTCCCCAACTGATTTAGGTTGTTTTTCAACAACTGCCTCTTCTTCATAATCATCATATTCATCTTCTAAGTCATCACTGCCAACAAATTTCTTTATTTTGTCCATAAAGCCTGCCATAATATTCCTCCTCATATTTTAATATATTTTATAACAAACGAAAATTTAAAATTTTCTAATTATAATCAATCTACCTAACACTTTCATTAATTTGAAAGTACTCCATAATTTCTTGCACCAAATATTGATGTTCCAATCCTTATAAGGTTTGAACCTTCCTCTATGGCAACCATAAAATCATTACTCATTCCCATAGATAGAATCTTCATATCAACATTTTTTAATTTAAGTTTTGAAATTTCATCAAACAAAGATTTCATCTTTTTGAAATAAATTCTAGTACCTTCAGCATCTTCACAATAAGGTGCAACTGTCATAAGTCCATTTACTAAAACATTATCTCTTTTTGAAACTTCTTGTATAAAATCTAGGACATCTTCTTCGAAAATTCCTGATTTACTATCTTCTTTCCCAATATTTACTTCAACTAAACAATTTACAGTAATTCCTTTATTTTTAGCTTCCAATTCTAATTTATCTAAAAGTGAAATTCTATCTAAAGAGTGAATTAATTCAACTTTATCAATAATGGATTTAACCTTATTTGTTTGGAGATGTCCAATCATATGAAATTTAACTTTTCCATCAAAGTATTCGTACTTTTTTAGTATTTCTTGAACCTTATTTTCTCCAAAAGTATAAAATCCTAAATCAATTGCTTCTTGAATTTTATCCACATCAACTGTCTTTGAAACTGGTAACAAAAATATTTCTTCTTTATCTCTATTTGACTTTTTACAAGCAAGAGAAATTTTTTCAATTATATTATTTATATTTTCTTTCATTACTTTAAAATTGCACCTTCTTTAACTTTACTGGCATCTTTTAAGATATTAGAAAAAATTCCAACTGAACTATTTTTTGAGTCAATATAAACTTTTGAATTTATCTTATCAATAAATTTAACCTTGACCTTTGCCCTTGTTATATTATCAAAAGAATCAACTACTAAAACATAATCTTCACCATCTTTAGAAGTAAGAGCAGTTAATGGAAGTTCAAAAGAACTTGAAACTGTCTTTATTACATTTAAGTCAATGAATCTTTTATCTGCAATTTCATTAAAAGCAGATGAAAACTGAGCAACAATTAAATCATATTCAGAACCTTTTTTTACCTTCTTTATTATTCCAGTAGCAACAGAATTTCCAACATTTACTTTTATACTTTTATTTACATCTATATCTTCTAAAGTATCAGCCTTAACCCTGATACAAAGATAATATTTCAAGTTATCTACAATTTTTATTCCATCAATATTTGAAATATTATTCGCATTATCAAAATTAAAGTCCTTTTCATCTATAGAATCAATAACAGAAAAATCATAAACATTTTCTAGACCATCAATTTTATTTAATACAACTCCAGAATTTTTTGAAACAATTTTTCCAGAATTAATTGTATCATTTAGTAAAGAATACCTAAATAATCTATCGGAAGTATATTTTTTCCAAAAGCATTTTTATTCTTATCACTTGAAAGTATATCAAAAGTTTTTGAAAAATCTTTATCTCTAACATATTTTAAGATATTGTCTAAATCAATATTTTCAACTTTTGATTCTTTGTTATCCTCTTGCTCTTGCAATGCTTGAACTTTTTCAGCTAAATAATCTTTAAAGTTTTGATCAATCTTTGAAACATCAACCTCACCTATTTCTTTATCAACTCCAACTTTTGAATTATCTACTTCAATATTGCTTTTTCCTACATAATATAGGTATTCATCTTTTATAACTAATGCCTTAGATGAAAGGTTTAAGTCATAGGTTTTTGGATTTTCTAAAACCATTATATCTTTATTTAAATTTTTATTAAAAAACATATTTTTTACTAAAAATAAACTAACAAATATAATTAAAATAACTAAACCTAGATGTTCTTTAGCATTAGGTAAAATGCCTCTACGTTTCTTCATATAATACCCATTAGTACTAATTTATAAAATTAAATATTACTATTTTTATAAATTATATCTTCTCTCTTTGGACCATTAGAAATCATCTTAACCGGAACTTCCAATTCTTTTTCGATAAATTCTATATATTCTCTACATTCAATTGGTAATTCTTCGTAATTTTTAATTCCCCTTATATCTCTATTCCATCCCTTTAAGACTTTCCAAACTGGTTTTGCTTTTTCAAGCTTATCAGTTGTTGGAAAATCTCTAGTAATTTCGCCATCAATTTCATAACCAATACAGATTGGAATTTCCTCTAAATATCCTAATGCATCAATAACTGTTAATACAGCCTCAGTACTGCCTTGAACTCTACAACCATATCTTGAAGCAACTGCATCAAAATATCCAACACGTCTAGGTCTTCCTGTTGTAGCACCATATTCTCCCTTATCTCCACCGCGTTTTCTTAGTTCTTCAGCTTCTTCTCCGAAAATTTCACTAACAAACGCACCAGCACCAACTGCACTAGAATAAGCCTTGACTACAGTTACAATGTCTTTGATAGCATAAGGTGGAATTCCAGCTCCAATTGCTCCATATCCTGCTAAGGTTGATGAAGAAGTTACCATTGGATATATACCATGATCTGTATCTTTTAAAGAACCAAGTTGTCCTTCAAGTAATATTTTCTTTCCTGATTTTATAGCATCATTCAAGAATTTTGATACATCACAAACATAAGGTTTAATTGCATCTCTCCAGCTAAGCATAAGTTCATATAATTCTTTAGCATTAATTCTTTCTTTATGATATAAATTTTCTAGAATTACATTTTTATATTCAACAACTCTTTCAACCTTTTCAAGTAAATTTTCATCAAATAATTCATTTACTTGGAAACCTATTTTAGCATATTTATCTGAATAGCAAGGTGCAATTCCAGATTTTGTAGATCCGAACGAATTTTTCCCAAGTCTTTCCTCTTCATATGCATCAAAATCTATATGATAAGGCATAACAAGTTGAGCTCTATCTGAAACTAAAATATTAATATCAGGAACATTTTTTTCTTTTAAGTATTCAATTTCTTTAAGTAAATAAGGGATATTAAGAGCTACACCATTTCCGATTACTGATGTTGTATGCTTATAAAAAACACCTGAAGGTAGTAAATGTAATGCAAACCTTCCATACTCATTTATGATAGTATGTCCTGCATTGGAACCTCCTTGAAATCTAACAATTATATCAGCATTTTCAGCTAACATATCTGTTATCTTTCCTTTTCCTTCGTCTCCCCAATTTGCTCCAACTACTGCTTTAACCATAAATCCTCCTAATATTAAAACAAAAATTTATAATAAAATCCAATATTATACAAATATACTGTCCAACTAAAAAATACAAGTCCTACTAAGGAACCAAAAACAACATCCGAAAACCAATGAACTCCAACAACAATTCTACTTATTGCAATACTAAGTCCAAACAAAATACCTACAGTAATCCAAAAAGGAAATGAGCTATGACCATTAAACAAAACATACATCACAGTAGGATAAAAACTTAATCCTATACAAGAATGTCCACTCGGAAAGCTATATCCCCAGTATTTAATATCTGAATGTGAAACAGGACGTTCTCTTCTAAATAAAAATTTAAAAGAATTTAAAAATATCATATTAAATAGCGACGAATTCAAAATCGCACTTGCCAACACATAATTTTTTTCTGAAACAGAATAAAAAAGATAGGAAATATGATAATAAGTGAAGTTACAACATCTCCCATTGAAGTTATATGCTTCATTGAAGATTTTAAAAATCTTAAATTATTATTTTGAAAAAAATTCTTCAACTTTAAATCTATTAAAAAATTCTGTTTCTTTAATTTATTTCCAACTATTGATGTAAAAATAAATACAACAACAGTAAAGATAATAAGATATAACATTAATCCCTCCAAAAATTAAGATATATCAATTTTGCCAAATTATAACAAAAATATCCTAATACAAGTCCTACAATAACATCAGTTGGCCAATGAACTCCTAAAATAACTCTACTTATTGCTATTAAAAAAATCATAATATAAATAGTTATATCTATAATTCTACTCTTAAATTTTTCATGTAACAAAAATCTAAAAGTTAAATAAAAAGCTGAAAAATTCATAGCATGTCCACTTGGATAACTAAAACCACTCATATTTATAATAAAAAATTCAATAGGTCTTTTTCTTAAAACAATATGTTTAATTAACTCATTTAACATATACGTTAATAGTAATGTAGCAATTAAAAGTAAAAACTCTTTTTTCAAATTGTTATAATAAAAATATACTCCAAAAGGAACAAATAAAATAAAATAAGTTTTTCCATCTCCCAAAGATGTTATAAATTTAATAAAATTTAGGAGTATATAATTTTTGTTAAAAATATTATTACTTTGAACCAAAGTCATAATTTTATAGTCAACACTATTAGTCAGTTCTATACTCTTTAGAAAGAAACCAAAAATAATGCTACAAATCAAAACTGTAAAAAATAAAACAATAAATTGTCTTAATTTTAATTTTTCCATTTTTCCTCCTAAACCAAAATAATTATATCATAAATTGAATTATTAATCAAAAGATTACATATCTTTTAACAAAAAACTACTATAAAATTACAAAAATTTAATAGTAGTTTTTATAAAAACATTATTAAAATTATTTAATTTCTATTGAATGTGCTTCAATTCCAGGAATAGAAATTTTTCCGCCCATCGTAGATGTATAACTAATTTCACCAACAGAAACTCCCCTAATAACAACCTTATCATTTTCTAAAATTTTATTCTCACCGCTCTTAGGAATATAAGAAACATAAATTACTTTTTTATAATCGTTATTAACTTTAACTCTAAATTGATCTTCTCCATCTCCTCTTATCACTTGTATAACCGTTCCTGTAAAAGTCACTTTTTTCCCCTTATTATTATCGGGATTTCTAGCTAATTCATCATATGTTATTCCGGTATCATATCCTTTTGCTTCTTCTTCTTTTCTCGCCTTTTCTTCAGCTTCTTTTTTTGCCTTTTCCTCTGCTTCCTTCTTTTCCCTTTCAGCTTTTAATTCTGCTTCTTTCTTTTCTTTATCAGCTAATTGCATATTTTCATATGGTTTCATTTTTTCTTTATAGTTAGCATATTCAGCTTCTATTTTTTTGTAATTATTATTAGCTTTATCAATCTCATCCTTATATTTTATGTATATTTCAGTTGTCTTTTTTTCCATAGAAATATTTCTAACACTATTAAAAATAAATAAAGCTAAAATAAATCCAAAAACTACCACCCCAAAAAGCTTATACAAAAAAGAATTTTTATTTTGTAATTCTTTAATTACTTTTTCATTTTCATCTAAAACCTTTTCTTCTTGGCTTGTGTCACTTTCTTTAACGACATTACTTTCATCAGAATTAATTCCTTTATCCCGAGAAATTTCAATTTCTTTTTCAGAATCATTTAACATTTCATCTGATTTTTCATTTTTACAATTTTCCAAATCTTTATTTTCCATAAAGTCCTCCTAAAATAAATATGTATGATAACATTATATATATATATATTAAGTCAAGACTTAAAGAAAAGTTTAGAAAAATATATTTACTTTAGGCAAATAATTACTTAAATAAAAAATCCTAAAAATAAGCACAAAAAAAGTTCAGCAATTTTACTGAACCTCTTAAAATCATTATTTTAATATTATAATCCTAATGCTTTTGATAATTCAGCTTTATCAAAGCCAACCATTTCTACATCATCAACACAGATTACAGGAACACCCATATGTCCTTTTGCCATTAATTCTTTTCTAGCTTCTAAATCAGTTGAAACATTTTTTTCAACATAATCGATATTATTTGCTTTTAAGAATTCTTTTGCTTGTTTACAATAAGTACAAGACTCACTTGAATATACTACTACTTTTGCCATTTTTTTGCCCCCTAATAAATTTTTTTCGATAGTTTAAATATTTGTAATATTTATTCAGTAATTTTATACCCCTTGATTTTTTATTTAAACAAAGTATTACTTATTTTTTCTTAGTTTTTCAACAATTTATAAATTTTCATATTCTCTAGCAATATTTTTAAAATCTTCTAGAGATAATTTTTCTGCCCTTGTCCTAGTATCTATACCTAGTTTTTCCAAAACCTTAATAATTTTTCTTTTTCTATACCAGACTTGCAAAATGAATTTAAAACTGTTTTTCTTCTATTTTCAAAGCCATTTTTTATAAGTTTAAACATCGTTTTTTCATACTCAAATTTTTCTTTTTTAAGTTTCATATTTACAACAGCGCTATCTACATTTGGTGCAGGAACGAATACATTTCTTGACACATTGAAAGCTATATTAGCATCAGCATAATATTTTACAAATAAACTTATGCTTGAATTATCTTTACTATTTTCATCTGCAACAAGTCTTTGAGCAACTTCTTTTTGAACCATTATAGTTATGGATTCTAAATCTAAATCACTCTCTAAAAGTTTTGTTATTATTGGTGTTGTCACATAATATGGTAAGTTCGCAACCACAACTATTTTTTTTTGAGTAAATTTTTCTTCAATAAGCTTTTTAAAATCTATTTTTAATGCGTCGGATTGAACAAATTCAAAATTATCATATTCACTAAGTGTATAATCTAAAACTTCTTTCAATCTTGTATCAATCTCTATTGAAACAACTTTTCCAGCTTTTTCAAGTAAAAACTTTGTAAGAACTCCAAAACCCGGACCTATTTCGATTACTCCATAATCTTTATCAACAGCTGAAACTTCAACTATCTTTTCTAAGATATTTCTATCTGTTAAAAAATTTTGTCCAAAATTTTTAGAAAATGAAAATCCGAATTTATCACAAATTTCTTTTATTACCGATAATTTATATAAATCCATTTTAAACTTCCTCTCCTAAAAATTTTTTAACAGCTGTAATTAATTCACTTTCAGTTATTCCAAAACTATTTAATCTCTTTACAAATTGTTTTGAATTACAATATCCAATTTTAAAATAATCACAAAGTTTTTCTCTAAGCTCTTTACTATTTCCCATTCCACTAATTCCTAAAGTAGTTAAAAGGGTTAAGTCTATTTCATCTTTTCTCTCCAAAACTGTTACTTTTGCATTTTCAATAGCTTCGATAATATCTTCAACTTTTGCATTTTCAACTCCAACATTATCTCCTTTAAGTGCAAGACTCCTACTTAAAAATGCATTTTTACAGTTTGGTATTACTCTATTTATATTTTTTCTAATCTTTTCTCCTGCATAGTCGGGATCGGTAAAAACTATTATTCCACATTTTTCATTTGCCTCTTTTAATTTTTTAAGCAAATTTTTAGAAAAATGAGTTCCATTTGTTGCAATAACATCACAATCAAAGGCAGACTTAACTTTTGAAATATCGTCTTTTCCTTCAACTACTATTATTTCTTTGATTTTTTTCATATTAATCCTCTATTGAAAAAAGATTTCTGACATTACTATTCGTATTATAGATTAAATCATTCAATTCCATTTCTTTAAGTTCCGCAACTTTTTCAGCAGTGAATCTTACAAATTTCGGTTCATTTCTCTTTCCACGATTTGGTTCAGGAGTTAAATATGGACTGTCTGTTTCCACGAGCAAATTGTCTAGTGGAATTGTCTTTACCATTTCTCTAACATTAACTGCATTTTTAAAAGTTACCGTTCCTGAAATAGAAATATAGTAACCAAGCTCCATAAATCTTTTTGCCATCTCGCTTGAACCTGTGTAACAATGCATTACGCCTTTTACCTTACCTTTAAATTCAGATAGAATATCATAAGTATCTCCCATAGCATCTCTAGTATGAATGATTACCGGTAGTTTTCTCTTTTCAGCAATTTCAAGTTGCTTTCTAAAAATTTCTTTTTGTTTTTCTCTTGGAGAATTGTCATAGTAATAATCAAGTCCAATCTCTCCAATCGCAACTATTTTATCACTAAAAGACATTTCATAAACTTTTTTTAAGTCCTCATCAGTTACATCTTCAACTTCGTGTGGATGAATTCCTACTGCTCCATATACTCTATCATATTTTTTTACAATTTCAATTATTTTTTCACTTGATGATATATCAGAAGCAGGATCTACTATAAAGTCAATTCCATCTTCTTCAAAATTTAAAATCACTATTTCTCTATCTTGATCAAATTTTTCATCATCAATATGACAGTGACTATCTACTATTTTCATTATGATACCTTTGATCCTTCTTTAACATCATTTAAAACAGTCAATACACTTAAATTCTCATCATCAGATGCAGCAAGTATCATTCCATTACTTTCCACACCTCTTAAATTAACTGGTTTTAAATTTGTAACAACAATAACTTTTTTACCTATAAGGTCTTTTTCAGAATAGTATTTTCTTATTCCTGATACAATAGTCCTAACCTCTCCACCAATGTCAATTTTAGAAACTAAAAGTCTATCAGCTTTTGGATGAGGCTCGCATTCTAAGATTTTTCCTACCTTAAGTTCAACTTTAGCAAAGTCATCTATTGTTATAAGTTCATTTTCTTTAACATCTTCTTTAACTTCATCCACTCCTGAATTTTTCTTCTTTCTCATCTCAATAAGTTCAGAATTTTTTTGAATAATTATTTCTAATTCTTTGTCAACATCAAGCCTATCAAATAAATTCTTTCCTTTACAAACTTTAGTACCAACTTCAAGTAATCCAAATTTAGTTAAGTCTTCATAAGAATAATCTGAATAACCTATTTGTTCATTTATTTTAGATGAAGTTTCTTTCATAAATGGCTTAATTAATCCTGAAATAATTCTTATACTTTCAAGTAAATTATAAATTACAGTTTTCAATCTTTCTTCTTTTTGTTCTTTAATCAAAGCCCAAGGAGTTGTTTCATCAATATATTTATTAGTTCTTCTAACTAATTTCCATATTTCTTCAAGAGCCATTGAAAAATTAAGTTTATCCATCAACTCTGCAACTCTATCTCTAGTAGTAGTGGCAATTTCGATTAGATCATTATCAAGTTCAGTTAATTCTGTTTGAGAAGGAACAAAACCATCAAAATACTTTTCACACATTGCCACTGATCTTGAAACTAAGTTCCCTAAGTCATTTACAAGGTCTGAATTAATTCTGTTTAACATTTTAGTATAAGTGAAATTACCATCTTGCCCAAAAGTAAATTCTCTTAGCATAAAATATCTTAATGCATCCATTCCATATCTTTCTATAATCGGTTCAGCATAAACTATATTTCCCTTGCTTTTACTCATCTTATCATCATCAAATAAAATCCATCCATGTCCAAAAATTTTCTTTGGCAATGGTAAATCTAAAGCCATCAAAATTGCAGGCCAAATAATTGCATGGAAACGCATGATTTCCTTGCCAATTAAATGAACATCACAAGGCCAAAATTTATTGAACTTTTCTTCATCTGTTCCATAACCTATACCTGTTAAATAACAACTTAAGGCATCTATCCAAACATAAACAACATGCTTTTCATCAAAGGGAACTTTAACACCCCAATCAAAACTTGAACGTGTAACGGATAAATCAGTTAAACCTTCATTAATGAAACTTATCATCTCGTTTTTTCTTGATTCTGGTTGAACGAAATCAGGATTTTCTTCATATAATTTTAAAAGTCTATCTTGATATTTAGAAAGTCTAAAGAAGTATGTTTCTTCTTCACTAGGAGAAACTTCTCTACCACAGTCAGGACATTTATTTCCTTCAACTAGTTGGCTTTCAGTCCAAAAGGCTTCACAAGGAACACAATACATTCCTTTATAACTCCCTTTATAAATTTCTCCCTTTTCATAAAGTTTTGTAAAAATTTCACTTACATTTTTTTCGTGAATTTTATCTGTACTTCTAACAAAAGCATCAAAATCTATATCTAAAGTTCTCCAAAGTTCTTTTGCACTTTCAACAATGGGATCAATATATTCCAATGGAGCTTTACCAGCTTTTATAGCGGATTCTTGTAATTTTTGACCATGTTCATCAGTTCCAGTTGTAAAAAATACATCAAAACCTTGAGCTTGTTTATATTTCTTTAACACATCTGCAACAATTGTTGTATAAGTATGACCTAAATGTAAATTACTATTTGGATAATAAATAGGTGTTGTCAAATAAAAGTTTTTCTTTTCCAAAATAAGCCTCCTAATTTTTAAATCTTTATTTTACTTGCTAATCCAAATATTTCTTCTCCTTCAACCGAAATACCATTGCAATAAACAACTTTGTTTTTCATATCTTCATTATAAGGAGCAGAAAATCTTATATAATTTCTTGTATAACCTATAAGTCTATTTCCATTAATATTTTCTTCAAATAAAACTTCATGTTTTTCTGAAAGTTCTTTTTTCAAAAATTCTGTCGTCATATCCTTTGCTAATAGGATTAATTCATTACTTCTAAATTTCTTTACGTTTCCATCAACCTGTTCCTTAAAATCAAAAGCAGGAGTTCCCTTTCTCTTTGAATATTTAAAAACATGAATTTTAGAAAATCCTATTTCTTTTACAAAATTTAATGTCTCTTGAAAATCCTCGTCATTTTCTCCTGGAAATCCAACAATAATATCAGTTGTAAGAGCAACATTTGGAAAAATTTCTTTTATCATTCTAACTTTTTTTCTATACATATCAGTTGTATATCTTCTATTCATAAGTTTTAAAATTTTATCGCAACCGCTTTGTAAAGACAAATGAAAATGCTCACAAACTTTTTTACAATTTTTTAATCTAATTAAGAAATCTTCAGAAATAATTCCCGCTTCTATGGAGCTGAGTCTTATTCTGTCAAGATTTTCGATAGTAGATAATTTTTCTATAACATCAATAAGTCTAGTATCATTTCCTAAATCAAGTCCATAAGAACCAACATGAATCCCTGTTATTATGACTTCCTTATATCCATTATTCGCAAGTTTTACAGCTTCTTCATATATATCATCAATTGGTCTTGACTTAATCGGTCCTCTTGCATAAGGAATTATGCAGTATGTACAAAACATATTACAGCCTTCTTGAATTTTTATATATGCTCTTGTTTTACTTTCTTGATTTTCTATTGACAAAACGTCAAAACCACAATCCTTTGTAAGTTCTGAAACGATATTAAACTTTAAATTCGACTTCTTTGATTCTTCACATAATTCAACTATTCTAGCTCTATTTTTAGTTCCAATAATTACATCTACATCCTCAATTGCAGCAATTTCATCAGGTGCAACCTGAGAGTAACAACCTACTACAGCTAAAATAGCATCCTTATTCAATTTTTTCGCTCTGGAAATAAATTGTCTTGATTTCCTATCGCTCAAATTTGTAACTGTACAAGTATTTATAACATATACATCACATATATCATTTTCATTACAAATCTCATACCCTCGTTTCTTAAATAACTCCTGCATAGCTTCAGTTTCATACTGATTAACTTTGCAACCCAGAGTTAAAAAACTAACTTTATTCATAAACCTCCTACATAAATTCATATTGCAAAATTGAAAGTAAATTTATGCCTGCAGTCTCCGTTCTCAAAATTCTAGCTCCAAGGCCAATGCTGAAAGCTCCATTATTTGTTAAAAATTCAATTTCTTCTCTTTCAAAGCCACCTTCTGAACCTATTAATATATAAATATCTTTGCAGGATTCTTCTGTTTTTATTTTCATAATTACATCCCTTAAAGAAATATTTTTATCCTCTTCATAAGCTACAAGTAAGTAATTATCTCCTACAAAATTTATAATATCCTTAATTTGTATTAATTCATTGATTTTAGGAACAATTAATCTCTTTGATTGCTTTGAAGCCTCATAAGAAATTTTTTGCAATCTTTCAATTTTTTTATTTTCTTTTTTTTCATCAATTTTTACGATACATCTTTTAGAATTCACCAAAGTTATATCATAAACTCCTAGTTCAACTGCTTTTTGAACTATTAAATCCATTTTTTCACCCTTTGCCAAACATTGCAATAGATGAATTTTAATTTTTGATTCAGTATTTTCTGAAATTTTTTCCAAATTATATACAGAAATATATTTATCACAAATCTCTATATTCCCAATATAAAGCTCCCCTAAAACTACTACCTCAATTTTTTCATCTTCTGCAATTCTAAGAACTTTTTTTATATGATTATAGTCATCTCCGTATATTTTAACTTTTCCATCTAAGATAGACTCGTCAGTAAAAAATCTATGCATTCTTTCTCCTTGCAATTACACAAACCCAATCTTTGTTTTTGTTTACTTCCAAAATTTCAAAATTATTTTTTATCAAGGCGTTTTCAACATCGGAATATTTTTCTTCTATTATTCCAGAACCAATAAAAATTCCTTCATCTTTTATAAATTTACTTATATCATCCAATAATTTTACTAAAATATGTGCAAGAATATTAGCAACAATTACATCTGCTTTTGAACTTAATTTTTCACATAAATCTCCATGATGAACAATGATTCTATCCTCAACTTTATTTAGCTTAGCATTTTCTAAAGTTGCCTCAACACCCAAGATGTCAATGTCAACGGCTTCTACTTTTTTTGCTCCTAGTTTCAAAGCTCCAACAGATAAAATTCCACTTCCTGAACCTATATCAAAAACAGTTTTATCTTTTAAATCTATCTTTTCGATAGCTTCTAAACATAAAGATGTAGTTTCATGAGTTCCTGTACCAAAAGCCATACCCGGATCTAATTCGATCATAATTTCATTTTCAGCTAAATTATAATCTTCCCAAGTAGGTTTTATAATGAAATTCTTACCAACCTTTGTAGGTTTATAATATTTTTTCCACTCATTTGCCCAATCTTCGGTTTTTATTTTAGAATCTATTTTTAAAATGACTTTTTCGTCGTATTCTCTTTCAAATTCTGAAATTCTCTCTTGTAAAATTTGCAAATTTTCTTCAATTTCATCGTCATTTTTTAAATAAGTCTTAACAGTAATAAAATCACTTTTTTCAAAATCATCCTCATCTAAAACTACCCAATAAGGCTTTTCTTTTGCAAACTCTTCATAATCTCTTGAATCTTTTATATTTATTCCATCAATATCAAATAAATAAAGTATTCCAACTATATTGTCTTCAAATTGATTTTTTACTACAACCTCAATTTCAGTCCAGTCCATTATTCAAATAGCTCCTTTACCTTTTCAAAAAAGTTCTTTTTATGCTCTGTCAAATGTTCTTCTCTCTCATTAGAAAACTCTCTTAAAAGTTCCTTTTGTCTATCAGTTAAATTCTTTGGAGTAATAATTTTAACTCTAAAAGTTAAATTACCCTTACCATATCCATTTACATCAGAAATTCCCCTATCTTTAAGGATAAATTCTGTACCAGTCTCTGTTCCTTCAGGAATTGTATATTTTTCTTTTCCATCTAAAGTTGGGATTTCTACTTCTGCCCCTAAAGTTGCTTCTGTAAAAGAAATTGGTAATTCATAGAAAACATCATTTCCATTTCTTACAAATAATTCATGAGATTTTACTTTGAAAATAACATATACATCTCCATTAGGTCCACCATTTTCTCCACAATTTCCTTGTTCTTTTAAAGTCATAATATTATTTGTATTCACACCTTTTGGAGCTTTAATAGTAAACTTCTTTCTTACAAGAACAAATTTTTTGCCTTTACATTTTTCACATTTTTCTTCTACAATTTCACCAGTACCATTACATTCATTACATAATTCTTCAGAAACAACTGTTCCAAAAAAACTTTGTCTTTGAACTCTAATACTTCCACGTCCATTACATTTTTTACAAGTAACTTTCTTTGTTCCTGGTTTTGCACCAGTACCTGAACATACATTACAAACAGTTTTTATATTTACAAAAATTTCTTTTTCTACACCATTTACAGCTTCAAAAAAATCCAAATCTAAATAAACTTCAGTATCTTCTCCCTTTCTTGGACGATTGGAATTTCTAGTCGAACTAAAGCCTCCAAAACCTCCAAAGCCTCCAAAATTTCCGAAAATACTTTCAAAAATATCTTCCATATCAGAGAAGCCTCCAAAGCCTCCGCCTCCTGATGCATTAGCATTAAAGCTTGCTTCTCCATAGGTATCGTATTTCTGTCTTCTATTGTCATCACTTAGTATTTCATAAGCAAAGTTTACCTCTTTAAAATTTTCTTCTGCTTCTTTATTATTAGGATTAACATCTGGATGATACTTTTTTGCTAATTTTCTATATGCAGATTTTAACTCTGCTTTATTACAATTTTTATCTACTCCTAATATTTCATATAAATCTCTCATAATCTCTCCTAAAAATATATAATATATAATAACTCAATATATTATTTTACCATAAAATGAACTTTCTTTCCAGTATTTTAATTGAAATTTAAACAATTTAACTAAAATAAAAACAACCATATATTGTAAAATTAAGTTAGCCACATATAGAAAAAAAACATCTCAAAGAGTTTGCAAGACTGTATGAAGTATTTGACTATGAAAAAATATATTATGCACATCCATATAGTAGTTATGAAAGAGGAAGTAATGAAAACCACAATAGACTAATTAAGAAGATTTTTACCAAAAGGAACAAAAAATACTACTCAGGAAAGAGTAGCATTTATTGAAAATTGGATAAATAATTATCCTAAAAAACTATTTAACTATAAAATACCTTTTGAAGTTTTTTCAATTGGCTAACTTATTCTTGCAATTTATACTAATAATTTATTTTTTATATATTCCTGAAAATCATTTAAAATTTCTATATACTTTAACAAATCCACTAACTGTTCACCCCACTGTATTTTTTTATTCCTTTTTTCCAAATAAACTTAGTAAACAATACTAAAAATAGACAAACTAGCGCCTCAATACAAATATAATATAATTGTTCTTTCCCATATAAAATAGCAACAGGATAATATCCCATAAATCCAAAAGGAATAATAAAAGTAAAAATAATTTTTATAAATTTATTAAAAATATTTAATGGATATTTTGAATATATTGTCAATGATTGGATTATTCTAATTAATGAATTAGATATATTTTCAAACCAAAATGAAAGACTTGCTACTATTGTAAATAAACACACAAATATTAATATATTCATAAATGTCATTGGAATTATAATCAATAGAAGTCTTATTATACTTATTTGAGAAATATTTATGAATCTTATAATAATAACTAACCCTAGAAAAACTCCTCCTACATCACCTATTCCTTTGCCATATAATTGTAGTAGTTCATTTATCGGCTTAACTAAAATACCATCTAAATTCCCAGATACCAAAATATATGAGAAGTCATAAAGTGGCCAAAATAAAAATCCAAATAATCCGTAAGAAAATTGATATAAACCAAAAATTAATAGTATTTGTTCATAACTCCACCCATTTAAATTAGGTATATTTTCAAATAAAGTATGTATAAATATAAAAGTAAGTAGTTGTGTAAAAAAATCTGATAAAATAAATATAAAAAAATCAAATTTATTACTTAATCTTAATTTAAGTTCTAATTTTCTAATTGAAATAAATAATTTAAAAGTTTTCATAACTACCCCTCAAAGATACTTAATTTTTCTAAAGCTCTATTTTGAAATTTAAATAGTATATAGGAAAGCACCAAACACCAAATAATTCCATAAAGTATACTATAAAAATTCTCAATTGAATTTACTTTTAATGAATTTATAGGCATATAAATAATATATTTGAAAGGAAGAAACTCAATTATATTCCTGTACTTATCTTCAAAGAACTCTAAAGGAATAAGTAATCCAGAACAAATAGAAAATAAAAAGTCTTTAAAATGTGTAACTCCTTCAACACTAATTATCCAACACGAAAAAAGTCCAACTATATAATTTATAACAAAATTCAAATATATAGATATAAAAATTAATATCACAAAAAAAACCAAATGTTCAACTTTTTTCACACTAACATCAAAATATATAAAAATTGTTAAAATGAATAAAATTATTTGAGTTAAAAAAACCCACACAACCTCTCCAATTCTAATGAACCAGAACTTAAAAAATAAATTTACTGGTGTTGTTAATGAATTCAATATACTTCCATCTTGTATTTGTTTAGAAATAACTCTATCTATTCTATTAGTAGTCAATGCATATATAATTTGAGACAATAATGTATATTTTAAAATATCATTAAAATCATATCCTTTTATTGTCCCTCCACTTACATACACACTTTTCCAAAATGATATCAAAAAAATTATCAAAATTACAGAGCTTAAAAAATTCCATATAATTTCATACTTGTATTTAGATAGCCTAATAAAAATTAGTTTTACAAAAGCTAAGTATTTTCTTAAATTCATTCTGATTTCTCCTTACCAGTAAAAATTTTATAAATAGAGTCTTCAAAACTACATTCTCTAAAATTAATCTCTATATTTGTGTCAAAAAGTAAATCATGTAAAACTAATGAAGTATTTTTGCTGTTTCTAATAGTTATATGTAATTCATTTTTACCTTCGTATATAATTTTACAATATGAATCCAATTTTTTAACTATTGAAATCATCTCTAATTTCGTTTCATGCTGTAAATTTTTGAATTCTATAATTCTATTTTTACCATATTTTTCAACTATACCCTCAGTAGTATTATCTTCTATTATTTTTCCAGAATCTATGATGATAATTCTTTTACATACGTCTGAAATATCATTTAAATCATGAGATGTAAATAATACCGTTACATTTTTTTCCGAATTCAAAAATTTTATAAACTTCTTTATTTTTTCTTTTGTTTCTATATCAAGTCCAATTGTTGGTTCATCTAAAAAAATTATACTTGGATTATGTAAAAATATTGAAGCTATTTCGCATTTTATTCTTTGTCCTAAACTCATTTTTCTTAAAGGTTTATTTACTAATTCTTCTAGTCCTAACATAAAAACTATTTCTTCAAAATTTTGTTTAAATAACTTCTTTTCAACTTCATATATATCCCTTAATATATGGAAAGCCTCATTAGGAGAAAGCTCCGGCCAAAGTTGAGGCTTATTACCAAACATTATTCCTATATTTTTAACATGATTAACTCTCTCTAAATACGGCACTTTTCCATCAACTACAACATTTCCTTCTGAAGGATGTATTATACCTGATAATATTCTTAAAGTTGTAGTTTTCCCCGATCCATTTTTACCTATGTATCCAACACACTCTCCTTTTTTTATATTAAAAGATATGTCATTAACAGCATTTAAAAATATATTATTATATCTATAAGTCTTTGAAAGATTATTAACTTTAATTATATTTTCCAAATTTAGCTCCTCTCAAACTTAAAGTAGTATTCAAACTATTCCACCAAAAGTAAATATCTCCTTTTTTGGATAATTCTTCTCGCAAAAAAACAATCATTAATTTGTTAAACTCACATACTGGATCTGTAGATTTAATTTTTGAATTATTATAATAACTTCTTGCAGAACAACAAGCTGAACATTCTTTATTAAATTCACATAACTTACATTCAAGTATATTATTTTTATAATTATACCTTAATTCTTTCCATGTCTGATTATTTAACATATTATCCCAAAAATCTTCTTTAACACTTCCATACGAAAATTTTTTATCTTCACAAAAATCCGCACAAGGATAAACGTTTCCATCGCTAGACAAAGCAAACTGTGAAATTCCAGCTCCACAAGTGGAAGATATACACATGTAAGATTTTTTTTAGTGATCATCTTTTTTATAAAATAATACATATTTTTCTCAAATATCAATATATTATCTTTTTTTAATTTGTTAGCCAATTTGTCTAGAATACTTTTATATGTATAAAACATTTCCTCTGATGATAATCTTAGGTCTGAGAATCGACCTCGACCAGATAGTAAAAAATAATTAACGGAAAAGTTATATACTCCCAAATCAAAAAAATTATCCAACTCATCTATAATCAATTTATAATTACTTTTGTTTAAAATTGGGAGAAAACCCAATCTAAATTTTATCATTCTAAGTTATAAAAATTTTTATAATTTAAAAATTTTCTAAAATCAATCTTGCAAGTTTATCTTCATTATGTCTTGAATAGCCTGAAGATTTATTAACTAAATTGTCCTCTAAAACTCTTATTTTTAATTTTTTAAATATTCTCTTTCTTCATCACTTAGTAACAGTTGACTTGCACTTTTTCTTTTATATTTTAAATCTACCTCTTCAGGAATTATTTCATTATTTACTATTACTGTGTCAATTTTAATTCCTTCACAATGCTTATAAATTGCGTTTAAATGGTCAGTAACCTTATAATCGAAGGTTTCTGTTGATTGATTAACAACATTTAAAATAAAGCAAATTTTTGCTTTAGTATTTGTTAATGCTTCACTTATTTCAGAAATTAACAAATTAGGAATTACAGAAGTATATAAACTTCCAGGACCTATTAAAATTACATCAGAATTATAGATTTCATGAACAACTTCATTAAGTGGTTTAGCATATTTCGGAGAAATGAAAACTCTATTTATTCTACTACTTTTTTCATCTTCTAAATCTAAAGCAGTTATATTACTTTCTCCCTCAATTATTTCTCCATTTTCAAGCTCTGCAAATAATTTTATATTATCTAAAGTAACTGGTAAAACTTTACCGGTTATTGCTAAAATATTTGAAGTTTCTTGGATACCTAACATAAAATCTTTATAAATATCTGCCATTGCAACTAGAAACAAATTTCCAAAGCTTTGTCCCTTTAGATTTCCCTCTTTAAATCTATATTTCATCAATCTTTCCATTGATTTTTCAGTATTTGCTAAAGAAATCAAACAAGCTCTAATATCTCCTGGTGGAATAATTCCTAAATCATCTCTAAGCATTCCGGAACTTCCGCCGTCATCAGCTACAGTTACAATTGCAGTAATATCTTTAAAATATTTTTTTAAACCTTTAAGGATGGTCGAGCTTCCTGTTCCACCCCCAATAGTTACAATTCTTGTATCATCTACCATAGTCTTTCATCCCTATGAGAAATATTAACATTAGAATGTTCTTTTTTAAGTTCTGAATAAATTTTTTCAGCTAAACAAACAGAACGATGCTTTCCACCTGTACATCCAACTCCAATAGTAAGCATATTTTTTCCTTCAGCCTTATATTTAGGTATTAAGAACTCCAATAAATCAACTACTTTATTTAAAAATATCTTTGAGTCATCAAAACCCATAACATAATTTTGGATTTCATCATCTTTTCCATTAAGTTCTTTTAGTTCTTCAATATAATATGGATTAGGTAAAAATCTAACGTCAAAAATCAAATCTGCTTCAACCAAAATTCCATTTCTAAATCCAAATGATTCTATATTTATAACTAAATCTTTTTTATTCCCACTGAAAAAAATTGAATTCAATTTACTTTTAAAACTTGTAGCAGAAAGTCTTGTAGTAGCAGAAAGTCTTGTAGTGTCTATGATTATATCAGATTTTTCTTTTATATCATTAAGCATTTCTCTTTCTAGCTCTATGGAATCTGAAAGTGTCCCATTTGGATTTACGGGATGAGGACGTCTTAATTCCTTATATCTATTTATTAAAGTTCTATTACTTGCATCTAAAAATAAGACTTTAAGTTCACAATCCATTTTTTTTAAATTTTGAATTGTTTCAGATAAGTCTTCAAAAAATCTTGCTCTAACATCAATAACTATAGCCAACTTTTCAATAGACTTTGTAGAATTATTTATCAATTCGACAAAATCTACAATAAATTTTGGAGGAAGATTTTCCATACAATAATAGCCCATATCTTCAAAATGGTTTAATGCCAATGTCTTCCCTGCTCCACTCATTCCTGTAATTATAACTGCTTCCATAACCTAATCCTTTAAAATTCTTACTTCTGTTTCCAACTTAACTCCAAATTTTTCAAAAACAACTTTTTGAACATATTCAATAAGATCCATAACCTCTTTATAACTCGCATTTCCTTTATTAACAACAAAGCCTGAATGTTTTTCGGAAACCCAAGCATCATTTATATGATATCCTTTAAGTCCAGCATCTTCGATTAATTTTGAAGCAAAATGTCCTTCAGGTCTTTTAAATGTACTTCCCGCAGAACCGAAGTTCAAAGGTTGTTTTGAATTTCTTCTTTCTCTTAAATCTTCATATACAGCATTTATTTCTTCTTTATTTCCATTTTGTAATTTCAACTTAATAGTAGTTACAATATAGTTTTTCCTTTGAATTATGCTTTTTCTATAAGAAAATTCAAGCTCTTCATTTTTTAATTCTCTTAATTCAAAATTATCTAAGTCCAAAACTTGAACGGATTCCACTATATCTTTCATTTCCCCACCATAGGCTCCTGCATTCATATAGATTGCTCCACCAATTGTTCCAGGAATTCCTGAAGCGAATTCAAATCCTGTTAAAGAATTTTCATAAGCTACAGTATAAACTTCTGATAATTTTGCACCAGAATTTACTATTAAATATTCGCCCTCAACTTGTATTGTTGAAAATTCACCCTTTAATTTTATTATAACTCCATTATAGCCTTCATCTGGAACAAGTAAATTTGAGCCATTTCCAATTACAAAAAATTTAATACTATTTTCTCTACATATTTTTATAGTTTCAACTATATCGGAAACTTCTCTTGGTTCAATTAAAGCTATACAATTTCCACCAATTTTGAATGTAGTATGATTTTTTAAAGGTTCGTCATATCTTACAATACAATTTAATTTACTAAATAACATATTTACCACCTAATTTGATTTATTTTTTATTTCTTCCATTATTCTTTTATTTAATTCCTCTGCAGCATTATATCCATACATTTTTTGGCGCATATTTCTTGCTGCAACTTCAACAATCAGTGCTATATTTCTACCCGGTTTTACAGGAATTACAATATATGGAAGTTCAAGGCCAAGGATACTTTTGTATTTATCATCAAGACCTAATCTATCATATTCTTTGTTATCTATCCAATTTTCAAGCTCAATAACAAAATCAATCTCTGTAGATCTTTTTATTGCCCCTGATCCATATAACCTTTCAATATCCAATATTCCAAGCCCTCTAATCTCTAAAAAATGTCGAATATTTTCAGGTGACTCACCATAGAGTTTATTATCTATTTTTCTTATATCTACAGCATCATCTGCCACCAATCTATGTCCACGAGCAATAAGTTCAAGAGCAGTTTCACTTTTCCCTATACTACTTTTACCAAGTATTAAAATTCCCATACCAAAAACTTCAAGTAATCCACCATGAACTCTTATTTCTTCACTTAAGGCATATTCTAAAAATAAATTTAACTTGGAAATAAGTTTTGTAGTTCCATAATCTACTCTTAAAATTGTTCTATTATGTTTTTTTGCCAAAGAATAAACTTCATAAGGTATATTAATTCCATAACTGTAAATCAAAGCGGGAATCGGATATGAAAAGAACTTATCAAAAATATTTCTTCTTTCATCAAAGGGTAAATATTTGTTATAATATTCATGCTCCGGAAGTCCAATTATTTGAATTCTTTTATATGAAAAAGTATCAAAAAAACCACTTAGTTGAAGCCCAGGTCTATTAACTTCATTAATATCTATTTCTATTTTATCATAATCATCGCTTTTATAAACAATCTCAAATCCAAGTTTTTCAACTAAGTCTTTCAATAGAACACTTTTTTTCATATTATCCCTCATTATTAAAAAATTCAAAAATATTTTTTGCTGTTTTCTTATCCATTTTATCAACCATAAGAAGTTCTTCAACACTTGCTTTTTTTATCGAAGAAATGCTTCCAAAATGAGATAATAGTTTAATCTTTTTAATTTCTCCAACACCTTTTATCTCATCAAGAACAGAATTTTGTAATTTTTTATTCTGTAAACTTCTATGATAGTTAATAGCAAATCTATGAACTTCTTCTTGTATGTCAAATAAAAATCTATATATATTTGTATTTATATCTAATTCGATATAATTGTCTTCAAAAATTATTCCTTTAGTTCTATGCTTGTCATTTTTTACAAGTCCAATAACAGGAACATCCAAGTTCTTTTCCAAAAGAACTTCTTTTGCTACATTAACATGTCCCTTTCCACCATCCATTAAAATTAAGTCCGGCTTTTCTGAAAAACTGCTTCCAGCAGAATTTATTTTTTCATCTAAAAATCTATTAAATCTTCTTGTGAGCATCTCTCTATGGCTTGAATAATCATCTTGCCCTACAACTGTTTTTATCTTAAACTTTCGATAATCTTTTGAGCTTTTAAAACCATTTTTATAAACTACCATACTCCCAACATTAAAATCACCTGAAATATTTGAAATATCATAACATTCTATTCTGTTTAGATTGTCAATATCCAAAATATTTTTTAGATAATTAATAGCTTGTAAATATTTTATATTTATATTTTTACTGTCAAAAATATGTTTAGTTAAAATTTCATTTGCATTTTTTTGCAAAATTTTCATTTGATCAAATTTAACACCTTTTTTAGGATTTTTTACAGAAATAGATTTTTCAGAAAAAATATTTGCTAAGAATAATGAAATTTCATTTAAAAATTTTTCATCCGAATAATCAATATATACTTCTTTAACCTTGTTATGATGACTTATGTAAAATTGCCTTATAACATTTGAGAATAGCTCTTCAACTTCCAAGTCCAAAATATTTTCAACAATGAAATGTTTTCTATCAACTACAAGTCCATCATTTACAATAAAAATTGCAACAACCAAAATATTCTCAGCATAAGCATAAGAAATCAAATGATATTCCTTAAATTTCTTGATATTAAAAATCTGCTTAGTAAATAAATAATCTATTTCACTCAAAAAATCTCTATATTTCATTGCGAGTTCATATTCTTCTTTAGCTGATGACTGTTTCATTCTGTTTAGTAAAATTTCTTTTATCTCAGTTGTATCTCCTGAAAGAAACTTAATAACTCTTTTAACATCATTATTATAATTTTCTCTATCTATATTTTGAGTACATGGTGCTGAGCATCTTCCCAAATAATAGCTCATACAAGGTCTTTGTAAAAACTTTCCTTTATCAAAGTTCAACTTACAATCTCTTATATTGTAAATCAATATTGATAATTCCATCAATTTTTCTAAGTCTGAAATTGTAGGAAAAGGCCCAAAATATTGAGCCTTATCTTCCTTAACATCTCTAACTTTTAAAATTTTAGGAAATTTTTCATTTGTAATTTTTATATAAGGATATTGTTTATCATCCTTTAAATTTATATTATACTTAGGTCTATTTTTCTTAATCAAATTTGCTTCCAAAACTAAGCTTTCAGTTTCGTTGTTTACAATTATATATTCAAATCTATGAATATGTTCTACCATAGCTTGAACTTTTTTGTATTTGTGATTAGTAGTAAAATATGACCTAACTCTATTCTTTAAAGAGACAGATTTTCCAACATAGATAATGTTATCATCCTTATCATACATTATATAAACCCCTGGTAAATCAGGTAGTTTTTTAATTCATAATTTATATCAAATTCCGTTAAATTTCCTTGCATTGTTCTCTTAAATATTCTAAATCATGTCCACTTAAATATGGAGATAATTTTTCATAGCACATCTTATTATAATCATTTAACCAAGTAATTTCTTCTTCACTCATTAATGATTTATCTACAGGTCTTGTATCAATAGGCACAACTGTTAAATTGTCAAATTTTAAGAATTGTCCAAATTCAGTCATTTCATCTTTAACACAAACCATAATGCTTTCAATTCTAATTCCATGACTACCACTAATATAAATTCCTGGTTCATCAGAAGTTATCATTCCAACTTCCATTGGATATTCATTTCCTGCAGTACCTATTCTTTGAGGTCCTTCATGAACATTTAAAACATGACCAACTCCATGTCCTGTACCATGATTGAAATTAATTCTATTCTTCCATAGATTATATCTTGTGAAAGCATCTAAATATCCACCATTAGTTCCTTCTAAGAACTTAGCTTCCATTAAAGCAATATGTGCCTTTAAAACTAATGTATAATGATAAATTTCTTCTTCTTTTAATTCTCCAAGTGCAACTGTTCTTGTTATATCAGTTGTTCCATCTAAGTAATGTCCACCACTATCAATTAAATATAATCCTCTTGGTTCAACTTTTACAGGATGTTCATGACTTGGTTTGTAATGTGGCATTGAAGCATTTGCCCCATAAGCAGAAATTGCTTCAAAACTGTCTTCAATAAACAAATCTTGTTGTTTTCTAAATTCAAATAACTTTTCTGATGCAATCATTTCAGTTATAGTTCCTGTTGAAACACCTGTTTCCAACCAATTTAAATATCTAACTAGTGCAACTCCGTCTTTAATGAATGCATTCTTAGTATTTTTTATTTCAATTTCATTTTTATGACATTTCATTATTGAAGTAAGATTTAAGCCTGTAACAACATTTACTCCTCTTCCGATTGATGAATAAACTGCTACATTTGTCTTTTTTGTTTCTAAATACAAAGTCTTTTTAGCTTCAATATCAGAAATATCTCTTCCTATAACTTCATAAGCTTTGATAGAAATATTATTTTCCTTTAAATAATTTGCAACTTCTTCTGATAATTTAGATTTATCAATGTATAAATTACAAGCATTTTCAGAAACTAATAAATATGAAATTACTACAGGATTACATTGAACATCATTAGCTCTAATATTTAAAACATAAGCAATATCATCTAATGAGCCTATAAAATGATAATCTATTCCTTTTTCTTTCATCATTTCTCTAAGTCTTGCTATTCTATTAGAAGTTGACTCTCCAGAATATTTTTCATCAAAAATATAAACTTTACTATCTGGTTTTGCAGGACGACCTTCTTCATTCCAAATATCTCCCACATAATCAACATCAGTTATAAACTCAAAATTAGGTAACTTTTTCATTAAATTTTCATATTCTGCAACAGAAGTATTATTACCATCAAAAGCAATCTTTGCTCCTCTACTTGGAAACTCTTTTAACAAGAATTCTTCAATAGAAATTGAATCAGGAACACCGATTTTATAAAGTTCAACTTCTCCAACAGCTAATTCTTTAGCGGCTTGAATAAAATATCTACCATCAGTCCATAAACCTGATTTCTTTGTAGTAATAACAGCAGTTCCTGCAGAACCTGTAAAACCTGTTATAAATTCTCTAGTTTTGTAATAATCCGCTAAATATTCTGATTGATGCGGATCTGAGCTAGGTACAATATAGGCGTCTATATTTCTTTTAGCCATCAACTTTCTCAATTTACTAATTCTTTCATTAATCATAATGACAATACCCCCTTATAAATTTAAAACTAACAATTATATTATAGCATTGTATCTTTAATATTTCAATAAATTTTAAAATCTATAACAAAAAAATAGATACTATTTTAAAATAGTATCTATTTTACTTAAAATCAATTATTTTTTAGTTTTTAAATCTTTAGCAATTAACGCATCAAGAACTAATTCATAACCTTCTGCACCAAATTGTAATGATCTATTTACTCTACTAATTGTAGCAGTTGATGCTCCAGTTTCAAGTTCTATTTCGTTATAAGTTTTTCTTATTTTTAAAAGTTTAGCAACTTCTAATCTTTGTGAAATAGAATTTAATTCACGTAAAGTACATACATCTTCAAAGAAAGCATAGCAATCATCTTTAGATTTTAACATTAATATTGCTTCAAAAAACTCGTCTAATTGTTTTGATTGCAATTTTTTAAATTTGACATAACACACCTCCATTTATTAAATAACATCTTAACATAATTATACCAAATAACAGCTTAACATAATTATACTTCATCGTAAAAGAATAGTCAAGTGCTAAATTGTATTTTAAAAAAACTGGCGGGAATATGTGGGAATCGAACCCACCTAAGAAGCTACAAACTCCTCATGCTGGTTTTGAAGACCAGAGAGCACACCAGAACTCATCTACTCCCATAAAACAACATTAAGTATTATACATTATTTAACTAAAAAAATCAACCTTTTTACAAAAAAATTTTTCATAAAAAAGTCTATTCGAATTAAACTTTCTTTATTGTTTTTCTGAGAACTCTCCTATTATTTCAGTTATTTCGTTAATTTTATTAACTCTATCAAATTTTACTCTCTTAATCGATTTGGAAAATACCGCTGAAACTAAAACTCCAATTGCTATAGAACCTGCATGCACAACTGTGCTTATTCCAATATCTAAAGCTAATAAATACTCATTTTTTGCAAAATATTCCATAGTGTGATACATTCCATACCCTGGAACTAACATTACAATTCCAACATATAAAAATACTGTAGAAGGCATTTTTAACCTTACAGAAAAGTATTCTGCAAATAACCCTACAACTATAGATGCAATCAAATTGCTAACCGCATTTCCAAAATGTTTACTACAAAAATAATAAACAATCCAACTGATAGTTCCAGTAATAGAACAGTAAATAATAGCTTTCTTTGGTACTATAAAAAATATTGAAAATGCAATACTAGATACAACCGCACAAATTATATTTAAAAATAAATCCATAAAATCACCTATCCAAAAAGTCTAAGAATTAGAACTACACCAACAGCAATAGAAACTGCTGTAAATATAGCAGACATTATTCCAATTATTCCTGACAAAATATCTCCTGATAAAATATCTCTCATTGAATTTGTTATTTGTATTCCTGGGAACAGAGGAACAATTCCTGCAATCAAAATACTTGATACATTTTCAATATGAATAATCCTAGACATAGTCATTGTAAAAAGTGCTACTGCACTTGCAGATAAAAAAGTTGTCAAGAATGATGGTAACTTTAATTTTTCTACATAAATCAAAAATAGCATTTCAACAAGCATAGCCATAGAAGCTGGAATAAAATCGCTTAAAGTTCCACCAAAAATAAAAGCTAAAAACGGTGCAGATATAGTAACTAACAAAACAATAGCTACATTACTATATGAACTTTTATTTTTTATATTTTTCAATTCTTTAAATGCTTCATCAATATCAACTTTTCCAGAAACTATATTTCTTGATAACTCATTTAGCAAAGCTATTTTTTCCAAATTTTTTCCAGAATCATTTAATCTTCTCATACTTGTATAAGTAGTTCCATTAAATACAAATGAAATAATTACCATATTACTTAAAGCAAAAGTGTTAACAGCCTTTATGTTTTCAAAAGACTTACAAATTCTATTTATACTATCCTCTACTCTATAAACTTCAGCTCCATTATAAAGCAAAGAATAAGAAAATTTCACACTAAAATTCAATAATTTCTTAGCTTCATAATCACTATTTATAGAATTATTCTTTGTCATTGTATTCATCTTCAATACGTTCTTCCATTTCTTTTAAAAATTTTCTTTTTGAACGAACAACATAAAAAATTAATAAAAACAGAATTGACGGAACAATAAGCACAACAGGATTTTTTAATAAATTAGAGATAGCTTCCATTCGTTCTTTATAATCTTTCTCAGACTTTTCATTTACCGCCTCTAGTCTGTTTTGTTTCTCTTCTTCAGTCAACTCATCATAATTTTTACTAAAATCATCTTTTGGTTTTGAATATTTATTAGCCTCTAATCTCTTATTCTTTTCAATTTCATCTAGATTAGGTACATAATCACCTTTATTAATCATATTCTGGAATAATTTAACTTCTGAATTTTCAGGATCTTTATCATTTGCTAAATATAGTGTTTTATAATTACCAGAAGTAGCTTTAAATATCCAAGTCAAATCTAAAGTATTATCTTTCTTCAAAATTCCTACAAAATAATCTCCTTTTGCTGGAGTTAATCTACTATAGCTATATTCTTTAAACTTAGGAACTTCTATTTCATTAAGATTTTCGCCTAGGAAAATAGTGGTAACTTTTATTTTAAATTTCCCATTAGAATCATCAGTTATATTTCCTATAAAAAAACTTCTATAATCCATATCATAAATTCTATTAGCCCTATCAAAATTATCATCTGCATATGAAACTTTTGAAATAAAGCTAAAACTTATGATTGAAATCAAAAACAAAACTAAAAATTTTTCTATGATATATTTTATATTTAAAAAAGTATTTTTCATAAAATCACCTCTAGATATATTTTACCATAAACTAAAAATAAAAAATAGAGAAGAAATAAATTCCTCTCTATTTTTATTTTTACTATGCATTTTCTTTATTTAATAATTTCATTAAAAAATAAACAACAGCTCCAATAACCAATCCACCAAGTCCAATTACTATTTTTTGCATATCTGAATTATATAATAACCAGAAACTTACAACTACTGCTAAAATTGGAATTACTGGTCCAAATGGAACTCTAAATGATGGTTTTAAATCCGGACGTTTCTTCCTTAAAACAATTACTGATAAACAAGTTGGTACATATTGTACAAATCTTGATACAACGCTTATAGCAGCTAATATTGCAAATGAACCTATTAATGATCCATATAAGCCTAAAGCTAAAGTTATAACGCCTGTAATAATTATTGCAATATATGGAACATCCTTTGAGCTCTTTTTAGCAATAACTCTAGGAATTAAACCATCATCAGCAAGAGCTGAACCACTTCTTGGTGTCATTATAGATGCAGCTAAATTAATACCACCTATTGATACTAATGTACCAGCACCAACTAAGTATTTTCCAGCATTACCAATAATTCTTTGGAAAGCTTCTTGAATAGGAGCTTTTGCAGTAACTAAATCTGTTCCTAAAATTCCTATTGCTATTCCAATAATTAACACATAAAAAATCGAACAAATAAAGATAACCAATAAAATAGCTTTTGGCACATCTTTTTCTGGATTGTCCATGTCTTCAGCAGCAACAGCTATACTTTCAAACCCAGTAAATGCGTAGAATATTGTTAATGCAGCAGCACCAATAGCAGCACCAGCTGACATAGTTTGTCCACTAGCAGTTTTTCCAGGAACAAAGAACGGAGTAAAGTTTGATCCATTTATAAAGAACAAACCTACTGCAATAAAAATAATAAGTGGTAATAACTTTCCAGTTGTTACAATATTATTTAAAATCTTTGAAGTCTTAATACCTGATAAATTCACTAAAGTAAGTAAAACAACAATAATAGTAACTATAATAGCTTTTGCAATATTCTCATTAGCAAATGTTCCCTTAGGTAATAATCCCATTAAGGCTTCAGCAAAACCAACAGTCATTGTAGCCCAAGCAATAATAGCTATAGCCCATTTCATAAAACCTACTTCAAAACCAACAAACTCACCAAAGGCCTCCTTAGCATATACATAAGGACCTCCATTCTTTTTAAACATTCCACCAACTTCGGCAAAACATACTGCAATACTAATAACTAATAATGCATCAAATAATGTTACTAAAACAGCAGCTGGCCCAACTTGTGCCATAACCTTATTAGGTAACAAGAAAATACCAGAACCTATAATACCATTAAATCCTAAAAGAATAATACTAAATAAGCCCATCTTATTTTTATTAGTCATAAAAATATACACCTCCTACTTTTTGTATTCTATGACTTTTTTGACAAATGAATTAAAAATCTCTTGAGATTTTTTGCAATTTAAAGATAGCATTTCTGGATGCCATTGAAGCCCAATTACAAAACAATCTTCTGTTATTTTTTCAATAGATTCAACAACTCCATCAGAACTTTTTGCAACAATCTTAAATCCAGGTGCAACATCTTTTACTATTTGATGATGAAAACTATTTACTTTATATTCTTCACCTAAAATATTTCTCAAAAATGTTCCATCTTTTAATTCTACCAAATGAGTAGCCTGACTTGGATTATCACCTTGATTATGTTTAAGTTTAACAAAATCTGCATAAGATAAATCTTGATATAAAGTTCCTCCATTAACAACGTTAATTATTTGATAACCTCTACAAATACCAAAAATAGGTTTCTTTAACTTAATGGCAGTTTTGTATATTTCCATATCAAAAGCATCTCTTTCAGGAAAAACTTCTCCAATTTTTAGTAATGGTTCTTCTCCATAATTATGTGGATCTACATCATGTCCACCTGATAAAATAATTCCATCAACTTGTTCAACCATTTCTCTAGTACTTTCCAAATCTTCATTAAATGGTATAATAAAAGGAATACCACCCGCTCTTAATATAGCTTCTACATAATCTTGATTTACATAAGATCTTCTATATCCTGAAAAAGTATTACCCTTATTAATCAAAATACTACCTGAAATTCCAATAATCGGTTTCATAAAATCGCCTCCTTAAATAGTGTCTTAACAATTATATCACTAAAGCTACTAAAATACAATATAAAATGGCATTTATTAATAAAAAATCTAAATAATATCAATGTATTAATTCTGCTTCTAAGATAATGTTAATCAATTTCCTTATACCCAATTTTTGCAAAAAAAAGAGTCAAATATAATTTATTTGATTCTTTAGTTAAAAATTAGCAATCACAAAACTGTAATCACTTTGTTTGGCGTGCCATAGAGGATTCGAACCCCTGGCCTTTTGGTCCGTAGCCAAACGCTCTATCCAGCTGAGCTAATGGCACATAATAGAAAACTCAGAATAAATTCTGAGTTCTTGGAGCGGAAGACGAGATTCGAACTCGCGACCCTCGCCTTGGCAAGGCGATGCTCTACCACTGAGCCACTCCCGCAAATATGGAGCTGGTGGGAGGACTTGAACCCCTAACCTACTGATTACAAGTCAGTTGCTCTACCAATTGAGCTACACCAGCATACTAGTGGCGACCTGGATGGGACTCGAACCCACGACCTCTAGCGTGACAGGCTAGCATTCTAACCAACTGAACTACCAGGCCGTATTTGGTGGGCACAATAGGGCTCGAACCTATGACCCCCTGCTTGTAAGGCAGATGCTCTCCCAACTGAGCTATGCGCCCAAATATAACCTTAATATAAAAATGGTAGCGGAGAAGGGATTTGAACCCCTGACACTGCGGGTATGAACCGCATGCTCTAGCCAACTGAGCTACTCCGCCACATAAAAATTAAATGGTGACCCCACCGGGATTCGAACCCGGGTTACCGCCGTGAAAGGGCGATGTCTTAACCGCTTGACCATGGGGCCTAAAACTGGTGCCGAGGACCGGAATCGAACCGGTACGATGAGTTAACATCGCAGGATTTTAAGTCCTGTGCGTCTGCCAGTTCCGCCACCCCGGCATAATTGGCTCCCAGGGTGGGGCTCGAACCCACAACCTACCGGTTAACAGCCGGGTGCTCCACCATTGAGCTACCTAGGAGTTTGGCTGTTTTCTATTCTTCCAATACGAGATGTATCAGTACCTTCGACGTTTAGGAGCTTAACTTCTGTGTTCGGTATGGGAACAGGTGTATCCTCTTAGCCATCACAGCCATACTTGTTTATTTACTTTTCTTTGCCGTTAAGCTCTGAGCTTTCACTGTCGAAACTTGCCATTTGTTTCACAAATGGAGTTTCTTAGTATCTGACCTACGACGCAATCTCAGATTGCTGTTAGGTCATTAACTTCTGTGTTCGGTATGGGAACAGGTGTATCCTCCTAGCCATTACAGCCATACTTGTTTATTTAATTTTGCTGTTAAGCTCCGAGCTTTCACAACAATAAACAAAATTAATTATTTATATAAACAAAAAACCATTCTTTCGAGTGGTTTGTTTGGCTGTTTTCTATTCTCCCAGTACGAGATGTACTAGTACCTTCGACGTTTAGGAACTTAACTTCTGTGTTCGAGATGGGAACAGGTGTATCCTCCTAGCCATCACAGCCATACTTGTCTATTTAATTTTGCTGTTAAGCTCTGAGCTTTCACTGTCGAAACTTACCATTTGTTTCACAAATGGAGTTTCTTAGTATCTGACCTACGACGCAATCATAGATTGCTGTTAGGTCATTAACTTCTGTGTTCGGGATGGGAACAGAGTAGCCTCTTAAGCCTTACAGCCATACTTGTTTACTTTTTCTTTTTTCTTTTCATATATTTCTGTTTAAAACCCTTACAACTAAAGAGTATATATTTCTGGTCAAGCTTTCGATTTATTAGTATCAGTTAGCTTTGATGTTGCCACCTTTACACCTCTGACCTATCTACGACATTTTCTGTATCGAATCTCTCTTGCATTGCTGCAACAGGAAATCTCATCTTGAGGGGGGCTTCGTGCTTAGATGCCTTCAGCACTTATCCCTTCCAGACTTAGCTATTCAGCATTACCATTGGCATGATAACTGATACACCAGCGGTCTGTCCATCCCGGTCCTCTCGTACTAAGGACAGCTCCTCTCAAATTTCCTTCGCCCACGATGGATAGGGACCGAACTGTCTCACGACGTTCTGAACCCAGCTCGCGTGCCTCTTTAATGGGCGAACAGCCCAACCCTTGGGACCTACTCCAGCCCCAGGATGAGACGAGCCGACATCGAGGTGCCAAACCTCCCCGTCGATGTGAACTCTTGGGGGAGATAAGCCTGTTATCCCCGGGGTAGCTTTTATCCGTTGAGCGATGGCCCTTCCACTCGGTACCACCGGATCACTAAGTCCTAGTTTCCTATCTGCTCCACTTGTTGGTGTCGCAGTTAAGCTCCCTTTTGCCTTTGCACTCTTAGAATGATTTCCATCCATTCTGAGGGAACCTTTGAACGCCTCCGTTACTCTTTAGGAGGCGACCGCCCCAGTCAAACTGCCCAACTGACAGTGTCCTTATACTCGCTTCAGAGTATCAAGTTAGAAATTTAGTATCAAAAGAGTGGTATCCCAACATTGACTCCACGAAAACTGGCGCTCTCGTTTCATAGTCTCCCACCTATCCTGTACATTTAATACCAAATTCCAATGCCAGCCTACAGTAAAGCTCCACGGGGTCTTTCCGTCCTATCGTGGGTAAGTCGCATCTTCACGACTACTACAATTTCACCGGATCCTTTGTTGAGACAGTGCCCAAATCATTACACCTTTCGTGCGGGTCGGAACTTACCCGACAAGGAATTTCGCTACCTTAGGACCGTTATAGTTACGGCCGCCGTTTACTGGGGCTTAAGTTCTATGCTTCGATTGCTCTAACATTTCCCCTTAACCTTCCAGCACCGGGCAGGTGTCAGCCCCTATACTTCATCTTTCGATTTAGCAGAGACTTGTGTTTTTGGTAAACAGTTGCTTGGGCCTATTCTCTGCGACCACTCTATGCTCCATACGTATGTATCTCACATCTAATGGTACCCCTTCTCCCGAAGTTACGGGGTCATTTTGCCGAGTTCCTTAACAAAGGTTCTTCCGCGCGTCTTAGGATTCTCTCCTTGCCTACCTGTGTCGGTTTTGGTACGGGTATCTTCTCACTCAATAGTACCTTTTCTTGGCAGTTTGGAATCTGTTGCTTCACTACTTATTTTTCGCTCCCCATCACATCTCGATATTAAGAATAGGGATTTGCCTCTATTCTCTACCTACTTGCTTAGACGTGCTCTACCATTCACACGCTCAACATATCCTCCTGCGTCAGTACATCTCTTAAACATTCAAAGATAGTACAGGAATCTCAACCTGTTGTCCATCGCTTACGCTTTTCAGCCTGGGCTTAGGTCCCGACTTACCCTGAGAGGACGAGCCTTCCTCAGGAATCCTTAGGCTTTCGACGGGAGGGATTCTCACCCTCCTTTTCGCTACTCATGCCAGCATTCTCTCTTCTGTAAAGTCCACTTCGTCTTCCAACTTAGCTTCACCCCTTACACAATGCTCCTCTACCACTAATTTAATTAGTCCACAGCTTCGGTATTAGATTTTAGCCCCGTTCATTTTCGGCGCTCTACCACTTGACCAGTGAGCTATTACGCACTCTTTAAATGTATGGCTGCTTCTAAGCCAACATCCTGGTTGTCTGAGTAGTAAAACATCCTTTACCACTTAATCTATATTTAGGGACCTTAGCTGGTGGTCTGGGCTCTTTCCCTTTTGACTATGAAGCTTATCCCACATAGTCTGACTCCCAATCATCATTTATCAGGTATTCGCAGTTTGATAACTTTCGGTAATGTCTAACACCCCTACGGTATTCAGTGCTCTACCCCCTGTAAACTAAATTGAGGCTAGCCCTAAAGCTATTTCGAGGAGAACCAGCTATCTCCAAGTTCGATTGGCTTTTCACCCCTATCCACAAGTCATCCGATAGCTTTTAAACGCTACCCGGTTCGGTCCTCCATGAAATTTTACTTTCACTTCAACCTGCCCATGGATAGATCACCTGGTTTCGGGTCTATGGCATACGACTATCTCGCCCTATTCAGACTCGGTTTCCCTACGGCTCCGTAACTTCATTACTTAACCTTGCCGCACACCATAACTCGCTGGCCCGTTCTACAAAAAGTACGATATCATCTCTCTTAAGACTCTATCTGCTTGTAGGCATAAGGTTTCAGGTTCTATTTCACTCCCCTCCCGGGGTTCTTTTCACCTTTCCCTCACGGTACTATTCTCTATCGGTCACTGAGTAGTATTTAGCCTTAGGGGGTGGTCCCCCCATGTTCACACAGGATTTCTCGTGTCCCATGCTACTCTTTCTAAGTCAGAATAAGTCTGATTTCGTTTACAAGACTTTCACTTTCTTCGGTTGATCTTCCCAGACCATTCAACTATCTTTCTTCTTCCTTAACTTAATTTGGGCTCTTTCCATTTCGCTCGCCGCTACTTTGAAAATCGAATTTTTTCTTTCTTTTCGTCTGGCTACTTAGATGTTTCAGTTCACCAACTATTCCCTCTTATTGCTATGTATTCACAACAAGATACTTGAGGTTTGCTCAAGTGGGTTTCCCCATTCGGACATTCCCGGATCACAGGATATTTGCTCCTCCCCGAGACTTTTCGCAGCTTGTCACGTCCTTCTTCGGCTCTCAGTGCCAAGGCATTCACCTTATGCCCTTGGTCGCTTGACCAGAAATATATTTCTCTTTAATTGTCAGGTTTCTTGGTGGAGATGAGGAGATTCGAACTCCTGACCCCCTGCTTGCAAGGCAGGTGCTCTCCCAACTGAGCTACACCCCCAAAATATTTTTTGCGATAGTAAAAAAATGTTTTGGGGGTCTTGCGTACCCGGCTTTGAAATTTACAAAAATTTATTTTTGTTTAAATTTCTAAGAATTGGGTGCACCCCCATTCAATAATTATTAAGTATTTACTATTAATTTAAGTATTTACTTCTAATTATTAAATGTTTTATACTATCATTTTGGTATTTTCTTTTAGTTAGCCTTACAGCTTTTGGTTTAAAATTAAAAATTTTAAAAAAATATGAACCAAAAAAACAGTGATAAAACTAAGAACTTTAATTGAACTGTCGTTCTTTGTACTCCTTAGAAAGGAGGTGATCCAGCCGCACCTTCCGATACGGCTACCTTGTTACGACTTCACCCCAGTCATTGACCCTACCTTCGACGCCTTCCTCCTTGCGGTTAGATCGGCGGCTTCGGGTATTGCCAACTCCCATGGTGTGACGGGCGGTGTGTACAAGACCCGGGAACGCATTCACCGCGACATTCTGATTCGCGATTACTAGCAACTCCGACTTCATGTAGGCGAGTTGCAGCCTACAATCCGAACTGAGATTGGTTTTTAGAGTTTTGCTTAACATCACTGTCTAGCTTCTCGTTGTACCAACCATTGTAGCACGTGTGTAGCCCAAGACATAAAGGGCATGATGATTTGACGTCATCCCCACCTTCCTCCGATTTGTCATCGGCAGTCTCTCCAGAGTCCCCATCATTACATGCTGGTAACTGAAGATAAGGGTTGCGCTCGTTGCGGGACTTAACCCAACATCTCACGACACGAGCTGACGACAACCATGCACCACCTGTATAGTTGTCCCGAGGGACTTATCAATTTCTCAATAACTCAACTATATGTCAAGCCTTGGTAAGGTTCTTCGCGTTGCTTCGAATTAAACCACATGCTCCGCTGCTTGTGCGGGTCCCCGTCAATTCCTTTGAGTTTCAGTGTTGCCACCGTACTCCCCAGGCGGAATGCTTAATGTGTTAACTTCGGCACCGAGATTTGACTCCCAACACCTAGCATTCATCGTTTACGGCGTGGACTACCAGGGTATCTAATCCTGTTTGCTCCCCACGCTTTCGTACCTGAGCGTCAGTAAAAGTCCAGAAAGTCGCCTTCGCCACCGGTATTCCTCCTAATATCTACGCATTTCACCGCTACACTAGGAATTCCACTTTCCTCTCCTTCACTCAAGCCTTCCAGTTTCAAGTGCTTAATGAGGTTAAGCCTCACGCTTTCACACCTGACTTAAAAGGCCGCCTACGTACCCTTTACGCCCAATAATTCCGGACAACGCTCGCCCCATACGTATTACCGCGGCTGCTGGCACGTATTTAGCCGGGGCTTCCTCCTATGATACCGTCATTATCTTCTCATAGGACAGAGCTTTACGATTCGAAAACCTTCTTCGCTCACGCGGCGTCGCTGCATCAGGGTTCCCCCCATTGTGCAATATTCCCCACTGCTGCCTCCCGTAGGAGTTTGGACCGTGTCTCAGTTCCAATGTGGCCGTTCATCCTCTCAGACCGGCTACTGATCGTTGCCTTGGTAGGCCTTTACCCTTCCAACTAGCTAATCAGACGCGAGCCCATCTTACACCGATAAATCTTTTACCCCTAAGCCATGTGGCTTTGTGGTCTCATGCGGTATTAATCGTCGTTTCCAACGGCTATCCCCCTGTGTAAGGTAGGTTGCTCACGTGTTACTCACCCGTTCGCCACTTTCATTTCGCTTCCGTCCCCGAAGGGCTTTCCACAAAAATCACGTTCGACTTGCATGTGTTAAGCACGCCGCCAGCGTTCGTCCTGAGCCAGGATCAAACTCTCTATTAAAAGTTCGTCTGCTCTCGCTGACTTTTTACTACCTAATTATTGTTTTCTTTGTACTCTCAAAGTTTTATCACTGTTTACTTTCTTGGTTCGTGTCACTCTTGTTGCGACCTTAATATTATATCACCATTGTTTTCGTTTGTCAACACTTTTTTATATTTTTATGCTTTTAAACTACTCTTTGGTATCTTCCTATCTAGTCCCTTCTTGAGTGCCTTAACATTATATCAGTCTTCCGTCTTTCAGTCAATACCTTTTTGTCATATTTTTAGTGTTTTCTTTCTTTTTTTATATTATAATTATTACTTTTTTCGTCCTTTAGTAGAAATTTTATCTATATTTATTTTTAGTATATGAATTTTTTCAATACTTTTTTCAATATATTTCATTCCTGACTCTATAAAATCAGGAGAATATTTAAACAAGATTGACTGAATACCCTTATTTTTTCCTCATCATCAACTATAGAAATTCTTCCAAATACAATTACAGACATATATTTTGTTGAAAATTGGTTTGGTAATCTCTCAACTTTATCAACCACTGTAAAAGAAATTTTAGAATTTTCTTCTATATTTTTTAATTTATGTCCACCTTGGTTTGTACAATGAATGTATATAACATCATTACAATATGCATAACTCAACGGTA
>NZ_AFII01000002.1 GCF_000214475.1 Parvimonas sp. oral taxon 110 str. F0139 | reverse complement strand
ATTTCTGTTTAAAACCCTTACAACTAAAAGAGTATATATTTCTGGTCAAGCTTTCGATTTATTAGTATCAGTTAGCTTTGATGTTGCCACCTTTACACCTCTGACCAATCTACGACATTTTCTGTATCGAATCTCTCTTGCATTGCTGCAACAGGAAATCTCATCTTGAGGGGGCTTCGTGCTTAGATGCCTTCAGCACTTATCCCTTCCAGACTTAGCTATTCAGCATTACCATTGGCATGATAACTGATACACCAGCGGTCTGTCCATCCCGGTCCTCTCGTACTAAGGACAGCTCCTCTCAAATTTCCTTCGCCCACGATGGATAGGGGACCGAACTGTCTCACGACGTTCTGAACCCAGCTCGCGTGCCTCTTTAATGGGCGAACAGCCCAACCCTTGGGACCTACTCCAGCCCCAGGACTGAGACGAGCCGACATCGAGGTGCCAAACCTCCCCGTCGATGTGAACTCTTGGGGAGATAAGCCTGTTATCCCCGGGGTAGCTTTTATCCGTTGAGCGATGGCCCTTCCACTCGGTACCACCGGATCACTAAGTCCTAGTTTCCTATCTGCTCCACTTGTTGGTGTCGCAGTTAAGCTCCCTTTTGCCTTTGCACTCTTAGAATGATTTCCATCCATTCTGAGGGAACCTTTGAACGCCTCCGTTACTCTTTAGGAGGCGACCGCCCCAGTCAAACTGCCCAACTGACAGTGTCCTTATACTCGCTTCAGAGTATCAAGTTAGAAATTTAGTATCAAAAGAGTGGTATCCCAACATTGACTCCACGAAAACTGGCGCTCTCGTTTCATAGTCTCCCACCTATCCTGTACATTTAATACCAAATTCCAATGCCAGCCTACAGTAAAGCTCCACGGGGTCTTTCCGTCCTATCGTGGGTAAGTCGCATCTTCACGACTACTACAATTTTCACCGGATCCTTTGTTGAGTACAGTGCCCAAATCATTACACCTTTCGTGCGGGTCGGAACTTACCCGACAAGGAATTCGCTACCTTAGGACCGTTATAGTTACGGCCGCCGTTTACTGGGGCTTAAGTTCTATGCTTCGATTGCTCTAACATTTCCCCTTAACCTTCCAGCACCGGGCAGGTGTCAGCCCCTATACTTCATCTTTCGATTTAGCAGAGACTTGTGTTTTTTGGTAAACAGTTGCTTGGGCCTATTCTCTGCGACCACTCTATGCTCCATACGTATGTATCTCACATCTAATGGTACCCCTTCTCCCGAAGTTACGGGGTCATTTTTGCCGAGTTCCTTAACAAAGGTTCTTCCGCGCGTCTTAGGATTCTCTCCTTGCCTACCTGTGTCGGTTTTGGTACGGGTATCTTCTCACTCAATAGTACCTTTTCTTGGCAGTTTGGAATCTGTTGCTTCACTACTTATTTTTCGCTCCCCATCACATCTCGATATTAAGAATAGGGATTTGCCTCTATTCTCTACCTACTTGCTTAGACGTGCTCTACCATTCACACGCTCAACATATCCTCCTGCGTCAGTACATCTCTTAAACATTCAAAGATAGTACAGGAATCTCAACCTGTTGTCCATCGCTTACGCTTTTCAGCCTGGGCTTAGGTCCCGACTTACCCTGAGAGGACGAGCCTTCCTCAGGAATCCTTAGGCTTTCGACGGGAGGGATTCTCACCCTCCTTTTCGCTACTCATGCCAGCATTCTCTCTTCTGTAAAGTCCACTTCGTCTTCCAACTTAGCTTCACCCCTTACACAATGCTCCTCTACCACTAATTTAATTAGTCCACAGCTTCGGTATTAGATTTTAGCCCCGTTCATTTTCGGCGCTCTACCACTTGACCAGTGAGCTATTACGCACTCTTTAAATGTATGGCTGCTTCTAAGCCAACATCCTGGTTGTCTGAGTAGTAAAACATCCTTTACCACTTAATCTATATTTAGGGACCTTAGCTGGTGGTCTGGGCTCTTTCCCTTTTGACTATGAAGCTTATCCCACATAGTCTGACTCCCAATCATCATTTATCAGGTATTCGCAGTTTGATAACTTTCGGTAATGTCTAACACCCCTACGGTATTCAGTGCTCTACCCCCTGTAAACTAAATTGAGGCTAGCCCTAAAGCTATTTCGAGGAGAACCAGCTATCTCCAAGTTCGATTGGCTTTTCACCCCTATCCACAAGTCATCCGATAGCTTTTAAACGCTACCCGGTTCGGTCCTCCATGAAATTTTACTTTCACTTCAACCTGCCCATGGATAGATCACCTGGTTTCGGGTCTATGGCATACGACTATCTCGCCCTATTCAGACTCGGTTTCCCTACGGCTCCGTAACTTCATTACTTAACCTTGCCGCACACCATAACTCGCTGGCCCGTTCTACAAAAAGTACGATATCATCTCTCTTAAGACTCTATCTGCTTGTAGGCATAAGGTTTCAGGTTCTATTTCACTCCCCTCCCGGGGTTCTTTTCACCTTTCCCTCACGGTACTATTCTCTATCGGTCACTGAGTAGTATTTAGCCTTAGGGGGTGGTCCCCCCATGTTCACACAGGATTTCTCGTGTCCCATGCTACTCTTTCTAAGTCAGAATAAGTCTGATTTCGTTTACAAGACTTTCACTTTCTTCGGTTGATCTTCCCAGACCATTCAACTATCTTTCTTCTTCCTTAACTTAATTTGGGCTCTTTCCATTTCGCTCGCCGCTACTTTGAAAATCGAATTTTTTCTTTCTTTTCGTCTGGCTACTTAGATGTTTCAGTTCACCAACTATTCCCTCTTATTGCTATGTATTCACAACAAGATACTTGAGGTTTGCTCAAGTGGGTTTCCCCATTCGGACATTCCCGGATCACAGGATATTTGCTCCTCCCCGAGACTTTTCGCAGCTTGTCACGTCCTTCTTCGGCTCTCAGTGCCAAGGCATTCACCTTATGCCCTTGGTCGCTTGACCAGAAATATATTTCTCTTTAATTGTCAGGTTTCTAGGTGGAGATGAGGAGATTCGAACTCCTGACCCCCTGCTTGCAAGGCAGGTGCTCTCCCAACTGAGCTACACCCCCAAAATATTTTTTTGCGATAGTAAAAAAATGTTTTGGGGGTCTTGCGTACCCGGCTTTGAAATTTACAAAAATTTATTTTTGTTTAAATTTCTAAGAATTGGGTGCACCCCCATTCAATAATTATTAAGTATTTACTATTAATTTAAGTATTTACTTCTAATTATTAAATGTTTTATACTATCATTTTGGTATTTTCTTTTAGTTAGCCTTACAGCTTTTGGTTTAAAATTAAAATTTTAAAAAAATATGAACCAACCATATAGTGATAAAACTAAGAACTTTAATTGAACTGTCGTTCTTTGTACTCCTTAGAAAGGAGGTGATCCAGCCGCACCTTCCGATACGGCTACCTTGTTACGACTTCACCCCAGTCATTAACCCTACCTTCGACGCCTTCCTCCTTGCGGTTAGATCGGCGGCTTCGGGTATTGCCAACTCCCATGGTGTGACGGGCGGTGTGTACAAGACCCGGGAACGCATTCACCGCGACATTCTGATTCGCGATTACTAGCAACTCCGACTTCATGTAGGCGAGTTGCAGCCTACAATCCGAACTGAGATTGGTTTTTAGAGTTTTGCTTAACATCACTGTCTAGCTTCTCGTTGTACCAACCATTGTAGCACGTGTGTAGCCCAAGACATAAAGGGCATGATGATTTGACGTCATCCCCACCTTCCTCCGATTTGTCATCGGCAGTCTCTCCAGAGTCCCCATCATTACATGCTGGTAACTGAAGATAAGGGTTGCGCTCGTTGCGGGACTTAACCCAACATCTCACGACACGAGCTGACGACAACCATGCACCACCTGTATAGTTGTCCCGAGGGACTTATCAATTTCTCAATAACTCAACTATATGTCAAGCCTTGGTAAGGTTCTTCGCGTTGCTTCGAATTAAACCACATGCTCCGCTGCTTGTGCGGGTCCCCGTCAATTCCTTTGAGTTTCAGTGTTGCCACCGTACTCCCCAGGCGGAATGCTTAATGTGTTAACTTCGGCACCGAGATTTGACTCCCAACACCTAGCATTCATCGTTTACGGCGTGGACTACCAGGGTATCTAATCCTGTTTGCTCCCCACGCTTTCGTACCTGAGCGTCAGTAAAAGTCCAGAAAGTCGCCTTCGCCACCGGTATTCCTCCTAATATCTACGCATTTCACCGCTACACTAGGAATTCCACTTTCCTCTCCTTCACTCAAGCCTTCCAGTTTCAAGTGCTTAATGAGGTTAAGCCTCACGCTTTCACACCTGACTTAAAAGGCCGCCTACGTACCCTTTACGCCCAATAATTCCGGACAACGCTCGCCCCATACGTATTACCGCGGCTGCTGGCACGTATTTAGCCGGGGCTTCCTCCTATGATACCGTCATTATCTTCTCATAGGACAGAGCTTTACGATTCGAAAACCTTCTTCGCTCACGCGGCGTCGCTGCATCAGGGTTCCCCCCATTGTGCAATATTCCCCACTGCTGCCTCCCGTAGGAGTTTGGACCGTGTCTCAGTTCCAATGTGGCCGTTCATCCTCTCAGACCGGCTACTGATCGTTGCCTTGGTAGGCCTTTACCCTTCCAACTAGCTAATCAGACGCGAGCCCATCTTACACCGATAAATCTTTTACCCCTAAGCCATGTGGCTTTGTGGTCTCATGCGGTATTAATCGTCGTTTCCAACGGCTATCCCCCTGTGTAAGGTAGGTTGCTCACGTGTTACTCACCCGTTCGCCACTTTCATTTCGCTTCCGTCCCCGAAGGGCTTTCCACAAAAATCACGTTCGACTTGCATGTGTTAAGCACGCCGCCAGCGTTCGTCCTGAGCCAGGATCAAACTCTCTATTAAAAGTTCGTCTGCTCTCGCTGACTTTTTTACACCTAAATTATTGTTTTTCTTTGTACTCTCAAAGTTTTTATCACTATATGAAATTTTTAATGTTTCACAACAACCATTATATTATACAACAACATTTTTTGGTTGTCAACACTTTTTTAAAAAATTTTTTATTAAATTTTTACAAAAAAAGTGACCCAGTTTTCACTGGGTCTTTATTATATCAGTTATTAGAGTGCTTGTCAATACTTTTTTTAATGTTTTTTGTATAAAATCTTATATTTTTATAAATTAATGTAATTATTTTTATACATCACAAAATTGTGGTATAATAACTCTGTAATTAAATTTACAATAATATTTAATTTAGGAGGATATTATGAAAAAATTTATTAGGTTACTATCTTTAGCTTTAGTTATTACAATTTCAACTTCAGCTTGTTCAAATAAAAGCGTAAATCAAAATATCAAAAAGACAAATCAAGAAGCAGAAAGAATTGCGAAAGATTTAGAAAAGCAAGAAAAAGAGCTAGAAGATAAAGCAAAAAAGCAAAAAGAAATTGAAGAGCAAAAGAAAAACAAAGTAAAACAATATGAACAAGAAATAGAAAATGAAAAGAAGATTAGAGAAGAAGAAGCAGCTCAAGGTGTAACTGTTTCCAATAACAAAGATTATGACTGGTATATGGATCAAAATGTAACAGGAAAATATCACATGGATAATTGTGTTCCTACTTGTACCGCTATGATTTTAAAATTTTTAGACCCAAATAGTAATGATACTGGAGAATCTCTTAGAAATGAATATCTAGCAGATGGTAAAGGATGGATACCTGATATAATGTTAGATGCATTAAAAAAGAGAAATATTAAATATGTAACATATAATTTTAAACGTGGAAATATGAGTGATATGCCAATAAGAAAATATGTTAAGGATGGTTATATTGGAATGTTTTTTGCAGATATGACTAAAATATCCGGAGCTCGTAATAATCCTTCAACTATCGGAAAGAGCCATAACGATCCACAAGTTGTTCGTCATACTTTTATTGTTAAGGGATATAAATATATAAATAATGAACTTTATTTTGAAGTATATGACCCTGACTCAGGATCTAGAAAATATAAAAATGGTCAACTTGTTGGAAAAGACAGATATTATAAAGCTAGTGAAGTTACAAATGCTATAGTTTGGCCTAACATCTTATTTTTCAAAAGCAAATAGTTAATTTGAAAATTTATTTTAAACAGTAGATAAGCCATTTAGAATATTTCTAAATGGCTTTTTTTGTGAAACAACAAGGTTCAAGGTACCCACCGATGTGAAGCATCCTAGAAAGTTGTAGTTCTTATTTTTATTCATTTATTTTAAATCTACTTTTTTAATATTCGGATTTTTAATATTTATAAAATCAAGTAAATTTTTTCTAAATTTATTTTCATCATCCGTTATATAAAATATATTATTATTGTTTTTCAACTCTTCATTTAATAGATTATTTTTTTCTAAATATCTTTTCATTTCTACTACTGTTTCTTTTGCAGGGTTTACCAAATTTATATTTTCACCAACTACCAATTTTATTGTATTTTCTAATATAGGATAATGAGTACAACCCATAACTATAGTATCCACATCTTGAGATATCAATTCATCCAAATAAAATTCAGTCATATCCAATGCTATTTTCGAATCTGATAAACCATCTTCAACAATTGGTACAAATAAAGGACAAGCCTTTGAATAGACTGCATTTTCCAGATTTTCTTTTTTTATATTTTTTTCGTAAGCTCCACTTAAAACCGTGGCATTAGTTCCAATTACACCAATTTTTTTGTTTTTTGTTACAGCACTTGCCATTCTACTTCCGGGAACAATTACTCCTAGTATATACATATCAAACTTTTCTTTAAGCATTTCAAGCGCAACTGCTGAAACAGTATTACAAGCTATAATTAGAGCCTTTATATCCTTTTTGTTCAAAAATTCTATACATTCTTCAGAAAATCTTTTAATTGCCTCTTCACTTCTATTTCCATAAGGAACTCTAGCTGTATCTCCAAAATATACTATTTTTTCATTTGGAAGAACTTTCATCAATTCTTTTACAACGGTAAGTCCACCAATTCCAGAATCAAAAACTCCTATCGCTCTATTATCCATTCTATCTCTCCATTGTCTTTACTTTATAAGTATTTTTATACACTTTTTTAAAAAACTCATAAGCATCATTTATATCTTTATTATTAAATATCCCGAAAACAGTTGGTCCTGATCCACTCATAAGAGATTTAACACAATTAAATTCATACATTTTATCTTTGACATTTTTAATTTCAGGGCAATATGAAATTGACACTTCTTCCATTACATTATATAAATTACTAAAAAATTCATCATATTTTCTATTTTTATATGTACTTATGAGTTTATCTACTCTTTCACTATTACCACTTGGAACTATTTTCGAATAAACATAAGGTGTAGAAATTTCAACTCCATTATTTACAATAAGAATATTTGTAGTTGGTAAACTTTCAAGAATTTCAAGTTCATCACCTATTCCCCTAGTTCTAGCAGTTTTACCAACGAGCAAATATGGAATATCCGCACCAACACTTCTACCAATTAGTTTTTTGCCTTCTAAGCTCATATTTAGTCCTAAAAGTTCATTAATCATCTCAATTACAACTGCAGAATTGCTACTTCCTCCTCCAATTCCCGCAGAAACTGGTATATTTTTATCAATATGTATTGAGAAATTTTCATTAAATTTATATTTTTCTTTCATAACATAATAAACTTTATAAACCAAATTTTTCTCATCTAAAGGAATTTCTTTAGAATTTGAGGTAATTTCAAATTTATCAGATATTTTAACTTCAACTTCATCATATAAATCTATCATTTGCATAATTCCATCTATATTATGATATCCATCTTCTCTTTTTTCAATTACATCTAAAGTTAAATTTATTTTTGCATAAGATTTCCTTTTCATAAAATCTCCTTTATATTATATAAATCCATAGTATACTTTTAGTTATTTTACCACAATTTTAATTAAAAGACAAAAATTTTAAGCTCTCAAGCTTTTACTATACCTTTTATTATAAAATAAGGTAAAAATTTAGAAGCTAAAAAAGAATTTTTTTTGAATATTTTTTCAAAAAAATTTATAAAAACTATTGACTTATTTTAAAAAGCGTGATATACTTTTGTTAAGTAAAATTTTAGCGCTTAGCATTAAAGATGTTTTACTTTAAAGAATAACATAACCTATATTACTCATTATAATTTCGATGAGTTACTCTCTCCAAATTGCGGTGTACCCCCAAATCACCGTAAAACTTAAAAGAAAGCTTAAAGCTTTCTTTTTTTGTTTAATTTATATAGTAAAAAAAGTTCTGTAAAAATGAGCTAAATCTCAAAACAGAACTTTTTTTATTTTATTCTCCCATCAATGCAGCTCCTAAAGCACCAGCAAATCTTCCTAATTCGTGCATTTCAACTTTTTTACCTAATAATTTTTCTAAAAGCTCAACCATATAAGCATTATTCGAAAAGCCACCCGTTAAGAAATACAAATCCGCTTCATTTCTGAATTTTCTAGTTTGACCAACAACCTTATTTGCAATTGAGTGAACAACACCACTCGCTATATCTTCTTTTGCTCGACCTTGTCCCATAAGAGAAATAATTTCAGATTCTGCAAAAACAGTACAAGTTGAACTTATAGGAATTGGTGTTCCTACTTTAGATAATTCAAACATTTCATCCAAAGTAACTCCTAATCGATTACTCATAATCTCCAAAAATTTTCCTGTTCCTGCTGAACATTTATCATTCATTATAAAATCACTAACTAAACCATCTGTTATATTTATAATTTTTGTATCTTGCCCACCAATATCAATTACATCACAATCCCTTTTCAACAAATAAATTGCTCCCTTGGAATGTGTAGTAATTTCTGTAACAACTCTATCTGCATACGGAACTGAAACTCTTCCATATCCAGTAGCTACAACGAATGAATTATCAACATCAAATCCATTCTCAACTAAATTATTGTAAATTTCTCCAGAAGTTTCTTTACTATTCCAACCTGATGGCATCAATATTTTATAAAGTATTTCATCTTTATCCTTATCATAAACAACAACTTTTGATGCTGTTGATCCTATATCTATTCCTATATTCATTATATCATCTCCAAAAATGCTTCAATTCTAGTTGAAACCTGTCCAACATCCGTCATAGAATAATCAGATTCTATATACATATAAGGCTTGCCTTTCTTCTCTGTTACAAACTTTTTAACTTTTGTAGATTCTACAGCAAATGTATGACAAGCTTGAAGTACAATTTCTATAACTGCATCTACTTGATATTCATCTATCAACATATCCAAGTCCCTAAATCTCTTTTCATTAGGTGACATAACAGAACAACTTAAGTTAAGATATTTTTTTGCAATCGCGTCAATTGGATTATCCATATTTTCATCAATTAGTTCAAGTTTTTCACGAACTCCTGAACAATTTTCATAAACTACAATATCAGCTCCTGCTTCTTCAATTTTAGTCAATATTTTTTCACGAATTCCTCCTACCGGACAACCAGTAATTAAAATTCTTGGCCTTTTGCTCTTCTTACCTTTCAGTTCGTTTTCCCACATTTCGTAAACTTCTTTAGTTTTTTCAACAATACTTTTGTTTTTTCTTCTCTATTAAAATTAAAACCAAAAGCATCTTGAGTCCCACTCATTGTAACTCCACTTAAAGGTGAGGGGTTTAGTTTTCCAAGTTCAAAAAAATTTCTTAAATTTTTTCTTTCTTGATTTCCCATCTTTATTGCATCCCAAAGTTTTTCTTCAGTTATTTCCACATCAAAAGTTTCTTCCAATTTTCTTTTTAATTTATAAATTTCATTAGTCCAGAGTTTCAATGATAACTCATCATTATTATTTTGGGGTAATTGCATTACATGAACATTTTTAAAATCTCCCATAAGTTCGTACATTTTTTTCTTTCCGTCACAAGTTGTTTCTCCAATTACAATATCAGAAAAATAAAAATATGGGCAAGTGTCGCTTACAGCAAAACCATAACTTGATTTTATGAGTGGGCAAAGATTCTTAGGCAAATCTCTTTCGGCGTATTTTATAGAATCTTCAGTTGTGGCACATAAACTAACCGGAATGAGTCCGGCAGCATAAATCACTTCTTGAGGAGTGTATGTACAAAATATACCAGCAACCTTTTGACCAGATTCTTTCAATTCTTTCATCTTTAAAAAGCCATTTTTTCTAGTTTCATTAAAATCTTCAAATTTGCTAGGAAGTTTAATTTTAGTTGTTTCTTCTTTCATTTTAACTCCTTTCTAGTTTTATAAGTATACACAAAAGCAACTACTTAGATTATATATTATTTGCTTTAAAATGTTAAATCATTTTTTCTTATTAAATAATCATTATTCATAAGAAAAACCTATTATAAGCAAAAAAGACAAGTCGCTGACAAACTCATCTCTTTTGCTTATAGGGAACATTATATAATTAAACTATCGTCAATATAAATATCAACTTAAATTAAGTTGTAAAGTTAAGAACATCTAAAATATGCTTTCTATGTTCTATAAATTCATCACTATTTCTATTTCTAGGATATTCCATATCTATCTTTATATCTTCTTTTATAACTCCAGGTCTTGGTGCCATAACAATAACTCTAGTTCCAAGATAAATTGCCTCATCCACATCATGTGTTACAAGCATAAACATCATATTTTTATTACTTTTCCACATTTCTATTAGTTCATGCTGAATATTCATTCTTGTAAAAGCATCCAAAGCACCCAAAGGTTCATCTAGCAAAAAAACTTCAGGTTCAGTTATCATAGTCCTTATGAGTGCAACCCTTTGAGCCATTCCACCTGAAAGTTGATGAGGATAGAAATTTTGAAATTCTTCCATTCCTATCATTTTGATAAATCTATCAACTTTTTCTTTGTTTTCTTTTAATTTTCCTGACATTCTAAAACTAAATTCTACATTTTGTCTTAGTGTCAACCAAGGAAATAAAGTATGTTTTTGAAAAACCATACCTCTATTAACATTCGTTCCTTCAATTAATTTATCATTTAACTTAAGCTCCCCAGTAGTTACAGGAATTAATCCCGAAACTAATCTTAACAGGGTAGATTTCCCACATCCAGAAGGTCCTACTATACAAACAAATTCTCCTTCTTCGACAGTTAAATTTATATCGTGAAGAACTTCGGTGATACCCTTATTATCAAAATTTGGAAAAATCTTTGTGACATTCTTTAATTCTAATTTTCTCTTTTCCATTATTGTATCACCCCTTCTTGCCATTTAAGAACTTTCTTTCTAATATATCCCAAAGCAAAATTTACTATAACAAATATAATACAAATTATGATTATGGCGCCATACATATTAGAGAATTTTGCCCAGCCTCTTTGCCAAGTTATATACCAACCGAGTCCAGATTCAACTCCTATCATTTCAGCAGCTAACAATGATACACAGGCCGTACTCATACCCATCACTAAACCTTGAAAGATATGTGGTAGTGCGGATGGAATTGCTATATTTAAAATTAACTGTCTTTCACTAGCACCCAATGTCCTAGCTGCTTCATAATAGGCTACATCGATATTTTTAATTCCCGTATAACTAGACATTGTTACTGAAAACCAAACCCCAAGTGCAATTACTATTACAGCACCTTTGAAAAGAGAACTTGCGAATACCATTATTACAGGAATCCAAGTAATAGATGGAATTGCTCCCAATAATTTCATAAAAGGAGAAATCCAATAACTTACAATTTTACTATAACCACAAGCAATACCAGTTATAAGTCCAATTAAAACTCCCCAAAAATAACCAGTAAATAATAACTTCAATGAATTTTTAATACAATCTAGCAAATAAGCTCTATCAGTTAACATTGCATTTAAAATATTATCCACCCAAGGAAAATAAGGTAGTAAAAGTGAATTTGTCTTTAAAGTTGCATAATCATATAAAATAAGCAAAATATAGACAAATGTAGCTAGGGGAGCAATATGTCTAATTTTATAATAAACTCTCTTTATAAAGAATGATAAAATTCCAAAAATTAAAAATAAAGCAAGTTGTACTCCCAAAAATATGCCATAAACATCAGTTATTCCATTTTCTCCATAATTAGGAACATAATAAAATTCTAATAAAGCCATTACTATAGACATTACAGGCAAAAATATAATAATTTTATCAAATAATTTATATAAATTGCTTTTTGGCTTCTGTTCTATTTCCTTTAACTGTTCCTTAGTCAAGTTTTTTACATCAATACTCATATTTACTCCAAATTATTTTTTCATAGGTCTCCAAATTTCCGCTAAAGTTTCCTTTGAATTAGCTTCTGGTTTTATTAATTTAAATTCTGCATAATCTTTTAAAACATCTGTCAATGATTCAGTAGTTCTCTCATCAGTAACCTTAAAATTATATGTTTCTAAAAATTTTTGGTCAGAATCAGCATTTCCTGAACCCCAATTGTTTTGATTAATTACTTGTGCAGCTTCTTTTTTATTTTCTTCAATCCAATCACTAGCTTCCTTATGAGCCTTCGTAAGTTTTGCTGCAGTTATAGGATTTTCTTCAACAAATTTTTTATTTAAAATAAGTACACAGCAAGGTTCGATTTTAAAATCATCATCAGTAGTTATTGAACGAATCGGTCTAATAATTCCTTGATCAACAAACTTTTGTGCAAATTGATCTGAAAACATTGCTGCATGAATTTCTCCATTTTGCATAGATTGAATAGTTGCTGCAGTTTCTACATTTTTAAATTTAACTTTTGAATAGTCAACCTTATCTCTTGATAAAAATCTTAAAGCTATATTGTGGTCAGATGCTCCAATTCCATCGTGAATAGCAACCTCTTTTCCAATTAGATCACTTGTTTTTTGAATATCTGAATCTTTTAAAACAAAAAGAGATTTACAACCAGTATGAGCACCTCTTGTAAATACCATATTAGTTCCATTTACTGCAGGAACAACAGAAGTTGAAATGTGGTCTGTAGTCGCATCTAACTTACCTGTACCAATAGCATCTGCAACAGATAATTGTAAGTTTTTAATCTCACCTTCTAAACCTTGTTTAGCCAAAAATCCCTTAACATGAGCAATTCCTAAACCAGAAGTACAAAGTCCCCCGTTGTATCCTAAAATGATTTTTGTTCCATAACGTGGCTCTTTTTTCCATTTTTCCTCTAAATTAGGATCATTCAAATCAACATCCGATATGGTCATCTTACTTCCACTTTTTTCTTCTTTTTTTTCAGAACTTTGGTTGTTATCGGCCCTCTTTGCAGTATTTCCACAGCCTGAAACACTAAATAGCATAACTGATAATAACAATAAACTAATTCCTTTCTTATTCATAAACACCCTCCATATAAATAATCGTCAAAAAACTTTGTTAATTTATGTAATAATCTTTTTTATAATTTAAAATATTTTTGACTAAATAAATTATAACATCTTAAATAATTAAGTCAACAATTTATTTATATTAATTTTTAATAGTAAAAGTCCTATTTATTAGTAAATTTTATGAAATAGTTTTACTCAATCAATAATACATTATTAACATATCATAATATATAATAAAAAAGAGTTATAATTAAACAACTCTTTTTTATTAACAATTACTATTTATTTTTGATTAATTGGTTTCCAAACATCTTTCAAAATATCTTTAGCTTCTTTATTTTTATCTATCAATTCAAACTTTTTATAATCTCTAACTATATCATTTAAGGATTTCTCAGTTTGTTCATCTGAAATTCTAAAGCTATAAGCATTCAAAAAGTAAATATCTGTATCTCTACCCCAGTTATTTGCCTTTACAATGTCAGCTGTTTCTTCTTTGTGATCTTCTACCCATTCACTTGCTTGTCTATGTGCCTCAGTAATCTTTGCAGCAGTAATAGGATTTTCTTCAACAAACTTTTTATTTAAAATTAGTACACAACATGGTTCAATTTTAAAATCATCATCCCAAGTTATTGAACGAATTGCTCTAATTATTCCTTTATCAATAAATTCTTTTGCATATTGATCTGACAATACACAAGCTTGTATTTCACCGTTTTTCATAGCTTGGATTAAAGCTGCACTTTCTACTGGTTTAAATTTAACCTTAGTTTGATCTACATTATCTTTTGCAAAAAATCTAAGACTTATATTGTGATCACCTGAACCAATTCCGCCATGAACTCCAACAGTTTTTCCTTCTAAATCTTTTGTTGACTTAATATCTGAATCTTTCAAAACAAACATAGTTCTACATCCTGTATTTACAGCTCTTGTAAAAGTTATGTCTAGACCATTAACAGCAGGAATAAGAGATGTTGAAATATGTTCAACCATAACATCAATTTTCCCTGTTGCTATCGCATCTTTAGGTTCTGGATTATTAACAACTTGAGTTTCTAATCCTTGTTTTGCAAAATATCCCTTTGCATGAGTTACCCCTAAAGTAGAAGCACAAAGTCCACCATCAAAGTTTATAATTATCTTTCTACCATAAGCTGGTTCTTTTTTCCACTTTTCTTCCAAATCAGGATCATTTAAATCAACTTTTCCAATAGTCAATTTTTCTTTAGTATCATCAGTTTTTGTAGTAGTTTTGTCGTCAGCTCTCTTAGCCGTTTTTCCACAAGAACATAGAACTAATGCAGAAATTAATAATAAAACAAGATTTCTTTTTTTCATAAAATTCCTCCATTTAATAAAATAATTTTTAAATTTTAACTATCTATTTTATTTAATTATATTTGTAATAATTACTTAAGTCAATAATTTTATTATATTAATTTCTTATACAAAAAGCTCTATTTATAAAGATTTTCTATATAAAAAGCACTGCATATGCAGTGCTTTTTATCTTGTGTAATATAATAATATAAAACTTATTGGTTATTTTTTAAAACCAGAATATTCTTAAATTCTTCAGAATTTTCCTTTATTCTATTTGCATTTCCTACAACTACAAAAGTATCTTGATCTAATACTTTACCTATTATTTCTGAAAGTCCTTTTAAATCTTCTAATCTTGCATTTAAAAGCTCCTCTAGATAGATTTCTAATTCTTTTTCATCTGACCCAGTAATATACATAATCATAGAAGTATAACCTTTATGTTTTGGTGTAAGTAATGGATTAAAATCTTTTACCATTGAAATTTTAAAACTTTCTAAATCTTCCTCTGAAAGTTCCATTTCTGAAACAAATTCCCCTACTGTTGAAAAAATTTCTTTTGTAGATTTTAAATTAGGATCTCTATAGCTGAACATAATTATTTCACTATCTCTAGTTATACTAAATCCAGCACCATAAGCTCCACCTATCGCTCTGATATTATTATGCATATGAGTAGTACTCAAAATTTTAGAAAGCAATGCAAAACTTCCTGAATACTCTATACCGTACTTTTTCATATCCCCTGCAAAAGTAACATAATTTACATCAGATGATGTTGCAATTCCTTCTTTTAAATTCTCTTTTTCAAATGTAAAATCATAAGGAGAATCTTCTATTTTAGGAAACTCTTTTACAAGTCCAACAAATTCTTTTTCTATATTATCAAAATTATCCTCTGTTGTTGTTATATTTACAATTGTTTCGTTTAACTTAAACATCCTATTGTAAACAAATTCCATTTTTTCAATCACATTATCAATTTTTTCATCAAAATTCTCGGCTAAATCCTGAATAAATCTCAAATAATCAATACCTTTAACTTTTTCATCATAATAAGCCTTATTTGAATAATATGATTTTGCTCTGTTTATTCCGTAAAGATGACCAGCTCCGATAATATCTTGTTCCAATTCACCTTTTATAGCTAAAACTTCTTCTTTTATTCTATTCTTATCTGTAAAAATTGTTTCTTTTAATAAGACTTTTACAAGCTCTGCAGTTTCTTTAAGTTTTTCAGAGAAGAATTTTACACTTACAACAAATTTTGGAACAAATTTTTCCCTATTTTTTGAATTTGTCAAAGTTGCAATTGTAGTTGAAATTCCTCCACAACGTAAAAATGTTTCAACTGTAAAATCTTTGTAAGACATTGATTTTTTATCCAAAGATTTTAATAGATTTTCGATTAATGATAAATATACAATTTCATCTTTTGAGATATGTTTTAAATCAAAACAAATATCTACATAGTTAATACCTGAAGTAAAAATATCATGTTTTAAAACTGTTATATCTTCCACTTTATCTATGTCATTCGGAATTTTTAAAGTTTCCTTATCAATATCTTCAATTTTTAATTTTGGAATTGTAGCTTTTTGTTCATCAGAACTTTCAGTTTGTTGATATTTAATTAAATTTTTAGTATTTTCTATTATTTTTTCAACTTGAATTTTATTTAATGAGTCTTTATATCTCTTTAACCACTCTTTTTGAGCTAAATCTTTTTTATCATTAAGTCCAGCACTCGGCGAAAGAACAATAAATGCCTTATGATTGTTATTTAAAATCTTTTCTTCAATAATTCTTTCTAACAATCTATTATTTAGAATTTCTTCTCTAATTTCTGATAAAGCATCATCAAAAGCTAAAGATTCCATAGGATTTTTACCATACAACCAATTGTCACAAACATGTAACATACATTCTATTCCAGCAGTTGTAGAATTTAAAAGTTCCCTTATAGAAAATTCTGTTCTATTCAATACTGCAATTAGTTTTTCTTTTTCAATTCCTTTATTAACAACATCTGTTAAAGTTTTTTCTACAACTTCCTTAAATTTATCTAAATTTTCCCTTTCTGAATTTGTAACATAAACTCCAAAACTTGAAAATTTTGTAGATTCCATAGAAATCGAAGAAACATCTTCGCATATATTTTCTTTAAGAAGAGCTTCTTTTAAATATGCACCTTGCATCTCAATCAAAACTTCATTTAGTAATCTTGATATAATTCCGTCTTTTAATCCATCACTTTCTCCAAAGCAAGAAACATAAGCTAAGAATGTCTTATTTTTAGTATCTTCATCTTTTGAAACTGAATATTCATCAAAGACATTTTTAGGTTTTTCAAAAGGTACTTGACTTCCTTCAAAATTATCAAGTTCTTCTTTTTCAAAGTTTGAAAGATATTCTCTATCCAAAAATTCAAGTCTTTCTTCCATATCACAATCCCCATATAGATAAATATATGAGTTGGAAGGATGATAGTATTTTGAATGAAATTCACAAAAATCTTCATAAGTTAAATTTGGAATTTCATAAGGTTCTCCACCTGATTCTTTAGCATAAACAGTATCAGGACAAAGGGCATTATTTACTTTATAATAAAGAGTTGTTTCAGGAACAGAATAAGCTCCCTTCATTTCGTTATAAACTACACCTTTAATATTAAGTTCATCTTCTTCATTTTCAAGTTCATAATGCCAACCTTCTTGCATAAAAATCCTTCTATCAGATTTCATCGCAGGATAGAAAACAGCATCCATATATACATCCATTAAATTTTTAAAATCTTTTTCATTTCTACTAGAAACAGGATAAACAGTCTTATCAGGAAAAGTCATAGCATTTAAAAATGTTGCTGTACTTATCTTTACCATATCCATAAAAGGTTCTTTTGTTTGGAATTTTCTTGAACCGGATAGTACACAATGCTCAATTATATGGCAAATTCCTGTGTTATCTTTAGGAATAGTTTTAAATCCGATGCTAAAAGTTTTATTGTCATCATCATTTTTCATCAAAAAAACTCTAGCACCAGTTTTTTCATGTTCAAGTAAAATACAATCAGAATTTACATCCTTTATATATTTTTCTTGAATTAATTTATATCCTTTATACATATTCCCTCCTATTTTGTAATGAATTCCAAAACCGCCTCAGCTGTTTTTTCCATATCGGAAATAACTAAATATTCTTCAATCGTATGAATTTTGTACATTCCAACTCCTAAAATTACAGAATGGAATCCATTTTTTAAATAAATATTTCCGTCACAACCGCCACCAATTTTAATTGGTTTGGCTGTAATTCCAACTTTTTTATATGCATCTAAAACTCTATTTAATAAATTATTTCCATCAATTTGTTTTAGTGGCGGATAATCGTATTTTACTTCGATATTACATTTAACTTCAAAGTCTTTTGCAGTTTTTTCAAAAATAGCTATATAATTATCAACATTTTCTTTTGCTTCAATTTCATTTAAACATCTAACTTCCATCTTGATTTTACAATCTTTAGGAACTACATTTGTAGGAAATTCAGATATTATGCTACCTATATTTGAAGTAGTATGGTCATTAATTCTTCCTATCTTCATCTTTGAAATAGCATTACTCATAGCTATAATTGCACTTCTTCCCTTTTCAGGTTCAATCCCAGCATGTGCTGAAGCTCCTTCATAATGAACATTTATCTTATACATACAAGGTCCTTCAACAGCTACAAGATCTGATCCACCACCATTATCTAGTACAAGCATATCTTTTGCAGGCATAAATTCAGATGGAATTTCTTCCCATTTAATTGATTTTGCTCCCAAAAGTCCGATTTCTTCAGATGGAGTTATAACTGCAAATACATCATTATGTGTTAAATTATTTTCAACTAAATATTCAAAAGTTTCTAAAATAATTGCAACTCCACCCTTATCATCTCCACCTAAAGTTGTTTCTGTTCTTGTTTTAACAAGTCCATCCTCAACATAAACATCTAAATCCTTTGAAGGTTCTACGACATCCATATGAGCTGAAAGAGAAATAGGTTTAAGTTTTTCATCATCACTATTTTTTTCAAGTTTTGCAATGATTACAGGAGTGTTTCCACCATATTCTGCAGAATGGTCATGCAAAATATATTTAACCCCAAGTTTGTCTAACTTTTTAGTTATATACTTCATAACATTTATTTCATTTCTTGAAGGTGAGTAAATCTTTACTAAATCTAAAAATGTATTCAAAAGTCTTTCTTTATTCATATTAAATCTCCTTTAACATTTCAATAATATTTTCTAGTTTCATTCCTCTACTTCCCTTTACCATAATTAAAGTATTTTCTGAAATGAGTTCTTTAACTTTATTTACGACTTCTCCATTAGTTTCAAAATAGAAAAGATTGTTTACATTGAAGTTTCTGTTTGCACCATTGTAAATTTCCTTAGCTAAATATCCAATACATATTACATAGTCAATCTTATCTCTATCTATTTTTTCACCAATGGAAAAATGTAATCTTCTCTCATCCTCTCCAAGTTCCAACATATCAGAAAGAATTAAAATCTTATTTTTATAACCTTTCATAGTATAAACAGTTTCAATACAGGAAGTTAAACTCTGAGGATTTGACTTATAACAGTCATTTAGAATATCAAAATTAGACAAATGCATTAGTTCCATTCTCATTCCAGTAAGCTTTACTTTTGATAGACCTCTTACAATATCTTCATAACTCATTCCCATAAGCCCTGCTATTGTAATTGCTACTGAAACATTGTAGATTTGATGTTTTCCAATAAATGGAATGCTATAAGCATACTCTCCGATTGAAAAACTACTTCCCTCTTCATCAGAACGAATAGGTCTTATAATCACATCAGAATCTTCTCTTGTCCCTATTTTTATAATCTTTTGATGAATTGTATATTCTTTTATTACTTCCCTTAAAATATCATCATCATTGTTATAAATAAAAATTCCGTCAGGCTTTAATCCTTCTAAAATTTCAAACTTTGCTCTTGCAATATTCTCTTTAGTTTTAAGTTCTTGTAAGTGGCTATCACCAATATTTGTGATAACTGCTATATCAGGTTTTGCAATATTTGTAAGAGTTTTAATATCTCCAAAATGATCCATTCCCATCTCTAGAACAACGGCTTCATCATCTAAGTCCATTTCCATAATAGTTTTAGGAACACCAATATCATTATTAAAATTTTTTGCAGTCTTATGAACTCTATATTTTTCTTTTAAAATTGCAGCTAAAATATCCTTTGTACCTGTTTTACCATTTGAGCCTGTTATTCCAATAACCTTTGCTCCTGTCGCTTTTAAATAACTGCTTGCGAGTTTTTGATATGCTTGTAATGTATCATCAACAACAATAATTCCAGCATCAAGATAAGGAGTAGGATGCTTTTTATCCCATAAAGTAGCAACTGCTCCCTTTTGAATAGCATCAAAAGCAAAATTATGTCCATCAAACTTTTCTCCTACAAGCGGAATAAATAAATTGTGAACTTGAATATCACGAGTATCTGTAGAAACTCCCTCTACAACATTATCTTTCATACTTGTAGTAACCAAATTTCCACCTACTATTTTAGCAATTGTCTCCAAAGTTGCTTTTAACATAATTACCCCCTATTTGTAGTCAAAGAATCTTTTTCTTTTTTATTCTCAACGGCAAGTTCAATCAACTCATCTAAAAAGTCGCTATAAGTCTTCCCAAAAGTTTTCATATACATTGCAGGCGCCATAGATACAGCAGTCATTCCAGGAATTGTATTAATTTCATTAACTAACATTTTTCTATCGCTATCTCTTACAAAAATATCAACTCTAGCAAAGCCCTTACAATTTGTAACTGCATAAGCTCTCTTTGCTACTGATTGAATTTCTTTAATTTCTTCTTCAGTTAAATCCCAAGGTATAATGTGGTCTGTTGTTTCATCCAAATATTTTGCTTCATAATCAAAAAATTCTCTAGTAACTTTAACCCCACCAGGTAAACTAGCTTTTAAAATATTATTTCCCATTACTAAAACTTGAAGTTCATCTCCAATAACAGCCTCTTCAACTAAAACTCTATTATCATATTTAAAAGCTTCAATAAGAGCAGGTTCAATCTCTTCTTTTTTAGTTACCTTTGTAACTCCAACACTTGAGCCAGCATTACAAGGCTTCACGAAAGAAACCTCACCGATTCTTTCAAGAATATTTTTTATTTGCAAATCTTTATTTTTATCAAACTCATACTTTGTAACTAAGTAATATTCAGGTTGTAAAATACCATTACCTGCAAAAACATCATTTGCAGTTCCCTTATCCATGCAAACAGCAGAGGATAAAACATTATTTCCCACATATGTAAGATCCATTATATCAAAGAAACCTTGAATAGTTCCGTCTTCTGAAAATGTTCCGTGCATCGCAGGGAAGAAAATAGCATTTTCATTTACAAAATCATTTACAAAAAAACTTGAAATAGAGTCCGCAACATTTCCGCTCCCTTCTACAACCAACTCTTTTTCATTTTCAATATTATTAGTATTTTCTCCTAAGTAATTCCATCTTCCACATTTATCTACATAAATAGGAAATATCTTATATTTCTTTCTATCTAAATTATTTATAACGGACTTTGCAGTTAAAACTGAAATTTCATGTTCTGCACTCTTTCCTCCATATAACAAATATAAATTTTTCATAATTAAAACCCCTTCTTTATAATATAAATATCACCTTATAGTATACCATAAAATGAGATTTTTTCATAATTCAAGAATTATTTTTCATTAAAAAAGTGATTTGAAAACAAATCACTTTTTTAAAATTAATATTATATTTTAAATTATCTGAACAATAATCAATAAACATCTAATTTTCAATTTTTCTGTTTATTATTTTAAATTTACCATCTCTTGATTTCATAAAATATGAATGTACAAGATATAAACCAAAATTTAACACCAACATCATAATTGCTATGTAAGTTATAGGATGCAATCTATCCGCCACATCCGTAAAAATTGGTGGCTTTGATAAAAATGCATAATTACATTTAGTAAAACTATTAAAAATAATAACTGCAATATGCAAGATATTTGTAAAAACAAAAACTTCTGTATATTTTTTAAATGAAATTTCTATTTCTTCTACAAAGAATATATAACAACTTATCCAAAGTAACAAAGTATGTCCAACGAAGAAACTTATCCAAGTATAATGTGGAAATATAAATCTGTCTAACTCTGGTGTTATAAGAGCTACAATAGAACCAACAAATCCTAGATATATACCAATTCTTTTGGATTTATCATTATTAAAAAACACACCATATATCAAGCATATAATTGCAACTCTACAATCATATAGAGGTAAACTTGTCTCTATAGAAAATGCACCACTAAATATATACCAAGTATATAGTATTATTTGTTGAAATAATAATACTATAACCAAAATTTTTAAAATATTTTTATTACTATTTTTAATTTTATCTCTATATTTATAAATTAAAATTGCACCCAAAAAGGCAATTAACATTAGTATAATATGAGTAAACCCAAATTTTTCAATGTCATAGCCCTCAGGTTCTGATCTAAAAAAATAAACTAAAAAATTTATTATTCTTTCTAAAAAATTCAAAACTATTCTCCTTTAGTAAAAGACCAAGCATTTTTCATCTGAGATTTTAATCTCTCATAACTCCACTTTTCACTTGTGTTTGTAGGACTATTTGGGTCGTTTATTATGAACATACCATCTTCATCAACACTAACTAAAACAATATAATGTCCTATTGAAGAAAAATCTCCAGGCCCTACATTTGCAATTATTGGTCTTCCACTTTTCAACTCCTTTTTAAAAACTTCTTCATCAGTTTCCAAGTCTTTAACTTTTAATCCATATTTTTTTGGAACTTCTGTAAAATATTTCCAACCTGTTCCTGAACCTTCAGCATATTCTTCATACTTTGCCAATTCCACAGGAGTTATCGAATTATCTTTTAGAAGCCCCGCAACAACCATCGCCATCGAAGTTGGTCCACAACCATTTATGGCAATATTGTCATCAGTATATTTCTTTTGTCCCCAACGTCTATCCCATTGTAAATAATACGGAATATCTCTTTTAAAATCAACACTTTCTCCAGTAAAATTATCCACTGTTCTATTTTCAAGTTTATCTTTTATAAAAAGTTTTGCAGATGGATTTCTATAAAGTAAAGCTAGATATGGATAAGTTAGTTTATCCTTACTTTTTAAAATTTCTTGAATATCTGAATCTTCACTATTAGTAAGTCCTTCCATAACAGTTTGTTCTGTTAAAATGCTTCCCTTTTCACCAGTATTAACTTTTGTTGAAAGTTTAGACACATCAATTCCATTAGCATTTAAAGTCTTTGTATTAGTTTCAATCTCTTTTACTGTATTAACTAAAACTTCATCTTCTTTTTTTGCAAAAACAAAATTGAAAAACACAAAAATCCCAAATACATATAATACAAGATAAACACCAAATTTAGTAAATTTATTTTGTAAATTTAAATTCATAATCTACTCCGCAATTGCTAACATTTTTTTAGCCTGATCGCTTGTGATAAGAGCATCAATCATATCAGAAATATCTCCATTTAAGAAACTATCCAATTGATAAATAGTCATATTTATTCTATGGTCTGTAACTCTTCCTTGTGGAAAATTATAAGTTCTTATTCTTTCAGATCTATCTCCTGACCCTATTTGCGATTTTCTTGCATCAGCAATATCCTTATTTTGTTCTTCTTGATACTTTTCATAAAGTCTTGATTTCAAAATTTTCATTGCCTTTTCTTTATTTTTAAGTTGTGATTTTTCATCTTGACAAGTAACAACAACTCCTGTAGGAATATGAGTAATTCTTACAGCAGAGTCAGTTGTATTTACACATTGTCCACCATTACCACTAGCTCTATAAACATCAATTCTAAGGTCATTTTGATTTATTACAACATCAACATCTTCAACTTCTGGTAAAACTGCAACAGTTGCAGCAGAAGTATGAATTCTTCCACTTGATTCTGTAGCAGGAACACGTTGAACTCTATGAACGCCACTTTCATATTTCAATTTTGAATATGCTCCATGACCTTTAACTAAGAAAACAACTTCTTTAATTCCTCCAACTCCTTGTTCAGAAATACTCATTATTTCTGTTTTCCATTTTTGTTTATCTGCGAACATTCTATACATTCTAAGAAGATCTTCTGCGAAAAGTCCCGCTTCATCTCCACCTGTACCAGCTCTTACTTCCATAAATACATTCTTTTCATCATTAGGGTCTTTTGGCAATAACAAAATTTTAAGATCTTGTTCTTCCTTTTCAATACTATCTTCAAGCTCTGAAATTTCTTCTTTAACAAGTTCTTTCATTTCATCGTCCAAGCTTTCCTTTAACATCTCTTTATTTTCTTCAAGTTCTTTTTTATGTTTTGAATATTCTCTATATTTTTCAACAATAGGCTTCATATCGCCATGTTCTTTAGCAAGTTTTTGCCAAACATTCATATCTTTCATAATTTCAGGATCTATAATTTTCTTTTCAAGCTCCTCGAATTTTTCAACTAATAGTTCTAATTTATCAAACAAAGTATATCTCTCCTTTTTTAATAACAATTAACTTTAATTTATCTTAACAATTTATTTTTATTTATAATATGTAGCTTTATAAACAGGCATAAAGCTATTAATTATATCATAACTCCTTTATGATACTTTTTTTATGGTAGTTATGATGAAATATAAGTAGCTTTGCCATTAGGCGCAAAGCTACTTATATTATAACACACTTACTATATTATTGTAAAATTTTCTCACTAAAAAATATCCTATAAAAAAGATAACCCGACACATAAGTATCGGGAATGTAATTTTTACTAACAATTTTTTATTATATTAATTTTTCTCCTGTAAATTCTAAAATATAGTCATACATTTTTTCATTTTCTTCTGAATAATTGTGAGATATATTAATAAAACCTAAGCTTTCATCACTTAAAATCATTTTTTCAATTATTGAAATTGAATTTTTATCAATATTGCTCATAGCTTCATCAAATACCAAAAAATTACTATTTCTAAGTAAAGCTCTAGCAATTATAATTTTTTGTTTTTCGCCCCCCGAAATTGAAAGATTTAATTCATTTAAATTTTCATTTCTATTTTCTATAAGCTTTTTATCTAGATTCACTTTATTTAAAATATCATAAATCAAATTATCCTCAATATTTTTAAATAGAGTTATATTTGAAACTATATTTTCATTAAATAGAAAAGAATTTTGTTCAACATAGACAAGATTTTTTGAAATATCTGGATAATTCTTTATATTTTTACCATTTATCTTTATATTTCCACTATAATTTTCAAGCTCCCCGAACAGTAATTTCAAAATCGTACTCTTTCCGGAGCCGTTTTGACCTTTAATAAGGTATTTTTTACCACTTTCAAAAACATTTGAAAAATTATCTATTATAAACTTATTTTGGTTATAAGAGAAACTTACATTTTCAAATTCAATTTTCTCAACTCTCTCTTGCTCATTTTCTTCAAATTCACAATCGGATAAGGTATTAAATAAATCATTTTTCACTTTCTTTATAGAAAATACAGTTATCAAATAGCTTGAAATAGTATTAATCGGATATATTAACAACTCTGATAATTGCAAAATTGCTATAAAAGCTCCGATAGTTTCTTTTCCACTAATAATTGAACTGATAACAACATAATAAATTAGAAACTGGGATATAAATGAAATTGCCCCCATGCTAATTTCTAAAACTGCATTTTTTATGCTATATCTATAAGCATATTTTTGTTCATCGGATGAAATGGATTCCATTTTATTATTTATATTTTTTTCTACGGAATATCTTTTTATAGTGCCTATTCCCTCAACAATATCATAAAAAGCCGTATTTAATCGTCTTAGTCCTAAAATACTCTTTTCTCTTATTCTTTGCATATCTATTTCAAAAAAATAAGGAATTAGGATCGATATAATATTAGTTCCTAGGATAATAAATGATGCAAGAATATTCAATGAAAACAGCAAATACATATACCAAATAATAGATACTGCTTGAAATATAATATGTGGTATTGTTAAATAGTATTCTTCTACAACAGATTCTATCTCATTATTATAAATAGAATAAAGTTCTTGAGGATTTTCTCCCTTTTTACCCTTTAATAAAATTCCTCTTACAAAAAGATTTCTAAGCTTCATATATAATAATCTTCTATACTTAGCATTCAACAATTTACCAATAAATTCAGAACACAATACTAAGGCTATTAGTAGTGCATATTTTACAAAATATCCAAAAATTTTATTAAATTGTTTTTCTGTAATACTATCTGTAATTTCCTTAATTACCATTGGCATATTAGCATTTGAATAAACTGTAAAAATACTAAAAATTACAATTAAGATAGAATAAAAATAAATATTTTTCTTTAATTTTTCATAATAACTAATACTCCATAAATTTCAATTATACAAAATAATTTTTCAATATTTTACATAATCATTGTATCATAGTAAATGAGTTTTTTCAACGATTTAATAGTTTCTTATCTTTGTCTATAATATAGCTCTTGAATAAAAAAATAGCTATGTAAAAATTTTACATAGCTTATTCTCTATAAATTTTAAGTGTGGTATTTACATCCTAATAGTATATTTGTGATTAGTGTTTATACTTTTTATTTTAAATTTAATAAAATAATTATATTAAGAAGTAAACTTATGACTTATTTATACCCAACAACTTTCAATAATAATTACTATTAATTATTTTTAAGAATATTTTATGCTTCATATATTATATATAAAATCCCATTTACAATTTGTTTTTTCACAATAAAAAATGAGGGTCTTAAAACCCTCATTAAAAATATCCAATTATTTTTTTTCACCTTCTGATTCTTTTACATTCTTAACATAATTTTCAGCAGCTTTTCCTAATTTAATAACTTCTTCTTTGTCAATTTTGTCTTCTTTAACTGAAGAAATTAGATTTTCGTATTTCTTTTCAATACTTTCTTTGTCTGCATCACTTAAATTTGGAATTTTTAATTCAACTGATTTTTGTTCTTCTAATGCTTTAATAGTTGAATTTTTTTCTTCTTCAGAAGCTTTTTTCATTTCCTTCTTTTCTTCTTTCTTTTCTTCTGTTTTTTGTTCGGCTTTCTTGTTTTCAGCTGGTTTTGATTGACAAGCAACCATTGATCCCATTAAAAATAAAGCCATAGCAGAAATTAAATATTTTTTAATTTTCATACAAAACCTCCTAAAAATCTCTATCCATAGTGCATTATACTATAAGAAAACATTTTTGTCAATGAATTTAGCTTATTTTTTCAACTAATTCTACAATTTTATCAACTGAAAATCCATTTGCTATATCTTTCATATTCAAAGCCATGTATTCTACCCTTCTCCTATTATTATAGAATTTTTTAACTTCCTTTACAACAGCGTCAATACCGTTTGCATATACACCTATTTCTTCTTCAACAATGAAGTTTTTATTTTCTTCTTCGTGACCTGGTATAAAGAAAGGAATTATAAGCGGTATATTTTTAACTATTGCCTCTGAAACTGTAAGTCCACCAGGTTTTGTAATTAAAATCTGATTTTCTTCCATTAGTCTTGCAATTTCATTTGTATAGCCTAAGATTTCAAGTCTATTTTCATCTATAAACAAACTATATTTTTTTCTAGTTTTTCTTTTAATTCTTCATTTTTACCACAAACCATAGTAAGTCTAATATCATTTGAAATTTCTAATATAGGCATTATATACTCCGAAAAATCATTCATTCCCAATGTTCCAAATATAGTTAGAATATTAAAACCATCTTTCTTTTCATAATGTCTTTCTTTAAAACTATCACTTATAGGTATTCCAAAAGCACAAATCTTATCTTGTTTTATTCCGTCATCAATCATTCTATTTTTTGTAAATTCACTTGCTACAATATAATAATCAACGTAGTCACTAAAATACATCTTATGTGTAATAAAATCTGTAATTACAGAAATAAAAGGAACATCATAATATTTTTTTGCTTAATATGTTCCATAATTCCAATCGCAAAAACATGAGTACCTATAACTACATTAGGTTTTTTTCTTCTAAAATAGGTAATATTTTATTACTCAACATATTTAAAATTGGTTTTGAAAAAACATTTTGTGATTGAGTTATATTAGTTCCCTTGTATATTAGTCCATAAATTTCAGGAGTTTTTGTTACAATACCTAAATATCCTCCAACGAGTAAACTATCCAATTTTTCAGAAATTTCTTTTAGTAAATCTATTTCTTCTACATAAAATCCCTTTTGTTCAAGTTTTTCTCTTATATTATTAGCAGCTTTATTATGTCCACCACCAAAAGATGCTGTTAAAATTAAAGCTTTTTTCATATTAATCCTCACTTTATAGAAAGAGTCGGAAAGTTTCTTCCGACTCTAAATATTATTCTTCAACTTCTTCCGTGATTTCAACTTCTTCAGTTTCAACTTCAGATTCGATTTCAGTTTCAGTTTCTTTTGCTTCATCTGATTCAGCACTTTCTTTTGATTCCTCGAAAATATGATCTTCCTCTGATTCAGCATTTTCAAGAGCAGCTTCTCTTGCAAGCCTATCTTCTTCTTCCATTGTTTCATAATCAATTTCGATTGATTTATAAACTTTCATTCCAGTTCCAGCAGGTATAAGTTTACCTAAGATTACATTTTCTTTTAATCCTATTAATCCATCTGCTTTTCCTTTAATAGAAGCATCAGTTAAAACTCTAGTTGTTTCTTGGAATGATGCTGCTGATAAGAAACTTTCAGTAGCAAGAGATGCCTTAGTAATACCTAATAGTACATTATCAAAAGTTGCTGGCATCTTATCTTCTTCAAGCATTTCTCTATTAACAGCTTCAACTTCTCTAAATGGAACTAAACTTCCCTCTAAGAAATTAGTATCACCTGAAGTATCGATTTTAACTTTAGAAAGCATTTGTTTTATAATGATTTCGATATGTCTATCATCGATATCTACCCCTTGATTACGATAAACTTTTTGAACTTCCTTAGTGATGTATTCTTGAACACCTGTTGGACCTTTAATAGCTAAAATATCATGTGGATTTATAGAACCTTCAGTAAGCATATCGCCCGCTTTAATTTCTTCTCCATCTTTAACTTTAATTCTAGCTCCATAAGGTATTGCATAAATTCTTTCATCACCATCATCTGCAGTTACAACTATATCATATCTCTTTTTATTATCAACTAATTTTACAGTACCATCAATTTCAGTTATATAAGCAAGTCCTTTTGGTTTTCTTGCTTCAAAAAGTTCTTCAACACGAGGAAGACCTTGAGTAATTCCAACACCGGCAACCCCACCAGAGTGGAATGTTCTCATGGTAAGTTGAGTACCCGGTTCCCCGATAGATTGAGCAGCTATAATTCCTACAGCTTCCCCAATATTAACTGGATTTCCTGTTGCAAGATTACGTCCATAACATTTTGCACAAACACCATGTTTAGATTTACAACCTAGAACTGAACGAACTTTTATTTCTGTAATTCCAAGCTTTTCAACTTTTTCAGCTAATCCTTCAGTAATCATTTCATTTTTATGAATTAATATTTCTCCTGTAGTAGGATTTAATACATCTTCAAATGAATGTCTTCCTACAATTCTGTCTGCAAGCTTTTCAACTATGGCATTTCCGTCTTTAAAGTCTCTAGCTAATACATATTCATCTGTACAACAATCATCTTCTCTAACAATTACATCTTGAGAAACATCTACAAGTCTTCTTGTTAAATATCCGGAGTCAGCTGTTCTAAGTGCAGTATCTGAAAGTCCTTTTCTTGAACCGTGAGTTGAAATAAAGAACTCTTGTACAGAAAGACCTTCTCTAAAGTTAGCTTTGATAGGAATTTCTACAATTCTACCGGTAGCAGAACTCATAAGTCCACGCATTCCAGCTAACTGTCTAATTTGGTTAATATTACCTCTGGCTCCTGAGTCAGCCATGATTGAAATACTATTTGTAGGATCTTGTTTTTCAACAAGAATCTTTGTAATATCTTCAGTAGCTTTAGTCCAAACAGAGATTACATATTCATATCTTTCTTGTTCGGAAACTAAACCGTCTCTAAATAATTCTTCATAAACAGCAATTTTCTTTTCTGCTTCTTTAAGAATTTCCCATTTTTCTTCCGGAACTATTACGTCATTCATTGAAATTGAAATAGCTCCAACTGTTGAATATTTATATCCTGTAGATTTGATATAGTCTAATACTTCAGCAGTTTTAATATTTCCATGTTTTCTAAAACATTTATCTACAATCTTACCAAGCATTTTTTTATCTACAAGTCTATCTATTTCTAATGAGAATTTATCTTTACTTCTATCAACAAATCCTAAATCTTGTGGAATATGTTCATTAAATATAAATCTACCAACAGTTGATTTTACGATTTGACTTTCTCCTGTTTCTTCATCTCTATACAAGATATTAACAGTATCATGAATTTTAACATTATTTGTAGAATAAGCCTTAAACATTTCATCATAATCCATAAATGAACGAACAGCTTGTTCTTCAACAGTTCCACTTGTTAAGTAATATGAACCTAATACCATATCTTGTGTAGGAGTTGTGATAGGCTTACCATCTTTTGGAGCCAAAATATTATTTGTAGAAAGCATCAAAAGTCTTGCTTCTGCTTGGGCTTCAGTTGATAAAGGTAAATGAACAGCCATTTGGTCACCATCAAAGTCGGCATTATATGCAGTACAAACTAATGGATGCAATTTTATTGCTTTTCCTTCAACTAAAACCGGTTCAAATGCTTGAATACCAAGTCTATGAAGAGTCGGTGCTCTGTTTAAAAGCACAGGATGATCTTTGATAACTTTATCCAAAATGTCCCAAACATTTGAATTTAATCTTTCTACATATTTTTTTGCACTCTTAATATTATGAACAATTCCATCTTCAACTAATTGTTTCATAATGAAAGGTTTGAATAATTCAAGAGCCATTTTTTTAGGAAGTCCACATTGGTGGAATTTCAAATCCGGACCTACTACGATTACTGAACGTCCTGAATAGTCAACACGCTTTCCAAGTAAGTTTTGTCTAAATCTTCCTGTCTTTCCCTTTAACATATCTGATAAAGATTTAAGCTCTCTATTTCCTGCTCCTGTCACAGCTTTTCCATGTCTTCCGTTATCTATTAATGTATCAACTGCTTCTTGTAACATTCTCTTTTCATTTCTCATGATGATTTCTGGAGCATGAATTTCAATAAGTTTTTTCAATCTATTATTTCTATTTATAACACGTCTATACAAATCATTTAAGTCTGAAGTTGCAAATCTTCCACCTTCAAGTTGAACCATAGGTCTTAAATCAGGTGGAATAACAGGAACGACATCAATAATCATCCATTCAGGTCTATTTCCTGATTTTCTGAAAGCTTCACAAACTTCAAGTCTTCTTGAAAGTCTAATTTTCTTTTGACCAGTTGCATCAACAAGACCTTTTTTCAATTCATCTGAAAGCTCATCTAAATCTATATTTTCTAAAAGCTCTTTAATTGCTTCAGCACCCATTCCAACTCTGAAATTTTCTGCACCAAATTTTTCACAAGCTTCTCCATATTCGCCTTCAGTTAGTAATTGTTTAACATAAAGGTCAGTATCTTTTGCATCAAGAACAACATAATTTGCAAAATATAAGATTTTTTCAAGAGCTCTTGGGCTCATGTCTAATATAAGACCCATTCTTGAAGGTATTCCTTTAAAATACCATATATGAGAAACCGGAGCAACAAGTTCTATATGACCCATTCTCTCACGTCTTACTTTAGACTTTGTGATTTCAACTCCACATTTTTCACATACATTTCCCTTGTATTTTATTCTTTTATACTTACCACAATTACATTCCCAGTCTTTTACCGGTCCAAATATTTTTTCACAGAAAAGACCATCTTTTTCAGGCTTTAAGGTTCTGTAATTTATGGTTTCTGGTTTTTTAACTTCTCCTCTTGACCAACTTCTTATTTTATCAGGTGAAGCTAAGCCAATTTTCATTGCATCAAAATTATTTAATTCCAACAAGGAGTCCACTCCCTTCCTCTATGTTATTGATCAATATCTTCTTCTATAAATATTTCGTCTTGTTCTACTTCTTCTGAACTACTTTTTTCTTTTTCATCTTTATCTTCTAAGAAACTAAGGTCAAAGCCATCAAAATCTTCTTCCTTATTTCCAGATTGATCATAGAATGAATCAAAGTCAAAATCTTCTTCCTCTTCTTCTTTGGCATACTCTTCATTTAAAACAAGTTGAGCCTTAATTTCATCGGAATTTTCTCTAAGTTTGATTTCTTCTCCTTCTTCATCAATCAATTTAACATCTAAACATAATGATTGTAATTCTTTCATAAGAACTTTGAAGGATTCAGGAATACCTGGTTCAGGAATATTTACACCCTTAACAATTGATTCATAAGTCTTAACCCTACCTACAATGTCATCACTCTTAACAGTTAGCATTTCTTGTAAAGTATGACTTGCGCCATATGCTTCCAATGCCCAAACTTCCATTTCTCCAAATCTTTGTCCACCAAATTGTGCCTTACCACCAAGTGGTTGTTGTGTAACTAAAGAATAAGGTCCGATAGATCTAGCATGAATTTTTTCATCTACTAAATGGTGAAGTTTTAACATATACATATAACCAACAGTTACAGGATTGTCAAATTCATCTCCAGTTCTTCCGTCTCTAAGTTTTATTTTTCCTGATTCAGGACAACCAGCAAGCTTTAATGCATCAAGAACATCAATATCACTTGCTCCGTCAAATACAGGTGTTGCAACTTTCCAACCAAGTCTTTTAGCTGCAAGTCCTAAATGCACTTCAAGTACTTGTCCGATGTTCATACGAGAAGGTACCCCTAATGGATTAAGAACGATTTGTAAAGGAGTTCCATCTGGTAAGAATGGCATATCTTCTTGAGGCATTATTCTTGAAATAACCCCTTTGTTACCATGTCTACCACACATTTTATCCCCTACATTAATCTTTCTCTTAGTGGCTACATAAACTCTAACCACTTCATTTACTCCTGGTGGTAATTCATCTCCATTTTTTCTACTATAACATTTAACATCTACAACAATACCAGTTTCTCCATGAGGAACTCTTAAAGAAGTATCTCTTACTTCTCTTGCCTTTTCTCCGAAAATAGCTCTTAAAAGTCTTTCTTCTGCGCTTAATTCAGTTTCTCCCTTAGGTGATACTTTACCAACTAAGATATCTCCTGAATTAACTTCAGCACCAATTCTTATAATACCATTTTCATCTAAGTTCTTTCTCATATCTTCACCGATATTTATAACATCTCTTGTGATTTCTTCAGAACCTAATTTGATTTCTCTCGCTTCACATTCATGTTCTTCAATGTGTAATGAAGTTAAAACATCATCTATAACAAGTTGTTCATTCAACAACATTGCATCTTCGTAGTTATAGCCTTCCCAGTTCATAAATGCCATTAAAATATTTTTACCTAATGCGATTTCTCCATTTTCAGTTGAAGGACCGTCGGCAATAATATCCCCTGCTTTAATTCTGTCATTTTCATTAACTATAGGTCTTTGATTAATTGTTGTCCCTTGGTTTGAACGTTTAAATTTAAGTAATCTATATTTATCAACTACATTATCTAAATCTCTTTTGATATGAATTTCATCACTATCAACTTTTGTAACAATTCCTGAATTTTTAGCAACGATAACAACACCACTATCTCTTGCCGCTTTATGTTCTATACCAGTTCCTACGATAGGAGCTTCAGTAACAAGTAGAGGCACTGCTTGTCTTTGCATGTTTGAACCCATCAACGCACGAGTTGCATCGTCATTTTCAAGGAAAGGAATCATTGCTGTACCAACTGATACAATTTGTTGAGGAGAAACGTCCATAAGTTGAATTGTATCTCTTGGATAAATATCATTTTCTCCATTAATACCACGACCACTTACTCTTTCGTTTACAAAACGTCCATTTTCATCAAGTGGTTCATTAGCTTGAGCAATAATAACTTCATCTTCTTCATCAGCAGTTAAATAAACAATGTCCTTTGTAGCAATTCCATTATTTACAACACGATATGGTGTTTCAATAAATCCATATTGATCAACTCTTGCATAAGTTGTAAGAGAAGTAATTAGACCGATGTTTGGACCTTCTGGAGTTTCTATCGGACAAATTCTTCCGTAGTGACTTTCATGAACGTCTCTTACTTCGTATCCTGCTCTATCTCTACTAAGACCACCAGGTCCTAATGCTGATAATCTTCTCTTATGAGTAAGTTCTGCAAGTGGATTGTTTTGATCCATGAATTGTGATAATTGTGAAGAACCGAAGAATTCTTTTAAAGACGCAACAAGAGGTCTTATATTAATAAGTCCTTGAGGCGTAGCAAGATCTGGATCTTGAGTTGACATTCTTTCTCTAACAACCCTCTCCATTCTTGATAAACCAATTCTAAATTGATTTTGTAAAAGTTCTCCAACAGCTCTAACTCTTCTATTTCCTAAATGGTCAATATCATCACAAATTCCAAGACCATAGAATAAGTTAAATTCATAACTTACAGTAGCTTCAATATCATCACGAATAATATGAGTAGGAGAAAGCTCTTTAACTCTATTTCTAACAGCTCTCTTAACTTGTGTTTCATATTCTTCGCCTTCATATTCTGATGCAGCTTCTAAAATTTCCATCATAACTGGATAGTAAATTTTTTCAGAAAGTCCATTGCATGAAATATCAAATCCCAATTCAAACGCACTAATATCAACAAAGTGGTTACCAACAACGATAATCTCTTTGTCTTCAACTTTTACATGAACTCTCTTATATCCAGCATTTTCAATTTTTTCTGCAAGTTCTTCAGAAATATAATCTCCAACACTTGCAATTTTTTCCATTTCACCGAATTTATCGGTCTTGAAAATATCTTCAGCTAAAATTGTTCCTATTAACCTATTTCTTAAAGCTAATTTCTTATTAAATTTATATCTACCAACTTTTGCAAGATCATATCTTCTTGGATCGAAAAGTAAATTATGTAATAAACTTTCCCCACTTTCAACAGTAGCAGGATCCCCCGGCTTTAATTTTCTATAAATTTCAAGAATAGCTTCTTGATAACTCTTTGTTATATCTTTTTCCAAAGTAGTATGAAGTTCTTTAATATCTCCGAAATTTTCAACCATTTCTTCATTTGTTTCATATAACAACGCCCTAATCATAGTTGTTATAGGCAATTTTCTTGTTCGGTCAATACGAACACTTACAACTCCGTTTGTGTCGGTATCATATTCTAACCAAGCACCTCTGTTCGGAATTACTGTTGAAGAAAATAACTTATTACCTGACTTGTCAATTTCTTCTCCATAATATACACCCGGACTTCTAACAAGCTGACTTACGATAACTCTTTCAGCCCCATTAATAATAAAAGTCCCGTTGTCAGTCATCAAAGGAATTTCTCCCATAAACACTTCTTGTTCTTTAACTTCGCCTGTATTATTGTTTGTTAAACGAACATCTACTTTTAGAAGTGTTGAATAGTTCATATCCCTATCCTTACATTCTTGTTCTGAATACTTTGGAGCATTTTCTAAACGATAATTTAAAAATTCCAGCTTCATAGCTTCGGAATAGTCTCTAATCGGACTAATATCGTCAAAAACATCTCTAATTCCTTGCTTAATAAACCAGTCATAACTATCAGTTTGAATGGCAATTAGGTTTGGAAGATCCAAAACATTTTGAATTTTTGAATAACTAACCCTTTCTGTGATTCCATACTTTTCAGTATGTGTCATAAAACTTCACCCCTTTGAAAAATTAAAAAAAGATAAAAATACATATTATCCCACTATTACATTATTATCTTTAAATTTTAACAGATTTTTTATAAAAAGTAAAGACTTTTTTTGGAATTTTTTCATTTTTTTTAACAGAAATTGACCTTTGAACCTGATAATTTTAATTTCATATTATGAATACTTTAATTAAATACTATATTATGGTATAATACAGTTGTAAATATATTGTTTTGAAAATTCAATAAATTACTATTTAATATTAATCTAAAGGAGGCAATTATGAGAAAAAAATGGATGAATTATTTAACAATCACTATAATAGTATTTTTAATTATATTTCATTTCAAAGAGCTTTCTACTATAACATTTGTCTGCTTTGGAATAGTATTAGCCTTTCATTTATACGATCTATTTAAAGATAAATTTTAATTTAATTTCATAATCAAAAAAGGAAGTAATTTTTATCACTTCCTTTAAATAATTTTTTATTTCTTTTCTAACTTTGACTCCAGTTCTTTTATTGTATTATTTAATTCATCTATTTTAGACAACATTTCTTTATTGTTTTTATTGATTGTTTTCTCCACACTATAAATTGAAAACACAATTGCACAACATTGTATAGATATTAATGCCAAAATTGTTATTTCTGAATTAGACATATAAAGACCTCCTTATATTACATCAATGTCATTATACTAATATAAAATCAAATAAATTATCTCTCTACTCTTACACCTTAATTCTATACTTATAAATGAAATTTGTCAATACTGATTACTGTGCTTTGAAAAAATATTATTATTGTTTTTTCCTAAGTTCATATGCTGAATATTTTATATCAGTTCCTGATTTAATAAATTCTGTTTCTTTAAAAATCTCAAATCCATTCTTAAAACAAATCTTCAAAGATGAAATATTTTCTTTTGCAATTAATGTGTTTATAATTTCTGCATTATGTAATTTTAAAAATTTACACAAACCATTAACGAGTTCCGTCCCATAACCTCTATTCCATTCAGTTCGCTTTATTGAATATCCAATACCCCATATTCTATTACTCTTTTCAACTTCAAAAGCACAAGCAGTTCCAATTATTTCATCATTTTCTTTTGTAAAAACTGAAAAATAGAAATCGTCAGTCCATTTTTCTGAATTTTCCAACTCATCTTTTAATATATCTCTAAGTTCATCTCCATTTTCGTAAAATGGATCACACATATATTTCCCGGATATTTCATTTCCCCATTCTTTTGCTGCGTAGTCACAATCAGAAAACATCATATCCGCTATATTCAATCTTTCTGTATAAAATCTAATATTCCTCATAACATCACCTAAAATAAGTATTTATATAAATAATATAAAATCAAAACTTTAACTACAAAAAATAGCGGAACTAAAATTTTAAATTTTAATTTTTAGTTTTATGTCTAAATATTTGCATAGATAAAAAAGCTCCGATAGAGCCAAATAAAAAAGCTGATAACAATAAGCTATTCTCTGAAATTCTATTCTTGCCTTTTATAGCTTTTCTTTTATCAATATAAAATATTGTAAAAGATATTAAATTCATTATAAAAATTATAGAAATCAATAATTTATAGTTGTATAACAAACCGTCTAAAAGCAAATATAATATAAAAAATATCCTCATATACCCTCCAAAATAAGAATCCCACTCTTCAACGATGCTTCGCATCGTGTTGGTGCCGGGAACCTTGTTGTTTCACAATAAAAAGTCGCAACCCAAAAGAGCTACGACCTTATTTAATTAGCTTCGATTATATTTTTTAATGTATGCCAAGCAAGAACAGCGCATTTAACTCTTGCAGGCATTGTAGAAATATTTTGAAGAGCTATAGCATCCTTAAGTTTTTTAAGCTCATCGCCCTCAAGACCTTCTGTAATCATTGCCAAAAATGTTTCACAAAGTTCTTTTGCTTCGTCTAAAGTCTTTCCCTTAATTAAATCAATCATAAGAGATGTTGAAGCTTGGGAGATTGCACAACCTACTCCAACATATGAGGCATCTTTAATTATACCATCTTCAATATCTAATTGTAATGTAATTTCATCTCCACAACTTGGGTTATGACCTTTTTCTTCGTGAGTCGGATGTTCCAAATATCTTTTATTTTTTGTATTTCTACTTTCTTCTGTTATTATCTCAGTATAAATTTCTCTAATGTCCAAGATGTAATATTCTCCTTACTTCTTTTAATTTCTCAATGAAATATTCTACTTCTTCTTTAGTGTTATAGAAAGAAAAACTTACTCTACAAGTTGCATTTTCATTCAAATATCTATGCAAAGGCTCTGCACAATGATGACCACTTCTTATTGCAATTCCAAAGCTATCTAGTATTGAAGATACATCATGAGGATGAGCATCTTTTACATTAAAAGCTATTACAGGGCATCTGTTTTTGTCCTTTGTAGTATAAGTCTTTATGAAATCTAACTTTTTCATTTCTTCAAAAGCAAAATTCATAAGTTCTCCTTCCAGTTTTTCTATATAATCAAATCCCAATTCTTCTAGATAGTCAATCGCAGAACCAAGTGAAGCAACTGCTCCTACATTTTGCGTTCCCGCTTCAAAACGACCTGCCGGTAAAAGATATGTTGAATAATCCTCATAAACATATTCAATCATGTCTCCTCCATAAAGGAAAGGATCCATTTCTTTTAAGAGGTCAAACTTCCCATAAAGTACACCAACGCCCATTGCACTTAACATTTTATGTCCTGAAAAGGCTAAGAAATCAACATCTAAATCCTGAACATCCAGTTTTTTATGAGCAACAATTTGAGATGCATCAACTAAAACTTTTGCTCCATTTTTATGAGCAATTTCAATAATTTTTTTGATGTCAGGCATTGTAGCTACTACATTTGATGCAGCAGTTATACATACTAATTTTACTTTATCAGAAATTTTTTCTTCAAAAGATTTCATATCCAATTGGAAATTATCATCAAGATAAATATAATTAAGTTTAGCACCTGTTTTTTCTTTTAAAAATTGCCAAGTACATAAATTACTATGATGTTCCATAATACTAAGCATTATTTCATCATCTTTTTCTAATTTGTTAAGATAACAATAGGCAACTAAATTAAGTGCCTCACTAGCATTTTTTGTAAAAATTATTTCAGTACTTCTCTTTGCATTAAGAAAATTCTTAACTTTTTTTCTAGTTCCTTCATAAATTTCTGTTGCAGACATACTTAAGTAATGACTGCCTCTATGTGGACTTCCATTTTGATAAGAATAGTAATTTGTTATAGTATCAATAACAGCTTGTGGCTTTTGGCTTGTAGCTGCATTATCTAAATAAATAACTTTTTTCCCAACTTTTTCTTCGTTCAAATATGGAAAATCTCTTCTAATATCAAGAATAGTTTTAGTCATATTATACCTCCGAAAGTTTTTTGGATAAAGTTGTATAAACTCTCTTTCTTATTTCTTCATTTTCTATTAAATCAATAGTTTCGGCAAATTTTGATTCTAAAATCAATCTCTTTGCTTCTGATTCGCTAAAACCACGGCTCATAATGTAGAATAATATGTTTTCATCAATTTTACCTGCACTTGCTGCATGAAGTCCTTCAACATCATCTTCAGTACAAAGTAAAATAGGAACTGCAACATTTCTTATATCATCTGAAAGTAATGTTACATATTCTTGTTCAGAACCTTTAGAAGTAGATGATCCACGCTTAAAGTCAATAGTTACTCTACAAGTCTTTTGAGCTTTGTCAGCTAATGCTCCCTTGATAGACAAGTCATAATTTGTAGCACGTCCTCTTTGAGTTGCCACATAATTATAATCTAATTTTTGTTCGTTTTTTCCAAAGTAAATTGAGTTGATATTTACATTTGAATCTTTTTCAACAAGTTCTCCGATATAAGATAGATAATTTTCACTTCCACCTAAATCAACTTGAACAAATTCAACATTAGCATTTTCTTTAACTTTGTAATAAACGCTTTGAATACTCAAAATATCTAAAGAAAATCTTTGAGAAATATAAATTTTTACATCACTATTTTCTTCAGCTTCAACTTCTATAATAGAATGTCTGAAACCTTTAATATTTTCATCTGAAAAATAATCCAAAGTTAAATTTAAAGTTGAATTCTTTTCTGCTCTTATTTTTATAATATCAACTAATTGATTATTTTCTTCATTTAATTCTAACGAAACAACTTGATTTAAAGAATTTTCTTTTGTTGAAACAAAATCCAATTTAAGATTTGTAAATTCATTTAATTTTTCAGTTATTTCATTTGAAAAAGAAAATTTTTCATAAGAAAAAATAAGATTTTTGCTTTCACTCTTAATTAAAGAATACTCTTTTGGATTTAAATTAGGTAATTGTACTTCTGTATTATTAACTCTTGTTGCATTCCAAGTATTACTTGGTATAAAATTTCCTCTCATACAGACACCCCCTAACCAATAGTTCCTTCAAGTTCTAGATTAATCAAAGCATTCATTTCAACAGCATATTCTAAAGGTAATTCCTTTGCAATCGGTTCAGCAAAACCTCTAACAATCATGGCTTTTGCCTCTTCTTCAGGAATACCACGACTCATTAGATAGAAAATTACATCATCGTCAATTCTACCAATTTTTGCTTCATGACCTAAGTCAATATCTGATGTTTGAATATCTATTACAGGGATTGTATCTGATTGAGATTCTTGATCCAACATCAAAGATTCACAAGTTACAGTTGATTTACAACCTGGACAATTTGGTTTTACACTTACAAGTCCTCTGTAAATAGCAACTCCATTACCCTTTGATATGGATTTTGAATTTATTGATGAGCTTGTTCTTGGAGCAGCATGAATAACTTTTGCTCCTGTATCTAAGTACTGATCATTACCTGCAAAAGTGATTCCTGTAAATTCACTCTTTGCTCCTTCTCCTCTCAATACACTCATCGGATATAGTAAACTTACCTTTGAGCCAAAGGATCCAGAAACCCATTCAATAGTTCCATTTTCATCAACAATTGCTCTTTTTGTATTTAAGTTATACATATTTCTTGACCAGTTTTCAATTGTAGAATATCTTAAAGTTGCATTTTTCTTTACAAAAAGTTCAACCGCTCCAGCATGAACATTTAAAACATTATATTTTGGAGCTGAACAGCCTTCAATAAAATGACAATAAGCTCCTTCCTCAATGATAATTAAAGTATGTTCAAATTGTCCCGCACCCGGTGCATTAAGTCTGAAATATGATTGTAGTGGAATACTTACATTAACTCCCTTTGGAACATAAACAAAGGAGCCACCACTCCAAACTGCATAGTGTAAAGCAGCATATCTATGATCTTCAGGTTTTATGCAAGTCATAAAATATTCTTTTATTATATCAGGATATTCTCTTACGGCAGTTTCAAAATCAGTGTAGATTACACCTTGATTTTTCATTTTTTCAGTTAAGCTATGATAAACAACTTCACTGTCGTATTGAGCTCCAACCCCTGAAAGTTCTCTCTTATATTCAGCTTCCGGAATTCCAAGAGCATCAAATGTACCCTTAATATCTTCAGGTAATTCATTCCAATCTCCACTCATTTTCGCATCCGGACTGATATAAGTTGTAATTTCATTTATATCAACAGGAGATAAATCAGGTCCCCAATTTGGATTTTTAGACTTTTCAAAAACTTCCAAAGCTTTAAGTCTTAAATCTAACATCCATTCTGGTTCATTTTTCTCCTTAGAAATTTGTTTAACAATATCACGAGTTAAGCCTTTTTCTGTTTTTGAAGAGTATCTTACCTCGTTTTTTATATCATAGACACCTCTGTCCATTTCTTCTACTTGTGTTTTTTTCTTTCTGATGTCATAACTACACCTCTTGTTCAATCCATAAATAACCTTCTTTTTGAATTTTATCAATCAAAGAAGCATCTGATGTTTTAACAATTTTACCATTATATAAAACATGAACATAATCTGGTTTAATTCTTGATAATATTGCTCTATGATGAGTTATGATTAAAATTGATTTATTTTCATTTTTAAATTTTTCAACATTTTCTGAAACAATTCTAACAGCGTCAATGTCAAGACCTGAATCTGTTTCATCCAACATTACAAATGTAGGATTTAACATTACCATTTGTAAAATCTCTGTCTTTTTCTTTTCACCGCCTGAAAAACCAACATTCAAATATCTTTGAGCATAGGAAGTATCCATTGTTAAACTTTCCATTTTTTCTTCAAGCTCTTTTTGAAACTCAACAACACTTTCTTTTTCTCCTGTTATTGACATTCTTGCAGCTCTAATAAAATTAGAAACAGTAACTCCAGGTACTTCTTCAGGATTTTGAAAAGACATAAACATTCCAAGTTTTGCTCTTTCATCAGCTCTTAATTCATTTATGTTTTCGCCCTTGAAAAATATGTCGCCTTTTGTAACTTCATAGTTTGGATGAGCCATAATTGAATTAGTAAGAGTAGATTTTCCTGCACCATTAGGTCCCATAATAACATGAACCTTTCCTTCAAAAATATCTAAATCTATACCTTTTAAAATTTCTTTATCTCCAACATTAACATGAAGATCCTTTACCTCTAATATTTTCATATATGTTACTCCTTATAGTAGTTTTATTTAGCATAATTGTAATACCCCATAGAGCAAGACAATAAACTAATATGTACAATTCACTAAATACTAAAGGCTAGAAATTTCTAACTAATAAAATAGTCAAAAGACCATCATCGGAATAAGAAACTATAGCTTCATCAACCATAGAGCCTAATGCATCTATATTTGATATGTCACTTGAATTGCTTCCTAATCCTATTAAATTATCATAATAATTTTCAAACTCAGGAAGTCTTGCAGAATTCGAAATTCTATTTAATTCTTCTAAATCTTTTGGCTTTATTTTAACATTTCCCTCAGCAATAACTCTTAGGGAATCTTTTTCTATTTTAAAATCTATTTTTAAATTTTGAACTCTTTTACTAAAATAATAATGAACAAGTCCACTAACTATTAACTTAGCACAATTTTCTTCATTTTTTATTGTATTCAAAATTATTCCTCTCCTTTATTATAAAAAAATCTCGAATTTCTAATTGACTCAAAAATTGGAACTAATGTTGCTGCTACAAAGCCTCCTGAAAAGCCATTGTTATAAAGGTTTAATCCTCCATGCAAGACACCAACACTAGAAACAATTGATACATGGCAGAAGCCTGCAAATATTCCAGCTATAAAACCATACTCTCCAGCAACTGGAGCTAAATTTGTTGCAAATAAAATAGTAACTGTTGCAGAAACACTATGTGGATCATAAATATTTAAAAAGTACGCAATTAATGTTCCTACAAGAATAGGTAATACATTTCTAATATGTTTACCGAATATTCCAAAACCAAAAATGGTAAATATACCACCAAGAACCGGTCCGTTTAAAGGTTGGTTCATAATCAAAACATAAGTAGTATATATAATTCCAAGTGCAGCCATATTAATCATGCTGACACCTCTACCATAAATATTCCCAAAATCAGATGGAGCCCTACCACTATTCTTTAATAAATTTCCTAAATTTTTAAAACTAAATCCATTTAGATAAAATCCTAAAACAAAAACTATAGTAAAAAATATATACATTATAATTGCAATTCGTAAATTTCCAGCACTTACAACATTTACATTTTTTACTTCTAAATTAAAAGATTTAAAAACTCCTTGAATGAAAAGACCAATAACTCCACATGTAAAACCAATATTATATAGGCTGTAACCTTGATGGAAACGCAAAAATGATGCAGAGAGTGCAGGAATAATCATTCCAATAAAAATCCCAACTGAATAAGAAATAAGTAATCCTTTAAAAAACGGAAATCCAATTCCAAAACATAAATAACTTACAACTGGACCGAGAGCTGTTCCAAACAGACTATTCATTGTCAAAGTATTAAATTTTAACCCTTCGATTTTACCATAAAGGTAAACTCCAAAAGTTATTGGAATTGTATTAAATAGATTTTTCCCAAAAAGTGAAAAACCAAAAAGCGTAAAAAGTGCTGCTATAATAGGACCTGTCAACAATTGCTGTCTTTTCCACAATACAAAAGATGCAAGTAACATAAGAAGGCCAGCATTTAAAAATGTTGCTCCTATTCCTCCTACTGCCATGTAATCAGTAAGTAAATGACTTGGAGATTTTAAAATATTAATATATCCGTATAAAATTTCTTTAGGACTGTCAAAAAGAAAGCCTACAGACATCGCTAAAATAGAAAATACAAATATCGCATCATATCTATAATGGTTTTTTACATATATTTTTTCTCTACTCAACACATTTCCTCCAAAATTTTCTCACATATATTGTATCATATTAGAAAAGAAATGTGAATAACTAAAGTACTTAATTATAAAAAAGATTATAAAATTTAGTCGCTACATAAAAATTAATTATTTTCTTATCGATATTTATTATTAATAACAAGCCTTAAAAATTATATTTTAAATAATTATATACCTTAAAGACGTTTTCGTCGTTAATTAAATTATACAACTTATGTTAATAATTTTCAAGAATTATACTGAACTTAATTATATATAATATTTTACATTATTTTCATATTTATATATAAATTCTTAATAATAAAGTTATATGAACTAAAAAACTATATAAATTAATGTAAAACAAGCCTGCTTTTTTAGGTTATTTTATTATGAAGGTATTGAAAAAAATTTATATTTGTTTATAATAGATAATAGAATTTATATTTGTATGTTAATTTATACATTATAAAAGGTAAAAGGAGATGAAAATTTATGAAAAAGAAATTAATTGCTTTATTCTTAACAGGTTTACTTGTCGTAGGTTGTGGAAAACAAGAAGCTAAAAAAGAAGGATTAAGTCAAGAAAAAATCGAACAAATCAAAAGTAAATTAGGCAATGAAGTTGAAATGGATTCAAAAAAAATATTGACTAAAAAATTAAAACTTCAAGAATTAAAAGATGAAGAAGTAGCTGAAATGATAAAAGTTTATGATTTTAACTATAATCAAAATGCACTTAATGCAGCAAAAAATTATAAGAAACAAGCTGAAGAAAAAGGAACAGAACTTACAGAAAAAGATTTAAAATCATACTTAACAGAAGAAAAAGAAACTACTGGTGGTTTTACTGATGATGAAGTAACTTATGCTATTTCAAAAACTGATCTTAATAACTCACCTTTAGTATTAAAAAGCAAAGACGATACTTGGGAAGTAAAAGGAAAGTTCAAATTAAAAATTAATAGCGTAAAAACTACAACTGAAAGAAATAGATTTACAACTAAAAAGCCTGCTAAAGTTGTTTATATAATTTACTCCTATGAAAATTTAGGCTATAAAGGTAAAGGACAAGATTTATATATAAGACCAGCTTTAGTTGTTGATGAAAAAGGGGAAAATGCAGAAACATATCCATTGAATGTAGAAAAAAAGGTATCACCTACTCCAATCGGTTCAAAAACAACTGGACAAGAATGTTATGGCTTAACTAATGACAGTAAAAAAATAAAGATTAAATTTGAACATAATGATGATTCAGATTATAACAAAAAATATAAAGTAACATATGAACTTGATATAGAAGATTAATACTACATTATGGAACAAAAAAGCAAGTTATTTTAACACTAACTTGCTTTTTTTATTGTGAAATAACTAGGTTACCAGATACCCACACGATTTGAACCATCGTTGAAGGGTGGGGTTCTTATTAAATAAATTCTTCTTTATATTCATCTAAATACAAAACATTTACCATATTTGACCAATTTAGTATTGACCCTATAAAATCTTGAATATCTAATCCAGGCATTTCATAAGTATTTTCATCACAAACCGTTCCGGTTGCATCTTCTATAAAATAGACCTTAAAATTTTTATCAGCTGCAACTATAGAAGTAAATAAACAACAATATTCAGTATTAAAGCCACAAATAACCAATTCAGTGATGCCTTCATTTTTTAAAATTTTTCAAGATTAGTATTGAAAAATGAGTCCGGCTTACTTTTCTCAACTATATATTTTGCATTTATATCCAAATTATCTATTATTTCAATACCTTCACAATTTTTGTATAAAGGGCTTTCAACATTTTCATCAAGATGTTTTGTAAAAATAATTGGCATATTCTTACATTTAAAATCCTCAATCAACCACCTAATTTTATCTATTTCATCACTACAATCTCTTTGACTTATTATTCCTTTCTGTAAATCAATTACAAGTAATGCTCTCATATATTACCTCCATTAAAATAATTATTCTATACTTATTCCATTTGATAAATCAAAAATTGGTATTGCTATTGCAAATACGATGAATGCTACAAATAAGGAGATTAAAACTATAATTAAAGGTTGTAAATACTGTAATATTTTATCAACTGAATAATTTATTTTTGAATCATAGTATTCAGTTGCACTCTCTAGTATTTCAACTAAATTTTCACTGCTTTCTCCTATTGCAAGCATATTTATAAATGCGAGATTAAAAATCAATTCGTCATTTAAAGACTTTGAAATTAAATTACCGTTTTTATTTCTAAAATCGCCTTTTTCAAATGTTCTTGTATAAATACATTTCTAGTAGAATTTTTTATTATTTCCAAGCTATCAACTATATTTATATTTCCATTAAGCAAGATAGTAAAATTTTTTGCAATTACAGAAGTTATATAGTTTTGATAATGCGATTTTATATATGGAATTTTAAATAGCAATTTTCCAAAAAATCTTCTAACTTTATATTTTTTTAAAATTAGTTTTAGAAATAGGATAAAAACCAAGATTCCTAAAATAATATAAAGATAATTATATTTAACAAAATCAATGCTTTTAACCAAAAACTTTGTAATAGCAGGTAATTCAATATTACTATCTTCAAAAATATCCAAGAATGTCGGTATAACATTATTCAAAAGAAAAATTAAAACTATAACTGTAACCGACAATAAAATAAAGGGATAAGTTAATAAACTTATAAGTTTTTGTTTAAGTTTATACTTTTTTTCATAATACAAAGATAGATATAGAAAAACTTCAGATAGTCTTTCCGAACTTTCCCCTGATTTTATCAAAGATAAAAATAAATTGTCAAATTTATTGACTTTTAAAAAGGAGTTATACAAATCATGTCCCTGCAATAAATTTTCATAAACTTCTGAAAAAATTTTCTTTAAATTTTTATTTGGCGAAGTTTTTGAAAGCAAGTTTATAGTTTCTGCAGTATTAATATTTGATTTTAAAAGAAGCCCTGCCTCTTTTAAAGAAATACTTAAATCTAATAAATTGTGTTTATTTCCTATTTCCATATTCAAAATATTAAAAACTTTTTCTTTAAAGCTCATTTTAAAATTCTCCTAATGAAAATAAAATTTTATTTACTTCCTCAAAACTCGTTATTCCATCTGCAATTTTTCTTAATCCGTTTTTATATAAACTTTCATTTCCATTTTTCTTAAAATATTCATAAAGTCTTACACTATTACAATTTCCATTTATTATTTCTTTTATTTCATCATCTAAAATTAAAGATTCCAAAATTAAAGTTCTACCAATATATCCTCTATTGCAATGTTCACAACCACATTTTTCATAGATATATTCAGGTGTTTCAAGATTATTTTTCTTAAAAATCTCTTTTTCAAAATTTGTTAAATCTCTTTTAATTTTACATTTTGGGCAAAGTTTTCTAACAAGTCTTTGAGATAAAATTGCTATTACACCCGAAGAAATAACATAATTTTCTATTCCTAAATTCAAAAGTCTTATTATTGCTGAAACTGTATCTGCAGTATGCAAAGTCGTAAAGATAAGATGCCCTGTTATTCCTGCTCTTAGAGCAATATTTGCAGTTTCTCTATCTCTCATCTCACCAACTAAACCAACTTCAAAATCTTGTCTTAACATCGCCCTAAGGCCTGTCGCAAAGTCAAGTCCCAAAGCCGAATTTATATTTATTTGATTTATTCCACTAATTCTAACTTCAACAGGATCTTCCAAAGTAATTATGTTGATATTTTCATTTTGTAATTTTTTTACGAATGAATACAATGTAGATGACTTCCCACTTCCCGTAGGACCACTTATAATTAGAACTCCGTTTGGACTTTTTATTATATTTTCAATTAATTGCCTTTCTTCGTCATATAATCCTAGATTTTCTATGTCAATTTTAAAATTTCCAGCATTTAAAATTCTCATTACAATTTTTTCGCCCAAAATTACAGGAACTGATGCAACTCTAATGTCAACTAAATTTCCATTAAAATCAAAATCCAGTCTTCCATCTTGTGGCATTCTCTTAATTGTAATATCCATTTTTGAAATAATTTTTATACGAGAAATAATGATGGGAGCATTAAAACTATTTATTTGATAGACATCAATAAGTTCTCCATCTATTCTGTATCTTATATAAAAATTATCTTCTCTAGGTTCAAAATGTATATCTGAAGCATTATTTTTAATTGCATTTAAAATAACTTCATTTACAAAACTTTCCACATTTTCGATTTTTTCAACAAAATTCTTTTCCATAATTTCCTCTAAACAAATTTTCTTATGGCTTTTGCAACCCCGTCATTTTTATTCGTATCAGTTATATAATCAACATTTTTCTTAACATTTTCCATTGCATTTCCCATTGCAACAGAAAGTCCACAAATATTTAACATAGGTATATCATTTTCTCCATCGCCTATTGCAATAGTTTCTGATATATCTATATTGTTAAGCCTGCATATTTCCTTTAAGCAAGAGCCTTTATCCGTATCTTTTGCCATTAACTCAAGAAAAAAAGGAAGAGAAAAAGAAATAGTGTATTCATTCTTTATTGTATCAGTAAATTTATCGTCAAATTCTTTTAATACATCATATTCCTGACAAATTCCTATTTTCAAAACTTTTTCTTCCAATTTATTATCTTTAATATATTGTTTTACATCTTTAACTCTAGCTATTTCAGGATTTATAAATTTAGAAATAATTTCAACATATTCATCTTTTGAATCTTTGGTAAAAATAAAATCCTTCAAGAAAATAATAGGTGAAAAACCGTTATTTTCAATAATATCTAAAATATCAAAAATATACTTTTTTTCTAAACTCTTTACAAATTTTGGAACTTCACTATAAGTTGTAGAAATCAAACTGCCGTTTAAAGCTCCATAGTAAGTATCTAAATTTAAATTTTTAAAATTTTTTTACTGTAAATTCTTCTCTACCTGAGATAAATGCGATTTTTACACCTTTACTCATAGCATAAAATAAGCTATCTTTAACTTCATCAGATATTTCATGATTTTCGTTAAAAGTAGTGCCATCCATATCAAGCGCTATTAACTTATACATAATTTTCTCCTTTATATAAAAAAGGGACTTCCCAGTCCCTTTAAATCTATTCAACCGTAACAGATTTTGCTAAATTTCTTGGCTTATCAACATCATTTCCCTTAGCCAATGATGCATAATAAGCAATGAGTTGACTTGCAACAACCGAAATTATAGGCATTAAAATTTCTATAGTACCTGGAATTAATATTCTTTCATCAGAAACATCAAGATTGTTATCTAAATGAGTTATTTCAAAAACTTTAGCTCCTCTAGCTTTAACTTCTTTTACATTTGAAATAATTTTTTCATATAATCTTTCTTGAGTCGCAATTACAAAAACAGGTGTACCGTCCTCAATCAATGCAATAGTTCCATGCTTTAACTCTCCAGCTGCAAAGCTTTCAGTGTAAATATATGAAATTTCTTTTAATTTCAATGCACTTTCCATAGCAGTATAGTAGTCAAGACCTCTTCCTAGATAGAAACAAGTAGTCTTATCCTTTAATTCTAATGCAATTTTTTTGTAAATTTCTGTATCTTTTAATAATAATTCTATCTTACTAGGCAATTCCTTTAAATGATTAATTATATTCTTATATTCATCGTCAGAAATTGTTCCTAAAATTTCTGCAAATTTCAAAGCAATCATATAAAGAGCTGTAACTTGTGTTGTATATCCTTTAGTACTTGCAACAGCAATTTCAGGGCCTGCCCAAGTATAGAATACATTGTCAGATTCCCTAGCTATTGAAGAACCTACAACATTTGTAACACTCAAGATAGTTGCTCCTTTTGCTTTAGCTTCTCTAAGAGCAGCTAAAGTATCAGCAGTTTCTCCGGATTGACTGATTATTATAACTAAAGTTTTATCATCAATCATTCTGTCTGAATATCTAAATTCAGAAGCAACATCAACAATTACCGGAAATCTCAAAGCCTTTTCTAAAATTTCTCTACTTACAAGACCTGAATGGTATGCTGTACCACAGGCAACAACATAACATTTATTGAACTTTTTCAAATTTCCTTCTAATAAACTTTCCATTCCATCTAAGATTAATTTATCATTTTCATTTAATCTTCTACGGAAAGTTTCTTCAATTACTTTTGGTTGTTCATAAATTTCTTTTAACATAAAATGATCATATCCGTCCTTAGTAGCTGATTCAACGGACCAATCAATATGTTTAATCTCTCTTGTTACAACATTATTTTTTTCATCATAAATTGTATATTTTCCATCTTTAAAATGAATTAAATCTCCATTTTCAAGATAAATAACATCTCTTGTATATTTTAAAACTGCAATAACATCTGAAGCAATATAAAATTCGCCATCTCCAATACCTACAATTAATGGACTTTCTTTTCTTGTTCCGATAAGTTCATTAGTATCTTGTCTTAAAATACCAAAGGCATAACTTCCCTTAACCTTATTTCTCATCTTGAAAACAGTGCTTAAGAAATCTCCATCATCCAAATCTTCCAATAATTGTGGAATAACTTCAGTATCAGTTTCAGACTTAAAAACAAAATTCTTCTTTAAAAGTTCTTCTTTCAAAAGTAAATAATTTTCAATTATTCCATTATGAACAACTGCAAACTTTGAATTCATACTCAAATGTGGATGTGAATTTTCATTTGACGGAACTCCATGTGTAGCCCATCTTGTATGACCTACTCCAATATTTGAAATTTTATTTTTATATTCACTTTCTAATTTTTCTCTTAAATTACTAATTCTTCCAACAGTTTTAACAACATCTATCTTATTATTATCTAAGAATGCAATTCCTGATGAATCATATCCTCTATATTCTAAAGTTTCTAGTCCATTTAAAATTATATCAATGGCATTTGAACTGCCAATATATCCAACAATACCGCACATAAAATTTCCTCCTAACAATAATTTTACTGCTACTTATTCACATATTTTATCATATTTTACAATTATTTTCAAGTGACAAACTAGCTTAGATTGATAATTTAATTATCTTACTATTCTATTAATGTAAAATTATTAAAGTTGAATTTACATAATAATCATAATAAAGGCAACAAAAAAACAGTAAAACTTTTAATTTACTGTTTTCAATAATTAATACACTTTTTCAAATACTTCACATACCATAGGAGCTTGTTCATAAAATTCTTTTCCCGAGTTTTTAAATTCTTCAGTAAAATATTCATCGTGAACTTTTTTCCAATACTCATAACTTCTATCACCTTCACCTTCAAGAAAAGCGTGATTAGATGATATTAAATTATATTCTAAAATATATACCTCTCTTGTTATTGTAATACATATAGGCTCTCCTGACCCATCTAAAATAATATTGTATTCACCAACTTTTGGAATTTCTTCATCTTCTTCGTATAAATCATAAGCTCCTGTTGTGGCAGTTTTTATTCCCTTATTGACTAAATCAACTAACTCATCAGCCATTTCTTTGGTATTTCCAAAACTCCACGCTTCATATTTTGTATCTATAGAAATATTTTTTCCTTACAAAATTTTTCCCAATATTTTTTAATTTTATCAGACATACCTTCAACTCCTAAAAAATGTTGCTTATTTATAACTAATTTTAATATTATTTCTTAATTTATTTATCAGAAAAATTTATCCAATATCTCTCTAAATAAACTTTATCTTTATGTTCGTAAACAGTAGATTCATAAATTCCTCCATTGTTTATAATTACTCTTTTACTCGCTTCGTTTTCCTTTAAACAGGTTATTAATATTTTTTCAAATCCCATTTCTTTACATATGGGTAAAATTTCTTTTAACATTAGAGTTGCATAACCTTTTTTTCTTTCAGAATGACATACTGAATATCCAATATGGCCACCGTATTTTTCAAAAAATTCATTTAGATAATGCCTTATTTGAATAACACCTATAATTTTTTTGTCATCTTCCCTAATAAAAATAAATTGAGTTTGTGGTACATATTCTTTTGGACAGGTATTCTCGGATGAAAAATCTTCAATCTGTTTTATCCAGTCAGAAATATTTTCCGTTTTCCTTAAAGATAGGCAACCATCCATATCTCCACCATTTGATAAAAATTCTTGTCTAAAATTTTGTATTTCTTTTTCATATTCCATTGTTGGAATAATCAATTTAAAACCTTTAGCCATATTATGCCTCATCTGTAAAATTGGTTATACATATTAATTATTTTATAATTGCTATCAAATATTCCAAACCATAAAAATTTCCAGAAGAAATTTCAATAAATGCATCTTTTGGAATTTTTTTACTTACATATACATTATATTCATCAATTTCAAAAAAGTCAAAAGCATTTGTATTTTTTGGTATACCAATCGAAACCGACGGTTTTAATTCAGTTGAGCAATTTCAGTTGCTCCAACCTTTAAGTTCAACAATTATATCTCTTTGATTTTCTTTTAAAAGTTTCACAGCTTTATTATTTACAACAACTTTAATAAAAATCACTCCTAACAAAAAAGGCTGAATTAACAGCCTTTTAAACAATTATTCCATTAACTACTAAATTTTCCATAAAAAGAAAACTCATAGTTGAAACATTAACAGTATCATTAACTGCTTTAATTCCATTCATAAGATACACATCAATTCCATCTACATTTTCTAATGTGTATTTTTCTACATCTAAAGGTTTACCTAATGAAGCCATTGGTTTTAAAACAACACCACTTCAAGAACTACAACCTTTAACATCAATGGTAATGATATTATTATTTTTTTGTTCAAAAATCTTTTAGCTTTTTCATCAATTAAAATTTTCATAATACTCTCCTATAATGTTCTGATATGAAGAATATACCCATCACAAAAGTTATATAACTTTCTATCAAAATATTTTTCGAATTATATTTTTATAAATATCATCCATTGGAGCAAAAAATTCTTTATTATTAAGATAACTCAAATCTCCAACAATATCTTTAAAAATTATTGTTTCCGCATGTAAAAATTGACTTCTTAAATCAAAATTATCTCTAAAAAACTTATTAACTTTTGCATTTCCATATTTAATATCACCAATAATACAAAATCCCTTACTACTTAAATGACTTCTAATCTGGTGTGTTCTTCCAGTAATAAGCTTTATTTTAAGCAGACTAAAATCATCATTATTTTGTTCTACATAAACTTCTGTTATAGATTCTTTCCCATTTCCAGAAATTGAGGATTTGTTTTTTTCTTCATCTTTTTCAAGCTTTTCATTAATTACAAAATTTTTTTTGACCTTTCCACTTACTATGGTTTTATAATACTTTTCAATAGATTTTTCCTTTATTTTATTTAACTCTCTTAGGGCTTTAGAATTTTTAGCTCCTACAACAAGACCTGAAGTATTCCTATCTAGTCTGTTGATAATCGCAGGAACAAAAGTCTTTTCAGCTCTTGGATTATAATCTCCCTTTTCAAGCAAATATCCAATCATAAAATCCACCAAATTATTTCCATAATCTTCTTTAGATGATGCATGGGACAATAAATTTTTAGGTTTATTCATAACAATAATATTTTCATCTTCATAAATAATATCTAGTTTTTTTGAATAAGAATATTTTTTTGATTTCGAAACTATCAGTTTTTCAAGTTCTTCCTCATAAATAAAAATATTAATTACATCATTTAAGGCTAAAATATAACTTGAATCAACTTTTTTTCTATTAACTTTTATCTTTTTTGTTCTCAAAAATTTTTGAATCATAGAAGTACTCGCATTATTCAAATATTTTTTTAAAAATCTATCAATTCTTTGTCCGGAATCATTATTATTAACTTCAATATCTCTCATAATTATCTCACTTATTTAAAATTTAAATTCAATTAAAACAAATTATAAACCATATAATTTTTTATGTCAATAAAAAAAGAGCAGTTATACTACTCTTCTAAATTTTTTAGATAATCATAAATAAAATTTTTAAGAACCACTCTGTTCTTAGAAAATGAATTTTTTGCAGTTAATATTTCTCTTCCTAAAATTAGACTGTTCATAAAGTCTGTTAAAAAATCATATTCATAATAATTAAAAGAAAAGCCAAATTTTTCATAGAGTTTTTTTAACTCAATGAAAGTCTCTTCTTTCAATTTCAAAAATAATTTTTCTAAATTTTCATCATATTGCTTTTCTTGAAGAAACATAACATAAACCTTAGAAAGTTCATTATCATCTAGAATTTTTTCTGTAATCATTTCTGCAACAGCATCATATTTATCCAAATTTTTATTTATAGTCAAAAAATTATCTACTATATTGTATCTATATTCACAACCATCTTCCATTAGGTCATAGAGCATATCAGAAGTACTTTTATAATATCTATAAACTCCACCCTTACTCATTTTGCTCTCGGCAATAACGTCTTCCATAGTTGTGTTATGAAATCCCTTACTAAGAAATACATTTTTAGCAGCATATCTTATCTGCCATTTTCTTTCCTCTGCAGGTAATCTTTCATTACGCATATACTCTCTCCTTTAGTTCTTCATATGTAAAAAAATCCACCCTTATATAATGTGTTATATCGTAGAAGGGTGGATTTTATAATTATCTACTTATCTATTTTTCTGCTTTTGATTCTTCAATAATCTTTTCAGCAATATTTGCAGGGACTTCTTCATATCTATCAAATTCCATAGTAAAGTCTCCTCTTGCTTGAGTCATTGATCTTAAATCTATAGCATATTCAAAAAGCTCTGAATGTGGTGCTTCTCCAATAACAAGTTGAGTTCCATCTTCAAGCATTTCCATACCTAAAACTTTTCCTCTTCTCTTATTCAAGTCACCCATTACATCACCCATATAGCTTTCAGGAATTCTAACTTCAACTTTCATTATAGGTTCAAGTAAAACAGGATTAGCTTGTTCCATGCCTTTTTTAAATGCTAGAGATGCGGCAATTTTAAATGCCATTTCGTTAGAGTCAACTGGATGATATGAACCATCATAAAGAGTCGCCTTAACATTTACAACAGGATATCCCGCTAAAATTCCTTTTTCAAGACTATCTCTAATACCTTTTTCAACAGCTGGGAAGTAATTTCTAGGAACAGCTCCACCAAAAACTTCTTCAGCAAATTCAAACTCTTCTGTAGTTGGTTCAAATCTCATAAATACATCTCCGTATTGCCCTGCACCACCAGATTGCTTTTTATGTTTTCCTTGAACATCAGACTTTCCTTTAATAGTTTCTCTATATGCAATTCTTAAAGGAACAATATTTGTTTCTACACCATAAACATTTTTTAGTTTATCTAAAACAATTTGAAGTTGAACATTTCCTTGTCCACCGATTAAATGTTGTTTTGTTTCTGCATTTCTTTCAGAAACAAAACTTGGATCTTCTTCATGTAATTTATGAAGAGCTTGGGAAATCTTATCTTCATCATTTTTTGATTTAGGTTCAATTGCAAAATAAAGGTTTGGTTTAGGATACTTAATCTTCTTATAAAGGGTTTTATTTACTTTATCGCAAATAGTATCTCCTGTTTCTGTTAAATTAAGTTTTGAAACAGCTCCAATATCCCCTGCAATAATTTCTGATGTTTCTATTTGAGTTTTTCCTCTTAAGAAGAAAAGTCCAGCAGCCTTATCTAATTCATCTTTAGTTGAATTAAAAATTTCAGTATCTTTAGTAATCTTACCACTCATCACTTTGAAAATTGAAATTCTTCCAACGAATGGATCAACAATAGTCTTAAAAACAACTGCTGAGAAAGGTTCATTAACATCAATCTTTCTAACATTATCATCTTCATTTCTAAAGCCTCTTTTTGCTCTTTCATCATTTGGAGCAGGCATATAATCAGTGATAACATCAAGTAACATATCAATTCCGGCTCCTGTTGTAGCAGAACCACAAATCAAAGGAACAGCAGAACCATTTAATAATGCACTTGTAACACCCTTCATAAATTCTTCATGACTAAATTCTTCTCCGTCGAAAAATTTTTCCATAAGTTCATCATCTGTTTCTGCTACAACTTCCACTATTGTGTCATAAACATGATTTACTTCTTCAATTCTTATTTCAGGGATTTCAACTTCTTTTCTTTCAAATCCATCATATTCATAAGCTTTTTTATTTAAAACGTCAATAATACCTTTAAAATTTTCCCCTTCGCCTAAAGCAAGTGTAAATGGAATAACTTTTTTACCAAAAGCTATGTGTAAATCACTAACTACTTTCGCAAAGTTTACATTTTCTTTATCCATTTTATTTACAAAAATGATTCTTGGTAATTCAATACTTTCAGTATATTTTAAGACCTTTTCAGCTCCTACTTCTATACCATTTTGCGCATCTAAAACAACCAAAGCTGCTTCAGATGCTCTTAGAGAACTATAAACTTCTCCACTAAAATCAAAATATCCCGGAGTGTCAATTAAATTTATCTTAAAGTCTCTCCATTCAACTGGTGCAATAGCAGTTGAAATAGAAACTCCTCTTGAAATTTCTTCTTTATCAAAGTCAGTTACGGTATTTCCGTCCTCAATCTTACCAAGTCTTTTCAAATTGCCTGTTTTATATAGTAAAGCTTCACAAACTGAAGTCTTACCACTGGCACTATGTCCGACTAACACAAGATTTCTAATCTTTTCTGTAGAATATGATTTCATATCTAATTCCCCCTAACATATTGTAAAATAGATAAATTAATACCTTAAAGATATTATAATATGGAAATGTTTTCAAGTCAAGTTTTTTTATAAAAAAACTATAATAAAAATATACTAAAAAAAGAGCGAATTTTCTTCGCTCTTAAGTTATGCTACTTCATTTACTTTTTCAGCCATTTTCTTTATTAGTCCTGGATGAATTGCATTTGTAGGACATTTATCCGCTGCTTGTAAAAGTAAATCTTCATCTAAACCGTGTTTGTAATTTAGAACAGCTAAATTGTTTTCGATAACAAATGCTTCAGGATATACTCTTGCACACATTTTACAACCAATACATCCAACTTTACATGCATTTTTAACAACATTCCCAGCTGCAAAACTCTTACATTTTACCATAACTGTTTGTTCGTAAGGAACTAAATCAATTAAGTTCTTTGGACAGATTTCTATACACTTATTACAAGCTGTACAATTTTCTTTATTAACAACTGCAATCCCATTTATCATATCTATTGCATTGAATCCACAAACATCTTGACAAGTACCACAGCCTAAGCATCCATAAGCACAAATCTTGCTTCCACCTTGCATTGAGTTGTTTACTCTACAATCTCTAATGCCAGTATATATGTATTTTTCTTTTGCAAAATCTTTATCACCTTGACACATTACACAAGCTACCATTCTTTGAACTTCGCCAGCTTCAGCTCCTAAAAGTTTTGCAAGTCTTGCAACTAAGTCAGCCCCACCAACAGGACAAGCATTTATTCCTGCAGTTCCTTCCGCAATGGCTTTTGCAAGACCATCACAACCTGGAAATCCACAAGCACCACAGTTTGCTCCAGGTAATTCATTTCTAACTTGTATAACTTTTTCATCTACTTTTACAAAAAATACTTTTGATGCAAATCCAAGTATCAATGCAAATACAATACCTAAAATACTAAGTAACAAAACTGGTATCATAATATCATTCATAATCTCACCTCTATACTAATCCCGCAAATCCATAAAATGCTAAAGACATAAGTCCAATGGTAATTAATGTAAGAGGAACTCCTTCAAGATTTTTAGGAACTTCTGTTACTTCCAATTTTTCTCTTATAGAAGCCAAGCAAACAATGGCTAATAAAAAGCCTAGTGATGCTCCTAAACCATTAAATATTGTTTCTAACAAATTATATTCTTTTTGTATATTTGTAATTGCAACACCTAAAACTACACAGTTTGTTGTTATAAGTGGTAGGAAAACTCCCAAAGCATTATAAAGATTTGGACTCATTTTTTTAAGTACCATTTCAACAAATTGTACTAAAGTTGCTATTACAAGTATAAACACGATTGTTTGTAAATATTCAAGTCCTAAAGTATCCAATAATGTTTTTTGAATTACCCATGTTACAGCACTTGAAATTGTAATTACAAATGTAACTGCCATACCCATACCAAATGCAGTTTCAACTTTATTTGATACACCAATCAGTGGACAAATTCCTAAAAATTGTCCTAAAACATAGTTATTTACTAAAATTGATGCAACTAAAATTTTTAATATTGTACCCATTAGTTACCTCCTTCTTTTTTAGCATTAACTTTTCTACTTATCATATTAAATCCTGCTACCAAAAGTCCAAGAATAATGAAAGCTCCTGGAGCTTGTGTGATAACACCAATACTTACATAATTTTTTCCAAGAATAGGAAATCCTAACCAAGTTCCATTACCTAAAACTTCACGAACACTTGCTAGTACAATCAATGCACAAGTAAATCCAATTCCTTGTCCTACTCCGTCTATCATTGATGAAAAAACTGAATTTTTTGATGCAAAAGATTCTGCTCTTGCTAAGATTAAACAGTTTACTACTATAAGTGGTATAAAAAGTCCCAAACTATCATAAAGTGCAGGTATGTAAGCTGATAAGAACATTTGTACCAATGTTACGAATGTAGCTATAATTACTACATAAGCAGGAATTCTCACTTTATCTGGAATAAATTTCCTAAGGCTCGAAATTACAATATTTGAACAAGTTACTACAAATATTACTGATGAACCCATACCTATCGCATTTACAACACTTGTTGTTACCGCTAAAACGGAACACATACCAACAAGTTGAACAAGTACAGGGTTGTTTGAAAATATACCATCAAAGAAAATCTTTTTTAATTTCATATTGTCCCTCCTACTTTGCAAGTTCTTGTAATGCATCTATTGCGGCATTTAGTCCATTTAAAACTGCATTAACACTTATTGTTGTTCCTGTTATTGCTTGAATATCATTATCTGCATCTGGATGTAAATTTTTTACTAGATGTTCAGTAACTTTGTTTCCGACAACACTTTTTGCATATTCATCAGTCGTTACTCTACTTCCAAGTCCAGGTGTTTCACTATGTTTTAAAACTTTAAACCCAACTATAGTTTGACTTTCGGTATTTACAGCCATAAGCATTGAAATGTCTCCACCATAACCATTTTTTCCTAATGTTTTAAAAACATACCCCACAGTTTTATCTGATTTCTTCGCAACTTCTATTTTTTCTATATTTTTTATCTTTGTTTTTATTGTATTAAGTTTTTCTTCTTCTAAAGTTTCAAACTTATCTGCATCAGAAAAAACTTCCTTCAAAGCTGCCTCATATTGAGCCTTTTCTCTTGCTTTAATAACCGGAGAAGTAAAACTATTTGCAAACGCAAGGACGAAACCTGCAATTGCAGTAATTATAAACAATCTGACTGTCAATTTAATAGTTTCTTTCATTACTTTTTAACTCTCCCTTCTCCAAAAACTTTAGGGACACAATATTTTTCCAAAAGTGGTGTTAAGATATTCATAAATAGAATAGAATAACTTACACCTTCAGGTAAATTACCAAAGTTTCTTATAAGTGCGGTAATTATACCACAGCCCATAGCGAAAAATATTTGAGCTTTTCTATTAACGGGAGCTGATACATAATCAGTAGCCATAAAGAATGCCCCTAATATAAGTCCACCCATTAAAAGTTGAACTGGCAAATCAGCTATTGCTGTTCCTGTAAGAGCTAAAACAACTGCTGTTGTAGATATAAATACTAGTGGAATTCTAAGTTGAATAACTCCTCTATATAATAAATATCCAGCTCCAATCAATAAGCATATAGTTGAAACTTCACCGATACAACCACCTCTAACACCAATAAATGCTTCAAGAAAATTAACTTGAGTTCCCTTTGATAAAGGTGTTGCAAAAGTTGTAGCATCTAGTGAAGAGTAAGTTGATGAATTTATTAAATTTGAAATTGTTGTATTAGGTGCAGCATAATTTGCCATTGCTGTTGGGAATGATGCCATTAATGCAGCTCTTGCAGCAAGTGCAGGGTTCATAAAGTTCATTCCAAGTCCACCGTATAATTGTTTAACGATTATAATAGCGAACATACTTCCAAGTGCAACCATCCAATATGGAATTGTAGATGGCACATTGAAAGCTAAAAGCATTCCGGTAATTACTGCTGAATAATCTTTTATAGTAATAGGTCTATGTGTAAATTTTTCATAAACATATTCAGAACCTACAGCAAAAACTACAGATACTAATGTAACTAATAATGCTCTTAACCCAAAGAAATAAATTCCAGCAAGTAATGTTGGTATCAAAGCTATAACAACATCTCTCATAACAGTACTTACTGTTGCTTCACTTCTTAAATGAGGAGATGATCCAACAAATAATCTCATTTGTGGTTCTTCGTTACGTCCTCCTCTTGCGGGTCTTTCTCTTCTTTCCCTTGTAGGTCTTTCTTCTGAAGAATCTCCAGCTTCAGCAGATCTCTCTCTTCTTTCTCTTGCAGGACGTTCTGCCCTCTCTCTAGGTTCTCTTGGAGTTCTTTCACGTCTTTCTCTTGCAGGACGTTCTGTCTTAGCTTCTTCACCTGATTCTGAATTTTCTACAGTTTCAGAACTTGTTGATACATCATCAGATGCAACTCTTGATCTTCTTCCCCTTGCAGGACGTTCTGCCCTCTCTCTAGGTTCTCTTGGAGTTCTTTCTCTTCTTTCTCTTACAGGTCTTTCTGATTTTGTTTCTTCAGTAGTTGAAGCTGTTTCAATATTTTCACCTTCAACTTCTTTTACTTCTTCAACATTTTCAGTTATGACTTCGGTTTCTTTTGTATCTATATCTGTTCCCTTTTTCAATTCAGAAGGGACTTCAACTTTTAAATCTTTTTCGTCCATAGTACCCTCCTTATTCTCTCTTTCCTTTACCTTGTTTTCTAACTTCAGCTTTTCCAAGTCTAATAGTTTCAACTAAAGGTCTATTTGACGGACAAATATATGAACAGGATCCACATTCAATACAATCCATTAAATGTAATTTTTCAGCTTCTTCAACTCTATGCTTCAAAGTATATAGCTGTAAATACAAAGGCTGTAAGTATACAGGGCAAATATCAACACATCTACCACATCTTATGCAAGGACTTACAGCTTTAGGAGCGCTTTCTTCCTGAGTCATAAAAAGTAGTCCACCCATAGGTTTACCTGTAGTTACATTAGGAGTATATTGAGTTTCACCCATCATTGGTCCACCTGAAATAATTTTTCCAGGTTCACTTTCATATCCTCCAATAAATTCTACAATATCAGAAACTTTTGATCCTACTCTAACCATAACATTTTGTGGATCCTTTAGTGCATGTCCTGTCATAGTAACCAACTTTTCATATAGAGGTTTCCCATGTAAAACAGCATCATTAATAGCAATCGCAGTATTGGCATTTATTACTCTTATTCCAACCGCAGAAGTAGAAGCACCTGAAGGTACAACTATTCCGGTTGTAGCTTGGATAAGCCTTTTTTGATCACCTTGAGGATATTTAGTCTTTACAACACTTACTGTTACCTCAGGATAAGATTTTGATGCTTCTTTTAACTTATCAATAGCAAGTGGCTTATTATCCTCAATACCTAATATACCTTTTTTGGCCCCCATTGCTTTCATTGCTAATAAAAGTCCCATAACAACTTTTTCAGGATATAATTCCATCATAAGTTGATCACTTGTTAAATATGGCTCACATTCAGCGCAGTTTATTATTATGTAGTCTGTAACTTGTCCTTCTCTAGCAGTTAACTTAACATGAGTAGGAAATCCTGCACCTCCAAGTCCGACAATTCCGGCTTCTTTTATGGCGTCTATTATGTCTGTCGCGCTTACTTCATCAATTGTTAAATTCTTTTCTTCATATCCCAATTCGTCTAAACCATCATTTTCGATAGTTACTCCTTGACACATAACACCTGTTGCAGTCATAATCTCATCAATAGATTTAACTTTTCCACTAACACTTGAATGAACATTTGCAGAAATAAAAGCTGAAGCTTCACCAATTTTTTGCCCAACTTTTACTAAATCATTCTTGCTAACCAAACAAGTAGCGGGTGCACCTGAGTGTTGTGATAGAGGTATGGTTACTATCTTAGGTACAAAACCAAAATTTATTGGCTTCGAATTAGTCAACTCTTTAAAGTCGTGGATATGCTTTCCACCTTTAAAAGTGTTCACACTCACTTTATTCACCTCTTTTTTCATATCACAATTTTTAAAACTCTCTGTATAAACAAAATTAATAATAAAAAATTGCTAGTACAGAAAAACTAAATTTTAAAAACTTGTATTCATAATTATTTTACATCATTTTTACTTCAATGTCAATTTAAATTTAGACAGCAAATCGATTAATAATCTTAAAACTTCCACAAATTATTCTTTTTTAAATAAAAAAATTTTATTGATTATTATACAAAAAAAGATTGGGTTTATACTTCCCAATCTTTTCTTTCTTTTTATCAAATATTAACTTTTAAGAAACTATTTCTTTCTCTTTCTTCTATATCTGATCTTCATTCCTCCAAGTGCCCCAGCTGATAATCCTAGTAATACTGTATATAATCCTGTATTTACTCCATATCCTGTCTTTGGTACTTGTGGTCTTGGTCTTAATGGTGTTGGATTTGTAGTTTCATTTGTTTCATAACTATTATTTCCATCTACTACATTCGCTTTGTTTACTATCTTTTCGCCATTTACATTAGCATTTACTTTTACCTTGAAAGTAACTTCGAATGTTTCTCCATCTGCTACCTTTTCCTTAGTCCAAGTAATTTCTCCATCTTTGTAAACTCCGTTATTATCTGCAGAACCTTCTACATATGTTGTATGTTCCGGAATTCTATCCTTTATTACTACCTTTTGTTCCTTACCTGTTGTATTCTTGTAAGTTACTTTGTAAAGTAATTCTTGGCCTGCCTTTACTCCCTTACCATCAATACTTGTCTTATCGTCTTTACTATCAAAGACATCTTTTACTGGTTTTGTTGGTGTTGGGTTTGTAGTTTCATTTGTATCATAATTATTGTTTCCATCTACTACATTTGCTTTGTTTACTATCTTTTCACCATTTACATTATCATCAACTTTTACCTTGAAGCTAACTGTTAAAGTTTCTCCATCTTCTACTTCTTTAACCCACTTTATTGTTCCATCTTTTTCTTTTCCATCATTATCTGCAGAAACGAATTTTGTATGTTCTGGAATCTTGTCAGTTATTGTTACAGTTTGCTTACTTCCAGTTGTGTTCTTGTAAGTAATTTTGTAAAGTAGTTCTTGACCTGCTTTTACTTCATTGCCATCAATACTTGTCTTATCATCTTTACTATCAAAAACATCTTTTACTGGTTTTGTTGATGTTGGATTTGTTGTTTCGTTTGTATCAAAGTTGTTACTTCCATCTACTACATTTGCCTTGTTTAAAATCTTTTCGCCATTTACATTGTCATCTACTTTTACTTTGAAAGTAACTTCGAATGTTTCTCCATTAGCTACTTTTTCTTTTGTCCAAGTGATTTCTCCATCTTTGTAAATTCCGTTATTATCTGCTGAATTTTCTACATAAGTTGTATGTTCTGGAATTCTATCCTTTATTACAACCTTTTGGTCTTTTCCTGTGGTATTTGTATAAGTAACTTTATAAAGTAATTCTTGTCCTGCCTTAACTACTTGTCCATCAATACTTACACGATCATTTTGTGGTTCAAATACATCCTTTACTGGCTTTGTAGGTGTTGGATTTGTTGTTTCATTTGTATCAAAGTTGTTATTTCCATCAACTACATTTGCTTCGTTAAGAATCTTTTCGCCATTTACATCATCATTTACTTTAACTTTGAAAGTAACTTCAAATGTTTCACCATCAGCTACTTTTTCCTTAGTCCAAGTAATTGTTCCATCTTTATATACACCATCATTATCTGCAGAAACGAATGTTGTATGTTCTGGAATCTTATCAGTTATTGTTACTTTTTGGTCTTTTCCAGTAGTATTCTTGTAAGTAATCTTGTAAAGTAATTCTTGGCCTGCTTTTACTTCATTACCATCTATGCTAGTTTTGTTATCGCTAGGTGCAAAAACATCTTTTACTGGCTTTGTAGGTGTTGGATTTGTTGTTTCATTTGTATCAAAGTTGTTATTTCCATCAACTACATTTGCCTTATTTAAAATCTTTTCGCCATTTACATTATCATTTACTTTTACTTTAAATGTAACTTCGAATACTTCTCTATCAGCTACTTTTTCTTTAGTCCAAGTAATTGTTCCATCTTTATATACACCATCATTATCTGCAGAAACAAATGTTGTATGTTCTGGAATCTTATCAGTTATTGTTACTTTTTGGTCTTTTCCAGTAGTATTCTTGTAAGTGATTTTGTAAAGTAATTCTTGGCCTGCTATTACTTCATTACCATCGATACTTGTTTTATCATCTTTACTATCGAAAACATCTTTTACTGGCTTTGTAGGTGTTGGATTTGTTGTTTCATTTGTATCATAATCATTATTTCCATCTACTACATTTGCCTTGTTTAAAATCTTTTCTCCATTTACATTGTCATTTACTTTTACTTTGAAAGTAACTTCAAATGTTTTACCATCAGCTACTTTTTCTTTAGTCCAAGTAATTGTTCCGTCTTTATATACACCATCATTATCTGCAGAAACAAATGTTGTATGTTCTGGAATCTTATCAGTTATTGTTACTGTTTGTTCTTTTCCAGTAGTATTTTTGTAAGTAATCTTGTAAAGTAATTCTTGGCCTGCTTTTACTTCATTACCATCGATACTTGTTTTGTTATCGCTAGGTGCAAAAACATCTTTTACCGGCTTTGTAGGTGTTGGATTTGTTGTTTCATTTGTATCAAAGTTGTTATTTCCATCAACTACATTTGCTTTATTAAGAATCTTTTCACCATTTACATTATCATCTACTTTTACTTTGAAAGTAACTTCGAATGTTTCACCATCAGCTACTTTTTCTTTAGTCCAAGTGATTGTTCCATCTTTGAAACTTCCGTTATTATCTGCTGAACCTTCTACATATGTTGTATGTTCTGGAATCTTATCAGTTATTGTTACTGTTTGTTCTTTTCCAGTAGTATTCTTGTAAGTAACTTTGTAAAGTAGTTCTTGGCCTGCTTTTACTTCATTACCATCGATACTTGTTTTATTATCACTAGGAGCAAAAACATCTTTTACTGGCTTTGTAGGTGTTGGGTTAGTTGTTTCATTTGTATCAAAGTTGTTATTTCCATCAACTACATTTGCCTTATTTAAAATCTTTTCACCATTTACATTATCATTTACTTTTACTTTAAATGTAACTTCGAATGTTTCACCATCTGCTACTTTTTCTTTAGTCCAAGTAATTGTTCCATCTTTGAAAACTCCATTATTATCTGCAGAATTTTCTACATATGTTGTATGTTCTGGAATCTTATCAGTAATAGTTACTTTTTGTTCCTTACCTGTAGTATTTGTATAAGTAACTTTATAAAGTAGTTCTTGACCTGCTTTTACTTCATTACCATCTATACTTGTCTTATTGTCGCTAGGTGCAAAAACATCTTTTACTGGTTTTGTTGATGTTGGGTTTGTTGTTTCGTTTGTATCAAACTTATTATTTCCATCAACTACATTTGCTTTGTTAAGAATCTTTTCACCACTTACATTATCTTTTACTTTTACTTTAAATGTAACTTCAAATGTTTCGCCATTAGCTACTTTTTCTTTAGTCCAAGTAATAGTTCCATCCTTGAAACTTCCGTTATTATCTGCTGAACCTTCTACATAAGTTGTATGTTCTGGAATCTTATCAGTTATTGTTACATCTTGTTCCTTACCTGTTGTATTTGTATAAGTAACTTTGTAAAGTAATTCTTGTCCTGCTTTTACTTCTTTACCATCGATACTAGTTTTGTTATCACTAGGAGCAAAAACATCTTTTACCGGCTTTGTAGGTGTTGGATTTGTTGTTTCGTTTGTATCGTAACTATTCTTTCCATCAACTACATTTGCCTTATTTAGAATCTTTTCTCCATTTACATTATCATTTACTTTTACTTTGAATGTAACTGTTAGAGAAGCTCCATTTTCAACTTCCTTAACCCACGTAATAGTTCCCGCATTTTCTGTTCCATCATTATCTGCAGAAACAAATGTTGTGTGTTCTGGAGTTTTATCAGTTATTGTTACCGTTTGTTTTTTTCCAGTTGTATTTGTATAAGTAATTTTGTAAAGTAATTCTTGTCCTGCTTTTACTTCTTTACCATCTATACTTGCTTTATTATCTTTACTATCAAATACATCTTTTACCGGCTTTGTAGGTGTTGGATTTGTTGTCTCGTTTGTATCGTAACTATTATTTCCATCAACTACATTTGCCTTATTTAAAATCTTTTCTCCATTTACATTATCATCAACTTTTACTTTGAAAGTAACTGTTAGAGAATCTCCATTTTCAACATCTTTAACCCACGTAATAGTTCCGCCATTTTCTGTTCCATCATTATCTGCAGAAACAAATGTTGTGTGTTTTGGAGTTTTATCAGTTATTGTTACTGTTTGTTTTTTACCAGTAGTGTTTGTATAAGTAATTTTATAAAGTAGTTCTTGGCCTGCTTTTACTTCTTTACCATCTATACTTGTACTGTCATCTTTGCTATCAAAAACGTCTTTTACTGGTTTTGTTGATGTTGGATTTGTTGTTTCGTTTGTATCGTAACTATTCTTTCCTTCAACTACATTAGCTTTATTAAGAATCTTTTCGCCATTTACATTGTCATCAACTTTTACTTTAAATGTAACTTCGAATGTTTCTCCATTAGCTACTTTTTCTTTAGTCCAAGTGATTTCTCCGTCTTTGAAAACACCATTATTTGTAGCTGATCCCTTTACAAATGTTGTATGTTCTGGAATCTTATCCTTAATTACAACTTTTTGTTCTTTTCCAGTAGTATTCTTGTAAGTAACCTTATAAAGTAGCTCTTGACCTGCTTTTACTTCGTTACCATCGATACTTGCTTTATTGTCTTTGCTATCAAAAACATCTTTTACTGGCTTTGTTGATGTTGGATTTGTTGTTTCATTTGTGACAAAACTATTTTTTCCTTCAAGAACATTTGCCTTATTTAAAATCTTTTCTCCACTTACATTGTCATCAACTTTTACCCTAAATGTAACTTCAAATTTTTCGCCATTAGCTACTTTTTCTTTAGTCCAAGTAATTTCTCTGTCTTTGTAAACACCATTATTATTAGCAGAGTCTTTAACATAAGTTGTATGTTCCGGAATCTTATCAGTTATTGTTACATCTTGTTCTTTTCCAGTTGTATTTGTATAAGTAACTTTGTAAAGTAGTTCTTGACCTGCTTTTACTTCTTTACCGTCTATACTTGTACTGTCGTCTTTGCTATCAAAAACGTCTTTAACTGGTTTTGTTGATGTTGGGTTTGTTGTTTCGTTTGTTTCGTAATTGTTATTTCCTTCAATAACATTTGACTTATTAAGAATTTTTTCTCCACTTACATTATCATCAACTTTTACCCTGAATGTAACTTCGAATGTATCTCCATTGGCTACTTTATCTTTAGTCCAAGTGATTTCACCATTTTTATAAACTCCGTTATTGTCAGCAGAGTCTTTAACATAAGTTGTATGTTTTGGAATCTTATCCTTTATTACAACCTTTTGTTCTTTTCCAGTTGTATTTGTATAAGTAACTTTGTAAAGTAGTTCTTGGCCCGCTTTTACTTCTTTACCATCAATACTTGCTTTATTATCTTTACTATCAAATACATCTTTAACTGGTTTCTTTGGTGTAAATACTTTTACTGGTTTTGATTCAACTTTATAAACATTGTTTATATTGATATCAAATTTATTTTCGTATTTAGTTCCTTCTTTTGTTACCTTACCTGTAATTATAGGTGAAGTTACTTTTGCTTCTTTTGTAAAGTCTCCGTTTATTTTTTGTAATAAACTTTCCTTTGCTGTAAATTTAAGAACTCTTGTTCCTTCTGTATATTCTACATTATAATCAACATTCTTAGCTTGAGTTCTTGCTAAATCAAGTTCATAACCTTCAGGTAATGTATCAGTAAAAACTAAGGATTTTATTTCTTCATGTCCTTTTGGAAAAGCAGAAGTATTTAATTCAAAATTTACTACTGAACCTGTTTTTACTACACTATTATTTATATCTTGATTATTTTCATTAAGCACTTTCTTTTCTACTTGTGATTTTACATAAAGCACACTGTAGTGATAAGTAACTTTTGTATCCGGTTTTTGTGGTTCTTCTGGTGGTGTAGGTTTAGTTGGCTTATTTGGTTCCTTTGCTTTAATTTCAGGAATACCAATCGCACGAACCTTACCATTTAAAGAATACCAAATGTTAGGCCTCTTGCCTTCAGTATTATCTTTATCTTTAACCTTAGGGCCATAATCTGGACCATCTAAAATTTTTGTAGCAGAAGCCGCCCCAAGTGTAATATAATTTTTACTACCTTGTAGTCTAACTACACCAGCACCATACCATGAATTTTCTGCATCAGCAGTATCCCAACCTGATCCAGGTTCACTTGGACGTTTATACATAGAATGTTTACAACCACCTTCACCTTGTTTAAAGTTCAAGCTTTCAGTTGCATAAATCAAATTACGTTTTGTATCTTCGCCTACTGTTGAACCGGAAATTTTTACAAATTGTCCTGGCATATAATCTTTAGCAAGCTCTATAGAATTGTGTTCACGGTTAAGAGATGCGACTGACATTAACGCATCTTGAAATTCAACTGGATTTCCATCTTGATCATAAAAAGTGAATTCATTTTTAACAAAAATGGAAGTATCTTTTTCAGTGTCGCCTGTGTAAGCAGATGCGAATATCCCAAGTGTTGGGTCTGTAAAGATTCCTAACCATGCCTTAGTATTCTTAAAAGCAGAGTCTGAAGTTAAAGTATATTTAAAAACTATTTTTGAGATTTTTTTACCATTGTAATAAGTTTTTTGAAGGTTTGTATATGTGGCTGTTACACTTTGTCCCTTTTGTAATAGAACTGTTGCCCATTTTACCGTACCATTATTACTAACAGTAGTTTTCCATGAAGATTTATTGCCGATATTTCCATACAATTCCGTGTTATTTATAATACCGCCGGCATTTTCCAAATCTTTAACACTCATATCATCTAATTGCAATGTTTTTTCTGTATATTTAGGTGTCTTACTAAATGCCTTATCAACTGCATTAGCTGATACATAACTTCCTTGATTCTCAGATAGAGTTAACTTTGCATCTGGCTCTGAATCATATACAAGTGTTTTAGCATATGGAGAAGACAAAAATCCAGGATTATCTTTATTCTTTTTGTAGTCTTCTAATGCCTTTTCCATTTCTTTTTTTCTTTTTCGTATTGCTTTTGAAAATCATCATACTCTTTTAAGTATTTTTTATAATCTTCCTCATATTTAGCTAAATCTTTATCATATTGTGCTTTTTTCTTATCGTATTCTGCTTTTTTAGCATTATACTCATCCAATTTAACTTTTGTTTCTTTAATTTTTTTAATCTGAGCTTTATAATCAGCATCAATTTCCGCTAATTTAGCATTAGCCTCTGCATTAGAGCCAACAGAACCCTTATCCACTACAGAATCTTCTGTAATATCTAATCCAGAATCTTTTGCTTCCTTTACAGCTTTATCCAACTCAGTTCTATCAGCTTTTACTTCTATTCCCTTAATTGGATCTGCTGCATAAGCCTGAGATGCGATTGGCATAATCAATGAAACTATTGCCATTACCGATACAAGCTTATTAATAAATTCCCTTTTCTTCACTATTCAATCCCCTTTCCATAAGAAATATTTTTTTAATAATTGTTTTTTAACTATAATTTTTAAAAATCTCAAAAATTTTCTAACATTCTAAATAATATCTATTAAAAAATGTCACCTCTTATATTTTATCATAAATAACAACAAATGTCCACATTTTTAAGGCTTAAATCGTTTGAAATTCTGTTTTTTTAATAATTTATATATAAAAACCATAAAAAAGAACTTAGTTTTTTACTAAGTTCTAATTCTTGTGAAGTAAAAAATCTTCCGAAAACTCACCCAATACAAATATTTCAGAAGGGCGAATTTTTTTCTAAAATTTCTAATTAAAAGCCTAAATATAAGAAATATAGACCTATAAGTAAAATTATTATTCCAAAAACAATTTTTACAATATCTGATATTTTTCCATAAGATTTATTTGACATCACTTTTCCAACAAAGCCTGTACTAGTTCCTGCAATTATTACCAAAATACTGTTGCCTATTGAATATAGCAAAAATAGTAATACTCCCCAAAGTAAACTTCCTTTTGAAGCAACAATCGCAAGTAATGCAACTAAAATTGGAGTTGAACAAGGACTTGAAAACAACCCTGCCATTATTCCAACTATCAAAGCACCTATATATCCAGTCTTTTTACTTTTGTTAGTCAAAATTTTACTTGGAACTACATTTATTATCTCCCAAGTTTGCAATGCCATTAAAATCATAACAACTCCTAAAAATATATTCCAAAGTTGTCCTGATTGATTAAAAATCTTACTAAGTAAAGCTGCTAAAACCCCTAAAGTTGTATAAGTTATTGCCATTCCAATGGCGAATACAACAGAAATTTTAAAAGCTCTTTTAGTGTCATCTTCCTTAGTTCCAGTCATAAAACCAATAATCAAAGGAATTGATGCAAGTGAGCAAGGTGAAATAGAAGTTAGTATTCCTCCAAGTAATGCGAGGATTGGAGCTAAGATACCAAAAGATTTCAATCCTTCTCCAATGATATTCTCTAAATTATTTAACATTCTTCAACATCTCCTCAATAACTTGCTTTAATTCTTCATATTTAACAACACCTTCTGATCCACCAAACTTTAATTCGCCAGTTTTCTTATCTTCATAAGCAACATAACTTATTTTCTTCGCCAAATCTCCCTTTGCTTCATAAGGTGTTCCATCTGCATTGAAGTAAAATAAAGTAGGTGTTACTCTTACTGGAAATTGTGATGCAAATGCTTGTTGTTTTCTAAGGTCGATAGTTTTTATTATTACTTTATCCTTATATTCTTTTCTCAGTTTTTCCAAAACTGGGTGCTGAACAGCACAAGCATGTCATCCATTTTGGCTAAAGTCTAAAATCATAACCTTTTTTTGACTTTTTAGACTTTCTAAAGTTAGATTCTCATCTGAATTAGAGTTTTTAGAATCTGAACTGTTTTTGTTGTCGTTGCTACTATCATTTTTATTGTTATTATTGGATTTGTTTTCTGTGATAGTATTATTTTTGGAGTTTTCATTACTATCATCTTTATTGTTTTTATTCATATAAAAGTTTTTAAAAATGAAAATTCCAAAAACTATAACGAACACTGAGCATAAAACTGCAATCTTCTTTTTCATAGTTCTCTCTCCTTTTAGAATTTGATAAAAATATACCCTACAATAAAAATGAATAATCATAATCAAAAAGAAGTATGATAAAAAATTTTCTATTTTCTTTAAATTTAGTTCATATGACTGTAGAAATTTTATTATATTGTTTGCAAGCAGGGAGATTTAGGAAATATTGTATCATTGTACACAATGACTCCGTCAGATCTACTTTTGTTTCCAAGCACGGAGCCTTAGGAGATCTCCAGGACAACTGTATCTTTAGATACAATTGTCCCGTCAGACCTACTTTTGTTTGCTAACAAACAAAGTTAGGGCTAGATTCACTCCGGTCGAGATGACGTGTTGAGGACATCTCTTCGCAAAGTACTATGACGTGAATTATTTTGTTTTCTATGCAATTTTTATCATTTTTAAAATTTTTCCAAACAAAAAATAGGCTATTCGCCTATTTTAAAGTTTTCTAATTGTATTTCATTTAAACCTTCAAACTTTTCTTGTTTTTCTATATTTTTAAATAATAGTTTTTGGATTTTATCGATTGAATTTTCTAATTTCTCTCCTTTTAGCAACTCACTTGCTACAAGAGACGAAAATACGTCCCCCGTTCCACAAATTTTTATATCAACTTTTTCACTTTCAAACCATTTTATTGAGTTTTCGCAAAAATACAGAGTATTAAGCTTGTTTTTTCTTCAAAACTTTTGATTATAACCAGTTTTGCACCCATTTCAGCAAGTTTTTTAGCGATTTTTTCTATATCTTTTCTTTCTATTTCAGAAAATATTTTGTTATATTCTGTTAATAAAATAGCCTCTGTGAGATTTGGTGTTACTATATCTGCAAAATTCAAAAGTTCTCTATAAAAAGATATTTGTTTTGCAGTTGTTCCGGAGTATTTTATACCATTATCTCCAAGTATTGGATCTAAAATGACTTTCCCTTTAAAATTTTGTAAAATTTCTTTTATTATTACAAAAACTTCATCATTATCAATAAATCCAATATAAATTGCATCAACTTTCTTAATTTCAAGGACTTTTTGGACTGTTTCAGAAAAGTTTGGAATATTAAAACTTATATAATCCTTATAACTCATATTAGAAGAGAATATTTTGGTTGGAACTCCAAACACTTCATGACCATTTTGTGTTAATACTGAAATATTTGCCTTTAATGCCATATTTCCAACTACACAGTAGTCATTAAATACTAAAATTCTCATCTATCTTATACTCTTTTTCAAAATTGGCTTTAAAGCCTTTACCAATATAACAGCAATTAAAACTCCAACAATTGCATTAACTGATGAAGCCCATAATCTTTGTAGCCCTTTTGCAATTGCTCCTGCTTGAGGTAATCCTTTAACATAAATATCAGATATATAACTTTTAGATAAATATAAAATTACATAAGTGACAGCTCCTGTTATTGAACCTATTAAATTTTTCTTAAAGTCTTCTGCTTTTGCTCCGTTTGAGTATGCGATTTTACCACATATGAAAGCCATTAAAAATTTAAATGTAAATGTAAATGGTGCAGAAGGTAGATAAATTGGATTTATTAAATCAAAAATTGCTGAGCCCATACCAGATGCAAGACCGCCTGCAAGAGGTCCTAATAAAAGTCCACATAATAGGCAAAATCCATTTCCGATATGTACTCTAGTTGCACTTGCTCCAAGTGGTATTTGGATTTGGATTTGTGAAGCTACAAAAACAACCGCTGCCATTACTCCTATTAATGTTATTTTTTTAATACTTAATTTGTTTTCCATATAAATGCTCCTTTGTTAATTCTAATCAAATATAGTATAATATAGATATTGATACTGTTTGTAGTATCAAAATAATATTTTTTTATGGTGTCAGAATGTTAATATTAAATAATGGTGTACTCTATATGCAAATATATGAGTATTTTAAAAATGAGATAATTAATGGAACTTACAAAGCTAATAAAAAACTTCCAAGCAAGAGAAATCTTGCAAAAGAGTATAATATCTCTTTAAATACTGTAGATAATGCCTATTCAAAACTCTTGGAAGAAGGCTTTATTTACTCAAAAGAGAGACAGGGTTTTTTTGTTTCTGATGTTGGGGAGCTTTATGTCCTAGATAGCAAGCCAATTCATATAACAAAAGAAGAAGAAAATATCGAATATGATTTCTCATACAGCGGTGTAAGTGAAGAATTTCCTTATAAGATATTCAAAAAAATATCTTCAAATATTTTCGACAATAAAAATATTTTAGAGAAAGTTGATTATCAAGGTTATCTTCCACTTAGAACACAAATTTCAGAATATCTTGATAAATCAAGAGGTTTTAAGGCCGACCCTTCACAAATTGTAATTTCAAGCGGATCTGAATATCTTTTTCAAATTATTTTTAAATTAATTTCAGGAAAATTTGGAATTGAAGACCCAGGATACAACATGCTTTCCAATATCATGGATACAAATGATATAAACTATGAATTTATTCCAGTAGATGAAAATGGAATGGATTTAACAAAATTAAAAAATCAAAGTCAGATTTTTGTGTTATTACTCCAGCTCATCAATTCCCAACTGGCGTTATAATGAATATGCAAAGACGTGTTGAACTTTTGAATATGAAAAGGATAAAATATGTAATCGAGGACGACTATGACAGTGAATTTAAGTATTCAAAAAGACCAGTTCCAGCATTAAAATCAATTGATGTGAATGATAAAGTAATTTATATTGGCTCTTTTTCAAAGTCAATCTCTCCAAGCTTTAGAGTGAGTTTTATGGTTTTACCATTCAATTTGGTTGAAAAATATAATAAAATTTTCAAATTTTTTATCTGTCCCGTTTCAATTATGGTGCAAAAAATGCTTACAACTTTTATAGAGTCTGGGGAATTTGAAAAACATCTTAACAGAATGAGAAAAATCTACTCTAAAAAAAGACAACTATTAATGGATATGTTAAGTAAAAGAAAAGATATAACAATAAGAGGTGCAGATGCAGGGCTTCATATTGTTTTAGAATATCCAAAAACTTACTCAGAAGAATATATTATAAAAAAAGCAAAAGAAAAAAGATAAAAGTCTATGGACTTGGCTCTTATGGAACAAAAAGAGAAATCCCTTCGATTTTATTAGGTTTTGCAACACTTAGTGACGAAAAATTAAAAGAGGGGATTAAATTATTCCTAGAAATATAGGAGGTTTTATGGAATTTAAAGAATTTGATTATAACAAGTATTTTGAAGAAATAAAGAGAATTTTTAAATCTGCAAACTGGTCTGCATATCTAAAAAATGATGAAAAACTAAAAAGAGCTTTTAAAAATTCACTTTATCTTTTAGGTGCTTTCGAGAATGATAAATTAATTGCATTTATTCGTTGTGTTGGAGATGGCGAACACATATTACTTATTCAAGACTTGATTGTAGATTCTAATTACTATAGGCAAGGAATTGGAACAAAACTATTTAAGTATGTTTCAGATAAATATAAAGATGTTAGAACTTTTTGCCTTTTTACAGATATTCACGATATTAGAGATAATGAATTTTACAAGTCTATGAAAATGGTTAGGATTGAAGAAAAAGATATGATTTCATATATTAGATAGTTTTATTTTTCATTAAAAAAGCTGTGAATTTTTTCACAGCTTTTTACAATCATCAGTTACTTTTTCCATCTATTTCAATTATTTTTCAACAAGTTCGGCAGATTTATAATTTATCTTATCTAAGAAAACGTCTAAAGTCTGATTCCCTGCCACTAAAGTATATTTATTATTTTCTTTTATCCCTTTTGTACTCACTATAACAGTTTGATATTCCGATTTTGGTTTATATTCCGTTAAGGTTTTTCCTGATTCATCCAAAACTTTCAGATTTTCTTTAGTTTTTTTGTCAAATTTCATCAACATACTTCCCTGAGTTGAAGAATCTCCAAAACTTTTAACTGTTGAAGAATTTCCAGCACCTACAAAAGTTCCTCCACTTATTTTAGCAGAGCCTTCATAATTCAGTACTGAATTTTCGCTGTTATTTGAACTTTCTACAATAGTTTCTCCTCCAGTTACGGAAATATCACCCTTAGAATTTAATCCATTTTTTTCGGAATAAACACTAACTTTTCCCCCACTTATTTGTATATGTAGAGAATCTGGCTCAGTATCTTTTTTGCTACTTGCAAATATGCCATCATCTTTCGAAACAACCTGTGTGTTTCCGCCTCTTATGTCTATATTCTCACTTTCGATACCGTTATCTCCACTTTTTATATTTATATTTCCATTGTTTATTGTAACTTTTGAATTTGAATTTATTCCGTCTTTTCCAGCGGAAATCTTAAAATTTCCATTTGCAATATATACTCTGCCTTTATTACCATCTCCAGAAGCTTTTAATCCTGTACCTTTCTCGCCAGACTTAATATCATATTTACCATCGGCTATTGCTACAGAATTATTAGCACTTACAGTATTTCCAGCAGTATCCATTGCATACTTTCCGTCTACAAAGACTACCTTATCTTGAGATACAATTCCTCTACCATAAGGTGAGAAAAGATTTAAAATTCCTGTACCGTTAAAACTTAAATCACTCTTTGAAAAAATAACTGAATCCTTGTTGTCCTCTTTATTATATTCACCTTTTAGTTCCAATTTATTATTAGTGTCTGATGCTAGAGTAATAATAGTCTTTTTAGCATTTTCAACTAAAATAGGACTTCCTTTAGATGAAGAAAGATCAACTCCTTTCAACACAAGTTTTACTTTATCATTACTTTTTGCATTAACTACAATTTGACCATCATCGAGTTTACCGGTTAAAATATAAGTTCCTCCTGCAGAAATAGTTATAACATTTCCAGAAACACTTAAATTTTCTCCTTTTATTTTAGAAATATCACTTAAATTCAAAATTGTACTATTTTTTTCATCGACCATAGCATCATAATCATCATCTGCAAATATATTCGACTTAGCATTTGAATTAGTTCTATTTACTTTCATATTTTGCATCGAATGTGTATTGGTTTCTTTTGTAGGTTTACTACAAGCTACCAAACAACCAGACAATATAGCCAAACTGAATAATTCAACTACCAATTTATTAGCCTTCATATGTCCTCCTTAATACTATTTCAACACAATTAAATTCTTATTCATATTTTGTAATTACATTTTACAAAAGTAACCTTTGATTAACCTTAAATATATTTTTATTTAAAAAATATTTTTGAGTAAGAAAAAATGATGTATAAAGAGATTCACATAACCAATGTATCTATGATACATTTATGAGATTTTCGAAGTCGATTGTAGCCAATTCAAAGATTTGGACAATCTTTGCATCAGACCTACTGTTGATTGTTTACAAGTAAACAATCAAATGAGATTTCTCCACTTCACTCAGCTATGCTTCGTTTCGGTCGAAATGACGTATTTGGAGAAATCTTCGATTAAGAGCTAGACGTTAAGAGCAAACAAATTTCAAAAATTATTTTAAAAATTGCATAGAAAACAGAATATTTCACGTCTTATCACTTTGAAGAGAAACACCCCCAACACGTCATCTCGAGCGCAGTCGAGAGATCTCATAAAGCCAGTGATTACGAAAAAATATTTCATAATCAATAAGGATTTAATTAAACATTTTTCTTAAATTTCTAATAAGTATAATATTATTTAAATACAAATAATATTAGAATATTTATATATTGGATGTATCTACGATACATTTACTTTTGCTAAAGCAAAAGTATGAGATCTTTCGACTCCGTTGCACTTCGCTCAAGATGACGTATACGGAAAATACCTTTGTTTAAGAGCTAGACGTTAAAAGCAAATAAACTTTAAAAATTATATATAAAAGAAAACATAAAAAAGAGCCATTAATTTAATAACAGCTCTAATCTATATTATTCAATTTTTATAACTTAACTGTAAAAGCAATTTTTTCTCCATCAAAACTGTCAGCAGAAATTTTTCCTTTATGTTTTAAAACAATTGATTGAGCGATAGAAAGTCCAATTCCATATCCGCCAGTTTTACTATTTCTTGAACTATCAGCTCTGTAAAATCTTTCGAATAAGATATTATAGTTTTTAATTTCTAAATTGTCTGCCTCATTTTCTACAGTAAATACTATTTTTTTATTTTGCTTTGTTAGTCTTACATTTATATCACTATTTTCTTTTGCATATTTAATAGCATTATCAAGCAAAATTCCTATAACCTGTCTAATTAATTTTTCATTTCCCTTAAAAGAAATTCCATCTTCAATATCTGTGACTATATTTTTATCCAAACTTAAAGCATAGTCTTTAACATCTGTAATACAATCATTAAGCACATCAGAAAAAGAAAAATCCATTTTATCCAAGTCATCAGATTCGTCAAGTTTAGTAAGTGAAATCAAATTCCCGATAAGCCCATTTAATCTATTTACCTGTTTATGAATATTTCCTGTCCACTTACTCTCTCCACCTTCCATTTCAAGCACATCTGCACTTGTCTTTATTATAGCAAGTGGTGTTTTTAACTCGTGGCTTGCATCTGTGATAAAAGCATTTTGCTTTTCATATGCTTGAACCATAGGTGCAACAGCTTTTTTTGATAAAACATATGAAAAGAATGTAACAAGTCCTAAAACTAAAAGGCTTATAATAACACTATTTCCAAGATTTGAATAAAAGACATCAAAATCTTTTACAACATCTACAAAGGCAATCAACTTTCCCTTATCCGTATTTTCAACCATATATTTAAAACCCTTGTAATAGCCACTATGTTTTCCTTTTGCTAAAACTGTTTTTGCATAATCAACAGCATCGGAAGCACTTGTAAAAAAACATCATCTGTATTAACCGTTACAATATTTTTTTGATTATCTGTTCTAACTGTAAAAAATCTGTTAGAAAAGTTCTTAAGATATAATGTCTTTTTTTCGTCAGCATTTTCATTAACTACTGCAAAACTTGGCATAACTCCATTATTTTCGATTAATGTTTTTAGTAGTTCATCTGAGCTATGTTTAAGATTATAGAAGTTAGCAACATTTACAAAAGCCAGAATTGCCAAAATTACAATGGAGATAATTCCAACTGAAAAATAGATAAACTTTTTTCTAAGTTTACTTTCCATTTATAGCCTCCAAAGAGTAACCAACATTTCTAGTTACTTTTATCTCAACATCTGCATCTAGTTTTGCAAGTTTTTTTCTAAGATATGAAATATAAACCCAAACGACACTTATATCAGAATCTGTATCATAACCCCATATTTTATCCATAAATGTATCAGCTGAAATGATATTTGAAGGTGTTGACATTAACATTTCAAGCATTTGAAATTCTTTGTTTGTAAGTTTGTAATTGCCCTTTTCTGATGACAATTCAAAAGTCGTTCTGTTTAAAGTAATATTTCCAAATGTCAAAACATTGTCTGTTACATTTTCTTTTCTTCTAGTTATAGCTCTAAGTCTAGCGAGCAATTCCTTAACTTCAAAAGGCTTAGTAAGGTAGTCGTCTGCTCCACTATCAAGTCCCACAATCTTATCATCAAGTTCAGACTTTGCGGTAAGCATAATAACTGGAATGCTGTTTCCATTTTCTCTAATAGTTTTTAAAACAGTAATACCATCAACTTTCGGCATCATAATATCTAAAACAACAGCATCGTAGTTTTCCGCTTCTAAATAAGTAAGTGCTTCTTCTCCGTCATAAACGACATCAACAGAATACTTATTACCTTTTAGAATAGCACAAAGACCATCTGCCAAATCAATTTCATCTTCACAAATTAAAATCCTCATAAAATCACCCCGTATTTTTTTCTATACTTTTTTTATATACTATAACAGTATAACCTTAAAACAACTTAAAATCAAGTATATAAAAACTGCACCATTTTCTTAAATTCAAGATTTAGGTGCAGTACAAATTTTGTAATTTGAAAATATTTATCCCCTCAACAATTTCTTGATTCTCTTCTTGTTTATGAATAGAATATATATGAATAAAATCATATATATAACAAATAAAATATATCTAATAATATTATTTTTGTAAATCAACTCAAAAATTAAAATCATTGGAAAAGAAATTACTAGACAAGTAAGAATTGTCTTTAAATCAAAAAGCTTCTTATATCCCAATTTACATATAGTATTGTAATGAATTAAAAATAGTACAACATATCCTGCTAAAGTTGTATATCCTGCTGCTATATATCCATACTTTCCTATAAAAATGAAATTCAAAACAATATTAACAATTGCTGCAACTGTAGTTCCCATTGCAACAACTTTCATTTTCTTTTCAAAAAATTCTACTTGAACAAACATCGTATATGCGAATTGGAATAAACAACCAATAATCAAAGGTGGTAAAACACCAACACCTTCAATATACTTTTTTCCACCTAAAAATAACATAACTTCAGGGGCAACTAATAGTATTCCAACAATCATTACAAAGAACAGTCCAAAATATTTAGTTGAATATTTTTTTATTAATCTTTTATTACCTTGTTTTAAATTATCGAGAACCCAAGGAGCCCATGCCTTGTTCATTGAATCCAATAGAGCATAAATTATTACAGTAATTATATAAGCAACACTGTAAATTGCAGTGTGTTCTGTACCTGCCATTTTGGTAAGCATAATCCTATCAGAAGAACCTAATACAATCAAAGATAATTGATGTGGCACTAGAGGTAAACTAAAAAATAAAGCATATTTAAGATACGATTTTTTTATAGTCTTCCCTCTTTTAACAATTAGAATATACATAAATAGTCCAATGACTACATAAGGAATGTATTGACCATAAACTCTTCCATCTAATTTATTATTACAAAGAACAACTAAGAAAACGGAAAGTAAACTTGTAGATACTACAATTAAACCCGTTAATAATGAAAAAGCCTTATACCTATAAAAAGCTCTTTCAGTTGTTATGAAATTATAAAATGCCTCTTGAAAAAGAATAAATAAAAATATTATATGAAAATATTTTTTATCTATTCCTGTAAAAGCACTTATCTGATTACCAAAAATCAAAAAAACTATATAAAAAGAAATTGTTATTATATTGGATAAAACTAGAGCTGAAAAAGAATAACTAGGCAAATCCTCTTCATAGTCGAGTTTCGCTCTAATTATAGAAGAATGTATATCACATGCAAAAAGGATAGACATTACAGCTACCCAACTCGCAATATTATTATATTGTCCATAATCATCTTTGCTCAAAACTCTGGAAAAAATTGGTGCAGTAATAAATGCAATCGATCTAAAAAGAAAATTGCTTATCGTATACCATATTCCTGATTTTAAAACTACATTTCCTTTAACCTTTGACATACTTCCATCCTTTTATTGTTTCTATAATACTTATATAAAATAGCTATCATAATCCAAAACTCTGTTACATACCAGAAAGATAAAGATAAGAATAATTGGCAAGAAACTGTAAAGAATACTATATAGAGTTCTCTCCAAAGTCTATCTTTACATAAAAACATCTTTATTGTCTGAATTAACAAAAATGTAAGAATACCTACTCCAACTAATCCAAAACTACATACCATTTCTAAAACTATATTATGTGAATATCCTACAAAGTGTTCAGGAAATACAAAAGGTCTATCTCCATATGCACCATAACCAAATACCCAGTTATCTTTTATTGCTTTTCTAACTAATGTCCAAATTTCATTTCTACCACTATCGTCCGTGATGCTTGATTCAAGTAGTTTTGTTATAGTTCTAGTTTTCAAACCAAGATTTTGGAAAGTATTTATAAGAAAATCATAAATTTCATTTTTAAATAAAAATATAAGTCCTAAAACTCCAATTATTATAGTTATTTTTTCAAACTTTTTCTTTTATTATCAAGATGTATTGAATTAGAAATAGCCATAAAAATTAAAAATAATATTGGCAAAAACAATGCACCTCTTGAGCCTTGAAAAAATATCATTCCTATACAAAGTATACTTAAAAGCAAGTCTTTTGGTTTTTTTCTTTCATATAAACGTAAAGAAAAACTATTGTAGGAAAAATCAAAGTATATCCAAAACTCAAACTATATAATCTTGTTACCTTTGCTCCCACATGGTTTACGTCAACCCAATATCCACGAATAAGTCTTGGAATATAAACCGAAATAAATATCTTTAAGAAATTTAGATATGAAAAATTTTTAATTATTTTATAAAAATCTTTAGGATCATCTAAAATGGAAAAAAACAAAAGTGCATAAATAGCTGAATCCGGTCTAAAAACTCTTAACAATCCATATTCTTTTCTAAAATAGAAATATCTATATTGAGGAAAAAATACATAATTAATTAGAAAACTCAATGCAGAAAAAATATAAATTAAGAAAAATAATTTACTATCTTTTAATATCTCTTTATCTTCTCTATAATATCTTATTAATAAAAGTATTGGAAAAGAAGCTACTGCGAATAATACAATTTCTCTAGGATTTCCTTCAATATTCAATCTATGAAGAAAAAATCTAGCTGCTGTAAGAAAAAAGTCGCTAAGTAACCATAAAAATACCAATAATTTAGGAAAATTTTCTTTAGTTATTGAAAAATGTAATCTTCTTTCTCTAATACTTAAAAGCATTTTTTAACTCCTGTAAAAATAGTTCTACTTCTTCTTCTTTTGTAGACCAACTTGTTACTAATCTTATCTCAGTATGTTCTGAATCTATCTTCTCAATTATTTCCCAATCAAATTTATCTTTTAATTTAGCTAATATTTTATTAGGAAATACAAAAAATTGTTGGTTAGATGGACTTTCAATTCTTGATTTCAAACCTAAATCTAAAATTCCTTTTTTAACTTAATTGCTAATCTATTAGAATAAGCACCAATATTCTTATAAAGGTCACCTTCCATTAGTCTTTCAAATTGTAATCCTAATAACCAACCTTTAGCTAAAACTCCGCCTCTTTGCTTTGCGATATATCCAAAATCTTCTTTTAATCTATCATTAATTATTACAAGTGCTTCACCAAATAAAGCCCCATTTTTTGTTCCACCTATATAAAAAGAATCACATAATTCAGCTAGCAACTCATAAGTAACATCAGAGCAATCAAGTGCACTTGCAAGTCTTGCCCCATCACAATATAAGTACAAATTATGTTTATCACAAGCTTTTCTTAAATTATAAAGCTCTTCTTTTGTATAAACTGTTCCTACCTCAGTTGTTTGACTTATGTAAACTAATTTAGGTTTTACAATTAGTATTCCTGCATGATCCCAATTTTGTTCTCCACAAGCTTTTTCAATATCTTCAACTGTTACTTTCCCATCTTTTCCTGTAACTTCAATACACTTGTGTCCTGTTGCTTCTATGGAACCAGTTTCATGAACACATATATGTCCTGTCTTTACAGCTATAACAGCTTCATGAGGACGTAAAAAAGCACAAATTGCTACCAAATTAGTTTGAGTTCCACCCGAAAAAATACGAACATAGGCATTTTCATTTTTTATTTTTTCCCTAATCAACTTTATAGCATTTTCAGTATGATAATCTCTTCCATAAGGATTGTTATTTTCAAAATTATTATTAATCATTACTTCTAAAATTTCGGGACAAGCCCCATTGCTATAATCGTTAACAAAACTTATCATAACATTCCTCCGAATTATAATTCATCCAAATATTGTTTATAATAAGGCCATCTTCCCTCTTTAGTAGTAATTTGTTCGGCATCTGGGTCAGCACCAGGATTTCCTTCAACTAATTCTACTTTATAATCCTTAGTTATTACAACATCCCAACCTATATATCTCATATCAGGAACTACTTTTGCAGCCCTTTTAATCGTATCTACAACTTCATTCCAAATTGGAACTTGGAAGCCTACTATTTGAGTATTTGAATCTGGATGGAAGATATGCCAATCATTATTTTTATCTAAACCTTTAGTACAAACTATTCCAGTTTTTGGATCTACATAAGAAGCAATTCCCATATGATGAAAATTATCCGCTATTTTACCTTTCCTCCCAATTCTTAGTAATGCACCAATTATTTCAACTTCACCATTAGCTCTAACAAAAGAAACTACTCTTATACTATTTATAGAAGTATCATTAAAATCAGACATTTCCTTACATTGATTTAAAGATTCTTCGCAAAGAATATTTTGTTTTCTATACTCCTCAAAGCATTTTTCTACATCTTCTATCTCGCTAACAGAAACTTTCTTTACTCCTAACCCAAACATTCCACAAGGGTCTTTTGCAAAAAAGGTATCCTTACCATCTAAAAATTTAATAAAGTCTGATAAGTTTGCATCTTTTGTATCTATCCAATCTCTTTGTAAAAAATCAGCAAACTTCTTATCAAATTCAGGTTTTTGGTCAAAAATATATCTATGTTCTGGATTATTTGCTCTTTGCATCATCTCTATTAATCTTCCATGAACAAAATATTTTCTTCTTTCTGGTTTTGTCTTCCAATAAAAACCATATTGAATATAGTCGAGCAAATATACTCCATGAAATTTCCATTCTACAACAAAATCAAAGAAAACTCTTATCTTCTTAAAAAATGATATATCTTCTGGTAAATTAGATGTTATATCTCTATTAAATCTTGATATTTTACTAAATAAACTTTCTCTTTCCATAATTTTTCCCAATACCTTACTTATTTTTTATTTTATAAAATTGTTCCCAAATTTCATCTTCACATTCTTTAGAAATTTCTTGTTTCGACTTATTAAATTCATGTTCTAGCTTAAATTCTGCACGTTTTTTAACTAAAGATTCAAAATCTCCTATTACTTTAGCAGGTACTCCTCCAACAACAGAATTATCTGGAATATCTTTAGTAACACAACTTCCTGCTGCTATTACAACATTATTTCCAATTTTTACATCATACATAATCTGTGAATTAGAACCGATAAATACATTATCTCCTATATCTATACAACCTACTTTTTCAGTAAATTGTCCTCTGCCAAGTCCATTCAACATATAATGTATTACATCATGAGTAACAAAATTAACTCCTGAAGCAATCCAAACATTATTTCCAATGCTTATTAAATTAGGATACAATGGTATTTTTCTTGAATTTATCATCACTCTATTTCCACATTTTCTAAAAACATTATGTTTTTTCAAATATTCAACTCTCTTCATAGGCGATTTGATAAAAAGAGTTCTTAAAATCATAAAATATCTAGAGCTCATTTCTACTCACTTTCATTTTTAAAAATTTTTATAAACAATCATTTAATATTTTTTTAATATTTTCTTCTCCAAGTCTTTCCGGTGTTCTTCCATTTGCTCTCATATCCACACCTAAAGCTGAGCTTGCAATTTCTATTAGAGAAGTTGCTATTGGAGTTTTTATTCCTAAAGATTTCCCTAAAGATTCTAACATTACCAAACCTTGAGGAATATCTTCAGTTATATATCTAGAATTAACATTTGTCGGAGCCTTTGCTCTTGTAGGCATAGAAGCATAAGCAAAGAAAACTTCTTTTGCATCTTGACTATCATCTAGTGAATTTCTAAATTTACAAGCTTCAACATAGGACATTCTTTCTAAACCTAATTTTTCTAGAATATTCATTTTTTCATCATCTAAAGCTTCCAAAATGTTCCAAACATGTTCTGTAAAGGCATAGTGATACATACAGAAATTCTCTTTCATAGAGTCAATCATTGGAATACTTAAGACGGAACCTATAGTATGTACTATCATATTAGGATTATGTAATCCAGCTTCTGCTACATTTTTTAAATAATAGAAAGGAAATCCTAATTTTTCCAGTTTTTCTTTGGCATATTCTAAATTTTTCACAGGATACACTCCAAGTGGATTTCTTACATTTCTAAAACCAACTCTAAATTTCCCGTTTTCAATTATTCTTCCGTCAATAAAAGAGCTTTGCGCTTCAACTATTGTAATATCTTTTTTGCAATATTTTAAAAGATATGCTGTTGAAAAATATCCGGGATTTATTAGAATGATTTGTCCATCAACTATATATTCAGATACTCTTTTTATGACCTCTTCATGATAATTAGTTTGAACATAGATTAAAACTATATCCATTTTTGAAATTTCGGATAAATCTCTTGTAACTTTGGAAATGCAACCCACTTTTTCTACCTTTTCCTGTTCATCAGGATTCATACAACCGTCATCTCCAAAGTCTATTAGAGTCATTTTCCCATTATTTTTTTCAAGATAATTAAAATTGTCATCATGTATAGAATTAGACGTCTTTATTAGTGTAACATCCAGTCCTCTATATGCCATATCTCCTGCAACTGCACAGCCTCCATTGCCAGCACCTACAACAGCTACTTTCATAAATTCCTCCTAATTTTGACTATATTGTAAAGTTTTTGTTATAAAAACTTCTTCTAATACTTCATCTGTTAAATCTCCAAATGTAGGACCAAAAGTTATTTGATTAGCTCCTGGTGTAACATTGTATTCAATAAAAACTGGATCTCCACTTTCATCAATGCTAAAGTCCCAACCAATCAATTTAAAATGAGCTAATTTTCTATGTTCATTTTTAACTATTTCTATAACTTTATCAAATGAAGGTACAAATCTACCCTTAAATTCTATTCCTTCATCAGTTTTTTCAATCCATTCAGCTTTTCTATTTACTCCCTTTTCTTGAAGTGTTCCGTCAGGATTAATTACACAAGCATATCCACCTGCTCCGATATTATCAACTCTAGCACCTTTTGCTCCAATTCTCAAAATAGATGAGAGTATATGAACTTTACCTTTAAAGAAAAATGAAATTACTCTAACTGTATTTAGAGATGATTCATTTAATTCATTTAAAAGAGCATGTTGTTTTACAAAATCTTGAGCAATAAAATTTGCTTTAAGGTCATCAAAAGCTTGTGAAATAATTTCTTTTTTATATTATTTTCATCAAAGAAAGTTATAAGTCTTCCTTCACCACTATCTATAGATGGCTTTAACATAAATTTATTTTCTTTTAAGCAAATATTCACCGCTTCTTCTTTAGTTATCGGATTAAAATCAGCATCATAATAGACACTTGCTATATTCATTATAATTGTTCTTGGTCTTTTTATATCTCTAAACCAAACTGAATGAAGACATTTATCTTCTCCAAATCTTCTAAATTGCGGATTACTGAAATACGGAACTATAACTCCATAAAACAAATCATCAGGTATGTATCTTGGATCTAAATCATGACTTCTATCCCAAAAGATTTGATACCACATCTTAGCAGGTTTTAGCCCGTACTTTTTCCAATAAGGTATGACTATTTTTTTATAGTCTTCTGTACAGTCATATCCTCCATTCATCCTTTTTAATCTTAATTTTGCAGACTTTCTGGCTTTATGTTTTCTAAAAGTTGATTCCATAAAAAATTAAAATCATCTATTTTTTTCTTACTCCACTTCTCACAGAAATTCTCCTTATCTAATGATTTTTACTTCATTATATTTCATCATATATATATTTTCGTCATAGTTTCCAATTTCAACTTTATTTTTCATTCCCTTTAAGTTAGAAATAATCATCTTCATGTGATTACATCCACTTTCATAGGCATGAGGATAGCCACCGCCAAATCTTGGGTTTACTTCTGAAATATAGTATTCTCCGTCAATTTCAAAAATATCAATATCTATTTGTCCTCTATATCCAGCGGATTTTACAAAATCCTTAACTAGAGCAAATAGTTTTTCATCTTTAAAAGATACTGACTTATCAGTTTCACCTGCTCTCATAAGCAATTTCTTCTTTGCAAAAATCGAGCAAATTTCTCCACTTATTAAGTCTATATAGACATCAACTCCAAATTCTTGTCCTTTTAAAAATTCTTGAATCATTAAATTGTCAGAATTCTTAAATAACAAATCTAAAGTTTCCATATTTTCAACTTTATTAATTGCAACTGATGCACTTCCTTTAATAGGTTTTACAAAAACAGGAAAGTCGATTTTGTTATTTTCATAGTCTTTTATAAATTCTTCTCTATTATCATAGCTTTTTGCAGTTTTATATCCATTTTCAGTCAACCAATTAAACATTCTAATTTTATCCAAGCTCATTTCACATAATTCATAAGGAGAACCTATAATTTTTACTCCTAATTCTGCAAATTTTGCTTCATTTTTAGCTAATAAAGATAGTTCGGGGTCTATTAAACTTAAAACTCCAGAAATTTTTTCTTTTTACATATTTCTAAAATTCTTTCAATATATCCATCTGAAAAAATCCCAGGAACAATATAAAATTTATCTGCTTCATAAATGGAAGGAGCTAAATTGCTCATATCTGTTGCAATTACTTTTCCTATTCTATTTCCATTTTCATCTACAAGATTCTCTTTAAAATATTCAATTATCTTATTTCTTGTGCCTGAACTCAAGACTAAAACATTAACTTCCATAATTTCTCCCATAAACTATATATCTTTATTTTTAAATAATCAAAAAACAGTGGTGTTCCACCAGTATGAATAAAAAGTATATTTTTACCTGAAATATTATTTTTTTCAATATACTTCTCCATTCCATTATATGCCTTTGCAGTATAAGTTGAATCCATCGGAATTCCATAGTTTGAAATCATATTTTCTATGGTCTTAGAAATATCATCATTCATATTTCCATATCCATTTCCTACATAGTCATCAACAAATATTGTTGACTCTTCTATTAGGCTATGATTTTTATTAATATTTTTTTCGTCAAAATATTCATAAATACTTGATAATACAATATCTCTTCCTCTTGGATTTTTTCTGGCAATACTAATTCCGACAATTTTTCTGTTATCATTATTAATCAATTTTCCACAAACAAGACCTGCCTGAGTTGTTCCAGTTCCTGATGCAAAGAATATATAATCAAAAGTAATTCCATTTTCTTTTTCATATTCTTTTATTTCTTCATAGCAATCTACATAGGCTCTTGTTCCCAAGTTTCCATGTCCACCACCTTGAATAAAGTAAGGTTTCTTACCAGAATTTTTCAAAAATTCTAATGTTTTCTCTATTGTATCAGATACTTCATCTACAGAAACAACTTGAATTTTAGCATCAAATAAATTCATCATACTTTGATTGAAAGTCTCTTCAAATGCTTCTTTAGGACTGATTATGTAACATTCCAATCCTCTTTGTTTTGCCATATTTGAAATTATTCTACAATGATTAGAGCTTCCGCTTCCATAGGTTACAACAGAATTAAAATTTCCTCTATCAATTTCATCAAAAAAATATTTTGCTTTTCTTGCTTTATTTCCACCAAATGAAAAAGGGATTAAATCCTCTCTTTTCATATAAATAAAATTAGAATTATAATCTCCCAATCTATGAATACAAGTTTTATATTTTTTCATATTATTCCTTATCTACAACTTCAAATTGTCTAAGTCCTTCTTTGTACTCTTTTCTTAAAGTTTCAAAATCAGTGTAGTGAATGTATATATTCTCTCCAGATTCATCTGTTATTGTCAATAATTCATTAACTTTTTTTATAGTATCACACATTTCTTCACAATCTTTGCCATAAATTTTGACAATTCCCATATTAACATTTGCTCTTACGGAGTCACCCTGTCTTTTAGGCATATCAATTACAATATTATTTAATTTTAAAACTTCATCAAGACCTTCCATTTTGTCTACGATTGCTTCATGAGTGGTAAATAAATCATAAGCTCCAGCACATTTAATATAAGCACTGTCTAAAGGCTTAGGAAGATCAGATTTTTTATGTTCCTTGTCTAAAGCAAATTCTATCATCCATTTATAAGTATTAAATCCTGAAATTTTTTCATGAACTGCATAAATACCTGGACCCGCAAATCTATGTCCCATTTCTAAAGCATAAAAATGTCCGTCATTATCGTACATTAATTCAGTCCAAGCTATTCCATTTTTACAACCTGCATCTTTAAAAACTTTAATAAGAGGTTCGTTTACCTCTTCTAAATATTGTTTTAAGTGACAAGAAGATATATATTCTATTGAATATAAATTTTCTGCCATTCCCGGTTCGTGATGCATAGAAGTGTAATATGAAAGAACAATTTCGCCATCAGCTATTACATAATATCCTGTGTACTCTCCACCTTTTAATTGTCTTTCAACGATTATATTTTCATTATCTGATATTGCTCTAGCTTTTTTATATCCTTCAATTAATTCTTCTTTATTATTACAGTAGCTCATACCTCTGTTTCCACTTTTGTCTACAGGCTTTACTACTACGGGATATTTAATATTATTTAAACTATCTTCAGATAATTCATCATTAAGATGATAATCTTCCGCAACTCTAACACCATGTTTCAAGCATAAGTCTTTAAATTTTCTCTTATTCCTTGAAACTTCCCAAGCATTATCGCTTGAACAGTATAAAGGCAAGTCTAGTCTTTTACAGATTTCTCTACAATTTTCAATGTTAAATTCACTAGCTCCAGCTAGAACACCGTCTATATTTTCTTCTTTTATTTTTTTATCAAAATTTCAATATCAGTAGTGCTAATATTCCACGCTTCATCTGCTATTTCCTTTGTTGGAGAAGTTGTCATCAAGTCTGTAACTATTACATATACACCCATTTTCTTGGCTTCTTCAACTAAGTGAACGGTACTAAAATCACTACCTAATATTAATAATTTTTTGCCCATAAATCTCTCCAATTTTGCTTATTTACATTGATTTTCTATAGTCATCAAAACGTCCAATTTTATTATCAGAACCTTGAATAATATCTGATTTTTTTACAACTTTACCAATAGTTTGAAATACAATACTCAAATCTCCAGTAAAACTAATATTATTCACATAATCTATATCGTAACCTAAAGTTTCTTCCCAAGAAGATGCATTCCTACCATTAATTTGAGCCAATCCACTAAGTCCCGGTCTTACATCATGTCTATGCATTTCTTTTTCTGTGTAATAGGGAATATATTCTTCTAAAAGAGGTCTTGGACCTATTATTGCCATATCTCCTTTTAGAATATTAAATAATTCAGGCAATTCGTCTAAAGATGTGGCTCTAAGTCTTTTTCCAAAAGTAGTTAATCTTTCAGAATCAGGAAGCCATTCGCCATTTTCATCTTTTAAATCTTTCATAGTTCTGAATTTGTAAAGTTTAAATATTTTTCCATTTTTTCCAGGTCTTTTTTGTGTAAAAATTACTGGACTTCCAAGTTTAATTCGAACTAAAATAGCCACGATAATTAAAATTGGAGAAAAAATTATTATTGCAAAAAATGAAAGAATAATATCTAATAATCTTTTTATAAAATTTTCATAAACTTTCGTTTTTCTTTTCCTATCCAAAGTTATACATCCCTTTATTTGAAACAATTTCTAATAATTTTAATAATTTTATCTTGTTCTTCTTTTGTCATCTTATTATCGCTTGGTAAACAAAGTCCTCTATGGAAAATATCTCTACTAACATCAATATTTCCATCATACAACCCATTTTTAGTAATAAAAACATTGTCTTTATATATAGGTTGCATATGCATTGGTTTCCAAATAGGTCTGCTTTCAACAACATATGTTCTTAGAGTATTCAAAATTTCAATTGGACAACTCTTTCCGCTTTTCTTAACATAATCTGCCTCGAGGTCTCCAATATTTTGTTCGCACATAGCTTCTTTGTCAATGATTATACAAGATAGCCAAAAATTAGGAACTGATTTTTCTTTATCAAATGGATTCATCTTTAAAGGTAATCCTTTAAGTCCCTCTTTGTACCTTTTATATATTTCAGTTTTTTGTGCTATATGTTCTTCTAAATAAGGCAGTTGACCTCTTACAACACCAGCGACAACATTACTCATTCTGTAATTGTAACCAATTTCATGATGTTGATACCAAATAGTGTCCTCTCTTGATTGTGTAGACCATTTTTTAACTTTATTTGCCAAATTTTCGTCATTAGTTAAAAACATACCACCAGAAGTCCCTGTTATTATCTTGTTTCCATTAAAAGACAAAATATTAAAGTTGTTTTCTGTTCCTATAGGTTTTCCTTTATATGTAGCTCCTAAAGCTTCTGCAGAATCTTCAATTAATATCGCATTATGCTTTTTACATATAGACTTTATTTCATCTAATTTTGCAGGAACTCCATATAGATGTACTAAAATAACACATTTGACATCAGGATAAAGTTCAAATGCCTTTTCAAGAGCCACTGGATCCATATTCCAAGTATCATACTCAGTATCTATGAAAATAGGTTCACCACCTTCATAAACAACTGGATTTACCGTTGCACTAAAAGTCATATCTGAGCAAAAAACTTTATCCCCTTTTTTTATTCCAGCACTCTTAATAGCCAAATGCAAAGCTGCAGTTCCGGAAGAAAGAGCGACTGCAAATTTACAATTTAGCTTGTCAGTGATAATTTTTTCTATTTGATCAATATTTTCTCCGATAGTTGACATCCAGTTCGTGTCATAAGCCTCTTTCATATAATCCAATTCTAATCCATGCATAGTAGGGGAACTCAGCCATATTCTCCTATCAAAAACTATGTCAGTTTCATTTCCCATTTTAATAAATATCTCCTATCCGTAAATAAATAAATGCTCCTATCTTAATGCTTAGTCTTTATTTGTACTTGATTTAAAATAATTCCTAAGACATCAACCCCTATATTCTCCAATTTTGATTTAGAATGTAATATTTCTTCCTTATTTGATTTTCCAGATTCAACAAATAAAATACTTGAATCACTTTTTCTTGCAATTAATGATGCATCAATACTTGAGTTTAAGTCCGGAACATCAATAATTACTAAGTCGTATTCTGAATTAATATATTCAAAAAACAAATTAATTCTATCATTTTGTAATAAATCAAGAGGATTCTTTGTAGAATCTCCAGCTAAAATAACATCAAAGTTATCCAATTCTGTTTGGAATACAATATCATAAAAATCCGTTTTATATTCTAAAAAGTTTCTTAATCCAACAAGATTTTCTTTAAATTTAAAAAGTCTATCCTTATTTAATTTTCTAAAGTCGCAATCTACGTAAAGTACTCTTATCCCCAATTTAGCAAACGAAAATGCAATATTAAGAGCATTTTTACTTTTTGTATTACTTTGTTTTATTGATGTTGCAACTATAGTCTTAAAATTCTTATTTTTTAAAATGATATTAGTCCTAATAGTATTGTAATAATCTTCTACTGTTGTATTTATTACATTTTTAGTAGATATTCTCTTTTTCATATTTTCGCTCTCCTTATTACAAATTGTCCTTAGGAATAATACCTAAAAGTTCTGTATCTAAAATATCATTTTTCAAGTCATCTCTTGAATAGATTTTATTATCAAAAAGTCTAATTAATAATTCTATCAAAACAAAACCTATTGCAGTAGCAAAAAAGTACATAAGTGATTTTTTTATAATATGTCTTTCAACTTTTTTTGGTTCGCTACTTTCTTCTAAAACTCTTACTTCTGATATCTTCAAGTCTGAAACAACTTTTTTTGAAGATATTTTTATAAAGGAATCCATTATTTCTTTCATTTCTTGTACATTTGTACCTCTTATTGTAGCAGTAATAATTCTGCCACCGTTTGAAGATAATAGAAGTTTTACTTTTAAATCTTCAAGATCAATTTTTTTATCTTGATTTTGTTCGATAACTTCTTTTAACATTCCTTCAGATTTCATATATTCTCTAACTTCTCTACTTAGGTATTGAAGATTCGAATAATTTGTTATATTTTCTTTTTCGACAATATATATCTTTGAAGTTATACGATATTCAGCAGGTGTGATAATCCCAAGATATATGATTGTCATAAGAGCAACAGCACAAGATGTTATTAAAATTATAAATCTCTTTTGAAAAACTTGGCTGAACACTTTACCAAAATCAATATCAATTTCTACAAATGATTTTTCCATAATTCCCTCTCAATAATTATTTTCCTTGTAATACACTTTGTATTTTACTTTTACAGTTTTCTAAACTTTGTTTATCAACTTCCATCATATAAAGTTTATATCCTGGCATTGCATAGGATGGTAAACCTGTCTTTCCAACTCCATTAAGTGCTTGAGATTCTATTTTGAAGTCTTCTCCTGAATCGATTTGTTGATTTACCAATTCCATAATTTCACTAACCGGCATGTCAGTTTGAACTGAAGAAGAAAGTTCATCCAAAATTGAGCTAAAATTACTTAAGGCAGCCTTTGAAGTCATTTTCTTTATTATTGCAGCTATAACTTTTTCGTGATTCTTACCTCTATCTCTATCCCCATCTGCAAGATTATATCTTTCACGAACAAAGCCTAATGCTTTTTCAGAATTTAGATGAACAGTCCCTACTGGGAAGTGATAATTTCCTATTCTAGAAACAAAATCTTGATCATTATATACATCAATTCCGCCAACTAAGTCAATTAATTTCATAAAAGTTGTGAAATTAACTCTAGCATAATGTTCAATGTTTATTCCATATAAATTTTCTAAAGTTTTAACTGAAGCCTTTACTCCATAAATTCCTGAGTGAGTCAATTTATCGTATTGATTGTTTCCACCACCAGCAATTTTTACATAAGCATCCCTAGGTGTCGTAGTTAAAACAATCTTATGTGTCTTTTTATTAACTGTAATAAGAACATTTACATCACTTCTTGATACTGTAGTTATTGGACCATAAGTATCTATACCGCTTACATATATATTGAAGCTATCTTTTCCTGTAACTTCTTTATCCTTTTTTTCTTCTTTTACTTCTTCAACAATTTTGTATTCATATATTTTTTTACCTTATCAAGATAATCAGGATAAGCATTTGCTATTAAATCTCCATGAGCTGCATTTAACACCATAACTTGAGATTTCCCTGAAATTAAATCTTCATATGCTTGTAAATATGACTTAGTATCTTGAATATTTAGTTTTACATTTGCTTTTTCTTCAACTTCTTTAACTAGTTTATCAATATTTTCTTTATCCAACTCAGTTGGTGCAAGAACTTTACCCTTAACATCGTTAATACTATTCATATCGCTATCTGCACGAACCAAGACAACCATAGTATTTTCAGTTACTTTTGCATTTTCATTTAATTTATTAAATAAGTTAAGCCCTTTATTCATATAATTAAATGCAAATAATGTAACTATTATAAAGAATGTTGAAATAATAGTAGTAAATATTTTTCCTTTACGAATTATATTTAACACCAATAATAAAATTAAAATAATTGCCATAAAAGCTAAAATAATATAATTAATTTTTTTGAAATTTAACAGATTATACCTAAACATAATAAATAAATCTGTAATCGTAAAAAATGACAAAATAGCAAAAAGGATCCAATTAATAATCATTAGAATCTTTCCTTCAGCTCTTTTGCCCCCAGCCTGCATATCCAATTTTCATTCCTCCTAAAAATGTATAATAAAAATTCACCTTATTATAACATAAAATTAAGAATTTTTCAACATATTTTAATATATTTTACATAAAAATTAATCAAATGTTGTATAAATATTCATAGACATAAGAACCCCACCCTTCCACGATGCTTTGCATCGGGTGGGCTCCCGGGAACCTTGTTGTTTCACAATAAAAAAAAGTCATCAAAAATGATGACTTAGTTAAAATTTAATTTATGTCTTACATAACTTTCAAGCATAACAGCTTTTTCCTTATTCATTGCCGGTACACCTTTTAGTTTGTAATCTCTTCCAATTTCTTTATACTTTGCAACTCCCATTATATGATATGGTAGTATTTCAACTCTTTCAATTTTATCTCGATAAGGTTTAATTATTTCTATTAGTTTATCCATTGATTCTTTATTATCCGTAAAACCTGGAACCATAACATGTCTAAACCAAATTTTTCCTTTAAAATATTTTTCCACATAATCTAGAAATGTATAGAAACCATCCATTTTTTGTTTTACCATTTCCAAATAGCCTTGATTTGAAAAACTTTTTACATCTAAAAGAATTGTATCTGTATTTTCTAAAATTTCTTTAAAATACTTTTCATTTCCATAACCACTTGTGTCAATACAAGTGTTATATCCATTTTCTTTTAATAGTTTTAGAGTTTCAGCAAGAAATTCTCCTTGTAAAAGAGGTTCTCCACCAGAAAAAGTTATTCCTCCATTATCTCTATAATAGGTCTTATATCTTTTGGCTTTAGACAGCACAAAATCAGGCGTTATCTCCGTACCGCCTTGCAATGCTTGAGTATCTGGGTTATGACAGTAAAGACATCTAAGAGGACAACCTTGTAAAAAGAAAATTGTTCTTATGCCTGGTCCGTCAACAAGCCCCATTGTTTCAATTGAATGCAACCTGCCTATTACCATAAAATCACCTTTTAATTATTATAAAAAAATGTAGAAAAAACAAAGCAGGACAACCTGCTTTGTTTATTTTATCATTTACTTTGCAACTTCTTAACGACTTTCGTGGAAAGTTCTATGAATTACTTCCATTTGTTGTTCTTTTGTAAGTCTGTTAAATCTAACTGCATATCCAGAAACACGAATTGTTAAGTTTGGATATTTTTCTGGATGATCATAAGCATCCATTAAAGTTGCTCTATCAAGTACATTAACATTCAAATGGAATGCTAATTGTTCAAAATAACCGTCCATTAAGTTTGTTAAATTAACTTTTCTTTCATCTTCACTCTTTCCTAAAGCTGTTGGAACTATTGAGAATGTATTAGAAATACCGTCTTGACAGCATCCAGCAAAAGGAATTTTTGCAACTGAGTTAAGTGATGCAATTGCACCTGTCTTATCTCTTCCGTGCATTGGGTTAGCTCCTGGTGCGAATGGTTCGCCTTTCTTTCTTCCGTCAGGAGTTGTTCCTGTCTTTTTACCATAAACTACATTTGAAGTTATAGTTAAGATTGAAAGTGTATGTTCAGAATTTCTGTAAGTAGGAGTTTTTCTAAGTTCTTCCATAAATCCTTCGATAACTTCTACTCCTATTGAGTCAACCCTGTCATCATCATTTCCGTAAGTTGGGAAATCTCCTTCAATTTCAAAGTCAATAGCTAATCCGTTTTCGTCTCTTATTGGTTTAACTTTTGCATATTTAATTGCACTTAATGAGTCAGCTACGATTGAAATACCAGCTACACCAAATGCCATATATCTATGAACAAAAGTATCATGTAAAGCCATTTGTCCAGCTTCATAAGCATATTTATCATGCATGTAGTGAATTGTATTCATTGTATTTACATAAAGTTTTGCAACTTTTTCTAAAACTAACTTATAGTTGGCATAAACTTTGTCAAAATCTAAAACTTCATCTTTAATTGGTTCAATACCATCTAAAACTTTGATTAAAGAACCATCTTTTGCTCTCTTCATTTCATCAACGCCACCGTTAATAGCATAAAGAAGTGATTTTGCAAGATTTGCTCTAGCTCCAAAGAATTGCATTTGTTTACCAATTACCATTGAAGATACACAACAAGCAATTGCATAGTCATCTCCGTGAACTGGTCTCATTGCATCATCATTTTCATATTGTAATGAACCTGTTTGAATACTCATTTTAGAACAATAGTTTTTCCAAGCTTCTGGTAAATCTAAACTCCAAAGAACAGTCATATTTGGTTCTGGTGAAGAATCTAAATTAGTTAAAGTGTGTAAAATTCTAAAAGCAGTCTTAGTAACTAATGTTCTTCCATCAAGGCCCATACCACCTAGAGATTCAGTAACCCAAGTAGGATCTCCAGCGAATAATTCATCATATTCAGGAGTTCTTAAATGTCTCATCATTCTAAGTTTCATTACGAATTGGTCGATTAATTCTTGAGCTTCACTTTCTGTTAAAGTTCCTTCATCAATATCTCTCTTGATGTAGATATCTAAGAATGCACCATTTCTACCAAGGCTCATTGCAGCTCCGTTATTTTCTTTAACAGCTGCTAAATAAGCAAAATATAACCATTGTATAGCTTCTTTAGCATTTGTAGCTGGAACAGAAATATCATAACCATATTCCAAAGCCATTTTCTTCATTTCATCTAAAGCTCTGTATTGTTCAGAAAGTTCTTCTCTAAGTCTAATAATTTCTTCTGAAGCTAATTCGCTTTCTAATTTTCTAAATTCATTTAATTTATCTTCTCTTAATCTGTCAATTCCATAAAGAGCAACTCTTCTATAATCTCCTATAATTCTTCCACGTCCATAAGCATCAGGAAGACCTGTTAAAAGACCAACAGTTCTAGCTTTTCTCATTTGAGAAGTATAAGCGTCAAAAACACCTTGATTGTGAGTTTTTCTAAATTCATTGAAATATTTTTCAATTGTTGGATCCATCTTTAATCCATAAGCATCTAAAGAATTTGTAACCATTCTGTATCCGCCATAAGGATTTACGATTCTCTTCATTGGTTCATCAGTTTGGAAACCTACAATCAATTCATTTTCTTTATCTAAATATCCAGCAGGAAAATTATTAATTCCTGAAACTCTTGTAGTATCAACTTTTACAGTCTTTGTTCTAACTTCTTCTAAGATTAAGTCTTCAGCTTTTTTCCATAAGTTCTTAGTTCTTTCAGTTGGTTCTGCTAAGAAACTTTCATCTCCTTCATAAGGTGTATAATTTAATTGAATGAAATCTCTAGTATCAATATTTTCACTCCAATTACCTTTTTTAAAACCTCTCCATGCGTCCATAAAATCATCTCCTGTATTTATATTCATTATGTAATTTATTTACTATATATATAGTATATACCCAACTAAATCTTCAGTCTGTGATTGTAATCACAAAAAGATAATTTTTCAAACATTTTCACAAAATTTTCAAGTTTATTTTACATTGTGTAAATATATTTAAATTACTACAAAGTAGAATTGATTACTTTTATGTATCGTTTTCATATTACTTGCAAAGATATTAATATTTTTAACAAATTTACAACATTACTATAAAGTTTTTTAGTTTAAAATTTTTTTGGTAGCATCATAATACTAAAAATTACATAAACATCATCAATAATATTTTATTTAACAAAAAAGGGGCTTAAGCCCCTTTATAAATTTACATATCTTACATTTTCATATCTATAACCATACGACCTGTAATAACTCCGTCTTCCATTTCTTTGAAAATAGCAGGGGCATCTTCTATTGGACGTTTTTTAACAACTGGAACAACCATTCCTTCTGCACCGAATTGGAACGCTTCTTCCAAATCTTTTCTTGTTCCTACAAGTGAACCAATAATTTCAATTCCGTCAAGAACAGTTTTAACTATAGATACATCCATTGTTTCTGATGGTAATCCAACAGCTACAACTATTCCACCAGCTCTTACTGAATCAATAGCTTGGTTGAAAGCAACTTTTGAAACTGCTGTAACAACAGATGAATGGCAACCACCTGTTTTTTCTTTAATTACTTCAACAGGATTTTCTTTAAGGCCATTTATAACTATATCAGCTCCACATTCTTTTGCAAGAGCAAGTTTATCATCGTTTATATCTACAGCTACTACATGAGCATTAAAAACTTTCTTTGCATATTGAACAGCCAAGTTTCCAAGTCCGCCTGCTCCATATAGAGCAATCCATTGACCTGGTTTTAATTTAGCAGCTTTTATAGCAGCATAGCAAGTAACACCTGCGCAAGTGATACTACTTGCTTGAGCTGGATCTAACCCATCAGGTACCTTAACAGCATAGTCAGCAGTTACGATACATTGAGTAGCCATTGCACCATCAACTGAATATCCTGCATTTTTTACAGTTCTACAAAGAGTTTCTCTTCCTGTATTACAGTATTCACAGCAACCACAGCCTTCATAGAACCAAGCAACGCTTACTCTATCTCCAACTTTTAAAGATTTAACACCTTCTCCAAGTTCTTTTACAATACCAATACCTTCATGTCCAAGAACACGACCTGGAACTTTTCCAAAATCTCCCTTTGCAACATGCAAGTCAGTATGGCAAACTCCACAGTATTCAACATCTATTAACGCTTCTCCATAACCTGGTTTTCTTATATCTCTTTCAACTAATTCAACCCAAGTTCCTTCTTTATTAACAACTACAGCTTTCATAAAAAAACCTCCTTAAAATAATTATTATATTTTTGTAATTTTAAAAAATCTTAATTTTTAAAATTATCTTTTTACAGCCATATTATAACTCTATTAATAAATGATGTCAACAACTTTTAACAAAATATTTTAAAAATGCTTTGGTTTATCGTATTATTGATATTTTTAACAAATAACGTCATTAAGTAAAAATATATTTTAATTTTTTGTTCAATCTAATCTAGTTAATAAATTTTTTTGCTAATAATATAAATAAGTTTTTAAATATTATTTAATTCTTAGTTTTTTGGAGTAAAGTTAATTCCTACTGTTTATCTTTCTATAGGTGAAAATATATTGATTATCAAAAATATGTTATGATATAATAGTTTTGTAAGATTGTAATAAATTTAGGAGGATATTATGTTTAAAAAAAATCTAGTTTATTACTAGCTATGCTGTTATTATTAAGTGCTTGTTCTGCACCAGCTAAAAAAGAAGCAGAAACACCTAAACAACAAACTGAAACTCAAGAGAAAAAAGATAATGTCAATTTGCCTAATCAGGGTTTAATGGCTGTTGCTTGGTATCAAACTTCTGCTGAAGCCAAAGCACTTTATACTCAAGGCTATAATGCTGCAAAAAAATCTTTAGAAGAAAAAATCAAAAATAATACTAAAGGTGAAAAATTGGCTGTTGTTTTAGATTTAGATGAAACTGTTCTTGACAACTCACCTATTCAAGCTTATTATGCAGCTAATGGTAAATCATATCCAGAAGGATGGCATGAATGGGTTATGTACGGAAAAGCCGAAGTTGTTTATGGAGCAAAAGAATTTTTAGATTTTGCAAATAAAAATGGTGTTGGAATTTATTATGTAACAGATAGAAATGCAGAAACTGAATTTGAAGCTACTAAGAAAAATCTTTTAGAAAAAGAGCTTCCTCTACAATCCGATGACAACTTGATGTTAAGACCTAAGGGAGAAAAAGGTAAAGATGGTAGACGTAAAAAAGTTGAAGAAACTCATAAGATAGTTATGTTAGTTGGAGATAATTTGCTTGACTTTGCAACTCCTGAAGACAGCTCATTAGCAGGAAGAGATAAATTCGTTAAAGATCATGCAAAAGAATGGGGAGATAAATATATAATGTTACCAAATCCAATGTATGGAAGTTGGGAAGGTACTCTATATAATAATGATTTTAAAAAGTCTGATGAAGAAAAAGATAAACTTAGAAAATCAGCTCTAAAAATATTTAACGTTGAAAAAAATACAGTTGAAGATTATAAATAAGAACCCCACCCTTCCACGATGCTTTGCATCGGGTAGGTACCCGGGAACCTTGTTGCTTCGCAATAAGAAAAAATAAATTACAATTTTACATTCTATCTTTAATATAAAAGAGTGTTTAGTTTAATAAAACACTCTTTTATATTGTGCTATAATAAGTTTTCAAGATATTTTATGCATAAATAATATCCCAAAAGAACAAAATTATTTGCTAAATTACACTTTAATACTTGACAGTTGTTAATAAACATAGTATAATAATATAAATAAATGTTATACTTTAATCTGTTTGGAGGTGTTGATTGTGAACTATAAAAATTATTACAGGTATAAAAACGGAGACAATAATTATGAAAATTTATGATTAAAGAAATGTATTAGTTAGGAGGTTTATTATGAGAAAAAAACATTATTTATTTTTGTTATTCCTAGTTGGAATACTTATGTGTACACAAAATCAAGTTCAAGCTAAAGAAAATACTAAACAAGAAAAAATACAAAATGCAATAAAAATAATGGATGAAGATAAAGTTTCATTAGAAACAAAAAAGATAATAATAGAAAAATAAAAAATAATGAAATGCTAGATTGTGAAAAAGTAGATTCAGTTCCCACGTTTGTGAAAACGTATAAAGAGGATGGTTTTATCGTAAAAAAGAAAGTTTACAAAGACAAATCTTATAGAATTACAAAAATTACGGATATAGAGAGCCTTAAAGCAAGAGGTGCTCATATTGAAGAAAGAGGTACTATTATTTCAAAAGATTCCTTCCATACTAGTATTGTAGGTGCTAAGGTTGTAGATAGTTTTGGATATACAAAAGTTTCATTCAGGTTAGACTATTATATGGCAATTAACGAAGCACAGATAACTAATGTATATAGTCAGTATGGTAATTGTTCTAATGGAACCTTAACTTTGGGCAGTCTTAGAATAGCAAAAAGAAAATACAGTAAATACAGTCCAGCTAGAGCTGAACTTAGTTATTCTATTACTATTTTTGAATACCAAAGATACAAGACTACAAGCTATATACTTGGAGTAAAACTAACTCCTAACGGGTTATACCCTTATTAGAGAGAGTGATTTTATGAAAGAATATTTAGAATTGTTTATTCACTATTCCTACTTAATTAGTAGAGTTATAATATCTATTTTAATTATTGTTTTATTAGTAAATATTAATATATTTATTAGAAAATATATTAAAAAATTATAAACTTAGAAAATCTGCTCTAAAAGTATTTAATGTTGAAAAGAATACAGTTGAAGAGCATAAATAAGAACCCCACCCTTCCACGATGCTTCGCATCGGGTGAGTGCCCGGGAACCTTGTTGCTTCGCAATAAGAAAAAATAAATTACAATTTTACGATAAAATAAAAATAAAGCTGTTAAATGAAAAATCATTTAACAGCTTTTTTAATATTATTTCTTTTCTAGATATCCATTTTGTGTAAGATTTTTTTCAAATGCTTTTAGACTCTTGAAATTATTGGCATCTAATGTTCCTCCAAGAATTCCACTCTTGTTGAATTTATATACATCCAATTTAGAAACATCTACAACAATAGTCATCACAAGATTTTTATTTTCTATTTTAACTTCACTTTTTGCAGAATCTCCTAAAGTCGCAAAAACTTGTTTTTGCTTAGCTATTACTGCATTAGCATCTTTTTCATTTTTTATTTTAAGTTTTTCAAAACTTAAAACGCTCTTCATTGTAATTTTATTTACTACATCACCTTTATATTCCGCTATAAATGATTTAGTATCAAAATCCTTAGAAAAAGTCTTAACAGTTTTTTCTTCTTCTTTTTTAGCTTTTTCTTCTTCTTTTTTTAACTCCTCCTCATTAGCTACTTTAAGAACTTTTTTATTGCCCCCAGAGCAAGCAACCATTCCCATTGATATAGCTAAAATCAAAAAAGCTGTTAATATTTTTTTAATTTTTTCATATTTTTCCTCCTAAAAAAATATTATTTATTTTATCAAAAAACGATAAAATAACTTTAAACTTATCTTTAAATAAGTTCAAGTCATTATAGCATATAATTTATAATTGCACAATTTTTAATAACATTTTAAAAACATAAAGTCCATATTAGATATTTAATTGCTTTGATAAAAAATAAATAATATTTAGAAAGTATAAAATTTATTTTTTACTAATATAAAAAAGGTGCTAAGTTAAGCTTAACACCCTTCTCTTTTTATTATAACATAAATGCCTTATATGCTTTATAACTCATATAAACATCTATTTTACTTGTAACTTCATATGGTGAATGCATACTCAATGTAGCAGGACCTGCATCTAAAACTTCTGCACCATATTTTGCAAGAAGTAATGCGATTGTTCCGCCACCACCTTGGTCAACTTTACCAAGTTCTGAAGTTTGCCATACAACATTGTTTTCTTTAAATACTTTTCTAACTTCTGCTAAAAATTCAGCATTTGCATCACTTGATCCGAATTTTCCACCGCTTCCAGTATATTTACAAATTGAAATACCTGAACCGATAAATGCAGAGTTCATTTGTTCACTAGCATCCGCAAAGTCAGGATCAAAACCTGCTGCAACGTCTGCAGATAATACTTTAGAATTCTTTAATGAACGATTAACTTTTAATTGGCAAAATTCTCCTTCAAGATTTACAAGTTCAGTCATTGTATTTTCCCAGAAATATGATGCCATTCCTGTATTACCCATTGAACCTATTTCTTCTTTATCCATGAATAATCCACAAGCTGTTCTCTTTGGATTTTCAATTTCAAAAATAGCACGCATTGTTGTAAAAGCACATACTCTATCATCTTGACCATAGCTTAAAACCATTGATCTATCAAGTCCTAAATCTCTAGCTTCTCCTGCTGGTACAATTTCTAATTCAGCAATTTTGAAATCTTCTTCTTCAAAATTATATTTTTCTTTTATTAATTTTAGAACATTTTCTTTAACAGCATCTTTTTCAGTATCCTTTAAAGGCATATTACCCATTAGAATATTCATTTGTTCTCCAACTAATGCTTCACGAGCTGTTTTTGCTAATTGATTTTTTGATAAGTGAATCAATAAATCTGTTACACAAAATACTGGATCGTCTTTATCTTCACCAATGTGAATATCAATTTTTTCTCCAGCAGAATTGTAAACAACCCCATGAATTGCTAAAGGAATTGTTGCATATTGATATAATTTAACTCCACCATAATAATGAGTTTTCATTTTTGTTAAATTATTCGCTTCATACAAAGGATTTTGTTTAACATCTAAACGTGGACTGTCAATATGCGCCCCAACGATATTTAGTCCATTTTCTAAAGGTTCAGTTCCCATTACAAAAAGAGCAACTGACTTATTTTTATGATTTAGATAAAATTTATCTCCAGCTTTGAATTTTTCTCCTGTTTTGTAAAGTTCTTCTAAATCTCTAAAGCCTTTTTCTTTTGCTTGACGAATAATTTCTGCACAAGCAAGTCTTTCTGTCTTTGCAACTGTCAAAAACTTTTTATAGTCTTCACAGAAATCAAAAACTAAATTTTTTTCTGCATCTTCAATTTGTAACCATGCACTTTTGTTAGTCATAACCTTCCTCCTAATATAAAATATTTTACAAGACCATTATAACATAATTAAGGTAACAAGTAAATTATTAACTTAATTTATGGTAACTTTTCCTGCTTCACAATTAATCTTCATATTAACATCAGAAGCTCTGTTTTTTCTTCCATTTTTATCAAATCCAGCAAAAGATTCTCCAAAAATTCGTAAGCTTCCCATTTCTACATTGTATTCGTATTCTATTTCTCCATACAATTTATCAACATCAAGTGTAGCATTTCCAGCTTGAACATCAAGTTCGAACATATCTTGATATTCAACATCTCCTTTGATATTTCCAGCATTAACTTGAACCTCAAAGTTTTTAACTTCAAGATTTTTTATATTTGCATTTCCCGCATCTATTTCTAATTTAAAATCTTTAAGTTCTAAGTCTTTCATCTTAACACTTGAAGCACTTATTTCCCCTCTAATTGAAACATTTTCAGGAACATAAATTGTAAGAGAAGAATCTTTAATAAAATCACCATCAATTATAATTCCTTTATCATCAAGATGACCAACTAAACCCTTATTATAAATTTTCAATTTATTTTGAGATTTTTCACAATACAATTTAGTACTTTTTAAATTTCTTGACTTCACTCTTACTGTTTTATCATCACTTACTTCAAATTTTGCACTTAAAGCACTAAAATCAATTTCTATTTCATCAATATCTTCAAAAAAAGAATCAATATTTATATTTGAGTTATCCATATCTTCCTCCTCATAAATTTCATAATCCTCATCATCATTAGATTGATAATGAACTCTAGCATATTTTTTAGTATATTTACCAGGGTTTTTAGAAATATCTTTAACCAACATTCTATATAACCATTTTATAAGCCATCCAAAAACATATAATAAAATGATAAATAATAATAATCTTCCACCCCAAGTAATAATTAATTCTGGTTTAAAAATAATAGAAAACGGCAAAGTAATTAAAGAAATTATTAATCCTATAACGGAAAACACAATCCAAACCGCAAAGAAAACACCAGCAATTGCAAAAATTGGAACTAGGAATGGAAATATTGGAAAGAATGGAAGTGATAAAATTCCAAGTAAAACAAGAGATAATTTTTTTATAACAAGAGCCATTTTTTTCCAAAAACTTCCCTTTTTATCTCCACTTCTTTCATTTCTCTCTTCTTCTATCTCAATATCTTCTGCTAAAATTTCCATTGCAATTTTTCTTGGATTTCCAAAGCTTTCAGGGACTTCATCATCAAGACCAATTCCTTGTTCATCAAACATTTCATTATAAAAATTTTCTACATTTTGTCTTTCTGTACTCGAAATATTTTTCAGATAAGACATAAGTTTTCGCATAAAAGTTCTTCTATTCATCATTACCTCCAACAATTTGATTTACTTGTTCAACATATAAATTCCACTTCTTCTTATTAAAATTTAAAACATCTCGTCCTGCTGCAGTTATTCTATAATATCTTCTATTTCTACCGTCAAAAGCAACATCATAACTATCCAAAAGACCATTTTTTAAAAGTCTTCTTAAAACCGGATATAGAGTTGACTCTGAAATTTCAATGGTAGCCATTAGTTTCTGAGTAATTTCATAACCGTAAGTATCACTTCGATTAACAATCGCAAGAACACAAAAGTCTAAAATTTCTCCTTGAATTGAAAACATAACTACTCCTTTCTATCAATTATTATTAACTTACTTATATTATACAACGTATAGTATACAAAGTCAATATATTTTTTGGTATTTTTTGTTTTGCAGTTTCTAAAAAATTTTTATAATCTTTTGAACTTTATTTCCCATTAACGTCTAGCCACTAAACAAGGTCTTTTCCCTTACACGTCATCTTGAGCGAAACGTATCATAGCGAAGTGCAGTCGAAAGATCTCACACTTTTGTTGCAAACAAAAGTGAATGTATCGTAGATACATTAAAATTTTCCACAAAAAAACAGCGAATTCAAAAATTCACTGTTTAAATATTTTGTATTTATTTACTCATAAAACGGATTGTCGTTTTCGTATTTTTCGTTGAAATCAACTTTATGTCCATTTATTTCATAGCCTAATAGTAGATTTATGTTTACATTTTCTGCTGCTCTAAAAATTGAACTATCGACATTTTTAAAGTCTTTTTTCAAGTTTTCTATTAAATCCTTTATTTGATATCTTTTGTTTCCAATTTTTTTAGCTGCAACCATACAAGCACAATTTAAAGGCATAAGTCCTGTTGACTTCATCCACCTTATTATATACTCTTCTTCTATAAGATATAATGGTCTTATTATTTCCATATCTTCAAAGTTTTTCGCCTTTAGTTTAGGTGGCATTGTCTTAAAACTTCCAGCACATAATAAGTTAAGCATTGTAGTTTCAATGACATCATTAAAATGATGACCTAATGCCAATTTGTTACAGCCAAGCTCTTTAGCTTTTGCATATAGTGAGCCCCTTCTCATTCTTGCACACATATAGCAAGGATAATCTCCTGCAATTTTGTCTGCAACTGCAAAAATATCAGCAGGATAATATGTAAGAGGAATTTCAAGATATTTTGCATTTTCTAAAAGCAACTCTTTTATGGACGGATGATAACCCGGATCCATCGCAATAAATTCAAGTTCAAAATTATCTTTTCCATTCTTTTTAAGCTCTTGAAAAAGTTTTGCCATAATCAAGCTGTCTTTTCCACCTGAAATTGCAACTGCAATCTTATCTCCGTCTTCTATTAAATTGTATTCTTTAATCGCCTTTACAAATTTTGACCAGATATGTTTTCTATATCTTTTTATCAGCGACCTTTCAATATCTTTAAGCTCGGCTCTTTCATTTTCAGGAAAAAGAACAGGACAAGTCGCCTGTAAGTTATTTTCTCTATTTTCCATTATATCTTTTATTTCCTTATTTTCCATATTTCTCCTATTTATGATATATTTGATTATTCATAATTTTAAAAGCTCTGTAGATTTGTTCTAATAAAACAACTCTAAATAATTGGTGTGGGAGTGTGAATTTTGAAAAAGAAAGTTTGAAATTGCTTCTTTTCTTTATTTCATCTCCAAGTCCGAAACTTCCACCGATTACGAGTATAAATTTTGAATTTCCATCATTCATTTTTTCTTCTAAGAATTTTGAAAAGTCTTCACTATCTATTGATTTACCTAAAATTTCTAGAGTAATAACAAAATCGGAGTCTGAAATTTTATTTAAAATTCTTCCCTCTTCTTTTTTTAATACATTTTCAATTTCCAATTTACTTGGAGTTTGTGTCAAAATTTTTTCTTCTGGAATTTCTATGATTTCAATTTTTGAAAAGGCTGAAATTCTCTTTTTATATTCATCACAAGCATCTTTAAAAAATTTTTCGGATAGTTTTCCTACACATAAAATTTTTATATTCATATTACACTTCCGTTATACTGCTGTTCTCAAATCTCTTTGTAACTTCTAAATTCGTATATTGAATTACATTTTCTTTATCTAAAATTCCAAAAACTTCGTCATAAGCAAGTTTTTCTTCATTATTTGTTTCACTTAAATGTCCAAGATATACCTTTTTGCATTTGTCAGTTACAACTTCGGAGAGTACATTTCCACTTGTAACATTCGAAATATGACCAAAATCTCCCAAAATTCTCTGTTTTAAATTGTAGTCATAAGGTCCGTTTTTAAGCATTTCTAAGTCGTGATTTGCCTCAAAATAAAAAATCTTTGAACCCTTAATCTTTTCTTTCATGTGGTTTGTAATAATTCCCGTATCAGTTAAAAGGCTGACTTTCCCATAATCCGTATTAAAAACAAAGCCCATTCCTCTCGCACAATCATGAGAAATTTCCAAGGTATATAAATCAAAAAGAGAAAATCTGTGTTTCTTTTCAGTGCCGATAACAACAATATTTTCATCTTTAATTTTACCTAGTTTGGATGCTCCAGCCCTTAGTGTTTCAACATTACTACAAATCTTGATATCATAACGTCTGGAAAGCACTCCTGCCCCTCTTATATGATCAATATGTTCATGAGTTAAAAATATTAAATCAATCGTACTTGGATCAACTCCCAATTGTTTTAAATTACATTCAATTTTCTTCCCACTAAAACCTGCATCTATTAAATATCTTTTATTATCAACTTCTAAAAAGCAACAATTCCCGTCACTTCCACTAAAAAGCGGACAAAATCTTAAACCCATATTTCCTCCATTCATACAAGCTTTATTTTATCATATTTTTGACAAAAAATCCAAAATTTTACATAAAAAAATTAGGCTTTCACCTAATTTTTGTCAATAAAACTTAATCTCTTTTTTAATTCTAATTTTTTAAATAATTTTTCTCTAAAATAATCAATAAATATACATCCTACAAATATTGCAATATCTGTTATTATTATATAAAGTAGCATTTTTAAAGTTGAATAATTTAAAAATGTTGCAGATTTTCCAACAATAAATCTTTTGCTAAACACTTCATGTTCATGGATTAAATAAACTGAAAAACAAAGTGGCGAAAGAAATGAAATTATTTTTCTCCACGATTTTACTTTCAACTTTGAAAATATTATTAGTAAGGATATTCCCGATAGAAGCATAGTAGAAGATGTGTAGGAGATTAATGTAAATTTAAAATCTGTAACTCCTTTTAAATCTAAATAACTTGTCAAATATGCACTTGCTAATTCTAGAATAATACAAAAAGCAAGTAGAATAATCATAGAACTATTAGAAAACTTATTATGCAAATTGTATTTTTTGATAAATCCACCAATTAAGTATAATACCATTAGCCACACAAAACTTGAACCATTTCTTGTAAGGAAAATGTCCCCTGCATAAATAAAAGGTAGTACAGAAATTATAATTATAATCATAATAATTGAGTTTCTAAGAAGCTTGTATTCCATATTTTCTAATGCCGAATTTAATATTGGCATAAAGAAGAACAGACAAAAATATGCTGTAAAATACCAATATTTTGAATTTACAACTGGAAAACAAAATGTTACAAGAGCTTTAAAATTAAAATCTACAATTCCAAAAACACAGCCAATCAAGTAAAGAGAAATAGAATAAAAAACAACTCTTAACCATAATAAAACTATATTAGAATATTTGTATCTGGATTCTATTCCTACAAAACCTGAAATTAAGGCATAACAATTCACAGCCACATAACAAATTATCTCTAAAATCCATACAATATTGTATTTTGCACTTAAGAAATATAGATTCTCACTTCTTAAAATTCCACCATACCAAAAAACATGTAAATTTACAATCATAAACATTGTAACAATTCTAAGCAAGTCAATTCCATAATTTCTTTCTTTCATTTTCGGATTCTTTATCAAAATTTCTACCTCACCATAAAGACTACTGATAAACAGTAGTCTTATATTTATTTTGAAACAACAAGGTTCCAGGGCACCCCCATGCGAAGCTTCGTCCAAGGGTGGCGTTCTTATTGTGAAACAACAAGGTTCCCGGGTACCCACCCGATGCAAAGCATCCTGGAAGGGTGGGGTTCTTATTTATATAAAATTGCTTTTTTATCAAACCAATTGTAGCCACGTTTCAATTCATCATATTTCATATGGTAAATATGATTAGGTCTAACAGATTCTATATGGTAAAAACCTGTATTATCATAACCTATCAATAAAATTGAATGATAATCGGAACTTGCTAAAATCAATTCCCCTCCAACATCAACTTTTTTGTATAACATCTCTCTGGTAAACCAAACTTGAACAGTACGTCCTTTTGCTAATTGTAATTTTATATCTTCAAAGGATGCTCCTGAATAATCTTCGATGCTTGGAACTAACTTTTGTAATGTTGGAACCATACCACTTGGATAACTAGCTGGAAAAACATCACGATAATAATGTTCTTTAGGATTTCCCATAACTCCAGTTCTTGGATCTCCAGTTTTTGGTAATAAATTTAATAAATCAGTTGGAGTTATATATTTTCCTTTACTATAAAGTCCACTCGCAGCAGAATATAACCAACAGCCTGTATAAAACTTATCATCAGAAAATTTAAAAGCTCTAATTCCATTAGTTAGTCTTACAGTTTCAGGAAGGTTGAATTTTTCACCTTCATTATAATAAGTTCCTTCATAATATCCATTGGCATATTTTCCATTCGCAAAATATCTTTCACCATTTGCATCTTTTGCAAGTCCTGTATGTTTCTTACCGTTTTGGAAAAAATACCAAGCCGTACCGTCATCATACCACCAATTTGCCAACTTCTTATCTTTTCCATAAAAAAGCCCATTTACATAAACTTTTCCTTCGCTTTCAATTCCATCTTTATATAATTTATCATTATATATTCCATTGGCATATTTACCATTTATAAAATATCTTTCACCATTGCCATCTTTTCCAAAGCCAGAGAATTTTTTACCATCTTTAAAGAAATACCAAGCCTTTCCATCATCATACCACCAATTCGCTGGTTTTGTGTTTTCATCATAAAAGATACCATTCACATAAACTTTCCCGCTTGATTTCAAGCCATCTTTGTAAAGAACATTATCTATAAATCCTTCAGCATATTTTCCATTTACGAAATATCTATATCCATTTGCATCTTTTGCAAGTCCAGTATGTTTTTTACCATTTTGGAAAAAATACCAAGCGGTTCCGTCATCATACCACCAGTTTGCTGGTTTTCCTTCTCCATAGAATATTTTATCCGCATAGCCTTTTCCGTATTTTCCATTTACAAAATACATTTCGCCATTTGCATCTTTTGCAAGTCCTGTATGCTTTTTACCATTTTGGAAAAAATACCAAGCGGTTCCGTCATCGTACCACCAATTTGCTGGCTTTGCATTTTCATCATAAAAAACGCCACCCGCATAGACTTTTCCTTTTGACTTTACTCCATCTTTATATAACACAGTATTAACTAAGCCATTTGCATACTTTCCATTCACAAAATATCTATAACCATTCGCATCTTTTTCTATTCCCGTATGCTTTTTACCATTTTTAAAGAAATACCAAGCAGTTCCGTCGTTGTACCACCAGTTTGCTGGTTTTCCTTCTCCATAGAATATTTTATTTGCATAACCATTTCCATATTTACCATTTGCAAAATACATTTCGCCATTGCCATCTTTTGCAATTCCTGTATACTTTTTACCATTTTGGAAAAAATACCAAGCGGTTCCGTCATCGTACCACCAATTTGCTGGCTTTGCATTTTCATCATAAAAAATGCCACCCGCATAGACTTTCCCTTTTGACTTTACTCCATCTTTATATAAAACATCTTTGTAAATTCCGCTTCCATATTTTCCTTTAACGAAATATTTATAGCCACTTGCATCTTTTTCAATACCTGTAAATTTTTTCCCATCTTTAAAGAAAAACCAAGCCTTTCCGTCATCATACCACCAGTTTGCCGGTTTTCCATTTTCATCATAAAATATATTTCCAATATAAGTTAATTTCTTTACATTATCACTTGAATTTTCGGCAACAAGTAGATTACAAAAGCCTAAATTAAGGATTAATAATAAAGAAAAAAACATTAAGAATTTCTTTTTAAATATTTTCACTTACTCCTCCTAAAAAATAAAACTAATCTATCAGAAATTATATAATAGTTCAACAAAAATGTCAAAATAACATTTTTTATACAAAAAGTCATCTTAGATCAAGATGACTTTTATAAATAAATTTTTATTTTTCTACTGACGGTGGATAGCCAAATCCTACTGGATGATGTTTACAACAAGTTTCAATCCAATATTCCAAAGTAACAATTCTCTTATAACCAATACTTTCCATTACTTTTCCATCACCAATATATATTCCAGCATGTCCATACTTACGTCCCATCCAACTTCCACTACTGCTACTTTCAACAGCTACAATCATTCCTACTTTTAGTTTGGAAATATCTGAAGTAAAAGTATATTTTCTATACAATTCATTAGCATTTCCACCTAAATATCCTAGTCCTGCATTTTGATAAACTCTTGAAACCCATTTAGCACATAAATTTCTACCTGGAGAACTTGTATTATATGCTGCATTTAAAATTCTCATCTGAACTTCTTTTGAAGCCATATAATAATTTCTATAACTTTTATATTTTCCTTCTACAAAATCCATTTCGCCGTTGCCATCAACAGCTTTTCCTGTATGTTTTTTACCATCTTTGAAGAAGAACCAATCATATCCATCATCATACCAACCATTTGCAGGAAGTTTATTTCCATCATAAAAAATTTCGTTTATATAAGTTTTTCCTTCTGACTCTAGACCATCTTTATACAATTTTTCTTCATATATTCCATTGGCATATTTTCCATTTATAAAATATCTTTTACCGTTTCCATCTATTCCATATCCTGTAAATTTCTTGCCATCTTTAAAGAAAAACCAAGCTGTTCCATCGTCACACCACCAATCAGCAACTTTACCTTCTCTGTAAAAGATTTTATCTATATAACAATTTGCATATTTACCATTTACAAATTGCATTTCGCCATTGCCATCTTTTGCAAGGCCTGTATGCTTTTTACCATCTTTAAAGAAATACCATGAACTTCCATCATCATACCACCAGTTTGCTGGCTTTAAATTTTCATCATAGAATATTTCATTTATGTAAGTTTGCCCTTTAGACTTTAAACCATCTTTATATATTATTCCATCATATTTCCCGTTGGCATATTTTCCATCTACAAAATATCTTTTTCCATTATCATCAATTCCATATCCTGTATGTTTCTTACCATTTTGGAAAAAATACCATGCATTTCCGTCATCACACCACCAATTTGCGATTTTACCTTCTCTGTAAAAGATTTTATCTATGTAACAATTTGCATATTTTCCATTTACAAATTGCATTTCGCCATTTCCATCTTTTGCAAGTCCTGTATGCTTTTTACCATTTTTAAAAAAATACCATGCATTTCCGTCGTTGTACCACCAGTTCGCTAACTTTGCATCATCTCCATAGAATAAGTCGCCAACGTAAACTCTTCCTGATGACTTTACTCCATCTTTATACAAAATGTCCTTATAAATTCCGCTTCCATATTTTCCTTTAACGAAATATTTATAGCCACTTTTATCTTCAGCTGTTCCTGTAAATTTTTTACCATTTTGGAAAAAGTACCAAGATGTTCCATCGTTATACCACCAATTTGCCGGTTTTGCATCATCTCCATAGAAAATTCCATCTACATAAACTCTTCCTTTTGATTTTACTCCGTTTTCATAAAGGACATCTTTGTAAACTCCATTCCCAAACTTGCCATTTACAAAATATTTAGATTTTCCATTATCAATTGCAAGTCCTGTAAATTTCTTTCCATTTTGGAAAAAGAACAACTCTTTCCCATCATTATACCATCCATTTGCAGATTTTCCATTTTCATCATAAAAAATATTTTCTACATAAACTAATTTTTTCCCATTATCATTTATATTTTCAGCAAAAAGTTTATTATTACATCCAAAAACAAAAACTAATAACAGAGAAAAAACCATTAAAGATATTTTTTTAAATGCTTTCATTTCATCCTCCTAAAAATATAATCAATCTACCAGTCATTATATAATAGTTAAATAAAAATGTCAAATGAAAATTATTTTTATAAAAAATGCTCAATGTTTTTTCAAACAAAAAAGTCATCTTTAAAATTAAAGATGACTTTTTAAATCTAAATTTCTTTACATTCTTCCCATTCTATGTCTTCTTTTTCTAAAAGTTCTAATAGAGTTGACTTTAAAATGGGACTACATTCCCATGCAATCCCACAACCTGCTGATAAAACTCTTGGTACAGGGACAAGTTTTCCTGAAAGGTTATTTTCTTTACATACACTTTCAGTTGCCATTGCCTCTGCAGTCGTATAGAATGTTGTATACAGCTTAGTCTCTTTCATTATTCTACAATAATTTCAAAGTCTAATCCAACTTCTTTTACAGAAGTTTTCTTGCCTTGGCTGTTTGCAAAATGAGTGATATTTTTTACAACATGTGCTTCACTAGCTAAGACTTTGTAAGTTTCGTTTTTATTTTCTTTAAGGGCATCTTGTAAGATTAAAACTGGTTCTGGACAAGATAATCCTCTAACGTCTAATTCTTTCATATCTATCTCCTTAAATTTTATCTATTTTTTCTTTTTTAATCCATATAAAGCTACTATAAATAGTACAACTATTGAAGCAATAACAAATATTTGTCCATTTATTCCTGGACCACCTGCTGCTGCTTTGATTCCTTTTTCTACATTTTCAACTGCAGCTGCTGCTCCTGCTAATTTGAAATTATGAGCAAAGGCAGCTCCCACGAACATTCCTAGTACAGTTATAACTGAATCTGAAGAACCTGTTCCTGCAAGAACTAATTGTCTTAATGGACAACCTCCAAGTAATACTGCACAGAAACCTACTGCATACATAGATAATATATTCCAAATTGTTTGCGCATGAGCTACAGGTCCAAAAGCAACAAATTTAAAGTTGTTTGTAGCTATATTATAAACTAACATAACTATAAAAATTCCACCAATAACTGAGAATAATCTGAAATCTTTTAGTAAAATAATATCTCTAAGTGATCCAGCAAAACACATTCTACTTTTTTGTGCAATTATACCAAATATAAGTCCTACTCCAAGTGCTGCATACCATACTGCATGCATACTTCCAGGTCCTTTTTGGCTAAATGCATAAAGAGATGGAACAGCAATAACTAAAGCAAATAATCCTGCTACAACAATTGGTAGTACATATCCATTTTCTTTTTTAACAGGATAAGCTCTTCCTAAGCTAAAGCCTTTTCTTAAGAAGAATGCCCCTGTTGCAACTCCTGCTGCAAATCCTAATAATCCTACATAAGAACTTATATCTCCTGCTGACATTCTTAAAATCATTCTTAAAGGACATCCTAAGAATACAAGAGCACAAACCATCATTATTACACCTAAGAAAAATCTTATAACAGGTGATGAACCACCTGTAGATCTGTATTCTTTTGTAAATAATGAAATTAAAAATGCACCTAAAATAATACCTACTATTTCTGGTCTAAAATATTGAACCACTTCAGCATTATGGAACTTCATAGCTCCAGCAGTATCTCTAATAAAACAAGCTATACAAAAAGCCATGTTTTTCGGATTGCCTAAATATGCAAGTAAAGCTGCTCCAAGACCAGCGATAATTCCCAAAGTCAACAACCCTTTTTTAGTGTTAAAAAAACGCATTTGATTACCTCCTATCCTCTATAATTTTTTTAATCGCGTTTATAGCAAGCTCGACCTCATCAAAAGTATTTGAATGAGAAAAGCTAAATCTAACCATACCCTGTTCAACAGTACCAAGTGCCTTATGAATAAGTGGTGCACAATGAGCCCCCGGTCTTGTTGAAATTTTATACTCTTCATATAAAATACTGCTTACTTCTGAAGAGTCCATATCTGAGATATTTAAAGATACAATTGGAGCTCTAAACTCTGTTTCAAAATCCCCATAAACTGTAACTTCAGGAAATTTACTAACCCCATCATAAAATTTCCTTGAAAGTTCTAAAGCTCGTTTTGTTAAATTTTCAATTTTATTATTTAAAAGATAGTCAATAGATGCATGAAGTCCAGCAATTCCATGTGAATTTAAAGTACCAGCTTCAAGTCTTGTTGGCATCTTGTCAGGTTGAAACTCATCATAGCTGTGAGTTCCACTTCCACCAACTATAAAAGGTCTTATGTACACTTCTTCTCTGACACATAAAGCACCTGTTCCCTGTGGTCCAAGCATTGATTTATGTCCTGTAAAACATAGAACATCAATATTCATCTCTTTCATATCAATATCAAATGCTCCTGCAGTTTGAGAAGCATCTACTATAAAAAGAAGATTATTTTCTCTACAAAAATCTCCATATTTTTTTAAATCTGTAATATTTCCAGTAACATTTGATGCATGAGTTATAACTATAGCCTTAGTATTTGCTTTTATCAAAGATGGAATTTCTTCGAAATTCAAAACTCCTTTTTCAGAAACTCCAATATAACTGACTTCGACACCTTTTTCTTTTAGATAATGTATAGGTCTTAAAACAGAATTATGTTCAGAAACAGAAGTTATTATATGATCATTTTCTAAAAATAATCCATTTATTGCAATATTTAAACTTTCTGTAGCATTTTTTGTAAAAACAACCTGACGAGAATTCCCAACATTAAACATCTTTGCTATTTTTTTTCTAGTTTCAAAAACTATTCTATCAGCACTTAAACTCTCCTCATAAACTCCACGAGAGGAGTTCCCAAAGCTTTTCATTGCATTCACTACTGCATCAATAACTTCTGCAGGTTTATTTTTTGTTGTAGCTGCATTATCAAAATAGATCATCTTAATCCTCCTTCGTGAAAAAAAATTATTATTATAAAAATTTATAATTTTAATTAGATTAAAATTTTATTTACTTATTAGATATTAAAAAGAAAATAAAATTTCAAGATTGTTTTCTTTAATTAAATTTATCATAACGGAAACAATCTTATAATAGGTTTATCATAAGGCATAATCCTATTAGTATTATATCAAAATTCCCTTTTGATTATGATTTATTGTAATTTTGATGAAAGAAGAACCTCACCCCTCCTCGATGCTTTGCATCGGATGGGTGCCCAAGAACCTTGTTGCTTCGCAATTAAAATATATTTACCACAAGGCGTAAATATATTATAATTATATATCAATATGGCGACATTGTCAAATTTTACTCATATTTCAATAAAAATATCTAAATAAATTATATTTTTTAATAAGTTTTATCGTTTAAATTATATAAACCGTTAATTTATCTTAATTAACATATTTATTTAAATTACAATATAGATATTATAACTTTTTTATTAAAAATATTTATCGATTAAAATGTAAAATATCGCTAAAATATTGTAAAATTCCTATTTTAAAAACATATAAATTATGATATACTATACTTAGTTACTTATATATTAGAAAATATTCATTAAGTATAGTAATGAAGAATTTAGATTTTTTTATAAATAAGTAATAATAAATTTTATAGGAGGAAGATATGCAAAATTATTTAGTTTTAATCGGTATTGTAATTATTGTTGTTGGTTTTGTTTTAAAACTTGATGTAATTTCTGTAGTTTTAATCGCAGGTTTCGCAACAGGTCTTGCCGGTGGAAAAGGAATTCTAGAAATTTTGAATATTATAGGTAAAGGATTTGTCGAAAACAGATATATGAGTTTATTCTTTACAACACTTATCGTAATAGGTATTATGGAAAGAAATGGTCTTAAAGAAAAGGCTGCTGACGGAATACGAAAAATCAAGGGTGCTAGTGCTGGTTTAGTTATCTGGTTATATTTATTAATCCGTTGGTTAGCTGCAATATTTTCTTTACGTCTGGGTGGACATGTTCAATTTGTAAGACCTTTAATTTTACCAATGGCAGAAGGTGCTGCTACTAAGACAGTTGACCTTACTGAAACTAAACTAGAAGACTTAAAAGGTTTGGCTGGTGCTGTTGAAAATTATGGTAATTTCTTTGGACAAAATGTATTCCCTGTTGCTTCAGGTGTTTTACTTATTGCTTCAACACTTAAAGATAAAGGATATGCTGTCGAAGGTTCTGATATAGCATACTATTCTCTATTTGTAGGTGTTGCAATGATTATATTATCAGTTATTCAATGTTTCTTATTTGAAATGAAACTTAGAAAGGATGGTGGAAAGAATGTTAAAGTGGATAAGTAGTAATACATTTTTTATCGATGAATTTATTTATATTCTTTGTGGGTTAATTTCAATTTTAACAGCCTTTAGAGGTTTGAAAAATAAAGAAGCAAGAATTGGTACATTTTTATTCTGGTTTTTAGTTGGTATTATCTTCTCATGCGGAGGATTTTTAGTTAAATATCTTCCTGATCAAGGTGGAGCAATTGTTGGTGCTATGCTTGTAGCTTGTGGTATTTTAACTCTTACAAAACAAGTTAAAATTGGTGAATTTAATCCACCATCAGAAGAAGAAAGAAGACAAAACGCAAATAAAGTTGGTTGGAAAATTTTTATTCCAGCATTGATTATGGCAGGACTTGGATTTTTTATGTCACAATTTAAATCCTTTAAAATTATAATTGGAACTGACGCTAAAGGTAAAGATGTAATTTTTGGTTTCTCAACCGCTCAAGTTTTAGGAATCTCAGCAATAATCGCCCTGATTCTAGCTATTATAATCGCTAAACCTAAAGTTGATGATATGAAAGAAGATACTACAAGACTATTAATGCAAGTTGGAGCATCAAGTTTATTACCACAACTTTTAGGAGCGCTTGGAGTTGTATTTACAGCAGCAGGTGTAGGCAATATAATTGGTGAAGTAGCAGGAAGTGTTGTTGGTGGTGGCGGAAGAGTCGCTGGTGTTGTTGCTTACTGTTTAGGTATGGTAATCTTTACTATGATTATGGGGAATGCTTTTGCTGCATTTACTGTAATCACAATAGGCGTTGGTATTCCTTTTGTAATCGCTCAAGGTGGAAATCCTGCTGTAGTAGGAGCTCTTGGAATGACTTGTGGTTACTGCGGAACTCTATTAACTCCAATGGCTGCAAACTTCAATATCGTTCCTGGTGCAATTCTAGAAACTAAAGACAAATACACGATTATAAAAACACAGGCACCTATGGCTTTTGCAATGATTTTAGTTCATATCGTGCTTATGTTAATAATGGCATTTTAGGAGATGATTAAATGAAAATATTAGTTAGTGGATTTGATCCATTTGGTGGAGAAAAAATTAATCCTGCAATTGAGTCTGTAAAATTATTACCAGACGAAATTAAAGGAGCAAAAATAATAAAAGTAGAAATTCCAACAGTAGCAAGAAAGAGTTTAAAGAAACTTGAAGAAGTTATTGAAATTGAAAAACCAGATGTAGTTTTAAGTGTAGGACAAGCAGGTGGTAGAACAGACATTTCAGTAGAAAGAGTTGGAATTAATATGGATGATTTTAGAATCAAAGATAATGAAGGAAATCAACCAATTGATGAAAAAATCGCTAAAGATGGTCCTGATGCATATCTTGTAACTATTCCTATAAAAGCTATGGTTCAAAAAATGATTGAAAACAAAATTCCTGCTTCTGTTTCAAATACAGCTGGAACTTTCGTTTGTAACCATGTTTGCTACGGAATGGCACATCTTGCAAGTACAAAATATCCGAATATGAGAACAGGCTTTGTTCATATTCCATTTTTACCAGAACAAGTTGTAGATAAAAGAAATATGCCATCAATGCCATTAAAATTGATTGCAAAAGGATTAGAATATGCAATCGAAGCTATCGTTGAAAACAAAGAAGACATTAAGGTAGAAGGCGGAGCAACACATTAAAAAGCAAAAAGGTTAGAGAAACTAAAAACTCTAACCTTTTTTACTTTTAATTATATATTTACTTTACAATAACTTTATCATATGCAAGTCTTTCAAGTTCTCCTTGCAATACTACTTCACCGGTATATTTATAACCACAAGAGATAATAAAATTTCTCATTTTTTTATTGTCTTTATGGGTATCAATTCTTAAATCCATTCTCTTTCTCTTTGCAAGATTTTCAATATAGCTCATCATTTTTCTCCCAAAACTTTGCTTTTTATATTTATTAGAAGTTGCTACCTTATGAATACTGATATAAGGAATTGAAGTATTCCATTTTCCTTTTATATTTTCATAATCTTCATCTATTCCTTCAACCAAACAAACTGTAGAAACAATTTTTCTATGATATTCTAAAACATATAGGTCTATTCCCAAATGTTCATCAATATCTTTAAAACTTGGAACATACTGACCCTGCCATTGATCAACTCCATCAGCTTTTAGTGATTCTGCTCCTTCAAGATATATTTCTAAAATACTTTCTCTATCTGACTCATTAGCCATTCTAAATGTCAAAACTTCATATTTTAAATTTAAAGAAACAAAAAAGAAAAGAAAATTATACTCATAACTAAAATACCAAAGATAATTCCAACAAGATACTTTATATTAAACTCAAAAATTGAATCAAAAAATATATATATAAACAAGGACTCAAATTCAAAATTTATAATATTCAACATCTTTAAAATATTCTTATAAAATTTATTTGAAATAGTGTAACTTATAGAATTTATGTATTTAAATCCAACCTTAAAAGCAAATTCAATTAACATTAAAACAATAAGTAAAATGTAATCTCCAGTAGAGGCTTTAAACACAAAACTCAATAAGAACATAATTACCAAAATAATTAATTTAACATAATCTGTTATACTCTTATTTTTATAAAATGAATTCATTACTTTATTTTAACTCCTATATTTTTTATAATTCTCCATTGAGGAATTTCTCCATTATCTCCCCAATACTCATCAAGTTTTGAAATTTTCCCATTTTCTAGCAATATAAAGGAATTAACATAAAACGAAGATTTATCAAAAACATTTATTACTTTTGCAACTGCAATAATTAAATTTCCGATTTGTTCAACCCTTTCAACTTCTCCACCCCATTTATCAGGATAAGTGCAATTAACTTCAATAAACTCATTAACAGTAAATCTTTCATTAGTATTATGCCAATCAATATAAGCATCTTCATTAAAAAATTTTTTAATCTCCAAAGCATTTTGACTTAAAACCATATCAAAAAATTTATAAACATCGAACATATTTACTCCTTTTTTCTATAATAATTTTATTAAATTTATATATAATGTATATTATACTTAAAATAAAATGAAAATTCAAATTAGTTTGAATATAGTTCTTTTTATAAATTAAATTTATATTTTAGTTTAATATTTTGTACAAAAAATTATTTGAAATATATTATAAATAATTTAGATTTTTTATTCGAATTATGATACAATATACTTAAAATACAATGCCAGTATTATAAAACATATCTTATAGATTTGTAATGGAGGATGTCCTGCTGAAAGAATAAAACAGCAAAAAACGTTGAATATAGAAAACAGGAGAGATGATAGATGTCAGTTTTAGAATATAAATTTCCTAAAATAAATAATACTAATAAATTTAAAGTTTATTTAATTACTTTCATTTCTAATTTTATTTTATTCTATTCTCCAATAATTTTTTATTTTATAAAAATTTTGGAATAGACATATTCAAAATAGGTATTATTTTTTCAGTAACCAGTATAAGTAATATAATTTTTGAAATTCCTTTTGGACTGTTTGCAGATAAAAAATCTCCGAAATTAAGTGTATGCATCGGTTCTGTTATGATAACTCTCTCTCTAGTCGGATTATTTTTCAGTACGAGTTTTTTCCAATTTTTAATATGTGCAATTTTTATGGCTGTTGGAGATGCCGGAATGTCCGGAGCAAATAGTGTTTTGTTAATGAACTTACTTGAAAGAGAAGAAGAAGTGTTTGAAATTTCATCAATATCAAGTGGAATTTCAAACATTCTCGGTGGACTCATAATAGGCTTTATATACAATATCAATATACGACTTCCATTTTTAATTTCGATGGTTTTATCAATATTGAATTTATTTTTGTATCTATCGATATCTGAGAAACATATAAATACTGAAAAAGAAAAAGTTCAAATAGAAAATGTAAATTTTAAAACTGCTTTTTTATTTTTAAAAAACAAGTTTTCATATTTCTAATATTATTACTTTCATATATTTCCATACCGCAAGTTGCAATTTATTTTCCCGAGTATCTGGACTTTTTCAAAATAAATTCAAAATATATCGGAATTATGTATATGATTGCAAATATAATTAGTATGTTCGGAACAAAATTTCATCAAATTTATTTAAAAAAATATAATCCCATGGTAAAACTTAAATACTGTTTTTTATTTTTAATGATTTCTACATTTGTGATGTGGATTTCGAAAAATTTTTTTGTTTCCATGTTTTTTTATGCAATATATAGATTTATAACAGGCTACTTTTACTTACTGTTTTCAATGTATATAAATTCAAAAACTGATTTACACTACAAATCTACAATATTATCAATAAAAAATGTAATTATACAAATTGCATTTATACTAAGTGATCCGTTAGTTACATTTATAATAAAGGAATTTGGAATTAGCAGAAGTTATTGTTTTGCTTTCATTTCTATAACAGTAATATTTTTGATTGTATTATTTTATAAAATAGGCGATCCGAAAGAAACACTTTTTGAAAGGAAACCTGCTTAAATATTTGACAACTGAGAATAAAAAATTTAAAAACTGTTTCCATCAGTTTTATATTTCGACTTTTATAAAAAAAGTCGAAGAGTTTTTACTCTTCAACTTTAGTTGTTAAAACAAAAAAATCATCCATTCATTGAGATGATTTTTTTGCTTGGCTGTTTTCTATTCTCCCAGTACGAGATGTACTAGTACCTTCGACGTTTAGGAACTTAACTTCTGTGTTCGAGATGGGAACAGGTGTATCCTCCTAGCCATTACAGCCATACTTGTTTATTTACTTTTCTTTGCCGTTAAGCTCTGAGCTTTCACTGTCGAAACTTACCATTTGTTTCACAAATGGAGTTTCTTAGTATCTGACCTACGACGCAATCTCAGATTGCTGTTAGGTCATTAACTTCTGTGTTCGAGATCGAAACAGAGTAGCCTCTTAGCCATCACAGCCATACTTGTTCATTTACTTTTCTTTGCCGTTAAGCTCTGAGCTTTCACAACAATAAACAAAATTAATTATTTATATAAACAAAAAACCATTCTTTCGAGTGGTTTGTTTGGCTGTTTTCTATTCTTCCAGTACGAGATGTACTAGTACCTTCGACGTTTAGGAACTTAACTTCTGTGTTCGGTATGGGTACAGGTGTATCCTCCTAGCCATCACAGCCATACTTGTTTACTTTTTCTTTTCTTTTAATATATTTCTGTTTAAAACCCTTACAACTAAAGAGTATATATTTCTGGTCAAGCTTTCGATTTATTAGTATCAGTTAGCTTTGATGTTGCCACCTTTACACCTCTGACCTATCTACGACATTTTCTGTATCGAATCTCTCTTGCATTGCTGCAACAGGAAATCTTATCTTGAGGGGGGCTTCGTGCTTAGATGCCTTCAGCACTTATCCCTTCCAGACTTAGCTATTCAGCATTACCATTGGCATGATAACTGATACACCAGCGGTCTGTCCATCCCGGTCCTCTCGTACTAAGGACAGCTCCTCTCAAATTTCCTCCGCCCACGATGGATAGGGACCGAACTGTCTCACGACGTTCTGAACCCAGCTCGCGTGCCTCTTTAATGGGCGAACAGCCCAACCCTTGGGACCTACTCCAGCCCCAGGATGAGACGAGCCGACATCGAGGTGCCAAACCTCCCCGTCGATGTGAACTCTTGGGGGAGATAAGCCTGTTATCCCCGGGGTAGCTTTTATCCGTTGAGCGATGGCCCTTCCACTCGGTACCACCGGATCACTAAGTCCTAGTTTCCTATCTGCTCCACTTGTTGGTGTCGCAGTTAAGCTCCCTTTTGCCTTTGCACTCTTAGAATGATTTCCATCCATTCTGAGGGAACCTTTGAACGCCTCCGTTACTCTTTAGGAGGCGACCGCCCCAGTCAAACTGCCCAACTGACAGTGTCCTTATACTCGCTTCAGAGTATCAAGTTAGAAATTTAGTATCAAAAGAGTGGTATCCCAACATTGACTCCACGAAAACTGGCGCTCTCGTTTCATAGTCTCCCACCTATCCTGTACATTTAATACCAAATTCCAATGCCAGCCTACAGTAAAGCTCCACGGGGTCTTTCCGTCCTATCGTGGGTAAGTCGCATCTTCACGACTACTACAATTTCACCGGATCCTTTGTTGAGACAGTGCCCAAATCATTACACCTTTCGTGCGGGTCGGAACTTACCCGACAAGGAATTTCGCTACCTTAGGACCGTTATAGTTACGGCCGCCGTTTACTGGGGCTTAAGTTCTATGCTTCGATTGCTCTAACATTTCCCCTTAACCTTCCAGCACCGGGCAGGTGTCAGCCCCTATACTTCATCTTTCGATTTAGCAGAGACTTGTGTTTTTGGTAAACAGTTGCTTGGGCCTATTCTCTGCGACCACTCTATGCTCCATACGTATGTATCTCACATCTAATGGTACCCCTTCTCCCGAAGTTACGGGGTCATTTTGCCGAGTTCCTTAACAAAGGTTCTTCCGCGCGTCTTAGGATTCTCTCCTTGCCTACCTGTGTCGGTTTTGGTACGGGTATCTTCTCACTCAATAGTACCTTTTCTTGGCAGTTTGGAATCTGTTGCTTCACTACTTATTTTTCGCTCCCCATCACATCTCGATATTAAGAATAGGGATTTGCCTCTATTCTCTACCTACTTGCTTAGACGTGCTCTACCATTCACACGCTCAACATATCCTCCTGCGTCAGTACATCTCTTAAACATTCAAAGATAGTACAGGAATCTCAACCTGTTGTCCATCGCTTACGCTTTTCAGCCTGGGCTTAGGTCCCGACTTACCCTGAGAGGACGAGCCTTCCTCAGGAATCCTTAGGCTTTCGACGGGAGGGATTCTCACCCTCCTTTTCGCTACTCATGCCAGCATTCTCTCTTCTGTAAAGTCCACTTCGTCTTCCAACTTAGCTTCACCCCTTACACAATGCTCCTCTACCACTAATTTAATTAGTCCACAGCTTCGGTATTAGATTTTAGCCCCGTTCATTTTCGGCGCTCTACCACTTGACCAGTGAGCTATTACGCACTCTTTAAATGTATGGCTGCTTCTAAGCCAACATCCTGGTTGTCTGAGTAGTAAAACATCCTTTACCACTTAATCTATATTTAGGGACCTTAGCTGGTGGTCTGGGCTCTTTCCCTTTTGACTATGAAGCTTATCCCACATAGTCTGACTCCCAATCATCATTTATCAGGTATTCGCAGTTTGATAACTTTCGGTAATGTCTAACACCCCTACGGTATTCAGTGCTCTACCCCCTGTAAACTAAATTGAGGCTAGCCCTAAAGCTATTTCGAGGAGAACCAGCTATCTCCAAGTTCGATTGGCTTTTCACCCCTATCCACAAGTCATCCGATAGCTTTTAAACGCTACCCGGTTCGGTCCTCCATGAAATTTTACTTTCACTTCAACCTGCCCATGGATAGATCACCTGGTTTCGGGTCTATGGCATACGACTATCTCGCCCTATTCAGACTCGGTTTCCCTACGGCTCCGTAACTTCATTACTTAACCTTGCCGCACACCATAACTCGCTGGCCCGTTCTACAAAAAGTACGATATCATCTCTCTTAAGACTCTATCTGCTTGTAGGCATAAGGTTTCAGGTTCTATTTCACTCCCCTCCCGGGGTTCTTTTCACCTTTCCCTCACGGTACTATTCTCTATCGGTCACTGAGTAGTATTTAGCCTTAGGGGGTGGTCCCCCCATGTTCACACAGGATTTCTCGTGTCCCATGCTACTCTTTCTAAGTCAGAATAAGTCTGATTTCGTTTACAAGACTTTCACTTTCTTCGGTTGATCTTCCCAGACCATTCAACTATCTTTCTTCTTCCTTAACTTAATTTGGGCTCTTTCCATTTCGCTCGCCGCTACTTTGAAAATCGAATTTTTTCTTTCTTTTCGTCTGGCTACTTAGATGTTTCAGTTCACCAACTATTCCCTCTTATTGCTATGTATTCACAACAAGATACTTGAGGTTTGCTCAAGTGGGTTTCCCCATTCGGACATTCCCGGATCACAGGATATTTGCTCCTCCCCGAGACTTTTCGCAGCTTGTCACGTCCTTCTTCGGCTCTCAGTGCCAAGGCATTCACCTTATGCCCTTGGTCGCTTGACCAGAAATATATTTCTCTTTAATTGTCAGGTTTCTTGGTGGAGATGAGGAGATTCGAACTCCTGACCCCCTGCTTGCAAGGCAGGTGCTCTCCCAACTGAGCTACACCCCCAAAAATTTTACGACAGTAAAAAATATTTTGGGGGTTTTGCGTGCCCCTTTTTCTTTTATACTATCATTTTGGTATTATCTTTTAGTTAGCCTTACAGCTTTTGGTTTAAAATTAAAAATTTTAAAAAAATATGAACCAAAAAAACAGTGATAAAACTAAGAATTTTAATTGAACTGTCGTTCTTTGTACTCCTTAGAAAGGAGGTGATCCAGCCGCACCTTCCGATACGGCTACCTTGTTACGACTTCACCCCAGTCATTAACCCTACCTTCGACGCCTTCCTCCTTGCGGTTAGATCGGCGGCTTCGGGTATTGCCAACTCCCATGGTGTGACGGGCGGTGTGTACAAGACCCGGGAACGCATTCACCGCGACATTCTGATTCGCGATTACTAGCAACTCCGACTTCATGTAGGCGAGTTGCAGCCTACAATCCGAACTGAGATTGGTTTTTAGAGTTTTGCTTAACATCACTGTCTAGCTTCTCGTTGTACCAACCATTGTAGCACGTGTGTAGCCCAAGACATAAAGGGCATGATGATTTGACGTCATCCCCACCTTCCTCCGATTTGTCATCGGCAGTCTCTCCAGAGTCCCCATCATTACATGCTGGTAACTGAAGATAAGGGTTGCGCTCGTTGCGGGACTTAACCCAACATCTCACGACACGAGCTGACGACAACCATGCACCACCTGTATAGTTGTCCCGAGGGACTTATCAATTTCTCAATAACTCAACTATATGTCAAGCCTTGGTAAGGTTCTTCGCGTTGCTTCGAATTAAACCACATGCTCCGCTGCTTGTGCGGGTCCCCGTCAATTCCTTTGAGTTTCAGTGTTGCCACCGTACTCCCCAGGCGGAATGCTTAATGTGTTAACTTCGGCACCGAGATTTGACTCCCAACACCTAGCATTCATCGTTTACGGCGTGGACTACCAGGGTATCTAATCCTGTTTGCTCCCCACGCTTTCGTACCTGAGCGTCAGTAAAAGTCCAGAAAGTCGCCTTCGCCACCGGTATTCCTCCTAATATCTACGCATTTCACCGCTACACTAGGAATTCCACTTTCCTCTCCTTCACTCAAGCCTTCCAGTTTCAAGTGCTTAATGAGGTTAAGCCTCACGCTTTCACACCTGACTTAAAAGGCCGCCTACGTACCCTTTACGCCCAATAATTCCGGACAACGCTCGCCCCATACGTATTACCGCGGCTGCTGGCACGTATTTAGCCGGGGCTTCCTCCTATGATACCGTCATTATCTTCTCATAGGACAGAGCTTTACGATTCGAAAACCTTCTTCGCTCACGCGGCGTCGCTGCATCAGGGTTCCCCCCATTGTGCAATATTCCCCACTGCTGCCTCCCGTAGGAGTTTGGACCGTGTCTCAGTTCCAATGTGGCCGTTCATCCTCTCAGACCGGCTACTGATCGTTGCCTTGGTAGGCCTTTACCCTTCCAACTAGCTAATCAGACGCGAGCCCATCTTACACCGATAAATCTTTTACCCCTAAGCCATGTGGCTTTGTGGTCTCATGCGGTATTAATCGTCGTTTCCAACGGCTATCCCCCTGTGTAAGGTAGGTTGCTCACGTGTTACTCACCCGTTCGCCACTTTCATTTCATTTCCGTCCCCGAAGGGCTTTCCACAAAAATCACGTTCGACTTGCATGTGTTAAGCACGCCGCCAGCGTTCGTCCTGAGCCAGGATCAAACTCTCTATTAAAAGTTCGTCTGCTCTCGCTGACTTTTTTACACCTAAATTATTGTTTTTCTTTGTACTCTCAAAGTTTTTATCACTGTTTACTTTTCTTGGTTCGTGTCACTCTTGTTGCGACCTTAATATTATATCACTTGGATATCCCTTTGTCAACACTTTTTTAAAATTTTTTAAAATTTTCTTAGATGGGTAAAAACAGAAATCAGATAGCCGTTTATCTGAAAGACAAAGAAATACTAACCCCAACCTTTTATATGAAACAGCAAGGCATAGGAAGCGCAAAAAGCAGAACACTCAATCAAGAGAACCGCTATAACTAGAACAAAGCAACCCTAACACGCATACTGAAAAGACAGGAGTGTTGTGGCGATGTAGTCAACTTCAAGACTAAAAGCATCATAGGGATAAAAGAAACCACTATGTCGATAAAGATAAGTGGCAAATCACTCCCGATGTGCATGAGCCAATTATCGACCGAGCCACCTATGAAAATGTACAGCGGATATTAAAAAACGCACCTGTCAAAAGACCGAACGGAGATGGAGAAATCCACCCATTATCGGGATTGATGTACTGTAAAGATTGCGGTACGAAAATGCACATTCGAACTATACACAAGAACGATAAAATACAGCATGTAACCTATTGCAGTGAATATGCCAAAGGCAAAGCCAAACACCACAAATGCCATTCGCCACATCACATTGATGTCGATGATGTCATGGAAACGCTCAAAGAAGTTTTACGAAAGATAGGCAAGTTTTCATTCACAAACAAATCAGAGTTTGAAGCTCTAGTAAAAAACAGTCTTGCCAAAGAACAGACCGAAGAAGTAGGGAAACAGAAAAAGCGTATCCCACAAATCACCGACCGAATGGAGCAGATAGAAAGAGTGTTGAATAAGCTCTATGAAGATAACGCACTGGGAAATATCGAGCTAATACGCTATGAACAGCTATCAGCGAAATATGCAGAAGAATATTACAGCTTAAAAGCAGAAAAAGAAGAAATCAAAGAACGCTTATCTGAATGTGAAAATGCAAACCAAAGGGCAAAGAAATTTATTAGACTTGCAGAAAGCTATTCCAACTTTGAAGAACTTACACCAACCATTATCAATGAGTTTATCAGTAAAATTGTTGTGCATGAAAGAGATGTAAAAAGAGCAAAATATGTTGTTCAGCGAATAGAGGTTTATTTTAACTATATCGGAAAATTTGAGAATGAACTTACAAAACAGATAGAGCCGACAGAACAAGAAATGATACAGATGAGGGAAGAAATCGAAGAAGCCAAGAAAGAAAAAGCACGAGCATATCGTAGGGCATATTACAAAGAATACCGAGCCAAAAACCTTGAAAAGTGCCGAGAGTATGAAAAATTAAAAGCAAGAGAGTATAGAGCAAAAAAGAAGCTACAAAGAGCAACCTAAAACTAAATATCAACCAAGCAAAAGAGGTTTCCTAATCATAGGAAATCTTTTTTTGTGCAAGTCGAGAGGAGGAACTAAATGGCAGAAAATGAGAAAACAGATATTAAAGGACTAAAGACAGAAGAACAATCACCCCACCAAAAGCCTGATGGTATTCTAACTAAAAAGATAAACGGAAAGACCTTTGTAACAGAAATATATTTTGATAAAAAGAGCAAGGAAACATTTCAAGATAAGTTGTTTAAGGTAATAAACTCTAAGAGAAATAGTAGTGAGTGAGTGAGGAAATCCAATAGTAGAAAAGACGCATTAAAAATGTTATAATATAGGCAACAAGTTTAAGGAGGAAAGATTATGGATTATAAAGAAATAAAGCTTAATGTTTCAAATAATAAAATTAAAGAATATAAGCAATTTGAGGGCTTAAAATTATATTCTGATATTTTTAAATCTGAAGATGAAAAGGTATTGATTAACAAAAGAATATATGTTACAAAAAAACAGAATTATGTTTATTACGAAAGAACAGATGTAAATTGGAATTATTGGTCAAGCGAAAGAAATTATAATTCAACATTTAATCCGGAGAATGATAGTAAACACAACATTATATTTGAAGTTTCATCAGAATTAAGTGATTTTATTAAATATTTGGGAGAAGAAATAATTCGGAAGATTGAATTGAAACAGCACAATGGAGAAATTGTTGAGATATTAGATATTTGATTGTGTTATGAAGAATGAAGCATTGACTGAAAATATAATATCTACTCAAGCACGTAAAATTCCTATTTTTAGTAATATCAATTAAATAAAAAATAGTATAAAAACAGTAAATCAAAAAAGGTTTACTGTTTTTTCTTTGCTAAAAAATAGAAAGAGAGGAAACGAGAAAATGAAAAATATAGAAGAAAAAATCTTAATGGCAGAAGAAAAAATCAAGCAGTTAAAAAACAAAAGAAAAAAGCTAATCAGCAAGCAGAAGCAGGAAGAAAGAAAAAAGAGAGATAGAAGGATATATGAAAGAGGAGCAGTCTTTGAAAGTATCTTTACTGAAAGTAAGAACTTAGAAATGGCAATTACAAAACAAGAAAAATCAATACAACAGATTGGAATGAGCAAGGCAAAGCAGAAGAGTGGAGAAAAGCATGGGCAAACATTACAAACAAATATCTTTAGGAAAACAGCATACAGGAAAAAGTGGATCACCGTTCTTATCAAAGACAAGGAATAGAACAAATACCGACCATTCATTTAGGTGTATCAGCAACCCAAATGGAGAAGAAAGGCATATCCACAGACAGAGGAAATATCAACAGAGAAATCAAACATCAAAATGCGATTTTAAAAGAAATCTCAAGAAGAATAAAAGCATTACTAAATTGGATAAGAGGAATAGGCAAAGAAGAAAAAACAGAAAACGAAAATATAAAATTCACCCTTCCACCCAAAGAAAATCTGTTATCCATCTTTGAAAATCTTATCCATAAAAATGCAGATAAGAATAATGCAGATTTAGAGAAATATATTGAAAGTTATCAGTTACTCAAAGAGAAAAACATTACAAGTATCAATCAATTAAAAGAAAGCATTACTAATTTACGAGATAAGAATTACAAGACCACAAGAGTCTTAAAAGATACCGAGAAAAAGATTGATGAAAAAATACAACTCATCGACCAGTCAGAAAAATATTTGAAGAATAAAGACACCTACAAAGTCTATGCAAAATTAAAGAAAAGTAAACAGGAAGATTTTTATAACGAGCATACGGCGGAGCTTATTTTATTTGAAAGTGCAAAGAAATATTTGAAAGAACATTTAGGAGAAAGTAAGACCTTAGCCATCAGTAAATGGAAATCAGAACTTGCCACTTTGAAGAAAGAGAAAAAGAACCTATACAGTCAAATATTGGAGATACGAGAAGAAGTTGAACAGGCAGAAAAAGTTAAGACCTGTATAGAGCAGTTAGGGGAACAAGAAAAGCAACTATCACAGAGTAAGAGCCAAGATTTAGGACTGTAAGAAAAATTAAAAAAGTGATATAATATTAGTTAGTGTAGACTAACAAATCAAAATATGTAGGAGGTGTTTACATTTGGGAGAAGTGGAACTACAAAAAAAATAAAACCTGTTTTAAATGGTTCTGCGGAAACGATGCTTCAGAGTTTTTATGCAAGAGCACAATATTCCAAGAACAAAAGACATAAATTTTATGACGCTAAAGCGGTGGAATTGGTTGAAAAAATTGATTACGATTTTACTGCTGCCACAAATGATTCTCTTATGGGCTATGGCGTGATTGCAAGAACGCTTGTCTTTGATGAACTGGTAAAAGCGTTTATTGATGAAAATCCAACCTGTACAGTCGTAAATATTGCTTGTGGACTTGACACGAGATTTTATCGAATGGATAACGGACAAATCACATGGTACAATGTGGATCTGCCTGAAACCATTGAAGTAAGAAATCAGATTTTTGCAGAATCCGGCAGAGTTTCAAACATCGGTATTTCAGCAACGGATTCGGCGTGGGCAAAAGAAATAAAAGCAGATGGGAACATTCTGTTTATCATTGAGGGCTTGTCAATGTATTTGACAAGGGAAGACAATGCCCAAATGCTCCGAATTATTAGAGAGAATTTTGACAATGCTTATGTTCTTATGGAGTGTCTGTCAAAAAGGTGGGTGGCGAAAGAAAATGTTGAAAAGTCCATACAAAAAACCGGAGCAAAATTCATATTTGGAGCGGATTCCTTTGATGATATTAAGGATATTGCAAGAGGTTTCCGTAGTGTAAAGGATGACGATATTACAAGGGGGATGTCTGCTTTATTTCCAGTGCTTAAGCTTATTAACTGGTTGCCGGTTGCTCACAAACTATCACAGAAAATCTTGATATTTGAGAAGGTGTGATGTTACCGTCTTGATTGTCATCATGTTCTTCTAATTGTGTTTGTGATTTGAAAACATATACTCCACTTTCAAATTCACTTCTAGCAAGTGAAAGCATTCTATTATTTTCAACTACTTCTTTAACAATAAATTTTTTAAAGTCTTCTTCTGCAAATGTTAATATAAATTTAAGAGCAACATTATGCATTGTATATCCTAACCCAACTGTTGCAGCACCTTCAACAAATGCTTGACTAATAAAAGCTTGTGCCTCTGGTCCTGCACCTTCTCCGCCCTATTCAACAGGAACTAAAACTTTAAAAAATCCTTCTTCTTTAATTTTATCAAATATTTCTTTTGGAAATTTTCCTTTTTCATCAATTTCTTCAGCTACAGGTTTTATATACTTATCTGAAAATTCTTTTGCCCATTTGTAATAATCTCTCATCTTTACCTCCTAAAATATGATTATTCAGAATATACCCCCAGAAATAAATAATAACATTAAAATTTTTTATGGTAATTTTTAATCATTAATAAAATTTATGGGACTTATTATAAAAAAGAGCTTAGTTTTATCTAAGCTCTTTTTTGATATATTATTCTTCATCTTTATCCCAATCAAAAGTTCTCTTTACAGCCTTTTTCCAACCTTTAAGTTTTTTGTTTCTGTTTTCTTCACTTAAAACAGGATAAAATGTCTTGTCTTTTTTCCAAATGTTCTTTATTTCATCAGTACTTTTCCAAAATCCAACTGCAAGTCCTGCAAGAAATGCACAACCCATAGCTGTAGTTTCTAAGATTTCAGGTCTTATTACTTCTGTATTTAACATATCAGATTGAAATTGCAATAAGAATCCGTTAGCACTTGCTCCACCATCAACTTTTAAATTTTGAATTTGTATATTTGTATCTTCTTCAATACAATTAAATACATCTACACATTGATAAGCTATTGATTCAAGCATTGCACGAATGATATGTTCTCTTTTAGTCCCTCTGGTAAGACCAAATATAGCTCCTTTTGCATTCATATCCCAATAAGGTGCTCCAAGACCTGTAAATGCAGGAACAATATAAACACCATCAGTATCGTCAACTAAATTTGCATATTGTTCAGATAAGCTTGCTTCATAAAGCAGTCTTAGTTCATCTCTAAGCCATTGTATTCCAGCTCCTGCAATAAAGATACTTCCTTCTAGTGCATATGTAACTTCACCATTTAATCCCCAAGCTATTGTAGTAAGGAGTCCGTTTTTAGATTTTAATACTTCTTTTCCAATATTCATCAAAAGAAAAGCTCCTGTTCCATAAGTTATTTTAGCCTCAGCTTTTTCAAAGCAATTTTGTCCAAAAAGTGCAGATTGTTGATCTCCAATTACAGAGGCTATAGGAATTTTAGCTCCTCCAAAAGTGTATTCATCAGTATAACCATAAATTTCACTTGAATCTCTAACTTCCGGTAGTATAGATTTTGGAATATTTAAAATTTTTAAAATGTCTTCATCCCATTGTAAAGTATTTATATTAAATAACATTGTCCTTGAAGCATTTGAATAGTCAGTTATATGCACTTTCCCTCTTGTCAAGTTCCAAACTATCCAAGTATCTACAGTTCCGAATAGTAATTCTCCTTTTTCTGCCTTTTCTCTTGCTCCCTCAACATTATCTAATATCCATTTTATTTTTGTGGCGGAAAAATAAGCATCAAGTTTTAGTCCAGTTTTTTCAAAAATCAGACTCTCATAACCATCTTTTCTTATTTGTTCGCAAATTTCTGCAGTTCTTCTACATTGCCATACAATTGCATTATATATTGGTTTTCCTGTAGATTTTTCCCAGATAATTGTAGTTTCCCTTTGGTTTGTAATTCCAATGGCTTTAACTTCATTAGGTCTTACAAAATTCTTTTCTAAAACTTCTCTGCAAACTCCAGATTGAGTCGCCCAAATATCCATTGCATCATGTTCAACCCATCCTGCTTTTGGAAAAATTTGTCTAAATTCCTTTTGTGATATACCCTTTATATTTCCACTATGATCAAATAAAATAGCTCTTGAGCTCGTCGTTCCTTGATCTAACGCCAAAATATATCCGTCCATAAAAACCTCCTAAGCTCTTATATCCATACTTAATATCCATTTTTTATTCATATTTGAAAGTATTAATTTCAATATGACAAGCAATAATAGTATAGTAATCAATACAATATTTGTGCAATAATCATAAATTACAGGATAAATCAATCTATATATATAAGTTATAAGTATAAGAACTATTGAGTATGCATATTTATAGAAAGCTTTATTGATTCCTTTTCCTTTTTTCATAGAGATTTTTTTGTAAATCAAATCTAAAAATGTAGCAAATTCTACAACAAAAGTAATTGCTAAATAAACAACAAGTAGATATAGAATTGTATCTAAGTATATGCTGTCAGTTAACAAACCTGCATAAAAAATCTCATATACAACAAATAGTATAAAAAACACAAATCCATAAACTATACAACTCATTGTTTTAATCTTAGCTATTTTTTTCTACTAAATCCATTTATAAAAAGTTGATTGAATATATTTTTTTTCGAGAAAACAAAAGTCAAAAAGCTTGCCGTTAATATTGACATAAACACTTCAGCATTTAAATATATATCAATACTTAAAATTTTTGCAAAAGCTAAAAATACGAGTTCACATATAACAGAAAATACTATTCCAATTAAAAAAGTGTCGAATAATAATTTTAAGGTAAATAATAGTCCCTTTCTCAATTTAATGACCTCCTTCAGATGCAGTAATTGCTTCATAAAGCTCCTTCAAAGATACAGTTCTACTTCCATGTTCTTTAATTTCGTCTTCATCTTTTGCTAAAATATAGACATTTTTTAACTTAGAAAAGTTTTTTACATCTCTAACCGCCAAAATATTTTTCTCCTTAGCAATATCATCTATAAATTCAATAGAAACAGAAATAGAATAAACCATTTTTTCAAGATTTTCTCTACTTTCAAAAAGCACTACTTTTTTATCTTTAATAATAATTATATAGTCAAGATAATCAAAAAAATAATTTACATTTTTACTGTGGATAATCGGTGTATAACCCATTCTTTTATAATTGCCCATTAAAATATCACTTAATTTTCTAATGTCTAAACTTGAAAGTCCAATTTCCGGCTTATTAAAAAGAAGATACTTTTTTTTCATACATATTGTAACAATAGTCTTAAAGATTGTACAGTTTTGAACATTCTCTTCAACTTTAAACTTCTTATCAAGATCGAGCTTAAAAGATTCACAAAGTTCTAGTGCATAAGCTACGTCAAAATCCGAATTAAAATCTGAAATAGTCTTTAGAATTTGTCTTAGAGTATATCCACTATAAAATTCCATTTTTGGACACATATAAATCAAATCTCTCGCATTTTCAGGTTCTTTTTCGTCAATTAAAACAGTACCATCATCTTTGAAAGTATAATTACATAAAATATTAAAAATTGTAGTTCCACCAGAATTGATTCTTCCCAAAATGCCGTAAGTTTTTCCCTCTTCAATTTCCAAATTAAAATCATCAATTGCTACAAATTTTCCATAATTTTTCTTTAAATTCTTAATTTCAATCATTTATATTTCCTCTATAATATCTAAAATAATACTCTTAACAACTTTTGCTGACTCTAAAACAAAGGTTTCAAAATCACAATCCGCCTCTTCATTTGCATTGTCGGATATTGAACGTAGAGCCAAATACCTAACATTATTCAAATGACAAGTATGCACAATGGAGCAACTTTCCATTTCACAACAAAGAGAGTTAAAATTTGTTTTTATTCTGTCTTTAATTTCTTTTTTAGCTACAAAAACATCTCCTGTCGCTATAATTCCTTTAAAAATTCTATCTTCAGGTAAAACTTTTTTCGCCTTTTCATAAGAAATATCCACTAATTTTTTATCAGCAATAAATTTAACATCACGAAGTGCAGGAATTTGTCCCATTACATAGCCTGCTTCTGTGCAGTCAAAATCGTGATAAAAATATTCTGTACCTATAACCAAGTCGCCTATTTTTACATCATTGTCAGTTGAACCAGCGACTCCTATATTTATAATAATCTCAGGAGAAAAGTTGTCTATCATACTTTGAGTATAAATTGCAGAATTTACTTTTCCAACACCACAAATCCCAAGTACAACTTCCTTATTAGAAATATTTGCTAGATAAAAAGTAAAACAGCCTCTCCTTACTTTTTTGTTTCAATTTTATCTATAATTTCCATTAGCTCTTCATCAAGAGCACTTATAATCCCTATCATACAACCACCCCTTATATTTTTATATTATAATTATCTTTTTATTTTATATATATTAATTGTATCATACTTTTAGGGATTTAAAAAATTTTTTAAAACTTTTATTTTTTAAATTTTATTTAAGGTTTCTATGGCAAAATATATATATCCTATCCAAAAGAAATAAATATTTTTTAAGATTAGATTTACTTTTAAGCAAATCTAATTCATCATAATCTCCTAATAATCCCCAAAAACAAAATGGAGAATATGAACTTAGGCTAAAAGCCTATTTAGCCATAGCCCTTTTTGATAATTTTTTTAGGCTAAGGCATTTAAATAACAAGTAATATATTTGATTAAAATTAAGTTTACAATTTTAAGTAAATTTAATTTTAATCAAACTTTACTTTTTAAAATGAAAATAGCATAATTTTCTTTTTAATAAATTTTCCTTAAGAATTATGATGTATCAAATTTATCTTTTTTAATTTAAAGATATTCATTTGAATTGCATCATAATTCTTTTTTTATGGAAATTTAATGATATTTTTATTTAAATTTTTTAAAAAACTTAAGACTCTCTTCTACGACGATTTACATCGGACGTAATTTCAAGAGCCTTGTTATTTCACAATAAGAACCCCACCCTTCCACGATGCTTCGCATCAGGTGGGTGCCCGGGAACCTTGTTGCTTCGCAATAAAAAAGAAACCACAAAAGTGGTCTCTTTATTTTTCTTTTAATTCCTATTTAATAGGTTCTTTTGCTGTTAATTCAATATCAGCTATACCAAAGTCTGTACCAGGAGTTAAATCATATTTTTTAACTCTGTTATTTACAGCAGTGATGTTCTTTCTGAACATTGTAGGAATAACTGGTGCATTTTCAAACATATAGTTTGCAAATTCTTTGTATGCTTTGGATCTGTAATCTTTATCAACTGATTCATAAGAATTAATTTTTTCCAAAATCTTATCTAATTCAGGAGTTGCAAATCTACAGAAGTTGAATTTTGCATTTCTTGAATAGAATCCTGATGGGTTAGGATTTGATCCAGTTCCCCAACCAGCTTGGTAAATATCAATTTCAGGATCATCAGCATCTAATTTATCATAGAATGAGTTAAATTCTATAAGTCTTCCGTTAGTAAGTTCAACATCTAAACCAATTTGTTTCCATTGTTGGATATAGTAGTTAGCTATAGGTTCAGCTGTAGCACCACCAGACATTGATGCGAATTTAATCTTTAATGGTTTACCTTCTTTATCTTCTCTTATTCCGTCACCATTAGTATCTTTGTAACCTGCTTCATCAAGAAGTTTCTTAGCTTTTTCTAAATCGTAAGTATAACCTTTTAATGAATCATCATAGTATTCTTTGAATGCTGGAATCATAAGTTGAGTAGCATTTCTTCTTAAACCTTGGTAGAATTTTTCACCAACGGCATTGTTATCAATAGCATAACCCATTGCTTGACGTAATTTTACATCTGCCATTTTAGCATTAGGATCAGTTACAACTTCTCCTTTTTCTTTATCCCATTTACCAAGTTTAAATCCTAAATAAGTATATCCTAAATCGTCTTGAACACCAATCTTTACATTCTTTAAGTCTTTAACTTTTGAATAAAGGTCTGAGTTCAATCCAACTGTTAAGTCATATTCACCAGATTGTAAAGCTGCAACGATTTGTGCTGATGGAACAATTTTCCATATAACTTTTTTAACCTTTGGTGCACCCTTATAGTAATAAGGGTTAGCTTCGAAAACAACTTGTTGTCCTGGAACTATTTCTTTAATATAGTATGGTCCAGGTGATAATGGATTCTTTCTAGTAATGTCATGAGCTTCTTGATCCTTAATAGGAATATCTTTTAACTTATGACTTGGAACTGGTTCAAAAGGAATTCCACCACCCCAAAGGATACTTGGAGTAAATTTCTTGAATGTTAATTCAAATTTCTTATCGCTAATAGTTTTGAAACCAGAGATTTCTTTACTTTCACCTTTGTTGTATTCTTCTATACCTTCTAAGTTTCTCATATCTGCGTCAAAACGAACGCCTGTATAGTCTTTATGAGCTATAATTTTATAATATTCTAAGAAGTCTGCGGAAGTAACTGGAGTTCCGTCATTCCATGTATATTTTTCATTTATTGTTATAATTGCTTTTCTTTCTTCAGGTTTGAATTCAATATCAGCACCGCCACCGTTTTTTAATCTGTAGTTTTCATCAGCTTTAAATGTACCATTTGTAGAGTAAGATAAAATTTCCATATCTGGGTTACCACTTGCAAAAGCTTGGTGGAAAATACCAGTAAATGGTGAGTCACTGATGTATGCAATCTTAAGAGTTGCATCTTCTACTGGAGTTCCTTCATTTTCAATAAGTAAATTGTCTTGAACCCCTACTTGCTTGTCTTCATTTTTCTTTTCACTCTTACCGCCACACGCGGAGAATAAAAAAGATGTTGCTAAACATAGAGCAACGATTTTTGATAATTTTTTCATATCTAAATCCCCCTTTATGTATTTACACGACCTATCCATCGTGTAGTAAACGATTAATTACTTTACTAATCGCACACTTCGTTGTGTTAGATAAAAATACAAGTTTAAGAAGGGCTTTGCCCTTCTTTTCTTTGTTTTTCTACTTAACTTTATCATATTATACTATATAAAAAAACTTTTTGCAATAGTTTTTTAGCATAAATTGTAGTTTTTTTAAATTTTTAGTTTAATTATTGAACAAATTAGAGTAAATATCTAATAAAAATAGATTTTTTATAAATTTTATTTTTAAATTTTTTGTTGTAAAAACGTATTCTTCGACTTTAAAATTTTATCCCGTTAACATCGCAAACAATATTGCTCGTATCAATTTACTCAAAAAACAAAACATAATTTTTTATAGAATTTTTCGTATAAATTTTATATTATTAAACTGATCTTTCACAAAAAAAGTGCCAATGATTTCTCATTGACACTTTATACAAATATTTAAATATTATTTTATAGGTTCAGGTGCTGTTAATTCAACATCAGAAATACTAAAAGTAGTACCCGGAGTTGTATCCCATTTCTTAACTCTGTTATTTACAGCAACTATAGATTTTCTAAATAGAGTAGGAACAACTGGTATATTTTCAAACATATAATTTGCAAATTCCTTGTATGCTTTTGCTCTGTATTCTTTATCAACTGCTTCATAAGAGTTAATCTTATCAAATATTGCATCTAATTCAGGAGTTGCAAATCTTGAGAAGTTATATTGAGCTTTTCTTCCGTAAAGACCTGTAGGGTTAGGATTTGATCCAGTTCCCCAAGCAGCTTGATAAATATCAATTTCAGGGTCATCGGCTTGAACTTTTTCATAGAATGAGTTAAATTCTATAAGTCTTCCATTAGTAAGTTCAACATCTAAACCGATTGATTTCCATTGTTGGATATAGTAGTTAGCTATAGGTTCAGCTGTAGCTCCACCTGACATTGAAGCGAATTTAATCTTAAATGGTTTACCATTTTTATCTTCTCTAATTCCGTCATTGTTTGTATCTTTGTAACCAGCTTCATCAAGAAGTTTCTTAGCTTTTTCTAAATCGTAAGTATAACCTTTTAATGAATCATCATAGTATTCTTTAAATGCAGGAATCATAAGTTGAGTTGCATTTCTTCTTAGACCTTGATAGAATTTTTCACCAACTGCATCATTGTCAATTGCATAAGCCATAGCTTGACGTAATTTTACATCTGCCATCTTAGCATTAGGATCTGTTACAACTTCTTTCTTTTCATTATCCCATTTACCAAGTTTAAATCCAATGTAAGTATAAGATAAGTCATCTTGTACACCAATTTGAACATTCTTTAATGCACTTACTTTACTATAAAGGTCAGCATTCAAACTAACAGTTAAATCATATTCACCTGATTGTAGTGCAGCAACGATTTGAGCTGATGGAACAATTTTCCATATAACTTTTTTAACCTTTGGTTGACCCTTGTAGTAATATGGGTTAGCTTCAAAAACAACTTGTTGTCCTGGGACTATTTCTTTGATATAGTAAGGTCCAGGAGACAATGGGTTCTTTCTAGTGATGTCATGCGCTTCTTGTTCCTTAACAGGAATGTCTTTTAACTTATGACTTGGAACTGGTTCAAAAGGAATTCCACCACCCCAAAGTATACCAGGATTGAATTTTTTAAAGTGAATTTCAAATTTCTTATCACTCAAAGTTTTAAAACCTGAAATTTCCTTGCTTTCACCTTTATTATATTCTTCTATACCAACTACATTTCTCATATCATCATCAAAACGAACACCTGTATAGTCTTTATGAGCTATGATTTTATAGTATTCTAAGAAGTCTGCGGAAGTAACAGGAGTACCATCATTCCAAGTATATTTTTCATGTATTGTTATAATAGCTTTCTTTTCTTCTGGTTTAAATTCAATATCTGCACCGCCGCCATTTACTAATCTGTAGTTTTCATCAGATTTAAATGTACCATTTGTGGAGTAAGCCATAATTTCTTGATCTGGGTTACCACTTGCAAAAGCTTGATGGAAAATTCCAGTAAATGGAGAATCACTTACATAAGCAATTTTAAGTGTTGCATTCTCAACTGGTGTTCCTTCATTTTCAATAACTAACTTATCTTGAACACCAACATCTTTTGCTTTTTCTTTATTGCCAGTCTTACCGCCACATGCAGATAATAAAAATGTGGTTGCTAAACATAGAGCAACAATTTTGGATAATTTTTTCATACTAAAATCCCCCTTTATGTATTTTTTAGACGTATATGTCTTAAATTTAGCGAGTATTTTGTTAATAATTTTTCGCTAATCTTGTTATACAAAAGATTATAATTAAGATTACTATCTTAAAATCTTTTCCCTATCTCTATATAACTTTATCATATTATACTATATTTAAAATATTTTTACAATACTTTTTTAAAAAAGTTTGTATATTTTTGTTATTTTTATTTTATTAACTAAACATAATGTAGCAAAACTGTTATGAAGTTCGCTTACGAAGTCTATTAAAAAATGCAGATTAAGTTAATAATCTGCATTTTTTGTAAAACTACAACCTTTCCAGATGCCTACCGTTGCGAATCATCGTGGAAGGATGGAGTTCTTTTCTATTTAATTTCTTTTAAGTCTGATATTTTATCTAATTTACCTTTAATTAGAGAGTTATCCAGTGAAGTTCTAAATATTTTATCACTTTCAATATTTATTACTTTTCTTGTAGTTTTTTCATTTTGCTTTGATTCATTTATTACAAAACTTTTTTCTTCTCCATTAATCTTATATTTAACTACAATTTCTCCAAATCTTGGCATTCCTTCAAGAATAACTTTTTTTGCACCAGTAATATTTAAATCTGTTGTCAATGAATTTATATCTACTTCTACAAAGTCTTTGACATTTTTTGTATCTATATTGACTATTGGCAAATCATCATACTCCACATCGTAATAACTCTTATCTCCTGATATAAGTAATTTTTCAATATTTGTAGTAGTATAATTCAATGTTTTTAAGTTCATCTTTGGAATTTCAATTATTTCGTCATTTACGTCTTTAATAGTGAATTCATTAAATTGATTAAGCATGTTCTTAATAGGACTTCCAGAAAATAAATTTTTATCATAGGCACTGTAAGTTAACTCTTTTTTTAATAATTCATTATTTTCACTTCCATTTACTGTTCCCATAATTTCAATAGGATTTTTGACCTCAATAACTATTTTTGTTTTATCTTCTTTCTTAGAAGGGCTTATGAGAGAATATGAAAGTTTATTATAAATTACAGAGTTGTTAATCATTTTTGTTACATAGTTAAAGCTTGAACTTTTTTCGTCATCTATTCTTTTCGTTATGACATCAATTTTATTATTATTTTTTTCATCAAAGTTTGCTTCATTATCAAAATATTTATCTTTATAGGTTACTGTTATACGATTGTATTCATCTTGACTTTTCTTTATTTCAACATTGTAACCCTCATATTTGCTTAAATCTATATATTTTATTTCTTTTTCAGTTTTTAAGATTTCTTTTGAGCTGTAAGTTAATTTTTTCTCAATTTCTTCATCCGCTCTTCTTTGAACTTCACAAAGCATTTTGTAAGAGCCTGTAAAACCAACGGCAATTAAACAAAAAGAAACTAGAGCCAATACTTTTATTTTAAAATATTTACCTTTCATATTCGTCCTCCTTTGTTTTTTGTCCATAAACTCTTGAGTACATAAATTTTATTTTAATCCAGTCATTATATTTTAAAACTAATCTATATATAGCTAGAGAATAATATTTTATCAAGATACTCATAGCTATGAAAAGTCCTATCGCAAGCATTATCGGAAATACTATCCAAAAGATGTTGAGTGAAAGTGATGATAATGCAGAAAGAGTGTATGGAGTTAAGAAAATTGCAAGTCCTACTCCAAACAAAGTTATCCCTACAAAGAAAAACCATATTCCACTTAGAATTATTAGGACTATTGCAAAGAATAGTGAAATAATTATAAGGAAAAACATTCCTTTTGATAAGATGAAGATCAAAACAAGGTTTAGAATAGCCATAATTAAAGCTAAACTAAATCCCATATCCAAAATGTTACTACTTCCTGCAAAAGCTAAGGCAAAGTAGAATAGCATAATTAAAATATTTACTAATGTTAGAAACTTCCCTGCCTTCGTTTGAATACCTTTATTTGTTCTAACCAAGAATGACATTGAGATGATATATATTCCTAGCATTTCTGTAAGAGCAACTAAAAATCTAAATCCTAGAACTAGCTCTATTACAGAAAAAATAGCTAGGAACATAAATGCAAAAATTCCATATTTTTCTACGAATTTATCACATTTATTCTCCATTATTTCGATTTCTCCTCTTGAGCTCTTTTCTGAAAGCCCTTTTTCAAACCAATTATCGAATTTTCTAGTTAAGTTTGTAAAAAATCCTTCTTTTTTGAAATATTTCTATCTTCAGCTCTAAGTTCTTGAACTATTATTTTAGGAGAGCCAAGCTCTAAAATTATATCTTGCTCATTTTTCCCATCTAATTTAGCATTTAAAAAATACTCTTCATAGTCTCTTAAAATATCTAAACTTTCCTCTTCTGAGTAATATTGTAAAAGATAATCCTTTAATACATCTAAGTAATCAGCCTTATTCATCTTTTTCACCTCTTTTCAAAATACTGTCCATACCAGTTTTTAGTTTTTCCCATGATTCTACTTGATTTTTATAATGTTCCGTTCCAGAAACAGTAATTCTGTAGTATTTTCGTGCAGGGCCTTCGTTTGACTCAACTATATAAGTTTCAAAAAAACCCTCTTTACTTAGTCGCCTGAGAATTGGATATATGGTGCCCTCGCTTACTTCAATGGATTTTGAAATGTTTTGAACAATTTCATATCCATACATATCTTTATCCATTAGAAAGCTTAAAACACAGAGATCCAACAGACCCTTTTTAAATTGAGTATCCATTTTTACCTCCTTTATTGGTTGTTTATTCTATATCGAAATTTATTCGTTTTACTATCTTTATATTATCTTATATATATCATACCACACTACTATATATTACACAATACCTTTTAATACATTTTTGCTAATTTTTTTAGTTTTTTCTTTATTTACTTTAACTCTTTGTTGATTTTATTTAAAATAAATGTTAGAATTAAATCGTTGCTAAATTATTCTATAAAAGGATATAGTTTAACGTTTTTTCTTAAACAACATTTTTTATATTTTATAATTATTTCTTTTTAACTTAATTTAAGGTTATTGTAATAAAATGGGTATGTTGTTATAAGATGTAAAGTTTATAAATATGTATAAGTCTGTCAAAATGGACAATTTACATTTTAATAAAACTTTGGTTAATATATAATAATCAAGTATAATGGGAGGTGTTATAGTGAAACTTTTTTTCGAATATCCAAATTGCACAACTTGTAAAAGAGCAAAAAAATTCTTAAAGGAAAACGGAATTGATTTTAAGGAAATAAGCCTTAAAGAAGAAACTCCTACTAAGGCTCAAATAAAGGCTGTTCAAGGTAGTATGGGATTAAAGAGACTTTTCAATACGAGTGGTAAAACTTATAGAGATTTAAAATTAAAAGAAAACTTTGATGATCTTTCAGTTGATGAAGCCATTAAATTATTGGTAAAAGATGGTTCTCTTATTAAAAGACCTGTTTTAATTGATGAAGAAAATAAAATTTTCCTTATCGGTTTTAAAGAAAACGACTGGAATGTTTTACTTAAAAAATAATATATAAAGGAGAAAATTATGGATCAACAATATTCTTTAGTTGAAATTTATCCTTCTTATGAAAGTGCTGAATTTCAAAACGATTTCAAAAAAATTGACACTTTGCTTACTGATTTAGGGAAACTTAATTTAGAAGACAATTTAGAGAGTGTTAAGGCAGTTATTAACATACTTGAAGAAGTTAATACTACAATTTACAGAGTTTTTTCATTTATCGAGCTTAACCAAGCTATAAACACAACTGATGAAAAGACAACTTACTACAGCAATAATTTGAATGCAAAACTTTCAAATTATGCAAAAACTTTTACAAAAGCTGATAAATTCTTAGGTTCTATCACTGTTGATATTACTAAAGATGAATATTTAAAGAACTATGAATTCTTCTTTAAGAATAAAAAAGATGCTTTAAAACATGTTTTACCAGAAGATATTGAAGAAGTTATCGCAAAAATGAAACTTTCAAGCTCAAATGCTTGGGAATTTATGTTTAATTTCTTGACTTCAAAGGCATCTATAGAGTTTAGAGGCGAAGAAAAAACTTTAAGTGAAATTAGAAACTTAGCTTATTCTCCAGATGCAAATACAAGAAAAGAAGCTTTTTACAGTGAATTGAAACTTTATGACAGCATAAAGGATTCAATCGCATTTTCTTTAAATAATATTAAACAAGAAGTTAATACAACTTCAAAGATGAGAGGTTTTGAAACTGCTCTTGATGAGTCTTTAGAAAATGCAAGATTAAAGAGAGAAACTTTGACTGCTCTTTGGTCAAGTATTGACGACTATCTACCACATTTTAGAAGATATTTTAAGCATAAAGCTAAACTTCTAGGATATAACGGCGGATTAAAATTCTATGACTTATTTGCTAGTATTGGAGAGAGTGATAGAACTTTCACAGTTGAAGAAGCTCAAGAATTTTTATTGAAACATTTTGCAACTTTTTCAGACGATATGGTAAAAATGGTTAAAGAGGCATTTGATAAAAATTATATTGACTACTTCCCTAAAAAAGGAAAAGTTGGTGGAGCTTTCTGTAGCAATCTTCCATTTATTAAACAATCAAGAGTTATGATGAACTTTGACGGAAGCCTTTCTTCTGTTTTAACTCTTGCGCATGAATTAGGACATGCATATCATGGACTTCATGTTGAAAATCATCTACCTTTAAATTGGGATTATCCAATGCCAGTTGCTGAAACAGCTTCAATTTTCAATGAAAATTTAATTATGTCTGCAGCATTAAATGAAGCATCAGATAAAGATAAAATTACTTTGATGGAATCTCAAATCTCTGACTGTGCTCAAATTACTGTTGATATCTATTCAAGATTTTTATTTGAAAAAGAAGTTTTTGAAAGAAAACTTGACCACTTTATGATGAGTGAAGAATTGGAAGAAATTATGAGAAATGCTCAAGAAAAAACTTATGGAGATGGATTAGATCCAGAAACTTACCATCCATTTATGTGGGCTTGTAAACCACATTACTATTCAGCAGGTTTCTCATTCTATAACTACCCTTACTCATTTGGCGGACTTTTCTCAAGAGGCCTTTATGCAATTTACAAAGAAAATCCTAATGGCTTTGTAGAAAAATATCAAGAACTTTTAGAAGCAACTACAATTAATACTTGTGAAGATGTTGCAAAAGTTATGAATATTGATTTAACTAAAAAAGATTTCTGGTTAAAATCCCTTGAAAGCATAAAAGAAGAAATTGACGAATTTATAGAATTGACAAGTAAATAGTTAAAATATTAATGGCGATTTTTAATCGCCATTTTTTATTGTGAATAAATATTACTATATATTCATCTAAAAGCATTGACAACAAGGCACCCCTATGTTATTCTAAAGTTAACAAAATTTAAATTATAAAATTGTTAAACCAAAAAAGGTGGTGCTTTATGAAATTTAAAAAATTAGTTCTTTGTTTATTTGCATTCTCTATATTTTTAACTTCATGCTCTTCAAATACTAATAATAATTCAAATAAAAAGGTTGAAGAAGAAAGTAAACAAAAAAAGAAAACAATAGAAAATGTAGAATTGGAAGAAGAAATAAAAAAAGTGGAATTTCCTGAAAATGCCACAGCAGTTTCTTTCAGGGGTTACAATCCAGATAGTAATAAAATTTATTTTAGCTATTCAACGAAAGATAGTATAACTTATGCTACTAAAGATTTAAATAATAATTCTGTAGATATAATTTATGAAGTTAAAGGTAACGAACTGGAAAATATGTTTACTATCCATGATGGAGTTGTTGATGACACATTATACATAGTAAAGTCTAATACTAAAAATTTGGTGAACAATAAAACATATAAAAAAAATGGAAAGCAATTCTATGAATATAATTTCATTGTTGTCGATAAAGATAAAAATGTTAAAAAATATTTTAATGAAGATGAAGCCTCAACATCAGGGGATAATCAAATTTATAGTAGTGTTCCTGCAGTTAGGATTGATGGACATAATTTAATCTTGAGTACTCAAAACCATGTAGGAAATGACATTATTAAATCATTTATTTTTAAGTTTAATATTGATAAAGCAGAATTGACTTTGGTTAAAGAAGAAGAGTTAAATTACAGCAACAATAAATTTAACGGTAAATTTATTCTATTTGCTGGTGGAGTAGAAAACAACATCTACTATCAACTTGTAAATTACAATAATACTGACAAAATGGAAAACGGCACTGCAGAAGTTTACAAATTAATCTCTGAAAGTGAGTCTAAAAAAATTTTAGAATTGGATAAGGAAAATAATCAAGAAAACGCAAAACAGAAAAGATTATTATTTCTTTCAGGAGATGATTATTTATTATTTACAAATGACTTAGCACCAAAAACAGCTAAATACAATACTGGAAAAGTATATAATTTGAACACTATGGAAGGTACAGAAATTCCAAATATTACAGTTGAAGATATCATTAGAGAACTTTACACAATAAATAATTTATATTTCTTAAATAATAGAAGCAATTTCTATGTTTATAATAATGTAGGAAAATTATTACTTCAAAAACCTTATAATCCTGAAGAAAAATTAGCTTCCAATATTTCAGTAAATAAAGATACTATTTCTTATTTAATTAAAGATAGTCTAAATTCAAAAGAAGGAGAACTTCATATTATTAAACTCAAAGAAAAATAAAATTAAAAAGCAAATAATCATTGATAAATGGCGATTTTTAATCGCCTTTTTTTGTCTAAAATTAGTTTGTTTTATTTAAACTACTCTCAATTTAAAGCATTGACTTTAAATTATTGCTATGTTATGATATTCATAGTTATCAAAACGCTTAATTACTGATGTTTTGGTAAATTTTTTAAACTATATGAACGGCGGTGCTTTATGAAATTTAAGAAATTATTTATTTGTATATTAGCCTTTTCTTTACTTTTGACTTCTTGTACAAGTAAATCAAAGAATAATTCAAATTCCAAAAACACTAAAGAAACGAAAAAAGAGAGTATTGAGAATGCAAGTTTCGATGAAGAGATAAAAAAGGTTGAAATTCCAAAGAATGCAACCGAATTTAAATTTTTAAATTATAATGCAGAGAATAATAAACTCTATTTTAGATATATGAGTAATGGTAATATTGTCTACGCTTCTAAAAATATAAAAGATGATATTACAGATATAATTTATGAAATTAAAGGAAATGAAAAGACAAATATGTATGCCATTGCAAGAGATGGTGTTATTGATGAAACACTATTTATAGTTAAGGTCAATGACAAAAATGTTGCAAAAGGTGAAAATAAATTTTCTAATGTATATGAGTATAATTATATTGTTATCGATAAAAATAAAAATGTGCAAAAATACTTTAATGAAGATAAAGCTGAGATATCTGGCGATTATCAAGTATATAACAAAATGCCAACAGTTACAATTGATGGACGTAATTTGATTTTAACTTGCGAAAATACCATTGATAATAATATTATAAAGTCATATATTCTTCAATTTAATATTGACGGTGCAAGTTTGAGATTACTTGAAGAAAAAGAGTTAAAGACAGAAAATAAGAAACTAAATGGAAGTTATATTAAGTTTGCTGGTGGTCTTGGAAATGAAATATATTACCAAGTGTTGAATTATCAAAATGATGATAAGATGGAAGAAGGTTCTTCAGATATTTATAAGCGTACTTCCCCTAGTGAGTTTAAAAAAGTTTTAGAATTAGATAGAATAAAGAGTCCTCAAAACGCTAAAAACGGAAAAGCTTTATTCGTTTCAGGAGATGACAAGCTATTATTTACAAGTGGCTATGTGCTTGACGATTCAAAATACAATACAGGCAAAGTATTCAATCTATCAAATATGCAAAGTACAGATATTCCTGATGTAACAAATGGAATGGATATTGTAGATGCTTATAAAATCAACGATTTGTATTTGCTAGATAATACTTATACTGCCTACGTTTACAATAGTGACGGGAAATTATTACTTAAAAAGACATATAGAGATAAAGAAAAGTCTATTTCAAAAATAGAAGTTACAAATAACTCTATTTCCTACATAGTTAGGGAAAATGAGGATTCAAAGGAAGCAGAACTTCATATTCTTAAACTTAAAGGAAAATAAGACCCCTACCCTTCCACGATGCTTTGCATCGGGTGGGTACCCGGGAACCTTGTTGTTTCACAATAAAAAAATAAAGGACATTCGTTTGAATGTCCTTTTAATATATTAGTTTTTCTTTGCAATTCCTGGTGTAGTCATTGAGAATACATCTAAGATATTGTCTATTTCTTCTTCAGTCATAATTTTTTCTGAAATTAAAACTGCTTTTACAGGTAAATTTTGTTCAATAGCCTTATGAATTACTTCAACTGATTTTTCGTATCCAATATGTGGAGCGAAAGCAGTTACGATTCCATAGCTATTGTGAACCATATTTTTAGTTCTTTCTGCATTTGCAGTAATTCCTAAGATACAGTTATGAACAAATGTACTTGCTGCTCTACCAATTGTTTCAACTGATTCAAATAAGTTATAGAAAATAACTGGTTCAAAAGCATTAAGTTCAAGTTGTCCTGCTTCTGCAGCCATTGTAACTGCAAAGTCATTTCCTGCACAGTTGAAAGCAACTTGAGAAACAACTTCAGGAATTACAGGATTTACTTTCCCTGGCATAATTGAACTTCCAGCTTGTCTTGCAGGTAAATTGATTTCTGCAAAACCACAAGTTGGACCTGAAGACATAAGTCTTAAGTCATTAGCGATTTTAGACATACTGATTGCACAACTCTTTACGAGACCTGAAACATGAACAAAAACATCAATGTTTTGTGTTCCGTCAATTAAGTCTTCTGCTTGAACTAATTCCATATCTGTAACTTGAGCAAGATTTTTTACAATCTTATCCATATAACTTACATCAGCATTAAGTCCTGTTCCAATTGCAGTTGCACCCATGTTTACTGTTTTTAAAACTGTACATGCTGTTTTAAATAATTTAATATTTCTAGAAATTCCTGTTGCATAGGCTCTGAATTCTTGTCCAAGTCTAATAGGAATAGCATCTTGCATTTGAGTTCTTCCCATTTTAATAACATCATCAAATTCTTCAGCTTTTACAAGTAAAGCACTTTCTAATTCTTTTAAACTTTCAATTGTTTCACCTAAAAGTCTGATAAGAGCAATTTTACCACTTGTTGGATAAACGTCATTTGTAGATTGTCCCATATTTACATCATCATTAGGATGAATTATTGAATAATCTCCAAGTTTTCCACCTAAATGTTCAATAGCGATATTTGCAATTACTTCATTTGCATTCATATTATGGCTTGTTCCTGCGCCCCCTTGAATTGGGTCAACAATAAATTGATCTAAATATCTTCCCCAGATAATTTCATCACAAGCATAAACTATTGCATCCTTTTTCTTTTCGCTTAAAACTCCCGCTTCAAAGTTTGTAATAGCACAAGCTTTCTTAATTTCAGCAACTGATTTAATCATTTCAGGATTTGTCTTTCTTCTTGTAATCTTGAAATTTTCTGTTGCTCTTTGAGTGTGAATTCCATAATAAGCATTTTCTGGAATTAAGCTTTCTCCAATACAATCGTGTTCAACTCTGTATCCTTGTTTTGCTTCCATAGTATCTTCTTACTCTCCTTTATATAAATTATATTTTAAACCATTTTTTTAGGGTCAACAATTTCATCGAATTCTGACTCTGTTAAATAACCGAAATGTAAAACTGCTTTTTTTAATGTTGTATTTTCCTTAAAGGCATATTTTGCACATTGACTCGCCTTATCATATCCAATATATGGATTAAGTGAAGTTACTAGCATTAAAGATTCATTCAAATATTTATTTACAACTTCTTTATTTACTTTTATTCCTCTTACACAGTTCTTAACAAAAGATTCCATTGCATCTGAAAGTAAATTTACAGATTCAACAAAACTGTGAATGATAATAGGCATATATACATTAAGCTCAAAATTTCCTTGAGATGCACAAAAACTTATAGTAGTATCATTTCCTAAAACTCTTGCACAAACCATAGTCAAGGCTTCTATTTGAGTAGGATTTACCTTACCAGGCATTATTGAACTTCCAGGTTCATTTGCAGGAATTTCAATTTCTGAAAAACCACAACGTGGTCCACAAGCTAAAAATCTTATATCATTTCCTATCTTGATTAAATCCATTGCAAGTGCCTTGATGGCTCCGTGAGAAACTACAACAGCATCTTTCATTGTCAATGAATGGAAGAAATTTTCAGCAGGTTTGAAGTCCTTGCCTGTAATTTTTGAAACATATTTTGCAACAATATTTTTAAAGTTTTCTTTGGTATTAATTCCTGTACCAACTGCAGTTGCTCCAAGTGAAATTTCTAAAAGACCTTTTCTAGTAAATTCAATATATTCCAGACATTTTTCAATAGAATTTCTATAACCACTAAACTCTTGAGAAATCTTAATAGGTACAGCATCTTGTAGATGAGTTCTACCAATTTTGATAATATTGCTATTTGCATCTTCAAAAGCTTTGAAAGCTGAAATCAAAGTTTTCATTGACGGAATAAGTTTTCTGTCAATAACATCTAAACAAGCAATATGTAAAGCTGTTGGAAAAGTATCGTTTGAACTTTGAGATTTGTTTACATCATCATTTGGGTGAATTAAAGTTTTACCCACCTTTTGATTTGCATAATTTGCAATTACTTCGTTCAAATTCATATTAGTTTGAGTACCGCTTCCTGTTTGAAAAACTACAAGTGGAAAATGTTCATCCAGATTTCCACTATAAATTTCCTGAACAGCATTTTCTATTGCAGAAAATTTTTCCTTGTTTAAATCCCCAAGCTCATAATTAGCCATAGCACAAGCATACTTAACAGTAGCCATAGCTCTTATAACTTCGGTTGGCATTTTGTAATTTCCAATTTTGAAATTTTCAAAACTTCTCTGTGTAGTAGCTCCCCAAAGCTTATCACTTTCTACCTTTATTTCTCCAATAGAGTCTTTATAAACCTTATAACTCATTAGAACCCTCCTATATTTAATCATTTTTTATCTTTTGAAAATAAAGTTAATTTATTTTTATTAAATATTTATTAAAAATGGACAAAAAAATTAATCCTTTTAATTAAAATTAGTTTTTTAAAAATATATAATTTTAAAACCTATTTCATCATACTTTTCCTTAAACTTTCTATCCTAAATGGAAAGTATGATATATCATAATCTTCTTTTTAATTATTTTTTTTGAAGATTATGATGCAATAAATATGTCTTTACGCCTTGTGGTAAAGACAATTATACCATAATTCCTTTTCGATTATTTTTTATGGTAATTATGGTGAAATTAATAGTCTTTACAAAAAGCTTTCTTCACTATTCTATTAATTATAATTAGGTTCACAATAAACTTATCTAAATTGGAAACCTAATTTCATCATACTTCTCCCTAAACTTTCTATCCTAACTGAAAAGTATGATATATCATAATCTTCTTTTTAATTATTTTTTAATGAAGATTATGATGAAATAAATATGTCTTTACGCCTTGTGGTAAAGACAATTATACCATAATTCCCTTTTAATTATTTTTTATGGTAATTATGGTGAAATTAATAGTCTTTACAAAAAGTTTTCTTCACTATTCTATTAATTATATCATAATCTTCTTTCTAATTATTTTTTAATGAAGATTATGATGAAATTAATATAGTTTTACCATCAGGCGTAAAACTATATTAATTATAACACAAAAAAAACAAAATGTTTAACATTTTGTTCATTTTTTGTTAGTTATTTATTAAATAACAATTTATTGTTATAGTTTACAACTGCTTCATATTCATATACTCAAATTAATTTACAATTATTAAAACTTACTTCTTAGTAAAAAAATAATAATTTTATTATTTCATATTGAATAATTCACGTCATAGAATTATGTAAAGAAATGCCCCAAACACGTCATCTCGACTGGAACGTAGTGGAATGGAGAGATCTCACACTATTATTTGCTTGCAAATAATAGTAAGTCCTGCAAAGGACTTAAAAAAATAAAAAGTTAAATATAACTACTATGTAAATTTTCTAAAACTCCATTTAGTATGAAAATTTCATATCGATGTATCTACGATACATTTACTTTTGCTAATGCAAAAGTATGAGATTTTCACAGACGATTGTACTCAAATCAAAGATTTGAACAATCTTTGCGTCAGACCTACTTTTGTTTACAAATAAACAAAGTTAGGGCTAGATTCATTTCGCTTCGCTACAGTCGAAATGACGCATAAGAGAAATTCCTTAGTTTAAGGGCTAGACGTTAATAGTAAATTAACTTCAAAAATTATTTATGATTTATAAATATTCTATATTTTAAAAAACTTTTATTATAATTAATAAGCAGTCTTATAACCAAAATTGAATACAAGACAAAAGCAATTATAAAACGAATTTATAATTGCTTTTAATATTCTAAAATTTCCATTGCCTTTAAATATTTATTTCTTCTATTAATATCTTTTTCTGTTATAGTTTTTAATCTTTTTAAGTTTGAATTATGCCTTAAATCTGACAATTTTACAGCCAAAGCTATTTTATTGGTCTTTACTCTATTTATATAGTCAAAATACTCCTCGTCAGCATTATGTGTTAAAAGTAAAATGGCTTCCATTTGCTCTTTATCTAAAAATTTAAAATCCTCTATACTATACAATTCACTATCTTCAAGTACATCATGTAATAAAGCTACAGTTTTTGCTCTAACTCCATTAACTCCCAATGCAACATTTATCGGATGAAAAATATAACATCTACCCGCTTTATCTTTCTGTCTGATATGTGCTCTTAACATAATAACAAATGCTTTAAATAATTTAAACATAATTCCTCCTTTATAAAAAACAATACAATATTTCTATACCCTTTTTAAAGTCATAAGCATAAATATTAAATCTTATTTATTTAAGAAATACTATTAATAATAAATAAAAGAATTAGTCAATCTTTATGACATACCTGCTTTTGACTGTTTAGTTTATTCTATGGTATAATGAATTTATAATTTTTTAGGAGGAAATAATGAAAAAAAATATAACAATTTTATTAGTTGGTTTATCTTTAGTGGTTGTTTTTGGAATCTACTATTATTCAAGTAAAAAAGATTCTTCATCAAAAAAACAAGATACAAAGGTAACAACCGAACAAAATACTCAAAAAAAGAAAGAAACAGAAAAACAGATAGATAATTATAAAAAAGAGAAGGATGAAAAAAGAGAAAAGCAAAAAATAGAAGATGAAAGAATTGAGAAAGAAAATAGAGAGGCTGTAAAAAAAGCAACTGCAAATGGAAATATTCCTCAAGAGTACAAAGAAGCTCTAAAAAAAGCTCAACATTACTCTCATTATATGTATAGATCTAAAAAATGGATATATTATCAACTTAGTTCTACAAATAAAGACGAATTAGTCAATGGAGATGGCTTTAGCAAAGAAGCAGCACAATATGCGGTTGATAATTTAAATGTTGATTTTAAAGAACAAGCTGTAAAAAAAATTGATGGATATAAGAATTTTGATTTGAAGCAGATTAGAGATTTTATGATTGATGTTGAACTATTTAGTGAAGAAGAAACGGAGTACGCAATTAAACATTTAAAAAAATAATTTAGATAAAAAAAGCAATAGAACTATTACCTTGATAGAGTGAATTATCACTCTATTTTTTATTATAATTTTGTATGCTACTTGTATGCTACTAGTAAGTTTTTATACATTTTTTAGCTTTTTAAAATAATTTAAGCAATAAGAACCCCACCCTTCCACGATGCTTCGCATCGGGTGGGTGCCCGGGAACCTTGTTATTTAGCAATAATAAAAAAAGTGTTGGAAAATACGTATTTTCCAACACTCCAAATTTTTTTATCTTATCTCTTTGAGAATTGTGGGCTTCTTCTTGCCTTTTTAAGACCATATTTCTTTCTTTCTTTCTTACGAGGGTCTCTTGTTAAGAAACCAGCTCTTTTTAATACAGGTCTTAATTCAGCAGAAACTTCCAATAATGCTCTTGCAATACCATGTCTGATTGCTCCAGCTTGTCCTGTAAATCCGCCACCTTTAACATTTACATAAACGTCGAATTTACCAAGACTTTCTGTTATTTCTAAAGGTGATTTTGCAGTAACCTTTAAAGTATCATAATCAAAATATTCATCTATATCTTTTTTATTAATAACAAATTTTCCGTTTCCAGGTGTTAAGAAAACTCTAGCTACTGAAGTTTTTCTTCTTCCTGTTCCTATATATTGAGTTGCCATATATGTTAATCTCCTTTCTATTCCTATTCACTTAATGTTAAAACTTCAGGTTGTTGTGCTTCGTGATTGTGTTCAGGACCTGCATAAACCTTTAATTTCTTGAACATTTGTCTTCCTAAAGTATTCTTTGGAAGCATTCCCTTAACAGCTAATTCGATAACTTTTTCAGGTTTAGTTTGTAACATTTTTTCATAAGAAATAGCTTTTAAACCATTTGAATATCCAGTATAGTATCTATGTTCTTTTTGTTGTAATTTCTTACCAGTTAATTTAACTTTTTCAGCATTAACAACAATAACATAATCTCCCATATCGAATGATGGTTGGAATCTAACATTTTTCTTTCCTCTTAAGATTGAAGCAACTTCAGTTGCAAGTCTACCTAAAACAACGTCTTTTGCATCAACTACATACCATTTACGATTTACATCGCAAGGTTTTGCTACGTAACTTTTCATTTCATTCCTCCTTAATTCTTTTTACAATATTGGGTTATTTAGACATCGCTACCCAGCGATTTTGTAGGCGAGGACTTATTAATCGCAACCTCGACTGCTATGCGATCGATATTGTAAAAAGACAAGGCTTTTTAAATATCATGTATCCAAAAGTGATACTTGAGTATTATATCATAAATATATACTAATTGCAATACTTTTAAAGATTTTTTTATAATTCCTTTAAAACTTTTGATGTTAAATCTGGATAATTTCCAATTAGAGCATCTACTCCCATTTCAACTAGATATTTCATTGCTTTTTCATCATTTACTGTCCAAGTATTTATTTCAAGACCCATCTTTTTAAATTCTTCTACCCAAGATGGCTTTTGTAAAAGCATATAATATCCCGGATGAACAGCTTCGTGCTTAATACCTCTCATATATTCAACTGTATTCATCATTGGACTTTCAAAGAGAAGTCCTGTCTTAAAAGTAGGATCAATTTGTTTGCAAAGTTCCATTGACTCATGATTAAATGAGGATAAAATTACATCATCCTTAAGTCCAAACTCTTTTACCATTTTAATAACAGCCTCTTCAAGTCCATAGTAAAAAACATAGTTATTTTTAAGCTCTAAATTTACAAAAAGTTTATTATCCTTTACAATTTGTAAAAGCTCATCTAAAAATATAATTTTTTCTCCTAAAAACTCGCTTCCTTTATGTGAGCCAAATTCCATTTGCAAAAGCTCTTTTGAAGTCAAGTCCTTTATAAAACCACTACCGTTTGAACAAGTTCTGTCAACAGTATCGTCGTGAATTATTACAAGTTTTTTATCCTTTGTCATATGGACATCAGTTTCAAAACCGTCACAATCAGAATGTTCAATAGCCTTTAAAAAGGCAATTTTTGTATTTTCAGGATATTTTCCGGAAAATCCCCTATGGGCTAAATTTAATATTTTTTTCATAATATCTCCTTAATTTCTACTTAAAATATATTTAAGTATATCACTTTTAAAAAATTTACTCAATAAGATTTTATGTTTAATGGATTACCAAAGGGGTAAAAAATTAAAGTATATAAATACAAAATATTTTTATTCGCTAGGGGTGCTACTAAGCTGAGAAATACCCTTTGTACCTGATTCAGTTAATACTGACGTAGGGAAGTTGAATAGTCTTTTTTTGTGGACTTTCTAGTGAATATCTTAGGAGGTTTTTTTATGGAAAATTTTGGAAAATTTTTCTCAAGTACTGCTGGAAAAACAACTATTATATTGTTGATTTCCTTTGCTTTTTTATTTTTTGTCTTTTATTTTAGGAGAGATGAAAAAATATTTTCTACAAAAGCACTAACTTACTCTGCTATTTTATTAGCTCTTGGAATTAGTGCAAATCAAATAAAGTTTTTAAGCCTACCACAAGGTGGAAGTATTACTTTATTTTCAATGATTTTTATTGTTTTCATTGGTTATATGTTCGGACTTCGAGTAGGACTTATAGCAGGTATAACTTTTGGACTTTTAAATTTATTGATTAAGCCCGAAGTTTATACCCCATTTCAAGCAATTATCGACTATATCCTAGCATTTGGTTCTCTTGGACTTAGCGGATTGTTTGCAACTAAAAAAGATAAATTAATCCCTGCTTACCTTATTTCAATTACAGGAAGATTTATCTTTGCAACATTATCAGGTTATGTATTTTTCGGAGCCTACGCACCAGAAGGTTGGAACCCACTATTTTATTCAATCTGGTATAATATTTCATATATCGGAACTGAAGGTGCTTTAACAGTCGCATTACTTTTAATACCAATAGTAAGAAATACTTTAGAAAAATTAAAATCAAGCAATTTTAAAACAAATTAATTTTTCACAATAAGAACCCCACCCTTCCTCGATGCTTTGCATCGGGTGGGTGCCCAGGAACCTTGTTACTTCGTAATAACAACCCCACCCTTCCACGATGCTTTGCATCGGGTGGGTGCCCGGGAACCTTGTTACTTCGTAATAAAAAAGGCTAGTTGATGCTAGCCTTTTTCTATTTTATTAATATTTTTTTCTTATATCAACTATTTTAATAATAAAATAATTATTTTTTAAAAATCATCTAATCCAAGCTCCAGAATTATCAAAAGTATAATCTACATTTCTTATTCTAAGCGTTTTGCCTTGAGCGATATATCCTCCTTTTTGAGCATAATACCACTTACCACCAACAAAAATCCATTCATTTTCTACAATATATCCGTTAGATTTAGCATAGAACCAGTTTCCGCCTTCATATACCCATTGATTTTCAGCAATGTATCCGCCTGATTTAGCGTAGAACCAATTTCCACCTACGTATACCCATTCTTTTTCTGCTATGCTTCCATTAGATTTAGCATAAAACCAGCTTCTGTCTTTATATACCCATTCACTTTTTGACATTGAACCAGTTGCTTCTAAATAGTACCATTTTCCATTGTCTTTAACCCAGCTATTAGCCATCATATAACCATCTTTGTCAAATAAATACCATTCATTATTTATGAATTTCCAGCTGTCTTTAACTTTATACTTTCCATCAGCTGATTGATAACTCCATTTTCCATTATCATTTTGAACCCATTTATAAGCTTGTGGATTTGGTTGTTCTTGATTGTCTTCTACAAATTTCCATTCGCCTTGTAATCTTAAATCATCATTTTCAACTATTGCTTCATTTTCTATAGGTTCAACTTGATTATTTTTAGGAACCTTCCAAGTTATGAATTTCCAAGTTCCACCTTCAACTTTTACATCATCAAATTTTGGAAGAGTTATTTTTGTACCATTTGGAACATTGTATTTATCTGCAGGTTTTTTATTTTTAACTGCTTCTGGTAAATCTCTATCGTCAGGGACTGCAATAAATCTATATACTACCTTAAATTTATTTACTTGACCTTCTTTTTCAAACTCCCAAACTCCTTGTAATTTGATATCTTCGTTTACAATTTGAACTTCATTATTTACTACTGTTTTAGTTCCGTCTGAATTAACTTTTTCCCATCTTTTGAACTTCCAAATTCCACCATCAGCCTTTACTTCTTTAAAATCAGTTTTAAGTGGATATTTAAAACCTTTTGGTGCGTCAATAGCTGATTGTGGAATTTGGTTTTCTACTCCATCTGGTAATTTTTTACCTGCTGTTCCTGATACAAATGTAGGTATTACATCATATTTTTTCTCAGTCTCTCTCCGATTAATAAAATTTGTACCAACATTATGAGCTTTTTCACTCTTTTCTTGCTCTGCAAAACTTACGTTCGGCAATACTGCAACTAACATTGTAAGAATAAGAATTTTTGAACTTATCTTCTTCATTTTTCCCCCTTTTTATTAAAATATTTTGCTATCGGAACTTAATTACATTATTTTAGACAAATAAAATTAATCTAATATAAGTAATTATGATAATAGCAATTAATATTATAACATAAATCTTCCTTTTTGTGCAATTCTCAATAACAAAAAAGAGCTAGTAGTTTTACTACTCAGCTCTTTAGTAATTTTCTATTTAAAATCTCTCTAAATCATCGTCATATACAATATCTTGCAATGCTCTGACAATCTTATTAATATTAAAATTGATTAATTTTGTTTACTCTTTCCTTTTCTGTTAATAAAATATCCAGTAATAAAAATTACTATACCACCAACAGTCATAATTAAAAATAGAATATCTCCAGTTTTTGGAAGTCCTCTTCTAAACGGTTTATTTTTTATAATTGTTGCCTCATTAGTCTTTGAATTTGCATCTATTTTAAATTCAATACTTTCTGAAAGCAAACTATAACCTTTTGGAGCTTTTGTCTCTACTAAGTAGTATGTTCCAAAAGGAAGATTTTCAACTTTGAACCCTCCGTTTTTACCAGAAACAAGTACATAATCTTTACCATCTCTTTTAAAAGGAATAAATTTATTTCCATCTTTTATCATTACTTTAAAATGAGCACCTTCAAGGAAATTCGGATTTTTACCACTTGAAACTTTAACAAATAATTTGTCTCCTGTTTCTGCTTTTTTGTTTATTACTTTAAGAGAAATCTCATTTTCATCAACGATTTTAAATGAAGTATCTCTCTTGTCTATTACATAGCCTGAAAGTGGTTCAATTTCTCTAAAGAAATATTCTCCTAAAGGTAATTTATCAATAAAAATCTGTCCATCCTTGTCCGTATAGAGTGTTCTTGTTGAACCCTCTTTGTCGTATGAGTTTTCTATTAGTGGAACTTCGACATCTCCATTAGCAGTTCTCATATATAATTTAAAACCTACATTTTCAAGAGGGTTATTTTCTTCTGATATTTTTAAAAGTCTTACTTTTCCTAAAATATCAGGTATTTTTACAATTGTTTTAGAATAAATTGTATTTCCGTCATCAGGAACTTTAAAAACAAAAGGTGATATTTCATAATCTCTTGAATTATCCGAAACTTCTCTTACATAATAAGTTCCTTTTTCAAGACTTAAAGTAATCCTTCCATCTACATCACTTTTAGATGTTTCTGTAAAATTACCATTTTCTTTACTTATATCTTCATCTTTTAAATCTTTTAGTTCTTCGATAATTTCACTTTTTTCTTTATTAGCATAACTGTCTTTAAGCTTCCAAACTTTTAACTTAGTATCTCTTATAGGTTTTTTCTCTTCTTTTCCCTTTTGAGAAATCAAGAAAATATCTATAGTTTCAGATGCAAATACTGTTTTGCTAATAAAGCCTATATTCAGAAGCAATACAAAAGCCATTACAATAGATATTAAATTTTTCGTAAATTTTTTCAATGCTTCTTCTCCTTCAACTAAAATTATATCAGGAGAAAACTCCTGATATAATTATTTAATTTTTATAGATTATTTTTCTTCAGCATTTCTTCTCTTCATTGCATAAACTGCAACTCCCATAAGAGTAATACCAATAACAGTGAAGATAACTGTACCTACTCCACCTGTTTGAGGAATAGTAACTTTTTTATTTATAACTTTTGTTGCATCTGTCTTACCAGCTTGATCTTGAGAATAATTAATATCCCCAGCACTTGAATAAGAATTTGCATTCACTTCAAAATCAATTTTTCCGCTTAATAATGCATAACCTTCAGGAGCTCTAACTTCTTTTAGTTTGTAGTTTCCTGCTAAAAGACCTGCAACTTCAAATTGACCATCTTTGTTGGAAGTGAATTTAACTGCCTTAGCTTCAGTAGTCCATTCATAGTCAGTTCTTACTTTTAAGAATGCTTTATCACGAATAACCTTAGCTTGTTCAATTTTTTCTTTAGCTTCTTTTCCTTCTTGACCTTGTTGCTTATTTGTTTCTAAATCATTATAAGCTTTTATTGCTTCGTCATATTTTTTTTGAGCTTCTGCATAGGCATCTCTGTCAGCTTTAACTGTAGCAGAGTCTTTTAATCCTAAGAATTTACCATTTGCATTTTCAACAACAAATTCAGCACCAGCTAATCTATCAGTTCCATTTTCGCCAGTTTTAACAAATTTCTTTCCATAAGTTACTACTTCTGGAGAAGTTGGAATTACAGGTACAGGACTATCAGGAGTTTTTGTATTCTTAACAGTAACCTTTCCTGCTTCAGTTTTATATTCAGGAGTATATCCAGCAACAATTTCTTTTACATAGTATTTTTTATTAGCATCTAAGCCTGTAAATTTATGATTAAAATTGTCCTTTTTAGTAACACTATCTACAACCTTATCATCTCCAGCAGTTGCACCTTTTTCATATAAGTAATATGTTACTGTAACACCAGCAGGAGCATTTCCTTCAGCCCAACTCTTTGTAACTTCTATAGAATTATCCTTTGGAGTTACTTCGTTTTCTCTTGGATCTTTAAATTCTCTTACTTTATTATCATAATCAAATTTAACTTGGTTCTTATCTGGAGTATCAACTACAGCTTCCCCATTTAAAATAGCTTTATATTTTAAAATAAATTCTACTTCGCCTTTTTTACAAGCATCTTCAATTTTCTTAAGTCCATCAGCTTTGAAATTTAAAACAAATCCGCTGCCATTTTCTTTTAATTCATAATCAGTTCCAGATGTTAATGCTATATTTTCAGCAGGGTCTAATATTTTAACAGTAAGTTCTAAACCTTTTTTGTAAGTAAGTCCTTTAGTCATTGTATCTTCCCATCTTAATGTCTTATATTTAGCATCTTTAGGAAGTTTAGTTTTTACTTCGTATGGAACTTCATCACCAATCATCTTATTTACATTACCTTTTTGTTGATCAGCTTTATTATAATCTGTTTTTCCTTCAAGATTCTTATCAACTTGAGGCTTTTCTTGAACATTCTTTGGATAAACATGAGCATTTTCGATAACTCCGTCTTCTTTAACCAAAGGTAAAGTTATAAGAACTGGTACAGCTTTTTGAGAAGTTAATGTTTCTCCACCTTTACCAACATAAGTTGATTTTTCTCTAATTTCAACTATTTGGTATTCACCAGCAGGAAGTTTTGTAACATCAAAGTCTTTACCATTATCTGTTGTAAGACCACCTAAAATATTAGCATCATCTAATCCACTAGCTTCTGAACCATCACTTTTGATGTATTTCCATTCACCAGCATTATTTTTCTTTTGCCATGCAAAATAAACACCAGGAATTTCTTTTACAGAATCAGGATGTCCACCACCAATTTTTGATAAAATTTGATTTAGTTGGTTAAGGTCTTGAGTTCCATTGTAACCACCTTTTTTGACTTTTTCACTATCCCATTTTTCTAATTCATCTTTTGTCTTTAAAAGTAATTTATGCAAAGTTACTTTTTTTGTTCCATTTCCTTCAGCGCTTACTTTTGCAGGTGAAAACATGGATGAAAACATTCCGATAACCATTGCAAATGCTAATACACTTGAAACAATCATCTTAGTTATTTTTTTCATAACTAATCTCTCCTCCTATAAATAAATTCTTATAATTTTTGAGCTTACATAAGTAAAATTTGACTTATTAATGTCAAATTTTTTCAAATTATACTCTTATAAATTTAAATTTTATGAATATCTATGCTAAATATTCTATAATTTCACGATAAGTATATCATTAATTCGGAAAAAAACAATAGAAAATCCAAAGATTTTTATAAATTTGTGAGTTTAATAATTTTTTTACTCTTAGGGATTGATTTTATTTTAAATATGTTGTAAACTGATAATGGTTAATTTTGTAGAAAAAAATTTCGAAGTGAATATTTATGCACAATAGTAAAAAAACAATGGTATTTTGTTTTTTGTTCATATTATATTTACGATTAACATATATTTATTTTCGGGGAAGGTAATGAAATGAAATCGAAAAAAGTCTTAATTAGTTGCTTTTTAGTTTTAGTTTTTTATTTCAATTTACATCATCAGCTTTTGTTAATGCCGAAATAGGCTATACAACAAATCAAGAAGGAACTTTTCCAACTGATTATGATGAAATAGATGGTCTTATTAGAAATGCTAAAAATCAACCAATAGATTATGAAGATGCTAAGCTGTCCAAAACTGTTAGCAAAGGCGAAAGGGATGGAGAGTTTTATGTAGATTTAAAAATTGAAGGAAAATATAAAGAAGAAGATATTACTAAAGATATTGTAATTGTTTTGGATAACTCCAACTCAATGCAAAGAAATAATCGTGTTGGTATTGCACATAAAGTACTAAGTGAATTTACTAAGAATGTTCTTAAAGATGGAAAAGGAAAAGTAAGACTTGCCTTAGTGACTTATGGTACTGATGTATTCGACGGAAGATATGTAGGTCATGCTGCGCGTCCTGGATATTCATCTGATCTTTGTGTTAAACATTTTACAACAAATCCAAATGAAATTATAAATAAAGTCCCTAGTAATATTCCTACAACTCGAGGTCAAACATATCTTGGAGGAACATTTACACAAGCGGCACTTAAAGAAGCTCGTCAGATTTTAAGTACAAGTAATGCAAAGCAAAAAATAATAGTACATTTGACTGATGGTATGCCTACTAATTCTTATGAAATGACTTCGATAGACAGAGACGGAGCACAATTTTCTAATACCATAAAGGGAACTGGGCTAACTTACTTTTTAGGACAAAATTTTGCATATGAACATAATGCTTATAGTGTTTGGAATCCATTAACTAATAGTAATCTTTATGTGAATAACCACGGTATTCCAACATCTTATGAAGCTAAAAAGTTTACTAAAGATATTGCAACTTATACAATCGGTATTGAACTTGCACAAGAGAAATATAATGGTGGAAAATATTATCCAAGTGGAACACTTGAAAAACCTGATATTGTTAAGTTGATGAAGAGCATTTCAACTTCACCAAATCATTATTACGATTCTGCTAATGTAAATCAACTAAGCTCTATACTTAGCAAAATAGAAAAGGACATTCATAATACAGTTGTTAATGGAACTGTAACAGATCCTATGGGGCAAATGGTAGATTTAAACTTGTCTAATCCTGAAAGCTTTAAACTTACTGCATCTAACGATTCTATTTTAGAAGCTGTAGATATTAATTATAGTAAACATACAAGACAACTTACTTTAACTGGTTTGCATCTAGGAAAGGACCAATGGGTTAATTTAAGATATAAGGTTAATTTAAGAACAGAAGATAAAGATTTTAAGATAGGGAAATTCTACCAGGTTAATGGCCCAACAAAATTGGTTCCAAAGGATAGTGACCCTAATAAATCTATCGATTTTCCAATTCCTTCTGTAAAAGCTGAGTATTTAGATATAAATGTAGAAAAGATTTGGAAATATAAGAGTGGTAATGAATTACCTGAAGAAATGCGAAAAGATGTTAAGATAAAGCTTATAAGGAAGTCAACTAATCCGAGAGTTCCAAATTCTAAAAAAGAAACAGTAATTGCTGAAAGAACTCTAAATAAAGCTAGTGATTGGAAGACTAAATTCGAAAAATTAATACCTTTTGACAATCTTGGATATTCTTTTGAATATTATGTTAAGGAAGAAGCTTTATCAAAAGACTTTGAAACTAAGATAGAATATTCAAATAATAAAAATTTCATTCAATCAACATCTGGAGATGTTAAGATAACGAATATAAAAGATATTGAAATTGAATTTTTAAAGTACAAAAAAGAAGGAAATAATAAAATTCCTATTGAAAATGTTGAGTTTGAATTATATAAAAAATCTCAAAATGGAGAATATGAAGTTGTAACTAAAGATAATAAAAATGTTATTTCAAAGTCTGGTAATGACGGAAAATTCAAATTTAATGGACTTGAAGTTGGAGAATATGCAATTAAGGAATTAAAAGCTCCTGAAGGATACCGAACTCCTAAGGATTTTGTAAGATATTTTAAAGTAAATAAAAAAGGTGAAATTGAATATGATAATTCAATATTTTCATCTAAAGAAGCTTTTTATAATATCGAAAACAAGAAACTTCCCCCAATGTACTTTATGTTAAATAAAGTGAATCTTTTGGGCGAATTGATTAAAGAAGGAAACTTGGAATTAGAGTTAAAAGGAAGTTCAGGAAAGACTGAAATTTACGATTTAACTAAGAGTACAGCAGATGGCTTTAAGTTTGAAATTCCACTTGACTTTGAAAGTGGTACTTATATTCTTACTGAAAAGAATGCTCCTATGGGATATAAAAAATCAAATATTGAATATCACATAAAAATTGATAATGAAGAAAGAAAAATAATTTTAGAAAAAGAAGTTCAAAATGGAGTTTCTACAGTTAAAAATATTGTCTTATACCAAGAAAATGGAGAAGATATAGAAACTAAAAATCTCAATATTACAAATGAAAAAACAGTATATCCACATACAGGTGGAAGTGGAACAGCTTTGTTTATCATAACAGGAGTATTATTTATGGTATGTTCTGCTGGAGCATATTATATAGTTCAAAAGAAAAATCAATTTAGTAAATTAAAAAATTTATAAAAAAAGACCTTAAGTTGTAAAACTCAAGGTCTTTTCTATTGCGAAGCAACAATGTTCCCGGGTCCCCACCCGATGCGAAGCATCGTGGAAGGGTGGGGTTCTTATTTACTTTTTATTAAAAATCTTATAAATTTATATCCTGTAAAGACAAATACAATCCACAATCCACCAGTAATAGAATATACCAAAATAGACATATTTTTTACATCTTTATTTGTTTCTTCTTTGGTTTCAACTTGTTCCCCAGTATTTTCTACTAATCTTTCACAATTTACAAGCATTCGATAAGGACTTGGTGGAATTGCAGGGTCACAAGTAAGCAATGTCAAAATATCCTTATCTTTTTCTGGTTCTAATTTTTCCCACTCATAAGGTTTTATAATTTCCGTATTTGAAACTACATAAGTTAAAGTTTTTCCAGCTCTTTCAATATAAACTTTATCGCCTTTTTTCAGTTTGGAAATATTTAAAAACATTACATCTTTATACCAACCTCTATGTCCCGCAATTACACTTCTATTCCCATTTCCTCCAGTTGGGAGAGCAGTTCCGTCAATATGTGCAACACCATTATCTAGATGTTTATAGGAGGCATCAAGTCTTATAGGTTTGTATAAATCTATGGCAGGAATCCTTATATATGCAAAAATTCCGTCAGGATCTCCTTTTTTAAATTCATAAACAGTGTTATATTCTTCATTGCTAAAAGGATCTACTATACTTGAACTTTTTACATTGTTATTATACTCTTTTATTGAACTTTCCAATTGAGTTTTTTCCTCTTCACTCATTTTTTCTTGAAGCGACTTAAACTCTTCATACATGGACTTTTGCCTATAATTATTAAACACCAAATTAGTAAAAGTGTATAATGGAAGTGAAATTCCTATAATCATAATCAAATATCCAACAATTCTTACTTTTTTACTTTTCATTTAATTTAACCCATTCTTTACAATTTAAGCTCTTTAATTCTCTTTCTAACATCCATATATTTCTTAAAATTATATAAGAAAATAATTAGTGCTATTATAAAAATCATAAGTAACCAATAAAAATATTTTCTGAAAAAACTTCTTCTCTTGCTAACATTTTTTGCCTTATCAAGTGGAGTGTATTCAATCCTGTGCCCTCTAACTAAGAGTCTATGAGAATTAACCATATAAGGTGTACAAGTCAAAAGGGTTACATAATCCTTTCCACTTTCAACCAAAATTGGAGAAAAATCAGATGGCTCAACAACCAAAATCTGATCAACTTCATAAGCTAAAACAGTTTGAATATTGTGAATGAAAAACACATCCCCTTTTTGTAATTTATCCAGCTTTGTAAAAAGTGCAGCAGTTGGAAGTCCTCTATGAGCAGTGATTACTGAATGTGTACCTTCTCCACCAACTGGAAGAGAAGAACCCTCCAAGTGCCCTGCTCCTTTTTGCAAAATATCTTCTGATGTCCCTGCATAAATCGGTAAATTTTCATCAATCTTAGGTATCTCAACATGACCAATCAATTCTCCAACTTGCAACATCCTCGCGTACTCTGCGACTCCCCTATTTTTTCTTCTTTAGAATAAGGGTCAGAAAGTTTGGACGGATCCAAAGTTGAATTATATGCCTTGGCAAGTTTTATTCTCTCTTCTATTTCTTCCTTAGAGAGTTTTCCCGCTTCCTTTTCAAAGTTTTCAATACGCTTTCCACTATCAACTCTATAATACCATTGAGATACAAAAGGATAAATCATAATGCAAAATCCTATTAAAAAGACGAAGATAAAAGGAAATTTTGTCTTTTTCCAGCTTTTGCCTTTAGCTTTATTATCTTTAATTTCCATAAAAACCTCTATTTAATATTATCTACATCTATTTTTTCTAATTTTTTACTAAATTTTTTCCTCTTTCTCACATAATACAATGTAGAAATAATTAAAATTACAAGTAAAAATAAAATAAAGTAGAATAAATACATATACCAAATATTCTTTTTGCCCTCCAATAACTCCTTATCAACAATGTCTTTGTCATATTCAACTCTATGTCCCCTAACCAATAATCTATGAGTATTAATCATATATGGTGTACAAGTCAAAAGAGTTGCATAGTCTTTTCCTTCGGAAATAAGTAAATCATCAAAAGTTGAAGGCTCAACAACTTTGATTTGATCAATCTGATAAGCCAAAGTTTCAGCGAAATTATGAATATAAAATTTATCTCCAATTTGAAGTTTTGAAAGATTTGTAAATAAAGTTGCTGTAGGAAGTCCACTATGTGCAGTTATAACAGTATGTGTGTTAATTCCACCAATAGGAAGAGATGTACCTTCCAAATGACCTGCACCTTTTTGAAGGACTTCTTCATCAGTTCCCGCATAAATTGGCACATCAACATCAATGGTAGGTATCTGAACATGGCCAATATACTCGTGAATTTCTATCATTCTCGCATACTCAGCCTTCCCCTCCTTCTTTTTTTCATCAGAATAAGGGTCCTTAGTAACTTCATTATGCAAAGTACTATTATATGCCTTTGCTAGCTCCATTCTTCTTTTAACTTCTTCTTTTGACAATTTTTCTTTTTCGCTGTCAAAAGTTGAGATAACATTTTTTGATTCAACTCTATAATACAATCTTGTGATTATAGGATACATAAGTATCCCAAAACCAAGTAAAAAAACTAAAATAAAAGGCCAATTACTTTTCTTTTTGGACTTTTTCTTAGAAATTTTTATATCTATATCACTCATAAAAACTCCTTAAAAATATTAATTATTTAATATCAAAATATTAACAATTTATTAAATAATTCAAAAACGCTTAATTATGATTATATTATTTTTCTCAGAAAAATACAAGAGATAAAAGCATAAAAAAACCGTCATAGTTGACGGTATTTTATAATAGTGAAAAATCTTCCATATTCCAAATTTCTGTCGCTATTTCTGTATAAAAGTCTTTTTCGTGAGAGATTAAAAATATTCCACCCTTATATTCCTTTAAAGCTCTTTTTAATTCTTCCTTTGACTCTGGGTCAAGATGGTTTGTAGGTTCATCAAGCATTAGAATATTTGTCTTTTCATTTAAAATCTTACAAAGTCTTACCTTTGCCTGTTCTCCCCCGCTTAAAACTTTCATCTGTGATTCGATATGCACAGTTGTAAGAGAACATTTTGCTAGGGCAGCACGAATTTTAAATTGTTCCCAACTTGGAAATTTCTCCCACATCTCATCAATTGGAGTATTGTTATTTTCGTAATGCTCTTCTTGTTTAAAATATCCTATTGCTAAGTTTTGACCAAAAGAAACAGAACCTGAAATAGCTTTAATATTTCCAAGAATTGTATTTACAAGAGTTGTCTTACCAAGTCCGTTTGCTCCTACAATGGCAATCCTATCTCCTCTTTCCATACGAAGATTTAAAGGCTTACTTATCGGTTTATCATAACCTATTACCAAATCTTCTGTTTCAAAAATTAATCTGCTTGTGGAAGGAGCTGTTTCAAAATAAAATTCAGGCTTTGGCTTTTCTCTTACAAGCTCAATCTTTTCCATTTTATCAAGTTTTTTCTGTCTTGACATTGCCATATTTCTAGTAGCAACTCTAGCTTTATTTCTTTGCACAAAATCTTCAAGCTCTTGAATTTCCTGTTGTTGTTTTTTATAAGCCGCTTCAATTTGTCTTTGTCTCAACTCTTTCAGTCTTAAAAACTCATCATAATCTCCAACATATCTATTTACTTCACAATTTTCAACATGGTAAATCAAATTTATTACAGAATTTAAAAATGAAATATCATGAGAAATTAAAATAAAGGCATTTTCATAATTTTGTAAATATCTTCTAAGCCAATTTATATGCTCTTCATCTAAATAGTTGGTAGGCTCGTCAAGAAGCAAAATATCCGGCTTTTCTAAAAGCAATTTTGCAAGTAAAATCTTTGAACGTTGTCCACCCGAAAGGTCAAAAGCAGGTCTATCAAGCCAATCTTTAATTCCCATATTATGAGCAATTTCATCAATCTTGGAATCAATCATATAAAAGTCATTTGTTTCAAGTAATTCTTGAAGCTCCGCCGCATCAAGCATTATATCATCAAGTTCTTGACCTGATAATTCACCCATTTTCATATAAATATCATTTAATTCACTTTCAACTTCAAAAAGATATGAAAAGGCTGATTTTAAAACATCACGAACAGTCATATTCGCACCAATTACAGAATGTTGGTCAAGATAGCCAATTCTTACTCTCTTTGCCCATTCGATACTTCCCTCTTCAGCTTCAAGTTTTCCCGTAACCAGATTTAAAAAAGTACTTTTGCCCTCTCCATTTGGTCCAACAAGTCCTATATGTTCACCTTTTAAAAGTCTAAAATTTACATCTTTAAGTATTTGACGACCACCAAAGCTGTGGCTCAAATTTTTTACAGTTAAAATACTCATTTCTTCTCCTTTTAGTATAGCTCTACATATTTTACCATATTTTTCAATTTAAGTAAAAATTTAAACAACTAATTAAAAGGACATATATCTCAACATAAAAAAAGCCGTCATTTCTGACGGCAATTTAATCTTTTTTTAAAGTCTTTTAAGCATCTGATCTTGAAAATCCATTTTTCATTTCACAACTTGCTGTGAAAAGTGTTTTATCAAGTAAATCATTTGTTTGGTCTTTTACAAAATCTGTTATCTCATCATTTGCTTTTTCTAAAAATTCGTGAACATTCTTTATCTTTGATTTTTTCTTCAAAAATTCTTTATCGTATTTATTCAAGAATTCACGACATTTTGATTGAACTGCATTTTGATATCTTTCAACATGAGAAGCAGTTGATGGAAAATGCGCATCGCAAAGTGCTCCGATAATACGATTTATCCAATAGAAATTATCTGTTGAAGGAGTAAGAGTTGTATTTTCCAAATATTCAGGTGTTTTAGTAATATTTGCATAATATGGAACAATTGCATTAAATACATTTGAACCGAAGGATAGCCACTCAATACTTCTAATTTCTTCAGGCATATAAGGTCTTATTTGAACCAAAGCCAAAACATCATTACGATTTATCCCTATAGGTCTAAATTTACCCTTTTGTGATAAATCTCCATTCTTTAGATATGGGTCATAAGGAGTTCCTTGATAGTGATTAGACATAATATATTTAACATCTTCTATTGTAATCTTCTTTTCAGGAATCATGCACCAAGGAAGATTATCACTATGTGGCTTAAACTCAGCATCTTCTCCATCCCAATCAAAAGTATTTGGATTGAAATATCTTAGCATTACCCAAGCACGAGGTGTGTTGTAAGTATGATCCGCATCAGAATGACTTCCAAAAGCAACTCTCGGATTAAAAAGTTCTTCATAATCCTCATCATAATCTTCATCAAATTCGTCAATCAATTTACCAAGAGATAAGTCAAGGAAATTCTCTTCAACAAATTCTTTCAAATCTGATGAACACATAAATTCTTCTTTTGCTCCGTAAGCATCTTCAAAATCAAAATGATCAAGTCCGAATTGATTTGGCATTACAACATAAACCTCGTCAGGAACTCTTCTTGCTATCCAATGATGACCTCCAATTGTTTCAAACCACCAAATAGAATCTACATCTTGAAAAGCAATTCCGTTACTTTCATAAGTTCCATATTTTTCTATTAATGCACCAAGTCTTTCAACACCTTCCTTAGCACTATTTATATAAGGAAGAGTAATTACAACAAAATCTTCCTCTCCTATTCCACCTTTTTTTATAATGTCAGGTTCAAATTCCACTAAAGGATCCGCTCCCAAAACTCTTTCATTTGTAGTAATAGTTTCTGTTGCAGTCATTGAAACATTTTTCTCATTAACACCACAAGCTCCCCAGACTCCACGCCATTTTTTTACATTTGGAAGACAAGTATAACGCATTGGATTTTTAGGCAATTCAATTTTACAATCTGTACGAACAGATTTATAATGAATTGGTTGATCCTTAGGCTCAACAACGATAAATTTTTTTGATTTAAACATTCCCGCTGAAGAATCTTCAATACGAGCAACCAAAGTTGAACCGTCATAACTTGCTTTTTTACCTATAAGAATTGTAGTACACATAACAAACCTCTCTTTCTAAATAATAGTTATTATTAACTACAATTATATTATAACTCAAATTAACAAAAAAGTAAAAATATTTTTTGTTGTTTCACAAAAAACTTAACCATTTCTTATATTCGAAATTATGGATATAATGAAAAACAAAATATTTCACGTCATAGTGCTTTTGCAAATAAATACACCTAACACGTCATCTCGACTATTTGTTTATTTACAATCAATAGTATTCCCGAAAGAAATCTAAACAAGGTTTATTATGTATCTACGATACATTTACTTTTGCTAAAGCAAAAGTATGAGATTTTCGCAGTCGATTGTACTCAAATCAAAGATTTGAACAATCTTTGCGTCAGACCTACTATTGCTTGTAAACAAGCAAAGTTAGGGCTAGATTCACTACACTCTACTTCGCTACGCTTCGTTCCGTTACGGTCGAAATGACGTATAAGAGAATATCTTTCGCCCAATAGCTAAACGTTAATAGTAAATAAACTTCAAATTATCTTTATAAATATGGTAAAAAAATTAAACTCAATATATATCGCAACAAAAAAACAATTAATGATAACCTTCCATTAATTGTCTTTTATAATATAAAACTATTTACTTTTTAATAATCTGTTGACTTCCTTTTGTACTTCCTCATAATTGTATCCTGCATTTTCAAGTCTAGCACGTCTTAATTCTCCATTGCCCCAGTTTCCTTGAATGACTTCTTTGGCGACATCTCTTATAGCTTTTTCATTTATAAAAGCTCTGTAATCAACCCAGCCCTTTAATTCCTTTACATAGTAATAACTTCCCCATTTTCGAGTTAAAGTTACTTCTTCTCCTTGATGATTTTGTGTAGTTCCAATCATACTCTTATCTTCACAAAACCAAGGTAAGCTGTCTATTGAATAGAAGCCTTTAATTTTACTCTTTATATCCAAAAGCTCCATATATTCTCCTTCATTTTGAAATTCTTTTAATCTATATACAAAATAATGTGGTCTGCCTGCATAAACCCAGAGTTTATCATGATTATCTACAGAAATTCCATTTGCAGAATAATTACAGTGAATAATTCTGTTTTCATCAATGAAAATTCCAGTATGTCCAAAACTCGCGCTATTATTTTCCTTTTTTCCCCAGATAAAAACATCTCCTCTTTTAGCATTCCAAGGAAGATTATCTGTTATCTTTTCAAAACCATTCTCTGTAAGCCATGAATGTTCGTGTTTAGTATCAATGGTCCAACCATTACTTTTTGCCCCTGCACTCCTAAGTGCATAATATATGGAAGATGAACAATCATAACTGGATGATCCATTCCTATTTTGCATAGAATAAGAAACCTTGCCTTTTCTGTTTTCAAACCACTTTATAGCCTTTTCTATATCTATCATAAAAACTCCTATTTAAGTTTTACAACTAATTCATTTATAGCCTTTGTAAGTTCGTCAATCTTCTTTTCAAACCTAAGTAATAAGAATACAGAAAGAGCAACAGGAAAGCCTACATTTGAAATACTTGCAATTATATTTTCCATTTTTTACTCCTATCATAAGCAAAAAAAGACCCAAAGGTCTTTTTTTACTAGATTACTGTTACTTCATCATAGCTTGTTGAAATAATATTAGCCTTTTTAATTCCAGTGACTTTTAAATTATCCTTAGCCAAAACTGACTTATAATCAAAAGTTTTTATAATATCAGAAGCTTCATCTGCTGATATATTTTTTATATTAGAAATTGTAAATGCCATATTTTTTCCATCCTCTAATATTAGAGTCATACTTAATGTTTTCTTCATACTTTACCTCCTATTCTAAAGTTGTTTCTACGACTTTAATTGTTTCTTTTCTTGTACCGTCAATAAATTTTTCAACGAATTCTCCTAATTTCTTTAAATTTTCATCAGAAGATTCACTTTGAATATTCTTAACAGTCACACTTCTCTTTTTAGAATTAGCAAGGTTAAAACTAACCTTTAAATACTTTTTAGCCATATCTTTTCTCCTTTTTTATTTATTTTGTAAGCCTTACACTTATATAATAAAATTTTTTAGAAAAAAGGGGGGATAAGGTTTATTTATTATTCCTTTAACTTGTTTATAGCGACTTTTTATGTTAAAATAATTAATACTAAGAAATTTGGAGGCAATATGAACAACGGGATATTTAAAATTATTTCGTACCTGATTTTATTAATTTATACATTATTTACCTTTGGTAATTTATATATGATATTACAAAAAAAGAATACGGAAAGAAATTTTTTCAATGTATTATTAATGCCATTATTGGCATTATTCTATTTTTTTAGATTTAAAAACCACGATATTTTAATATATCTAGCTATTTTATTCTTCTGGTTTGGAGATATTTTATTCACTAGAAGAAATAAGAAAAACATAATTATGGGTCTTCCTTTATTTATTATCGGAATGACTTTTTATATAATAAAACTCGTAAATTTCATAAAAATAACGAATTTAAACTATTTACTTACAATATTGCTAATGGTATTGTATTTTGGATTTGTAGCTTTTGAAATTATTGTTTCATTTGAATATGCGAGTGAATACTTTAGAAAAGATATAATATATCTTTATGTATTTGCATTTTTTAATGCAACTCTTTGTATTTTGACTATTTTAACTGGAATTTTCAATTACAGAAGTGGTGTATTGTTTTTGATTTTCGGAAGTAATCTATTCCTTATATCAAACTCATTATTTTTGTTTGTTGCATTTATTAAAAACAATAGATTTTTTAACATTTGTACAACATTTACCTATTCAATTGCAAAATTTCTTTTAATAATGGGTTTTGGACTATTGTTAATATAAACGACTGTATTCAGTCGTTTTTTTATTGTGAAACAACAAGGTTCCCGGGAACCCACCCGATGCGAAGCATCGTGGAAGGGTGGGGTTCTTATTGTGAAAAAACATACATTTTTACCTTAAAAAAATTTAACTTTTCAATGCTTTAAAAATAAAAAATATTTTATTAAAATCCTTTATAAAAACTACTTTTTTCCATTGTGTTTTTATACTTTTTATGGTAAAATAATTTCAGTATTTATTTATCGGAGGTATATTGAATTGGAAGAAAAGAATATTGGAAGATTCAAAAAAGATATTGGACTCGAAAACTTTCTTTGCCTTGGTTTATTCCTAACTTTTTTTATCTTAATTGGTAGAAAAATGGGTGGAATAAATATGATCAAAACTATGATGAATACAGGTTTTGACTTGCTTATGAACGTATGTCTTTACTTGATGGCGATTGCCGTATTGGCTGGAGCAATTTCAGGTCTATTCTCTGAATTTGGAGTAATAGCTCTTGTAAATAAACTTCTGTCAAAAATTATGAAACCTATTTATGACTTACCAGGAGCTTCATCTCTAGGTATGTTAAACTGTTACCTATCAGACAACCCTGCTATCTTAACATTAGCACATGATGATAACTTTAGACGTTATTTCAAAAAATATCAAATGCCAGCTCTTACAAATCTTGGAACTGCTTTTGGTATGGGTCTTATCACTACAACTACAATGATGGGACTTAATGTTGAAGGAGCTGTTACAAGTGCTTTAATCGGTAACTTGGGAGCAGTTATAGGTAGTGTAGTATCTGTTAGACTTATGATGCTTGCTACTAAAAAAATGTATGGAACGACTGAATATGTTGAAGTAAAATCAAGTGTTGAAATTCCAGAAAACTCAAGAGTTGTTAGAGAAGGTAGTGCAGGTTCAAGATTCATCCAAGCTATCCTTGATGGTGGAAAAGTTGGAGTTGATATGGGACTTTCAATTATTCCTGGCGTTGTAATAATTTGTACATTAGTTATTATTCTTACAAATGGACCTGGAGCTGAAGGAGTCTATACTGGGGCAGCTAACGAAGGTGTTGGCATTCTTCCATGGATAGGATCAAAATTATCTTTCATACTTAATCCATTATTCGGTTTCAGCTCTCCAGAAGCAATAGCAGTTCCAATAACTGCATTAGGCTCAACAGGAGCAGCAATAGGAACAGTTGCAAAAATGGCAGCAGTAGGAAAAGTTTCTGGAAACGACATTGCAGTATTCACTGCAATCTGTATGTGCTGGAGTGGATATATCTCAACTCACATTGCAATGATGGATGCACTTGGAACAAAAGAAGCAACAGGAAAGGCATTAATCAGCCATACAATTGGTGGATTAGTAGCAGGTTTTGCAGCACATATTCTATATATGTTGTTCCATTTATTCTAAAAATACACAAAAAATAAAGGAGTGAATTTCACTCCTTTTTTAATTGCTTTAATTAGTTTATTAATTTATTCTTTTTAGCTATTTTTTGATTTTATCGAGGTCGCTTTTGTCGTATTCTTGTCTTAAGTCTCTAAAGATTTTAAAGTTTACCATTATGGTCTTTCCTTTGTTCTCAATTGAAAAGCTTCTTATTCTATCCCATCTGTAGAGCTTCGCAACTAATTGCCAAGGATGAATAATCCCTCTTTCACTTATTCCTGCACTTATAAGGCTTGTAAAGAAAGCTAGCCACCAAGATAAAACAATTATATAGCCCACTAAGTCGTTTTTTAATTTATATCCTGCAAATAGCATAAGAGCTAATGCAATTATTAGAGTCATTAATGTAAATTTTGTAAACTTTACTTTTATGATACAAGTTAGTCTCCGATAGATGTTAAAAAGACATAAAAGTAAAGGAATTAAAATTAACGGTAACATAGTTTCTCCTTAAAATTCCATTTTTATACTTCTTTTAAAAAGATTGTCCAAAATTTCTTTTGGGTCTTTTTTATTATATATTATTTCATAAACTGCATTTGTTATTGGCAATTCAACGTCGTATTTTTCGGATAAGTCCATTAATGCCTTTGTTGTGTAATAACCCTCTGCAAGTTTTTCAAAACTTTCTCCTTTTACAAATTTTTCACCAAATTTTCTGTTATTACTAAATTCGGAAAAAACAGTAGCTTCATAATCTCCAAGATGACAAAGTCCATATGCACAGCTTTTATCTCCGCCCATTTTTTCAATAAGTCTTGCAATTTCTCTTGTTCCTCTTGACATCAAAGCTCCCTTTAATGAGCTTAAATTAAATCCGTCAAGCATTCCTGCAGCGATACCTATTACATTTTTTGAAGCTGCCCCGATTTCATTTCCTAAAAGATTAGTTCCATAGTAAAATCTGATTAAATTACTAGAAAAAGAATCAACTAATTTTTTAACCAATTCCCTATCGTCTGAGTCTATTACCATACAATTTGGAATTCCATTTGTAAAGTCTTGAACATGTCCCGGTCCAATCCAAGCACCACAAGAGTAATTTTCTCCTAGAATATCTTTTACAATTTTTGTAGGAGTAAAACCTGTTTTTATTTCAATTCCCTTCATACAGAGAATAATTGGAATATTTTTCTCTTTAAAAAGGGATTTGTTTTCATTTAATAAATCCCTTAAACCCTGTGTTCCAACAGAAATGATAATTAAATCTTTATCGAAAACATCATTTATATTTGTTGTTAAAGAAATGGACTTTGGAAGTTCAAGAAAATTATTTTTCCTATTCTCTAAAAAGTTTTTCATCTTTTCTGAAGTTTCTCTTCCGTATAAAGTAACTTCATTTCCTATTTTATCTAAATACCAAGCTATGAAACTTCCCCACCTTCCACAGCCTATAACAGCAATTTTCATAAAATCTCCTAATTTTCTTCTAACATATCAATTCTCTTTTGATGACGACCTCCCTCGAAGTCCTCTTCAATAAAAGTCTTTACAATGTCTTTTGCAAGTTCAATTCCAGTAACTCTTGCACCCAAGCAAAGAACATTTGCATTATTATGTTTTCTTGTCATTCTAGCTGAAAAACTTTCACTACAAAGACCTGCACGAATTCCTTTAACCTTGTTACAAGCTATTGAAATTCCGATACCTGTTCCACAAATTGCTATTCCTAAAGAATTTTTATTTTCTAAAACTTTTTTACAAACAGCTTGCCCAAAAAGTGGATAATCCACGCTTTTATTTTCATCTGTTCCTACATTTATAACTTCATGTCCCAATTCTTCTAAAAATTTTACTAATTCATTTTTCATTTCAACTGCTGAATGATCATTACCAATTATTATCTTCATACAACTCTCCTTAATTGCTATTTAATATAACTAATAATAATATATTTCTTAAGTATAGTCAAGTATTTAAGTAACTTGTAAAGATACTATATAGTAAATAATATAAATTATAGTAACTTTATAATTGACCTAAGGTTAAAAAAGTGATATAATAATACTAAGAATTAGCAAACTTAACCCAACAACTTAAAATACCGTCATGTCTTAAAATCAGGAGGAAAGATGTACGACAGAGAGAAAATTATAGAAGATTTTAGCCCTTTGATTAAAGCGAGTATAAAAAAGTATTTTGCAAATTACATAAGTTATGAAGATGCGTATCAAGACGGAGTTGTAAAAATTTTGGAGCTTTTGGAGAGCTATAAAGGTGGTGGAAAAGTTTCACTTGAATGTTATTTAAAATATCAATTAAAATATTTTTATATGCAAAAATTTTTTAAAAGAAAAAAGAAACTGAAAAGACATATACTAAAATATATCAGACAAAAGATGATGAAACAATTGAAGTTTTAGAGCTTATTGTTGATGAAAATACAGATATACAAAGAGATGTTGAAACAAATGAGTTGAATAAAAAGGTAAGAGAAATTGTGTCCACTCTCCCCCAAAAGCAAAGAGAGGTTATAGAATGCAAATTTTATGAAAATTTAAAAAATAAAGAAATTGCTGAGAAAATGAAAATAAAAGAAGATACAGTTAAGGAGTATTATAAAATAGCAAAGAAAAAACTTAAAGTTAAGTTTGTAGAAAATGAGCTAGATATTAGAGAGTTGTAGTGTTTAGATACCAACAGAATGTATCTACGATACATAATAAGTTTAGATTTCTTTCAGAAATACTATTGCTTGTAAACAAGCAATAGTTGAGATCTTTCGACTACACTACGTTTTGCTCAAGATGACGTATTGGGAGTATTTATCTGAAAAGTACTATGACGTGAGTCTTTTTGTTTAATATAAAATTTTTAAATACCATTTGAAGTTTATTTACTGTTAACGTCTAGCCATTAATCAAAGTGTTCATCCGTACACGTCATCTCGACTGTAACGAAGCGAAGCTGAGTGGAACGGAGAGATCTCACTACAATTATTTATTACAAATAATTGTAAGTCCTGCAAAGGACTTGTATAAAAAACAATATATAATTGTACTAGATATTTCCTAAATCCATTTTACAATTATATTTCTATCTCCCCATATTCCGAAAAGGACTCTTTGAGTTCTTTTTTTGTATATTTTTATGAAATTTTTACAATTTTGTGGTAAAATATAGTATGTATATTTATGTAGATTTTTAATAAGGAGAAAAAATGACAAATTTTATAGATGAAAAATATGATGTTGTTGTAATCGGAGCAGGTCATGCCGGTTGCGAAGCAGGTCTTGCAAGCGCTAGACTTGGACTTAAGACAGCAATTCTTACAATAAGTATGGATTCAGTCGCAGATATGCCATGCAATCCAAATATAGGCGGAACGGGAAAAGGCCATTTAGTTCGTGAAATTGACGCTCTTGGCGGAGAAATGGCGATAAATATAGATAAGACTTTTATTCAATCCAGAATGTTAAATACTTCAAAAGGCCCAGCTGTTCACAGTTTACGTGTTCAAGCAGATAAAAAGATGTATCATACTGAAATGAAAAAAGTTTTGGAAAACGAAAAAATATAGATTTAATTCAAGCAGAAGTTAAGGAAATTTTAACTGAAAACAATGAAATTACAGGAGTTTTAACGACTTCAAATGAAATCTTCCCTGCAAAGGCAGTTATCATCTGTACGGGAACTTATCTTAAATCTATGATTTTAATTGGAGAAAACTGTTATGAAAGTGGTCCAAACAACTGGAAATGCTCTACTTATTTAAGTGATAGTTTAAGAAATTTAGGTATTCCTCTTAGACGTTTCAAGACCGGAACTCCTGCAAGGGTTCATAGAGACTCCATTGACTATTCAAAAATGGATATCCAAAAAGGAGATGACAATATAATTCCATTTTCCTTTATGAATGAAGGAAAAGATATAGGAAATCATAAGGAAGATTGTTTTTTAACTTATACAACTTTGGAAACTAAACAAATAATCGAAAAAAATCTTCATAGAAGTCCTATGTATGCAGGAATTGTAAAGGGTGTAGGTCCAAGATATTGTCCTTCTATTGAGGATAAAATCGTACGTTTTAATGAAAAAGACGAACATCAGGTTTTTATTGAGCCTGAGGGTTTAGATACTTCTGAAATGTATGTTCAAGGTGTCAGCAGCACTCTTCCCCTTGAAGTTCAAAAGCAGATGTATAAAAGTATTTTAGGACTTGAAAATGTTAAGATAATGCGTCCTGCTTATGGAATTGAATATGATTGTATTGATCCAACTATTTTAAGAGCTACTTTAGAACATAAGGATATTAAAAATCTTTTCTTTGCAGGTCAAATTAATGGAAGCTCAGGTTATGAAGAAGCTGCAAGTCAAGGAATTATAGCAGGGATAAATTCGGCAATGAATATTTTAGGAAAAGAGCCTTTTGTGCTTACCAGAAGTGATGCCTATATCGGAGTTTTAATCGACGATTTGATTACAAAAGGAACTGACGAGCCTTATAGAATGATGACTTCAAGAACTGAATACAGACTTTCTTTAAGACAAGATAATGCAGATTTAAGACTTACAGAAATGAGTTATAATATAGGTTTAGCTACTAAAGAACGTTATGAAAAATGCCTAAATAAAAAGACTTTAATAGAAAACGAAATAAATAGATTAAAGTCATCTATCTTAACACCAAAGGAAAATACAAATAAAGCTTTGGAAAACTTAGGAAGTATGAAACTTAAAACTGCAGTAAGCCTTTATGATTTAATAAAAAGACCTGAACTTGACTATGAAATAATTAAGGATTTAGACACAACACGTGAACCTTTGGACAGAGAGATAAAAATGCAAGTTCAAACGATGATTAAATATGAGGGTTATATAGAAAAACAAAGTCAACAAATAGAGGCATTTAAAAAACTTGAAAACAAAAAACTTGAAAATATCGACTATAATTCCCTATCTGGACTTAGAATTGAAGCTGTTCAAAAACTTTCAAAATTTAGACCTGAAACAGTCGGACAGGCGAGTAGAATTTCAGGAGTAAGCCCTGCAGATATAAATGTCTTGCTTATTCATCTTGAAACTCAAAGGAGAAAAAATGGATAATTTAAGAAGTTTAACTCAAAAAGAAAATATTATTTTAAGTGATATAGCTTTGGAAAAGTTTGAAATTTACAGAAAATTAATTCTCGAATGGAATGAAAAAATAAATTTAACTGCTATTACTGATGAAGAAGCTATGAATACAAAACATTTTTTAGATTGTCTATTGCTTACAAAAACAGGACTTTTTGAAGATACTAAAACTGTTTTAGATGTAGGAACTGGTGCAGGTTTCCCTGCAATTCCACTTAAACTATATAATGAAAATTTAAAAATAACAATGTTAGATAGTTTAAATAAAAGAATTAAGTTTTTAAATATCGTAATTGAGAATTTGAATTTAAAAAACATAGAGGCTATTCATGGTCGCGCCGAAGAAGTTGGAAGAAAAGACGGATTTAGAGAAAGTTTTGATATAGTGAGTTCAAGAGCAGTCGCTTCCCTATCTTTACTTTTGGAATTTACAATTCCATTTTTAAAAGTAAATGGACTATTTCTTGCAATGAAAGGGCCTTCATATCTTGAAGAAGTCGAAACTTCAAAAAATGCACTTAAAAAATTAAATTGCAAATTGGAGAATGTATTGAATTTTAAAATCGAGCAAAATGGAGAAATTTCAGAAAGAAATATTTTGATTATTAAAAAGGTAGGAAAAACTCCGGATAATTTTCCTAGAAATATGGGACAAATAAAGAAAAAACCGTTATAAAAGAAGGTTGAAATACCTTCTTTTTTTGTATTTAAGAGATTTTTATAGCAGAGTATCTGTACAACAAAAATGAAGGTCGTTACTGACCTTCATTTTTTATTGTTTAATCTTTCGATTATTTTGATCTTTTTCTACGTTTAGAATCTAATAATGCAACTAAAGCTCCTGATCCAAGTAACATATTTACATATGCTGTTAAGTTTGAACCTATATTTGTCTTAGGTAATCTAGGTTTCTTCAATAAGATAGTTTGATCTGCATCATTAATATCTCTATGAGAAGCTATTTCTCTTCCTTTTTCATACATTGTTTCAAATGCTACTAGTTTACCTTGTGTTAAATATTTAGCTTCAACAACTGTACTTAACTCAATTGTACCATTACTCTTTTCAGCAACAAAAGTTTTTTCAACAGTTAATGGCTTACCATTTACTAATAATTCTTTTCCTGTAGCTTTATCCATCCAAACAAGTTTAACTGTATATTCTTTACCAACAACTAAATTAGTATAATGAACATAGTCTGTTAATGTCAATGATTGTTCAAGAACTGCTTCTTTCTTACCATTAACCTTAGCTTCTGTATTTAATTTAGATTTTGGTTGATTTACTCTTACAGTTTGATTTTCATCATTTATGTCTTTATGTGCTGCTACTAGAACATTGTCCTTGTACACTTCTTCAAAAGCTACTAATTGTGTATCTTTTTCGAAATGTTTAGCATCAACAGTTACGCTTAATTCGATTTCGCCATTTTCTTGTTCAGCTACAAATTCTTTTTCTGCTGTAACTTCTTTTCCGTCTACTAAGAATGGCTTATTAGTTTCTTTATCCATCCATACTAACTTAGCTTTATAAGTTTTTCCTACTATTAAGTTCTTATACTTAACAACATCTGTTAATACTACTTTGTCAGTTGGTGCATCTTCTTTTTCACCATTTACTTTTGCTTCTGTTTCTACTGTTGGTTTCTTACGGTCTGTTATTGTAACTTTTCCGCCTTCTGATTTTACTATATCATCTTCTGCTACTTTTGTTACTTTTACATTTCCGTCTTTATCAACTTCAAATTCTATATCTGTTACTGTTAAGTATCCTTCTGGTGCTGCTTCTTCATGGAATACATATTTTCCTGGTAACAAGTTTAACTCTTTTGCTGTATCTGTTGATTCCCAGCTTATTGTATTAACCTTTGTTCCATTATCATTTATCAAGTTTGTTCCATCTGCTGACTTAACTGTTATCTTTGCTCCAGCTAATTCTGTTCCACCTAAGTCTACTTTACTTACTTTTACTGGATTGAAGTTTTCTCTTACCACAACTGATTGATCTACATCATTTATGTCTTCGTGTGCTCCAATTTCAACATTCTTTTCAAATAGCTTTTCAAATGCTACTAATGTTGTATCTTTTTCAAAGTATTTTGAATCAACATTTACACTTAATTCAATTTCACCTTCGCTAGCTTCAGCCACAAAAGTCTTTTCTGCTGTTAATTCTTTTCCATCAGCTAAGAATGGCTTTCCTGTTTCTTTATCCATCCAAACAAGTTTAACTGTATATTCTTTTCCAATTACCAAGTTCTTATAGCTTACTTTATCTGTTAATGTTAATTCGTCTTTTGCTTTTACTTCCTTTTCTCCATTAACTTTTGCTTCAGTCTTTAAGTCTGGTTTTGGTTGTTTTACTTTTACAGTTTGATTTTCATCATCTATGTCTTTATGTGCTGCTACTAGAACATTGTCCTTGTACACTTCTTCAAAAGCTACTAGTTGTGTATCTTTTTCGAAATGTTTAGCATCAACAGTTACACTCAATTCTACTTCGCCGTTTTCTTGTTCAGCTACAAATTCTTTTTCTGCTGTAACTTCTTTTCCATCTACTAAGAATGGCTTTCCTGTTTCCTTATCCATCCATACTAACTTAGCTGTATATTTCTTTCCTACTATTAAGTTCTTATACTTAACAACATCTGTTAATACTACTTTGTTAGTTGGTGCATCTTCTTTTTCGCCATTTACTTTTGCTTCTGTTTCTACTGTTGGTTTCTTACGGTCTGTTATTGTAACTTTTCCGCCTTCTGATTTTACTATATCATCTTCTGCTACTTTTGTTACTTTTACATTTCCGTCTTTATCAACTTCAAATTCTATATCTGTTACTGTTAAGTATCCTTCTGGTGCTGCTTCTTCATGGAATACATACTTTCCTGGTAACAAGTTTAATTCTTTTGCTGTATCTGTTGATTCCCAACTAATTGAATTTACTTTTTTACCATTATCATTTATTAAGTTTGTTCCATCTGCTGACTTAACTGTTATCTTTGCTCCAGCTAATTCTGTTCCACCTAAGTCTACTTTACTTACTTTTACTGGATTGAAGTTTTCTCTCACTACAACTGATTGATCAACATCATTTATGTCTTCATGTGCTGCTACTTCAACATTGTTTTCAAATAGCTTTTCAAATGCTACTAATGTTGTATCTTTTGTGAAGTATTTTGAGTCTACTGTTAAAGTTAATTCAAGCTCTCCGTTTTCTTGTTCAGCTACAAAAGTCTTTTCTGCTGTTAATTCTTTTCCGTCTACTAAGAATGGCTTATTAGTTTCTTTATCCATCCATACTAACTTAGTTGTGTAAGTCTTTCCAATTACCAAGTTCTTATAGCTCACTTTGTCTGTTAATGTTAATTCGTCTTTTGCTTTTACTTCTTTTTCTCCATTAACTTTTGCTTCAGTCTTTAAGTCTGGTTTTGGTTGTTTTACTTTTACTGTTTGATTTTCATCATTTATGTCTTTATGTGCTGCTACTAGAACATTGTCCTTGTACACTTCTTCAAAAGCTACTAGTTGTGTATCTTTTTCAAAGTTCTTTGCATCTAAAGTTACACTTAATTCGATTTCGCCGTTTTCTTGTTCAGCTACAAATTCTTTTTCCGCTGTAACTTCTTTTCCGTCTACTAAGAATGGCTTTCCTGTTTCTTTATCCATCCATACTAACTTAGCTGTATATTTCTTTCCTACTATTAAATTCTTATACTTAACTACGTCTGTTAAAACAACTTTGTCAGTTGGTGCATCTTCTTTTTCACCATTTACTTTTGCTTCTGTTTCTACTGTTGGTTTCTTACGGTCTGTTATTGTAATTTTTCCGCCTTCTGATTTTACTATATCATCTTCTGCTACTTTTGTTACTTTTACATTTCCGTCTTTATCAACTTCAAATTCTATATCTGTTACTGTTAAGTATCCTTCCGGTGCTGCTTCTTCATGGAATACATACTTACCAGCTCTTAATTTCAATTCTTTCGCTGTATTTGTTGATTCCCAAGAAACTGAATTTACACTTTTACCATTATCGCTAATTAAGTTTGTTCCATCAGCTGATTTAACAGTTATCTTTGCTCCCGGTAATTCTGTTCCACCTAAGTCTACTTTACTTACTGTCACTGGATGATATTTATAATCATCTACCATTGAAATAATAGTTGTTGAACCATCAACTTTTACAGTAGTTCCAGTTACTGATCCATCTTTATTTACTGTAAACTTAATTGTAGTAGCTAAAGAGAATCCTTCTGGTGCTGCAGTTTCAACGAATGTATAATTACCAGGTTCAAGAGTTAATTGCTTAGCAGTTCCATCTGATATCCATTCTACTGATGGTACTTTAACTCCATTTTCTTTTATTGTAGCTCTTCCGTCATCTGAGCTCAATTTAATTTTTGCTCCTGCTAATTCTTTTCCCGCAACGTCAGTTTTTCTAAATTTAAAGTCATATTCCTTTGGTGTGAAAGTATTCTTTACATTCATACCTGAAACTTCAGAAGTATAACCTTCTGGTACCTGTACTTCTTTTACAGTATAAACTATAGGAATATCATCTCCGTTTGCATCACGTTTATCTGTTCTATATTTAGGCAAATTCTTAAATTCATATTTCCAATCTCCGTTTTGATCCGGTTTTACAATTTGAGTTTTGCCAGGTACATCCTTTCCGTCAGCAACTAATTGGATTGTAATTTGTGATGGACGAACATTATAACCGTCGTCATTTGCCCAAGTTTTTCTACCACAAATATCTGTTAAAATACGTTTATTTTTAACAGCTACAGTTGTTAATTTATTTAAATCAGGTGTAAATTCTAAGTTTTCACTTGTTGATTCAACTTGATATCCAGGAGGAGTACTGATTTCTTTTAGTACATATTTCTTAATAGGATTCAATGTTGTTTTAGAAATAGCTTCCCCATTATCTCCTGTAACCATTGTTTCAATTAATTCATCTGTATCTTTAACTCTAATTTCAAATTTCGCTTGTGGAAGTTTAATATTAGGGTCAATTGCATCTACTTTTACAATTTTAACTTTTCCCTTATTTCCTTCTCCTGTTCCTGAAGAACTAGCTGAATTAAACCCGCCATGATACTCTTTATGAATTCCATCACCTTTTAAAATAACTTTATTGACAATTTTATCATCAGGATAAGTGGTTTGATAACGTAATTGAAAACTCTTTTTTCCCGGACTTCCTATATTCAGTGTAAAGGATGACTTATCCCCATTAAACTTAATCATTGAATTAAGTTCAGCTTGAGAATATTCCTTAATGATTTTCGTTACCTTTCCAATATTATCATATTCTACTTCTCTAAGCACTATCGTGCCATCCAAATATTTTGCTCCAGCTGGAGAAAGTTCATCTGATATAAAAGTATGTTGTAAATTAAGTCCTTTAGATAAATTGATTCGGACAACCCATTGAACCTTTTGTTCAGCCTTATCTGGGTCGTATGCATACTTAGCTAAGGTTTCACCGTCCAAAGTTCCTGGTTTATCTATATGAATCGTATGAGTAATAGGTTTTCCATTTACAGTAATAGTAAAAGTATTATTAGCATCAGTTTTTATTTTAGAACTTACAAATGATGCTTCTAATTTCATTGTCCCTTTAACATTATACAAATTTTCTACCGATTTAGTAAAAGTTACAACAATTTTTCCACCACCACCATTTACAGCGTTGATTTTACCTTTTGCTACAACAGTTCCACTGGTATCTACTAAATCAAACTGTGTAGCTGAGCCAGATAATGGAAATTGCATTTGTGTTGGTAATTGTACTTCAAAATAATCATTCTCTTTAATAGAATTCCCATAACTTGAAGCATCCCAATCAAGCTCTAAATCAAACTGATCAGCTGAATATAGTTTAGTAACTGGCGGATCTCCTAATTGATGCTTAAATTTATAAATATTAAAACGTGTTATTGATACATTTGCCTTAAGTTCTCCTCCACGCACGTTTCTACTCAATGCAAAAATCTCATTATTGAGCATTTTATCTATATTGTTATTTTTTTCTACCTTATTTACTTTTTTTCTGATGTTTTACCAGTTGCATTTGCCATTTCTTCTTTGTTTTTTTCAGAAGATAATACTGCTGGCATATTTTTTCGGTAGATTTTCCCTCTTTTTTATCTTCAGTCTTAACATCTTTTTTCGTATTAATTTCTGCTTTGTTTGATGAGAAGTTCTGTTTCTTTTCAGATATATTCTTGTTATTTGCCATATCTTTTGCATATGATAAATTGGTACCAATTCCTGGAACAAGAATGTTAAACACCATAAGTAGTGCTAACAAAAAACAACTCCTTTTTTTCATTTTTTATATTCCCTCCTTATAAAATAAATAAATATACAATAAATAAATAAACCTTCATTTGCTCCAATATTATATCATAATAATAAACAAATGTCTATAGTTTTTGTAAAAAGTCATATAATAAAACGTTTTTATTTATAAATTTTGATAAAAATTATTATAAGTTATTAGTTTATCAATTTATTTCAAGAGATATTTTACAACACTTTTACTTGTATTAATGTTGTTTTACATTTATTTTCACATTGTATAACAAAATTTAATTATAAGAAATTCTTAATTAATTTTCAAAAATTTTCACATGATAATATTATCCTAAACATTTATTGTAAATTTAATATATGTTAAACAACTTCCTTCTTTATATATAGTATTATTAGTTATTTATGTTTCACAAATATTTTTTTCACAAAAAAAGACGGTATTAAACCGTCTTAATTTCAAAATTCAAAGAATTATTTTATAAGTCTAGTAGCTCCAACGAAAGTATTTCCAAAATAGCTTCCAAAAAGTTTACTTACAATAACACCAGTTCCTGGAGTTGATGCATGAACAAACTTGTTGTTTCCAATGTAAATACCAACGTGACTAATTCTTCCACCACCATTATTAAAGAATACTAAATCTCCTTTTCTTAATTCTGATGATGATACTCTAGTACCATAATTAATTTGAGTATATGATGTTCTACTTAAATTAATTCCTACTTGTTTGTAAACATAATATGTTAATCCTGAACAGTCAAATCCAATGTTTGGATTAGATGTTGCCCAGATATATGGTTTACCAACTTGTGCTAATGCTAACTCAACAACTGTATCTATGTCAGCATTATAAGTTTGGTTTTCTTTCTTAGATGAACTATTTGAATTTGAACTATTTTGTTTCTTATTTTCTTGTTTTGGTTGTTCAACTTCTGGTTTCTTATCAGAAAGATAAGTTTTAATTACATAACCAGTCTTTCCATTGAAATTGAATTCTACCCATTCACCTTTATCAATACCGTTAACTTTTTCGCCTTTTGATAAAATACCAAGTTTAGATGAAGTAGCAGATTGTTCAGATCTAACATTTAAGTTTTCTGTAGCATAAAGGCTTACTTTCTTAACTGTAGCTTTTTTAGCTTCTTCTGCTTTCTTTTCATCAGCTTTCTTAGTTTCTTCTGCTTTTTTAGCTTCCTCAGCCTTCTTAGCTTCTTCTACTTTTTTAGCTTCTTCTGCCTTCTTGGCTTCTTCTGCTTTCTTTTCAGCTAATTTAATTTCAGTTTCATTCTTTTCAGGTTCAACAGTTTCTTTTGTCAAAAGTTCAACATCAATAGTTCCAACTTTATCATCAACTGAAACAGTTGCCATCTTGTCACCACTCATTTCAACTTTAACAACAGAACCTTTTTCAACCTTAATAGTTTCTTCTGTATTATTGCTTAAAACTGGTTTTATTTCTGTAGATTCTTTTACATAATATGCATTTTCCTCTAACTCTGGCATTTTAGTATCTTCTTCAGTAACTAATGAATATATTTTATTTTGTTGTTCTACTTTTTCTAATTCTGAAACAGAAGGAGTTCCTAAGGCCATACTTAAATTGCTAACTAATGTTTTATTTACTTCCTCAATATTTGTACTATGAATTTCAACTGCAACTTTGTCTGCTTCGTCTGCATAAGATATTGCAGCTGGTATTCCAGTACAAACTAATGCACACAACATAGAAGTTGTCAAAACTTTCTTAATTTTCATAATTACCTCCTAACTCATAGACACATTTTACACCAACTATTGAAAAAAGTCAATAAAAAGTTACAAAAAAATTACAAAAGGTTACAAATAAGTTACAACAGAATATTTTTTTATTGTTTCACGTGAAACAATAATTTTAAACTGCAAGTGTTTCACGTGAAACATATTTTTTAAATAAATTTTCTTAAATTTAAAAAATACATAAAATTTATGGTATAATAATTATGTTAATAATATTAAAAACGAATCATTATATAGTATATATTAATGAAAGTTTAGAAAATTAAGCAATAAGGGAAGTGTTATGAAAATTTTTGATGCTTTTAAAAAGAAAAGAGAAATGAGAGTAATCTCGATATTTAACCAAAAAGGTGGGGTTGGCAAGACAACAACTGTTGTAAATTTAGCGTCAGCATTAGGTTTTAATAGAAAGAAAGTTCTAGTAATTGATATGGATCCACAAGGAAATTCAACTTCCGGATTGGGAGTTGAAAACACCGAAACAACAATTTATGATGTTTTAACTCATGAAAAGGAAATAAATGATACTATCCAAAAGACTAAGTCTAAGAATGTAGATATTATTCCTGCAAATTCTGATCTTTGTGGCTTAGAAATTGAACTTTTAAGTGTAGATAAGAAAGAATATTTATTACAAAATGAAATAGGTAAAATACCACCTAATTATGATTTTATCATTATTGACTGCCCACCATCATTGGGAGTATTGAGTATTAATGCTTTAGTTTCTTCTCAAAGTGTTCTAATTCCAATACAATGTGAATATTATGCTTTAGAAGGTGTAAGTCAATTAATGAATACCGTTAATATAATAAGGAAGGGATTAAATCCTGACCTTGAAGTAGAAGGGGTACTGCTTACAATGTTCGATTCAAGAAATAACTTATCTGAAGATGTAAAGAGAGAAACGGAAAATTATTTTAAGGATAAACTTTTTGATACAGTTATTCCTAGAAATATTCGACTTGCTGAAGCACCAAGTTTTGGAGAGAGTATAATATATTATGATAAAAATTCTAAAGGAGCTATAGCTTATTTGTCTTTATCCAAGGAATTAATCAAGAATAGGAGAAAATAATGAAAAAGAAAGGTCTTGGTAGAGGTCTAGGTTCTCTTTTAAGAGAAGAAGACTTTATTACTGATGAGAATTTATTAACTGTTGAGTTGGATAAATTGATGGCTAGAGAAGATCAACCGAGAAAAAATTTTGATGATGATAGTTTAGAAGAATTAGCCAATTCTATAAAAGCTGATGGTGTTATTCAACCTATAGTAGTTAGGAAAGTTGATGATAAATACGAAATAATTGCTGGTGAACGTAGATTTAGAGCTTCAAAACTAGCAGGATTAGAAAAAGTCCCTGTTGTTGTTAAGAATGTTACTGATAGAAAAGCCAGAGAACTTGCTTTAGTAGAAAATATTCAAAGAGAGGATTTAAATCCAATTGAAGAAGCTATTTCTTTAAAAACTTTAATGGAAGAGTATAAACTAACACAACAGGAACTTTCAGATATAATAGGCAAGAGTAGATCTTACATTGCAAATAATCTAAGACTATTAAATCTATCAGATTATATTAAAGAATATTTAATTCGTGGAGAATTAAGTCCTAGTCAAGGAAGAACTTTACTTTCTTTAGAAACTGAAGAAGAAAGAAAAAAATATCTTGATAAACTACTTGTTAAAGAGGTTAATATTAGAGATGTTGAGAAAAAGGCTAAGCAAAGTAAAAATAAGAATGAAGATATTTTTATAAAGGATATTTGTGAGAGATTAACTGAAGTTTTAGATGCAAAAGTTAAAATTCACGAAAAGAAAAAAGGTGGTCAAATAGAAATAAGCTATCTTAATGAAGCAGATTTACAAAGAATAATAGATAGCCTGATGAATATATATAATTTGGAGTAATAATATGATTTATGTAGATAATGGAGCTACCACTTTTCCTAAACCTAAAATAGTAACAGATAAAATTATGGAATGTTCTTTAGGATATGCAGGAAATCCTGGACGTAGTGGTCATAAACTTGCTATGAAGATGGATTTAGAAATTTATGAGACAAGAGAAAAAATCTGTAAACTAATTAATGGAAATGAAGTTCTTAATGTAATTTTTACTTTTAATGCTACAGATAGTTTAAACTTAGCAATAAAGGGTGTCTTAGAAAAGGGAGATTATGTAGTAACTACATCAATGGAGCATAATTCTGTTCTAAGACCTCTTAATCAGCTACGAAAAGATGGTATAATTGATTTAAGCATTGTATATGCTGATAATAAAGGCTATATAGAACCACAAAAAATTTTTGATGCAGTAACTCCTAATACTAAGATGATTGTAACTACTCATATGTCTAATGTATTTGGAACTATTGTAGATATAAAAAGTATTGGAGAGTTTTGTAGAGATAATAATATACTTTATCTTGTAGATGCTGCTCAATCTATTGGAGTCTTGGATATAGATGTTCAAGATATGAATATCGACTTACTTGCTTTTCCAGGTCATAAAGCTCTTTTTGGGCCAATGGGAACAGGTGCTCTATATATAAAGGAAGGTATTAAAGTTAAACCTTTAAAACAAGGTGGTACGGGAAGTTATTCTCATAGTATAGATCAGCCAGAATTATATCCAGACAGTCTTGAAAGTGGAACACCTAATGGAGTTGGTATTATAGCTTTGGGTAAAGGAATAGACTTTATAAATCAAGTTGGTCTTGAGAATATAAGAAATCATGAAATTAGTTTAAAAAATCATTTTATAGATTTATTAAAGGATAATGATGATATTATACTTTATGGGACTCTAGATGATAGGCAAGGTGCAGTTGTAAGTCTAAATGTTAAGAATATGGATAGTTCAGAAGTTTCTTATATCCTAAGTGATGAATTCGACATTTATACAAGACCTGGTTTCCATTGTGCACCACTTGCTCATAAGTCTTTAGGTACGGATAAACTAGGAGCAATTAGATTTAGCTTTGGATATTTTAATACAATCGAAGAAGTTGAACAATGTGTAAATGCTCTTAAAAATATAATAGAAAGGAATAAAAAGTAGTGAATTCAATATTAGAATTTTTAAATTCACATTCAGGATTATTTTTAATAATACTGTTAATTGTCTTAATATTTGTGTTGTATCAATACAACCAAATTAATAAAAAGCTTAGTATTCAAAAAGAAAATATGATATGCTTTTGAGAGGTAGGAGCGATTTAAATATGGGAGAATTGATTCAAGCTCACTCACAAGATATTTTTGAAATAGATAAAAAAGTAAATGAACTGGCATACGAAGTAGAAATTGCAAAAAAAGGCTTTGCACTTCCAATACAAAAAATTGGTTTCGTAAAATATGATGCTTTTCATGACTTAAAAATAAATTATCTTATTCAATAGCATTATTAGATGGCTATAATGATGGTTTATTATTAACCACTATCTATGGTAGAGAAAGTTGCATAACTTATGCAAAAGAAGTAAAATCAGGGATAGTAAATCAAGAACTGTCAAAAGAAGAAGTTGAAGCATTAAGGATGGCATTAGAAAAATAATGAGAAAATTGATGTTTATTTTAAATCCTAATGCATCAGGTTTTAAAAAATTTGATTTTAAGGATGCTATAGAAAATTATCTTAAGGATAAAAACTTAGATTTTGATTATGATATTAAATGCTCAACCAAAGAAGGTGAATCCGTTTTTATTGCTGAAAATGCAGTTAAAGATGGTTTTAATGAATTAATCGCAGTTGGTGGAGACGGAACTATCAACGAAGTAGGCGATGTGGCTATAAAAAATAATTTAAAGCTTGGAGTAATTCCTGCGGGTACAGGAAATGACTATATGAATAGTCTGAATGAATCTTGTAATTTTGTAGTTTGTATGGAAAAAATTATAAGAGGAGAAACTATATTAGTTGATTACGGCTCATTTGTTGATAAGACTTTTTTCAACGTTGCCTGTGTAGGTTTTGGTGCTGAAGTTAATATCTATGCACATAAAGTAAAAAAGTTAATTCCAAGTGGTTTTGCATATAAAGTAGCAATTCTTCTTGCCTTATTTGGACATAAAAGAAAGAGATATAAGATAATCGTTGACGATGCTGAATATGAGGATGACTATTTTTTGATTGCAATAGGTATTGGAAGTAAATTTGGAGGGAAATTAAATTTATTGCCATCAGCTGATATGCAAGATGGACTTCTAGACATATGTGCTATTAAATACAAATCAAAATTTGATATAATAAAAAAATAAAGACAATCGTAAATGCAACTCATGTAAACGAGGACATTACTTCTTATTTCAAAGCTAAAAAATAAAAATAATTTCAGAGAATATCGAAATTAACTTTGACGGAGAAGATATGTCTGGACTTGCTGAAGTTGAATTTATAGTAAATGATAAAAAAGTGGAATTAATAATGTAGGGGGTAATTATGAATATTTTTGAAGAATTAACAGCAAAGATTAAAGGAACAAACAAGAAAATTGTATTTCCTGAAGGAGAAGATAAGAGAGTTTTAGGTGCTTGTGTTAGATTAAAAAAAGACGGTTTACTAACTCCAATAGTTTTGGGAAATGTTGAAGAAATCAAAAAAACAGCTAAAGAATTAAATGTCTGTATTGATGATATTGAAATAATTGATCCAACAAAAGCGGAAGATTTTGATGAATTAGTTGAAAAATTTGTTGAACGTAGAAAAGGAAAAAATACAAAAGAAGAAGCTGAAACATTTTTAAAAGATGTAAATTACTATGGAACAATGATGGTACAAGTTGGAAAGGCTGACGGAATGGTTAGTGGTGCTATTCACTCAACAGGAGATACAGTAAGACCTGCACTTCAAATCGTAAAGACTAAACCAAATGTTTCAAGAACAAGTGGAGCAATGGTTATGCTTGGAAAAAATGGAGAAAGATATGTATTTGCAGACATTGCTATCAATATTACTTTAGAAGCAAAAGAATTAGCTGAAATTGCCGTTGAAACTGCAAAAACAGCAGAATTATTTGGCATAGATCCAAAAGTTGCAATGCTTAGCTTCTCTACAAAAGGTTCTGCAAAACACGAACTTTCACAAAAAATTGCTGACGCTACACAAATGGCGAAAGAATTAGCACCCGATTTATCATTGGACGGAGAATTACAATTCGATGCTGCAATAGTTCCATCAGTAGGGGAACAAAAGGCAAAAGGCTCAAAAGTTGCAGGACACGCAAATGTATTTATTTTCCCTGATTTACAATCAGGAAATATCGGATACAAAATTGCACAAAGACTTGGAGGTTTTGAAGCAATAGGACCAATCTTACAAGGACTTAACAAACCTATATCAGACCTTTCAAGAGGTTGTAACGAAGAAGATGTTTACAAACTTGCAGTAATTACCGCTGCACAAAGTATTTAATATATTTTTGAAAAACAAAACCGACATGGTTTTGTTTTTTTGTGGGGAAATTAGTATTGAAGCTTTAATTATTTAATGTATCTACGATTTATATACAAGCATAAGTGTGAGATCTCTCGACTACGTTCGAGATGACGTGCTGAGAAGTTTTGCTTTTCAAAGTGCTATGACGTGAATTAGTTTATTTTATATAACATGTATTAATATAATTATGTAAATTTTTTATTATGTATAAAGTATTTTTGATGTTTATTTACTTTTAACGTCTGGCTATTAAACGAAGCTTTCTCCTTATACGTCATTTCGACCGTAACAAAACGAAGCATAGCGAAGTGAAGCGAAGCGAATCTAGCCCTAACTTTGTTTACTTGTAAACAAAAGTAGGGCTGACGCAAAGATTGTTCAAATCTTTGATTTGAGTACAATCGACTGCGAAGATCTCATACTTTTGCTTTAGCAAAAGTGAATGTATCGCAGATACATTAAATTTGAACTCATAAATATAAATCAAATATTTATATTAAAAAGTGGAGATTTTCTTTAAAATTTGGTAAAATGTAATAAATCAATTTGGAGGTGCTTATGGAATTTTTAGATACTTCTTTTTTACAAAATGATGAAATAAAATTAGTTTTAGAAAAAACTTATGCCGGAAATTTAGCTATTAATTGGGTTCCAGCTTATAGCTTTTATATATGCGACTTAAAAGGAAATAAAATGGGGAAATGTGATTTGAGAATTGGATATAGTGAAGGTCTGTATTATGGTGGACATATAGGATACACAATTGACGAAAAATACAGAGGTAATCACTATTCTGCAAAAGCCTGTAAACTCCTTTTTGAACTGGCAAAAAAGCATGATATGGAATATTTGTATATCACCACAAATCCCGATAACCACGCTTCAAATAAGATATGTGAATACCTAAATGGAGAGTTTTTAGGAATCTTTGAATTGCCCGAAGATAATGATATGAGAATAAACGACAAAGAAACACATAAAAGCATCTATAAATTTGTATTGTAATATTTATTTAATTTCATAATCAATATGACGTTTTTTTAATTCTTTTAAAAAATAGTCATATTTTTTTTGCTCTTTATCCTCTGAGATATGTCCGATTCCAAAAGTATATCTAAAAAATCTATCTTTTATTTTAATAGAAACCTTATAAGCACGATTGCTTCTATATTTAGATGTATATTTAATCATAACAGTTTCTATTCTATCTGTATCAATTGGAAATAAATGATTTGAAGTATATAATTTATCACCATTAAAATAACAAATCATTTCATTACAAAATTTTAATCTAAATAGAATTCTAGTAAGAATAATATATGCTAAAATGAAATAACCTAAAATTGATAAAGAAAAAAACATATATGTCCCAAAGTATAAATCATTATAAGATAAGACAGTATAGGCTATATAAAAGCCTGAGCACAAAAACAATATAAAAATTATTCCTATCATTAAGTATATTCCAAATTTATTTTTCATTTTTTACTCCTATTTCTAATTTAATTTTATTATAATAATTCTACCATATTTGCTTTTAGATGACTACATTTTACTTTAACTAAAATAATAATTATGCTATACTTATTTAAAAGAATTATTTTAGAATCAATTTATCTAGTTAATAATAAAAAGATAAACTATCTTTTAATTTTTTAAATTTTCAAGTGGAGAGTTTTATGGAATTTTTAAATGATTTACAGAATTTTTATTCAAATATCGAAAAAATTGCAGAAGTATTAACTTCATCACTAAAAAATCAAAGTTTATCTATCGACTCTGGTTGGTATAATGACCATTATCATATAGAAAATGGAAATTGGATTCGAGAAGCTTATCCTATAAAAGTTCTAACTTTGAATGGATTATGTGATATTGAAATTGGATTTTTTAATATAGCCATAACGTCAAAATTAAAAAGGAACAAGCCTTGTCATATAATTTTAGTAGTCTTGAAGCTCTTGATTTAAAATATGATGTCTATGGTGTAGAAAATTTTTTATTGGATTTTAAAAATGAATTTTTTGATGAAAAGGAAACAATAAAAAACAAAATTAAAAACTCTTCAGAGGAAGATATTGCTTTTTCATTTTATTTTGAATTGAATTCTTCAAAAAGCAATATTCAAAAAATAGTTAATACAATTAACCTTTTAAGAGCTAATAAATTTTTCTATTAATATTAATAGTTTAAAAAATACTCAAAGGAGTGATATTTTTGAAAATTTTAATTGTCGAAGATGATGAAAATATATTTGAAATGTTGAAAAAGGAACTTTTGCTTTGGAATTATGAAGTAAAGGGGATTTCAAATTTCAATCAAATAGTCGAAGAATTTATCGAATACCAACCACATTTGGTTTTAATGGATATTATGTTGCCATATAATAATGGCTATTTTTGGTGTGAAGAAATCCGTAAACATTCAAATGTTCCAATTATTTTCATTTCTTCAAAGAGTGAAAATATCGATATTGTAATGGGGATTCAATTCGGAGCTGACGACTATATAACTAAGCCGATAGATTTGAATGTAACTTTGGCAAAAATCAAAGCAATCTTGAGAAGAAGTTATGATTTTACAAAGGACTTTGAATTTTTAAGTTTTGCAAATGTATTTTTATATATGGATAAGAATATTATTAAATATAATGACAACGAAATTTCCCTTACAAATACGGAAACAATGATTTTGGAAACTCTTTTTAAAGCCAAAGGAGGAGTTGCTTCAAGGGAGTCAATTATGGAAAAATGTTGGCATGGAGATGATTATATTGACGACAATACTTTAGCAGTCAATATAACAAGACTTAGAAAAAAATTTGCAGATATTAATTTAAATGATTTTATCCAAACCAAAAAGGGAAGTGGGTATTATCTAAATTCTAAAACGGAGTAGAAATGGATAAATTTAAAAATTATATTTCAAAAATTTTACCTGTAACGGTAACAACAATTTTTATATTATCAGTATTTTGGGTTGTTTTTTTACTCATGAATTTAAGCTTTGAAAGTTACTTCTTAGCTTTTGAAATAATAGTTTTTTTCTATTTGGTATATCTTGTATTTATGGCTTTCTTAAACAAAAAAGAGGAAAAACTAAAAAATCAGATACAAGAACTTGAAGAATCTAATTTAAATTTAAGAAATGACTTTTTGGCAAAGGAAAAAGAATTACAAGAGTATTTTTTAGTTTGGATTCATCAGATAAAAACACCGATAACTGCAGGTAAATTAATATGCGATGGCGATATTGAAAATGAAAATATAAAAAATATAAAAAAAGAGTTGATTTATATTGAAGACTATACAAATATGGCTTTAAGTTATCTTAAAATGGCCAATCACAATACGGATATGGATATTTCACTTGTGAATTTAGACGATATTATTAGACCTTTAATCAAAAAATACGCAATTCTCTTTATTTCAAACAATATAAAACTTGAATATGAAAAGCTTAATGTAAAAGTAATTACAGACAGCAAATGGTGTATGGTAGTAATTGAACAACTTTTATCAAATGCAATAAAATATACTAAGAATGGGATTGTTTCAATATCTTTTAACGAAAAAGAAAACTATCTTGAAATAAAAGACAATGGAATAGGAATTAAGGATTCGGATTTACCTAAAATTTTTGACAAGGGATATTCAGGCTTTAACGGAAGACAAAATCAAAAATCAACAGGAATAGGTCTATTTTTAGTGAAACAAATTTTAGATAAATTAGGGCAAAAAGTTAAATTGGAATCAAAATTAGATGAAGGAACAAGTGTAAAAGTCTATTTTAATATAGATTAGGAGAATTTTATGGAAAAAGATTTTTTTGAAGAATATATTAAACATACAGAACCTGAAAAGAAAGAAAAAGCATATGCTTGGAGTATCGGTATCGGACTTCAAGATGTTGACGGAATTAAGCCTTCAAAATATTTAATTGAAACTGCAAAACAAAATATTGAGGGAGAAATATCCCTAAAGCAAGCTGAAAAAATGATTACTGCTTATTATGAAGAAAAACCTAGCAGAGATGAAGAGAGAAATAAGGAAGCTGATGAAGTAGCTTTACGAATTACAAGAATTATTACAGAACCTGCTTTTTCTTTTACACCAAATGAATATTTATCCATTCACTATAGATTATTTAAAGGTATTTACTCTCATGCAGGACAAATAAGAGAATATAATATCACAAAAAAAGAGTGGATTTTAAATGAAAAAAGTGTTACTTATGGAAGTTTTAGCGAACTTTTTAAAACTCTAGAGTATGATTTATCTCAAGAAAAAAGTTTTAATTACAAAAATTTGAATATGGATGAGATAATAAAGCATTTAGCTCTTTTTGTGTCAAGGCTATGGCAAATACATGTTTTTGCAGAGGGAAATACAAGAACAACTGCTGTTTTCTTTATAAAATATCTTAAAACTCTTGGCTTTGAAGTTGGAAATGAGTTATTTTCAGAACATTCTTGGTATTTTAGAAATGCATTGGTCAGAGCGAATTACAATGATTTAAAAAATGGTGTTTTTGAAACTACAGAGTATTTAGAAAAATTTTTAAGAAATTTATTACTTGGTGAAAAAAATATATTAAAAAATAGAGATTTGCATATATAGGAAAAACAAATGGAGATTAAAAGAGTTACAGAATACAAAAATCCCTTATTTTCACAGATTGTTTTAAATCAAAGGGGAGCCTTTTTAATTGACGAAGAACCTTATGAAATTGAAATAATTTCTAGTGACAGTGCTTTTGTGAAAGGAAAAAATAGAAAAAATTTTAAAAAACTCATTGAGTATTTTAGGTATTATTCTCCACATATATTAAATTTTTTTGATGAGAATAATAAAAAAATTATTTCTTTTGAAAAGAAGCCAGCTTTAACTTTAGAAGTAGATAAAATTCAACCATCTCAATTTTATATTGATGAAGATAAAGTAAATGCACTCGAAAATTTTATTAAAAATTCTAAGGATATTGTAATTCAAGTTGTAAAATCCGATGACGGATATATCTGCGTTGACGGACATACAAGGCTATTTATTGCTTTTTTAAATAATTTTAAAACTGTTCACGCCATAGAAACTGAATTTGACAATGATACCAACTACTTTGTTTCTCAAGCAAAGAAAAGAAATATCTTTACAATAAAAGACTTAAAACTCGTATCTCATATTGATTATAAAAATTTGTGGATTGATTTTTGTGATAGCTATTTTAATATAGATTAGGAGATTTTTATGTTTTATAATGAGTTATTTGATAAAAATATTTTTAATTCTAAACTTGCAATTGCATATGGTTTTTCAAAGACTGGAGATTATTATATTTTACAATCAGATATTGATGTAGAAAATTTTAATGTGATTGTTAAAATAGGCAAAGACTCTTTTGAGGTAAATGTTATTGAATTACCTTTTAATGAAGAATATATTTTATTTAATGTTTTAGACAGCAAGGGTAAATTTGTTTCAAAAATTAGAAAAAAAGTTAATGAACTTATTGAGGATATTGTAAATAGCTGTTTTACATCTTTGGATTATAGAAAATTATTACTAGACTATGTAAAGGAAAAATACGGAACAATTCCAGAAGAGCCTTGGGAAGATAATAATCATGCGACGATAAAGACTCCAAATAGTAAAAAATGGTATGGAATTTTTATGTCCATTCCTTATAAGACTTTGGGATTGGAGAAAAGCGGAAAGATTGATGTTTTAAATGTAAAACTTAATCCTGATCTTATAGAAAATCTGATTGATAAAAAGCATTTTTTCCCTGCATATCATATGAATAAAAAATACTGGATTACAATATTATTGGATTCAGATATGGATTTGGATTTGGTCAAGATCTTAATTGACGAGAGTTTTAACTTAGTTGAAAAATAATGTAAGACTAATGGGAATTTCATTATTTAAAGGGGCTTTGAGAGATTTACATAGTAATTGTATTTAATTATTATATTTTTTAGAAGTCCTTTACAGGACTTACAATTATTTGTAAACAAATAATTGTGTGAGATCTCCAGAGTCATTGTATCAAAGATACAACGACCCCGTCAGACCTACTTTTTTGTTGTTTATGAATAAACAACAAAAGTTAGGGCTAGATTCGCTTCACTTCACTATGTTCCGTTTCGGTCGAAATGACGTGTCAAGGGCTTTTCTTTGCATAATGCTATGACGTGAATTTTTATCCAACATTTCAATAACCTTACAAAATTGTAAGGTTATTTTTGTTTTTGTAATATTAGATAAATGTTTGTCCTAAAAATTTTTGCTAAAATATTATTGTAAACGAAAATAATATTTTTTGGAGGTAATTATGAATATATTAGATGTTAAAAATTTAAAAAAGATTTATGGAGGAATGGGACGTGTAAAAACTGAAGCCCTTAGAGATGTAAATTTTTCTGTTGAAAAAGGAGAATTTATAGCTGTTATGGGAGAATCTGGAAGTGGAAAAACAACTCTTTTAAATATAATAGCAACATTAGATAAGGCAACTGAAGGATCAGTTTTTATTGGAGGAAAGAATGTAAATTCTTTAAGCAATTCAGAAGTTGCAAGTTTTAGACGTGAAAAGTTGGGATTTGTTTTCCAAGATTTTAATTTATTGGACTCTTTTTCAAATAGAGACAATATTTATCTTCCACTTGTTTTATCAGATATTAAACCAGCTATAATGAATGAAAAAGTAGGAGAGATAGCTCCTCTCTTAAAGATAAGTGAAGTTTTGGATAAATATCCTTATCAAGTTTCAGGCGGACAAAAACAAAGAGTTGCAATTGCAAGAGCAATTATAACTAAACCTGATTTGCTTCTTGCAGACGAACCAACAGGGGCTTTGGACTCAAAGTCTGCAGATATAGTTATGAAAACTTTCTGCGATATAAATAACAGTGGACAAACAGTTTTAATGGTTACTCATTCTGTAAAATGCGCTGCTTTTGCAAAAAGAGTAATTTTCATAAAAGACGGTAGAGTTTATCACGAAATTTATAAAGGAAGTGACGACAACTTAACTTTTGCTGAAAAAATAAATCAAGCTCAAATCATGTTAAACGGGGTGAATAACTATGAAAAGTAAAATGGCTTCGAAATTTGCTTTTAGAAATATGAAGGCGAATGCTTTGCTTTTAACTCCATTTTTAATAGCAAGTAGTATTATGGGAACTCTATTTTTCGTAATGGCTTCCCTTGGACAAAATCATTATATAGAAAAAAATCATGAATATGTAGCAATCCTTATAAAATTTGGAATTTTTATAGTTGGAATTTTCACATTTATATTTATCCTATATGCCAATAGCTTTTTAGCAAAGAGGAGAAATAAGGAATTTGCCCTATATGGTATTTTAGGTTTAGAGAAAAAACATATTGCTAAAATTATTTCAATAGAATATATACTAAACTTTTTGACAGTTAGTTTCTTTTCAATAACAGGTGGATTTGTTCTTGGAAAATTAGCATTTGTTCTACTTAACAAAATAACTAAAAATATGACCGCAAAAATAATGGACTATAATTTTTCAATTTCTTCTGCAATATTGACTTTAATATTCTTAGCTATAATATTTATATTGATATATTTAACAATGATATTTAGAATTGGAAAATCAACTCCTATAGAACTTCTTTCAAAGCAAAAAAGGGCAGAGGGAGAACCGAAAAGTAAGTTTATCCTTGGAACTTTAGGCTTTATAATTCTATGTGCTGGATATTATCTTTCAGTTACTTCAAAAGGGAATCTCAGTAGCTTTTTTGCATTTTTTCCTGCTGTTATTGCTGTAATAATCGGTACTTATCTGGTATTCATCGCTTTTAGTATTTTAGTTTTAAAATTATTAAAAAGAAATAGAAATTTATATTACAAAGCAAAAAATTTCCTTTCAATATCAGGAATGTTATACAGAATGAAATCAAATGCAGTTTCACTTGCAAGTATTACACTTCTTTCAACTTCAATTATAGTTACTTTAGCTACAACATTGACTATAAATTCAAGTATAAAAGACCTTACAGATTCTATTCATCCTAATGATTTTTATTTATCCTCCTCAGTAACAGGAAATAATAAAGATATACTATCAAATGGAGAAGAAAAGAAAAAAGAAATCTTAAATATTTTAAACAAAGAGTTAAAAGAAGATGAAAAAATTAAAAATCTAACAGTCAAAAAGACTATAATGAATCCTGTAATAAATGAAAATGGAAAGATTACTCCTTTAGGTAAAAGACAAGCATTATCAGCATTTTTAATCGTTGAAACATTGGAAGATTTTAATAGAAACAACAATACTAATTATACTCTTAATGATGGTGAGGTGATATATTCCACTAACTCTAAAAAGCTTAATAATTATGACAGTATGGATTTTGCTGGAAATAATTATAAATTAGTAAAAGTAAAAACTTATTTCCTATGAGTATATCTGCTGAAGGTATGATAATTATTGTAAAAGATAATGAAACTTTTATAAAAATGTTAGAAGAATATACTTATAATTATAATGAAAAACAATTAAAATATAACCTAGATTTTAATTTTGATTTAGATTCTGCTGATAAAGAAGCATTTTATTCAAGATTACAAACAGATTATAACATATTTGTTCAACAAAAAGATGTATTTAGTCATTCTTTGTCTTCAAAAGCTGAAGTTGATGCTTTTGCTTATGAACTAAATGGCGGTCTATTATTTTTCGGAATGATAGTTGCATTAATTTTCATAACAGGAACTGTGCTAATCACATATTATAAACAAATTTCTGAGGGCTTTGAAGATAAACAAAATTACCACATAATGAAAAATGTAGGTCTTCCTGACTCAATAATCAAAAAGAGCCTTAGAGTACAAATATTGTGGATTTTCTTCTTACCACTTATAGTAGCAACAATTCACTCAATATTCGCCTTTCCAATCCTATACAATATACTTGGAGGACTTGGATTTAAAAACATAAAAATTTTCACAATGAGTTTTGCTACAATTGTACTTTGTTTCTCTGTAATTTACTTTATAATCTACTCAATAACTTCAAGAGTTTATTATAAAATTATAAGATAAGAACCCCTCCCTTCCACGATGCCTTGCATCGGGTGGGTGCCCGGGAACAATAATATAAACAAAAAAATCACTGTTTTACGCAGTGATTTTTTCTTGTCTATTTTTATTTTTCTTTAGCCATTTTTCAACGATTTTATAATAATCTCTAGCATATTCATATTGTTTTGTAGAATATTCTCCAAAATGAATACCGAAGTCTAATTTGTATTCGCACCAGTTGCTCCAAAGTAGTCCACAACAAGCAATATAGGCATAAATTTTTATTTTTGTAATCTCATCTACTTCGCCGTTGAAATAAATGTCTATCAAATTGTCAACTTGATTTTTGTCATATAAAGAATAGATACAGAACATTGCAATATCAATATCCGGATCTTGCATGGCAGCATATTCCCAGTCGATTAAACGGAGAGTTCCATCAGTTGCAAATAAAAAATTATCACAATTTGCATCTATATGAGTTAAACATTTTGGCTTTCTATTTTTTTCTATAAAATCTTGTAGCGAAAAAATCTTTTTCTTCACTTCTTCATAATCTTCATAAATAGAATTTTTATTTTCCCACAAAGATTCGTAGAAATTAATTTTTTCAAAAACATCGAACTCGTGACTCACTTCTAAACCTAAAGAATGTAATTCTTTTATTTTATCCATACATTTTCTTAAGTCATCATGATTTTTATCATCACAATTTCTTGAATTTTCAATAAATTTTGTAATCTTATATCCATTGTCTGCATTAATATAAATTAATTCATCACAAATATTTTTATCTTTAATTAAAGAATAAACTTCCGCTTCTTGAACTCTATCTATAAGTTCAGAAGTTCCCTCTCCAGGTATTCTCATAATATATTTTTCGTTATTTACTGTAAATATAAAGGAATTATTTGTCATTCCCTTTTTTAAAACTTCAATCTCTTGAATATCATCAATATCAACATTTAAAGCCTCACAAATAATTGAAATTGCTTTTATATGTGTGTTATTAATGGCTTTTCTAATCTCTTCTAATTCTTCTTTAGAATATTCATTTATCTTGGATAAATCAATTTGGTTACTATATTTATTTATATAAAGACTCTTTAGTATATCTAAATCTATTTTGTTCATAATTCCTCCTTTTTTATCCCTGTCTGAACATTATATATTAATATCAGTAAAAAAGCAACTTTTTAAGCAAAATTAATTTATAAAGTTGAAAAAAATATCCATAAAGTGTATAATATTAATAGTTTTACGCCAGATGGTAAAACTATTAATATTTCATCATAATTACTCTAATTTAATTATAAAAAAGGAATTATGATTTAATTATCTAGTTTTACGCATAATGGTAAAATTAGATATATTTCACCATAATTACATTAAATAAGTTACCAAATAGGAATTATGGTATAATATTTATAGTTTTATGCCCTATGATAAAACTATTAATTTTTCATCATAATTACAAAAAAATTATCATTAAATAATTATGGTTAATATATTTAACTACTTATAATATAATTTGTCAATATAATTATAAGTAATGGTTTGATTTTCAAGAATAATTGTGATAGAATGATTATTCAATTTTAGATTTGGAGATTTTTATGAAAATTGAAAATACAATTTTACTGGTATTAGATTTTCAAGAAAAATTAATGCCAGTTATACAAAACAATGAAAACATTGTAAAATACACGAATATTTTGATTAAGTCCTGCAAAGAACTTAATATTCCTATAATTTATACTGAACAATATCCTAAAGGTCTTGGCGAAACTGTTTTAGAAATTAAAGAGTCTTTAAAAGACTCAAAAGCAAAATATTTTGCAAAGAACAGCTTTTCAGCCTATCCACTTATCAAGGAAGAAGTTTTAAAACTTAAAAAAGAAGGAAAAACTTCTATTATTGTTGCGGGTATAGAAACACATATTTGTGTATATCAAACGATAAAAGACTTAAAGAGTGACTTTGAAATTTATGTTCCTTTTGAAACTGTAGGTTCAAGAAATTCTGAAAATTATAAGAATGGATTGGACCTAATTAGAGAAATGGGAGCAAGTGTTACCAATGTTGAAACTATACTTTTTGATTTAATAAAAAGTTCAGAGCACAGTAGTTTCAAAGTAATCAGTAAGTTGATAAAGTAAGGAGTTTTATATGAAAAAGAAATTTATAATAACTTTTATTCTATCTTTAGCTCTATTTGGTGGAATCTTTTGGGTTGCAAATAGAATTTTAGATATTATGGAAGTTACTTCAAAAGTAGAATTTGTAGGTAGCGATTTAGGCGAAGGAAATAATATTGAACAACGTGTTGAAAATGAACTTTTATTCTTAGTTTTAGGTTTAGATAGTGATGATTTCAGTGGTGTTACAACTGAGCAAAACAGAACTGACACTATGATTTTATGTAAAGTTAATTTTGAAACAGGAAAGATTGATATTCTTTCAATCCCTCGTGATTCAAGAGTTATGGTTAATGGAAAATTAGATAAAATAAACCATGCTCACCACTATGGTGGTCTAAAAATGGCTGTAAAAACTACAAGAGATTTCTTAAATTTAGACATAGACTACTATGTAAGAGTAAATTTCTTCTCTGTTAAAGATATTGTAGATGTCCTTGGTGGTGTTGAAGTCGATGTTCCTGTTCAAGTTGACGTTGCAGAAGATGATGTCCACTTAAAACCAGGTAAACAAGTTCTAAACGGAAAACAAGCCCTACAATTTGCAAGATTTAGAGCAGGATATATAGAAGGTGATGTTGGTCGTGTTAAAGCTCAACAATTACTTATAAAAGCATTAGTTAAAGAGTTGACTAAAGCTAAAAATATTGCAAAAATCCCTGAAATTTTAGAAGTTGTTAAAAAGACTGTGAATACTAATATTCCTTTCTCTACAATTACAAAATTAGCTTTAAAAGCAAATAATTTAAGTGTAGATAAAATGAATACTCAAATAGTTCCAGGAGAATCTGCTTATATAAACAATATAAGTTATTTCGTTCCTAATCGTTCAAAATTGAATGCTCTTGTTAAAGAGATGTTCAGTGATTATCTATTAAGTCAAAATAACAATACGCAAGTAGATACAGACGAAAAAAAGAATAATAACAACAACAATAACAATAACAACAAGAATAATAATACTAACAATAATAAAACTAATAATAACAATAAAACTAATACTAATAAAAACAACAAAAAAACAATAATAGATAATTAGGGTGAATATGGAAAACGAGAGAAAAAAAGAACATTTGGAAAATTTTTTAAAGAGCAATTTCAAATCCAATACTCTATTTGACAATGTATATATTGAACATTTTGCGTTGACTGATTTAAATTTTGACGAAATTGATACATCAGTAAACTTTTTAGGAAAAAAATTGTCTTTCCCGCTTCTCATAAATGCAATGACAGGTGGAGCAGAGACTTCCTATGATGTTAATGAAGACTTAGCGAGACTTTGTAAAAATTTTAATATAGCATTTGAAAGTGGCAGCCAAAAAGTTGCCCTACAAGATGATGAACTTGTAGAAACTTTTACAATAGTAAAAGATATTTTAGATGAAAAAAATATAATAATTTCAAATCTTTCTGCATTATCAAGTCTTGAAGATGCAAAAAAAGCTGTTGAAATGTTAAATTCTGACGCTATTTCTCTCCATCTAAATCCCGCTCAAGAGATTGTTCAATTTGAAGGAGATAGGAATTTCAAAGGAATTTTAGAAAACATTGAAAATATTGTGAAAAATTTAGAAGTTCCAGTAATCATAAAGGAAACAGGTTGTGGAATATCTAAAAAAACTTGTGAAAAACTTTTGAATGTTGGTGTAAAATACATTGATATTAGTGGTTATGGTGGAACAAATTTCATTGAAATTGAAAATTTGAGAAGAACAGACTTAGATTTTACAAATATCTACGGTTGGGGAATTCCAACTGCAAAATGTATAATAGACTGTAGAAAAATCTCAAAAGACTTTACTCTAATAGGATCTGGTGGAATTAAAACCGGAGAAGACATTGCTAAGGCGATTATACTCGGTAGCGATATGACTGCCATTGCAGGTGAAGTTTTAAGATATTTAATTCATGGTGGATATAAATTTGCTGAAGATTATTTAAAATCTCTAATCTATCAAACAAAGATGATTATGTTACTTCTTGGAGTAAAAAACATTGAAGAACTTAAACAAGTTGAATACAAAATATTTGGAAAATTAAAAGAAATATGTGAATATTAAAAAATGAGAGTTTTGATAACTCTCATTTTTTTATAAATTATTTTAAGGGGGATTTCTTAAAATTCTTTTGTCTTTAAATCTACTTTTAAAATATATGGTAAAACTACAAGAACCATTAATGCTATTCCTGAAATAATAAATATATTTGCACTTTTAAAGTTATCAAATAAAATAGAATAAAATAGTATTCCAAGAGGCATTAGTAGTTGACATCCTGTCTCTATGATACTAAAAACTCTACCTTGATATTCATGTGGAACAGCCTTAGTAAGCCAAACAAATACAGGTGTATTTACAAAATTTCCAACAAAATTAACTCCAAAAGCAAATATCATAAATACTATAAAATATGAAAAAATACTAAGCTTAAATAATAATGCAATTCCTAAAAATAATAAAACTCCAGCAGTCCATCTAAGCCATTTAAAAGAAAACTCTAAAGGGCTTTCAATATCATCCATCATTGACAAGATTATTGATGAAACTATTACTGCTACAGGAAAAGCTGCATTTATAATACCATAGAGATAATCGGAAATCTTAATCTCATTAATCAAAACATAGGGAAGTCCAACCGAAACTGATGCAAAAAGAAAATTTATGAACATTGCAAAGAAAATAATAAAAACTAAAACTCTTTTATCTCTTATATATCTGATTCCTTCAACGAACATCTTTAAAACTTTCTTTTCTTCATTATTATCTGATTCTTCAGTTTTAATAAGATTGAAATTTATAAAAAGTACAATTAAAATTGTTATAAACTCGATAACAGCTTCCAAAAGTACAAAATGGATTAATTTTAATTTTGTAAGTAGAAAAACCGCTAAAATTGGAGAAATTATATAAACTCCTGAAGATGCAATCTGTTGAAAAGATTTTACCTTTTGAATATATTCTTCACATACAACCCTCTTAACTGAAGATGAAAAAGCATTATTTAAAAATTGATCCGCAACCTTTAAACAAATTAACAACATATATGTATTAATTAAATTAGTCTCAGCATTAGAATTTAAACTTAAAGCATATAAAATCAAACTTACAATGCTAAAAAGTTGAGCAATTACAATTACAATCTTCTTATTGTATTTATCTATAACAGATCCCACAAAAGGAAGCAAAACAAGCGCAACTAAAGGTCCTATAACTTGAGAAATACCAAAATTTAGAGCAGATTCAGTTTTTTTCAAGATTAAAAGTCCAATAATGAATGACAAAATAGAACTACCAAAGTTTCCCGTTATAGTTGTCATAATTAATTTTATCATCTGTTTTCTTGATTCTTTTACAATATCCATAACTTTTACCTCTTAACACTTTATTTTGATTATATTATATAATGTATAATATACTATGTCAATAGTTTTTTATGATTTTTTATATAATGGAGGATTTATTGGGGGAATTTCTTTTCAAAGTGCTATGACGTGAATTATTTTGTTTTATACACAATGTTTTAAATACTATATTATGGGAATTTATTTCGTTTCTATAATATTTATAAAAATAATTTGAATTTTATTTACTATTCACGTTAATCTACCAATTAAAGCAATTTCCTTTATACGTCATCTCGACCGAAACAGAACGTAGTGAAGTGAATCTAGCCCTAACTTTGCTTGTTTACAAGCAAAAGTAGGTCTGACGCAAAGATTGTTCAAATCTTTGATTTGAGTACAATCGACTGTGGAAATCTCATACTTTTGCTTTAGCAAAAGTAATGTATCGTAGATATCGTAGATACATCAACTACAGCAAACTAATCCATCCCTAAAAAAAGACGGTTTTCACCGTCTTTATTTTCCTATACAGAAATTTGAAAAGATATTATCCAAGATGTTTTCAGAAATATTTTCTCCGATTATTTCTCCAAGCACTTCGTAAGCTCTTCTTAAATCCACTTCGCAACAGTCGATAGGCACCATATTTTTTAAATCCGCATAGAAAGATTTTAAATATTCCAATGAGCTCTTTAGACTGTTTTCATGTCTTACATTTGTAATTAAAGCCTTATCTTTAATCTCAATTTTGCCATCGAAGAACATATCTATAATTGCCTGTTCAAGTTTTGAAATTCCTTCATTTTTTAGAGCGGATATTTCTATTAACTCAAAATTTACCTTTTCTTTCAATTTTTCTTCATTTAATTTTTTGTCCAAATCTACTTTATTTAAAATTCCAATAGATTTAGTTGTATTTGCAAGATTTATTATCTTTTCGTCTTCCTCGTCAAGTTCTCTTGAAATATCGAAAAGTACCAAATTTAAGTCAGAGTTTTCACTTGCTTCGATAGATTTTTGAACTCCAATTTTTTCAACGACATCAACAGTTTCTCTGATTCCTGCTGTATCATTTATATTTAACTTAATTCCTGAAAGTTCAATGTCTTCCTTAATTAAATCTCTCGTAGTTCCTGCAATATCCGTTACAATTGCTCGTTCCTGTCTTAAAATTCTATTTAGTAGAGAAGACTTTCCAACATTAGGCTTACCAATAATTGAAACATTTATTCCGTCTTTTAAAATTTTTCCTTTATTAGACTCTCCAAGTAATTCTTCCATTTCAGTCATCAATTTCTCAGTCTTTAAAATTACATTATCAAAAGGTAATTCCTCCTGCATATCTTCTGTAAAATTGATAGAATACTCAACAAAACTTAAAATATCTAAAAGTTCTTCTCTAAATTCTTTAATCTTTTTACTCAAATGCCCTTCAAGCTGATTAATTGCACTCTTGTGAGAAAACTCCGTTTTCGCCTTTATTAAGTCAATAACTCCTTCAGCTTGAGACAAATCAAGACGTCCATTTAAAAAGGCTCTTTTCGTAAATTCTCCTTTTTCTGCAAGATCTGCTCCATTTTCAAGACATAAATTTAAAACTCTTTTAAGACATACAATACCCCCATGAGTAAATATTTCCACCACGTTTTCTCTCGTATACGTATGAGGTGCAAACATAAAACAAACCATAACTTCATCAATGAGTTCATCTTTGTCGTAAATATGTCCATATTTCATCATTCTATTGGATTTTTCGTCTATTTCTTTTTTATCATAAGGTTTGAAAAAATTTTTTACAATTTCTATCGACTTTTCACCACTAAGTCTTATAATTCCAATACCTGATTCGCCTGTAGCAGTAGCAATAGCAACAATAGTATTTTCCATAATTTCTCCTTGTTGTTCCACAATAAAGCAAAAGAACGCCTAAACGTTCTTTTAATTGCATATTAAAATTTAGGTTTGATAACAACCTTTCTATGTGGTTCTTCACCTTCGCTCACAGTAAATACACCTTTCATATTGTGTAAAGTTGAGTGAACAATTCTTCTCTCATAAGCATTCATAGGTCTAAGTCTCATAACTTTTTTATATCTAATAGATTTTTTAGCAAAAGTCATTGCCATTTCTCTGATTGATTCTTCTTTTCTCTTCTTATATCCATTTATATCTAAGAAAACTCTCTTTTCTAAGGAAGTATTTCTTCTAGCAAAAATACTTACAATATATTGAATACTTTCTAAAGTTTCTCCAGATTTTCCAATCAAAACTTTAAAATCATCAGATTTATTTATATACAAATTGACAGCTTCTTCATCTTCATCAAAAGTTATTTCACCGTCAACTCCCATTTTCAAAATTAAGTCTTTTAAAAATCTTTCAATTTTTTCTATATCTTCGCTTTTAGCGGGAACTTCTTTTTTACAACAAGTTTCTTCAACAACTTCATCAACAACTTCTTCTATAAACTCATTATAATTTTCTTCTTTTTCTTGTTTTAAAGAAACTTCAACTAAAGCATCTCTTGAACCAAAGCCCAAAAAACCGCTCTTTGGTTTTTCAATTACTTTAACATCAACATCTGAAATATCTGCTGATAATTCTGCTAAAGCAAGTTTAACAGCTTCATCAACAGTTTTTGCTGATTTTACAACAGTCATTCTTTTGCTCCTTTCAACTAATTACTCATCTTTTTATTTTCGTAAGCAGTCAAAGCTAATCTCAATAAAATTTCTACAATATTTGTCATAGCCCAATAAAGTGCAAGACCAGCAGAGAAACTCTTAGCAGAAATAAATATTACTAATGGGAATATATATTTCATAGTTTCCATAGATTTTGCACCAGGATTATCCTGTTGATCTCTATTACTCAAATCAAGGTAAACATATTGAGTAATTGCATTTATCAAAGGAAGACCATATAAAAGTGGGTCTGGTGCTGACAAATCCTTAATCCAAAGGAAATTTTTCATAACATCTGCATTTGCATCCCCAAAAATATATAACAATGGCTCTCTCATTACTGCAAACATCGCTATAACTAAAATAAAGTTAAAAATCAAAGGTAAACAACCACCAAGTTGTTTAATTCCATGTTCTTTATTAAATTCCATAAGTTTAAGATTCATAGCTTGTGGATCATGTTTATATTTTTCTCTTATCTTTTGTTGCTCTTTAGCAAACTTTGCTTGAATCTTTTGATTTTTTATACTACTTAAAAATATTGGGAAAAGTACAATCTTAAAAATTATAGAAATTATAATAATACTAATCGCTAAATATGAAATACTTGAAGGCTCATTAGGTAAAATTGAAGCAACTCCTTCATAAATAAATTTTAATACAGATCCCATTAAATTTCTTAAAAATGCCATTTATTCCTCCTATTTTAGTGGATCATACCCACCTTTTCCAAAAGGATTACATCTTAAAATTCTCCAAATAACTAAAAAACTTGCCTTAAAAAAATTGTATTTCTGATACGCTAAAATCGCATATTCCGAACAAGTCGGTGTAAATTTACATTTTCCATGTCCCCAAAGGCCAGAAATATATTTTCTATAGAATTTAATTAATAAAATCATCAATTTTCTCAATTTAAAACCTTCTTTAAAGCATAATTTATAAGTCTTAACAAAGACCTCTCAAGTTCAATGTAATCAATTTCTAAAGTGTTTTTTTCGGTAAAATTACCATTTCATAACCTAATCCTAAATCACAAACATTAAGTCTTATTATCTCTTTTATTCTTCTCTTAATCAAATTACGTTTATTTGCTTTTCCAAACTTTTTAGTAACGGAAACACCGAACTTAACTTTTTTTCTATTTGTCGGTCGGATAAAAATGGTAAAATCTTTATTCCAAAAATTTTTTCCACGCTTGTAAACAGTTTGAAACTCTCTATTTTTTCTTAATCTAATTTCCTTATTCATATATCATCTTTCCATGCTTCAAACACAAAGCAAAAAGCTGAATTTTAGAAAAGGCCACACTAATGTTGGCCTATGCTGATAAAACTTTTCTATTTTTAAGTCTTCTTCTCTTTAATACAGCTCTACCTGCTTTTGTACTCATTCTCTTTCTAAAACCATGAATTTTACTTCTTTTTCTTCTATTCGGTTGATAAGTTCTTTTCATAATATAGATGACACCTCCTTATTATAATCACCTTTAGGTTATTTAATAAAACACTACCATAGATTATAAGCTATTTTAAGTATAATTGTCAAGTAAAAATATAAAAAAATTACAAATTTTTATACCTATAATGAACAAAATTTTTAATTCAGAATATAAGTATTTACATTCAACAAAAAAGATGATATCATTAAGTTAAAGTTATATTGGGATTTATGTGAGGGATAAATGTGAAATACACACCAGAAAAATTTGAACTAAAAGATGGGAGAATCTGTGAAATTAGAGAGATTCAAGTAAAGGATGCTGCAGAAATTGTTGAATATTTGAAGACTGTTATGGGAGAATCTGATTTCTTGTATTCTTATCCAGAAGAAATAACTATGTCTGCAGAAGAGGAAGCAAAAATGATAAAAGGCTTTAATGAATCTGATAATACACTTATGCTTGTTGTCGAAATGGATGGAAGATTAATTGCAAATGGCATGATTACAAGACTGACAAAAAAGAAAATGTGCCATCGAGGGAATGTTGCTGTTTCTGTGCTGAAAGAATTCTGGAACTTAGGAATAGGAAAGAAGTTGCTTATTTGTCTTGAAAAGCAAGCTAAGGAATGGAATCTTTCTCAAATTGAACTGGATTATTTCTCAGGTAATGAAAGAGGAAGGGCTCTTTATGAGAAGATTGGATTCATACAAGTTGGAGAAACTCCTAATGCCTTCATTTTGAAGGATGGAACACGATACAACAATATAAAAATGATAAAAGGTATTTAAAAAAATTTTGGGTTTCGTTTCATAATAATCACAGTGGCAAATAGTCAAGGTAATACAAGAGTTTTAGAGCTTATATCAAAATTTAAAATCAAAAAAAGAATAGTTGGTGTGCTATTTAGAGCAGTTATCACAAAAATAAATGTTGTTATCATTACATCAGCATAAAGGGGGAACTCATATGTCTAATGCGAAAAAAGACATAATTGAAGCAAAAGGTTTTGCGATTCAAATTTACACTGAAGACTTTAAAAACGACTATATAAGTCTAACGGATATTGCAAGATATAAAAGCGATGAACCAAGCGATGTAATAAAAAATTGGATGAGAAGGAAAGATACAATTGAATTTCTTGGTTTATGGGAAAGCTTAAACAATATGAATTTCAATTCGGTCGAATTCGACCGAATTAAATCAGAAGCTGGATATAATTCCTTTACATTGTCTCCTAAGAAATGGATAGAGAAAACACAAGCAATTGGAATTATTTCAAAAGGTGGAAGATATGGCGGTGCATTTGCACATACAGATATTGCCTTTGAATTTGCTTCATGGATTTCTGCTGAATTTAAGATGTATGTAATTCAAGATTACAAAAGACTTAAATCAGATGAAAACTCAAGATTGTCGTTGGGATGGAATCTTAATCGAGAAATTTCAAAGATTAACTACAAAATTCATACAGATGCAATCAAAGAATATCTCTTAAAAGATCTTACTAATGAACAATTATCCTATAAATATGCAAGTGAAGCAGATATGCTAAATGTTGCATTGTTTAATAAAAGAGCTAAACAGTGGCGTGAAGAAAATCCAGATTTAAAAGGTAATATGAGAGACTATGCAAGTCTCAATGAATTACTTGTGCTAGCAAATATGGAAAGCTACAATGCAATCCTTATTGGTAAATGTATGAATCAAAAAGAAAGAATGATAGAACTTAGAAAACTTGCTAGAACTCAGCTGCTGTCAATTGAAAAGCTGAACAATACAGGTATTAAGAGTTTGGAGAATAAGTCAAAGAAATAGAGAGATGATTAAATGGTGGTAACTTAAATGTAAAAAAATTTTAAAGAAAGTCATCCAAGGATTGATATAAACATAGGCAAACGGATAGTATCAGTTACTTATTATATTTACAAAGTTTTTGGAGGAAAAAAATGAAAAATAATTATACATTTAGAAAATTAATAAGAATACTCTTTTTTCTTTTTATATTTTTGACTGTATTTTATAGTTTACATATAATGCAATAATATTCAAAATAATTTTTATAAATAGGGAGGATTTTGTTTTGAGTTATTTATGTTTTTTAGTAATAATGATAATTTTGTCATTAGTTTCAGTTGTATTTAGCCTAATTGCCCCAATTATGGTTCAAATTTGGAGTAAAAGTGTAGAGGGAATTACTATCTATAGAATTTTACTTTTATCTATAATTATGGCTGTTTTTATGCTAATAAATATTTTATTCATTGTAATAAAAGAACATTATTCAAGAAAGTTAAATAGAGAGAATTTTTTCGACTATCTAAAAGATATTTTAACTTTAAAATATGATTACATAATTTCCGAAGGAATAATGAAAATTTTGGATAAGACAATAATGAGTGTTAACAATATTTATCTCTTTATCACAGGGGATAATATCAAATTAATAACAAATTCACTTGTTATGGTCATTGTTTCTATTTGGATTTTAATTATTAATAAATACATATTTTTCGCTTGTTTAGTAGTCATTCCTATAAATATTTTAGGCTTTGCGAAGATAAACAAAGTGCTATTGGGAAAGTCTAGAAATATGGAATTACAGGTTACTACCGGCTGGCAAAAAGTTTTATCCGTCATTTCAAATACTGAATATATAAAACAAAAATCCAATCCTGATATTATTAAAAATTATTTAAGTGATACAGTAGATACTATTTACAACTCAATGTCTGATGTAAATATGTATTCTGTAAGTACTTCTACCTTAATTCACAGTATTAATTCAATTTTTCAAACTGTTATTTTAACTTATGGGGTTTATAATTTTGCCCTTGTTGGACATGATTATTTTTCATTGATGATACTTATGATTTTAATTCCAACATTTTTTAATACATTAAGTTCTCTTGTCAGTTCAAAACTAAATAAAAGAAATTTCACAATAGCCAAAGAATTTAAGGAAAATTTAGAAAAAATGAGTGAAGTTTATAATGGAAATAATCTTGAAGAGATAAAAAATATTTCCTTTAATATTTCAGAATTAAAACTTCCTACACATAGTATTGATGTTAATATTGTCGGAGAATTTTCAAAAGGAGATATAATTAGAATAAAGGGAGACTCCGGTAGAGGAAAGAGTACATTCTTAAAATCAATTATTGGCTTTAGAGAAAATGACGGTATTTTTATTAATGGAAAAGAAATAAACTCATACAATTTATTAGCTCTAAGGAATAGAATTGAATATATGGGACAGGATGCTTATGTATTTCAAGGCTCTTTAGAGGACAATTTATTTTTCGGTATAGAAAATTATAAAGATAAAATTGACAGCCTAAAACAAGATCCGCTCTTAAAAACTATCTTCTCGTCTAAAGACTTGGACTCTGATATTTTTAACTTAGGTGCTGATTTATCAGGAGGAGAAAAACAAAAAATTGCCTTAGCAAGAGCAATTAATTCCGATGTGGATATACTTCTATTAGATGAAATCACTTCAAGCATTGATAAAGAAAGTTCTGTTGAAATTTACAACAGAATAAAAGAAATATCAAAAGATAAAATTATTTTTATAATTTCTCACGATGATATTGTGGATGATATTTGTAATAGAGAAATTTTAATATAAAATTAATCCATTTGCTTTTTGCAAGTGGATTTTTTGTGCAATAAATTTTAACGTAATATTTTTGTTTATATATTTACAATAATTTGCATATTAAATGCAATAAATTTGAGTTTTTTTTGTATTTTTGGTATAATTTAACTGTGAAAAGATGTGTAAATTTTTTTAAATAGTAAAAAATTATTAAAAATTTTCAATAAAATTATCTACAAATTATTTTTTTACAAAAATGTAATATGTGGATAAGTAGAATAAATATGTGGATAAATTGTTTATTTTTTACTAATAAATATTTTATAATTTAACAAAATTTGAAAAAATACAATTTATTTTATAAACAAAATAACTTTTATAAAAATGTGGATAACTTTTTAAAATATTTAATTATCTTTTAAAAAAGTCTTTATTAATATTAAAATTTCAATGTTTTAAAAATTTTATCTGCTGTGGATAAATATGTTAATAACTTAGAAAATGGGGAGTAGTTTATGTTTGAGAATGAAATAGTGGTTGATAGCTTATGGCTTGAAGTTTGCAATGAGTTAAAAGATAAACTCGGAGAAAGTCGATTTGCGACTTGGATTGAAGTTTTAAAGCCAATTTGTTATGAGAATCATAAGTTAATGGTACTTTGTCAGTCTAATTATATTAAAACTTTTATAAATGGAAATTTTAAAGATTATATTGAAGATGCAATAAATAATCAACTTTTTCCTTTAACAAAAGAAAAAACTGAGCTTTTACCTGTTGTCGCTACTGATGAAATCTATCTAGAAGCAATTAAAAATTTAGGAGGTCAAACTTCTTTCTTTTCAAAATCTTCTGAAAAAGGCTCAAAAAAGGGAAAATTAAAGAAAATTTCTTCTTCAAATAATTCTTCAGCTTTTTCAGAGAGATTTACTTTTGACAATTTCGTAAAGGGTAAAAATAATGAATTTGCTATGGCTGCAGCTGAAGCAGTTGCCAAAAATCCCGCTGGTACTTACAATCCTCTTTTCATTTATGGAAATTCAGGACTTGGAAAAACTCACCTTATGAAAGCTATTGGCTATGAAATTCACAAAAATTTTGATTGTAAGGTCTTATATTTGAGTAGTGAGAAATTTACAATTGACTTGATTGACTCAATTAGGGATAAAAATCAAAATTCAGAATCTGAATTTAGAAAGAAATATAGAAATGTGGATGTTTTGCTTATAGATGATATTCAATTTATTGCAGGAAAGACTGCAACACAAGAGGAATTTTTTCATACTTTTAATGAATTATACAGTAGAAATAAGCAAATTATAATTTCATCAGATAGACCACCAAAGGAGATTAAAAATCTGGAGGACAGACTTAAGAGCAGATTTAATATGGGTCTAACTGTTGATATTCAACCACCTGATTTTGAGACGAGAATGGCTATTTTACAAGATAAGGTAAAGTATGAGCCTATAGCTCTTTCAAATGAAGTTTTAGAATTTATTGCAATGAATATAAAGACGAACATAAGAGAGCTCGAAGGGGCTTTAATTAATGTTTTGGCTCATTATAAATTAAAACAAGATGCTCCAATGACTGTTGATTATGTAAAGGGAATTTTATCCCAAAAACTTAATGAACTCAATAGGAGAGAGTTAGATATTGATTTGATAAAGGAAACTGTAAGTGAATACTTTAAAATAGAAGTTTCCGATTTAAGCTCTAAAAATAGGGCTAACTCAATTGCTTATCCAAGACAGGTTGCGATGTATCTTTGTAGAAATATGTTAGACTGTGCTTTAGGAAATATAGGTTCAGCCTTTGAGAAAGATCATACTACCATAATGCATGGGGTTAAGAAAATTGACGAAAAGATAAAGACTACTGAATCTGTAAGAAAAGATATAGAAAACATAAAGAAAATGTTAGAAGATTAGTATTACAAAAAAGTAATATTATTTTTAAAGAAATTTTTAGTTATTCGACTTATACTGTTTATAAGTATGTTGATAAGTTGTTGATAACTTTGTAAGATTTTTTTCGTTGTTAATATGTTTATAAGTCTATAATTATTTTGTGATTTATACAGTAGTTATACAGTAAATAAATATTGATATTTCAATGTTTGAAAGGGTTGTTTAAGATATCCACAGCCCCTACTACTATTACTACTAAATTATATATTTTTTATATGTGAAAAAAAGGAGAAAATTATGGAAATAAAGATAATGCAAAATGAACTTTTGGGTTTGATAAATATATCTTTAAGAGCTATAAGTTTAAAAAATAACACTTCAATACTAGAAGGAATTTTATTTATTGCAAAGGATAATAGATTAACTTTAAAGTCAACTGATTTGGAACTTGCTATTGAAACTTCAACTGAATGTAAAGTTGAAAAGGAAGGAGAAATTTTACTTAATGCTTCAATGATTTCTAATATAGTGAGAAAATTACCTAATGATGAAGTATATATAAAGGTTGATAGAGAAAAAGTCTTTATTCAATGTGAAAATGCTAAATTCAATATAATTGCAATGGATATTTACTCATATCCTGAATTTCCAACTTTTGAAAATAAAGTGGATTTTTATGTTCAAGAAAATTTGCTTAAAGTTGCAACTAAACAAACTATTTTTGCAACAGCTATTGATGATTATAGAATAGTTTTAAATGGTGTTGATGTTGAAATAGAAAATAAAAATGTTGATTTTGTTGCACTTGATGGACATAGAATTGCAAAGAGAAGTTTTAAGATAGAAGAAGATATTGAGAAAAAAGTTATAATTCCACCAAGAGCTTTAAACGAAATTTCAAAAATCGTGCCTGAAGGTTCTGTTGTTGGAGTTTCACTGGTAAGAGGAAGTGCGATTTTCACTTTTGAAAATACAATCTTTTCAACAAGAGTAATTGACGGAGAGTATTTGAACTACAAGGCACTATTTTCCTACGAACATAAGACAAAAGTTATTGTTTCAAGACGTGATTTAATAAATGCAATTGAAAGAGCAAATATTATCTATAAGGCAGAAAAGGGCGATTTAGTTACTTTTACAATAGATGATAATAGTATTTTAGTTGAAGGATCATCTGAAATTGGAGATTTAAAAGATATTATCGACATCAAAAAAGAGGGAGATAATTTAAAAATAGCCTTTAATTCAAAATATGTTTTAGAGGGATTAAAGACAATAGAACAGGATTTTGTTGAAATTACATTTAATGGTAGAGCAGGAGCTTGTATCATAAGACCTGAAGATGAAAATATAGATTATACTTATTTAGTTTTACCTGTTTTGTTGCAAGATTCTCAATACTAGGAGTTTAAAATGGAAGAAATTATTATTGATACAGAATTTATAAAATTGGATTCGTTGTTGAAATATGCAGCTGTAGTTCAAACTGGAGCTGAAGCCAAATTATTTATCTCTGAAGGTTTAGTTTTAGTTGACGGAGAAGTTGAAACAAGACGTGGCAGAAAGATTTATGACGGAATGACTGTTAAGGTATTGGCTGACGAAGAAGTAAATTTGATTGTTAAAAAGAGGTAGAGTTGATAGTTGAAAAAGTACATTTGACCAACTTTAGAAATTTAAAAGATATTTCTTTTGAGTTTAAAGAGAATATAAATGTTTTTGTCGGAAAAAACGGAATTGGAAAGACTAATGTTTTGGAGGCAATTTACATTTCTCTTGTTGCGTCAAGTTTTAGACAGGCAAAACAAGAAGATTTTATAAGTTTTGGAGAGAATTTTACGAAAGTTGATACTTTTGTAAGAGAAAAAGGATTTGAAAATAAAATTTCCTTTTTATATACCGAAGATAAGAAAAAGTTTTTAAAATTGATGATATAAAAATTAAAAGCATAAATGAGCTTTACGACTTTTCAAATATTATCGGATTTTTTCCTGATGAGCTTAAAATCATCACGGAAAGTCCGAATTTTAGAAGAAATTTTTTTGACAGCTTTATTATGAAAATGACTAAAGGTTATAAGCAAAAACTGAATTTATATAGAAATGTCATTTTTAGAAGAAATTTACTTCTAAAGGGAATGAATTTATCCAGCTTTTATAAGCAGGAGATGAATGCTCTGACAAAAAAACTTGCTCTTCTATCTTATGAAATAAGTATGGAGAGAAAAAAGTTGATTGATTTGATAAATATGGAAATAAATTCAATTCATCAACAATTATCAGGAGAAACTCTTTCTATAGAGTATGAGTCAATTTTATCGGATTATAAAAAATCAGAAAATGAATGTCTAAAGGAAATTTTAGAAAATTTTTCTAAGTCCTATAAATTGGATAGTGAAAATAAGACTACAAACTTTGGTATTCACAAGGAAAATTTTAAATTTATCTTAAATGGTAAAGATGCAAAGAGTTTTTCTTCACAAGGTCAAAAGAGAAATATTATAATTACAGTTAAGATGAGTCAAAAGAATATTTTTGAAGAGTATAAGAGAGTAAAGCCAATAATTTTACTCGACGATCTATTTAGTGAATTGGACGAAGATAGAAGATATGAAATTTTGGAATATTTAACGGATAATCAAGTCTTTATAACGACTACAGATAAATCTTTTGTAAATAATTTTAAGAATATTAATGTTATAGAAATGGAAAAAGTGAGAAAGGAAAAATATGAGTAAAGAAAAAATTAGAAATTACGGGGCGAAAGACATTAAGGTTTTAACAGGTCTTGAACCAGTTAGACTTAGACCTGGTATGTATATAGGTTCGACAGGAGTAAAGGGACTTCATCATCTAGTTTATGAAGTTGTTGACAATAGTATTGACGAAGCTTTGGCAGGAGTTTGTGATACAATTACAGTTACAATCTTTGAAGATAATTCTGTAAGAGTTGAAGATAATGGTAGTGGTATTCCAGTAGAAGTACATCCACAAACAGGAAAATCAACACTTGAAACAGTTTTGACAATTCTACATGCTGGTGGTAAGTTCAATAACAATGCTTACCAAGTTTCAGGGGGACTTCATGGAGTTGGGGTTTCTGTTGTAAATGCTCTTTCAGAATGGCTTATTGCAAATGTAAAAAGAGATGGAAAACTTTATGAACAACAATTTTCAAGGGGAAATGCTACTTCAAAGCTTGAAGTGGTAGGTACTTCAAAAGAAACTGGAACAATAATAACTTTTAAACCTGATTCTGAAATTTTTGATACAACTATCTATGAAAAAGAAATTTTAAGAAACAGATTTAGAGAAATGGCATTTTTAAATAAAGGTGTTAAAATTATTTTTACAGATGAAAGAGAAGATTTTACAGAAACTTTTCATTATGAAGGTGGAATAAAATCTTTTGTTGAGTATATGAATAGAAATAAAAATAGTCTTCATAGCGAAGTTATTTATTTTCAAGGACAAAGAGGAGATTCACAAGTTGAAATTTCTATGCAATATACAGACGGATATTCTGAAAATGTCTTAACTTTTGCAAATAATATCCATACACCTGAAGGTGGAAGCCATTTAGTAGGATTTAAGACTGCTCTTACTCGTACTTTAAATGACTATGGAAGAAAATACAATTTAATTAAGGATAAGGATGCAAATCTTCAAGGTGACGATACAAGAGAAGGTCTTACTGGAATTGTTTCAATAAAACTTCCTAATCCACAATTTGAAGGACAAACTAAGGCAAAACTTGGAAATAGTGAAAGTCGTGGTATTGTTGAAGCATTCCTATATGATAATTTGATGACTTTCCTAGAAGAAAATCCAAAAGTTGGTAAAATTATTATAGAAAAGGCTCAAAGTAGCGCAAGAGCGAGAGAAGCTGCAAGAAAGGCAAGAGATTTAACTCGTAAAAAATCCATTCTTGACAATACTACTTTACCTGGTAAATTATCCGACTGCCAAGAAAGTGATATTTCTGTAAATGAAATTTATCTTGTCGAAGGGGACTCTGCGGGTGGTTCTGCAAAACAAGGTAGAGATAGTAAATTCCAAGCAGTTTTACCACTTAAAGGTAAGATTATGAATGTCGAAAAAGCAAGAATTGACAAGATTTTAGGTTATGAAGAAATAAAATCAATGATTACTGCTTTTGGAACAGGAATCGGAAAAGATTTTAACTTAGATAATTTAAGATATGGAAAAATAGTTATAATGACAGATGCCGACGTTGACGGTGCACATATTAGAACTTTGATTTTAACATTTTTCTATCGTTATATGAAAGAATTAATCGAACAAGGACATGTATATATTGCACAACCACCACTTTATGGAATTATTAAAGGTGTTAAGGTTGTAAAATATTGTTGGACTGATGAAGAATTACAAGCTAGTTTAGATGAACTTGGTCGTGATTCACATAGAATTCAAAGATATAAAGGTCTTGGGGAAATGAATCCTGCACAACTTTGGGAAACAACTATGAATCCTGAAAACAGACTTTTCCTACAAGTAAATATTGATGATGAAGAACTTGTGTCAATAGATGAAACTTTCTCAACTCTTATGGGAGATAAGGTTGAACCAAGACGTGAATTTATAGAACAAAATGCGAAATATGTTGAAAATATTGACGCATAGGAGGAATAGATGGCTGATATAGAAAATAAAATGAATATAGTCGATGTAGATATCGAAAAGGAAATGAAAAAGTCATACCTTGAATATGCCATGAGTGTTATTGTTGCAAGAGCTTTGCCTGATGTTAGAGATGGTTTAAAGCCTGTTCATAGAAGAATTATTTATGCAATGCAAGGTCTTGGACTTTTACCAGACAAGCCTTATAAAAAATCTTCAAGACTTGTTGGGGAAGTAATGGGTAAGTATCACCCTCATGGTGACTCTGCAATTTATGATGCAACAGTTAGACTTGCGCAAGATTTTAACTTGCGTTATCCTCTTGTTGACGGTCAAGGTAACTTTGGTACTATTGACGGAGACGGTGCTGCCGCTCCTCGTTATACAGAAGTTAGAATGCAAAAACTTGCTCTTGAAATGTTAAGAGATATTAATAAAGATACAGTTGACTTCGCACCAAACTATGACGAAAACGAAAAAGAACCGGTTGTTTTACCAAGTAAATTTCCAAATCTTTTGGTAAATGGTGCAGCTGGTATCGCCGTTGGTATGGCTACAAATATGCCACCACATAATTTAAATGAAGTAATTGATGCAACTTGCGAATATATCGACAATTTCGACATTTCCGTTGATGAACTTATGAAATTCGTAAAAGGTCCTGATTTTCCAACAGGTGCATATATTATGGGACTTGAAGGAATCAAACAAGCTTATCATACAGGACGTGGAAAAATTACTGTAAGAGCTGTTGCAAATATTGAAGAACATAATAATAAAACTAGAATTATAGTTACAGAAATTCCATATCAAGTTAATAAAACTAATTTGATTATGAAGATTGTTGAACTTATCAAAGATAAGAGAATTGAAGGAATTTCAGATCTTAGAGATGAAAGTAATATGAAAGGGATTAGAATTGTAATCGAATTAAAGAGAGATGCTAATCCAAATATTATTTTAAATAATCTTTATAAACATACACAAATGCAAACTACTTTCGGTGTAATAAATCTTGCACTTGTAAATGGTGAGCCTAAAGTTTTAACTTTAAAAGAATTAATCGGACATTATGTTGAACATCAAAGAGAAGTAATTACAAGACGTTGTAGATTTGAACTTAAAAAAGCTGAAGACAGAGCACATATTGTTGAAGGACTTTTAAAAGCGATTGATCATATCGACGAAATAATTAAGATAATTAGAGCTTCTTACTCAGACGCGCAAGAAAAACTTATGGAACGTTTCGGTTTTACTAAAATTCAAGCTGAAAGCATCCTTGAAATGCGTTTAAGAAGACTTCAAGGTCTTGAAAGAGAAAAATTACAAGATGAATATAATTCTTTGATTAAAGAAATTGCAAGACTTAAAGAAATTTTAGGAAATGAAAGATTAATCTTAAATATAATTAAAGAAGAATTAATAGAAATTAAAGAAAAATTTGGCGATGACAGAAGAACTGAAATCAAACCTAATTTTGATGAAATTGAAATTGAAGAGTTAATTAAAGAAGAAGATGTTGTAATAACTCTTACAAAACAAGGTTACATCAAGAGAATCCCTTCTGATACTTACAAAGTACAAAACAGAGGTGGAAAAGGTGTTGTTGCCCTTACTATAAAAGAAGATGACTATGTTGACAGTCTTTTCGTAACTTCAACTCATAGCTTGATTTTATTCTTTACAAATAAGGGAAGAGTATATAAACTAAAGGCTTATGAAATCCCTGAAGGAAAAAGACAAGCAAAAGGTCAAAATATTATAAATCTTTTAGAATTGATGCACGGAGAAAAAGTAAATGCAGTAATTCCAGTAAAAGATGCAGAAGCTGATGAATACTTGATTATGGCTACAAAGAAAGGTACAATCAAGAGAACATCTGTTGAACTTTTCAAATCAATTAGAAAAGTTGGAATGAAAGCAATTAATTTAGTTGACGATGACGAACTAATCCAAGTTAGAGTTTCACCAGTTGAGGACTCAGCAATTCTAGTTACAAAAAAAGGTCTTGCAATTAAATTTGCACTTTCAGATCTTAGAGAAATTGGAAGAACTGGACAGGGTGTAAGAGGAATTAAACTTGATAAAGACGATGAAGTTGTTTCAATGAATCTTGACTCTGAAGGAAAACACCTACTTGTATTCTCTGAATATGGATATGGAAAGAGAACTTTAGCTTCAAACTACAAAGTGCAAAACAGAGGCGGAAAAGGTGTTAAAACATATAAAGTAACTGAAAAAACTGGTTTTGTAGTTTCATCTAAAATGGTAAATCCAAATGATGAAGTCATCGTACTTTCACAAAGTGGAGGAATTATTAGACTACTTGTTAAAGACATACCAGTAAAAGGTAGAGATACACAAGGTGTTATAATAAAAGATGTAAATAAAGATGAAGATAAAATCGTTGCAGTTGCAAAATATGTAAATGATGTTGAATAAGGAGATGCTATGGAATTAAAAGTTGATTTAAGACAAGATGGTGAAAAACTTTTTGTAGACTTACAAGGTGATTTGGATATAAATTCCAATAAAGAATTTAAAGAAAAAGTTAATTCCGTTCAAGGAGTAAAAAAAATAACAGTGAATTGTGAAAATCTTTCATATATTGATTCAACAGGACTCGGTGCTTTTATAAGTATCTACAAACATATAAAAGAAAAGGGAGAAAAACTTGTTATTACAGGCTTAAAACCACATATCAAAAAAATCTTCCTTATAACTGACTTAGATAAGGTTTTTGAAATCGAGGGGTAATTATGGATAAAATATTTGTAAAATTTCCTTCAGAAAAAAAATACATTTCAACTTTAAGACTTTCAATTTCTTCCATAGCTAATACAATCTCTATGGATATTGAAAATATTGAAGATTTAAAAGTTTCAATTTCTGAAGTTGTAAATTTATTTGTAGATGAAAGTGAATTTTTTGAAATCAGTATGGATGTCTTTGATGATAAAATTGAAATTGAAGTAATACCTGACATTTCCCTTTTAGGAATTCAAGAAAAAGAAGAAAATAAATTTGCTTTACTAATTTTGGAAAATTTAGTTGATAAAGTAGAATTCAGAGAAAATAGTGTACTTTTAGTTAAAAATAAAGGATAATAAAATGAAAAAGGTATATAACAAACCGGACTCAGAACAAATAAAAGCTCTATTTAAAGAGTATTTTGAAAATCCCACACCAGAACTTCGAGATAAATTAATTGAAAAAAATCTATATATGGCTGAAATCTTAGCTAAAAAATATGTAAATCGTGGAATTGATTATGATGACCTATTCCAAGTTGCAAGTCTTGGATTAATCTATGCCATAGATAGATATGACATTTCAAAAGGCTTTGAATTTTCAAGTTTCGCTATGCCGACTATCGTTGGAGAAATAAAGAGATATTTCAGAGATAAAGGTTGGGTAATTCGGGTTCCAAGAAGAATACAAGAGAACTCTAAAAAAGTTAATAATGCAAAATATCATTTAACACAAGAGCTTGGAAGAACTCCAACAATTAAGGATATTGCAGACTATGTAGAACTTTCTGAAGAAGAAGTGTTGGAAATTATGGAAGCTAGTAAAGTTTATACACCTCAATCATTAGATCAAAGTTTTGAAAATTCAGATAGTGAAGACAAAGACACAAACTTAATTGATATTGTTGGAGAAGAGGACAAAGAATTTGACTTTGTTGACAATCAAGATTTTATTAAAAAGACTTTAGAAAAACTAACTGAAGTTGAAAAACAAATAATACTTGGAAGATATTTTGAACAAAAAACACAAGTTGCCCTTGCAAAAGAGCTAAACATTTCACAGATGACAGTAAGTCGTCTCGAAAAAAAAACCCTTGCAAAATTTAGAGAAGAATTGAATATGTAAATTTAGTAGATAAAAAATCAATGGGAAGCCGTTGATTTTTTTGTGGGAATATATGAATTTAATTATGATGTATCTACGATACATTCACTTATTCTTGCAAACAAGAATAAGTATGAGATCTCTCCATTGCACTCAGCTTCACTTCGTTACAGTCGAGATGACGTATAAGGAAAGTACCTTCGTTTAATAGCTAGACGTTAAAAGTAGATAATCATCAAATATTATTTTAAAAAATGAATTTAAAAATTGCATAAAAAATAAAATAATTCACGTCATAATTCTATGTGAATAAAGGCTCCTAACACGTCATCTCGACTGGAGTGAAACGGAGTGGATCTAGCCCTAACTTTTGTTGTTTATTCATAAACAACAAAAAGTAGGTCTGACGGGGTAATTGTATCTTTAGATACAATTGCGCTGGAAATCTCATAAATCTCTGTAATTGTTAATACAATGTTTGTAGTCTATTTTAATAGAATTATTTACAATATATTTAAGTTAAAAAACATTGAATCTACTCAATTATTGTGATATACTTCTTATAAGTTTTTAATAAATTACAAAGGAGAAAAAGAATGGGTTATTTTAAAAATTTGTTTAAAGGATTAATCAAAGATTCAAAGGAAAAGAAAGAAGAGCATTCTAATGAAGAGTATTCTCCTACTTTGATTAAAGAATCACATCTTGCTTATTGGGAAGAATTTTCATATATGTTGGCTTTAGTACCTGAAAATTACACAATTACAGAAGATACTTTTGCTAATATTAAAGCTATAGATGGTGTTGAAATTAAAGAAAAAATTATGCCAAGTGAAGATTTACCAGGAAAACTTGTTATATCCTATGATGGAGTAGAATATGATGTAGGATTTTATATTGGAGATTTTTATACAGAAGAAATGTATCAATGGCAACTACAATATTTTACTGAAGAGGAAAAAGAACAGATTTTAAAAGTAAAAAATGCCTTAAATGTTTATATGAAGTTTGAAGGTAATCCTAAAAAATGTTATCATTTACAGCTAAAACTTGTCTATGCTATGATTCCTGAAATGGTGGCTCTTTGTGATGAAAGTGCTGAGAGATTATTAAATAAAAAATGGGTTGAATTAGCAGCAAATTCTAATGTGCTTCCTGCTCCTATAAGTTTATATACTGTTCAAGCTGTTTATGATGAAAATGAAGTTTGGCTACATACACATGGATTGTGTAGATGTAATTTGCATGAAATTGAAATTTTAGGTTCAAATAAGGACGACTCCGGAACACATTATGATTTAATTTCAAGTTATGCTTGTAGATTATTAGATGAAAACAATCCTGTTGAAGAGGATGATGTAAATGAAATTGGTGAAGAAACTATAAATATGGGTGTTTTTTATAATGGAGAACCGATAGTTGCTACATCAAAAAAATGGATAAATGCTTTGAAATATTATCCCAAGGATATTCTTGGAGGTATTGAAGATAGAAAAGAATCACATAATTCTAAAACAAATATACTTTTCCTTTATGGAAGTGAAGAAGATTTTAATAAAAATCGTTTAAGAAAGCCTACAGAGTTCACAAAAAAACTGGAGAATAATCCTCTGTATTATATAAGTACTGAAGAAACTGCAAGAATGAGTTCTTTGGCGAGAGAAAGATTTTCTTATGTTGAAAGAATGCTTAAGGAAAAACAAGATGGTAAAGATATTGGGATTATTATTAAGTTAGGTCTTGAAACAATTGATGAAGATGGTAATTTGGATAAGAAAAATCGTGAACATATTTGGTTTGAGGCTCTTTCTATGGAAGGAGATAGTTTTAAGGCAAGATTGACTCAAGAGCCTTATAATATTCCTAATTTACATGAAGGCGATGAGGGGACTTATTCTATAGATTATGTGAGTGATTGGAGAATTCATACTGAAAATGGTGTAGTAAGTCCAGAGACAGTATATTTATTGGATTTATAATATTATATGTTAAAAGTAAACAATTTTATCCCTTAAATTAAGGTATATTTTAAGGGATAAAAAGATTATTAAGGGGAAATCTAAAGAGAGGACATAGGCAGAGCTACAAAATATATAAGATTAAAATAGTGAAAAAATCAACGGAAATCCGTTGGTTTTTTGTTGTTTTAATTAAAATTATTTAAAGCTGTTATTTGTTGGCTTTCCATGCCCATAATACAGAGTTCTATTGCTAAGAGATTTAATTTTTTCAGCAGTTCTTTTTATTTCGTCAAAGTCACTATACAGATGTCCAGTTGCAGGGAAAATCCAGTTATCAAGTGCATCACCAACTATAAGTCCATTGCCTGTATCAACTCCTATTGATCCTTTAGTATGTCCTGCAAGTTCAATTATTTTTGCATCTATTCCATATTCTGAAAGTTTATCTTCATCTTTTACAAATATTAGATTTTTTGGCTTTTCAACTTTCCTATTTTCAAGTTTTTTGATAGATAGAGAAAGAATAACTTTTCCAATTATTCCATAAGAATTGAGTGGCTGTTTATCATAACTATCAAAAAGTTCTTCATCTAATTGATTTATAGCTACAGGAATATTGTATTTTTCAGACAATACTGCAGCATTTTCTGCATGGTCAAAATGAACATGAGTAAGAACAATAAGTTTCATATCATATTTATTACATTCTGATATTACTTTATTTAAATTTTCTTTGCTTCCTGTATCAATCAAGATTGCATTATTTCCATTTGATACAATATAGCAATTACCAGTTCCACATTTTATTCTAGAAATTTCAGTCATTTTATTACCTCTATAATTGAAAGTTATATCTTTTTATATTGTTCTATATTATATCACTAATACTAAATTTTTTCCACTTCAAAAATTATTACTTTTTTTAATTACATTGAAAATTTATGTCCGATGTATTCATATATTAAGACTTTTATATTTTTTAGTAAGGAATAATGATTAAGTAAATAAGGTTGGATAATAAATTTTTAAAAATACTCCCTTTTTATTTTATTTTTAGAAATATTCTTTAAAATTTAACATTTCTTTTAAAATATTACTTTAAATAGTATATACAAAACTAAATAAATATGTTATACTGATAAAGTAGTATATTTTATACTCAAGAAATTTATTTATTTTTACGTTTAAGGAGGATTTTTCTATGAAGAAAAGATTTTTGACTCTGCTATTAACGTTTTCATTATTATTAGGAAGCACAAGCACTCTTTTTGCTAATGAAAAAGTTAATACAGCTCCAAAAATTACAAAAACTGAAAATAAGTTTAAAGGCGACGAAAACGAAGAAAAAACTTATATTGTAGTTTTAAAAGAGGATTCTAAAGTAGATTTTGAGAGCTTAAAGACAGCAGAAGGAAAGAAAGCAAGAGAAGCTAAAAGTAAAGCATTAATCAAAGCTTTTAAAGATGAGCTTGCTAAAGCTGAAATAGGTTATGAAGCATATTATGAATATGACTTATTATTTGCTGGAATTGCCTTAAAAACTAAGGTTAAAAATATTAAAACAATTTCAAAAATGAATTCTGTTGAATCCGTTGAAGTTTCAAATGAATATTTAAAACCTACAGTTAAAGAATCTAATAAAGAATTTAATTCTAAGAGAAGAACAAGAAGTTTAGATTCAAACAATCTAATGAAAGTTACAGACGAACTTAGAAAGAAATATAATGGTCAAGGTCGTGTTGTATCTGTATTAGACACAGGTGTTGATATAAATCATGATATCTTAAGAGTTACAGATGTTTCAAAAGGAAAATATCCAACTAAAGCGTCTATGGATGATAAGATGAAAGAAGCTGGAATTAGTTATGGTAGCTGGAGAACTGACAAAGTTGTTTATGCTCATAATTACAGCACAAACGGAAAAAATGTAAAAGAAGAAATCAGAGAAGAATCTCATGGTATGCATGTTTCCGGTATTTCAGTAGGTAATCCTAAAAATGAAGCTGAATTTAATAAAGAAGATGGATCAACTAAAAAAGAAAGAATTATAGGTACTGCTCCTGAAGCACAACTTATTTTTATGGGAGTTTTCCAAGGACAATCAACATTTACTCATATCTATGCGAAAGCTGTTGAAGACTCTGTAAAACTTGGTGCTGACAGTATTAACTTAAGTTTAGGCGCTCCTAACGGATCTATCGCATCTGTTGGGAAAGCTATGGAAAAAGCTATTGCTTATGCAAGAAAAATGGGAGTTATCGTAGCTATCGCAGCTGGTAATGACGGCCATTTTGGTGCATTCAATGACAAACCTCCTGTTACAAATCCTGACTATGGTACAGTTGGAAGTCCAGGGGTTGCAAAAGATGCTTTGACTGTTGCAGCTATGTATACTGATGTTGAAAGAGTAAGAACTATAAGTATTGAAGGAGTTAAGGGTGGATTAAAGACAGGTGATTTCTTCCCTGCTTATGATGATGAGGGAGATCCTATTCCTGAACAAAATTTTATCCCTTCTGGTCAAGATTCACAAAGCTATAATGTAGTTGATGCAGGTCTTGGAAATACAAAAGATGACTATAAAGGCAAAAGTGTTAAAGATAAACTTGTTATCGTAAAAAGAGGTGGAGCTACTTTTGCGGATAAGATTATTATGGCTCACTCTGAAGGTGCAAAAGGTGTTATAATATACAACCACGAAGACGGTGGAGATGATATTATCAATATGGCATTTGGAGAACAAATGTCACAAGTAAAGATTCCATCTGTATTTGTTGGAAACACAGCTGGTAAGAAAATTCTTGCAAATTTAGATAAAAAAGTTAAATTTACAAAACAATTAAGCATTATACCTTATGCTAATGGTGGACAACTAACAGATTTCTCATCTTATGGTTGGGCATCTGACGGAACTTTTAAACCTGATATAACTGCTCCAGGTGGACTTATTTATTCTTCAATAAATAATAATAAATATACAACAATGAGTGGTACTTCAATGGCAACTCCTCATATAGCAGGTGCTGTTGCCCTTATAAGAGAAAGTTTAAGCCAAAGACATCCTGAAATTAAGGGAGAACAAGAATATGATATTCTAAAGGCAATGATGATGAGTACAGCAGATCCTGTTAAGGAAGCTGGAACTGAAAATTATGTTTCTCCTAGAAAACAAGGTGCTGGTGCTATCAATGTTGAAAAAGCTACTTCAAGTGAACTTTATGTATTAGATAGCAATAATAATCCAAAAGTTTGGTTAAATGATGTTGATAGTAAATTTGATATCAAATTAAAAGTTGTAAATATTGGAAATGAAGCTAAAACTTTAAAATATAAAACAGTTTTAGGTACTGATGAAAATGATGGTAAAAAATTTGCTTTAAAGACAAGAACTCTTGAAACAATTCAAGGAAAAGAAATCACTGTACCTGCAAGGAGTTCAGTAGATGTAACAATAACAGTTGATGCAAGTAAGTTTGAAGAAAAATTAAGTAAACAAATGCCAAATGGTTACTTCTTAGAAGGCTTTGTATTCTTTGAAGATGCAAAAGACGGAACAAAAGAAGTTAATATAGCATTTAGTGGATTTAAAGGAAAATGGGCAAATGTACCTCTTTGGGAAAAACCTATTTATGAATTTGATTTAAGCAAAGAATTTCCAATGTATATGTTACAAGGAAATACTTATACAGGAGATGTTACATCTCTTGTAACTTCTGAAAATAATCCTTATGCAAGAGGAAAACAATGGAATGACGGTAAAGGAACACAATATAATTTTGTTGGAAGCAAGGGAGAAATTCCTTTAGGTTTCGATGCTGGTAATTTCAAATTTTCAAAAGAAAACTTGGCAATCTCTCCAAATGGAGATAATAATAAAGACTTTGTTGCATTCAAAGGTGTGTTCTATAGAAATGCGCAATATATAAAAGCTAGTGTTTACGATGAAAAGGGAAATCTCGTTTATGAAAATGGCTCAGGTTATGCATATAAAAATAGTGATAACTACAGTGCAGATGCTTCAAGATCAAACTATGTAAATCAAACTTATTGGGCTGGAACAACAACTGATGGCAAAGCTCTTCAAGAAGGAAAGTACAAATATGTTATAAGTGCTAACTCTGAAACAGGCGGTTCTGCTTTTGCTGAACAAAAAACAGAATTTGAAGTAAAAGTTGACGTTACTGCTCCAAAGATTGCTAAACCTAAGGTTGAAGGAAATATCTATAAACCAGAAATTACAGATAATCTAAGTGGTGTTGAAGAAACATTCTTAAGATATATTGATAAAGATGGAAAAACTCAATGGATTACTGCTAAAGATGATGGTACTTTTGAAATTCCTGAAGGAATAGATCACAAGAATATTTATATTCATACTTTTGACCATGCAGGAAATATCGCATCACTTAATTTAGATGGCTCAGAATATGATGCACCTGAACAACAACCAGAAGATTTAGGAGCAAATATTAAGCCAGTATTTAGAGTAACAAATTATCAAGACTTTGAAGGAAATCATATAGAAGGTTCTGAAAAACTTAATATGTTCCCAATAGAAATTAATTGGAGACAAGATGTTGGAGTTAATGATGGAAAAGGTTGGAAATCATTAAGTGATTACAACTATTCTAATGGATTAGTAAATGTTACTCCAGGAAGTTATGAATTCTACATTGCTCAAATTCCTGATGTATATGAACCATTAAAAGAACAAACAAAGACTGTTAAGGTTGAAAAAGGTAAAGAAGCAGAAGTTGTTTTTGAAACAAAACAAAAAGAAGAAAAGATTCCAAAGGGATTTGGAGAAGTTAATATCAGATTACAAATAAACGACTATTCTGATAACTATATGGGACCAGGCGCTACTTATGTAATCAAAGATAAAGACGGAAAAGAAATTAATAGAGATACTTTAAAAACATATACTAAACTATATGAAACTGCAGTAAAAGATAAAAACGGAAAACTAACAGGACTTAATTTCTTTAAAGATTTAATGACTATTTTACCTGTTGGAGAATATACTGTAGAAATTAAAACAAAAGATGATTCTCTAAAATTTGAAACAACTTCAATTAAATTTACAGTTGAAGAAAATAAACCAAAGAGAGTAGTTTTCAAAACACAAGAAACTATCAATGATATTGTAAATATTTCCTTTGAAGGTTTAGATAAACTTCCTGAAGGAATCAAAGTAACTCTTGAAAATCTTGAAACTAAAGAAAAAATTGCTCTAAAAGAAAGTAAATTTAATAAAAAAGTATTCTATGGAGATATTCCAAATGGTAAATACAAAGTTACAATAAAAGTTCCAAAAGGATATAGAGTTGATAGAGATTCATTTGATATTACAGTTAATAATGCTAAAGTTAAAGAAATTGTAAATATCAATAAGTTAGTAACACTAACAGATAAAAACAAGAAAGTTACAGTTTCAAGTTTTGATTTAAAAGAAGATTGGACTTTAGTTGCTGAAGTTAAGGATAAAAATTCAGTTGAAAAATTAAAAGATTCTGAAGCTGATTTATATGACATTTACTTCCTTGATAAAAATGGTCAAAAGATTAAATTACCTAAGGGAGAATATAATGTTTCTATAGTGAAGGCTGAAGGAAAGACTGCAAAAAATGTTTACTATGTAAATGAAAAAGGCGAACTCGATGCAGAAAAATTTGAAATTGATCAAAATGATAAAAATGTAACATTTACAACAACTCACTTCTCAGGTTATGCAGTTGATTACGGTAAGGTTAATCAAGATCCACAAAAACCGGAAGATCCACAAAAACCAGAAGACCCACAAAAACCAGAAGACCCACAAAAACCGGAAGATCCTCAAAATCCAAATCCTAACCCAGGACAACCAGGACAACCGGGAGATGATAATAATCAAAAACCTGGACAAGATGGAAATAACCCAACAAATCCACCTAAAGATAATAGTAGAAAGGGTTCTAAGAAAAAAGGACTTGTTAAGACAAATCTTGATTCTAAAGTTTTAGGACTTGTTGTAGTTGCAATTGGCTCTTTGGGAATGACAGTAGTTGTAGGTAAAAAGAGAAGAGACAGATAATTAACAACATTTAAAAAGTGGTTACAATGTAACCACTTTTTTGTGTCTTTTTAAGAAGAAATGCTTTATCTAAAAAACTATTATTGCTTATTTCATCATTTTATATTAAAATATTGTTAATGAAAAGAGTTTTTTAAGGAGTTATTATGATTTATTTAGATAATGCCGCGACTACGAGAGTTCGCGATGAAGTTATAGATATTATGGTCAAATATTTAAAAGAAAATTATGGAAATCCATCATCTCTTTATGATTTTGGATATTCTGTTTCTAAAGATATAAATTCTTGTAGAGAAGTTATAGCAAAATATATAAATTGCAAGGCTGAAGAGGTATTTTTTAACTCCTGTGCAACAGAGGGTAATAATACTGCAATTTTTGGAGCGATTTCAACTGCAAAGGGAAAAAATGTAGTTTCAACGGAGATTGAACACTCTTCTGTTTTTAATGTCTATAAATTTTTAAAAGAGAAAAAAGAGATTAGATTTTTAAAATTGGATGAATTTGGATATATCGACATTGAGAGTGTAAAAAATCTTGTAGATGAAAATACTGAAATAGTTTCAATAGCCTATGTTCATAATGAGCTTGGTATTATTCAAGATGTTGAAAGCATTGGAAAAGCTATTAAGGAAAAGAATAAGAAATGTATTTTTCATGTTGACTCTGCACAGGCTTTTGGGAAAGTCAATATTGATGTAAAAAAATCTAAGATTGATATTTTAACTTTGAGTGGGCATAAAATTCATGCTCAAAAAGGAATTGGAGCAATTTATGTAAATAAAAATATAAATTTAAGGCCTTTTGTTTTGGGAGGAGGTCAAGAAAAAGACTTTAGATCCGGAACTGAAAATGTTGCTGGAATAATGGGTTTAAAAGTTGCTACCGAATTTATGTATGAAAATTTGGAAAATAGAAAAAAATATTTGGAAAATTTAAGAGATATACTGATTTCAGGTATTTCAAAAATTGAAAATCACAAATTTTTAACTACTAAAAACGGAGTTCCGAATATTGTAACTGTCGCTTTTGAAAATATTAGAAGTGAGGTGCTTTTACATTTCTTGGAGAGTGAAAAGATTTATATTTCAACAGGTTCTGCTTGTAGTAAGGGTAAAAAGAGTAGAACTTTCGACGGAATAGGTCTTGAAAACAAATACAATGATGGAGTTGTAAGAATTTCTCTTTCCGAGTTTAATACAGAAGAAGAAATTACAATTTTTATTGAAAAATTAGAAAAGTATGTAAATGAAATTAGAATGATTATGAAAAGAGGAAGATAATGGATTATTTAATCAGCGTCAGCTTTGGAGAGCTGACTTTAAAGGGAGATAATAGAAAAGATTTTGAAAATAGAATAATAAGAAAGATAAAAAAGGCTATAGCAGATTTTGAAGTTGAAGAATTTTACAAAGAACAGGGAAAAGTCTATATAAAGGCAGATAGAGAGCTTTTTGATGAAATGATTGAACAAATTAAAAAAGTTTTTGGAATTTGTTATATCTGTGAAGTTTTAAGGACTGAAAAAAAGCTTGAAAATATAAAAGAAGCTACAAGAGTTTTAGTGAGTGATTTAGGAATAAATGAAGAAAAGACTTTTAAAGTATTTGTAAATAGAGTTGATAAAAAATTTACTCCAAAATCTCCTGAGCTTTCAAGAGAGCTTGGAGGCATTGTACTTAAAAATTTTGGAAATCTTTTAAAGGTTGATGTTCATAATCCACAAATGCCAATTTTCGTAGATGTTAAAGAATATGTATATGTCTATGTAAAGAGATATAAGGGCTTTGGTGGACTTCCAATAGGCTCAAGTGGAAGAGGACTGTTGCTTCTTTCAGGAGGAATTGATAGCCCCGTTGCTGGTTTTGTTATGGGCAAAAGAGGTATGGAAATCGGTGCAATACATTTTCATTCCTATCCTTTTACAAGTGAAAGAGGAGAGGAAAAAGTTAAAGACCTTGCGAAAATCCTTTCAAATTATGTTGGAAAATTCACAATGACAAGCATAAATCTTTTACCTATTCAAAAGGAAATTGCAAGTAAATGCCCCGAAAAAGAAATTACTATTCTAGGTAGAATTTTTATGATGAAAATTGCTGAAAAACTTGCGATTAAACAAAATTATCACGCTTTAATCACAGGAGAAAGCCTTGGACAGGTTGCAAGTCAAACTATTCAAGGAATTACAGTCGTGGATAAATCTACTGAAATATCAATTTTAAGACCTTTAATTGCAATGGATAAAACTGAAATCATTGATATTGCAAGAACGATTGATACTTATGAAACAAGTATTTTACCTTTTGAGGACTGTTGTACTGTGTTCTTGCCAAAACATCCAGTAACAAAACCAAAGATTGAAGATATAAATAATAGTTTATCTCTTTTAGAAGTTGATAAACTTATTGATGAAGCATTGGCTAATAAGAAAGTGTATGAAATAAACGAACTATAATATAGAAGAATTTTATATACAATTATGTGAATAGCTTTATTAAGGATTTTAACAAAAATAGTATTTTTAAGAATAATTTCAGATAATATTAAGCGAATTAATTTAATCACTTTACTTTTTATTAGAAATGTATTACTATATAGTTATACATTTATTAAGGAGGTGTATTATGAAAAAAATACAAAAAATAATGATGGCTCTTGCTCTTTGTTCAATTTCTATTGGAGCGGTTGCTTGTTCATCTGGTAAGATAAGCAATGAAGACCTTGTTAAAAAAGTTAATGAAGCTACAAAATCAGTAACAAGTTTAAAATCTAAAAATGCAAGTACAGTAAGTATAGATGTTAATAGTAAAAAAGTAACAACTAAATTTGATTTAGAAACTGAAATGACTAAAGAACCATCAGTGGTAAAAATTAGTGGAAAGTCCGAAACTTCCGGAAATACTGTTATTAATAATCAGTATATTACTACAGATACTTATTATTTTCAAAATAATTATAATAAACAGTGGTATAATCTTAAAGAAGAAAGTACTAGAAAATTATATGATGGTCAAAAAAATTCAGCTGATTATGCAAATATAGTTGAACTTTTGACTGCTTTGGAAAAGAATTTGAAAATAGAACAAAAAGATTCAAACTATGAAGCTACTTACTCAGGAACTGATGATGCAATTAAGGAACCTTTGAAAAAAGTTATAATAGCTAGTCAACCTACTTCAAAAGGTGTTCTTAATAATGATATAGAATTGGAACAATTTGATGTAAAATTTATAATTGATAAAAAGACATTTAACCCAACAGAATTTAATATAAAAACTAAATTTAAAGTTCTTGTTGCAAAACAAACATTAAATATAGATGTAGATTTTAATATTAAATATTCTGATGTAAATGGTGTTAAAGAAATAACTATTCCAGATGAAGTTAAAAATTCTCAAGAATGGAATAACAAAAAAATTAAATATAAAAAATTTCTAATACAGATAAGCTCTAGTTTGTTTGTATTTTTTTTACGAAATTTATTTTAAGTCTTTACATTTTTAAAAAAATATATTACTATATAGTTGTACATTTTATTTAGGAGGTATAATATGAAAAAATAAAAGAATTTTAATGGCATTAGCTATTTGTTCACTTTCTATTGTAGCTGTAGGATGTTCTTCTAATGAAAAGAAAGACAATACTAAAGAAACTACAGAAACAAAAGATAATAAAAATGAAAAATTATCAAATGAAGAAATTGTAAAGAAGATAAATGAAGCTACAAAAGAAATTAAGAGCTCAAAAATACAAGCTGAAAATAAGATGGTTATGAATTTAGCCGGTAACAAAACAGAAACAGCTATAAATATGAATATGGAAACAAGCTCTGATCCTGTTGTTGTTAAAATGGGTGGCTCAATGAATGCAATGGGACAACAAGTTAGCTTAGATATGTATTTTACAGAAGATGCTGTTTATTCTAAAAATGTTATAACAAAAGAATGGGTTAAGATTACAGATCCATCAATGAGAAAAACAATGGAAGCTCAAAAAAATGCTTCAAATATGGATCAAATGTTAGGGATTATGGATTCTGTTCAAAAAAATCTAAAAATTGAAGATAAAGGTTCAGAATATGAAATTTCTTACTCAGGATCTGATGAATCAGTTAAGGAAGCATTGAAAGAAGCTATAGGTAAGAGCCAACCAAACTTAAAAAATTATATGCAAAATTTAAGTATTGATCAATTTGATTTCTTCTATAAGGTTGATAAAAGTACATTTATGCCAAAAGAATATTCAATGAAAACTGTTATAAAAATATCTCAAGGTGAAAAAGAAATGTCTTTTGATATGGATTTAAAAGCAACATTATCAGATATCAATAAGGTTGCTCCAATTACATTACCTGATGAAGTTAAAAATGCAAAAGAAATGAAAACTAACCAATAATTAAAAAATTAATGCAGATAAACTCTAGTTTATCTGCATTTTTTTATGCAATATTTTAAGTATTTACATTTTTAAAAAAATATATTACTATATAGCTAGATATTTATTAAGGAGAAGTTATGAAAAAAATACAGAAAATTCTAATAATGCTAGCAATTTGCTTAATTTCTATTGGGGTAGTTGGTTGTTCTTCAAATAAGGAAGAAGATAAGGAAAATATAGCAACTCAAAAAAAGGAAAATAAATCTAGTAAATTATCAGGTGAAGAAATTTTAAAAAAGTTAATGATGCCACAAAAGAAATTAAGAGTTCAAAAAGAAAAATGGATTATAGCGAAATTATGTCGGCTGCTGGTAAGAAAACTGAAACATTAGTAAATACAGAGGCAATAACAACTGATAATCCAAGCATTACTAAACTATATAGTACAGTGAATTTACTAGAAAAAAAATCTAGTGTTGAATCATATTTTAGCGATGGAGTTGTTTATGCTAAAAATGAGAAATCAAATGAATGGTTTAGTATTGAAGATGAGGAACTAAAAAAATCATTATACACAGAAAAAAATTTACAGAAATTAATGGAATTATGGAAATTATGAATTCTGTAAAAGATAAGTTAAAAATGGAAGAAAAAGATTCTGAATATGAAATTACCTATTCAGGTGCAGATGCATCCATTAAAGATTATTTAAAAAAAGTTACTTTTACGGATGAAGATGTTTTAGAAAAACTTCTGGATATAGTGGATATAGAAAAAATTGAGATAAATTATAAAGTTGACAAAAGTACTTTTATGCCAAAAGAATATACTCTTCAAATTAAACTAAAAATACGAGAAGGCAAAGAAGATGATCATTTTAAAATAAATTTAAAAGCAGTATATTCTGAAATCAATAAAGTTGAACCAATAAAATTACCAGATGAAGTAAAAAATGCAAAGGAATATAAAGGTAATTAAAATTTTAAAATTTTAAGCAGATAAACTCTATTTTATCTGCTTTTTGACTTAAAAATAATCAAAAACTTTACTTTTTATTAGGTATGTATTACAATATAGTTGTACATTTTATTTAGGAGGTATAATATGAAAAAAGTACAAAGAATATTGATGGCTCTTGCTATTTGCTCAGTTTCTATTGTAGCAGTAGGATGTTCATCAAAAGATAACAATAATAATAATAACAACAATAATAACAATAATTCAAATAATAATCAAAAAAAGAAAATGTTATATCAGCTGAAGAACTTTATAACAAAGTTTTAGAAGCTTCAAAAAATGTAAAGAGTTCAAAAGTTAAAGTTCAAAGTAAAGTAACAAGTGATATTTTTGGAAAAGGCGCGACTAGTAATTCAGAAATTGAAGCAACCATTTCATCAGAACCACTTATAGTTAAATTAGATGGTAAGACTACTATAGTTGGACAAAAATCTAGTGAATATGGTATGTATTTTACTAAAGAAGAAATGTATTTTCTATCATCATTGGATAAAAAATGGTATAAAGTTAAGGAAGGAAATTTCAAAAAAATTTTTGGGCAACAAAAGAATGTTGGAAATTTAGATGCTATTCCTGAATTTATCAAAGCTTTAGGAGATAATCTCACAATAGTTGAAGAGGGTTCAAACTATGTAGTTACTTATTCAGGAAAGGACGAAACAGCTAAACAAGCACTTACAAAATCCATACTTTCAACTCAACCTACTTTGGCAAAATCATTTGAAAATATGACTCTTGAAAATTATGAAGTAAAATATGTAATTGATAAAAAAACATTTTATCCGGTAGAATCTGAGACAAAGATAAAAGCTACTGTTAAAAAAGAACAAGGTTCTGTATCATTTGATTCAGAAACGAAATTTACCTATTCTGATATAAATAAGGTTGAGTCGTTAAAAATACCAGATGAAGTTAAAAATGCAAAAGAAATGAAATAAAGGAAAGAAAACAGAAATATTTTAATGCAGATAAATCGAATTTTATCTGCATTTTTTAAATTAGTTTAAGGCTTTACTTTTATGAAAAAATATATTACTATATAGTTGTACATTTATTAAGGAGGTTTAATATGAAAAAAGTACAAAGAATTTTAATGGCTCTTGCTATTTGTTCACTTTCTGTTGTCGTGGTAGCTTGTTCATCTAAAGAGGATAAAAAGAAAACTACTACAACAGAAAATAAAGATAATAGTAAAAAAGAAGAAAATAAAAAAGAAGAAGAAAAAGGAACTAAAGTAGATAGTTCAGAGTTTCTTCAAAAATATACTGAAGCAATTAAAACAGTAAAAAGTTCAAAGGCTGTTGTTGAAAAAAAACAAACAATAAATGGTGATAATGGAACATTTGTTTCTACTGTAACTATGGATATGTCAATGTCTGATAATCCAACTATTATAAAAATTTATCGTACTAGTCTAAGTTCTGAAAATAAAAAGACAGATAATGAGCAATATATTACAGATAGTGTAATTTATAGTCAACATTATCAAACTAAAGAATGGTCAAAAGCTACATTTGAAGCCATTAGAAAGCTAAGTGATGGAAGAAGAGATCTTGTAAACTATAAAAATGCTCTAGAATTTTTGACATCTGTAAAAGATAATTTAACAGTAGTACAAAAAAGCTCAACTTATGAAGTTACTTATTCAGGAAATGATTCTTCATTTGGAGATGTAATTTCAAAGGTCTTAATTTATATTGATAGGAGTACAGAAAAATTACTTAAACAGGTAAAATCTAGTGGTTTTGAATTTAAATTTATAGTAGATGCAAAGACTTTTTTACCAACAGAATTTTATATTAAAGCTAATTATGATTATTATGAAAACGGGCAAAAAGTTGATGGACTTGGAATGGTTGAAGAAATATCCGCAAAATATTCAGATGTAAATAATGTTGAAGCTATAACAATTCCTGAAAATGTTCTTAATGCGAAAAATGCAGATCCAAATTTGCCTGAAGCACCTTCAGTTCCCAAATAATGATTTGAACCCCTAAATCTGAACAAAGAATTTGGGGGTTTTTGTATGTCAAAATTTAAATACTCCAAATATAGCAATTCATTCCTTATATTTACTTTTTATTATAAATATATTACAATTTAGTGGGGGTTTTATATGAAAATAATGAAAAAAATTCTTTTGTTTTTTCTATTTGCCTATTTTTTACTATAGCAGTTGGCTGTTCATCTAAGGTTGACAATACTAAAAATGATGAATTGGTTAAGAAAGTAGCAGAAGCGACAAAATCAGTAAAAAGTGCAAATGCAAAAATAGAGACTATACAAAATTTTACTAGTCCAGATCAAAATGTCCACTCAATTATACAATTAGATACATCAATGACAACAAATCCGTCCATTGTAAAAATAGAGCGTAATGCAGAAAGAGATGGACAGAAGTTTGAGAGCATGTTATATATTACAGATGATACTATCTATATAGAAGATATTAAAAATACAAGTTGGAAGAGGGCTACTAACGAGAAGTTTAGAGAAGGATATAATGGAAAAAGAAAACTTACAAACTTTGAAATAGTAACGGAATTTCTAACTGCTATTCAAAATAAAATGAAAGTAGAAGCAAAAGAGTCAAACTATGAAATTACTTACTCTGGAAGTGAAACATCTGTTAGTAAAGTCCTTAATGAAATTCTAGACTCTGTTCAAACAGGAACTGAAGAAATAAGAAAGCAATTATTGGTTGAAAAAGTTGAAGTAAGATATATAATTGATAAAAATACATTTTTACCAACAGAATGTGAAATAAAAGCTAAATTTGCATATTTCAAAGATGGTCAAAGAATTATTTCCGTTTCTTTAGACGAAGAATTTACCGTAAAATATTCTGATATAGACGAAGTTAAGGAAATAATAATCCCTGAAGACGCGAAAAATGGAAAACTCATAGAAGCGGATTTATCTTATAATAGATAAAGAAAGAAATATTCAAAAAGGAGTTAGTTCTAATGTATATTCTAGAAGGTATCGCAAAAGCAATAGGATTAGTTATTTTAGTAATTATTTTGATGCTTTTGGCAAAAGAACCTACAGCTGAAAATAAATTTACAATGAGAAAATATATAAAATGGATTTTTACAATAGAAATTGTTTTAATTATTTACATAACAATAATGCGTCTGTATTTTGAATACAGCTTTCTTTCCTACACATTTGTTATCGGAATAATCATATCAGCAACAACAGCCTATAGACTTATGGTTTATATTAGAGAGATGGCTTGGATATGGTTTTTTAAAAAGTATGGGGATTATAGTAAAGGAAAAACTTCTTTGTATTACTTTAAGTACAATTTATACAGTCTCCTTTTTGGACATAGAGATGGTGGGTTCCTTCTTTTTGGCTTTGTTGAAATAATACTTATACTATTTCCAATGGTAATATTTTCTAACTTACTAGCTTTTCTAATATCAAATTTGATTTTAGGAAATGGCTGGAGTATTGTAATATAAATAGGATAATTATTTTTTAATTATTAAATTTTTCACTTACTTTTCTCATCAATTTATGAATAAACATTAAGTTAATTAGCATTATTATAAAACACAATAAAGAAGCCATAATTACACTAAATGTTGAATAATGAAGCTCTACAATTACTTTGTTTATTAAAAAGATACTTATAGGTAAAAGTAGAATACTAGTTGCAAGTGCTGGAATATATCTTCTTATTATAATACTTGAGATTATATGGATAACTAGATGTACTGCAAAAGCAATAAATACTCCAATCCAAAGAAGATAGATTTTAAAATAAATACTTAGAGCAGTTATGATTATAGATAACAAATACTCCTCTAAAACAGCAACTGAAAAAGCTTCTGTAGTTAAATTTTGATAAATTTTTGAAATTCTGCTGTATTTTTTTGTAATATCTATATTTTTTTCAAGCCAAATTCGAAGTCCTATTATCTCTTCCATTTCATGAACCATAAAAATAACTGGAAATAACCATAAAATATCTTGCATTTTATCACCTCTATCTTTGTAATTTTCATAAAAAAGGGAGTCTATTGACTCCCATAATTAATTATCTTATTGTAGAATAAATACTATTTTATATCTTGTTTTTGAAAAATTAAAATAGTTAAAGCTGAACAAACTATAATCCATACAAACATTGCAATAATAAATATTGTGGTACTCTTCGCTGTTGAAGCTCCGCTAGCAATAGTTGCTATGAAATTAGGGAAAAGTCTTGATAAGTTCTTTGATTTTAAAATTAGTTGTTCAACTAAAGTTATAATTATTGTTGAGAATATACTTAAAATTATAGAAATTGCAATAGCGGCTCCTGAACTTTTAACTATAAAAGTAATTAGTGTATAAATTGAGCTAAATGCCCAAAGTGAAAGAATTGAAAGTCCTGATAATTTTAAAATCTCTATTATTTCACTAGATTTTATTGAAGTTTTTGTAAATATAATCATTGTAACTAAAGCTGTAGCAACTGTTAAAGCTACAAAAACTATTGCTAATATATAACTCCAAATTAATTTTGAAAGAACTATTTCATGTCTCTTTATTCCTTTGGATGCAACATTTTTAATCGTTCCTGTTTTAAAATCAGTTCCTATAAACATACAAACAATTATCAAGAATATTAATGTTGAAGGATTTGTTACTGTTCTATAATAGGAAAAAGGAATAACTTTAGCTCCCAATTTTGATGCTCCGGTCGCAAATGTGAATATAGTCAAATCAGCAATAGCCATTGAAATTAATATACAAATCCACCAAAATTTTGATTTGTGTAATTTAAATCTGTCATAACTTAAAACTCTATTCATGTTTACCTCCTATAAGTTCCATAAAATAATCTTCCAAGTCAACATTCTTAAATCCATAAGATGTAGGAATTACACCTTTTGCAGTTATTTGTTTAAGAATTTCATCTGAATTTTCATTTTTGGAAATTGTAAACTTACATTTTTCTTTATCAAATGAGTAATCAATATTACTTTCTTTTAAGAAATCTTCTGCGCTCTGAACATCATCTTCTTTAACTTTTATTTCAAAGCCATCTTCTGTTTTTTCATCAAGTTCTTTAGCAGTAAATTCTTTAATAAGTCTACCTTTATCTATAACTCCATATCTTGTTGCCAATTTATGAAGTTCTCCTAAGATATGGCTTGAAACTAAAACAGTAATATTCTTTTCTTTATTTAATCTTAAAATCAAATTTCTAACATCTCTAATACCTTCAGGATCAAGTCCATTTGTAGGTTCGTCAAGCACTAAAAATTCAGGATTTCCTACAAGTGCAAGAGCTATTGAAAGTCTTTGTTTCATACCAAGAGAAAAATCTTTAGCTTTTTTCTTGCCTGTAGATTCAAGTCCTACAACACTAAGTAAATCGTCAATTTCTGAACTGCTAAGTTTAACTCCTACAGCCTTAGATTGAGCAATTATATTATCTTTTGCTGTCATCTTAGGGAATAATGCAGGATTTTCTATAATACAACCTGTTTTATCTCTTCCTTCGTTTAGATTACTTGAACCAAAAAGCTCAATTTCACCACTGTTTTTTTCACAAAGTCCCAATAAAATTCGAATTAAAGTAGTCTTACCAGCACCATTTCTTCCGATAAAACCGTAAATATCTCCACGTTGAATATTCATATCAACGTTATTTACGGCATAATTTTGTCCGAACATTTTAGTAAGATTCTTTACTTGTAAAATATTTTCCATAAAAAAACCTCCTTATAAAGCTTTTTTAATTATTTTAGCATAAAGAGGTTTAAATATCAATATTATTCGTCAAAAGCTGTGCTTCTTGCAGGAGCTTTGCTATTTTCAAGCAGTTTTGAACTCATTCCTACAAACCAAGTTAAGACCATTGGGATTACCCAACCAAGACTTAAGCTGTAGAAAGGAAGACTTGAAACTAATTTTGTTACTAATGGTAAGGTTAAATTTACACTTTGTAAAGATTCTACAACAGCTATAAAAGTTACTGTATAACAAACTAATCTATAAGTAAATTTATTATATCCAAAATATTTTTCTGTAAGTCCAAGTAGTATTAAAACTATTGAAACAGGATAGATTGCAACTAAAACTGGAACAGAAACTTTTAATATTGTGTTAAGTCCGAAGTTTGCAACTAGGAAAGAAAGGAAAGTCCAAAATACTATCCAAGTATGGTAAGACACTTTTTCTTTTGTCATAGTTTCGAAGAATTTACTTATACTTGTTATAAGACCTATACAAGTTGTTAAACAAGCTAGAGTGAATATACTTGCAAGTAAAACTATTCCGAATTTTCCAAATACATATTGTGAAACTGTTGTTAATATTTCAGCACCATTTTTTACATTTTCAGTTAAACCTGAAGTTGTCATTCCTATATAAGCAAGCATTGCATAGATTACAAAAAGGAAAGAACCAGCAACTAAACCAACTTTTACAGTATAACCTATAACTTTTTCTTCATCGTTAACTTGGAAAGATTTTATAGCAAGTGAGATTACAAGGCCGAAATTTAAAGCAGCTATTGTATCCATTGTATTATATCCTTCTAAAAATCCTTTAACAGTTGAAGAAGTCGCGTAATCTCCAACAGGACTTGTTACAGCATTAGGATTGTTGAAAAGTACTCCAACAAACATTACAGTTATAAGAAGTAAAAGGGCAGGGGTTAAGAATTTTCCCATTCTTGTTACTAATTTACTTGGTTTTAAGCAAACTAAATATGCAACTAAAAAGAATACAAAAGTGTAAACAAATCTTGAAACACTTACTGAAACATTTTCTGGTAAAAATGGAGCAACTGCCATTTCAAAAGGAAGGCTTCCTGCTCTTGGGATTCCAAGTCCAGGTCCTATTGCCATATATATCATAGTAGTAAATATAACTGCAAAATATTTATCCACTTTTCCTGCTAGATTTGAAAGACCTTTAGTCTTTGCAACACAAACTACACCCAAGATAGGGAATACAACCGCTGTTACTCCAAAGGCTAATAAACTTTGAAAACTTGCAGAACCTGCTTGTTTTCCTAATAGTGGAGGGAATATTAAATTTCCTGCTCCGAAAAATAAACCGAATAGCATTATCGCTACGCTAAAAAATTGTTCTCTTGATAAATTGTTTTTCATAAAAAACCTCCTAAAATTTAATCTTGGACATTTTGTTCAAATAATCTCATTATATAAATGGTGGTAAATTATTTCAAAAAAAAGTCCTTTGTTCTAATAGAACAAAGGACGAAATAACTTTCCGCGGTACCACCTTAATTTTTCAAAAAATGAAACACTCAAACATCTAACAATGTCGGGTTTTTGTAACGCAAACCACTGCGGGATTCCTTACTCATTTCACGAATCCTTTGTAAAAGATGATTTTCAAAAATTTTCCGTATTAGTTCACACCAACCACTAACTCTCTTAAACTTTCAATTTTCTACTCTTTCTTTCAAATTTAAAATTTATTTTCATTATTTTATCATCTAAAAAAATATTTGTCAATACTTTTTTAAAATTTTTTTGTTCAGAACTTTAAAATAATACAACATTAAAATAATTATTTTCTCATCAAGCGAAAAAATATGAATATGTTGATTTTATTTATAATAAATGTTAGAATTAAAATTACAAAATAGTCAAGGAGGTTTAAATGAAAAACAAGGATATTAATTTACAAAATTTGCTAATTTTTTCTGATTTATCAACTGAAGAGATTGATACTTTTAAAGATGAATTAAATATAATGAGATACAAAAAAATACATTTTTATTTAAACCTGGAGATAAAGCCAATACCATGTATATAATTGTAAGTGGTAAAATAAAAGTCTTTACCATAAGTAGCTCTGGAATTGAACAAATGCTATATATCTATCAAAAAGATGATTTTATAGGTGGACTTAATCTTATCAAAAAGACTGGTTATATCTACTATGGACAAGCTATTGAAGATACTTATGTAATCTCTCTTTCTAAAGAAAACTTTGACAAGATTATAAATAAATATCCAAAAGTTACAATAAAGATTTTAGAAGAATCCTTTTTAAGAATCCGTCATGCAGAAGACTTAGTAACAAGACTTATAGAAAACAGCGCAGATGTAAAAGTAGCATCACTTCTTTTAAGTTTAGCTAGAAACTTTGGAGTAAAAAAAATAGACGGAATAATGTTGGAATTAAATATAAGTCGTGAAAATATGGGCTCATTCGCAGGACTTACAAGAGAAACCGTAACTCGTAAACTTGCAGAACTAAATGCAAAGGGAGTTATAGAACTGATTGAAACGAAAAAATACTAATAAAAGATGTAGATTATTTAAAAGATATTATAGTACAGAGATAATGAAAATTATCTCTTTTTTATTGTGAAAAATTCACAACATAGTATTGGATAAAAATAAATAATTCACATTACCAAACTTTAAAAAAGAGATACTCCTAACACGTCATTTCGACCGAAACGGAACATAGTGAAGTGAAGCGAATCTAGCCCTAACTTTGTTTACTTGTAAACAAAAGTAGTTTTTACGTAGTTACTGTATATAAAACAAAATAGTTAACGTCACGATACTTTTAAAGAAAAACCCCCAATACGTCATCTTGAGCGGAGTGAAACGGAGTCAATCTAGCCCTAACTTTGTTTACTTGTAAATAAAAGTAGGTCTGACGCAAAGATTGTTCAAATCTTTGATTTGAGTACAATCGACTGTGAAGATCTCAACTATTGCTTGCTGGCAAGCAATAGTATTTCTGAAAGAAATAAAAACAAAATTGCTGTATGTATCTACGATACATCTACTTTTGCTAAAGCAAAAGTATGAGATCTCTCCATTCCGCTCTGCTACAGTCGAGATGACGTATAAAGGAAATAACTTTGATTAGGAGCTAAACGTTAAAACTAAATAATCATAAAATTATCTTTTATAAATATATTAGAAAAAATAAAAACATCTTCACAATCGATATTTTAGCAAAAAACGTTCGATTATTTTTAAGATAACTTAACCGTAGTTATTGACTTATTTTCCTTTAGATGATAAAATTTATTTGACTAAAAGTCAAATATATTTTAAGGAGTATTTTATGAAAAAATTACTAAGAGTTTTTTTAGTTTTAACTATGATTCTTGGATTTACTGCATGTTCTTCAAAACAAGCAGAAAAGAATGAAACTAAAGTAGAAAAGACAGAAAAGAAGAAACTAAATGTTTATTGTGCGGCTTCAATGACAGAAACAATGGAAGAAATCAAAAAAATATATGAAGAAAAACATAAGGATATAGAGTTAGTTTATACTTTTGATTCTTCAGGAACTTTAAAGAAACAAATTGAACAAGGGGCAGAAGTAGATATTTTTATTTCTGCAGCTCAAAAACAAATGAATGCTTTGGATAAGACAAAAACTCCAGAAGCAAATGTAGTGATTGACGAAGCAAGTAGATTTAATCTTTTAGAAAATAAGGTTGTTCTTGCTGTTGCAAAGGGAAATTCTTTAGGTCTTAAAGATTTTACAGATTTAACAAAGGCAGAAATTTCTAAAATAGCTCTTGGAAACTCTGACGTTCCTGTTGGACAATATTCAGAAGAACTTTTGAAAAACTTAAAAATCTGGGATGAAATTCAAAAGAAAGTTACTTTCGGAAGCAATGTTAAAGAAGTTACAACTTGGATTAAAGAAGGAGTTGCAAACTGTGGTATAATTTATGCAACTGACGCTTATTCAGCAGGCCTTGAAGTTGTTGCAACTGCAAAAGAAGGAATGATTAAGACTCCTGTTTTATATCCAGCTGCAATTATGAAAAATTCTAAAAACTCAAAAGAAGCCAAAGAATTTTTAGAATTCTTAAAAGGTGATGAATGTAAGGCAATTTTTGAAAAAGTTGGCTTTACAATGGCGAAATAATTTAAATAAAAATACAAAATAGTAATAAGAAAGGGAAGTGTTTATGGATCTTTATCCTCTTTTAAATTCGCTGAGAATTGCATTAATTTCTTCTGTGATAACTTTTTTTATCGGGATATTCTTAGCGTATTATATTTCAAAACTTAATAGATTTATAAGGGGAATTTTAGATGTTATTCTAACACTTCCTTTAGTATTACCACCAACGGTTATCGGCTTTTTCATTTTGAGATTATTATCTCCGAAAAGTGCAATCGGAAGTTTTTTCTTGGAAAAATTTTCAATAAGACTTGTTATGAATTGGTATTCTGCAATCTTTGCAACTGTAGTCGTAACTTTTCCACTAATGTATAGAATAGCCAGAAGTTCTTTTCAAAATTTCGATATGAATTTAAAATACGTTGCTCAAACACTTGGAAAGAGTAATACTTGGATTTTTTGGAGAATTACTTTGCCTAATTGCAAACAGGGAATTTTAGCAGGACTTGTTTTAAGTTTTGCAAGAGCTTTGGGAGAATATGGAGCGACAAGTATGGTTTCAGGCTATACTCCAAATGATACTGCGACAATTTCTACAACTGTTTATCAACTTTGGAGAACGGGAAATGACGCTTTAGCATATAAATGGGTATTTGTTAATATTGTAATTTCATTTACAGTTCTTATCATTATAAATATGTTGGAAAAGAAAGCAGTTAAAGATTAATTTTAAAAATTGGAGTAATTTATGATTTATGTTGATATTGAAAAAAATTTCGGAAAATTTAATTTAAGAACAAAATTTGAATTTGACAATGAAATAATGGGACTTTTAGGAGCATCAGGAAGTGGGAAAAGTCTTACTTTAAAATGTATTGCAGGAATTGAAAAACCCGATAAAGGAAGAATTGTATTAAATGATAGAGTTCTATTCGACTCTGAAAAAAAGATAAATGTTTCTCCAAAAGACAGAAAAATAGGTTATTTATTTCAAGACAACGCCCTTTTTCCTAATATGAATGTCTATGAAAATATTAAAGTGGGTATAAGAGAAGGAGAAAATTTTGATAAATTAATTATGGAAAAACTTGAAGAAATGAGGATTTCTCATTTAAAGGATAAGAAAATAAATGAAATTTCTGGTGGAGAAAAACAAAGAGTTGCTCTTGCAAGATTACTCATAAACAAGCCGGAAATTATTCTTTTAGATGAGCCTTTTTCTGCCTTAGATGACTATTTAAAATGGAAAATAGAATTGGAAGTTTCTGAAATTTTAAGAAAATACAATATTCCTACAATTCTAGTTTCTCATAGTAGAGAAGAAGTCTATAGACTTTGCAATGAAATTTGTGTAATGTCAAAGGGAAAAAGTGAAGAGCTTATGCAAAAGAAAGAGCTTTTTAAAAATCCAAAAACTTTTTCGTCCTGTCTGATTTCCGGTTGTAAAAACTTTTCTGAAATTGAAAGAATTTCAGAAAATAGACTTAGAGCAAAGGACTGGGATGTTGAGCTTGAAACTAGCGATATGATTTTAGAAAATCATAAAGTTTTAGGAGTGCGTGCACATTTTATTGAATTTGTAAAATCAGATGAAAATTCATTTGAAGTTGAAATAGATAAGGTTATTGAAGATGTCTTTACTTATATAATCCTAGTTCGTAAAAAAGGTGCAAAAAAATCCATAAGAGTTGAAGTAACTAAAGGCATTTGGAAAAAGGTTGAACACGAAAAAAATCTTTTTATTACTTTAAGAAAAGAAGATTTAATTTTGCTGGAAGAGAAAAATAATTAAAAATCGAGATAGGAGATTATATGAAAGATAGATTTGGAAGAAATATCACCTACCTTAGAATTTCAGTTACTGATTTATGTAATCTAAGATGCAAATACTGTATGCCCGAAAGTGGAGTTGAAAGTCTTTGTCATAGTGATATTCTATCCATTGAAGAAATTGTTGAAATAGTTAAAGTCGCATCGAAAAACGGAATAAAAAAAATTAGGTTAACAGGCGGGGAACCTTTGGTTCGTCGCGGTTTTATTAATTTGTGTAAACAGATTTCTAAGATTGATGAAATTGAAGATATTGCAATAACGACAAATGGAGTTTATCTAAAAGATATGGCAGATGAACTTTTTGAAAATAAAGTTAGAAGAATAAATTTCAGCCTTGACACTTTGATAAAAGAAAAGTACAATGATATAACAAGGAGAAATGATTTTGATAAGACTATGGAAAGTCTTTTTTATGCAATAAAAAAGGGCTTTAAGGTCAAAATAAATGTAGTTCTAATCGGTGGCTTTAATGATGATGAAATACAGGACTTTGTAAATTTAGCAAATGAATACGAGTTGGAAGTTCGTTTTATAGAGCTTATGCAAATTGGAGAAACTGCAAATTGGTCTAAGGATAAATTTGTTTCAAATAAAATTGTTTTGGAAAAAGTTCCGGAATTAGAGTTTGATGGAGTTTCGGGAGTTGCAAAAATTTATAAAATAAAGGGACAAAAAGGTAGAATAGGACTCATAAGCCCTATAAGTTGTTCATTCTGTGAAGATTGCAATCGTATAAGATTAACAAGTGACGGAAAACTAAAACCTTGCCTACATTCAAAAGATGAAATAAATCTTAAAGGTTTGAGTGGAGAAGAGCTTGAAGAAGTTTTTAAGAGAGGAATTTTTGAAAAACCTGAAAAACATCATCTTGAAGACGGAAAAAGTGAAAGTGCAAGAGATATGAATAAAATCGGAGGTTAAAATGGAAGAAAAAGTTTTAACTCATATTAATGATCAAGGTCGTGCAAAAATGGTCGATGTTGGAGAAAAAGAAAAACTAAAAGAATTGCCAAGGCTTTTGCAAAAGTTAAATTAAATGAAGAAACTTTTAATATAGTTGTAAAGGGCAAAGCTAAAAAGGGTGATGTTCTAGCTGTTTCTCAAGTCGCAGGAATTATGGGAGCAAAAAAGACTTCCGATATAATTCCAATGTGCCACCCGATAAATTTAGTTGGTGTTGATATTGAATTTAATATGGATTATGAAAACTTTGAAATAGAAATAATTGCCACAACTAAATGTGTTGGAGAAACTGGAGTTGAAATGGAAGCACTGTCAGCAGTTTCAATAGCAGCTCTAACAATATATGATATGTGTAAGGCAGTTCAAAGAGATATTGAAATAACAGATATTAAATTATTGGAAAAATCAGGTGGAAAAAGCGGAGATTTTGTGAGGGGTAAGTAATGAAAGTTTTAGCAGTAAGTATAAGTGAAAGAAAGGGAATAAAAAAACATCCCGTAGAGTACATAGAATTAATTGAAGATTACGGAATAGATGGCGATGCACATGCAGGAAAATGGCATAGACAAGTAAGTTTACTTGGAGTTGAAAGCATGGAAGCGATGAAAAAGAAACTTCCGGAACTTTCAGCAGGAGATTTTGCAGAAAATATCTTAACTGAAGGAATTGTCCTTTACAAATTGCCAATTGGGACAATCTTAAAAGTAGGAGACTGTATTCTTGAAGTTACACAAATAGGAAAAGAATGTCATCTAGGCTGTGAAATAAGACATATAGTTGGCGACTGTGTTATGCCAAGAGAGGGAATTTTCACAAAAGTAATAAAAGGTGGAAAGATAAAAGCATATGACAAAATTGAAATCGTAGAAAAATAAATTACAATTATTAAAATACTAATATATAATTTTTAACAAAATATTTTTAATTTAACTAAACACCCCATCAGATGTGTAAGATATCTGATGGGGTGTTTGCTTTATTTTAACGAATGTCTTTTTATTATAGTATTATTGAATTTTCTATATTCTGAATTATTTTTTTATCATGAGATATTATTAGAATTATTTTATCCTTAGATTTTAAATAATTCAAGTATTCCAAAAATGGTTCTATTAAATTAGAGTTCAGATTGGAAGTAGGTTCATCAAAAATATAAATATCAGAATTTTTTAAAACTGTAGTTAATAGAGATACGAGTTGTTTTTCTCCTCCAGATAAATTAGGGAGATTCTTTTTTAAAATATCATTCAGATTTAAAAATTCTGAAAAAAATAGATTTTTAAATAAATAATTTTCATCAATATCAGATATGTTAATATTATTAGATTCTTTTAAAAAATCTTCAACAGTTATCATTCTAAAAAATTCTTTTTGTGGCATATAAGAAATACAATTTTTTCTTATATCATACATATCTAATTTTTCTATCTCATTATCTTCGAGCTTTATGGTTCCTTTTTTATTTAATTTGTTTATACCGATTAAAGCATTTACTAAAGTACTTTTACCACAACCGTTTTTTCCAATTAAACAGTAAATATTATTTTTTTCAAATGTAAGATTTAAGTCGCTTTTATATAAATTCTTATCATTAAATGTATAATTGAAATTTATAGCTTCTAGTCTTGTTATATTTTTTAAGGGAGTTTCTCCATTTCTTTCTTTTTCAAAATTTTTAATTTCTAAAAGTCTTTCTAGAGAACCATTTGCTACTTGATATTCTTGACCTATATTGAAAAAATATTTTATTATATTTAAAATCATAGAAAAATATACAGATATTATAGTAAACTCACCTATTGTAATTTTTTTATTTATTACATAAGTACCGCCCAATATAAAAATAAATATAGAAAATATCAAACTTATAAATTCGTCAATTGATGAAAAAGCAAATGAAATTTTTCCAAATCTTAAAATTTTATATATTAAATTATCGTATTCAGAGTGTAGAAAGTTTGAAGTTTTTTCATATTCTGATCGTATTCTAATTTCTCTATTTCGTAAGAATACTTCATTTAAGTTATTGAAAAAAGAATTGGACTGTTCCAACATATCTTTATTTACTTTGAACATAGGATTTTTTATTATAGTGTATATAATAAAGTATATAAACGAAAAGATAAAAACAGAATACATTACAATAATATTAACTTTTGACAGAATATATATTATAAAAATGAAGGATATTATATTAAATATAAAATAACATATATTTTCAATCCAAAAAGTTACTACGGCATCTGAATCTTCTTTAATTCTTTCATTAAGATATGTAGGATTAAAAGATTCAAATTTCTCAATAAAAATTTTATTTACATGTTCAATAATTGATAAATTTACCAAAAAAGAAATATCAGATTTTGTTTTTAAGGATAACATCTTATAAGTATAGCTAAAAATTATATCCATAATTCCTATAAAAGATAGTATATAAACAAAACTTAAAATTTCTTTTATGCTACTTGCATTTATAAGCACATCCAAAAATTTCCCATTTAAAAAAGGAAAAAGTAAATTTAAAATGATATAAATTCCTTGGATAAAAAATAAAATTGATAGCTGTAATTTTTTCTTGGATAAAAACTTTTTTAAAAATTTTGTCATTAGATTAATTCTCCTCCAATTTTTATAATCATTGTAAAAAATTTTTTAAAAAATGTCAATACAAAACTAAACAGTTTAAGAAAAAGTTTTTTTAAAATATAATTCAGATATAAAATATTTATTTAAAATAGAAAAAATTAATATTTTTATTAAAATAAATGTCTAAAAATTTAGAATTTATTAAAAATAATTAATATTTTTAAAAAATAATTAATATTTTTATACAAATACTATTGACAATTACGTTTTCATATGATACCATTTAGCTAACAGATGTATTGACGTCAAAAAATAATCTGTAAAAACTTTTTAAGGAGGGAATTTGTATGAATCATTATGGAGGACCTAGTAAAGCAAATTCAACTTTTAATCCTAATAAAAAAGGATTTACAAACAAAAACGATAAAAACAAGTTTGGGACAAGCTCATCAAATGGGAAAGGAAAAGGACTTAATGGTTTAAAACCAACAATTTGGCCTTCGCCAGATGGAAGAAATCCTTATTGTATGAATTGCACAGGAACGGCTAACTTGAATATTGAAAATATAGAATTATAGTTTAATTTAAAAATGTATGGATTTTCCATACATTTTTATATATAGAAGGAGAATTTATGGTAAAAGTTAAGAATTTTAAAAAGTGGATTTTGCCGATTTTTTTGTTCATTTTTTTTGAGTTTTGCTATAAGAAAATAGTTATGGGACTTCTTCCTAAATATGGATTTAAAGATTTTGCATTAATTTATTTTGTTGCCAATAGTTTGATGGCAATTGTATTTATAATTATAATATACTTTGTATTTAAAAATAAATTAAATTCAATAGATAGTTCTAAAAAAATATCTTTGTTAAAATCAGTTTTGATTTCTATTATTACGTTTATTATTACGTTTTTTGTTATTGAAAGGATAATTGGCATTATTATTTATTATATATTTGGACAAGTAAATAGTCATAATGGTAATTTGCTAGAAGTATCTCAAAAATCGAGTGTTTTTGCGGTTTTTGAAGTCGTTTTGGTAGGACCAATACTTGAAGAAATAGTTTATAGGAGAATCTTATTCAGTTATTTATACGATTTACATTCGGGATGTAATAAATATGTAAGATTTATAACGTCGGTAGTTGTGTCTTCAATAATTTTTGGATCAATTCACAATGGTGTTTTTCATCCTTACATGTTATATTATGTTACAACAGGTGTAGTTTGTGCAAGTGTATATTTATATACAAAAAGAATATCTTCTGCAATAATTATTCATTGTTTAACTAATGGAATAATTTATCTTATGAGAATAATGGTATAACTATATAAGGGAAGAAAGAAATGATAGATACTAAAAACTTTAAGAAATGGATATTACCTGTTTTAATGTTTATTTTTTGTGAATTTATTTTTAAAAGAAAAATTTTACCTATTATTATTAAATTCAAATTGACTGGAGATTATTATTTTGATTGGATTTTATTTCAAGGATTAGGCTATATTTTTATAATTATATCTGTATTGTTAATATCTAAGTATGTATATAATGGAAAATTTAATTCAATAGATGCTTCTTCGAAAAAAGGATTGAAAGAGAGTTTTTTATTTTCTATTGTAATCTTAATTTTAACAATAACATTCTTTTTTGCGTTTGGCAAATTTTTAACAAATATTTTGGGCGTATTTATAAAAAGTAGGAATACTGAAAGAACTATATTTTTCTTGGAAAGAAACTTGTTTTCTGTATTTGATATAGTATTTACTGGACCTATGTTTGAAGAAATAGTATATAGAAAAATTTTATTTGGATATTTATATGATTTACTTTCAGGATGCAATAAATATGTAAGATTTATAACTTCAGCAATGGTGTCATCAATAATTTTTGGAGCAACACATGATGGAGTTTTTCATCTCGCTATGATTGACTATGTAATATATGGGCTGATTTTCTCAAGTGTATATTTTTATACGAAAAGAATTTCCGCATCTATGACAGTGCATGTTTTAAATAATTTGTTTTTAATTATTATGGAATTTTTTGAAATTTAATTATAGTAAGATTAATTTGGAAAATTATAAATAGTATAAAAAGTATTGTTAGGGAGAAAATTATGGAAAAAACAGATATATTAAATACACAAAACTTTAAAAAATGGATATTGCCGATTTTAATGTTTATTTTTTGTGAATTTATTTTTAAAAGAAAAATTTTACCTATTTTTAGAAAGTTCGTATTGACTGGAGATTATTTTTTGATGGTACTTTATTTGATGGATTAGGATATATTTTTATAATTATATCTGTGTTGTTGATTTCTAAGTATGTATATAATGGAAAATTTAATTCAATAGATGCTTCTTCAAAAAAAGGATTAAAAGAGAGTTTTTTATTTTCTATTGTAATCTTAATTTTAACTATAATATTTTTATTTATGCTCAAGAATTTTTTAGTAAATGTTTTAGGTATTGTTAGAAAAAGTAAGAACACTATTATTACAGTATTTTTTTTGAAAAAAACATTGTTTTCTGTATTTACTATAGTATTTACAGGACCTATGTTTGAGGAAATTGTATATAGAAAAATCTTGTTTGGATATTTATATGATTTGCATTCAGGATGTAATAAATATGTACGATTTATAACATCTGTCCTTGTGTCTTCAATAATATTTGGAGCAACACATGATGGAGTTTTTCATCCTGCTATGATTACATATGTAGTATATGGAGTGGTTTTTTCTAGTGTATATTTTTATACAAAAAGAATTTCTGCATCTATGACGGTGCATGTTTTAAATAATTTGTTTTTAGCAATGATGGATATTTTGTAATTTAATTATAATATTTTTTTAGAAAAATATAAATAATATAAAAACTTGAATCTTATAAAGTGTGAATATTATATTAAAATAATAACGAAAAATATATGATGATAATTTGTTGATATATAATTTTGAACAATATTGTTCATATTATATCAATTTTAAAGATTGGTATTTTTGTTGTATTTTTTAAATTTGTTACATTTTTAGAAAATCAACATTTAATATAAAAAAAGGAGGAATAAAAAATGGCAAATGGACCGGGAAATTCAAGTAAAGCGCCAAGCGCAATAAAAGATCCTAAAGATGTTTTAACAAAATCAAATAAGGAGAAACACTTAGGAGTATCTTCAAAGTCTCAATATTCTGGGAAAGATAGGTTTGGTGGAGCAAATACAAATAGTCACGTAATGCCTATGTGTATTTATTGTATACGTTATTGTATAAATTGTTCAGGAACATCAGATATAGAGATGAAAAAAGAAGAAATAGTTTTATAAGATATGCTGTAGATATCTACAGCATATCTTATAAAAAACAAATTAAATATAGTAAATAATAATTTTCGAGGAGAAAGTTATGATATCTAATGAAAATTCTAAAAAACTTGCAGTACCTATTTTAATGTTTGTTTTTTGTGAATTCATTTATAGACAACATATAGTAAAATATATATTTTTTAACGATTTTTTAGTTGTTAGTCTTTTTGGAAATTCTATTTTGGATAAGAATATTTCTTTTGGAGTATTAAATTTTGTTGTTGCGGGGATTGTTTTATTAATCTCTAAATTTTTATTTAATGGAAAATTAACTTCAGTAGATTATTCTAAAAAAATGAATATAAAAAAAACTATTTTAATAGTATTTTTATTTTTAATTTTATCAGTTTTTTTATTTCATACTATAATGTATGTAATATATAATATTTTTCATATGTCAATTAATAGTTTGAACAGTGAAAATCTTATGAAAATAGACAATCAAAATGAATATATTTCTATGATTGTTATGTTTTTTACAGTTATTTTTGAAGAGGTTGTATATAGAAAATTATTGTTTGGTTGTCTATATGATTTACATAAAGGTTGTAATAAATATGTTGAGTTTATGACTGCTGCTATAGCATCTTCAATTATTTTTGGAGCAATCCACGATGGAGTTTTTAATCTTGCAATGATTAGTTATGTAGTAGCTAGTATGCTTATTACAGTGGTTTATTTTTATACTAAGAGGATTTCAGCTGCTATTGCTGTACATTTTTTATTTAATATATATTTACAAGTTATTAACAATATTTAGAGTGGTTAGTATGACTATATAATTTATATCAATTAATTTCAAATTTATGAACATTCGTTGTGTTTTATAGTTTTATTATTGTTATCAAAATATTTAAAAAAAATTTCAATACAGGACTAAACAAGTTAAGAAAAAGTTTTTTTAAAATATAATTCAGATATAAAATATTTATTTAAAATAGAAAAAATTAATATTTTTATTAAAATAAATGTCTAGAAATTTAGAATTTATTAAAAATAGATATTATTTTTAAAAAATAATTAATATTTTTATACAAATACCATTGACAATTACGTTTTCATATGATACTATTTAGCTAACAGATGTATTGACGTCAAAAAATAATCTGTAAAAACTTTTTAAGGAGGAAATTTGTATGAATCATTATGGAGGACCTAGTAAAGCTACTTCAACTTTTGATCCTAAGAAAAAAGGATTGACAAACAAAAACGATAAAAACAAGTTTGGTACAAGTTCATCAAATGTAAAAGGAAAGGGACTTAATGGTGTAAAACCAGCAACTTGGCCGAGACCGGGGGATTATTGGTATCCTTTATGCTGTATAGGCTGTTCTGGAACTGCTGACTTAAATAATGAAAATATAGAATTATAATCTAGTCTAAAATGTATGGAATTTACCATACATTTTTAGATATATGAGGAGAAAGCGATGGTAGATACTAAAAACTTTAAAAAATGGGTATTTCCAGTTTTAATGTTTATTTTTTGCGAATTTATTTTTAAAAGAAAAATTTTACCTATTTTTAGAAAGTTCGTATTGACTGGAAATCATTATTTTGATTGGATTTTATTTCAAGGATTAGGATGTATTTTTATAATTATATCTGTATTATTGATTTCTAAGTATGTATATAAAGGAAAATTTAATTCAATAGATGCTTCTTCAAAAAAAGGATTGAAAGAGAGTTTTTTATTTTCCATTGTAATCTTGATTTTAACCATAATATTCTTTTTTGTATTCAGTAAATTTTTAACATATATTTTGGGTGTCTCTATAAAAAGCAGGAATTCTGAAATGAATATATATTTCTTAAAATATTCTAAATTTACAGTTTTTATTTCGGTTTTTGTACCTATATTCGAGGAAATAGTATATAGAAAAATCTTATTTGGATATTTATATGATTTACTTTCGGGCTGTAATAAATATGTAAGATTTATAACATCAGTCCTGGTGTCTTCAGTAATTTTCGGATCAATACATGATGGAGTTTTTCATCCTGCTATGCTTTATTATGTAATATATGGAATAATTTTCTCAAGTGTATATTTTTATACGAAAAGAATTTCAGCATCTATGACGGTACATGTTCTAAATAACTTGTTTTTAGATATTATGAATATTTTTGGAATTTAATTATAATATTTTTTTAGAAAAATATAAATAATATAAAAACTAAAATCTTATAAAGTGTGAATATTATATTAAAATAATAATGAAAAATATATGATGATAATTTGTTGATATATAATTTTGAATAATATTGTTCACATTATATCAATTTTAAAGATTGGTATTTTTGTTGTATTTTTTCAACATTAATATATAAAAATTTATAAAAAAGGAGGAATAAAAAATGGCAAATGGACCGGGAAATTCAAGTAAAGCACCAAGCACAATAAAAAATCCTAAAGATGTTTTAACAAAATCAAATAAGGAGAAACACCTAGGAGTATCTTCAAAGGCTCAATATTCTGGGAAAGATAGGTTTGGTGGAGCAAATACAAATAGTCACGTAATACCTATGTGTATTTATTGTATACGTTATTGTATAAATTGTTCAGGAACATCAGATATAGAGATGAAAAAAGAAGAAATAGTTTTATAAGATATGCTGTGGATATCTACAGCATATCTTATAAAAAACAAATTAAATATAGTAAATAATAATTTTCGAGGAGAAAGTTATGATATCTAATGAAAATTCTAAAAAACTTGCAGTACCTATTTTAATGTTTGTTTTTTGTGAATTCATTTATAGACAACATATAGTAAAATATATATTTTTTAACGATTTTTTAGTTGTTAGTCTTTTTGGAAATTCTATTTTGGATAAGAATATTTCTTTTGGAGTATTAAATTTTGTTGTTGCGGGGATTGTTTTATTAATCTCTAAATTTTTATTTAAAGAAAAATTAACTTCAATAGATAGTTCTGATAAAATTAGTTTTAAAAAATCTACTATAATAACATTCTTAATTTTAATTTTATCAATGATTGTATATTGCTTACTAACTTATATTATATATGATGTTTTTGGAACGTCAGTTAATAGTTTGACTGCTATTTATGTTACAGAAATGTATATGCAAAATAAATATGTTTATGTCGTTTTTGTATTTTTTACAGTTTTTTTTGAAGAAGTTGTATATAGAAAATTATTATTTGGATATTTATATGATTTACATTCAGGATGCAATAGACATGTCAGGTTTATTACATCTTTGTTAGTTTCAGCAATTATTTTTGGGGCAATCCATGATGGAGCACTTAGTTCTGGAATGATTTATTACGTCATAGCAGGGATAAGTTTTACTGTTGTTTATTATTATACAAAGAGAATTTCAGCTGCTATAGCTATACATTTCTTATATGATGTATGTTTACAGTCAATTATGATGTACATTTACAGTCAATGAGTAAATTTTAAATTTTAGGAGGAGTATATGTTTCATATTAATCAATTTATTATTAGCAAAAGTGATTTAGGCGCTATAGTTCAAAATTCTTTTGGAATTACAATTATAGAAGAAAAGAAATTGATGGATTTTTTGTTTTACTTAGATAAAAATGGGAAAAACAATTTTTTTGATGAGGATTTAGAGTTATTTTTTGAAAGAGAAGAATTTGAAGATGTAATAAATTTTCTTTTGGAATCATCTATAATATATGAGAAAAAAGAGATAGAAGGAAGTTTTAATAATATAGGAATTTATTCTAATAATCAAAATTTTAAAGATTGTTTTGAGTTTGTTGAGGATGATAGATTTAAATTTGTAAATGATTATACGAAGTTTGGTGATTATGATTTAATGGTATTATTTTTCAATCCGTTTTCTTTAGTTAAGTATAATCAATTGGCTGATTATATTTCGGAGAATAATATACCTTGTATCTTCTCGTTTTTTTATGATTCGAAATTTTATATAACTAATTTATACAGAAAAGAGTGGTATTCACCATGTCCTAAGTGTTTTTTCTATAATCTGGAAGCATCAATAAGATCTTATGGAAAAGTAATGGATGAAATTTCTTTTCAAACTATTGTAGATATGATTTATGCACAAAACCCATTATTTGAAGTGGAAGCAAAATTAAATAAGAAAGAAATATTTTTTCTAGTGACTGAAATTTTAAAAATGATTTCTCAAAATGTTAATATATCAGGGAAAAAAGTTGTTGAAGTTGACTTGAATGGTAATGTATCGTATGATGTTCCTGTTCATTTTGAATTGTGTGATTGTTTTGAAAAGTAGGTGTATTATGTCTAAGAATTTAATAAAAAAAGTTCATCAATCTTTTAACTTTATAGGTGATAATAATATAGAAGAAAATCTTAAATCTTATAAAGATTATATGAAATATACTACTAGAGAGATGGTATTCTCTGAATTTTGTGTGGGAAAAATGCCTTTTAAGGAAATTTTACATTTTATTAAAGATATTTCGGATAAATATCCGTATTTAATTTTATCTTTTGTTGAAGTAAAATCAGAAGAAAAAATCTTAAAACATACTTTTTGGAACGGAGAGTATTTGTTTGATGAAATAAAAGATTATAAGCTCTTTAGAAATTTAAAATTACCTTTAGGAAATTGTTTTTCAATATTTTTTGATATTTCTGCTGTAGATTATTTAGGTGACTTTATTTATTTTCATTCTATAAAAGAGTCTGGAAAGATATTGAAGAATATTGAGAATTTCACTTCTGAAGATGTTGAGTTTAAAGAAGTTTTTAAAAATGGAAATTTGATAACAAGATGTTTAAATTTTAACATTTCAGAAATTTTACATATTTTAACTTGTAAAATAGAGGTTTGATTTATGTTTTTTAGAGATTACAAGAATAGTGTAACTTTTTTTAGAAGAAAGTTTGAATTAGGAGAAGTTTGTACTCATTATGGGCTTCAATCTTTTATAGTTAAATCAAAATATGAGTTACCTTGGACGGGTTCTTCTATTTGTAAAAATAAAAATATGGCAGTTAGAAAGTTATTGAGTGAAAGTTTTGAAAGACTTGCATTAGGATATAATATGGAGTCTGAAAAGGAAATAAAATTATTGTCTTTTAATGCTGATAATATAATTTCTGTAAAAGGAAAAGAAGTTTCATATGGAAGTAAATATGTTTTTGGTAGCATAGATACTACAGGTACAGCTTCAGGAGTTTTTAAATCGGATGATATTATCAATAAAGCTATTTTCGAACTTTTAGAAAAGAATGAATTACTGTTATTATGGTATGGATTATTAGCAGAAGAATATAAATTATCTAATGAAGAGTATAAAGAGTATATGAAATATTTTAATAATTTATATGTTTTAACAGATGAGATTAGAGTATTTTTTAATAGAAATTTGTCTAATGGATTCGGATTCTTTGTTTTTTTATTTAAAGATAAAAAGTTGGTAGGAGCGGGATGTGCTTTTAATTTAGTTTTTAAAAAAGCTTTGTTTTCAGCTATACAAGAAGCATATAACCTTACTATAATATATAGAGATACGTCATTTGGACATTATAAACATTTAACAGATGAAGAACACAAAGAGATACTAAATCATTTGGATCGAATATCTTTAAGCAAATACAAGATTGATAATTTTGATGAAAGTAAAAATTTAGAACTTAAAGATTGTAGTGATGATATTTATATTTGTTTTCTGAATAGATGTAAATTTTCATATGGAAAGACTATAAAAGTGTATTCTAAAAAAATGTACAATTGTTTACCATCAAGATATAATTTTAAAAGATGTGGTGAAAAAGAAATTTTAAAATATTTTAAAATTGATATTCACAATAATGAAATTCCAGATTGTTGTATTATATAAGGAGTGTTTATGATTTATAATTTAACTGCAAAAATAAATAATTCAGATAGAAAATTTATTGATAAGTTCCATTCGTTTTCTGTAAATAGTAGTATGAATGAGAATATCTCCGGGGGTGCTACTAGACTGTTCTTACGAGAAAGTATTTTAGCAGGTATTGGAGAATATTTTGAAAGAGATGCAGTTTTTGCTTTTAATAGAAATTTTGTAAACAAAGAGCGAGTTGGTTGTTTGAATTTATTGACAAAAAAAGTTAATTATTTTGATATTTGTAATGAAAAATATAAAATATACTTTTCTGACACTTGTGGTTGTGCATGTCATACAAATTCAGATAATTTAGTTAATAATTGTTTTTCTGAGTTTGTTGAAAGGCAGTCTTTTATGCTAAGATATTTAAGTAAAACAGCTAAGTATAAATTAAAATTTGATAAGAATTTATTTGAAAAATTGATTCCAAGTGAGTTAAGACGCTTAAAGTTTTACAATATTTCGTTAGTTGATTCATATTTTGTAATTTTGTGTATTGGAACTTTGAATAATGATTTTTACATTGGGTTAGGTGCTGATTTTAATTTATTTAATGCTATTAAAAATTGTATTAAAGAAGTTATGCAAATGAGTTCATTTTATAATAATAAGAATAAAAATGATAATAAAAATTTCAAGAATAGAGATAGAGAATTTAAAGACTATATCGATTATTTTATGGAGTTAGATTCTAAAAGATTAGAAAAAGCATATTTATTTTTAGATAGGTTTGAAGAAAAAGCTGTGGATAAAAATTTGTTATATAATTGTTACGATATTAACAATACTTTAAGCGAACTTTATGATAAGTATAAGATAGAACCCTATTTGTTTTTTATGGAAAATATGTATAATTTTAAAATAGCAAAAATAGTAGATTTTAATTGGTTTCCAACTTTGTTACCAAAGACAATTTCAGAAGAGAAGATTAAAAATATTGAAAAAGTTACAGGATTAACAATTGACAGGAAGTGCAATTTTATTCCGTTTCCTTAAGGGGTGTAAATATGAATGTAATACATAATAACTGGAAAAGTTCAAATTTTACTAAGGATAGAGCAGAGGTTTGCATAGGGAATAGGATGGTACACCTACAGGGTGAAAATTATAGTAGATATATGTATCCGTTGTTTAATGAATTTACATATGTTAATTCTGTAGATAGGCTATATAATATACTCTTGACTAGAATATCTGAAGATGTATCCTTCGAAAATTTTATTGATATAATTAATAAACTTTTAGAACACAAAATTTTAATTTTAGTTGAAGATAAAAAATTTTTAGAATCCCAAAATAGTATGAATATTTCAATATTTGATTTTTCTTATAGTGGGGTGGCTGAGAAAATTTCTGAAATAAGTTCTTTAAAAAGTGATTTATATGTTTCAAGCGACTTTTTGATAAAAGATAGAACAAAGTTAAAAGAATTAGATTTTTATAATCTAAAAAGTGAAATAAAAAAAGTGAAAAACAACGAAATTGTTTTATGTATTATAAATAGAAATAATTTTAGTTTGTTAAAAGTGATTTGCGATTTAGATTTAACAGGTAATGAATGTATTATACCAGTATTTGTTGATTCAAATGTTTTAGTTATAGGATCTATTGTTTCAAAAGAACTTATATTTTCAGAAAAACAATCTTTATGTTATCAGTTTGAAAGTATTTGTAGAAGATATATTTTTAATCGAACATATTTTGAGTGTAATGAAGATTTTTTGATTTCTAGTATAGGACTATTGGATAAAGAACTTAGAGAGATAATTAAAATTTTAGATGGTAATGTTGGTTTTTCAAAAATTTGTAATAATACAATTATTTATAATTACAATACAGGCAATTTATATTATGAAAAAATATTAAAACACAAATTTGAACTTGAAAGGATATTAAAATATGAATAGTTTAAAAAATTCTTGTATTAACTATGATGGGAAGACTTTGCATGAAATTTTCCATGAAAATACCGCTTTGTCAAAAGAAAATATAGGGGTATTTTCTCATTATATAGGTACAGCTATGGAAGGCGGAAATGTAAAGATGATAAAAGATTATAAGAACTTTTCTAATTATGAAAGAATTGATATCTCCAACTATTGCAATAGGGATATTGATGAAGTTAAATTGGTAGATGTGCTTTTAAATCGAAGAAGTTGTAGAAGTTTTAATGGTGATTCTATACCATTTAATGATTTTGCAACAATATTAAAATATTCTTGTTGTGCTTCTTATAAAAAAGATGAAATTTGTTTTTTTACATATCCAATTTCTGGAGGGATAGATTCGCTTTATTTCATAATTATTGTTAATAACGTTGAAGGGCTTGATAGTGGGATTTATCTTTTCAACAGTATTGATTGTGAACTTATTTTATTGTCCCAAGGTTTTGAGTATACAGAATATGAGAAAATTACAGCATCTTTTTCGTTATCAGAGAAGAGTTGTTTTTCCATTCATATTATGGCAAATACTGAAATCAAATGCTTTAAGTATCAGGATAGAGGCTATAGATTTTTAAATTTAGAAGCTGGACATGTTGCTCAAAGTCTTTGTTTAGTTGCTGAGGGAGTTGAAGTTGGCTCTGTTGCATCAGGGGGTTTTTTAGATTTAGACTTTTTAGATTTCTTGAAGTCTAGGGATATTAAAGATTCATTTTTTGATAATGGAATTTTATTATATGAAATATTTTTTGGAAAATATGATTTTTAGGAGGAAGCTATGAGTGTTAAGACAAAAAATTTTATTGTATCATTATTAATATCATTGGTATATTTTATAGGAATTTCAAGATTTCCTACATTGGCAAATAAGTACTTAAAATCAGAATTTGTGATTAAAAATTTGACAAATATTAATATTGTTTTACTTTTTGCTTTTGGAGTTATTGTGTATTTATTTTGTAAAAAATTTCCTACAAATTCAATATCCAAAGATAGTAAAAAAGAATCTCTTTTAAAATCAATTTTGATTGGAGCTTGTTCAGGGATAGCTTTACTTGCTGTAATTCAAATTTTATTTAAAATTTTAGGATTTTTAGGTTATCCTTATGATATGACAGGGGAATTTATTAGAATAAAGAATGTAGTTTCTAATAATAAAATTGCTTTGGTAAATATGGTATTTATAATTCCTTTTGTAACTGAAATAGTTTATAGAAATGTAGTATTCGGTTACTTATATGATTTATATGAAGGTGGATACAAATTTGTCAGATTATTTACACCAGCTTGTTTAGCGGCAATTTTGTTTGCACTTATAAATGTGAAACATGCACTTCCTGTTGTGGTGGAAGCTGTAATAATTTCATTAACTTTTGGATATGTTTATTTAAAGACAAAAAGAATAGAAAGTGCAATAATTGGACATATCGTATTTAGTATAGGTATTGTAATACTTTCATTTATTTTAAAGACAAGTGTTTTATAGAAAATAGAAATATTAAGAAGTATCTTGTAAATTACATTTACTTAAAACTATATAAGATTTAAGAAATTAATTTCACAAATTTTTTTAATTAGTTCAAAATTTCACAAAAAATTCTTTGATTAACTTTCTACAATCTGTAAAATTATTCAAAATTTCATTTTTGTCCGGGACATCTTAAATCAATATAATTGGTTTAACACTTAATGTAGTATATTACAAAAGTAATGACAAAATAAAAATAAGAAAAGAATAACAAAAAGATATTATATTTTTTAGATTATTTTCATAAAAAAGCATAATTATACATTTTTGAAATTACCTACTATTTAGAATAATAAACTTAAAAAATGTTTTCAAGGTACTTGATTATTCATTTTAAATATTGTATAATTATAATTGAATTTATAACATAGATACATTGATTGTTAAAAATTGATTTATTTGTTAGATTGATTTTTATTTCATAAGGAATTATTTTTTAAACTTTTTATTCCTTTTCACTTTAGTTTTTTAAAAACGAATTTAGCTATCAAGATGTATTTATGCTTTTATAGAGAATAATACCAAAACACAAAGTTAGGGGGAGAGAATCAATGGATCAAAAGGAATTGCTTTTGGAAATTAAAGATTTACACACAAGTTTTAGAATCCGTGATGAATATTTTGACGCAGTTGATGGCGTTGATATGAAATTATTCTCTGATGAAATACTAGCTATAGTAGGAGAAAGTGGTTGCGGTAAATCGACTTTAGCTACTACTGTTATGGGTTTACACAATCCAAACTACACTCGTTCAACAGGAGAAATTTTGTTTGAAGGAAAAAATTTAGTAGGTTTGTCAGAAAAAGAATTTAATGAAATTAGAGGGGAAGGGATTGGAATGATTTTCCAAGATCCGCTTTCATCTTTAAATCCTTTACAAAGAATAGGAAAACAAATCGAGGAAGGTTTGATTTATCATACAAAAATGAATGCTGAAGAAAGAAAAGCGAGAGTTTTGGAATTGATTGAACAAGTAGGTATTCCTAATCCTCCTCGTGTTGCAAGACAATATCCACATGAATTATCAGGTGGTATGAGACAAAGAGTTATCATCGCAATTGCTCTTGCTTGTAAACCTAAGATTATTATTGCAGATGAACCAACAACTGCACTTGACGTAACAATTCAAGCTCAAATCTTAGACCTTTTAGTTCAAATTCAAAAGGAAATCAATGCAGGAATTATTTTGATTACTCACGATTTAGGAGTTGTTGCTCAACTTGCTGATAGAGTTTGTGTAATGTATGCTGGACAAATTGTAGAAGAAGCACCAGTTGTAGAATTATTTACAAATCCAAAGCATCCTTATACTAGAAGTTTGTTGAACAGTATTCCTCAAATGGACGCAGATGATGAAGATTTATATGTAATACAAGGTATGGTTCCTTCACTTAAAAACTTACCAAGACAAGGTTGTAGATTTAAAGCTAGAATTCCTTGGATAAGTGATGAAGAACATGAAGAAAATCCTACAATGCACGAAGTATCACCAGGGCATTTAGTAAGATGTACTTGCTATAAGAATTTTCATTTTGATGAAAAGGGGGGTAATTAATGAGCTTTTTAGAAATTAAAGACCTAAAGGTTCACTATCCAATAAGAGGAGGCTTTTTCAATAGGATAATTGACCATGTTTTAGCTGTTGATGGCGTAGATATGGTTATCGAAAAGGGAAAGACTTATGGACTTATCGGAGAAAGTGGTAGTGGTAAAAGTACTATTGGTAAAGCTATAATTGGTCTTGAAAAAATTACAAGTGGAGAAGTTATTTTTGAAGACAAAAAACTTACTAAAAGAATGGTAAGAAAAGATAAAGAGTTTACAAGAGATGTTCAAATGATTTTCCAAGATAATATGGCGAGTTTAGACCCTAAGAAAAGAGTTATTGACATCATTGCAGAACCTTTAAGAAACTTCGAAAAGATGACTGCAACAGAAGAAAGAAAAAGAGTTTTAGAACTTTTAGATATAGTTGGTATGCCTGAAGATGCACTTTACAAATATTCATTCGAATTTTCAGGTGGACAAAGACAAAGAATAGGGGTTGCTAGAGCAATAAGTTTAAATCCTAAACTTATCATAGCTGACGAACCTGTTTCAGCGCTTGACCTTTCAGTTCAAGCACAAGTTTTGAACTTTATGAAAAAGATTCAAAAGGATTTAGGATTATCTTACCTTTTCATTTCTCACGACCTTGGTGTTGTAAAACATATGTGTGATTACATAAATATTATGTACAGAGGAAGACTTGTAGAAAGAGGAACAAAGGAAGATATTTACAAAGATCCACAACATATCTACACTAAGAGATTAATTGCTGCTATTCCTGAAACTGATCCTAGAATTAAGGAACAATTAATTGCAAATAGAATTAGAGTAGAAAAAGAATATAAAGAATTAGAAAAAGAATACTATGATGAAAATGGTAAAGTATTTGATTTGATTAAACTTACAGATACTCACTATGTAGCAAAAAAGGAGGTAAAATAATATGTGGAAAACCGTCTTAAAAAGATTTCTTTTAATGATACCTCAATTAGTAATATTAAGCCTTCTTGTATTTATTTTGGCTAAGTTAATGCCAGGAGACCCATTCTCTGGACAAATCACACCGACAACTGATCCAAAGCAAATAGAAGCTTTAAGAATAAAATATGGTTTCTATGACCCATGGTATCAACAATATTGGAGATGGATTACAAATATATTCCATGGAGATTTTGGTACTAGTTATACATTTAAGTTACCAGTATCTACTCTTTTAGCTCAAAGAGTTGGAAATACGTTTTGGTTATCATTGCTTTGTGTAACTTTCTTATATGCATTAGCATTACCGCTTGGTATTTTCTCAGGTAGATATAGTGGAGGTAAATTTGATAAAGCTGTTACATTTTATAACTTTGTAACTTATGCAATTCCGGGATTTATTTTCTACTTGATTATGATATTAGTATTTGGTTATACATTACATTGGTTCCCAGCATCTGGTTCTGTTGATGCTGGTGTTACGGGCTTTGCCTATGTAATAAGTAGATTAAGACATATGCTTTTGCCTGCAATATGTTATGCAATGATTGCTACAACAGGAACTGTTCAATATTTGAGAAATGAAATTATAGATGCTAAAGCTTCAGACTATGTAAGAACTGCAAGAAGTAAGGGAGTACCTATTGATAAAGTTTATACACATCATATCTTTAGAAATTCTCTTTTACCAATAGCCGCATTCTTCGGTTTTACATTAACAGGACTTATCTCAGGTTCCGTATTTATGGAAACAATCTTTGGATATCCTGGAATGGGTAAATTATTCATTGAAGCTATACAATCAAGAGATTATTCAGTATTGACTACATTAATTATGATTTTTGGATTTATGACTTTAGTTGGAAGTTTGTTATCAGACATCATTATGAGTATAGTAGATCCAAGAATAAGAATAGAGTAATAGGGGGAGTGATAAAATGAGTAAGAGAAAAGAAATGGAAAAAGAAGCTTCCCTAAATCATCAAGAAATTACACCAAGTGCTTTTCACGTAATTGTTAGGGAATTTAAAAAAGATAAATTAGCAACATTTTCACTTGCTGTTTTAATTTTAATAATATTGACAGTGTTTATAGGAAGTTTGTTCTTTAACGTAGATGAAGTAATGAAAGTAAATCTTATGGAGTCATTCTTAAGTCCAGGAGAAGGTGGACATTTGCTAGGAACTGATCAAGCAGGACGACCACTTTTAGGACAGTTGTTCCTTGGAACTAGAAACTCAATTCTTATAGGTGTATCAGTAACTATTTTAACTAATATAATTGGTATTATAGTTGGTTTGATTATCGGATACTATGGTGGTATAGTAGATAATATCATCATGAGAATTATAGACTTTATTCAAGTATTACCAATTCTTATGCTTATCATTGTATTCGTAACATTAGTTCCTAGATACAATGTATTTACATTCGTAATCATAATGACTGTATTCTACTGGGTTGGTATTGCAAGACTTGTAAGATCAAAAGCTCTTTCAGAAGGAAGACGTGATTATATAAGTGCATCTAAGACAATGGGAACACCATCTTGGAAGATAATGTTTGGAGGAATTTTACCAAATATCAGTTCAATTCTTATAATTAGTTTTATCTTAGATTTAGCTGGTAATATGGGAATTGAAATCGGACTTACATTCCTTGGTTTCGGTTTACCAGATGGAGTACCTTCACTTGGAACACTAATCAACAAGGCATTAGATCCTATAGTTTTAAGAGATAGAATGTACATTTGGTTACCTGCATCATTATTAGTACTTGTACTAATGCTTTCAATTAACTATGCTGGACAAGCATTAAGAAGAGCATCAGATGCAAAACAAAGATTAGGTTAGAAGTAATTTAATATAAAAAATTAAGCGTAGAGTGTTCTACGCTTTTTTTATTGTGAAGCTATTATATAAAAATAGATATATCGTAAATATTTATTATAAAAAGGTGCAAAAATCTGTTTACAATCATCATTTAATATGATATAATTTAATCACAGTATTAATTTAATTAAATGCTGTAAGCAGTTTATTTAAAGGAGGATTGTCAATGAAGAGATTTATTAAATATTTGTTAGTTTGTTGTTGTGTATTAGCTTTTTCAGGATATGTTTATTCTGAATGTATAACTTATGAAGAAATGAAACCTTTTACAAATAGAGACTATTTTTCCTATAAGGGATATCTTAGAATTTATTTAAATTCTACAGCAGTAGAATATAATAGAGAGGAAGATACTCTAAAGGTTGCCAAAAAACATGCTGATTTTATAGAAATAGATACAGATGGAGAAGATGAAAAAGGAGCTTATTCAATTCCTAAACTATATTATAATCCAAGAATAATTGAGAAAAATGGTAAAAAATATATAACAGCAGATGGAATTCCTGAAGACATCTTAATAAAAGACAAAAATTTATTAGTTATTGAATCAAAGAAACTTGAATATAATTTTGTTGATTTATTCGGAGATGCAGATTAAAATAAAATAAGAACCCCACCCTTCCACGATGCTTTGCATCGGGTGGGTTCCCGGGAACCTTGTTGTTTCACAATCAAAAAAAATGGATGCTTTTGCATCCATTTTTTGTTTAGGAAAGTTAAATATCACAGCAAGTTAATTTATCTTTATAAAAATTGGGAGGATTTAAAAGGACCAATAACTATACTGTTAATATGTAAAATGTGGTAGCGAAGAAAAGGAAAACTTATGGGAGGAGTTTATTATCTTTAAACACTACCACACAGTTTATATATACCATAAAAATCAATTTTAAAACACAAAAAAATTTATTATTAAACATATTTAGCTGTGAAATTAAAACTGTACTATAATAAAATATGATAAAAGGCAAAAAAATAAAAAAGATTGATTTAATTTTCTATGAAATTCTTGCATGTTTTTTAGAATTTTTACTTATAGGAAAAATTTTTAAGCTTCATATCATATATTAAGCGGTTACAATTTCTTATATGTTATCTCGAACACGGTTAATCTAGCCCTAACTTTGTTTACTTGTAAATAAAAGTAGGTCTGACGGAGTAATTGTATCGTTAGATACAATTGCTCTGGAAATCTCAGCTATTGCTTGTAAATAAAAGCAGGTCTGATGGAGTAATTGTACATTTAATACAATGACTCTGGAAATCTCATACTATTGCTTGATGGCAAGCAATAGTATTTCTGAAAGAAATAAAAATTAAAATATCTATATGTATCTACGATACATTTATATTTGCTTGTAAACAAGCAAATATATGAGATCTTTCGACTACACTCCGCTATGCTACGTTTCGCTCAAGATGACGTATAAGGGAAATAACTTCGGTTAGTAGCTAGACGTTAAAAGTAATAAAAGTAAATAACTTCATATTTTTATAAAAATATATTATATGTATAAAAGAATAAAAATTTATATCATTGTATTTAACTATAATATATAAAATAAACTAATTAAAACAAAATAGTTCACGTCATAATACTATGCAAAAAGATGCTCCCAACATGTCATTTCGACTGTAGCGTTAGCGGAATGAATCTAGCCCTAACTTTGTTTGCTTGTAAATAAAAGCAGGTCTGATGGAGTAATTGTACATTTAATACAATGACTCTGGAAATCTCATACTATTGCTTGATGGCAAGCAATAGTATTTCTGAAAGAAATAAAAATTAAAATATCTATATGTATCTACGATACATTTATATTTGCTTGTAAACAAGCAAATATATGAGATCTCCGCAGTCGATTGTACTCAAATCAAAGATTTGAACAATCTTTGCGTCAGACCTACTATTGCTTGTAAACAAGCAAAGTTAGGGCTAGATTCACTCCATTCGTTTCACTCATTACGGTCGAGATGACGTATAAAGGAAATAACTTCGGTTAGTAGCTAGACGTTAAAAGTAATAAAAGTAAATAGCTTAATATTTTTATAAAAATATATTATATGTATAAAAGAATAAAAATTCACATTATGATATCTTAATATATTAAACAAAAAACTCCACTTGTGTGGAGTTTAGTCAATTCTTATTTTTTGCTGTCTTTATATAAATCCGGTAAGCATCTATAATTTACATTATCTTCTTCGTCTAAAATTGTATTTTCATCTACAACAACTAGTTTATATTTAAAATCTTTGGCTACAATATATTTTTTGCCATCTCTTTCTTCGATTTTTACACCAGAATATTCTTGGTTTTTACTTTTTTCATATTTATCTCTATTTTTTTCAATTTCTTCCGGATTTGTATTAGGTTTAATTAGACTTGGGCCATGAAACATAAGTTTTGGAGACTTAAATTTTTCTTTTACTATAACCAATTGCGCTCCACCATCTCCTTCATAAACCTTGTTTTCAATTTTTTTCAACATTCCCGTAGATGCACAAGAACATAATGCCAAAGAAATTAATAATAAACTAACAAGTTTTTTAAGTCTAGTCATAAAATCCTCCTTTTGTAAAATAACTATTTAAACACCTTTTACTTTATTATAAAAACAAAGTAAAACATTAACACTTTGACAAATACATTTTAACATATATTTAAACTTTAGTCAAGCAATTTCATAAATATAATTTTAGTATTTTATATGTAATATTCATAGTTTGATTGACTTTTTTTTATGTTTTTAGTATAATTATTTGAATAGTATTGTAGATTTTTAAGGAGAGATATTATGGACGAAAAAGAAATATTTTTAACCGCTGAAGGGTTAAAAAAATTGGAATTAGAATTAGAAGAATTAAAAACTGTAAAAAGACAAGAAATTGCAGAAAAAATAAAGATTGCTAGAGATTTTGGAGACCTTTCTGAAAACTCTGAATATGATGAAGCTAAAAATGAACAAGCTCAGATAGAAGAAAAAATAGTTAAACTTGACAATATGATTGCAAATGCAAAGATAATTGATGAAGTTGAATTAGATACAAAAACTGTAAATGTTGGTGCTACAGTTACTTTAGTTCAAGTTGAAAGCAAGAAAAAAATAGAATATACTATTGTAGGTTCTGCTGAAAGTAATCCACTTGAAGGAAAAATTTCAAATGAATCTCCGGTCGGTAGAGCTATTTTAGGAAAGAAAAAAGGAAATAAAGTTCAAGTACAATTACCTAATGGAAATGTTGTAGAATATAAAATACAAAATATTAAGGTAAATTAAGAGGTGATATAGTGGAAGAACAAAATTTAAATGAAATGCTCTTAGTTAGAAGACAAAAATTACAAGAGTTAGTTGATGCAGGAAAAGACCCACATGAGATAGAAAAGTTTGAAGGTACTATTTATTCAAAAGAGATAAAAGATAATTATGAAAATTATGAAGGAAAAGTTGTAAGACTTGCTGGTCGTATTAGAACAAAAAGAGGACATGGTAAAGTTTGTTTTATGGACTTGCAAGATTTTTCTGGAAAAATTCAACTTTTCAATAAGCTTGACGTTTTAGGCGAAAGTTATGAAGAAGTTAAGACTTTAGACATTGGAGATATTGTAGGGGTTGAAGGAGAAGTTTTCACAACTCATGCAGGAGAAATTTCAATAAGAAGTTCAAAGGTTGTCTTACTTACAAAATCTTTACAACTTTTACCAGAAAAGTTTCACGGCTTAAAAGATGTTGACTTAAGATATAGACAAAGATATGTAGATTTAATTGTAAATCCTGAAATCAAAGATGTTTTTGTTATGAGAAGTAAAATTATTTCTTCTATTAGAAAATATCTTGATAGTAGAGGATTTTTAGAAGTTGAAACACCTATTTTAAATACAATTGCCGGTGGAGCGAATGCAAGACCTTTTATAACTCATCACAATACTTTGGATATTGATATGTATCTTAGAATTGCAAATGAATTATATTTAAAGAGATTGATTGTAGGTGGTTTCGATAAAGTTTATGAAATGGGAAGAATGTTCAGAAATGAAGGTATGGATAAACTTCATAATCCTGAATATACTGCAATTGAGTTATATCAAGCCTATGTTGACTATGAAGAAATGATGACACTTTGTGAAGAAATGGTTTATACTGTTTGTATGGAAGTTGTTGGAAAGTCTGAAGTTGAGTTACAAGGTAAAGTTATCGACTTTAAACCACCTTGGAGAAGAATTTCAATGGTTGACGCTGTAAAAGAATATGCAGGAGTTGATTTTGAAACAATTTTAACTGATGAAGAAGCAAGAAAACTTGCTATTGAAAAGAGAATAGAAGTAACAGAACATACTACAAGAGGAGAAATTATTTCTTTATTCTTTGAAGAATTTTGTGAAGAATATATGGTTCAACCTACTTTTGTTACTAAGCATCCTGTGGAAATCAGTCCACTTGCTAAAAGAGACCCTAAGGACAAGAGATATACTCAAAGATTTGAGGCTTTTGTAAATTGTGGGGAAATTGCAAATGCTTTTAGTGAATTAAATGATGCAATAGATCAAAAGCAAAGATTTTTAAAACAAGTTGAAGCCAGAGAAAATGGAGATGACGAGGCACAAATGATGGATTATGATTTCATCAATGCGCTTGAGATAGGTCTTCCACCAACAGGTGGTATGGGAATCGGAATTGATAGACTTATTATGTATTTGACTAATCAAGAATCCATAAGAGATGTATTACTTTTCCCAACAATGAAACCTATGGTTGAAAAGGATAGTGAATAGGAGTTCATTATGAAAAAAAGAAATTTAGTTGCGATTTGTTTAGTTTGTCTTTCTTTTGTTGGTTGTTCAAGTTTCCATACAGGAAAAGTTGTTGTAGACGATGAAAAGAAAGAAGATAAAGTTGAAAATGTTGAATATATTCTTGTTGATGAAGATGACAAAGAATCTTTAATTAAAAATATTAAAGAAGGCAAAGGTGCTGTTATAGATAAGAAGAAAAAATCATCTTCTGATAAGACTAATGAAAATACTGATAACAACAATAACAGCAATAATAAAAATAACAGCAATACTAACAACAATAGTAATAGAAATAATAATAACAATACTAACAACAATAGTAATAGAAATAATAATAACAATACTAACAACAATAACAATAACAACAACAATAATAGAAATAATAATAACAACAATAGATAGGACAGTGATTATATGAGAATAGAATTTTCTCCACCAGATATTACCCAATTAGAGATTGATGAAGTTGTTGATACTTTAAAATCAGGTTGGATAACAACTGGTCCGAAAACTAAAAGATTAGAACAAGAACTATCTGCTTTTACAAATACAGATAAGACAGTTTGTTTAAACTCTGCAACAGCTGCAATGGAGCTTACTTTAAGAGTTCTTGGAGTTGAAGAAGGAGATGAAGTTATAACTTGTGCATATACTTATACTGCATCTGCAAGTGTTATTCATCACGTTGGAGCAAAAATTGTCTTAGTTGATTGTAATAAAGAAGATAAGTTTATGGACTTAAAAGCTTTAGAAAATGCTATTACAGAAAAGACAAAGGTAATTATTCCAGTTGATTTGGCTGGAAAGCCTTGTAAATATGATGAAATTTTTGAAATTGTAGAAAAAAAGAAAGCCTTATTTAAGCCTAATAATAAATTACAAGAAAAAATCGGTAGAGTTATAGTTATGGCTGATGCCGCTCATTCACTTGGAGCTGTATATAAAGGAAAACCAAGTGGAAGTATTGCTGATTTTACTTGTTTTTCTTTCCATGCAGTTAAAAATTTTACTGTTGCTGAAGGTGGCTCAGTTACTTGGAATAGAGATTTAGGCTTGGATAATGATGAAATTTATAGAGAATTTCAACTTTTATCTTTGCATGGGCAATCAAAGGATGCTCTTTCAAAGATGAAACCTGGTTCTTGGGAGTATGATATTGTTGCTCCTAATTATAAATGCAATTTAACTGATATTGCTTCAGGTATTGGTTTAGCTCAGTTAAAGAGATATCCAAATCTTTTGAAAAGACGTTTTGAAATTGTAGAAAGATATAATAAAGGATTTGAAGGAACAAGAATTAAACCTTTTGTTCACTTTGAAGAAGATAGAAAATCTTGTTGTCATCTTTATATTGTAAATATCGATGGTGCAAGTGAAGAAGAGAGAAATGAAATAATTATAAAGATGGCTGAAAGAGGAATTTCAACTAATGTTCATTATAAGCCTTTGCCTATGCATACTGCTTATAAGAATTTAGGTTTTGACATCAAGGATTATCCAAATGCCTATGATAATTATAAATCAGAAATTACTTTGCCACTTCATACTTTATTGACAGATGAACAAGTTGATTATGTAATTGAAAATTTGAAGGCGTTGGTGTAGTTATGAAGATAAAAAAAGTCGTGATTCCAACTGCTGGACTCGCTACTAGAATGTTTCCTGCAACTAAAGGTGTTCCAAAGGCAATGTTGCCGATTTTTGACAAACCTACTTTACAATATGTTATTGAAGAAGTTGTAGAGGCAGGAATTGATGAGGTAATTCTTATTGTAAATGAAGATTATTTTACTATTGATAAGCATTTTAACTCTGAAATTGATCCAAGAGTTAAAAATTCGAATAATGTATCAAAAAGTGATATTGAATCTTTAGAAAAAATATTAAAATGTAAGATAAGTTTTATAATTCAAAAAGAACAAAAAGGATTGGGACATGCAATTCTTTGTGCAAAAGAAGCAGTAAACGGCGAGGATTTTTCAGTTGTTTTGGGGGATGTTATAATTGATTGTAAAGACAGTTCATGCACAAAAGAGCTTGTCGATATTTATAACAGATACGGAAAAACAGTAGTGGGAGTTGAAGTTGTGCCTGATGAAAAAAGACACAATTATGGCATTTTGGAAGGAAAAGAAATCGAAAAAGATGTTTTTGACTCAACTAGACTTATAGAAAAGCCGAGTATTGATGAAACAAATTCAAATTTAGCGATGGTCGGAAGATACATTGTTAAAAATGAAATCTTTGAAATTCTTGAAAATCAAAAAGCAGGAAAAAATGGAGAAATACAATTTACAGACTCCTTAAATGAATTGACTTTAAAAGGAGATTTATTAGGATATAAATTTGACGGAAAAACTTATGACGTTGGAAATAAACTTGGAGTTCTGATTGCAAGTGTTGAATATGGCTTGAAAGATGAAACAAATAAAAATGCTATTAAGGAGTATTTGAAAGAATTAGTTTCATCGGATTTTAAAATGGGAGAATAATAATGGTCAGAAAAATATTTTTAATAATACTGGATATTATAGTTATAAATCTTTGCTACTATTTAGGATTTTTATTAAAATTTGACTGGCATATTCCTGCAAATTATTGGTATATGTATAGCAAATGGATAATTCCTATAGTTTTAATAAAAATTATAGTTTTTGCTCTATTTGGCTTATATAGAATAATGTGGAGATATGCTGATTTTAAAGAATTGTCTAGAATTTTTATGGCAATAGTTGTAGCAAATGTTCTAACAGGAATATTTTTGATTTCAATGAATGTAGGATTTCCGAGAAGTGTTATGGCACTTGTATTTGTAATTGATATGTTCTTTGTTACTGGTACAAGATATCTTTCAAAAGCTAGAAAAAATTTAGTTTTTTCAATCCCTGTTGAAAAACTTAAAAGAGTTTTAATAGTTGGTGCTGGAGATGCAGGGGTCTTAGTTCTTAATGAACTTAGAAAACATAAAGAATTAGGATATAAGGTTGTAGTTTTTATTGATGACGATAAAAATAAAATAGGAACAGAAATTTTAGGAATTCCAGTTGTTGGTGGAAAAGAAAAAATAATTTCAGCAATTAACGAATTTAGAATTGATGAAGTTATTTTGGCAATGCCTTCAGCAAATAGGGAAATTCAACAAGACATTTCAGATATTTGTTCAAAATTATCTATGAAGATTAAAATAATTCCTGGAATGTATGAATTAATTGATGATCAAAAATTAAATATAAGAGATTTAAGAGATGTTGAAATTGGAGATTTACTTGGACGTGATGAAGTTAAATTAGATCAAGAAGTCCTAAATGATTTCTTGAGAAATAAAACGGTCTTGGTAACAGGTGGAGGTGGTTCAATCGGCTCCGAGCTTTGTAGACAAATAGCGAAATTCAGTCCAAAAAGATTGATAATTTTAGACATCTACGAAAATAATGCCTATGAAATTCAAATGGAACTTGTAAGACATTATAAGGATTTGGATTTAGTTGTAGAAATTGAATCAATAAGAGATGCAGTAAGAATGGATATTATCTTTGGAAAATATAAACCGGATGTAGTATTTCATGCAGCTGCTCATAAACATGTTCCACTTATGGAAAACAGCTCAACTTCTGCAATTAAAAACAATGTTTTTGGAACTCTAAATGTTCTAAGAGCTTGCGATAAGCACGGTGTTTCAAGATTCGTTTTAATTTCAACAGATAAAGCTGTAAATCCGACATCTGTAATGGGAACTACAAAGAGAATTTGTGAAATGTTAGTTCAAACATTTAACGAAAAATCCAAAACTGAATTTGTTGCAGTTAGATTCGGAAATGTTTTAGGTTCAAACGGATCTGTAATTCCACTTTTCATCAATCAAATTAAAGAGGGTGGACCTGTTACAGTTACTCACGAAGATATAATAAGATACTTTATGACAATCCCAGAAGCGTGCCAACTTGTATTACAAGCAGGAGCAATTGCCAAAGGAGGAGAAATCTTTATACTCGATATGGGTGAACCAGTTAAAATTCTTGACTTGGCAAAGAACCTTATTAGACTTTCAGGCTATGAACCTTATAAGGACATCGACATAAAGATTACAGGACTTAGACCGGGCGAAAAACTTTATGAAGAAATACTATTAAATATGGAAAATTCAGTTGCAACTGAATATGAAAAAATATTTATAGAAAAACCGATAGTTCACGATGTAGAAGCTCTAAAAGACGGACTTGAAAGACTTGATAAAGTTAAAAACACTTTGGATAAAAAAGAAATTACAGACATCTTAAAAGATATGGTTCCGACATTTAAGCCGGACTTATTGAATAAATAAACGTAAAAAAACTCCACCGTTTTGGTGGAGTTTTTTTGTGAAACTTTAAAAAATGTATTGACATTATAGTTCTATTATTGTATAATAATCAAAGAAAATTTGACGGAGGTAAATTTTATGACAAATACAGTTAAAATGTCGGTTTTTAATAACAATAAAAATTGTTTAATTGACTCTTCTGTTTTTGGTCTTAAATTTTCTCTTTTTAATAAACTTAGTAATTTAGCTAGGAATTCATTTTTTAAAAAATGTATTTCTAGCATTTTTTTAAGTTTATAAAATTTACTTTTATCAAAGCTGTTAAGGACTTTGTAAAGGAATTATATTCAATATTTTTCGTTAATATTTTAAATTTTAGGAAATAACTTTTAGTTATTTCCTTTTTTTGTGATTATAACAAAATGACTTAATAGGAGGGATTGTATGAAAGAATTTAGAAATTTAGTTAGTAGTGAGGATTTTTCTTGTGAAGAGTTGCTTGAACTTATGGAGTTAGGAGCAGAGATTTATAATAATCCTGAAAAATTTTCAGAAAAATGTAGGGGAAAAGTTTTAGCTTCATTATTTTTTGAACCATCAACAAGAACAAGATTGAGTTTTGAAGCTGCTATGCTTAGACTTGGTGGAAGTTGTATAACTGTTCCGGATCCAAAAGTTTCATCAGCAACTAAAGGGGAAAGCCTACAAGATACAATAAAAACAGTAGGTTGTTATTCAGATATTATAGCTATGCGTCATCCTCACGAGGGTTCTGCAGAGCTTGCAAAAGAAGTAACACTTGTTCCTTTTATTAATGCAGGAGACGGAGGACATCAACATCCAACTCAAACTCTTACAGATTTACTTACAATTTCTCAATATAAGAAAAGTTTGGAAAATATGACTATCGGTCTTTGTGGGGACTTAAAATTCGGAAGAACTGTTCATTCACTTGTTAAGACACTTTCAAAGTTTAAGGGAAATAAATTCATCTTTATTTCACCGGTTGAGCTCGTTATTCCAGAATATATCAAGATGTATCTAAATGACCATAATGTTGAGTTTATCGAAGTTAGAACAATAGAAGAAGTTATGGATAAACTTGATATTCTATATATGACAAGAGTTCAAAGGGAAAGATTTTTCAATGAGGCTGATTATGTAAGACTTAAAGATACTTACATTTTAGATAATAAGAAGATGAAAACCGCTAAGGAAGATATGATAATTCTTCATCCATTGCCAAGAGTAAATGAAATTGCAACAGAAGTTGATGAAGATTCTAGAGCAAAGTATTTTAATCAAGTTAAATTCGGTATGATAATCAGAATGGCATTAATCTTAAAATTATTGGAGGTAAAATAATGTTAAATATTAATAGTATTTCAAATGGAATTGTAATAGACCATATTAAACCAGGTCTTGGATATGAAATTTTTAAACTTTTAGAATTGGATAGTGCAGATTTTACAGTTGCACTTATAATGAATGCAGATTCTAAAAAATACGGCAAAAAAGATATGATAAAGATTGAAAATGTTATGGATATTGACCTTGCGATTTTAGGTTTAATTGATAAAGATTTGACTGTAAATATCATAGAAAACGAAAAAATTAAGGAAAAACTTTCAATGATTTTACCTGAAAAGGTGGAGGGTTTTATAAAATGTAAAAATCCACGTTGTATAACTTGCCACGAAAATGTTCAAAATAAATTTATATTAGTTAATAGAGAAAAGGGAATTTATAGATGTAATTACTGTGATAATTTATATTCTTGTGGAGGACATAGTGAAAAAAATAATTAAAAATGCAATTTTAGTGGATAAAGATATAAATAGAGTCGGAGAGATAAAAATTGAAGACGGAAAGATAGTAGAGATTGGTGAAAATTTAAGTTTTGATGACAGTTTTGAAATTATAGATGCAAAGGGAAAAACTGTTATGCCTGCATTTGTAGATTTGCATGTGCATTTTAGAGATCCGGGCTTTACTTATAAGGAAGATTTAAAAACAGGCTCACTTTCAGCTTTAAGAGGTGGATATACAACTGTAAATACAATGGCAAATACTAAACCGATTTGCAGTGATTTAGAAACTTATAATGATATAATGAAGAGAGCAAAAGAATTGGATTTAGTAGATATAAATCAAATAGTTGCAGTTACTAAAAATTTTGACGGAAAAAATTTGGTTGACTATTCAAAATTTGAAAATGCAAAATTTTTATCCGATGACGGTAAGGGTGTGCTTTCCGAAACTACAATGTACAGAGCAATTTTAGAGGCGAAAAAATACGATAAAATCATAATGATACATGCAGAAAGTGAACTTTCTCCAATTGATTACAGAATAGCGGAAGACCTTATGACTTTAAGGGATGTATATCTTGCAAAGAGATTGGATGGAAGAATTCATTTATGCCATGTCAGTACAATCGACTCTTTGGAAGCTGTAAGACGTGGGAAAAAGGAGGGAGTAAAGGTTACTTGTGAAGTAACTCCACATCATATTGCACTTTGGGATAATTCCTACAGAGTAAATCCGCCAATAAGAGAAAAGTCAGATGTTGAAGCTCTAATAGATGGAATTGTAGATGGAACTGTTGATGCGATTGCAACTGATCATGCACCACATACTGCAGAGGATAAGGCAAATGGAAGTCCGGGACTTGTTGGACTTGAAACTGCCTTTGCGATTTGTAATACAAAATTGGTTAAAGAGAGAAATATCGACATAAGAACTTTGTCAAAGGTAATGTCCTATGGGGGAGCTAATTTAATGGGAATTAAAAAAGGTCTTTTAAAAGAGGGATATTTTGCAGATTTGGTTATAGTTGATACTGATAAAAAAATTGTTGTAGATTCAAGTAAATTTGCATCAAAAGCAAAAAATACACCTTTTGATAAAATGGAACTTTACGGAGAAGTGCTTATGACAATTAAAGCAGGAGAAATTAAGTATAAAGGAGAATTTTAATGATAATAGATAGATTATATGAAGCAGTAAAAGAAAAAGGGTTTGTTTGTGTTGGACTTGATAGCCATTTAGATTATATTCCAAATTATATTAAACAGAAACACGAAAAAATTTCAGATATGATTTTTGAATACAATAAGACAATAATTGATGCGACAAGTGATATTGTAGCAATCTACAAACCACAAATAGCATATTATGAAGCAAACGGACTTGAAGGTCTTATTGCTTATCAAAGAACTTTAAGATATCTTAAAGAAAAGGGACTTTTAAGTATCGGAGATGTTAAAAGAGGAGATATTGCAAGTACTGCAAAGGAATATGCAAAGGCGCATTTTAAAGGAGAGTTTGAAGCGGACTTTATAACTCTTAATTCATATATGGGAATGGACAGTATCACACCTTATTTAGATTATTTAAAAACGGGAGAAAAGGGAGTTTTCGTATTGCTTAGAACTTCAAACGAGGGAGCAAAGGATATTGAATGTCTTGACTACAACGGAGAGGCTCTTTATTTTAAAGTTGGAGATGAACTTAAAAAATTTGCTGATGAATTGACTTCTGAATGTGGATATTCTCCTTTGGGATTTGTTGTTGGAGCAACTCATAGCGAAGAAGCTAGAAAGATAAGAGAAAGATATAAAAATATTTTCTTCTTATTGCCGGGATATGGTGCACAAGGTGCAAAAGCGGAAGACATCAGAACTTATTTGAATGACTTTAACGGTGGAGTTGTAAACTCTTCAAGGGGAATTATAAAATATTATCAAAAATTTGAAGACGGCGAAGAAAAATTTGCTCATTATACTAGAGAAGCTGTTTTGAATATGAGGAAGGATATTTATGGAGAATAAATCATACGAAAAAGTTGAAATAATTTTAAATGAAAAAATTTCCGAAGGCATTTACAAAATGGATGTCAAGGGAGAATTTAAAGCTAAAGTCGGACAATTTTATATGGTTAAATGCTTTGAGGACGGGACTATGCTTCCCCGTCCGATAAGTATCTGTGATATGGAAGATGATAAATTGACTTTTCTTTATGCAGTTGTAGGAAAAGGTACAAAGATTATGTCCGAAAAGAAAGTAGGAGACAACATAGAAATTTTAGGACCACTTGGTAACGGATTTCCGATTGATGAATATAAGGGTAAAAAGGTCGCACTTGTTGCAGGGGGAATTGGAATTGCACCAATGCTATATCTTGCAAAGAAATTGGAAGCTGATGTGGATTTATATGCAGGCTTTAGAGATGAAATATATTTTACTGAAGAGTTTAAGGAATTTACAAAAAATACATATATCGCAACAAATACGGGAAGTGTAGGACATAAGGGATTCATAACTGAAATAATAAAAGATGATTATGATGTAATCTATTGTTGCGGTCCAAATCCTATGATGAATTCTGTAAAAAATTTAGGCTTTGACATACCTGTCTATGTTTCTTTAGAGAGTAGAATGGGTTGTGGAATCGGGGCTTGTCTAGCTTGTAGTTGTAAAACTAAAAACGGAATGAAAAGAATTTGCAAGGAAGGGCCTGTATTTGAAGTTAAGGAGGTGAATTTTTAATGTTGGAAGTAGATATTTGTGGAGTTAAATTTAAAAACCCCGTTATCGGAGCGTCAGGAACTTTCGGTTTCGGCAGAGAATATGCTGAATATATCGACTTAAACAGAATAGGCGGTATTTCTACAAAGGGACTTACTTTTGCAGGTAAGGACGGAAATACGGGAATTAGAATTTACGAAACACCTGCAGGGATAATGAACAGTATCGGACTTCAAAATCCTTCAGTACCAACTTTTATTGAAGAAGATTTACCTTTTATGGAAAGTTTTGATACACAGATTTTAGCAAACATTGGAGGTTCACAATTAGAGGATTATTTAAAATCAGTTGAACTTATCAATAAGACAAATATAAAAATAATTGAATTAAATATATCCTGTCCGAATGTTAAATCAGGCGGAATGGCTTTTGGTATAAAATGTGATATTGCAGAGGGAATTGTAAAAAAAGTTAGAGAAAATACGGATAAAGTCCTTATGGTAAAATTATCTCCAAATGCTGAAAATATAAAAGAAATGGCAAAAACTTGTGTTGAAGCGGGAGCGGATTGCCTTTCACTTGTAAATACATTTAATGCTTTGGCAATAGATATTTATAATAGAAAAGCAGTTTTCGACAATGTAACTGCAGGACTTTCAGGTGCTTGTATAAAACCTATAGCTCTTAGAATGGTAAGAGATGTCGCTTCGGTTGTAAATGTTCCAATTATTGGAATGGGCGGAATAATGAATTGGCAAGATGCAATTGAATTTATTATGGCTGGAGCAACTGCAATTCAAGTTGGAACGGCAAACTTTATCAATCCGAGAGTAATGATTGAGATAATTGAAGGAATGGAAAAATTCTGTAAAGAACAAAATATAAAAAATTTAGAAGAAATTAGAGGAATTATTTAGGAGGTAAATATGGAAGAAAGAGTATTGGAATTATTAAAAGAAAGTGAAGCATTATTGGAAGGACATTTCTTATTATCATCAGGAAAACATAGCGACAAATATGTTCAATGTGCAAAACTTTTGATGTATCCAAAAAAAGCTGAAGAAGTTTGTAAGGTAATCAAGAAAAAACTTGAAGATGCAAATGTAAAAGTTGATGCAGTAGTTGGACCTGCAATGGGTGGAATTGTAATTGCTTACGAATTGGGAAGAGCCTTAGGAGTAAGAGCAATGTTCACAGAAAGAGAAAATGAAATGATGACTTTAAGAAGAGGATTTTTCATAAATGAGGGAGAAAATGTACTTGTAGTTGAAGATGTTGTTACAACAGGAAAATCTTCATTGGAAACAATAAAAGTACTAAAAGAACATGGAGCAAATGTAGTTGGAATTGCTTCAATAGTTGATAGAACAAATGGAAAATCTAACATAGAATATCCACTTTTCCCTGCAATTTCCTTAAATGTTCAAGCATTTGAAAAAGATGACTGCCCTCTTTGTAAAGAAGGAAAAATCGAACTTGTAAAACCCGGTAGTAGAAAAAAATTCTAAGCTATAAGAACCCCACCCTTCCACGATGCTTCGCATCGGGTGGGAACCCGGGAACCTTGTTGCTTCGCAATAACAACCCTACCCTTCCACGATGCTTTGCATCGGGTGGGTTCCCGGGAACCTTGTTGTTTCACAATAAAAAACATACTCGTATAAAAACGAGTATTTTTTTTATAAAAAATTTTTGAAAAAACATTTCTTTCAAAAATTTAATAATATTTTTTAAAAAGATAAACTAATAAAAAAATCTGATATTTACAGAGGTCTATATGCTTCATCATAACGCTTGAGTATTGAATTGCAATATACTTTATTGTCGTTAAGCTGTATTAATTTAAATATATATTTAATTTATTTGACCTATAGATATAAAAATGTTATCATTATTATGATAGTTGAGTAAATTTTATTAAGTAATGAAATTTATTCAAATTGAGTTATTAGTTTTAGGCTCTAATAACTATGTATTTTTAAAAATAATCGCCATTATATTTTTAAAAATAGGTATAATATCAAACACATTCTATGAGGAGGAGCAAGCAATGAAAAAAAGATTTTATTGTATGATGTTGAGTGTACTTATGGTATTAGGTACTCTATTACCTGCTTTCAGAGTTTCAGCTGAATCGGGTAGAAATATTTCACCAAATGTAAATATTACAAAATTTACAATTACAAATGGGCAAGGACAAGAATTAAACAAATTCTACAGCTGGAGTAGATTTAGAGTTAATTTAGAATGGAATGCTCAAAAGTATGGAAATACTTTAAAAAGAGGAGATTACTTTGAAGTTAAACTGCCAGATAAATTTAAGTTTATAGGAGATTCTGCAGCAGTTGATTTTCCAATCTATGGACTAGATGGAAAAACGGTTTATGGTAAAGGACATATTGATGTTAAAAAAGATGGGGGAGGAATTTTAAGAGTAACTCTAAATGAAAAAGTTGAAAATCTTTACAATGTAAAAGGTAAAGTTTCAATGGAATCTTTATTTAATTATAGCAAAATAAAGATTGGAGGAAAAAATAAATTAGAAATAGAGATTAATGGCAAAAAAATTCCTAAAGACATTGATATAGAAAAGCCAGGAAAAATAGACGAAATTTTAACTAAATGGCCTAGCAGAATAAATGAAAATGCTAATGAAGTAAGATGGAATGTTCGTTTTAATGTAAATGGTAAAAGTTTTAAAAATGTTGCTTTTGAAGATAAATTAACAGTTGAAAAAGGCGATTTTAATGGACTTCATTTTATAAAGGATAGTTTTATACTTGAAAAAGTAGTATTTGATGAATATGGAAATGTAAAAAGACTTATATCAAAAGAAAATGTTAGCAATAGAGTTAAATTTTCTGAAAATGGAACAAAATTTAGATTAGAACTTGGCAATGTTAATAATGGCGACCAATATATGTTAAGATATAAATCAACTTACAAGCCTAATATTGTGATAAAAAATAGATTAAAGATGTTTTCACAGGGTGAAAGTAAAGAAGTGTCAAGTAGATATAAAAGTGCACTTTCAAATGGAAGCATTGAAGGTGATTTGCTAGGAAAGATAAAGATTATTAAAGTTGATGCTGAAAATAAACAAATGCCTTTAAAAGGTGCTAAGTTTAAAATTACAAATAAGGCAACAAACCAAACTTTTGAATTAGTAACTGACGAAAAAGGGGAAGCTGTTTCTGATAAATTAGTTAAAGGAACTTATGAAATTACAGAAATTGAAGCTCCTGCAGGTTGGATAAAGAATGACGAAATTATTAACGTTGAAGTAAAAGATGATGTAGCTGTAATAAGAACTATAACTAATAAGAGAGCAAAAACTGAAGTAAAAGTTAATAAGACTTGGGTTGGTAAAAAAGCTTCAAGTGTTAAAGTTAATTTATTAGCTGATGGTAAAAAAATTGATCAAGTTACTTTGAGCGAAGAAAATAATTGGCAACATACTTTTAAAAACTTAAATAAATTCAAAGATGACGGAAAAACTGAAATCAAATATACTGTTGAAGAAGAAAAAATCAATGGTTATGATACAGAAATAAAACAAAATGGAACTAATGATTTTACTATCATAAATAAAAGTAATGAAAAAGTTAAAATTCCTGTAGAAAAGAGATGGGAAGACAATAATAACCAAGATGGTAAAAGAGTTAAAGAAGTAGTTGTAAGATTACTACAAGATGGTATTCCTACAGATAAGACTATAAAATTAAATGAAGAAAATGGTTGGAAAGGTGAATTTACAAACCTTGACAAATATGATGCAAAAGGAAATGAAATCAAGTACACTGTTAAAGAAGAAACAGTAGTTGATGGATATGAAAATGAAATAATTGCAGGAGAAGTAGGTGGAGTTTTAGGATATATCATCAAAAACAAACATAATGTTGAAAAAACTGAAATCCCTGTAGAAAAGAAATGGATTGGACCAGAAAGCGTTGAAGAAGTAACTGTAAAATTACTTGCTGATGGAGAAGATACTGGTAAAACTTTAACTTTAAAGAAGAGTGAAAATTGGAAAGGTAAATTTACAAACCTTGACAAGTATAAAAACGGAAAAGAAATAGTTTATACAGTTCAAGAAGTAAGTGTTAAAGGTTACGAAAGCAAGATAGAAGGAAATGCAAAAGATGGCTTTGTAATCACTAATAAGAATATAGAAAAGACAGAAGTTCCTGTAGAAAAGAAATGGCTAGGAAAAGCTGTAAATGAAATCGAAGTAAAACTTTTAGCAAATGGACAAGAAGTTCAATCAGCTAAATTAAACGAAGCAAATTCTTGGAAACATACATTCAAAGACTTGCCAAAATATGACGATAATGGAAAAGAAATAACTTATACAGTAAAAGAAGTAGCAATTGAAGGTTACGAAAGCAAGATAGAAGGAAATGCAAAAGATGGCTTTGTGATTACAAATAAGAATTTAGCGAAGACAGAAATTCCTGTAGAAAAGAAATGGTTAGGAAAAGCTGTAAATGAAATCGAAGTTAAATTATTAGCAAATGGACAAGAAGTTCAATCAGCTAAATTAAACGAAGGAAATTCTTGGAAACATACATTCAAAGACTTACCTGTATATGATGACAATGGAAAAGAAATAACTTATACAGTAAAAGAAGTAGCAATTGAAGGTTACGAAAGCAAGATAGATGGAAATGCAAAAGACGGCTTTGTAATCACTAATAAGAATTTAGCAAAGACAGAAGTTCCTGTAGAAAAGAAATGGCTAGGAAAAGCTGTAAACGAAATTGAAGTAAAACTTTTAGCAAATGGACAAGAAGTTCAATCAGCTAAATTAAATGAAGCAAATTCTTGGAAACATACATTCAAAGACTTACCTGTATATGATGACAATGGAAAAGAAATAACTTATACAGTAAAAGAAGTAGCGATTGAAGGTTACGAAAGCAAGATAGAAGGAAATGCAAAAGATGGTTTTGTAATTACAAATAAGAATTTAGCAAAGACAGAAGTTCCTGTAGAAAAGAAATGGATAGGAAAAGCTGTAAATGAAATCGAAGTTAAATTGTTAGCAAATGGACAAGAAGTTCAATCAGCTAAATTAAACGAAGGAAATTCTTGGAAACATACATTCAAAGATTTACCTGTATATGATGACAATGGAAAAGAAATAGTTTATACAGTAAAAGAAGTAGCAATTGAAGGTTACGAAAGCAAGATAGAAGGAAATGCAAAAGACGGCTTTGTAATTACAAATAAGAATTTAGCAAAGACAGAAGTTCCTGTAGAAAAGAAATGGATAGGAAAAGCTGTAAACGAAATTGAAGTTAAATTATTAGCAAATGGACAAGAAGTTCAATCAGCTAAATTAAACGAAGCAAATTCTTGGAAACATACATTCAAAGATTTACCTGTATATGATGACAATGGAAAAGAAATAGTTTATACAGTAAAAGAAGTGGAAATTGAAGGATATGAAAGCAAGATAGAAGGAAATGCCAAAGACGGTTTTGTAATTACTAATAGAAATGTAGAAAAAACACAAGTTCCAGTTGAAAAGAAATGGATTGGAAAGGTATTAAAAGAAATTGAAGTACAACTTTTAGCAAATGGAAAAGAAATTCAAAATGTTAAGTTGAACGAAGGAAATTCTTGGAAACATACTTTCAAAGACTTGCCAAAATATGATGAAAATGGAAAAGAAATAACTTATACAGTAAATGAAGTTGCAGTTGAAGGCTATGATACTAAGATAGAAGGAAATGCAAAAGATGGCTTTGTAATTACTAATAAGGAAAAACCAATTAAACCAAGAGTTCCAAAAACATCAATAGGAACACAGTTATTTGGATATATGGCAATGGCTGGAGTGAGTCTTGGACTTTTACAAATTTCTAGAAAGAAAAGAAATAAATAGGTAATAAAAAAGAGGGCATAGGCTCTCTTTTTTTGTCGTTTTACAATATAATTTATGTCAGATTTTTTGTTAAAGAAAAGCACTTAACACATCATCTCGAGCGAAATGACGTTTAAATGTGAATACTTCGTTTTATGGCTAGACATTAACAGTAAATAAAAATCAAATTATTTTTATAAATAAAATAGAAAAAAATTATATCATTGTATTTTAACATATTATATAGAACAAAATAATTCACGTCAAAATGTTTTGCATAGAGATATTCCTAATACGTCATCTCGAGCGTAGTGAATCTAGCCCTAACTTTGTTTACTTGTAAACAAAAGTAGGTCTGACGGAGTCGTTGTAGCATTTGATACAATGACTCTGGAGATCTCAACTAATGCTGGTAAGCAATAGTATTTCTGAAAGAAATAAAAAATAATTAGATAAAATTATTATGTAAATCTCTCAAAGTCCTATTTAGTATGAGAGTTTCATATTTTATGTATCTACGATACATTTACTTTTGCTAAAGCAAAAGTATGAGATTTCCACAGTCGATTGTATTCAAATCAAAGATTTGAACAATCTTTGCGTCAGACCTACTATTGCTTGTAAACAAGCAAAGTTAGGGCTAGATTCACTCCATTCGCTTTGCTCCACTCCGGTCGAGATGACGTATAGTGGAATAATACTTCGATTAGTAGCCGGACGTTAAATGTAAATAACTAAAAATTTTTTAATAATTTTGATAAAAAATAAAAAAACACACTCATTTTTCTCGAGTATGCTTTTTAATTTAATTTATTTATTAAAATCTTCCTACATCTTCTCTGTAGAAGAAAGAATCACTCTTTAATTTTTCAATATCTCTGTAAGCTAATTCTCTTGCTTTTTCAAAATCTTCTGCCATAGCTGTTACAATTAAATTTCTTCCACCCTTTGCGTAGAGTTCATTATTTTTTTCTTCAACTCCCATAAAGCAAATATCACTTTCTATCGGAACTAGATTAATTTTATCTTGACATTTTTCTTTTGACGGATAACCGTTAGATGCAAGAACTACACCAACACAAACTTCATCATTCCATTTGATTTCAGGTTCTTTATCATTCATTACATCCAAAATGTTTTGAACAAAGTCGGACTCTAAACGTGGCAATAGAACTTCAGCTTCAGGATCTCCAAGTCTAGCGTTAAAACTTAAAACTTTTATTCCATCTTTTGTTACAACAATTTCTCCATATAAAAATCCTTCAAATCCATAACCGTCTTCAAACATTGATTTTGCCATCGGTTTTAAGATTTTATCGACAACTTGTTCAATTTCATTATCTGTAATTTTTGCAACAGGGCTACAAGCTCCCATACCACCTGTATGTTCAGCATCGTCGCTATCAGATGTTCTCTTATAATCCTTAACAATTTGTAGTGGATAAACTTTGCTATTTTTTACTAATGCAAAGATTGAGAATTCTTTACCTATGATAAATTCTTCAACTAAAATTTTTGAATTTTCATTTTCATCAAAGATTTCATTAACTATATCTGTTGCCATTTTGTTGCTTCTTGCAATGAAAATTCCCATATTTTTTGGAAGAGAATCAATCTTTATAGTAACAGGAAATTTTTCAATTTCTGAAACGAATTTTAGAGCTTGTTCTCTATCAGTAAATACAACATATTTAGTTGTAGGTATCTTTAATTTTTCCATAAGTTGTTTAGTAAAATATCTACTTGATTCTATTCTTGTTGCAGATTTAGTAGGTCCGAAAAGTCTTAAATCATTTTTATCGAACTCGTCTTTTATTCCAAGAGCTAAAACGTCAGCAGGGCCTACTATAGTCAAGTCGATATTTTCTTTTATTGCAAAGTCTTTAATTTTTTCAATATCATACATATCTATATCTACTTTTGTTGCGCCATCCATCTTGCAATTTCCAGGTAAAACATAGATTTTTTCAACTAATTTACTCTTTTGACATGCCTTTAACATTGCATGTTCACGTCCACCTTTTCCAATAATTAGTATTTTCATAAAATCACCTCTTTTTTATTAACTTTAAAATTATATATAAAAATTTTTTTGATATTAAAATAAACATAAGTATAATTTAACTTAGTTAAACTATATTTATTATAACATATTTCCGTTTTGATTACTAAATTAATGTAAATATGTTGAAATATGTATAATTTAACAAAGTTAAATTATACATATTATATCACTAGAACAAAGTTTTTTCAATTTTATTTTTTCATATTAATAAGAAATGTTAATTTTTTGTACAAATTTTTAGTTGAAAGTGGTTATTTTTATTGTATTTATTTAATTTTTTAGATAAAAGGGTATATAAAATTTAACTCAAAAATTTATATTAGTAAAGGAGGACTAGAATGTTACAGCTTAAGAATATAAGTAAAAGTTATAAAACAGGAGATTTAATTCAAAAAGCATTAGATAATGTATCTCTTAATTTTAGAGATAACGAATTCGTATCTATTCTTGGTCCGAGTGGTAGTGGAAAATCTACTCTATTAAATATAATAGGTGGATTAGATAAATATGAACAAGGTGAGCTTTTAATTGATGGAATATCAACTAAAAAATATAAAAATGAAGATTGGGACAGTTATAGAAATCATACAATAGGTTTTGTTTTTCAAAGTTATAACTTAATTTCTCATCAGACTATTTTAGCCAATGTGGAATTGGCTTTAACTATTTCTGGGATATCTAAGGCTGAAAGAGAAAAAAGAGCGATAGATGTATTGGATAAAGTTGGGCTTAAAAGTCAAATGCATAAAAAGCCTAATCAATTATCCGGTGGGCAAATGCAAAGAGTTGCCATAGCAAGAGCTCTTGTAAATAATCCAAGCATTGTGCTTGCGGATGAACCTACAGGTGCGCTTGATTCGGAAACCAGTGTTCAAGTAATGGAGTTACTTAAAGAGGTTGCAAAAGATAGACTTGTAATAATGGTTACTCATAATCCTAAGTTGGCAAATGAATATTCAACTAGAATTGTTGAATTAAATGACGGACGAATTATTTCTGATACCAACCCTTTTATTTTAGAGAATGAGAGTGAAGGTGTTCATAAAAATTTTGGGAAGTCCTCAATGTCCTATCTAACAAGTATAGCTTTAAGTTTTAATAATTTAAAAACTAAATTTAAAAGAACTCTTATGGTTGCGATTGCAGGTTCAATTGGCATAATTGGGATAGCTTTAATTTTAGGTTTATCCAATGGTGTAAATCAGTTTATTAAAGATACAGAAGAGGAAACAATGATTTCTTATCCAATAGAGATTGATAAAAGTAGTTTTTCTATGGGTAGAATGTTTGAAACTTCGAGTGGAGAAAATAATGATGGAGATATAACAGAAGTCAAAACTATTCAAAAGATGCTATCTGCAATTAATAAAAATGATTTATCTTCTTTAAAAGAATATTTTGAAAATGACGGAAAAGCAATTAATGATTATGCTAAGACGATAGAATATAAATATGATATTACTCCTAGGATTTATACTTTAAATAATGAAAAATATGTTCAAGTAAATCCAAATGAAGCAATGAAATCAATGGGTTTGTCATCTAATAATTTTCTTTTTTCAAGAAATTCTATGAAGGCATTTTATAAATTACCTAAGAATCCTGACTTATACAAGGATAAATACACTTTAAAATATGGTTCTTGGCCAAGTAATGAAAATGAAGCGATAGTAATAACTAACTCAAAGGGTTCTCTATCTGATTTTATTTTTTATTCACTGGGGCTTCGTGATAATGACGAGCTTTCAAAAATGGTAAAAAAATTTGCAAATAGAGAAAAAACAGATGTAGAAGAAGACAATACATCTTGGAAATATGAAGATATTGTTGGTAGAGAGTTCAAAGTTTTAAGTAGCTCACAACTTTATTCATATGACTCTAAAAATAAAGTTTATATAGAGAATTCTACCGATAGTCCATTTGTAGAAAATCTTTTGAAAAACAATTCAAAAAAATTAAAAATAGTTGGAATAGCTTCTCCAAATAGTGACGAAAGTTCATTAATTTTGTCAACTGGTATTTGGTATACTGATGACTTAGAAACAAATTTAAGAAAAATATCAAAAGAAAGTGAAGTTGTAAAGGCACAAAAAGAAAGTCCAGATGTTAATGTTTTAACAAATACTCCTTTTGGAGAAAAAATTAAACAGAATTTAGACTTTGCAAAGTTATTTTCAATAGATCAGAAAAAACTGTTTGAATCTTTTAAAATAGATACTTCTAAATTAAATTTTGATGCTAATTCAATGAAAAATATTGATTTTTCAAAATATTTAAATAATAGTTCGAATATGGATTTTTTAAAAAATTTAGATATAAAGCTCGATTCGGATAAATTAGTTGGACTAATAAGTAATATCCTAAAAGGATATTTAGATTATTCATCTAAAGATCCTTCGACTAATTATAGCGAATTGCCAAAATCAATAAGTGATTATATGAAAACTGATGAGGCAAAAAATATTTTAAAAGAATTTTTTTCTAAGATGATTTCTAAAAATTCTGGTTCTTTAATTACAAATGAAAAGATAACCGATATAATGAAATCCATTATGTCAGGATATCCTGAATTTGCAAAAAAGAATAACTATACAGATCCTAATAAATTTAATCAATATTTACTAGAGTATTTGAAAAGTCCAGAAGCGAGAGAAAAAGTTTCAGCTGAAACTAGAAAGCTATTAAATTCTTTGGGAGAAAATTTAAAAATAGATAATAAAGATATATCAGAATTAGCAGAAGCTTTATCAAATGGATATTTGAAATATGCTAAAGAAAATAACAAGCCTGATCCATCTAAATTAAAAGATTCTTTTAATTCTTATATTGCAACTGATGAAGCAAAAAATATGATTTCTTCGGGAGTGAATGACTTAATAAAAGGTAGTTTACAAGGAAATCAAAATTCTTCACAAAGTTTTGTGGAAAATTTGATGAAAAATATATCAACTGCAATAGCCGATAATATTAAAAATGTTCTAACATCTTCTATGAAAAATTTACCACAGGCAATATCAATAGATCCAAGTAAATTCGGAAATGCCTTTTCAATGAATTTAAATGAAGAAGAAATAAAATCATTTATTATGGCTATGGCTAATAGTAATGAAAGTTCGTATGAGAATAATATGAAATTATTTAACTATGCGGAAGATAATGATATTTCTAAAATTAGTATATATCCTAAAGATTTTGAAGCTAAAAAATCAATAATTTCCTTACTTGATAGCTATAATGAGATGAGGAAAAACAATTTAGAAGAGGATAAAATGATAACCTATACGGATTTAGTTGGAGCGATACTTTCTTCCGTAACTACAATTATAAATGTAATTAGTTATGTATTAATTGCTTTCGTATCCATATCGCTTATTGTTTCTTCAATTATGATTGGGGTTATAACTTATATAAGTGTGCTCGAAAGAAAGAAAGAGATTGGAATTTTAAGATCTATCGGAGCTTCAAAGAAAAATATATCACAAGTCTTTAATGCAGAAACTGGAATAATCGGATTATTTGCAGGATTACTTGGAGTTGGAATAACATATTTATTACTAATACCGATAAATATTGTAATAAGAAAAGTTACTGAAATGCCGAATATAACGGCTTATTTATCCGTTCCACAGGCTATAACCTTAATCTTAATCAGTATGATTTTAACTTTAATAGGTGGATTTATTCCTTCAAAGAGTGCAGCAAAACAAAATCCGGTTGAAGCTTTGAGAACAGAATAATAAATTTAGTAAAAACTAAGGAGATTATCCTTAGTTTTTTCTTTATATTTCATTGTTTTAATATTTTATATAAAAATATTTTTGCTTTTAAAATTGAGTAAAAATTTGATTTTTAGACTTTATTTATTGTATAAAAATAAATTTTTTTGATAAATTATTAAGACAACGATATTTTTAGTGACAAACAAGATTAATATACGATTAGAAGATTTATTGTTTTAAAAAAGATTTTGTGGTTTTTGCTTTATTATTATAATACTATTTGAATTATTTATCCGCCTATACTATATAAAAATATTAATTTTTTTAATATAAGGTGTTGTAAACTTATCAAAATTGATGTATAATACATCTGGATGGTAAAAATTTTACTCAGTTATTTTGAAAGGAGATTGAATAATGAAAAGGATTTTAATGACAGGAGCGCTTGGACAAATCGGTACAGAATTAGCTCTTTATTTGGGGGACATTTATGGAAGAGAAAATATCTTAGCTACAGATTGCTCAGATGCAAACAAAGCGGCTATCGAAGATATTCGTTTTGAAACATTAGACGTTACTGATCCAAAAAGAATGTTTGAATTAGCTAAAGAATTTAAAGCTGATACTATAGTAAATTTAGCAGCAATACTTTCTGCTAGAGGAGAAAGTATGCCACAATTAACTTGGAAGGTTAATGTTGACGGAGTTGTAAATACTTTAGAAGTTGCAAGAGAATTAAATGCAAAAGTATTTGTACCTTCATCAATAGCAGCATTTGGAGCAGGAACTCCACTTGATAATACACCACAAGTTACTATTCAAAGACCTAATACTATGTATGGAGTAACAAAAGTTTCAGGAGAACTTTTATGCGATTACTATTTTAATAAATTTGGAGTTGACGTAAGAGGAGTTCGTTATCCAGGAATTATTTCTTATAAAACATTACCTGGTGCAGGAACAACTGACTATGCAGTTCATATTTATTATGAAGCAATTAAAAATAAAGCTTACACTTCTTATATAGGTAAAGGAACTCAAATGGATATGCTTTATATGCCAGATGCACTTAAAGCAGTTGTTGATTTAATGGAAGCTGATCCTTCAAAACTTAAAGACAGAAATGCTTTCAATATTACAGCTATGAGTTTAACTCCAGAAATTTTAGAAGAAAGCATTAAAAAATATATGCCTGAATTTAAATTAAGCTACGATGTAGATCCAATCAGACAAGCTATAGCTGAAAGCTGGCCAAATTCATTAGATGACTCTGCAGCAAGAGAACAATGGGGTTGGAAACCAAGCTTTGATTTGGATAAGATGACAGTAGATATGTTAGAAAACTTAAGCAAAAAATTAAAATAGTTATAGATAGGAGAATAAAGATATGAGTATTCATGATTTAAAATTTTTACAAGAAAAAGTTAATAAGTTAAAAGAAGACGGAGTTTACCGTAAATTACCTGTATTAAATGGAAAGAATTCATCAACAATTGTTCTTGATGGAAAAGAAATGGTAAATTTATCTGCAAACAACTATTTAGGACTTGCTAATAATCCAGTTTTAAAGAAAAAAGCTCAAGAAGCTATTGAAAAATATGGTGTAGGTGCTGGTGCAGTAAGAACTATCATCGGAAATATGGATTTACACGAAGAATTGGAAAAGAAATTAGCAACTTTCAAAAAATCTCCAAGAGCATTTATATTCCAATCAGGTTATGATTGTAATATAGGAACTATCCAAGCAATTACAGAAAAAGGTGATTTAATTATCTCTGATGAATTAAACCACGCTTCAATTATAGATGGTATCAGAATGACAAAAGCTGATAAAGCAGTTTTCAAACACAGTGATATGGAAGACCTTGAAAGAGTTTTAGTTGAAGCACAAGGAAAATACAAAACAATCTTAATTATTACTGATGGTGTTTTCTCAATGGATGGAGACCTTGCAAAATTACCTGAAATTGTAAAATTAGCTGAAAAATATAATGCATTAACTTATGTTGATGACGCTCATGGTTCAGGAGTAATGGGAAGCCACGGAAGAGGAACTGTAGATCATTTCGGATTACATGACAAAGTTGACTTTGTTATCGGAACTCTTTCAAAAGCTATCGGAGTTAAAGGTGGATATGTTGCTTGTAACGAAGTTGCTTACGAATGGTTAAACCATAGAGCAAGACCAGTTCTATTTAGTACAACTTTATCTCCTGGAGATACTGCAGCTTGTATCGCATCTGTTGAAACTTTAATCGAATCAGATGAATTACAAAAGAAACTTTGGGATAATGCTAAATACTTTAAAGAACAATTAGGAAAATTAGGATTTAACACTGGTCATTCAGAAACTCCAATTACTCCAGTAATTATCGGAGATGAAGCTAAGACTATGGAATTTTCTAAAAAATTAAGAGAATACGGAGTATTCGGTTCAGCTATAGTATTCCCAACTGTACCAAGAGGAACAGGAAGAATTCGTTGTATGATTTCTGCAGCTCATAGTAAAGAAGAATTAGACAAAGCTGTAAAAGCATTCGAATTAGCTGGAAAAGATATGGAAATTCTTTAAGATTAAGCTTAGAAAATAGAGAAAAATAAAAAATATTAAAGAGGAGAAAATTTCTCCTCTTTTTTAACTTCATTTAAGTTTTTGTCGATATAATGTTAGCAGTTGATAGATGAAACAATAGAAAATACAATTCTATTATTAACTGCAAAATTTATTTTTTGAATATATTTTTAAAAAATAAAAATTTTTTAAAAAACTTTTTCTTTAAGCTTACTTTAAGGTTGACAGTTTAAAATATATTCAAGATAATAAATGATATTAAAAAAGAGGTGATTTATTATGGACGATAAAAGAGATAATATCTTCGATGAAAATGAAAATAATATAAAAAATGAAGAACATAAAGAAGAAACTTCAAGACAAAATGAAAATAATTTAAATGAAACACAAAAATTGTTCAATGAAGAAAATATAAATAACACAATCGATGAGGATTATGGAGAATATACTGAAGATCCATATGATTATTATAAACAACAAGAAATTTATGATGAACCATATATGGAAGATTCAAATACGCAAGATAAAAAATTTGAATCTTATGTTGATGGTATTGTTCAAAAAGAATTTGAAAAAAGAAAAAAGCTAATAGATTTAAATCTTTTTCAAAATTCTTATTAGCTATAATTTTAGCTAGTGCAATAAGTATAAGTGGAACTAGTTTCTACTTAAAGAGTAATAGTGGAAAGTCACTTTTAAATAATTCTTCAAATGATAAAGAAGCGACCGCAACAACTATTAATACTTCTGAAAAGCCAAATGTGGAAAAAGCAGTTGCACAAAAATCAATGCAATCAGTTGTAGGTATAACAACTGTTGGGGTTTCTGAAGATATGTTTTCCACTCAAAAACAAACAAAGGGACTTGGTTCAGGGGTTATAGTAAGTAAAGATGGTTACATTTTAACAAATAACCACGTTGTTGACCCTTCAAAAACAAAATCTGTAACAGTAATACTAAGTGACGGAACTAAAAGAGAAGCCAAAGTCTTATGGAGTGACAAAACTTTAGACTTAGCAGTTATCAAGATAGATTCAAGCGGTCTTAATTTAAAACCAGTTGAATTTGGGGACAGTTCTCAAGTTTCAATAGGTGATAAAGCTATAGCAATTGGTAATCCACTTGGTATAAATTTAAAATCAACTTTAACTTCTGGTTATATTTCAGGAAAAGATAGAGTTATTACTTTACAAGATGGTTCTACTATGGAAGGTTTATTCCAAACAGATGCAGCAATAAACCCAGGAAATAGTGGTGGTGGATTATTTAATGATAAAGGACAACTTATCGGAATAAATACAGCAAAAGCTGGTAATAGTGACGGAATCGGATTTGCAATTCCTTCGAATTTGGCAAAACCTATTTTGGAACAAATAATTAAAAATGGTAAGTTTGAAAGTGTAACACTAGGTATAAAAGGTATAGATGTTTCACGATATAATGTCTTAGGACAAACAAAATTACCTGTTGACTCAGGTGTATATATTCATGAAGTTCTATCAGGTTCTCCAGCAGAATCTGCAGGACTAAAACCTAAAGATATTATTACTAAAGTTGGAGATACTAAAGTTACATCTAACTCAAGTTTAAAAGCAGCTTTATTGAACTACAAGATAGGTGATAAAGTTAAACTTGAAGTTTATAGAGATGGAAAAGCAACTACAATAGAAGTTAAATTTGAAAAATTTAATCTAGAAAATAGTAGTAATGACAGTAAGAACAACAATAGTAAAAAATATAACAAGAATTTTAACGGAAATAATTTCGGTAACGACAATGAAGACGGTAGCGATAATTATGACGGAAATGATGATAATTAATTAGCATATTAGTAGAGATTTTTTTATAAATCCTCCGTAAAAATAAATAAATGCAAAAAAAGCTATGAATTATATTCATAGCTTTTTTTGTGGATAACTGTAGTAGATTTCTCTAATTATCCACATTTTTGTGGATAACTGTAGTAAATTGTGGATTTAAGTTGAAAGTTGGACTGTATTTATGATATAATATATTGTTGAGTTATAAAAAGAATTAAAATATAACTCATAATATGTCGTGATGTTTAATGTATAGTTTGTTTTTGTCTTTTTCTTTCGGAACTAACGTTAAGGTTCACGATAAAAGAAAGGGAAAAATATGATAGAAAATTTTAATGATTTTAATTTGTCGAAGGAAGTTTTAAAAGCCGTTGTTGAAATGGGCTTTGAAGAACCTTCTCCAATTCAAAAACAAGCAATTCCGACTATGTTAAACAACGAGGATATAATCGGTCAAGCACAAACGGGAACAGGAAAGACAGCATCTTTCGGTATTCCTATAGTAGAAAAGGTAAATAAAAACAGTAAGACAACTCAGGCAATGGTACTTTGTCCAACAAGAGAATTGTCAATTCAAGTTGCAGAAGAAATTTCAAAACTTGCAAAGTATAAGGGAGTAACAGTTGTTCCAATCTATGGAGGTCAACCTATAGAAAGACAAATCCGTTCTCTAAAAATGGGAGTTCAAGTTATTGTTGGAACTCCAGGACGTGTTATAGACCATATTAAGAGAAAAACTTTAAAAACTGAAAATATTAAAACTTTTGTATTGGACGAAGCTGATGAAATGTTTGATATGGGCTTTAGAGAAGATATTGAAAAAATTATAGGCTTTTTACCTTATGAAAGACAAACAACTTTCTTCTCTGCTACAATGGATCATGAAATGATGGATTTTGCTGCAAGATACCAAAGCGAACCAAGACTTATAAAAGTCGTACCAAAGGAATTGACAGTTCCAAAGGTAACTCAATACTATTTTGCACTTAAGCATAATATGAAACTTGAAATTCTATCCCGTATCTTAGATGTTCAAAATCCAAAACTTACAGTAGTTTTTTGTAATACTAAAAAAATGGTTGATGACTTAACTGCAGGACTTCAATCTCGTGGATATTTTGCGGATGGACTTCATGGAGATTTAAAACAAATCCAAAGAGATGGGGTAATGAATAAATTTAGAAATTCTACAATAGATATCTTGGTTGCGACAGATGTTGCTGCTCGTGGAATAGATGTTGACGATGTAGATTTAGTTATAAACTACGATATGCCTCAAGATGTGGAATACTATGTTCACAGAATAGGTAGAACTGCAAGAGCAGGTAGAGAGGGAACTGCAATAAGTTTTGTTTCTCCAAGGGAAATGAATACTTTGTCCCAAATTCAAAAATACACAAAAACTAAAATAGAAAAAAGAGATATGCCAACTCTTAAAGACTTGATTAAAAGACATGAAGAAAGATTTATGGAAGACATCAAGGAAGAAATTAATAAAAATGAACATACAAAAGAGTTAAATCTTATAAATATTCTAATGAGTGAAGACTATTCTCCGATTGATATAGCTGCTTGTCTTTTAAAACATTATAATGAAAATAATAAGCTTAACAATCACGAAGAGCTTATAGACGTGGATATTAAGAAGAATAAGAAAAAGGGAAATGACAAAACTTCTATTTCAAACAAGGGTGGAAAGTCAAATGTTACTGAAAAGAATTCCGGAAGGATTTATATCAACATTGGTTCAAGAAAGGGAGTTTCTCAAAGACATATAGTTTCTGCACTTTGTAATGATGCGAATATTAGCGCAAGAGATATTGGAGATATCGAAATTTTTGAAAAGTTCAGCTTTGTAAATATTCATAAAAATGCACTTAAAGATGCAGTAAATAACCTAAACAATGCACATATTAAGGGCTTTAAGGTTTTAGTTGAACTTGCGAACAAAAAGGAAGACTCTTCAAAATTTTCTGTAAAATCTAAAGATAAGAAAAATAAAAAGGATAAAAAAGATAAAAAAGGCGAAAAGTCCAAACGTGATAGACAAAAGAGAAGATAATTTAAGGTAAATTTTATGGAATTTTGTAAATATAAAAAAGATTTGAATTTTTCATACACAATGGGAGCTTTCCCAACGATTGAGCTTTTACAGTCAAAAAATTACAAGACTATATCAGTTTTGGTACATTCAAAATATGATGATAAAGCAGGTCTTGAAAAAATTTGTGATGAAAAAGGAATTAATTTAATTTATAATGATAAAATTGTAAATAAACTTCAAAGCAAAGAAAATACATTTGTTATTGGAGTTTTTGAAAAAAACTTTGCAAAGATAAAAAAAGACAATCACATACTATTATGTGAGCCGAGAGATAAAGGAAATTTAGGGACAATTTTACGAACTGCATTGGGTTTCGGTTTTAAAAATATCGCGATAATTGACAGTTGTGACGTTTTTGATCCTAAAACTGTTAGAGCTTCAATGGGAGCAATCTTTAAGATGAATGTAGAAATTTTTAAAAATTTTGAAGACTACAAAAAAACTTTTGAAGAAAATAATATTTACTCTTTCATTTTAAATAAGGATTCAGTGTCTCTAAAAAATGTAGAGATTAAAAAGCCTTTTACATTGATGTTCGGAAATGAATCACATGGACTTGAAAACTTTGACTTAAGTGGAACAACTCCTGTATTCATAGAACAAAGTGAAGACATAGACAGCTTTAATTTACCAATTGCAAGTTCAATAGCAATGTATAAATTTACGGAAAAATAATAAAAAATATAAGTAAAAAGCAGGGGAAACCCTGCTTTTTTGAAACACTTGGATAAAAACGAATGTGGAAATCTCATAATAAAAGAATTAATAACTTTTGAAATTTATTTACCATTAACGTATAGCCACCAAACGAAGGTATTTCCTATTATATGTCATCTCGACCGGAGTGAAACGAAGTGAATCTAGCCCTAACTTTGTTTACTTGTAAACAAAAGTAGGTCTGACGGGGTAATTGTATCTTTAGATACAATTACTCTGGAAATCTCATACTTTTGCTTTAGCAAAAGTAAATGTATCGCAGATACATCAAAGGCACATATTGTTTTACCAAAGTAAAAAAGCAGGGAAATCCCTGCTTTTTTGTCTTAGTATGGATGCGTTTAAGCATTAATAAAGTTTTCTAACTTTTCTTTTAATTCGTCAAATTCAAATCCACCTTTAATAGCAATCATTTCAAGAGTTGCAATATCTTTCATCATTGCAAATAATTCTGGATTATCAAGATTTGAATATTCTGGGCTTAAAGTCTTTAAGAAGTTTTTAACTTCTGGATATTTTTCAACTAATTCACCAATTTTTGTACTTTTTTCTAATTTCATAGTATTTCTCCTTTTCTCTAATCAATTTAATAATTTTATATATGATTTATTTTTTATGTTAATAACATTATAGCATAATTTGTATTGAAAATCTGTTGCATTTGAAACAAAAGAAAAATTTTTAAAATTTTTTACATAAAAAAAATTCCTATGAGTAAAACTCATAGGAATTGGTCGGGGTGAGAAGATTCGAACTCCCGGCCCCATGGTCCCAAACCACGTGCGCTACCAAACTGCGCTACACCCCGATACGATTACCTAAATATTATATAACTTTTATTATACTTTGTCAACACTTTTTTTGAAAATTTTTGTGTTAAGAAGTCATTTTTAGAGTGTTATTATACTATATAGGTTAAATCGTAAATTTAATTATTCTTTTGATGTAAATTTTTTATATCTTCTGCTGTAGGTTTATCAAATAGAAAAGTCTTTACAACTGCTAAAGTTTCTCTAACATTTGAAGCTATAACTGCCCCAAATGGAGTCTTTGCTGGAACAGTCCTTGCTAAAATTCCAAATCTATAAAGAATAAGTTTTGCCCTAAATAGATGATAGTCTGATGAGATTACCATTATTTCTGATGGCTTTTTATCTAGCTTTTCTAAAGCAAATTTTACATTCTCAAAAGTATTCTTGCTTTTTGTTTCAACGATAAGTCTTTCTTTATTAATTCCTTTTTCTACTAAATATTTTTGCATAAATTCTGCTTCAGAAAGTTCATTATTTTTTTCTTTTCCTCCACATAAAACAGCTTTTGCAGTCTTATGTTTATTTAAATATTCTACAGTAGTATCTAGTCTATTAATCAATGTTTTTGAAAGTTTTCCATTATTTGCCTCAGCTCCAAGCACTAAGACATAATTTTCATAAGTATCTATTTCATTCTTTTTAGAATGATAGATTAAAGATTGAATTAAGACGACTAAACACAAGCATAAGAATAGAAAAATTTAAAAAGTTTTTTCATATTTACCTCCTATATGTGAGTTTCTAGCTGTTTGACAAATGCCTCTAGATAAGTTTGTTCTTCCTTTGAAAATCTATTAAAAATAGGGGAATCTATATCTAATACTCCGAATATTTTATCTTTTTTAAAGATTGGAATAACAATCTCTGAATTACTTTTTCCATCGCAGGCAATGTGTCCTTCAAAATTATGAACATTTTCAACATTCAAAGTCTTTTTAAGACTTGCACTTGTTCCACAAACACCTTCTCCGTTTTGTATTCTAACACAGGCAGGAAGCCCCTGAAAAGGTCCAAGAACTAGAGTGTTTGTCTTTTCATCTAAAAGATAAAATCCGACCCAATTAATTTTTTCTAAAAAGAAATTTAATAGGGCAGAAGCATTTGATAAATTAGATATTGTATTTTCTTCGCTATTACATAATTCATATAAATCTTTTATTAAATAGGAGTATTGTTCTCCCAAGCTACCTTCGTATTTAATTGGATTAAACATTAATACCTCCATGTTGTCAAAATATTTCTAAATCAGGTCTGATAAATTATTCATATTAAATTCTTTTAATAAGTCTTTTATTCCTGTTTTTATTTCATCTCTTTCAAAATCATGTTCATTTAAAAACTTAGAATCTTTTTCGTTGAGATATGAGTAAAAAAGGAGACCTATTAACAAACTATCTTGAGTTTTATATTTCAACATTTTAAATAAAGAATCTTCAGCTTCATTTATATTTCCATTGTCGATTTTTGATTTTAAATTTTTTAAAATTTCCTTGCTTTCTTCTAATTTTAATAGTTTTTCAGGCGAAGAACTTTTGTCGATTTTAAAGACAAATTCTAAAATCATACTTATCCATTCTTCAATTTTTCTCATTATATAATCATTTTTTAACATATTTTCTCCTAATCAATTACTTCAAGATATGATAGGTAAAAGTATGCAGTTGAGCATATTAACCCCAAGTTTAAAAATATCCATAAACCTGTAGTTTTTGCATATCTTGAAAAATAAGCGCCTATTGCTCCAACTATCTGTGGGAAAAAGAATCCTAAGTATCCAATATAATTTGGTAGGTGAATTCCTTGTCCTGTTTTGAAGGATTTTACATATAGTAATAGAACTGATTCTACTACGGCGCCAATTAAAAAAAGTATTGTTGATAAATTTTCTTTTTTCATATTAAAACTCCATAAACCAATATAAAATACATTATATGTTCAAGATTAAATGTAATCAAGAAAAGAATTAAACTTATTATAGAGTAAATTTTATTAGAGTTACTCGTAAAATACATTGATAATCCAAGTAAAATTAAAGTTATAGGTTGTAAAGCCAATAAAATTTTTACATTTAAGTTCGAAAAGTGAACAGTAATACCCCAGAAAGCTGTGATGCAAAATGAAATCAGAGATAGTGTAAAAATTATTTTTGGTAAATTTTTTGCTTCCATATTGACCTCCTTATCTATATTAATAAATAAGTCTTTTTCTCCTAGCCGACTACTTCAATGAATGCTGCATAAAAGTAAAGAGCAGAAAGCATTAAACCTATATTTAAGAATAACCACAATATTTGTATTTTTGCATGTCTTGAATAAAAAGCACCAATTGCTCCCATTACTTGTGGGAAAATCAGTCCAAAATATTTAAGATAATTAGAAAGTTGAATTCCTTGTCCAGTTTTAAAGGATTTTACATATAGTAACAAAATTATTTCTACCACAGTACCAAATAAATAAATTATCATAGATAGATTTTCTTTTTTCATATCTTACCTCCTAAGACCAATAAAAAAGTCATTATATGTTTAATATTAAATGTAATTAAGAAAAGAATTACACTTATTATAGAGTAAATTTTACTTAATTTTCTTGTAAAATATATTGAAAATACAAGTAAAATAAGAGTTAATACATATAGTACTAAAAAATATATCGAATCAAAATCATTCGCCAAATCTGTAAAATAATTTACAGAATATAGTAATACAGTAATTAAAAACGAGATCAAAGATAGTGTGAAAATTATTTTTGGTAAATTTTTACTCTTTGCTTCCATACTTACCTCCTTTATTTAGGAAAATCTAAAAAAGTTTTTTAAATTCCTCTTGTGCTAAAATAAGCTCGTGAGTCATTGCAGGATCGAAAGAAGTATGACCAGAAATAGGGAAGATTAATTTTGAATTATTTAGTTTTTCGTTTAATATATAAGCCCCAACAGGTCTACAATCTACATCATATCTGCCATGAATAATTATTGTAGGAATATCTTTTATTTTTTCAACATTATTTAAAATGTAATTTTCTTCAAAGAAGCAATGATTTACAAAGTAGTGGCATTCCATAATCGCCATTGAAATATCTTCATCAGTGATTTCTTCTGAAATAACTCTCGGTTCAAGAGCAACTACTGAATTTTCAAACGCACTAAAAGACTTTCCGTATTTTTTCTTTGTTTCATAGTCATCTGAAGTTAAGTATTTGTAATAACTTTGAACATAATCTTTTCTCTCTTCTTCGTTAAAAGGAGATTTAAAGATTTCAAAGGTCTCAGGGAAGAACATTCCTGCTCCACCTTGATACAACCACTTAATATCTTCATCTCTTCCCAAGAAAATGCCTCTAAGAATTAAACCTACAACACTTTGTGGATAATTTTCTGCATAGTATAAGGAAAGAGTAGTTCCCCAAGAACCACCATAAACTAGCCATTTATCTATCTTTAAATGTTCTCTTATCTTTTCCATATCCTTTGCAAGATTTTGTGTATTATTGTCTTTTAATTCCAAAAATGGTTTACTTTTACCGCAACCTCTTTGGTCAATTGTTACTATTCTATAAAAAGATGGATCTAAAAATCTTTTAGATTTATCTCCACAACCGCAACCGGGTCCGCCATGAACAAATACTACAGGCGCTCCATTTGGATTTCCTGATTGTTCGTAATAAACTTCGTGAACATCATCAACCTTTAAATGTCCAAAGTCAAATGATTCAAATTCGGGAAAAAGTGTTTTATATTCCATATTAACCTCCAAAATAATATATCTATTTAGTCTATACTATATTAAATAAGTTCATTTGTCAAGTTGTATTTTATAGTCAAAATATGGTAAAATCATTGAATAAGATATTAGGAGGTTTTATGATAGGAATAGTAGCAGCTTGCCTTACAACATTTGCGTTTGCACCGCAAGTTATAAAGGTAATAAAAGATAAAAATACACAATCTCTTTCGCTAATTATGTGCATTATGCAAACAACTGGAATTTTTCTTTGGTTGGTCCATGGTTTGATTATAAAAGACTTTGCACTTATTTTTGCCAACAGCATTTCATTTGTTTTAGTTTTAATTATACTTTTACATAAAATTAAATATAAATAGATTTATATAGAAAATTTGACTTACGTAATAATACGTGCTATAATGTATTACGTAAGGAGGTAGAGTGCACATGCCACTTACTGGGAAAGAAATGCTCAGGCTTCTAAAGAAAAATGGCTGGAAAGAATTAAGGCAAGAGGGTTCGCATCATATTTTAGAAAAAGATGGTGCAATAATTGTAGTGCCAGTTCATGCTAACCAAGATTTAGGAAAAGGTCTTGAGCAGAGAATCTTAAAAGATACAGGACTAAAGAAATAGTCCTGTATCTGAAATCTTAAGGAGTGATTTTATGTTTGTTGTATATCCATTTGTATTTAAAAAAGAAAGTCCACAAGGTTACTTTATTGAGAGTGTCGATATAAAAGAAGCTTATACAGGAATAAATACTGATGATATTTCTTTTGGTATTTCAATGGCAGAAGAAGTGTTAGGTCTTGTTTTGTCTGAATATGTGGAAAGAGGAATTGAGTTACCTAAAGCTACTCCAATAAAAAATGTAAAGACAAAGAATGAGGAATTTGTTACATTAATAAAGATAGATTTAGAAAAATTTCTAAAAGATACATCTTTAGTAAAAAAGACTTTATCAATACCTAAATGGGCAAATGATAAAGGAACAAGATTGGGAATAAATTTTTCAAAAGTTTTAACTGAGAGTATATTAAAAATGTAAATAAATTATTAAAAGGCAATTATCAAGATGATAGTTGCTTTTTTTATAGCAATTAAGTAAGAAAAATATTATAAAATAAATGATTTCTAAGTTTGTTAAATTACCTTAAATATGATAAAATATAACTAGAGTAAAATTTACTTAATAATTTTTAAGGAGCGAAGATATGGATTTACAAAAATTTAACAGGGTCAAAAACGATGAAGGTTTTATAGCAGCTTTGGATCAAAGTGGTGGAAGTACACCGAAAGCATTAAGATTATATGGTGTAAATGAAGATGCTTATTCAAATGAAGCTGAAATGTTCGATTTAATTCACGAAATGCGTACAAGAATTGTTACTTCAAAGGCTTTTACTAAAGAACGTATATTAGGAGCAATTTTGTTTGAAATGACAATGGAAAGAAAAGTTAACGGTAAATTCACTCCGGATTATTTATGGAATGAAAAAGGCATTGTTTCATTTTTAAAAGTTGACAAGGGCTTAGCTGAAGAAAAGAACGGTGTTCAACTTATGAAAGAAATTCCAAACTTAGCTGAAACTGTAAAAAAAGGTGTTGAATATGGAGTTTTCGGAACAAAAATGCGTTCAGTAATTAAAAAAGCAAATGAAGAAGCTATCAAAGAAGTAGTAGCACAACAATTTGACTTTGCAAAACAAATTATCGCAGGTGGACTTGTTCCAATTGTTGAACCTGAAGTTGATATAAATTCAGCAGAAAAAGAAAAATGTGAAGAAATTTTAAAAAGAGAAATTTTAAAAGAACTTGATAAATTAGAAGAAGGACAAGAAGTAATGTTAAAACTTACATTACCGACTGTTCCTAACTTCTATAAAGAATTAGTTGACCATAAGAGAGTTGTTAGAGTTGTTGCTCTTTCAGGTGGATACTCAAGAGAAGAATCAAATGAACTTCTTGCTAAAAACCACGGAGTTATAGCAAGTTTCTCAAGAGCTTTAACAGAAGGACTTAATGTAAATCAAACTGGGGAAGAATTCGACAAAATGTTGGACAGCTCAATTCAAAGCATATTTGAAGCATCAAGAAAATAGTTTTTAATACAGCCGAGAAATCGGCTGTTTTTTTGTGGGTAGATTTAAGAAAGATTAAAAAAATGTTGACACATATATCGAGGTGTGATATACTATATATACATCGAGATACGATATACAATAGTTTGATATAAGGAGTTAAATATGGATTTAAAATTAAAGAAAATATATGCGCCTATGTCGGAAACTGCCTTTTATATTCTGTTTAGTTTACAAGTTCCTAATCATGGATATGGTATAGGTCAGGAAGTCAAAAAAATGACTCAAAATGAAATAACTATCAGTCCGGGAACAATGTATGGAACTTTGTCGAAAATGGAAAAAGACGGACTTATAAGTTTTGTTAGAGAAGAAGAAAAAAGAAAAATATATTTAATAACTGAAATAGGTAGAGAAATATTAAATTTGGAATTGGAAAGAATAAAAAGATTGTATAAAAATAGCATTGGAGATGAATATTATGGCTAGAAGAAAAACAAAAATAAGGTTTTTTACAGTTAGTGACTATGTAGATGAAGAAAAATGGTTAGAGAATAATCATAAAAACGGCTGGAAGTTAGTTAATTTTATACCACCTTGTTTTTTTGTCTTTGAAGAATGTAATTCTGAGGAAGTAATTTATAAGTTAGACTATGAAAATAAAAAAGCTTCAGGAGATTATATACAAATGTATAAGGACTATGGTTGGGAATATTTATGTTCAGGTTTAGGATGGAATTATTTTAGAAAAGTAAATACAAATAGTATTACAGAATCAGAAAAAGAAATATTTTCAGACTCTCAATCTAAGTTAAATATGATTAATCATATTTATAAGACTAGGATGTTTCCATTATTTATTATATTTTTAGTTACTCTTATTCCTCAATTTTCGAAATTCGTCAAAGATACACATAGAAGTATAGATATATATTTCGGAGGAATTTTTATGGTTTTCTTCTTTGTATATTTATATATTTTTATTCACTGTGGATTTAAGTTAAGAAAGTTGAAAAAAGAATTAGAAAGATAAAAATTAAAAATACATTGTACGAATGGTGCTGAAGACCATTGCATAATTGATTATTGTTGTAATAAATTATAATTCTTATATTAATAAACTAATATTAAAATAGGACTGTGAATCTGATTTCACAGTCCTTTTTATTGTGGAATTAATTGAAATATTAGCTTATATAATGTAAAATATAAAGTGTAAACTATAATTATAATCTTGTATTAAAATTTTAGGAGGGTATAAGTATGAATTTATTTTTATGTTCACATTTTTCTCAAGTTGGGAATTTAATTAAAGAAGAAATTGAAAATAAAAAAGTAGTTTTTATTCCAACAGCTTCAATAAATGAGGGTTATACTGGTTATGTAGGGTCAGCAAGAAAACTATTTAAAAAAATGGGAGCAAATCTAACAGAAATTGATATTTCAAAGGAAGATTTTAAAACAATAGAAGCTGTATTTGAAGAAACGGATATTATCTATTTTACAGGGGGTAATTCATTTTTTCTTATTGACCAATTGCGTAAAACAGGAGTTGATAAATTATTAAAAAAAGAACTAAAAAAGGTAAACTTATGATTGGAGAATCGGCTGGTTCTGTTATATGTGCACCAAGTATATCTTATATTGAAATAATGGACGAAAAACCAGAAGATTATTCACAAATTGATGATAATGGACTTAATTTAATTGATTTCTATGTTTTACCTCATTATCTTACTTCACCATTCAAGAAAATTACTGCTACTATTTTAAAGAAATTTTCAGATTTGAAGATATGTCCTATTAATAATCATCAAGCTATTATGGTTAATGGTAAAGAATCAAAAATAATTGAAAAGTAATCAAATATAAGTTAAATTACTAAACAGCAAGTCAAATTGACTTGCTGTTTTTTATAAAATAAAATTGAAATATTGCTAAATATAATGTAAAATATAGATTAACAAATGTTTTATATTATATAAGGAAGAGAATTTAAAATGAGAAAAATAAATTTTAGATATAATAAAAATACTCCAACTTTGTTATATATTATGCTCATTGTAGGAATAGTGATAGGAATTTTTCTTTGTTATGAGTTTCTTATTTATTCTGGAATTGCAAGTACAAATGAGCCACAATATTTTAAAGACCATCCTAATCATGCAGTATATTTGATTTTTGGATTAATTCCGATTTCTATGTTAGTTCCTTTTTGGATTATCTTTAAATTTTGGAGTAGAGAAGATGAAGATGCAGAGCTTGAGCTATATGATGATTATGCAATTTTAAAGATGAGAAATGAAAAAATCAAAATCCAAAAAGGAGAATTGGAGATTAAATTTCCGCAACCACAGGCGATTTTATATACTACATATATACTTAAAACACCTGAACAAAAAATCGTCTTTGTAGGTTCTTTAAAAGAAAATAGAAAAACAAAGTTATCTTTAAAAATTGCAATAAAAGAGTTATCAGCTTATAAAAAGTAGAAAAATTAAGTTTTTAGGAGTACAAAATGGCTTATATTTATTTAATGAATTATATAACAGGAGGACAATAATATTATGAATTCTTGCAAGGCTTATTGTGAATTTAAATATTATAATGAATTTGATTCTTCATCGTTACTAGGACAAATTCAGGCTAGAATTGATCCGTCAACAACAACTTTAAACAAAGAATTTCAACTAATATTTGATAAATTTATAAATACTATTTCACATTCACGTTGGAATACCGAGGTATATAAACAAACTTCTCAATTACTAGAAAGTGTATTTGTAAGTTATGAAAATCAAATAGAAATTGATGAAACTATGTTTAATTATTTTTTGATGGGATGTAATTCATTCTTTCAGATATATGATATTATTTCGGATTATAAGAACTTTAATCTTAAACAAGAAATAAAAACCAGACTCTATCGTTTGCCTATTTATACAGCTTTAATAGAAAGTTGTTTATCAAATTTCCTGCGAATTATAGCTATTTTAACTGGTAAGTCAAAAGGAAAAGATTATTCTAAGCAAAACTCGTTAGGACAGTTAATTGATGTTATAAAGTCTAACGGATATACTGAAATTGCAAATTATGTTGATGTAAATATAAGGAACGCAATCAATCATGGTAAAATTTTAACAAAAAAGACTCCGATTGATAAAATTTGTTTTTTTATATGGAAAAAATAAATCAAAATCTAAAGAAATGGATATTTTTGAATTTGATAGAATAATTGAGGATGCTTTTGATACAGTTAGTGCTACACTACTTTCAATTGTTGTACAAATGAATAAACATATAGAATTAATAAAAGTAGATGATTCTAAAAAAGAATATGCTTCTTTTTCGCTTCTAGCAATGCGTTTAAGTTTACCTGGAATTTATTGTCAAAGTATAAGTGACATAGAAAATTTAAAGCAACTGAATATAGAAATTGAAATTGAAAATGCTGATAATTCTTATATTGCTCAAATTTCAATAATGATGGCAATTTTGATATATGATATTCATAGTGATTATGAGCGATATATGTTTAGTTTTAGAAATCCTAGAATGATGAATGGTTGGGTTAGGTTTAAAAACAAAGAAATTTCAGACATGATTAATTGTATTAGACAATTAGATGAAGTTTTTTTGGAAGTAAAAAATCGAGGAGATTTTATTATATTTTCTCAATCAACGGAAAATGTTGATTTGAAAGAAATACAGTATTTTTGTTTTCCAGAATATTCTTGCAAAGAATTTCAAATTAATTGTGTAGATGATTGTAGTACTGAAAATCGCAAACGTTTAAATGCATCTTTATATGTTAGAGAAACAATTAAAAAAGAAGAAATTTTAAATATAATAAAGAAAGCAATTGAGTGGTTAAAAAATGTAAAAAATCCTCCATCACCAGTTATTAGACAAAAACATGGAGATATTCCCGCTGATTCAATTTATATAAAAGTCTACAGGAGTGATGACAGAAAAGCTAAAGCTCTTCATTCAACTAATAAAAACTTTGTTTGTTTTGTTGATTATAATATTGACGGAGTTACGACATTGAAAGATGGAGGAATTATAACTAGTATCTGGGAAAAATTTTATCATGAAAAAGTTGATAATATGTTAATTGCTTGGAGAGAATCAAAATACATAACAAGGCGAGTTAATAAAATAGGTAGAAATGAATTATGCCCTTGTGGAAGTAGGAAAAATTTAAAAGATGTTGTTTAGGAAAAGGAATTTATGATTAGTAATATATAAATATCATTTTAAAGATAGTCTTAAACATGTTATTTATTTGATTTTTGGATTAATTCCGATTTCTATATTAGTTCCTTTTTGGATTGTCTTTAAATTTTGGAGTAGAGAAGATGAAGATGCAGAGCTTGAACTATACGAAGATTATGCAATTTTAAAGATGAGAAATGAAAAAATTAAAATCCAAAAAGGTGAATTGGAGATTAAATTTCCACAACCACAGGCGATTTTATATACGACATATATATTAAAATTACCTGACCAAAGAATTGTATTTGTAGGTTCTTTAAAAGAAAGTCGAAAATCAAAGCTATCTCTAAACATTGCAATAAAAGAGCTTTCAGCTTATAAAAAGGCTAAAAAATAGGAAATGGGTATAATATATATAGGGGAGGTAAATATGAATAATTATTTTGAAATTATTAAAATTTTAATATCAGCCATAACACCTTTTGTAGCTCTATATACTGCAATTAAAGTAGTAGATAGGAAAGAAGCAATAAAAACTAAAAGAAAAAATATTTCATTTTGTTTGGATTTCATATTTCTTTATAACAAAACATTAGAATCACATTCACTATTTGGTTATACGAAATTTGTTGAATACTATATTTCAAATTTGGAAAACATTCCTTATTTTGTTCAAGAAGATTTTATAAATCTTATGGATTTTTATAATGAAAATAGGCTTGTTTTAAATGTTTCTCATGCTAAGTATTGCAACGAGTTCACTAACGGAGAATTTAATCCTGAGCTTTATGATAAAGCTAGTGAGGAATATAATGATATCGAACACAAATTCTATGAAAGAATTCATAATATTTATAAAAAAATTGAAAAATATAGAAAAGAAACTATAGAAAAATTAAATTATTAATGGTTACGGCGATAGAAAAAAGTTATGACAATAGAAAATTTTTAATCTATTGTCTTTTTTATATCTGTTTTTTTGTAATTAAATTTGCTTTTTAACTTTTAATATAGTATAATAAGTATGAAAAAACATACTTATTATACGGAGGCAGATATGAAAAGTAAAAAAGATGGAAAATTACATGCTTGGACTGCAAAGGTAGGATCTAAGGGTCAGATTGTTATTCCAAAAGAGGCAAGAAAAATTTTCTCCATAGAAACTGGAGATAATTTATTAATTCTTGGAGATGAAAGAAGAGGGTTAGCCATTATGAATGGAGATGTGGCAACAAAAGTTTTGATGAATATTCGAGGTGATTTAAGTGAAGAAGATTAAGATATTAAAATTTATAGTGATAATACTTTTAGTTGTAATTGTTTCTGTTGCAATCTATGCAATTTATAATCTAAATTATGACTATTCTGGTGAAAAGTTCAGGAAAAACAAGGCTTCAAGTTTAGGCTTGGAAGAAAAACAATTTAATCTAAAAAATGGGAATGTAATAAATTATGTTGAAGGTCCAAATAATGGTCCGGCTATTTTATTATTACATGGACAAATGGTAGATTGGAAAGATTATCGTACTGTATTTCCTGAATTAGTAAAAAAGTATCATGTATTTGCACTTGATTATTATGGACATGGAAAGTCAAGTAAAAATCCTGATTTATATAATATTGAAAGCATAGGAAATGATATCGCATCATTTATTCAAGAAAAAATTGGAGAAAAAACAATTATTTCGGGGCATTCTTCAGGTGCCTTAATTACCGCATATATCGGTGCTAAATTTCCACAAAATGTAAAAGCGATTATTTTGGAAGACGGACCATTTTTTGCAACAGAAAAAGGACGTGCTGAAAATACATTTTCTTATAAAAATTTCGAAAATATTCACAATTATTTAACTGAAAAACCTAATACTACTTATTTTGAACATGATCTAAAAAATGATCCGATGCGAAAACTGTTTAATAAAAATGGAGAAGATAATTGGGATAAAATTGTAGCTAAACCTGCAATGAAAAGATTTCAAAAGGATAAGACTAAAATACCGGTTATTTGGTATTATCCACCAAAGTTAGGAATTAATACCTTACTGCAATTAACTGCGAATTTACAAGATAAAACGGGCGATTATGACTTAAGATTTGGGGATACATTCTATGATTTCAGTTTCTTTAAGGGAATTAAACAAGAAGAATTATTGAAAGAAATTAAGGTTCCGACTTGTATTTTTCATGTAAAGGCACCAAAAAATACAGCTCCTTCATATTATAGTGAAGATGGAATTTTGCTTTCTGCAATGGATGAAAAAGATGCAAAGCGTGTTAATGAATTGATTAAAGGTAGTACTTTAATTGAGGGATTCGATTCTATGCACGACATTCACAGGGATCAGCCAAAAGCATATTTGGAAAAAGTAGAAGAATTTTTAGATGATATAGAAAAGTAAAATTGGTAGATTAGAATTCATTGGAGGAATATATGATAGGCATTTATTTAAGTGGAACAGGAAACACAAAACATTGTGTTGAAAAACTTGTAAATTTGATAGATGATAAGTCAAAATGTGTTCCTTTAGAATTTCCACAGATTATAGATTTATTAAAAAAAGAGGATGTGATTTTTTTAGGATATCCAACTCAATTTTCTAATGCTCCATTTATGGTACGAGATTTTATTAAGAAAAATAGTTCTCTTTGGAAAGGTAAAAAAGTTTTTTGTGTAAATACAATGGGACTTTTCAGTGGAGATGGAGCGGGATGTACTGCAAGAATTTTAAAAAAATATGGAGCAGAAATTCTGGGAGGCATACAGATAAAAATGCCTGACTCCGTTTGCGACAGTAAGCTTTTGAAAAAATCTATTGAAGAAAATAGGCAAATAGTAAAAAATGCGGATAAGCGATTAGAAGAAGTTGCAGAACAGATTAAAAATGGGAAATATCCAAGAGAAGGTCTGTCTTTCATAGCACATTTGAAGGGACTTTTTGGTCAAAGATTATGGTTTTATCGTAAAACTATGGGATATACTGATAAATTAAAAATAAACGATGATTGTAATGGTTGTGGTTTATGTAGTAGGGTTTGTCCGATGAAAAATATTCACATAAAAGATAAAAAAGCTGTTCCTGAAAACAAATGCACAATGTGTTATAGATGTATAAGTCTATGTCCACAAAAGGCAATTACTTTACTTGGCGATAAGGTAATTGAACAGTCTAGGTTTGAAAAATATGTATAATAATGTGATGATGAATATAAAGGATTAAATAAGTTGAAATTGTAGGATAAAATTATGAAGATATTGGAAATTAGAAAAAACAAAAAGCAGTATATGGAGCTTCTGCTTCTTGCTGATGAACAAGAAGATATGATTGACAAATATATTGATAGAGGAATAATGTTTATTATAGAGGATAATGGTGTTAAATCTGAATGTGTAGTTACTGATGAGGGAAATGGAGTTCTTGAAATAAAAAATATTGCTACAAACCCTAACTTTCAAAGAATGGGTTACGGAAAAATTCTAATTGATTTTGTCGTTACTAAATATAAAAATCAATTTTCTACATTACAAGTTGGTACGGGAGATAGTCCTAAAACTATTGATTTTTATTTGAAATGTGGATTTTCTCGCTCGCATATTGTCAAAAATTTTTTTACGGATAATTATAATCACCCAATATATGAAGACGGTATCCAATTGGTTGATATGATTTATTTGAGTAGAGATTTATAAATTTGATTTTGTTTAAGCTAAAATACAGCAGTTTAACAGTAAGTCATTATGATTTACTGTTTTTTGTATTTGAAATGTTAATAAATATGATGTAAAATATAAAATAATAAGAAATATTTTTAGGAGGCGGATATGTGGTTAATAATAGCAATTGGAGCGATAAATTTTGCCTTAATAGGTCGTGTTAAGGAATTTCGAGATGAAAATTTCATAGTTTTTAAAAGGATAAGTTTGTTGATAACTGCATTATGCTCTATAAATTTTATTTATTCCGCTATAATTTATAATTCTTATTTTACTGGAGGAAATTGGAGAATGTTTTTAGAGACAATGCCTGGAGATTCTAAAAATGTATTAATTTGCATTGGCCTTTCTATTTATGTAAATTTTGTTCCGATTTCTATTTTTAGAAAATAGTCAAAATATAGCTAAATAAAATTGATTTAAAAGGGGGAGATAATATTGGCTAGTTGGAGCGGTATTAGGAAAAAACTTGAAAAAGAATATCTTGCTGAAAGCCTACAAGGGCATATTCAATATTTTGCTACAACTTATAGCAAAAGTCCTGACCATGAGGGACGAGCAGCAATAAGATATGATGGAAAAGAAATCATCAAAGGTTGCTTTTGGAATAACTGGTTTAAAGCTGATTTATTTCCTAAAGATGAAAAATACGAAGAAAGAATGAAAAAAGAAAATGCGTTTATGGATGATACAGCTTTAAAATTGGGAGTATTTGACCAACGTTGTTTTTACAAAGCCTTTGCAGAATTTGACAATCAAAGTATAGAAATAAGCCTAAAAAGTGAAAATTTACTAGTAAGAATTTTTGCGATTTTAGATAGACGAGTTGGAAAAAGAAAGTTGATTCAAATGAAAGAAACAATAGAAAATGAGCCGGATACATTTCAGGAGTTCTATGCAATTCGTATGAAGGCTGAAGGACTGGTTTAAGTTTAAATAAATTTGGAGGAGAAGATATTATGTTACTATTGGGCGTAAAAAAGAAAATGATTGGCTTTTAGCTGAATATAATTTGACATATAAAGTTGGCTGGGAGAATATTTGTAAAGCAGTTAGTTTAGCATACGAATATTATGATAATGTAGAAATTCTAGTTGATAATAATAAGGTGAATATCTGCTCGAAAGAAGAAATTTTACAATTGGATGAAGCAAGAACAATGACTATTAGAGGAGTTTCAAAGATTATTCAAGTTCCATTAATGATAACATTCTTTAATCAATTACAAACTGTAAGAGTTTCTGTTGCCTGTGCAACAGATGAGTTCAAAGATGCAGACTATAAGAAATTCAATATGTCATTAGGGCAATACATGGATAGCATAGAATTGGCTATGTATAGGTAAAAAGAAAAAATGGAGGTATAGGAAATGGAAAAAAGAATTGCATTATTGGTTTATCCTGATTTTAGTTTGCAAGAAATTGCAAATCTAATGTATGTATTTCGTTGGTATTTTGATACTTTTACCGATGTAATATATACAGAATTAAGCCCCGTTAGGAGCGAAGAGGGAATTTTGATAAATCCTGTAAAAACTTGTTCTGATTTTTGCAAAGATGATTATGATTGCTTGATTCTTTCAGGATGTAGTGACTTAAGGCAACCCATACGAAATAAAAAAATCAAAGAATTTTTAGAAAGCTTTGTAAATGATGATAATTTTGTTATTGGTGCAATTTGCTCCAGTCCGATATTTTTAGCACAAGCAGGTTTGTTGAAAGGTAAAAAATATACAGATTCTTTATTTGTTGAAATGAGAGAATCATTTGCCTTTATTGAAGAAAATAATTTTTTACCACAATCAGTAGTTGAAGATGGAAATATTATAACAGCTGTTGGAAATGCATTTAACGAATTTGCAGTACATGTTGCAAGAAAACTTGGTTATGATTGTCCTGATAAAATATTAAGTGGTTATACTGACTCAAATGACGTTAATGACTATATGCATCATCTTCCTGAAGATGAAATATTAGAATTTAAAGAAGAATTTAAAGAATTCTTTTAAACAGTAAGTCGTAAGATTTACTGTTTTTTGCTGTATAGAGTTTGAATTTTATTTATTACTAACGTTAAGCCTTTAATAAAGGCTTATTCATTAAAAGTCTTTAGAATAATTTCATTGAAGTTATATAAATGTTATATCGTTTATAAGTCCTTTACAGGACTTACTATTATTTGTAAACAAATAATAGTAGTGAGATCTCTCCGCTCCATTCGTTTCACTCATTTCGGTCGAGATGACGTGTTAGGGGCGTTGTTTTGCTTAATATCGTCACGTGAATTATATTATTTTTTATGCAATTTTTAAATTCATTTTTTAATAATATTTGAAGTTTATTTACTTTTAACGTTAAGCCCATAATCAAAGTTTATTCCTTATACGTCATCTTGAGCGAAACGTAGTGTAGTCGAAAGATCTCATACTTTTGCTTTAGCAAAAGTGAATGTATCGAAGATACATAAAATATGTAAATCTCATAAGCCCACGAGCATATCAACTTAAATTGAATGAAATATATACTTATGATATAATCATAATAAAGTATTTGCAATGAAAATTTAGATATAATCTTCTTAAATAGAAAGGAGTAAAAAATGGTTTTAAATGAAAAACAATTAATATACGGTTATGATTATTACTTCAAAAATGAAAATAGACCTAGAAGTATTGTTGAGGTTTCTGAATATAATGGAGAAAGTGCAATTATAATAAATTGTACTCAATTGGATGATAGTTCTAATTCAAAGTACAAAACTGCAAAGGCAAGAAAAAATGTTGTAAATGAATGGTGTGATTTTTTAATTAAAAATCCAACGACTTTTACAGAACTTACATTTTGTACAAGAATGCCACAAGAGTTGTTTAATGCGGTTTGTTCACAACAAAATCTTAAAAAATTATATATTAAATGGGGAGTTTATCCAGATATTTCAAAGATTTCAAATCTTGTAAATCTTGAATATTTGCATTTAGGTTCAGGTTCAAGTGTAGGGAGTGTTGAACCAATTTCGAAATTAGAAAATTTAGTAGCTTTAACAGTTGAAAATTTTCAAAAAATTGACGATTATAGTCCACTTACAAATCTTAAAAAATTAGAAAGTCTCACAATTGAAGGGGATTGTTTTGCTCCAAAGAATATTCATATAAATTCTATTGATTTTTTGAAAGATATGAAGCAATTAAGATTTTTTAGATTTTTTACAAGTATTGTAAAAAGTAAGGATTACACTCCACTTTTAAGTCTTGAAAATATAGAACATTTATCTATTAAGCCGTTTAAAGAAGTTAATAAATTATATGATGAGATAATTAAATTACCTAAATTAAAATATGGAACAATTGTATTTAATCCCGAATTTTATAAAAAATAGAGGTGTTATAATGAAAAATGCAGTTATATACATACATGGGAAAGGCGGAAATTCTGTTGAAGCAGAACATTATAAAAAATTTTTTAGTGATGAATATAAAATTATTGGCTTTGATTACAAATCTGAATTTCCTTGGGATGCCAAGATAGAATTTTCAAAGTTTTTCGATTCCATAGTCTCTGAATATGATGATATTTATTTAATAGCAAATAGTTTGGGAGCTTATTATTCTATGCTTGCATTATCGGATAAGAAAATTAAAAAAGCTATGTTTATTTCCCCAGTTGTAGATATGGAAAAAGTAATTTTAAATATGATGAAAATGTCTAATGTTTCAGAGGAAGAATTATATAATAAAAAAGAAATTGCAACATCCTTTAGTGAAACTTTGTCTTGGGAATATCTTACTTATGTTAGGAATAATCCAATAGAATGGAATGTAGCAACAGATATTCTCTATGCAGAAAATGACCTTCTAACTTCTTTGGATACTATGACGAATTTTGCAAATAAAACTAATTCTAGTCTTACTATTATGAAAAATGGAGAGCATTATTTTCACACTGAAGAACAAATGAATTTTTTGGATAAATGGTTTAAGAAATATATAAAAAATGAGTAAAATAATTTCACTAAAATAGTTGTTATAAATAAAAAAAGTGGTATAATTAAAATTACTTTAAATCTATTAAAAAGAGATTTTAATTTCATCATATTTTACAATAATATGATTTAGTTTAAAATAATAGGATTATATTAGAAAGAAGGAAAATTTATGAATCAAAAAACACTTAAAATTTTAGGATGGATAGCAACTTGTACTGCAATGTTAATGTATATATCCTATTTTCCACAAATTATTAATAACTTACACGGAAATAAAAGTGGTTTTTTACAACCTATGGTTGCCGCAATAAACTGTACTTTATGGGTTAGCTACGGATTTTTTCAAAAGAAAAAGGACTGGCCAATTATTGTTGCAAATGTACCGGGTGTAATCTTTGGAACAATAGCAGCTTTAACAGCTTTATAAAAATTTAGGGGGAATAATGAATCCATTTCTTTTAGTAGCTATAAAATTATTAATTGGATTTTTAGCTTTAATAACTATAATAAATATTTCAGGAAAAGGAAACTTAGCACCAAATTCAGCAAGTGATCAAGTTCAAAACTATGTACTTGGGGGAATAATTGGTGGTGTAATTTACAATAATAGTATTAAGATACTTGACTTCATCGGTATTCTATGTATTTGGTGTGCTCTTGTGTTAGGCTTAAAGTGGCTTAAACAACATGTTGTAAAAGTAAAACAAGTTATAGATGGAAAAGCATTGATAATTATTGATGAAGGTAAGATTAATATAGAAAATTGTAGAAAAGTAGGCCTATCTGCTCATGATGTATCTTTTAAACTTAGAACTAATAATGTTTATTCAATGAAAGATGTAAAAAGAGCTATTGTTGAACAAAATGGTCAACTTATAATTATTCATTATGGAGAAGAAAATCCAAAGTTCCCACTGATAACAGACGGACATTTGCAAACTGATATTTTAGAAGTAATAGGAAAAGATGAAGATTGGTTGATTGAAGAAATTAAAAAACAAGGATTAGAAAAATATAGTGATGTATTTTTGGGAGAATATGTAGATGGAAAGTTAATTCTAGCTCCTTATAATTAATAGGTATAGAAGTAAAATAGATAGTAGAAATGCTATCTTTTTTTGTTGATAAAAAGGGATAATAATAAATTTTAACCGTATGCAATTCGACACGTATAGAAAATTTTTAAGATATATGATAGAATTTTTTTAAATAAAAGTGACTATATATAATTCTGATTATAACTCCCTCGAATTTGAGGGGTTATAAAAAACAAATCTACTCGTGAATAACGAGTAGGTTTGTTTTTTTCTATTTACTCACTACAAATACTACTGACGGAGAGTTTTCTTCGTCGAATTTGTCTTTTTTAAAGTTTCCGTAGATTTCGTATTTTAGTCCGAGTCTGTTTACGAATGAAATTAGGTCATCAACTAATAGTGGAACTAGGAGTTGTGTGTTTTCAAAGCTTTCGTTTTCTGTTGTAAGAACTGTGTTGAAACGGATTTTGCTGTTTTCTCTGTAATAGTTTCTTGTAAATTTTACTTTTGTTCCAAGAGTCGGTAAGGCTCCTAGGAATAGATCGTTTTTAAGAATGAAAGGTTTAAAGTTTACCCAGCTTAAGACTAATTTTCCATTTTCTTTTAGTAAGTCCATAGTTTTTAGAATGAAGCTACATATTTGGTTTATGTCTTCCAAATGTGCAATTGTTGTTCCAATGCAATAGCAGACGTCGAATTTTTCTTCAAAGTCTAATTCTAACATATTTTTTTCATATACTTTGAGTCCTTTTTTCTTGCTTCTTCTACCATGCTTTCTTCTAAGTCGATGCAAGTTACATTTTTTCCTAAGTTTTCTAAGTTTTTTGCAACGAGTCCTGTTGCACAGCCTATGTCTAAATAGTCTTTTCCATCTGAAATATTATTTAAAAAATTTAGTTGTGCTTCATTTGTTGGAAAAATATCTTCGTAGTATTTGCATATTTCTTTATAAAATTTATTCATATAAACCTCCATTCTAAAAAATATAATGTTATAATTGATTATACCCAAATTTTTTAAAACAACTTTTTGTTTAGTTAGCATTTTGCATTGTTTTGTGGTAAAATATATTCGAATAGATTAATTATATTTAGGAGGCAATTGATGAAATTTTTTATTGACACAGCTAATGTTGATGAGATAAGAGAGATAAGTAAATGGGGTATTCTTGATGGAGTTACTACGAATCCATCTTTGATAGCGAAAGAGGGAAGAGATTTTGTTGAAGTTATTACTGAAATCACTTCAATCGTTGACGGACCTATTTCAGCGGAAGTTATCAGTCTTGAAGCTGAAGGAATGGTAAAAGAAGCTAGAGAACTTTGTAAGATAAATAAGAATATTGTAATAAAAATTCCTATGACTGAAGAGGGACTAAAGGCTGTTAATGTTTTAAGTAAAGATGGAATAAAGACAAATGTTACTTTAATTTTCTCTGCAACTCAAGCACTTCTTGCAGCAAAGGCAGGAGCAACTTATGTAAGTCCGTTTTTAGGTAGACTTGATGATATTAGCTCTGAAGGAATGATTTTAATTGAAGATATTTTTGAAGTTTTCAGTAATTATGCGATTACAACTGAAATCATTGCCGCATCTGTAAGAACTCCAATGCATGTTCTTCAAATTGCAAAGAGTGGAGCAGATATTGCAACGGTACCTTATAAGGTGTTCAAACAAATGTTAAAACATCCACTAACTGATATAGGAATTGAAAAGTTTTTAAAAGATTGGGAAAGTGTTAAATAATAGGAGGAAACTATGGATAGAAATTTAACTTTAAATTTAGTAAGAGTTACAGAAGCTGCGGCAATTCGTTCTTCATATTTTTTAGGAAAAGGCGATAAAAACGGTGCAGATGGAGCAGCTGTTGAAGCAATGAGATCAATGTTCAACGAACTTCCAATGGAAGGAACTGTTGTTATTGGAGAAGGTGAAATGGACGAAGCTCCTATGTTATATATTGGCGAAGTTGTAGGAAATGGACAAGAAGGAGTCGCAAAGGTTGATATTGCAGTTGATCCTGTTGATGGAACTTCCCTTGTAGCAAATGGATTGCCAAATGCAATTGCAGTTGCTGCTTGTGCACCTGCAGGTTGTTTATTACATGCACCTGATATGTATATGGATAAGATTGCAGCGGGTCCTTTGGCTGTTGATTGCATACATATTGATTTACCTATCGAAATGAATATAAGAAGACTTGCGAGAGCTTTAGGAAAAGAAGTTGGAGAAGTTACAGTTAGTATTTTAAATAGAGAAAGACATCAAGATATTATAGATAGAGTTAGAAAACTTGGTGCGAGAATAAAACTTTTTGAAGCCGGAGATATTGCTCAAGCCATTGCAACTTGTATTGATAATAGTGGTTGTGATTTAATGGTTGGAATCGGTGGGGCACCTGAAGGTGTTTTAGCTGCTGCGGCTATTAAAGCATTGGGTGGAGTTTTCCAAGGAAGACTTGTTCCTGCTGATGAAGAAGAATTTAGAAGATGTGAAGCTATGGGACTTGAAGATCCACTAAAAGTTTTAGAAATGAATGACTTAGTAAAAGGGGATGAAGTTTTATTTGCTGCAACAGGGGTAACTGATGGCGAACTTATTAATGGAGTTAGACATATTGGTAATGATAGAGTTAAGACTTACTCTGTTGTAATGAGAGCAGAAACAGGAACAATTAGAAATATTGAAGCAACTCATAGAATTTCTAAAAAACCTGAATATGCAAAGATAAAGAGATAGTATGAATATAGAACTTTTAAAAGGAAAATATCTTGATGAATTAAAAACTATTGCAAAGTCTTATGGAATTGCAAATGTTTCAAAGTATAAAAAGAATGAATTAATATCAGAAATTTTAAAGGCAGATAATGGCTTTGAAAGTGAAGAGTCTGAACGAATTAATATAAATGAGCCCGTTGAAAATGAAAATGATTCAAAGACTAATACAAAAACAGTTTGTGGGCTTATTGATATTACTGCAGACGGTTATGGTTTTTTGCGCTCAAATGGCTATGACTCAGGAGAAGAAGACATTTATGTCTCACCAACTCAGATAAGAAGATTTAGGCTTAAAAAGGGAGATAAAATTTTAGGTTTAACTAGAGAGAGTAAAGAAACCGAAAAATTTTCTCCTCTTATCTATATAAATGAAATAAATGATATTAAGGTTTCTGAATTAAAATCGAGAAAAGATTTTGACGATTTAATTCCGATTTATCCGAATGAAAAATATACTTTAGAAACTGAAAAGAACGAAGTTTCAACTAGAATAATTGACTTTTTAGTACCTATTGGAAAGGGACAGAGAGCTTTAATTGTTGCTCCTCCAAAGGCGGGAAAGACAAGCCTACTTCGTTCGATTTTAAAAGGCATAGAACTCAATAATCCAAAGAGCAAGATTTTTGTTTTACTTATTGGAGAAAGACCAGAAGAAGTTACAGAAATGAAGAGATTTACAAAAGCTGAAGTAATAGCTTCAACTTTTGATGAATTACCTCAAAATCATATAAGACTTGCAGAATTTGTACTTGAAAGAGCAAAAAGACTTGTAGAGCTTGGAGAAGATGTAGTTATTTTGGTTGACAGCATAACAAGACTTTCAAGAGCCTACAATGTAAATACACCGTCCTCCGGAAAAACTCTTACGGGTGGACTTGATCCTTTTGCATTGCATAAGCCTAAAAGATTTTTCGGCTCAGCGAGAAATGTTGAAAATGGTGGAAGTTTAACTATAATTGCGACAACTCTTGTGGATACGGGAAGCAAAATGGACGATATGATTTATGAAGAATTTAAGGGAACAGGAAATATGGAAATTCATTTGAGTAGAAAACTTTCGGAACTTAGAATTTTCCCTGCCATTGATATTTATAAATCAGGAACAAGAAAAGATGATTTACTTTTGACAGAAGAAGAAATACAATCTGCAAATTTAATTCGTAGAAAACTTTCAAATACAAATACTAACGAAATTATGGAAAATTTAGTAAAAAACATAAAGAAAACTGAAAACAACAAGGAATTTTTCAAAGCTATCTTAAAAAATAATTAAAAATTAAAGTTTCGATTTGAAACTTGAAGGAGATTTAAATGAAAATTTTAGTTGTGTATTATTCCTATTCAGGAATAACTAGAAAATTAGCGGAAGATATCGCTTTAATTACAGATGGAGATTTGTTGGAATTAAAACCACTAAGACCTTATTCTTTTTCATATAATACGGCAGTAAAAGAAGCTAGAAATGAAATTGATAAGGGATACTGTCCGCCTTTAACTGAAGAAATAGGAAATCTTGATGATGTGGATATAGTTTTTATAGGCTCACCTAATTGGCTTAAGACTTTTGCACCACCAGTTCTTACTTTTTTACGTAATGCAAATTTGGATGGCAAAACAATTATTCCTTTCTGCACTCATGGTGGTGGAGGTTTTGGAAGAATGATTGACGATATCAAAAAAGAATGTAAAAATTCTACAGTAAAAGATGGATTAGCCTTAAGTGGATATTATGATTTTGATGAATTACAAAAATGGCTAGAAAATAATTTATAAAATTATGGATTTTATAGAAAAACTCAACTTTGCTAAAGGTTGAGTTTTTACTTTTGGTATAAAATATTATTAGATTATTTTGATGTATCTACGATACATTTACTTTTGTTAACACAAAAGTATGAGATTTCCAGAGTAATTGTATCTAAAGATACAATTATCCCGTCAGACCTACTTTTGTTTACTAGTAAACAAAGTTAGGACTAGATTCATTTCGCTTCGCTACAGTCGAAATGACGTATAAGAGAAATTCATCGATTTATAGCTTAACGTGAGTAGTAAATAAACTTCTAACTATATTTTAATCTGAATAAAAAAGAAATATTTCACGTCTTAGTACCTAGCAAAGTAAATCCCCCAACACGTCATCTCGAGCGTAGTCGAGAGATCTCAACTATTATTTGTTTGCAAATAATAGTAAGTCCTGTAAAGGACTTATATAAAAAACAAAGCAGTCATAATTATAACAAAATTATCCAAAAGATTTTTAGTTGATAAATTTTTTATATTATGTATCTACGATACATTTAGTTTTGTTTGTAAACAAGCAAAACTATGAGATTTCCAGAGTCATTTTATCAAAGATACAACGACCCCGTCAGACCTACTTTTGTTTATAAGTAAACAAAGTTAGGGCTAGATTCACTTCACTATGTTCCGTTTCGGTCGAGATGACGTGTTGGTCAATACCGACTAGTTTGGTACTATGACGTGAAGCTTTTTGCTATTCTAATTTTTTATAGAATTAAAAAACTCAACTTTGTGAAAAGTTGAGTTTTGTTTTTGTCTGTTTTTTATTTATGATTTGAAAGTCCAAACTTGTTTAAGAAATGGAATATTAAACTTAATACTACAGCAACCATACTTGCAAGAACCATTCCTTTTAACTGCATTCCAAAAAAATTAATTGAAATTCCACTAAGTCCTGTTACGAATACAACTGAAGTCAAAATCAAATTTTGGCTATTTGAGTAGTCAACTTTTGAATCAACTAAGAGTCTTATTCCAGAAGTACCAATCATTCCGTAAAGTAAGAATGTTATTCCACCGATTACATTTCCCGGTATGCTTTGAATTAACATACTTAATGGTGCTATAAATGCCATACAGATTGAGATTACTGCAGCGCCTGCAATTACATAAACTGAATAAACTTTTGTAACTGCCATAACACCGATATTTTCTCCGTAAGTTGTAGTTGGAACTCCACCTACAAGAGCGGATAACATAGTTGAGAAGTTATCGGCAAAGATACTTCTGTGTAAGCCCGGATCTTCTAAAAGATTTTGACCTATTATATTACTTGTTACAACTTGATGGCTAATATGTTCGGAAGTTATAACGAGTAATGCTGGAAGCATTATCAAACTTGCTTTGAAGTCGAAAATTGGAAATTGAAATTCCGGTATTGTAAATAATGTTGAAGATGTAATTGTAGAAAAGTCAATCATTCCAAAAGCTAAAGCTGCAATATATCCACATATAATTGCAATAAGGATTGGAATTGTTCCTAAAAATTTTCTAAATACAACTGAACCTAAAATCGCAACTGAAAGAGTGATTAAAAATACATAAACATCAGCATTAGTTGAAGTTTCAGTCAATATATTTGCACCTATTTTTCCGCCTCTTATTGTATTTCCTGCAAGTTCAAGGCCGATAAGGGAAACAACAGCACCCATTGCTGCAGGTGGAAGCACAATATTTATCCAATCTGTTCTGAATTTATAGATTAAATAAGCCAAGATGCAACCTAGAAATCCGGTTGTAGCAAAAGCGCCAAGTGCATATCTATAACCCATAGTGTTTATAATAACAGTACCTACTCCTAAGAAGGCAAAACTTGAACCTAAATACGCAGGAGCCTTTCCCTTTGTAATAAAAATAAACAACAATGTACCTATACCATTCATCAAAAGAACAATTCCTGGGTTCACATTAAATAAAATTGGAACTAAAACTGAAGCTCCAAACATAGCAAAAGTATGTTGTAAACTTAAAGGTATAAGCATAGTAACAGGAACTTTGTCCCTTACACCGATAATTTCTTTATTATTCATAAATCCTCCTTCTACTTTAGTCTTAAAAATATAAAAAAAATGAAATAACAACAGTTATTTCATTAATAATTAAATACAATATTTTTTAAGACAATAAGTCCATTATTAAAATCAAAAAAGAGAGTCGTTAAAACAAAATCAAAATAATTAAATATATTTTCTTTAGAAAACTTAATTAAATTTGTCATAACATACCTCCTTAAATTTATCTTTAAAATTATACAGCATAAAACACAAAAAGTAAAGTCTTAAATTTCATAAATTTATTAAAAATTAAAGATTTCATTTTGATTTTTAGTATGATATAATTAAGTTTATCATAAACATTTCAAAAAGAGAACTTAATTTCATCATACTTAACCTCCAAAAAAGTTATAGAAATGAAAAGCATGATATAATTATGTTTACCATAAACATTTTAAAAAGAGAACTTAATTTCATCATACTTAACCTCTAAAAAAGTTATAGAAATGAAAAGTATGATATAATTAAGTTGTGTAAAAAAGTGAATTATATTATTAAAATAATTATTTAGGAGTAAGAAATGGAAGATTATTTATCTAAAGTTAAAAAATATATTATTCTTCAAGTAGTATTAGATTTTATTGGAGTTATTTGTTTAGCATTAACTCCATTGATTCAAAAGTGGTTATTTGATTATGGATTACAAAGCACGTCAAGTCAAATAATTTTAGCAATTCTATTATATGCTTTATTACTTGGAATTTATTCATTAATGCAATATTTTTGTATTTTAGTAGCATTTAAATCAGGGATTTCATTTGAAACAAAACTTAAAAAGAATTTTTTTGATAAAATTTTTAATATGAATAGTAAAGTTTTTAAAGAGAAGCCTATAGGGGAATATATTTCTATTCAATCAAATGATATTACTGCATTAGAACAAGATTATTTACAACCAATTGTAGATGTAATTCGTTCTGTAAATATGATGTTGATTTATGGAGTTATTATTTTTATGAATATCAACTATAAAATTGGTCTAGTAGTAGTTTTATCTTCTATTTTTGCGATTTTTATTCCAAAAATATTTGGAAAAATGTTGGATAATAGCAGAAGTAAATACCAAAGACATCTTGGGAAATATACTTCAACTATTTCCGATTTGCTTGAAGGTTTTGGTTTAATAAATTCTAAAACAATTGAAAATATAAAAAATAGACATAATGAGATTTTACACAAAACAGCAGATAAAAGGTATGAATTTGGGAAGAAAAAGGCTCTTATACTTGGATTAAGTGATTTAATGACTAAAATGGTTAGGGCATTAACTTTTGCAATTGTAGGATATTTATTCTATAAAAAAGAGATAACAGTAGGTGTGGCAATAGCAACACTAAGCTATTCTTCTGCATTTATTGACCCTATTGATAGTTTGCTATATGACATTACAGCTATTCGTTCAGTTAATTCTACAAAACAAAATATCCTTTCATTTTTAAATCAAAAATCAGAAACAGAAAGCAAAAAAGAGTTGGAAAAATTTAAAAATGAGCTGATTTTTGATAATGTAAATTTCACAGTTGATAAATTACAACTAGAAGATATAAATTTAAAAATAGAAAAAGGAAAAAATATGCGATTGTTGGTAAATCAGGTGCAGGAAAGTCAACTTTTTTAAATTTATTACTTGGAATACATGAGCCAAATCAAGGGAAAGTCATTATTGACGGAGAAAATGTAAGAGAACTTAATTTATCAAATACATTGCTTTATATGAGTCAACATGAGCATATTTATCGTGCATCTGTAAAAGAAAATATAACTGTTTTTGATTCATATTCCTATGATTATATTCCTAATAATGCTCATGAAATTGCTATGATAAAGGATATTCTTAATAGAAATACTGATGACTGTTCAAACTTTAGTGGTGGGGAAAAAAGAGTTCTTGCATTACTTCGTATATTGTGTAGAAGAGGTGAAATACTGGTTTTGGATGAACCTTTTACAGGTGTTGATACGGAAAGTGTTTCAAAATTAGAAGATATTTTATTGAAAACGGATCAAACAGTTTTGATTGTAACACATAATACATCTATTGAGCATCTAAAAAAATTTGATAATATAATTAAGGTGATAGACGGAAAAGTTTTTATTGAAGATATAAAGTAAAAATTTAAAAATAGTTTTATTAAAACGGCAAAATTAAAAGCCGTTTTTTTATGCATTTTTGAATTAATTCATTTGTACGAAAGAAAGTAAAAAACTTTTTTAAATACGCAAAAGTTTTTTTACATAAATATAAAATAAGAAAAAATTGTCAAAGATACATATTTTAAAAGATGATATTATCAAAATATGCAAAATAACGTCAACTCTTAAGCTGTGAATAAATGTTATATTAAAATTACTTATGAAAGTTTTTGCGTATAAATTTGTCATAGCATAGCAATCCAACTTGAAAGTGATGATACCTTTAGAATATGATAGATATCACTATTATAAACTTAATTTTTTTATAAAAATTCAATATTCTGAATATATGGCTTAATTTTGAAAATCATACTCGATTAGAAATATAAAATTCTTTTATGATATGTTGACAGGGCTGTGATTTTATGTTAAAATTCAAAATGTAAAAAATAAATATTGGAGGGATATTATGTCTAAAAAGAAATTGAGTTTAAGAGCACTCGTTTTGATGGTGTTCACTTCTGTTTTTGGGTTTACTAACATCACAAGATCATATTATCTTATGGGATACGCAGCTATTCCTTGGTTTATTATTTCTTGTGTTGCATTCTTCTTGCCATTTGCATTTATGATTGCAGAATATGGCTCAGCTTTCAAAGATTCTGAGGGGGGAATCTACTCATGGATGGAAGGAAGTTCAGGAAGTAAGTATGCATTTATGGTAACGTTTATGTGGTATGCATCTTACATTGTATGGATGGTAAATGTTGGTTCAGGTATTTGGATAGTTTTATCAAATGCAATTTTTGGGGTTGATAAAACTCAAAGTTGGTCATTATTTGGACTTGACTCTGTAAAAACATTAGGTATTCTTGCTATTATATGGATTGTATTTTTAACATTCATTTCTAACAAAGGTGTTGATAAAATTAAAAAGTTCACATCTTTTGGTGGTAGTGCCGTAGCATTGATTAATGTATTTTTATTTGTTGGCGGAATTTTAATGTTAATCCTTAATAAAGGTGGAGTTGGTGATCCAATAACTTTTGATGCTTTAGCTCATTCACCAAACCCTGCTTATGCTGGTGGTTTACAAGTATTATCATTCATAGTATATGCTATATTTGCTTATGGTGGTTTGGAAGTTGTAGGTGGACTTGTTGACCAAACTGAAAATCCTGAAAAGAACTTTCCAAAAGGTATAGTTATTTCAGCTATTGTTGTATCTTTAGGATACTCATTAGGTATTTTGATTTTTGGTACTTTTACTAAATGGTCATTTGCATTTACACAATTTTCAACACAAAAAATCACTTTAGGTAATGTATCATATATTGCTATGAATCACATGGGATATCAATTAGGACTTGCTTTTGGTCTTGCTGAATCTGCTGCAAGAAATGTAGGACTTTGGGTTGCTCGTTATATGGGTATTTCAATGTTCCTTGCTTTAACTGGAGCATTCTTTACTCTTATTTATTCACCATTAAAACAATTAATTGGTGGAACTCCTAAAGAATTATGGCCAAAATCATGGACTGAACAAAAGAATGGAGTATATACTAAACCAATGATATATCAAGCAATTTGTGTAGTTGTAATCATTTTTATAGTATCATTTGGTGGAAAAAGTGCACAACAATTTTTCCAAATTTTAGTTTCCATGACAAATGTATCTATGACTTTACCTTATTTCTTCATTGCTTATTCATTCTTAGCATTTAGAAAAAATGAAAATATTGAAAGACCTTTTGTAAGATTTAAAACATATTCAACAGTTAAGGTTGTTGTAGCAGTTACTTGCTTTATAGTTGGTTTTGCAAACTTATTTACAGTTATTGAACCAGCTATTTCATCAGGAGATTGGTTAACAACAATAATGTCAATCGCTGGACCATTATTATTCACTTTGATTGCATTATTACTTTATAGAAGAATGGAAAAAACAAAAGGAATAGAAAAATAAAATATGAAATATAAAGAAACGGCAAATAAAATTTGCCGTTTTTTGATGTATTTATTAAAAAAAGCATAGAGTTCTATGCTTTTCTTTTTAGTATTGGGGAAATTCTTTTATATAATAAAGATGTTACAATTGACGTAACTGCTGTCTTAACTAAGTTAAAAGGTAGAACTGAAAAAACCATTAATGTAAAGTAACTTTTTACAAGAGGATTTATTTTTGCTACCATACCTACAAAAGAATTTAAGTCAATTTTTAACAACTTCGCATAAAGTGGGAATATAACAAAATAATTGCTCAAAGTTGCAACTAAGGACATTGAAATACTACCTATTAGTAGTCCTAAAAGAGCTGACTTTTTACTTTTGTTATGCTTATAAATAAAAGCTGTCGTCAATACAAATGCTGATGAAACTATAAGATTTGAAAGTTCTCCAACATAAAAAGTTTTTGTTCCATTAATTACAATATTAAGTAATATTTTTATACATACTATTAAAAATCCTGCTAGTGGTCCCATTGCAAATCCTCCGATTAATGCAGGAAGTTCTGCAATATCCATTTCCATAAATGTAGGTGCAAAAGGTAGTGGAATTTTAATAAACATTAAAAGTACAGATATTGATGCAAGAATTGCAATCTTTGTAATTTCTGAAATACCGAATTTTTTGTTATTCATAATAACCTCCTAAAATTTAGCAAAAAAAATGCCATCTTTAGGGCATAAAAATCTCTTCTTTCATCCAGACTTTAACTGTCGGTATTGGAATTTCACCAATTCAGCATAATGCTCGCAGACTTTACTGCCGGTGAGGAAACGACCCTCGCCCTGAAGACAAGTTGAGTATATCATAAATAATAAGTATTGTCAATAGGAAAAATTTTGTTTTAAGTTTAAGATTAAAGCATATTCTATATGTTTTTAATAAAGATTATTAATGAATAATGATTATTCATAAAAATTATTTATTCATTGATAAATTATTTGCAAAAAAATTTTCTGTAATATATAATCTATATGTTAGAAAATTTTTAAGGAGGTAGCATTAGAATGAAAATGCTTAAAAAATCTTTGCATTTGTACTTTTGTTTTCAATTGTATTTAGTTCTATTGGTATAAATACTTTTGCAAAAGAAACAAGTGCTTTAACTGATGTAGAAGATACAACTGTTATGTCTCCTACTGAGGACGGAAAGAGGACCTTTACACTTAAGGGTTCTGATTTAGAGGAAGAAGATATTAAGGCTAAAGTAGTACTTAAAGGCAGTACAGAACGTTTAACTGAAGTTGAAAAGTCAATAACTTTTTCTGAAGAAACAAAAGAAAACACAAGTAATAAAGTTGTTACTTTAACTTTTCCTAAAAATGAAACTGGAAAAATGCAACAATATGAAGTTTCTTTTAGTGTTAAAGGAGATGGTGAATCTTTTGTAGATGAGTTTAAAAAAGTTATAAGGATAAGAAAGAGTTCTTCAAGTGGTGGTGGAGCTGTTGTACCACCTGTAAATCCTGAACAACCTAAACCTGTTGAAGAAAATGCAATTTTAAATGTAACAGCAGATACCGAAAACTTGCCAGCAGAAGGTGGAGAGGTGAATTTATCATTATTTACTAAAAAAATTAATGATAAACATATATCTTCTAAAGATGTAAAACTTCAAGTATCTTTAGATGGAAATGTAACAGAATTAGGAAAAAATGTAGAAGTAAAAGGTGAAAAAGCAAAAAAGACTATAACTTTAAAGTTGCCTAAGAATAATACTTCTAAAGAGCAAGTTTATACTATAAAATTCAATACAAAAGGCTCAGAAACAGAATTTCAAGATAATCCAATAGTTACTATTAAAGTTGCACCATCTGAGCAAAATAATGAAGAAAATGCGATTATTAGAGTAACACCTGAAAATCAAAACTTGCCAACGGAAGGTGGAGAAATAAATTTAGAATTAATTACTAAGAGAGTTAATGAAAATCATATTTCTGCTGAAAATGTTAAAGTACAAGTATTATTAAATAATATTCCTACTGATTTAGGAAAAAATGCAGTAGTTAAAGGAAATAAGGCTAGAAAGACAATTACTTTAAGTTTTCCTAAGAATGAAACTTCTAAGGAACAAGTTTATACTATAAAGTTTAATACAAATGGATCTGAAACTGTATTTCAAGAAAATCCAACAGTTAAGATTACAGTTGAAGCTTCTGAGCAAAGTAAAATGCTTGTAAATGAACTTAGAGTTAAAACTCCTAATATGCCTAAGGCGGGGGGAGCTAATACTATTACTGTAAAAGGTGAAAATTTAGAGTCTGATAAACTTAATCTTGAAATTTTCAAAATTGAAAAAGGCATTGAAAATAAAATTAATATAGATTATACTTTTGCAGGAACAAGCGAAGTTCAAAGTGCAACTTTAAATTTCCCAAAAGCAAAATCTAATAACGAAGAAGTATATAAGATAAGATTAAAAGATAAAGAAGTTACTGTTACTGTAGGTGGCGAAGAAAGTGGAGAAGTAGTTGATTTAGTTCCAAGTAATGTTTATCTTAATAACAGTAAAACAAAAGTCACTTTAAAATTTGATGAAAAAATTTTTCCAGTAAAGGACATTGAAAGTCTAAAATCTGGAATTTCTTATAAAAAATCTGTATCAGATAATTTTGAAAAGTTAAAGCCGGAAGATAAGGTTGAAGTGGTTGAAGATAGAATTGTAATCACTTTAGCAAATCCAATTGAAATTAAAATGGGAGCAAAGATTAACTTTGCAGATAGAATAATCAAAGACGGAAAAGACAGAGAAAACAGAGCCTTTGAAAGATTTATTAATGATGCATTACCAACAGTAAATGAAGCTAATTTTGTTGAAGGAGAAATTTTAACAAAAGTAGGTGGAAATGCAAAAGTTAAGATACTTGGAGAAAACTTAAAAGAAGCTCTTAAGGTTAAAATCTTAAAGAATAATAAAGATAAAACTTCTAATTCTGAAATAACAGAATCAGCGGATGTAAAAGTTGAAGTTATAAATAACAATCAACAAATTATATCTTTTAAATTACCGGCAAATAAAAGCTTAAAAGCAGAAACTTATTCAGTTATGGTATCTTTAGATGGTGGAAAAACATATTCTTCTGCAATTGGAGTAAATATATTACAAAATAGAGCAAAAAGATTAGTTTCAACAGTTTTACCTACAGATAAAATAACAGACAAGCCAATTTTGAGCTTTATGTCAATTCAGTCCTATGGAACATCAGGTGGAGGTACTGAACAACCTGATGTAACTCATACTTATACTCCAGTTGGTCAAGAAAGTAAGAAAACTTGGGTTACCATGTTTGGTGCAAATTTTAATAAATCTTTAACGAAGATAAAAATTGTAGATGAAAATGGAATAGAATGGTACCCACTACAAAATGAGGGAACATCTGATAGTATGGATAATTTCATAATGGTAAGTGCTGATGGGACTGGAATTTACGGAAATGGAAATACTCAAATGTTTGAACTTATTTGTCCAAGAAATGTTACAATCCCAACAAATCCAAATGGAGATGTTACTTTTAAATATTTAGTTGCTGTTGATGGTGAAAATTTTGATGAAGAAGTTTTTGTAAAAGCAACTGTTGTAAATGATAAAGTTGGGAAAAAGGAAAATATGACAGCAGATGAAATATCTGAAGTAAAAGTAAAACATCAAACAGAAAATGGTAAAGTAGTTTCTAAAGAAATAACTGTTAAAGGTTATAAATGGTCTAAACTTAGATCTTTTAATATAAGACCTATAGAAAATAATACGGATTTTGAAGCTGTAAAATATAAGATAGTAAGAGCTGATGGAAGTGTTGAAGAAAAAGAAATAGGAAATATCCATGAAGAAAAAGTTAGAGATATTAAAGAAGTAACTTTTATCTATAAGAGCAAAATAAATCCAGATGAAGTAAAAACTCTTACTGATTCAGAAACTAAGATTTCTGTAACAGGTAAAAATTTAACTGGAAAAGAAATTGTTGTTAATAGATTATGGATAATTAAGTCAAAAGATGTTTCTGTATTCGATATTTACTTTGTAGATTCAGTTACAAAAGAAAAAGTTCAATTGCCAATGGACCAATATATGGTTAAAATTCCAAAAGAAAATGGTAGAGAAGCTCTTAAGGTATTTTATTTGAATGATAATAATGAAAATGAAGAGATTAAATTTACACAAGATGAAAATTTTGTAACATTTAATACGACTCACTTCTCTAAATATGGTGTTGAATATAAGTCTAATAATCCAGAACAAACAGAAGTTTATAAATGGGTTAAAAATGATGATGGAACATGGACATATCAATCATCTGACGGGAAGTTAGTAGTAAAAGACAGCTGGAAATTTATAGACAATGAATGGTATAGATTTGACAAAGACGGTAAAATGCTATCAAATAAATGGTTTGAAGAAAATGGAAAATGGTACTATATTGAAGCAAATGGAACAATGTCTAAAAACGAATGGATAATCGTTAATGGAGAATGGTACTATGCAAATACAAGTGGAAGAATTTCACAAAATGAATGGGTATTAGTAAATGGAAATTGGTACTATGCAAATGCAAGCGGACGTATAGCAGATAGCGAGTGGTTCATAATAGGAGACAAATGGTATTATGCTGAAAAAGGCGGTCTAATTGCTCAAGGAAAAACACTAAAAATCAATAATGTAAATTATACATTTGATTCAAATGGTGTATTAGTTAAATAGTAAAAAATAATCTTATTAAAAACTCCGATAATATAATTGGAGTTTTTTAAGTTTTTAATTGATAAATCGATATTCTACTATAAAATTTTATTATGAATAAAGAGTTTCAATTAAAATTTCTAATTTTACTATACAAAATATATGTGATATAATACAAATATGACATTATGAGTTAGTGTATTTGACTAAATGATAATAAAAAATTTTATTACAGTTGGAGGTGAGTAATTAAATAGTCAGATACAGTATAAAAAGTAATTTTATCATAGAATTTCTTGAATAATATCTAAAGGATTAAATAAAGAAAATTTGAGGAGATATGACTGGATAGAAAAAATTATGGAAGATTTGAGAGAAGAAATTTTAGAACTTAGGCGAAATGCTTTTGTAGAAACAATAATGGGTTTGGAGAATGAAATATACATAATAGGTTACTTGGGAAGAACTGTTCCAAAAGAGATATTTTATGGTTTTGACCTAGTGCCCTTACCTTTGGACGGAGTAGATAAATACATATTGGAATATTCAAATGAAAAAGATTTGTGTAGCATAATTGATTCAACTTTGACTTATGCTATGACAAAAAAATGCCCTTTACTTTATAATGCAAAATTGGTTGTTGTAGATAATTCCTGTCCTTTACTTTTAAAAATATTAAAAGAAAATTTAAAGGACAAGATTTTTTTCTATGATGGTAATATAAATAATTTAAAAAATAGAGTGGAGGACGTTTATAAAAGAGATTTTTCTGAAACAAATTTCTTAAAAGCCGTTGAGTTATCTAAAAATATTTCTTCAAAATTGGAAAAACTTTCAAAAACCGATATTGACTCTAGATTTTTATACGAAGTAGAATTTTATACTCAATTTATTTTTTCTTTGGAAGAAAAAAATAATATGATTGATAGAGTGTTGTCTAATTTTAAAGATGTTAATAAAAAAAGACAGAAACTATATGTTCCAAGAGCAATTCAGATTTTGGATGACATTGCTAAAAAATATAAGGACTATCAAATCATAGAAAATTTTTGTCTTGGAGAAGTTTTTAAAACTTATAAAAATAGTGGTTATGAGTTTTTAAAAGAAAAGTATAATTCTAAAAAAACAGATAAATTAGATATATTATTTCAAGATTGTCCCTATGATAATAAATAAAAATTTATTTTAGGAGGCAAGAAATGGCTGATTACAGAAAAATGTGGGAAGAATTAGATATGGACGTAAATACTCATGATATTTTATGCGAAGTGTTACCTGTCGCATTTGGGGATGTTTTTTTAAGTCAAGAGAACAGACCAGAGAGTATGGATTATTTTAATATGGTTGTTGCAGAAATTCATGGGATTAGACCTGCAGAACTTATTGAATTTCAAAAGAAGGGCGGAAAAGTTGTAGGATCTTTCTGTATCCACGTTCCAGATGAAGTGGTGGTTGCGGCTGGAGCTATCGCGACAGGTTTATGTAGTGGATCTCAATTTTGGGTTCCGGGTGGAGAAAAGGTACTTCCAACTTCAACTTGTCCATTGATTAAGGCGTCTTTAGGTGCAAGATTTGATAGAACTTGTCCTTTCTTTAGAATTGCTGACCTTTTCGTTGGAGAAACAACTTGTGATGGAAAGAAAAAAGCTTGGGAAATTTTAGCAAAAGATGCTCCAATGTATATAATGGATATTCCACAAATGAAGAGAGAAAAAGACTTTGTTAAGTGGAAAGAAGAAATAAAAGATTATATGGTTGAATTGGAAAAATTGACAGGAAATAAAATTACAGAAGAAAGCCTAAGAAAAGCCATTGTAACTTTAAATAATAAGAGAAGAGCTTTACAAAGATTAAATAGTTTTAGAAAACTTGAAAATGTACCAATTTCAGGAAGAGATGTACTACTTATTACACAAATAGCATTTTATGATGACCCTGAAAGATTTACTGCACAGGTAAATAGACTTTGTGATGAACTTGAAGAGAGAGCAAAGAATAATGTTAGTGTATTCAAAAAAGGTACAAAGAGAATTTTACTTACAGGTACTCCTCTTTCAATTCCAAACTGGAAGATTCATCAAATCGTTGAAAATATTGGGGGAATGATTGTCTGTGAAGAAATGTGTACTGGAAATAGGTATTCTGAACATCTAGTAGATGAAAATGGAAAGACAATGGATGAAATGGTTGAAAATCTAACTCGTAGATACTTAGGAAATATAAACTGTGCATGCTTTACTCCAAATACTGAAAGAGTTGAAGATATAATAAGATTAGTTAAAGAGTATAATATTGATGGAGTTATCGATGTAAACTTGAAGTTCTGTACACTTTATGACACAGAGGGAACTATAGTTGAAAAAGCATTGAAAGAAGCTAAAATTCCTGTTCTAGGAATTGAAACTGACTATACTGACTCAGACAGTGAACAATTAAAAACAAGAATTGGTGCATTTATAGAGATGTTAAGCTAATGCTATATTATATATTCTTTAAAGATACCAAAAGTGGACAGGAGCTTTATAAATTAATGAGAGAAAATGGAATAAAATGCACAATAGCACCAACTCCAAAAACTGAAGATCACTGTTGCGGAATAAGTATTTTATTTTATGATATTGAAGATAAAGCATTAATTAAAAAATTGATTTTTGAAAATGGTATCGAAATTTTAAAATTTTATGAAAAAGAGAAAGATATAAATCCAGATAGGATGAAATTTTGTTAAAAAAAACTTCGACAATTATGTCGAAGTTTTACTTTTTCTAATTATCTTTCAACACTGAATTTAAAAGTTTCTTCATCTTTATCAAAAGTTAAAGAATAAGTTTTTCCTTTTTCAACTTCTAGTGAAAGTTTTGTAGGTCCCCAAGTTGTAGTTACATTTTTATGTAGAACTCCAGGTCTTGTATAGCTGTAAGTAAGTTCTACATCAACAGTTCCTGGTAATGCATAAATTACAGACTTAGTTCCTTCATATGCGATTTTTGGATAAGCATTTGGACTTAAAATTTTTCCAGAAAGTGTTTTTGAAGTAATTGCATTAAAACCAGTATTTAAATAGATTTTAACTGCATCAGGATGATCTGAAAGCCATTTATCATATCCTTGTTTTCTTTTTTTCATCCAAATAATCATTCCAACAATGTAAACAATAAAAACAGCAGGAATGATATAAGCCATAATTCCCATATTTTTAATCATTTGCGAAAAATTATTCATAATTTCCTCCTATATATTTATTCCGCTTTAAGCGTAATTGATTCTGCTTTATCTCCAACTATACTAAGATCTTCAATAAGTTTTTGGAACTGATTGTAACCTAATAATGATAAATCATAACTTTTAGTGTTATCATTTGAATCGATAACATATAAAGTAAAAATATCATTCTTAACTCTAGCTTTAATAGCACATTCATCTATTACATATTCATCAATTTTTTTGCCTTTCACTATTGTGAGTGTTTCATCAGTAACTTTAACATATAACTTTCTGTCTCCAAGAGTCATAACTAATGATGAAATAGCCACAATTGATACGATAATTACATTAACATAAAGTTGTACAAAAAATCGTAGAATAAATGCTAAAAATGCACAGGCTGCAACTAATATTACTAATTCCTTTACAACTTGAAAATAAGTTGACTTATAAATTCTCTCGTTCATAAAATCCTCACTTTTAATTACATAATATATCTACTTTAAATTCTTTCTAGTAAAAATCATTTTACCTGCGGGAGTTTGCAATATACTCGTTACAGTTGTTTCTATTGTCTGCCCAATATAATCTTTCCCATCTTCAACTACAATCATAGTTCCGTCAGAAAGATAACCAAGACCTTGTTCAGGTTCCTTACCACGATTGATGACTTCAACAATAAGTTTTTCTCCTTGAATTACGACAGGCTTAACTGCTAGTGCAAGTTCATTTATATTAAGTATCGAAATTTTTTGAAGAGACGCAACCTTATTTAAATTGTAATCATTTGTAATAAGTTTTCCGTGATAATCTTCTGTCAATTTTAAAAGTTTATGGTCAACTTCTTTGATATTCTTGTAATCTTTATCTACAATTTTTATTTCAATATTTTTTTCATTTTGTAGTAAATCTAAAATATCAAGTCCTCGTCTACCTCTTTGTCTTCTATTTGGGTCTTCAGAATCTGCAATATATTGCAATTCTTTAACCATAAACATAGCAATAATAATTGGACCTTCTAAAAATCCAGTTTTTATTATATCGTAAATTCTTCCGTCAATTATAACAGAAGTATCTAAAATTTTAGGACAGGAGTGTCCTTTTTTAACATTTTTTTCTCTTGAAAAAAGTTTAAATTTCAATATTTCTTCTTTTTTATCTACTGCAATTTTAATTCCAATAAATCCAAGTGCGATATATATAAATATAGTAATTGTTGCACTTAGTAAATTTCCAATTACTGGAAATTTAATATTAGAAATTGGTAAAGAAATTAAAAAAGCTATAACTAATCCAATTATAAGTCCAACAATTGCCGAAACAATATCTGAAGTTGGAGTTTTTTGAACTTTTTTAATCATATCATCAAAATTATCTGTAAGTTTCTTAAAAATTATCGGGAATAATAAATAAAAAATAATACCAAAAATAATTGCAAAAACAGAATAAATTGAAACTAAAACAGATTTATTTAATTCTAATTCTGTTACCTGACCAAAAGCGTAAGCTAATAAAATTCCTATAAGCCCACCAAAAATAAGGGTCAAGTACCTTAAAAGTTTAAGCATATCTTCCTCCTAGTGTTCCATAGAATAATCTATTATTTTGTTGATTTTGTTTTTTGGAAAACCACTGACCATAACAAATTCAGAAATTAAAATTCGTCTTGCAAGGTTTAACATAAACAGTTCCTTTAAAGAAAGTTTTCCTTTCTCATTTCTAATAGCTAAGCCTTTAAAGACATAAGCTATCTTAAAAATATCTGAAGACTTAAGTCTTTGTGTATTTTCTTTGTATCTTTGTACCCAATTATTAGGCATAGGGCAATCGACATCATTAAGATAATTGTAAACTTTATCAAGGGTATCTTCATTGACAAGTTGTCTAAACTCAAACTTATCAATATCTACTTCTTTAATAAATATATGCAAATTTTGCTCCATTGGAAGTTCAATCACATAAAATCGTTCGCAATCGTCACCTAAGTACTTGTTTTCTATACTTTTAATCAATCCTGCACCATGCATAGGATAAAATATTTTGTCACCAACGTCCATAGCAAACTCCTAAATTTCACCAACAACTACATAATAACCCTCCAATATTATTATACACTAAAAGATGAAAAAATTAAAGGATTTTTTATCAATTTACCGAGATTAAATTAAATTCAGTAAAAGGAGTAAATTTTCTTTAATTATTTTATTATTTTTTATTATCAGAATAAAGTTTTCGGTTAAATTCTGAGATTCTTTAAATATCTTATTTTCATATTTTGATTTAAAAACTTTGGCTTTTATATTGTTTTCAATTAGACCTTCTTCTAATTCTAAAGCTATTTTGATTTCATCTTTATTGCTTGTAATACTGTAATTATTTTGATGAAAATTTATTTCTGCTTTTTCTATATTTGAAAGTCTAGCAATAAGATAATTTTTTTGAAGATAAATATTCTTTAAAATTCCTTTAAATTTTTTATTATTTATAGTCAAAATTTTATTTAAGATGCTTTCCTTGTATTCATAAATATAGCTTAAAACTTGCAAATCAATATAATTGTGATAAATAAGTTTTGAAAGCATTTCCTTATCCTTAAGCTCTTGATACATTTTATAAATTTTAGGCATTTCTTGTTGATTAACATGGTCATGAACATCAAATCCAAGTCTTTTTCCTAAATTTATAGCTTTTAGACTAGGTTCATCAAGAAAAAAATTTAGTTTTTGGAATTGTCTATAAATATCTATATTCTCAAAGTCAACTTTTGAAATATTGTACTTTTCCATCTTTTTTCTAATAAATGGAAAATCAAACCTGTCTCCATTATATGAGATTACTTTTTTTGAATTTAAAAGCTCTTTTACCTTTAAAATGAGTTCTTTTTCTTCTGATTCATCTTCGATATAATATTGAGAATAAATTAATTCTTTTCCCTTTTTTTCACAAATTCCAAACATATACATAAAATCTTTAGTTCTACTAAGACCAGTTGTTTCTATATCAAATAGGGTATAGTTTTCAAAATTAGAGTCTGTTTTTTCTATATTTATAACTTTTTTCATAACAACTCCTTTTTATTTTGTAAAGAAAAAAAGTAGAGTCAAAAACTCTACTTTTAAACTATTACAAATAGTAACATGGTGCAGGAAAGAGGACTTGAACCCCCACGTCAATGACACTAGATCCTAAGTCTAGCGCGTCTGCCAGTTCCGCCATTCCTGCATATATGGGGTGGATGATGGGATTCGAACCCATGACCTTCAGAGCCACAATCTGACGCCCTAACCAGCTAGGCCACACCCACCAAACTTTACATTCATATTAAATGCTTGTATATTATATCAATTTATAAAAACTTTGTCAAGTCTTTAATAATAATTTTTATAAATAATTATATACAATGTTCATCTTTACATTTATGTTTACTATCTGGTTCTTTACTGGAATCTTTTATAAATTCCAATTCTTCTTTTGAAAGTTTTTTCTGACAACTTTTACAAATACCTTTGATTTCTAAATAATGACCTGTTACGATAAATTCTGTTTTATTTTCTATGTCATCGATTAAACTATGTATTGGGCAATGATTTATCGGTATTATTTTTTTACATTTTTCACAAATTAAACTGTGAATATGTCCATTATTTAATTGATAATATGTAGTTCCATCTATTTCTGCAGTTCTTTTTGCAATATTTTTTTCGCAAAATTGATTCAATGCTCTATATATACTTGAAATACTATATTTTTCGCCTTTTGTAGAGATTGCATTGTAAATATCTTCTGCTGTAGTAGGAACTTCTCTTTTTTCTAATTCTTTAAGAATTGCCATTCTATTTTTTGTGATTTTTAAATCATTATCTTTTAGAGTTTTCAAAAAAGCCTTTTTCATAAATACTCTCCTTTGCTTGATTTTTCGACAAAATGGGTATATAATATTCTGTATGTAAATGAGTGCTATTTGCAAATGCAAATAATATTGATTAATTAAAAAGGAGTCATTATGAAAAAAATCATAACTAAAATCATTTCCTTTGCCATTATTATATCACTTTTTACATCCTGTGGCAAAGAAAAAGTAAAAAACAACGAAACGAACGAAGTAAAAGAAAATAAAAAAGTAATATATACATCATTTTATCCATTACAAAGTATAACAAAGGAAATTGTTGGAAACAAAATGGAAGTTAGAAAATTAATTCCTAATGGGCAAGAAGTTCATCATTGGGAACCAACTGCCCAAGATATGAAAAATTTATCTGAAGGTAGTGTAATTTTAGTAAATGGCTTAGGCTTAGAAAGTTGGATGGATAAATTCAAGGCATCTATTAAAGATTTAAATATTGTTGAAGTTTCAAAAGACGTTAATCTTTTGAAAGCGGAAGAAGAACATGAAGAAAATGAAAATCATGAAAGCGAAGAAAAACATCTTCATGGTGAATATGATCCACATATTTGGTTAAGTCTAAGAAATATGAAAGTTATTGCAAAAAATATTTGTGATCAAGTTGTTAAGATGGATAAAGACAATGAGACATATTATAGAGAAAATTTAGCCAAGGTTCAAAATAGACTTGATGATTTGGATAAAAAATATTCTGAACAGTTGCAAAACGCAAAAATCAAGTCAATTATAACTTCCCATGAAGCTTTTGCTTATCTACTTAAGGACTATGGTTTAAAACAAATTCCGATTGAAAATTTAACTTCTGATTCTGAACCTAATTTGGCAAAGATGAAAGAAGTTATAGAACTTGCAAAAAATGAGGGAATAAAATATGTTTTCTATGAAGAATTAAGTGAAAATAAGGTCGAAGAAACTATTGCTAAAGAAATTGGTGGAGAAGTTAAAATGCTCTATACAATAGAGGGACAAACAGAAGAACAAGCTAAGGAAAATAAAGATTATTTTGAACTTATGGAAGAAAATTTAAAAGCTTTAGTTGAAGCTACAAAATAGGAGAAGTATGGATAATATTATTTCAATAAAAAATTTATCTTTTTCTTATAGTGGAGGTATTAATGTTTTAGAAAATCTTTCTTTTGATATTAAAGAGAAAGATTTTATAGCTATAATTGGAGCAAATGGTAGTGGAAAATCCACTTTGTTAAAACTCATTTTAAAAGAACTTAATCCTTCAAGTGGAGAGATATTTATATCAAATACAAATATTAAAAATTTTAAAGAATGGAATACAATTGGATATGTTCCACAGATAAATGCAAGTAATATTCCTAACTTTCCGATAACTGCTTTAGAGATTGTAACTTTAAATCTTTATGAAAAAATGGGCTTTTTCAAATTTTCTAGAAAAAGTCATAATGAACTTGCAAAAAGAGCATTATCTCAAGTTAATATGCTTGAGTTTGCAAATACACCTATAAATAAAATGAGTGGTGGACAACAACAAAGGATTATGATTGCAAAATCTTTGATTAATAACCCAAAGATTTTAATCTTTGATGAACCTACAACTGGTATTGACAAAGAAAGTAAAAATCAACTTTTTAAGATTTTAACACATCTAAACAGAGTGCATGGAATTACAATTCTGCTTGTAACTCATGAGCTTGAGATTATGAAAGATAATTTGACAAAGGTTGTAGAAATAAAAGATAAGAAAGTGGTGGTAAGATAATGTTTCAACTTGAATTTATGAGAAGAGCTTTTTTAGTTGGAATTATGCTATCCATTGTTATACCTTGCATTGGGGTTGTTATGGTAAATAAGAGAAATTCTATGATTGGAGATGCCTTGTCCCACGTTTCTCTTGCTGGTGTTACTATTGGTCTTATTTTTAGAGTAAATCCAATTATAACTGCCATAATTTCCTGTGCAATTGCAAGTTTTTCTATTGAAATTATGAGAAGATATTTTCCGAAAAATTCGGATATATCAACAGCAATAATGATGAGTTTAGGTATTGGACTTGCAGCTGTTCTTTCTGACTTTGTTAAGGGAGCAGCTAATTTCAACAGTTTTTTATTTGGTAGTATTGTAGCAATCAGTGATTTTGAAGTTATTTTAGTTACATTGGTATTTTTCATTGTAATTACAGTCTTTATAGTTTTATACAAAGCACTTTTATATGTTTCTTTTGATGAAGTCGGAGCAAGGCTTGCAGGAATTAAAGTTCAAACTGTAAATATAATTTTTACATTTTTGATTTCTCTTTCCATTTCAATAGCTTCAAGAACTGTTGGAGTTTTGATGGTTTCATCACTTATGGTAGTTCCCGTCGCTTGTGCATTAAGGATTTCAAAATCTTATTTTCAAACTGTTATTTACTCTGTATTATTTGGAATGGCATTTACTATTGCTGGAATTGTTATATCTTTTTATCAGGGGTTAAAGCCTGGTGGAACAATGGTTTTAACTGGAATTGCAGTGCTTTTTACAATAGTAATAGTTCAAAATTTAAGAAAGTTATTAAAAATTTAAAGAAAATCATTTTGGTTTTCTTTTTTTGTGCACTATTTTTATAACTTATTTTGTGGTAAAATATAGTTAAGTTAAAATTAATTTATGGAGAAATATTATGATTTTTGTTGAAAATAAAAATTTTGATCCTGCATTAAATCACGCAATCGAGCTTTATCTAATGGAAAATTATGATGAAGATATTTTTATGCTTTGGAGAAATAAACCTTGTATTTTGATTGGGAGATATCAAAATATTGATTTAGAAGTAAATTTAGATTTTACAAATGCAAATAATATGGATGTAATCAGAAGATTATCTGGTGGTGGTGCAATATATTGCGATACTGAAAATATGCAATACAGTTTTATAACCAAAAAAACTGGTGATGATGTAGATTCATCTTTTAAAAAATTTGCAAAACCCGTTGTTAATTTCTTAAATTCTTTGGGACTTAATGCAGAATTCACAGGAAGAAATGACATTCAAATAGATGGGGCAAAGGTAAGTGGAAATGCCCAATATCAAAATAAAGAAAAAATCCTACATCATGGAACTTTTTTGTTTAAGGCAAATTTATATAATCTAACTAATTCTTTAAAATCAAGAGATATAAAATTTAAAGGAAAAGCTGTTCAATCTGTAAGATCCAGAGTTGGATTTATCGGTGATATGATTGACATGGATGTAGAAAGCTTTATGGATAAAGCAATTGAATACATAAAAAATGAATATAATATCACTGATACTACGATTTTAACTGAAGAAGAGATGAAAAAAATCTATGAAATTAGAAACTCCCTTTTTGCAACAAAAGATTGGAATTATGGAAATGGCTCTTTAAAGAAAAATAGAAAGGCTGAAAAGTATTCTTGTGGAGTTGTGGAAATAGGCATTGATGTTGAAAATGGAAGAATCAAAGACATTTCGATAGAAGGGGATTTCTTTAGTGAATTGGGTATAGATAAATTATGTAGTATATTAAAAGGAGTTCAATGTTCTAAAGAAGCTGTTGAAGAAGCTCTTAAGGATATTGAAATTGATAGATACATTAAGTCAATGGATAAAAAAGTTTTTATTGATGATATAATTAAATTATTTTAAGAGGTGTAATATGCTAAGAAAAAAAGCAGAAATAATGAGAAAGCCTGAATGGTTAAAACTAAAAATTCAGGGAGATAAAAATACAACAGATGTTGAAAGTATGATTGAAGGTTTAAACTTACATACTGTTTGTCATGAAGCAAATTGTCCTAACAAGATGGAATGTTATTCAAGAAGGACTGCAACTTTTATGATTTTAGGGAGAAACTGTACAAGAAACTGTACTTTTTGCAATGTAACAAGACATGCACCTGATCCCGTTGATTTAAATGAACCTGAAAATCTTGCTAAAGCTGTTCAAATTTTAGGATTAAAACATGCTGTTGTAACATCAGTAACAAGAGATGATTTGCCTGATGAAGGTGCAAATCAATTTGCTGAGGTCGTAAGACAATGTAGAAAGTACAATCCTGAAACTACTATAGAACTTTTGATTCCAGATATGTCAGGAAGAAAAGAATTAATGGATATAATCTATGAAACAAAACCAGATGTTTTAAACCATAACGTTGAAACAATTCCTGCATTCTATCCAAAAGTTAGACCTGCTGCAAACTTCCAAAGAAGTTTGGAGGTATTAAGATATGCAAAAGAATGTGGTCTTAAAACAAAATCAGGACTTATGGTAGGCTTTGGAGAAACTGAAGAACAAGTTGTTGAAGTTTTCAAGGCTCTTAGAGATGTAGGATGCGATATGGTAACAGTGGGTCAATATTTACAACCTACAAAATTCCATATAGCTGTTAAAGAATATGTACATCCTCAACAATTTGATAGATATAGAGATATAGCTTTTGACATGGGCTTTTTGAGAGTAAACTCAGGTCCGTTGGTAAGAAGTTCATATCATGCAGAATCACTTTAATTTTTAAACTCATTTTTACATTTGTAGAAATGAGTTTTTTTATAAAATATATAAAGTAATTTACTTATTATATAGTTATTACAAATTGTTGACAAAATTTTTTGAAAAGTATAGAATATCTTTAATATCAATAATCTATATTAAAATAATATAGAGAAAATGTTTTTTGAAAGAAACTCTAATAATATAATAAATCAATTATCAAGAGTTTTATTTGGATAGAAATTTTAATGTACATAAAATAATAAAATAGTAATGGAAGTTTAAAAAGTTATGTAGATGGGGTTAGTTATGATAATAGGATTAAAAATTGAAAAAATAGAATATCTATTTGATAAAGAATTGGTAAATTTACTTCTTAGTATGGGTATAAAACATTTTGAAATTCAGATAAAGAATTCTGACATAGATAGCTACTATTTTTCAAAGGATTTTGTAAAATTTGTTTCAGAATTAAAAAAAATAATAATAATATTAGTATTAGTTATCATGGAACTTTAGGGCTCAATTTCATTGAGAAAGTTAACAGATTAAAAATGACATCTTTTGATATATTAAGAGATTTTTTGAATTTATGTGATAAAACTTCTGCTAAATGGTTGACATTACATATTGGAGAGTGTGGATCTGGAAGAACAAAAATGACTGATAGGATTGAGTTGTTAATTAAAGATTTTAGAAAATTTTATGAAAATAATAAATTTTTGACACCTATTGGTATTGAAAATTTACCATATCAAAAAAATGGTAAGTTGTTATTGGGGGATGACTTTAGAGATATAAAAAAATAGTGGATGGAGTTAAAGATTTTAAATTTTTATTTGATTTAGGGCACTATAATGTATCATATTATAATGACAATCTGAATGAACTCTACAATTATATTATCGGGGTTCATATTCATGATAATAATGGAGATATAGATTCGCATAAAGAGTTAGGAACAGGAACTGTGAATTATGAATTTATTATTAGAAACATATTAAAATTAAATTCAGAAGTTCCTTTTGTAATTGAATATAGAGATTTTGATATTGATAAAATTAGAAGAACTGTAAAAAAGTTAAAAGAAATATAGAAAATTAGAAGGGAATTTTTTGATATTACAATTATACAAGATATTTTCTTTTTTATATATTTTCTCTTATAACAGTTGTGTTATAATATTGTAAAAATAAGTTTTTTTATAGTGAAACAACAAGGTTCTAGGGCACCCACCCGATGCAAAGCATCGAGGAAGGGTGAGGTTCTTATAAATACTATATTTATTAAGCAATTTGTGGTAAAATAAATATATATTGTGATTACGGGGTGTTTTATGAAAGAATTTTATATATATTCAAGTCTTGACAATAAAAAATTATGCTGCATCGACTTTTCTGAAAATTTAAAAAATCCGAAAATAGTTCTGCAAATTTGTCACGGAATGGCTGAACATATAAGAAGGTATAAAGACTTTGCTCTGTTCTTGGAAAAACATGGAATCAGAGTTTTTGGAATGGATAATAGAGGGCATGGAAAAACTTGTGAAGACGAAGAAGAAAAAGGTCATATTGCCGATAAGGAAGGTAATATAAAACTTGTCGAAGATGTTTACGACCTTAATAAATATATAAAAGAGCAATTTCCTAATAAAAAAGTTGTAATATTTGGACATAGTATGGGCTCAGTTATAGTTAGAAATTTTTTAAATAAATATTCTGACTCGGTTGACGGAGCAATAATTTGTGGAACGACTGAACAATATGGAATGAAACATAGATTTGCAATGTTATTAGCTAGAATTTTATCGAGAAAAAATGGAACTAAAAAAAGTGAATTTGTAAATAGACTTGGCTTTAAAGGATATAATTCTAGAATTAAAAATAAAAATACAGATTTTGATTGGCTGACAAGAGATGAAAAAGTTGTTGATAACTATATTTTAGATAAAGATTGTGGTTTTCTTTGTACAAATACTTTTTTTCTAGATTTGTTGACTTTAATAAAAGAAGCATCTAATAAAAATAATATTGAAAAAATAAAGAAAAAATTACCGATTTTATTTATTTCAGGTAAAGCTGATCCTGTTGGTGGTTATGGAAAAGGAGTTTTAAAGGGTTATAGAAAATATAAAAAAGTCGGATTAAAAATATAAAAATAAAACTTTATGCACAAATGCGTCATGAAGTTTTAAATGAAATTGATAAAGATAAAGTTTATCTTGATATTTATAAATTTTTAGAAAATATATATGAAAATAACTAAGGGAGTATAAAGAGGAGTTATATTAAAGGTTACTTCTCTTTATTTTTAACTGCTATTTATTGGAGGTAAATCATTGACAAAAAGACCGGAGTTTCAAGAAATTAAAACGTTTGAAGAATTTTGTAAATATTATTGGTATCGTGAAGAACTTTCTCAAATATGTAAATTACTAGGTTTAGAATATAGAGGGACAAAACAAGAACTTAATTGTACTATTGAGGAGTATTTTAAAGGAAATATCATTAAAAAGACTGTAATAAAAAAGAAAAGAAGAAAGTGGAAAATATTACTTTAGATACGCCATTACTTGAGTGTGGTTTTTCCTTTAATGCAAAGTTTAGAGAATACTTTTCTAATTTAACAGGAATTTCACCATTTAAATTTAATGCTGATATGGCGACATCTTGGAGAAAAGTAAAAAAGATAAAGATTTGAATTTTACAATTCAGGATATGCTAAACGTGTATTATGGAAAATCGGATTATGCAAAGTATGATAATTCAGTATGTGAATGGAATCAATTTTTAAAAGACTTTTGCTCTGATGAATCTAGTTTAGAGTATTCGAATAAGTTAAAAGTAGCTTCTATTCTTTGGAAAGAGGTTAGAGATTCGAAAAACGAAAAAAATATTCAAGAGAATTGTTGGACAAGTATTCTCGTAAAGTAAAGGAATATCGAAAATAAATACCTGTTAATCAGACTAATAAAGGAATATTAAATCATAAAGAATTATTATTCCTTTTTTAAAATTAAATTGAGAATATTAGCTAATAAATAGATATTGACAAAAGATTTATTTGCTGTTATTATATTGATGTGATATTGATAACTCAAAGAGAAAGTGCACATAGGGTTCCGAAGATTTTTCTTGCAGGTCCAAGCTGTGCAGGTGCTATGCACTACACCTAAGGGAGAAAAGCCCAGAAGGTAGGTTTCGCTTGAAGCCTACTTTTTGGGCGTTTATTTTTTTTAGATGTTATTTTTTAAGAGTTATTTTTGTTTTTTGCAAAAAAATTTTTTTAGGAGGAATTATGAGCACGTTTTTTGAAAATTTTTTCAAACTCAAGGAACACAAAACAACTGTTAGAACAGAGATTTTAGCAGGTATTACCACATTTATGACTATGGCGTACATATTAGTTGTAAATCCTACAATTTTATCCGAGGCAGGAATGGATAAAGGTGCAGTATTTACAACAACAGCAATCGCATCATTCATAGGAACAGTTATAATGGCACTACTTGCAAATTATCCTTTTGCATTAGCTCCAGGTATGGGCTTAAATGCTTACTTTGCTTATACTATAGTAATTGGTAAAGGATACAGTTGGCAATTTGCTTTAACTGCTGTTTTATTAGAGGGTATTGTCTTTTTAATTTTAACTTTTACAAAAGTTAGAGAAATGATTGTAAATGCTATGCCATATTCACTTAAACAAGCAGTAAGCGCAGGAATTGGTATTTTTATAGCATTTTTAGGATTGTATCAAGCTGGACTTGTTAAACAAGGACAAGGAATACCTCTTGACTTAGGGACAATTACAAGTACTACTTCATTAATTACAATTTTTGGTATTTTATTTACTATTTTCTTACTTGTAAAAAAAGTTCCAGGAGCAATTTTATTTGGGATGTTAGCCACTACAGCAGTGTCAATAATTTGTGGAGTTTCTGAACTTCCAAAGGCAATTATAGGTAAGCCATCAAGCATAGCTCCTATATTTATGAAATTTGATTTTAGCAAAGTTTTATCAACTGAAATGTTTGTAGCTCTTTTTGCTTTTCTGTTTGTTGACTTATTTGATACAGTAGGAACTTTAGTAGGGGTTGCATCAAAAGCTGATATGTTAGACAAAGATGGAAATTTACCAAAAGCAAGACAAGCTCTTTTCGCAGATGCAATAGGAACAACTGCTGGAGCAATGCTTGGAACTTCAACAGTAACTACATTTGTTGAAAGTGCAGCGGGGGTTGCTGAAGGTGGAAGAACAGGACTTACTTCAATAGTTACAGCTCTTCTTTTCTTATTGGCTTTGATTTTCCAACCTATTTTTGCAGTAATTCCTACTTATGCAACATCTTCTGCATTAATTGTTGTTGGATTATTTATGATTACTGGAATAAAGAAAATTGATTTTGAGGATTATACAGAAGCATTGCCTGCATTTTTAACTATTATTATGATGCCTCTATCATATTCAATAGCAAATGGAATTGTTTTTGGGATAGTTTCATATGCTGTATTAAAATTAATCTCAGGTAGAGGAAAAGAAGTTTCTCCAGTAGTATATATTTTAGCTTTACTATTCATATTAAAATTCGTAGCAGAAGCATTTATGTAATAATTATTAAGAAAAAAGGATTGAAATTTTATAATTTCAATCCTTTTTAGTTTAAGTTTTATTAAATTTAATTTCTATTTTCCATAAGTTGTGTGAAGTAGATGATGTGCTCTTTCTCCACCAGGTTCTCCCAAGTATTCATTATATATTTTTTGAATTGATGGGTTTTTATAGGATAATCTGATTGACTTATTTCTATCTTCTCTGTGAATACCATGCATTCTCTTTTCAATTATGTCAGTATCTCCATGTATGAAAGGTTGACCACCACCAGCAATACAACCACCAGGGCAAGCCATTATTTCAATAATATCATAAGTTTTTTCTTTAGATTTAATAGAGTTTAAAAGTTTTCTAGCATTACCTAAACCACTTACAACAGCAGCTTTAATCTTTTTGCCTTTTATTTCAATTTCCGCTTCTTTAAATCCTCTTAAATCCTTTAATTCAGTATATTCTACATTTTGAAGATCTTCTCCTGTAATCATATTGTATGCAGTTCTAAGTGCGGCTTCCATTACACCACCAGTTGAGCCGAAAATTACACCAGCTCCTGATGATTCTCCCATAATGCTATCAAAGTCTGAATCTTCAAGTTTAGGAAAATCCATAGCACAGTCTTTAATCATATGTGCGATTTCTCTTGTACTCAAAACATAGTCAACATCACTCAATCCTTTATTGCTAAGTTCAGGTCTTGCTGATTCATATTTTTTAGCAACACAAGGCATAACGGATACAACAACTATGTCTTTAGGATCTATATTCATTTTTTCGGCAAAATATGACTTTGCTACTGATCCAAACATTTCATGTGGTGATTTACAAGAAGAAGGGATATGTAACATTTCAGGGAAGTTATTTTCGATGAAATTTACCCAACTTGGACAACAGCTTGTCAATATTGGAAGATTTTCTCCTTTTTCAAATCTTGAAACAAATTCTTTTGCCTCTTCCATTGTAGTTAAATCTGCTGCAAAATCTGTATCAAAAACATAGTCAAAACCTATATTCCTAAGGGCAGTTACCATCTTTCCGGTAACTACTGTTCCCGGTTCCATTCCGAATTCTTCTCCCAATGCAACTCTAACTGCAGGTGCAGTTTGAACTATAACAGTTTTTGTCTTATCCATTAAAGCTCTAGTAACTTGTTGTATTGAGCTAACTTCTGCAAGAGCTCCTGTAGGACAAACACTTAAGCATTGACCACAGAAAGTACAGTTTGTATTTATCATAGGTTCATCAAATTCAGTTCCTACTACAACAGGGAAACCTCTACCTACATCTGTTAAAGTTCCAACAGTTTGCACTTCGTTACACATAGTTTCACATCTTTTACAAAGTACACATTTGTTAGGATCTCTAATAAGAGAAAGGGAAGAATTATCCAAAGGAAAATTAATTCTTTCACCGGTAAATCTAATTGTTCTAATATTTGCAAGCCAAGCTAAATCTTGTAATTCACAGTTTCCACTCTTGGAACATACTAGACAATCAGTAGGGTGATTTGAAAGTAATAATTCAATATTTACTTTTCTTGAACGGATAACTCTATAAGTATCAGTTCTTACATCCATTCCTTCTTTTACAAGTGTATCACAAGCTGGAACCAATGTGCCTTTATCCATAAGTTCAACAAGACAAACTCTACAGTTTGCATCTCTATTTATAAATCCTAAACCTTTCATATCCATGTGGCAAAGAGTTGGGATTTTTATATTAATTTTTTTAGCAGCTTCAAGTATTGTAGTACCTTTTTCAACTTGAACATCTTGTCCATTTATTTTTAAATTAACCATAATTACCTCCTATCTCAAGATGATTGCCTTAACAGGACATTTTTCAAGACAGTTATTACATTTGATACATTTGCTTGTATCGATAACATGTCTTTCTTTTCTTTCGCCTTCAATAGCATCAACAGGACATTGTCTCTTACACAACCTACAACCAATACAGTTTTCTGTAATGTAATATTGAAGAAGGTCTTTACAAACATGAGCATGACAACTTTTTTCTTTAATATGAGTTTCATATTCGTCTCTAAAATAATGCATTGAGCTTAAAACAGGAGTAGTTGCTGTTTTACCAAGACCACATAAACTTGTATCTGTAATTACTTCTGAAAGTTCTTGGAGTAAATCCAAATCTTCCATTTCGCCGCTTCCTGAGGTAATTCTTTCTAAAATTTCTAAAACTCTTCTATTTCCAATTCTACAAGGGGTACATTTACCACAAGATTCATCAACAGTAAATTTCATAAAGAATTTTGCAATATCAACCATACAGTCATCTTCATCCATAACAACCATACCACCTGAACCCATAATTGAGCCTATTCTTGCAAGTGAAATGAAGTCCACTTTTGTATCAAATAATCTCTCAGGAATACAACCTCCTGAGGGGCCACCGGTTTGTACGGCTTTAATTTTCTTGTTATTAGGGCATCCGCCACCAATATCAAGTACAATTTCATTTATAGTTTTTCCCATAGGAACTTCAACAAGTCCAGCATTTACAACTTTTCCAACCAATGCAAAAACTTTTGTTCCAGAAGAATCTTCCGTACCAATTGACTTAAACCAATCAGCACCATTATTTATTATCAAAGGAATATTTGCAAAAGTTTCAACATTATTTAAAACGGTAGGGTATTCAAAAAGTCCTCTCTCAGTCGTTCTATAAACTTTTGATTTAGGCATACCTCTTTTTCCTTCTATTGATTTTATAAGAGCAGTACCTTCTCCACAAACGAAGGCACCTGCACCTAATCTAATTTGTAAATCAAAAGAAAAATCAGAGCCCATAATATTATCGCCTAATAAATTATATTTTTTAGCCTCTTCAATTGCATGAGTAAGCATTTTAACCGCCTTAGGATATTCCGCTCTTACATATACATAACCTTTACTAGCGCCAATTGATCTTGCAGCTATAGCCATACCTTCAATTACAACATGTGGATCTCCTTCGAGGATGGACCTATCCATATATGCACCTGGATCGCCTTCATCAGCATTACAGATTACGTATTTAATTTCTGCATCTTGTCTAAAAGCTCCTTCCCATTTTCTTCCAGTAGGGAATCCAGCTCCACCTCTACCTCTTAGATTTGAATCTTTTACTATGTCAATAATATCTTTTTTCTCTAAGTTGAAAATTGCATTTTCAAGGGCATAATAACCACCCATTGCTATGTATTCTTCAATATCTAAAGGATTTATAATATCATAATTTTTTAATGCTAGACGGGTTTGTTTTTCAAAAAAATCTCCTCTTAATCTTATTCCTTTATCATCAACTATGTATTTTTCATCTTGTGATTTGATTTCTAACATTTCAGGATATTTTTTATTCTTTATTTTGTCTAAGTTTTCTATATATCCCATACTAAACCTCCTTTGCCTCTGCTAAGATATCTCTTATGTCATTCTTCGAAACATGAGTATAAACTTTATCGTTAACAGTAACTATAGGGGCATTTGCACAATCGCCGACACATCTTGTTTCAATCAATGAAAACAATAAATCATCTGTTGTTTCACCAACCTTGATACCTAAAAGATTGGAAAATTCATCTAATAAATTTTCTGCTCCTTTTACATAACAAGCTGTACCCATACATACTGAAATAGCATATTTTCCCTTTGGAACTAAACTAAATCTTGAATAAAATGTAACAACTCCATAAATTTCAGAAGCGGGAACATCTATTCCTTTTGAAATTATGTAAACAACTTCTTTTGGAATATATCCGTAAAGATCTTGAGTTTTATGCAAAATTTCAATCAAATCTGAAGATTCTTTGCCTTTAATGTATTCTTTAATTTCACTAAAGCAATTACAATTATTACACATTTTTTACCTCCTAAATTACATAAATTTTTGCTGTGTAATGGAATAATATTTTTATAGAACATAACCAATTACAACTTTATTATAACATACTAATTGATAATATGTAAAGAGCGATTGTATTATTAAAAATTTTAAAGTTGAAAAAACTTATTTATAATTATTCTTAAAATAAAATAACGCTGGATGATTTTGATAATAGATTTTATAATTTTTTGATTTTAATTTTCATATCTGTTATAATTACATTGTAAGAATATTTATTTTGTTTTATAAGGAGGATATTTTGAAAAAATTTTTAAGTATTTTATGTTTATGTGCTATTTTATTGACAGCTTGTTCACCAAAAAATAAAAATACAGAACAAACAAAGGTTGAAGAAAAGCAAAAAGAAGATACAGGAACACATGAAGTTGTAGATCATGCAGGTAATACAGTAAAAGTTCCGAATAATATAAAGAGAATTGTAATAGATCAAGTTCCAATAGTTTCAACATATGTATCATTCTTTAATGGGAAGGCACCACATATAGTTGGATATGCAGGAGATTTTAAAAATACCATATCCAAAACAGTATTAAAAAATATGGCACCTGAACTTGAAAATGTTACAGAAACAGTTCAAGGACAAAGTGATTTAAATGTTGAAGAAATTGTGAAATTAAAACCTGACGTTATATTTTATAATGCAAATAATAAAAAACATGCCGAAGAACTTAAAAAGACAGGAATTCCAATCATAGGTTTCGCAACAGTTGGATATGATACTCCAAATGATTCACTAATAAGATACAAAGAATGGTTAAAACTTTTAGAAGATGTCTTCAATGAAAAGGGAAAGATGAATGATTTTATTTCCTATGGAGACAATCTAATTTCTGAAGTAAAAGAAAAAATATCTAAAATTGATGAAAATAAAAGACCGAATGCGATGATTATGTTTAAGTATTTAGATGGAATTCTTCAAGTTGCAGGTAAAGGCACATTTGGAGATGCTTGGCTTAATAACTTAGGTGTAAAAAATGTTGCAGCGGAAGAAAAAGGCTTTGCTAAAATAAATTTTGAACAACTTTACAAATGGAACCCTGATATTCTATTCTTAAGTGGACCTGGACATATAAAACTTAAAACTAAGGATATAATTGAAAACAAGGTAGATAAAGTTGATTTTTCACCATTAAATGCAGTTAAAAACGGAAAAGTATATAATACAAATCTTGGAATGTGGAACTGGTTTACACCAAATCCTGATGCTCCACTAGCTTTTGCTTGGCTTGCAACTAAGGCATATCCGGAAGAATTTAAAGACTATCCATTAAAAGAAAAGATAAAAGAATACTATAAGAAATTTTATAATTATGAATTAACTGATGACGAAGTAGAACTTATGTTATCTTTATAGAAATGAGCGTTTAGATACGCTCTTTTTGTTTTAAGTTGATTATTTAAACAAAATATAGTATAATCTAACTTATGTTTAATTGAATTAAGTAATATTATTATGAGGTGAGAAAATGATTAGTGTAATAGATTTAAGTTTGAGTTTTCAAGGGCAAAAACTTTTTGATGATGTAAATTTATCTTTTACTCCGGGAAATTGTTATGGAGTAATTGGAGCGAATGGAGCAGGAAAGTCAACTTTTCTTAAGATTTTAGAGGGAAGACTTGAACCTGATACTGGAAGTGTTTCTATTAAGCCGAATACTCGTATGAGCTTTTTGGAACAAGATCACTTTAAGTTTGAAGATGAAAAAGTAATTGATGTTGTAATTATGGGAAATGCTCGTTTAATGGAAATCATTAGAGAAAAAGAAGCCATTTATGCAAAGGAAGATTTTTCAGATGAAGACGGAATTTTAGCTTCTGAACTTGAAGCAGAATTTGCTGATATGGACGGTTGGAGTGCAGAGGCAAATGCTTCAGCTCTTTTACAAGGTCTTGGTATCGGAACTGAGTTGCATGAGAAAAAGATGAGTGAACTTTCAGGTAAGGAAAAAGTTAAAGTTTTACTTGCAAAGGCGCTTTTTGGAAATCCCGAAATTTTAATCCTTGACGAACCTACAAATGACTTGGATATTAAGAGCATATTATGGCTTGAAAATTTCCTTATGGACTATGAGGGAACTGTTATTGTAGTTAGCCACGACAGATATTTTTTAAATAATATTTGTACTCATATGGTGGATATTGATTTTAGAAAGATTAAGATTTTTGTTGGAAACTACGATTTCTGGTATGAATCAAGTCAACTTGCAGCACAGATGTTAAAAGACCAAAATAAGAAAAAAGAAGATAAAATTAAGGAATTGCAAAATTTTATTGCAAGATTCTCTGCAAATAAGAGTAAGTCAAAACAAGCTACAAGCCGTAAGAAATTACTTGATAAAATTCAAATTGAAGATATTCAACCTTCAACAAGACGTTATCCTTTTGTTGGTTTTGAAATGGAAAGAGAAGTTGGAAATCAAATTTTAGAAGTAAATGAAATTTCAAAGACAGTTGAAGGAAGACTTGTTTTAGATAAAGTTTCATTTATGGTAAATAAAAATGATAAAATTGGTTTTATTGGAGATGAACTTGCAATTACAACTCTTTTTAAAATTTTAGCAGGAGAGATGGAAGCTGATAGTGGTAGTTTTAAATGGGGGGTTACTACTTCAAGATCTTATTTTCCAAAGGACAATACAGAGTTCTTTAAAGATACTCCATATAATTTGATTGACTGGTTAAGACAATATTCAACAGAGCAATCTGAAATTTATATCAGAGGATTTTTGGGAAGAATGTTGTTCTCGGGAGATGAAGCATTAAAACCTGCTCAAAAACTTTCTGGGGGAGAAAAAGTTAGAATGATGTTATCATATATGATGCTTAAAAATTCTAATGTTTTAATCCTTGATCAACCAACAAATCATTTGGATCTTGAAAGTATAATCAGTTTGAATAACGGACTTAAGGCATTTAAGGGAAATATTTTATTTGCAAGTCATGATACTGAATTTATGAATACAATCGCAAATAGAATTATTCATATTGAAGAAAATGTATTTGAAGATAGACTTATGACTTATCAAGAATATATTGATAGATTTGTTGAAGGTCAATAATTATTAAAAATCAAATAAATTTAGAGGGGAATCCGAGTATGAGAACTCGGATTTTTTTGAGATTAAGATATAATTGTAACATTTTACAAAAATATGATAATATTTTATAGAAATATTTGTAATAATGTTTCTAAAGTGCTATACTAAAGGTCATTTAAATTATAGTTTTATTTTATATGAGTATTAGAAAACTACTCAAAATTTTGTTTTATTACTAATATTGTAATCCAATTAAAACTATTATTTAAGGAGGAGATAGAATGTCTACAGAAAATATTATAAATGAAAATAAAGTAGAGAATGAAGAAGATAAAACTAGTCAAAATAACGAAGTTGGAACTAAGTATAATAATAAATCTACTTTTTTAAAAAATTTAGGTTATATTTTTTATTTATAGTTTGGTCAATATTTTGTCTTTTTTTACGAGCATGGAGTGTTGTAGCCGGATTGCCTTATAATTCGATTGAATTTCGTGAAAAAGCACCTGTTTTATTAGCAGTTACAACTTTTGTATACTATGCAACTCCAATAATATGGATTTTTGTTCCGATTATAGTTATACTTTATATAATTGTAAAAACACCTGATAAAAAGTAGAAAATTTTTATAGAATGAAAAAATCCGAGTATGAAAACTCGGATTTTTTTTAATAAATTTTATAGAAGGCTATCTTGCCTTATCTTTTAAGTAAAATTCTCCTTCAGTATGGAAAAATTCATCTTTAGCTTTTTTAATCTTTCCACTCATAAAGATTAGTCCTATCATATTAGGAATAACTACAAGGCCTAATGTTAAGTCTAGGAATACTCCAGCATGTTTAAATGAAAGTTTAGCAGCTACAATTATCATAATAGTTGCAACAAATCTCATAATTTTACCAACTTTTGTTCCAAATAGATATTCTGCAAGTTTTTCTACATAGAATACTATTACGATTATTGTAGAAAGAACAAATAAGAATAATGAAATTGAAACAACTATACTACCAATATTTCCAAAAATTGAATTAAATGCTCTTTCAACAGCGATTGATTGGTATTCAGGATTTTTCCATATTCCTGTTGTTAAAACTATAAGTGCAGACATTGTACAAACAATTATTGTATCAACAAATACTTCAAAAACTCCCCACATACCTTGTCTTGCAGGGTGATCTGTAATAGCAGTTGAATGTGCATAAGGTGCAGAGCCCATTCCTGATTCATTAGAGTAAACACCACGTGCAACTCCGTTAGTTATTGCTTTTTTTACAGCCCAACCTGCAGCACCACCAGCAATTGCTTTAGGATTAAAAGCACCAACAAAAATCATCTTAAAGGCTTCAGGAACTTTATCTATATTAATAGCAAGAACTATAAATCCGAAGATTAAGTAAATTAATGCCATAAATGGAACTAACATTTCAGTTACTTGACCAATTCTTTTAATTCCACCATAAACTACCAATATTACTAAAAGGAATACAAGTCCTATAGCAATATATCTATGAACTCCTAATTGTTCCAAAGGACCTGTTGCAGCAAGAGTTTGAACAGTAATTGAAGGTAAAATTTCAATCATAAAGAAAAATGCTACAAGTGAACCTAAAATTTTCCCTGCTTTTCCACCGATACCATGTTGTAAGTAGTAACAAGCTCCACCAACATACTCGCCTTCTTCATTTTTTTGTCTATAAAGAATACCGAGTACAATTTCACCAAATTTTGTTGCTTGACCTACTATGGCAGTAATCCACATCCAAAGTATAGAACCTGGACCTGCTATAAAAATAATTGAAGGTACAACCACTATATTTGCAGCACCGATAGATGATGCAAGGGCTGCAGTTGCTGCTTGGAAAGGTGAAACAGTTCCTTCTCCGGATTTGTTTTTACTAAACATTTTTCCGAAAGTTTGTTTCATTATATAAGGAAAATATCGAATTTGAAAAAATCCTAACCTTATAGTTAAAAAAATCCCGCCACCAACCAACAAAATCAAAAGTGGAGGTCCCCAAAGCCAATCTGCAAACTTGGACAATACTGAAATTAATGAATCCATAAAAAATTCCTCCTTATTCAATTTCTGAAAAGCACTATACTGTAATAATGTTTTCCTTAATTATATTATACAACTTTAATCATAAGGAACAGGGACATAAAGTGATAATAGTTTTGTAAATCTTTGTAAATTAAAAAAGTAAATTTTAAGAAAAATCTTAATTTTCATTGATAAAAATAAATTTATTGTATTTATTAGTTGAATTGATTTTACACTAAAAATGTATAATAATATCCTTTATCAAAATATATACTAAATAATTTGTCTTTAAGACAAAGAGTAAAAAGTGGATATTGAATACAATTAGGACGTATAGTATAATAGGGTATAGATTAAAGAATTAAGGGGACTTTTATTATGTCTGATTTTTTTAGATATTATTTGATAGGATTTAAAAGCATATGGCAAAATACAATTATTCGTAATGCTTTTATTTTTGAAGTCTTTGTTTTTGCAATTATATTTTTTCGCAGATTTTTAATAGCTTGTAGAAGTGGAGGAAGTGTTTTTAGACCTTATCATATTTCAAATGGAAATTTTTATATACACAATGCTTTCTATTTTTTAAATAGAGTTATACCTTTAAAAAAGATAAGATCAATTGAAGTTGACAGAATTAGGTCTGTAAGACTAAATGGAAGCAGATATATGCTAACTATTGAACTTAAAAATGGAAAGAGGACAGCCTTTTTTTTCGGTAGAGATAAAGCAAGTGATGAATTGGTAAGAAACTTAAAACAGGATACTAAAAGGTATAATATTAAAATTCATACTATTAATTTTGATGAGTAAAGATAGGAGAGAATATGAAAAAGATAAAATTTCATAGTATCTATTATAGATTTATTTTATTTATACTCGCTTTTGCAATTCTCGTTATAAATATGATAATGGCTGATAAAAATGGAATAATACAATTCTATAATTTTAATATAAAACTATGGAAATTAAATTATATTTTCATTGGAATTTTTATTGCTATTACATTAATTTTTTCTTTTGTTGGTTGGAAATTTTATGTCTGTAAAGAAGGAATATACTTAAGAAAAATAGATTTGTTAATTCCTTGGGAAGACATTGATGCTGTAAGCCATGTTTGGATTAATGAATGGAGTAGACGACCTCATGGGTGTCAATATTTGTATAATAGAAAATCTTTAGTAATCTACAGAAAAGATAATAAACCTATTTGTATTTATAATATTTCTTTATTAGCTTTATATATAATGAAAATTTTAAAACCTAGCATTAAAACCAATATTATTGTTGCTACATTTGCTACAATTTTTAATATAGCTCTTAATTTTGGAATACTTTATAGTGTTTTTTCAAGGGAAATAGAATTTATAAAAATAGAGCTATTTCTTAGCTATATTATTGTATATATTATAAAGATGACATTAGTACCATTAGTAATGGTCAAATATGAAAATATAAAACACGGGAATTACTTATTTCACGATAATGCATATAACAAAAATTCTTCAAAAGTAATTCAATTGTAAGAAATAAGGAGAGTTATGAAAAAGATAAAATTTCATAGTATTTATTATAGATTTATTTTGTTTATTTTTGCTATTTTTTTAACTAGTATAAATTCAATAGATAGAGTTAATAAAGTTACATTTGATTTTAAATGGTTAAAAGTAGAATATTTAAATATTTGTTTTTTCGTTATTTCAATTGTTCTTATATGGTATTTTGAATTTTTTACTTGGAAATTATATATTTGTAAGGAAGGAATATATCTTAAAAAAATAGATTTATTTGTTCCATTTGAAGAGATAAATTCTGTGAGTCACGTTTGGTTTAGTTCATTAGGAAGCATTAAACACCGTTCAAGTTATAGTAGAAAATCATTGGTGATTTACAGAAAAAATGACAAACCCATTGTCGTTTACAATATTTCTTTATTAGCATTATATTTTATAAAAAAATACAATTCAAAAATTGAAATAAATATTATGTCTGCAACTTTAGCAACACTATTTAATGTTTTAGTTAATACATGGTTTCTTTATAGAACATTTACAGATTTTAATGGTATGATTAATTATACAGAATTATTTATCTATATCATTATATTTATAATAAAGTCATTAATACCATTTATAATGATTAGAATTCAAAATAAAATACATGGAGATTACCTAGAACATGATGTACCATGGTATGGTTGGGGAAATGACAAGGTTATTAAGTTGTAGTTATGAAAAAGGTCAATTATTAATAAGAACCCCACCCTTCCACGATGCTTTGCATCGGGTGGGGTACCCAGGAACCTTGTTACTTCGTAATAACAACCCTACCCTTCCACGATGCTTTGCATCGGGTGGGGTACCCAGGAACCTTGTTACTTCGTAATAACAACCCTACCCTTCCACGATGCTTTGCATCGGGTGGGGTACCCAGGAACCTTGTTACTTCGTAATAAGAACCCCACCCTTCCACGATGCTTCGCATCGGGTGGGGTACCCAGGAACCTTGTTACTTCGTAATAAGAACCCCACCCTTCCACGATGCTTCGCATCGGGTGGGGTACCCAGGAACCTTGTTGTTTCACAATATAAAAAAGTAGCTTAACTTTATAAGCTACTTTTGTTTTAAATTATCTTAAAATTTTATGGCAGAGTATGAAAATAGTGGATATTCTATTTCTTTTCCTTCATTAAAATATGCTCCAGCACCATAAACCCAGTTTGGATTTTTAAGTAATGTTCTTCCTTGGTAAATCATATCACAGGCATCACTTTGAAGTAAATATTCACATAATCCATAGTCTTCCAAAAGACCAACAGCAGAAACTGTAAGATTTGCTTTTTTTATTTCTCTACTTAATTCCGCTTGGTATCCCGGATAAACTAGTGGACTTTTTGGTACAACTCCACCACTTGAAATACTATTGAAAACAACTCCGTCTTCTTTTGCAAGTTTTAGAATACTTATAATGTCTTCTAAAGAATTACCTTTTTCATCATATTCATTAGCAGAAACTCTAATATGAACATCTATGTCAATATTTTTAATTGCTTTTAAAATATCTTCTAAAAATTTATATCTTTTTTCTAAACTACCACCGTATTCATCATTTCTTTGATTTGATAGGGGAGATAAAAATTGATTAATCAAATATCCATGTGCACAGTGAATTTCTACAAAGTCAAAACCTGCTTGTTTTGCAAGTTTTACAGAATTTACAAAATCTTCTTTCAAAGAAATAATTTCTTCTTTAGTCAATTCTCTTGGTGCTTTTTCATCTGCAAATGGAATTGCACTTGGTGCTATAATATCTTCATAAGATGAATCTGCTTTTCTTCCTGCGTGACTTAATTGAATACCGATTTTACAGTCGTAGTTATGAACTCTATCAACAAGTTCTTTAAAAGCTTTCATTTGAGTTTCATTGTATAATCCTAAATCTACTTTTCTGATTCCACCAGTAGGATTAACCATAGTTGCTTCTGTAATTATTCCTGCAACACCACCTAAAGCTCTTGCCACATAGTGATCAAAATGCTCTTTAGTTAAAACTCCATCTACAGTTTTTGAATGGAACATACACATTGGTGCCATAACAACTCTATTTTTAAATCTATTTCTACCTATTTCCATAGGGCTTAAAAGTTTACTCATAAAAAACCTCCTAAATTTTTCTGACTAATTTATACCCTAATTTTTTTAGATAATGATTATTTATTAAAATATTTTCTAAAAATAGGTAAGAAAAAAGCTGTTACTTTCATAACAGCTTTTTTTAAATTTATACTATTTTGTATATTTTAAGATTAATTCTTTTGCAGCTAATGTTTCATCAGGACGTTTAATTTCTGTATCATGAGGTGCTGCATGAACTATTTCAGGATTTGTTTCAGCTTCTTTAGCAATCTTAATTAGAGATTCTGCAAATCCGTCAAGAGTTTCTTTTGATTCACTTTCAGTAGGTTCAATCATCATTGCTTCATGAACAATCAATGGGAAGTATACAGTTGGTGGATGATATCCCATATCCATCAATCTCTTAGCTACGTCAAGAGTTACTAATCCGTTAGGATTCTTTAATCCACCGAGTACAAATTCATGTTTGAACTTAACATTTTCAGGAAGATTGTAGTAATCTCTTAATTTATTTGCTAAGTAATTAGAATTTAATACTGCATAATCACTTGATTTCTTAAGTCCGTCAGCGCCTAAAGCTAAGATATAAGCATAAGCTCTAACTAATACACCAAAGTGTCCATAGAAATCTTTCATCTTACCTAATGTTTTTGGAACATCATAAGATAAGCTGTATTTTTCACCATTTTTAACTACAATAGGAACTGGTAAGAAGTCTTTTAAGAAATCTTTACATCCAACATAACCTGCACCAGGACCTCCACCACCGTGAGGAGTAGAGAATGTCTTATGAAGATTGTAGTGAATTGCATCAAATCCCATATCTCCAGGTCTAACATGTCCTAAAATTGCATTGGCATTTGCTCCATCATAATATACTAAACCGCCAGCATCGTGTACGATTTTTGTAATTTCTTGAATTTCTTTTTCGAATAATCCTAATGTATTAGGGTTAGTAAGCATTAGACCAGCAGTATCATCGCCAACAGCTGCTTTTAATGCTTCAATATCAACTAATCCGCTTTCACAAGATTTAATTTCGATAATTTTATAACCTGCCATTGTAGCTGTTGCAGGGTTAGTTCCGTGAGCTGAGTCAGGAATTATAATTTTATCTCTTTGGAAATCTTTGTTGTTTTCATGATATGCTTTAAATAACATAATACCTGTTATTTCACCATGAGCTCCGGCAGCAGGTTGTAATGTGCAAGCATCCATACCTGAAGTTTCATTTAAAGCTTCTCCAAGTTCATACATTAATTGTAAAGCACCTTGAGCTCCACATTCAGGAATATTTGGATGAAGTGTTGCAAAACCTGGAAGAGCACACATAGCTTCGTTGATTTTTGGATTGTATTTCATTGTACAAGATCCTAGTGGATAAAATCCTGTATCAACACCAAAGTTTTTATTTGAAAGATTTACAAAATGTCTAACAACTTCTGGTTCAGAAACTTCCGGTAAATCAATTTCGCCATCATTTAATAGTTCAGCAGGAATTAGCTCTTTAATACATACATCTTCAACATCCAATTCTGGTAATTTATGACCAATTTTACCAGGTTTTGATAGTTCAAATATTAATTTATCGTATTTCATATTATGCTTCCTCCAATACCTTACATAGTTTGTCTATTTCTTCCTTAGTACGTTTTTCAGTAACTGCAAACATAATAACATTTTCTAATTCAGGATAATACTTTCCAAGATCGAAACCGCCGATTATACCATTTTCAAATAATTTCTTATTTAATTCACAAACCGGTTTTTTAGCTTTTAATGCAAATTCTTTATAGAAAGGTGCATCAAAAACTTTTTCGAATTTACCTGTTTCTAAAAGTTTCTTATAAAGATAATGAGATTTCTTTATACATTGTTTTGAAAGTTCTTTAAGACCTTCTTTACCTAAAAGATCCATATAAATTGCTGCAGTCAAAACATTGATACCTTGGTTAGAACAGATATTTGAAGTAGCTTTATCTCTCTTAATATGTTGTTCTCTGGCTGATAGAGTAAGAACCCAACATCTCTTTCCATCTCTGTCAACAGTTTGTCCAACTATTCTTCCTGGAATCTTTCTTAAAAATTCTTTATTAACAGCCATAAATCCTAAGTATGGTCCACCATATGAAATAGGAATACCTAGTGATTGAGCTTCACCAACAACTACATCAACATTACAATCAGATGGTTTCTTTAAAGTTCCTAAAGAAGAAGGGTCAACAGAAACTACTGAGTAACATTTTTTATATTCATGTGCTAGTTCAGAAACCTTAGTTACATCTTCAATATTACCGAAAAAGTTTGGATTTTGAACTAAAACAGCTCCAACTTCATCATTTAATTTTGCTTTTAAATCATCAATACAAGTTACACCGTTACAAGTTTTAACAACTTCCATTTCAATATGTTGAGCATGAAGGTAAGTTTTTAAAACTTCTCTTGACCAAGGTGCAATAGCTTCAGAAACTAAAACTTTTTTCTTCTTAGCATGATGTGCAGTCATAATTGCTGCTTCAGCTAAACTTGTTCCTTGATCATAAAGTGATGCATTCGCATATTCCATACCAGTAAGATTAGAAATCATTGTTTGGAATTCAAATATATATTGTAAAGTACCTTGACTGATTTCTGGTTGATATGGAGTGTATGAAGTTAAAAATTCACTTCTACTGATTATTGTTGGAATAACAGCAGGAATATAATGATCATAAGCTCCAGCACCTAAAAATGTTGTATATTCACTTGAAGATGCATTTTTACTTGCTAACTTAGTTAGATAGTTATATACTTCCAACTCACTCTTTGCTTTTGGAATATTTAATTCTCTCTTTAATTTTAATTCTTCAGGAATATCTGAGAATAAATCTTCAACAGAATTAACACCAAGGCTATCTAACATATCTTTAACATCTTGTTCTGTTAGAGAAATATAAGGATACATATAGAATTTACCTCCTAATAATTTAATTATTTTTTAAGAAATTTCTTGCTTATTAATACAGCAGGAACCTTTTTATTTCTAATTTCAACTTGAACTTCATTTCCTACTTCAGCTTGATCAGCATCAACAATTACATTTGCAATAGTTTTGCCTAATGTAGGTGACATATAACCAGTTGTAACAAATCCGATTTCTTTATCACCTTTAAATACTTTTGCTCCGTGTCTTGCAATACCTTTACCAGTTAATTCAAGACCGATTAATTTTCTAGGAACTCCAGCTTCTTTAAGTTTAGTTAAAGCAGCCTTACCAATGAAATCAGCTTCTTGTTTTAATTTTACGAAATATCCAAGTCCAGCTTCAAGTGGAGTGATTACATCGTCCATTTCATTTCCATAAAGTGGAAGAGCAGCTTCAAATCTTAAAGTATCTCTACAGCCTAAACCGCAAGGCATAACTCCATCTTCTTTACCAATCTTAAGAATTTCATCCCATAATTTATTCATATTTTCACCAGATCCATAAACTTCGAATCCGTCTTCACCTGTATAACCAGTACGAGAAACTAAGAATTTTCCACAGTCCCCAAGTTCAACATTTTCTTTAAATGTGAAGAATTTTATATCATTTGCTAAATCAACATTTTTAGCTAATTTTTGTAAAACTTTTTCAGCCTTAGGGCCTTGTAATGCAATTTGTGCAGTTTCTGATGAAATATTTTTTATTTCTACATCATAGTTTCCTTTTTGTTTTAAGAACCAAGCAAAGTCTTTGTCAGTATTTGCAGCATTAACTACAATATACATATCATCTTTACCTTTTCTGTAAACTAGTAAATCATCAACAACTCCACCGTTTTCATTACATAATAAAGAGTAAATAACTTGTCCATCACCAATAGTTGTCAAATCATTAGTGATTAAATGATTAACATAGTCAAAAGCGTCTTTTCCTTTAACAGTAACTTCTCCCATATGTGAAACGTCGAATAATCCAGCATTATTTCTTACTGCATTATGTTCAGCAGCCAATCCTTCATATTTAACAGGTAATAACCAACCTGCGTAATCTACAACTTCTCCTCCATATGAAATGTGTTTTTCGTACAATGGTGTTTTTTGTGCAGCCATATCAAATTCCTCCTTAAATTTTAATAGAAATCAATTACCTCTCATAAGATAACCCTTTTTCCTTAATGTAATTATAGTATAAAAAATAAAAAATACAATAGTCTTTTTACAAAAACATAAAAAGTTTTTTATCAAACTAAAATAATTATTTATATAATTAACAAAATAGATTAATAGGAAAACAAAAACGTTTTTATTTTAACTTATAGATTAGTAATATATAAAAAATATACCCTTAATATTAAAAAAATTATAAAAAATAGAGAAGTTTTTTTAAATTTTAATTAAATACTTTATCTATAGAAATGTAATTGATAAGAAATCTTATAACTATTAGTAAAAAATAAAAAACATTAATTTTTTAAAAGTTTTTCAAAAAATCAAAAAATTTTTAATATTTTTATAAAATTTTTTAATTTTACATAAAATATGTTACAAAAGTTAAAATAATCAAAAAATGATGACTATTTGTCAAAAAATTTTTATTTTTTTATATTATTTTCTTAATAAAAAATTTAAGATATATATTCTATACACTAAAATTATTTATTAAAAAAATAGAAACGTTATTCAAAAATATTGATTTATTATTTTATACTTGATATTATTAGGGTATAAAACTTTTATAAAATATTAATTCAAAAACAATTTAGTATTCAAATAGAGGAGGTAATTATGAAAAAAATTGGACTTTTGGTAAATCCCATTGCTGGAATGGGTGGTAGAGTTGGACTTAAAGGAACTGATGGTGAAGATATATTAGAAAAAGCAATTTCGCTTGGCGCTGTTCAAGAAGCTCCTGAAAAGGCAAAGAAAGCTTTAGCTAAAGTTGTTGAATTAAAAGATAAGTTTAAAATCTATACGGCAAGTGGCCTAATGGGTGAAGAAGAATGTAAAGAACTTGGACTAAATTATGAAGTTGTCTATAATTCAGCTGAAAAATCTTCAGTTACAGATTCAAAAGAACTTTTGAAATACTTTTTAGAAAATGGTATTGAATTGATTTTCTTTGTCGGTGGAGATGGAACAGCTAGAGATGTTTATTCTGTTATCGAAGATAAAATAGCTGTAATCGGAGTTCCTGCAGGAGTAAAAATCCATTCACCTGTTTATGGAAATACTCCTGAACAAGCTGGAAGTTTGCTTTTTGAAGTTATAAATGGAGTTGAGCTTCCGGTAATTGAAAAAGATGTTGTGGATATTGACGAAGATGCCTTTAGAGATGATAGAGTGGAAGTTAGACTTTACGGTTATTTAAAAGTACCTTATGATCAAAGGTATTTACAAAACAAAAAATCACAAACTCCTCAATCAGATAGTGATGCTCAAGTTTCAATTGCATGCGATATAATTGATGATATGAAAGATGATATCTTTTATATAATTGGATCAGGAACAACTCCTATGTACATTATGAAAGAATTGGACTTGCCATATACTGTACTCGGTGTTGATATAATAAAAAATAAAAAACTTGTAAAAAAAGATTGTAGTGAAAAAGATATACTTGAAGTAATCGGAGATGAAAGAGCTATTTTGGTTGTGACTCCAATGGGGGGTCAAGGTTATGTTTTTGGTCGTGGAAATCAACAACTAAGCGCAAATGTTTTAAGAAAAATTGATAAAAAAGATATCATAATAATTGCTACAAATGGAAAGTTGGAGAGTATAACATCAGGACATCTTGTAGCTTATACAATGGACGAAGAAATAGATAAGAAATTAAAGGGCTATTATAGAGTTAAAATTGGATATGAAAGAGAAAAAATGATGTTGGTTGATAACGAATAAAAAATTAGGCGATAGAAATATCGTCTTTTTTTGTCTAGTATTTGAATTATAATTTTTTAACTTAAATATATGTGAATATTCTATCATTAATTTTGTATAAAAATTTTATACATTTTTATTTAGTACTACCTTTTTGGGCTAAAGTGTGATATAATAATATTGTCTAAGGTTCCTGTCTGATTATGCCTACAGAATTAATAAGGGATTACGGAGTTCTTACTTTGATGGCAGCTCCATTGTGGAGAAACCGTGAGATTTAAGACAGTTTGCCCACCTTCAAATGCGAAGGTTTATATAATGGCAGGAGCCAAAAGACATTTTTAATAAAATAATAAATAATTAGGAGGTTTTTATGAGCTTATCAAAGTATATTGAACAAAGACGTTTAGAAAGAGAAAGAGAAGTTAGAAGAAAAATAAGAAAAGAAAAAGCAGTTAGTGCTGCAAAAATTGCTGCAGGAGTTGCTGTTGGTGCAGGAGTAGGAATCTTATTTGCTCCTAAATCAGGTAAAGAAACTAGAGAAGATATCGTTAGAGTGACTAAAGACGGTGTTGAATATGTAAGCGAAAATGTAAATAGTGCAGTTAAAGTGGTTGCTGAAAAAGCTAAAGAAGTTAAAGAAGCTGTTGGAGAAAAATATGACGATTTTGCAAATAGAAATATGACAGAAATTTCTCCAGAAGTTGAAGAAATGGATATAAAAGAAGAAATAGAAGAATAGTGAGGAAAAAATGGTAACAATAGATTTAGATTTAACTTTAAGAGTTATTCTTTATTTAGTGGCTATAGTTTGTTTGCTAGCTTGTATTTGTTTCTTTACTAAGTTGATAAAAGTTTTTAGTAGAATCAACAAAATATTAGAAAAGAGCGAAGAAAGTTTGGTTGCAAGTGCTGAAAAATTACCAAGTTTGGTTGAAAATGCTGATAAAGCTATTGCAAATTCAAACAAAATTCTTGAAAAGACAGATGAAATTCTAGCCGATACAAAAGAAGATATAACTGATAGTGTAGAAAATGTGAGTTTGACACTTGAAAATGTAAGAGAAATTACAGATGATATTACAACATCTACAAGATTTGTTGCAGAACAAGTTGTTGATACTACAATGGATATTAGAGAAAATGTAGATAGTGTGGTTGATAAAGTAGATATGATTATGAATATCATAGAAACAATTAAATCTTATTTTAAGAAAAAATAATTTTATTATAACCAACTTTTGAAAAATTTCTATTTTTTAAAAAAGATAGGAGGACATTATGGGAGTTATAGGGAAATCAGAATTATTAGAATCGTTGTATAAAATCGGAGAGGGAAAAGCAAATTATAAATTAAATAAAATGCTAATTTTAGCATTTTTAGCGGGGTTATTTATTGCGTTGAGTGGACTATCTTATGTGGTCGTAAATACAGGAATGGCAAGTTTAAATCCAACTTATGGAAAATTTATTTCAGGAGTTTGTTTCTCCTTTGGACTTTTTGCTGTTGTTGTTGCTGGTGCTGATTTATTTACTGGAAATATTTTGATGTTAGCTCCTGCATTGGGAAAGAGAATTACATTTCCAAAAATGTTTAGAAATTGGGTATTTGTTTACCTATTTAACTTTGTCGGTTCTGTTTTTGTAGCGTTAGTTGTTTATTTTGCAAGTGTTATGACACCGGATATGCTTGCATTTTTACATAAAATTACCCTTGCAAAAACTACAGAAAGTTTTACAGTTCTTTTATTTAAGGGAATAGGTTGTAATATTTTTGTCTGTTTAGGAGTTTGGATGTCCTATGCGTGTAAAGATGGAGTTTCAAAATTCTGTGCATGTTCAATTTCTGTTATATTGTTTTTAATTTGTGGATTTGAGCATAGTGTTGCAAATATGTTTTATCTTTCATATTCTTTTATAATATCAGACATAGGTGCTGGTGCAGTTATATATGATTTAATTCCTGTTACATTAGGAAATATAATAGGGGGAAGTATAGTAGCTATTTGCTATTACTTTGCTTATAAAGATTAGGAGTTGTAATTATGTTGGAGTTTCCAAAAAATTTTAATATCAAAATAACTTTATATAATGAAGATTATTCATTTGGAAATGGATTATATCGATTGCTTTTATTGATTGATGAATATAAATCAATTAACAGAGCATGTAAAGAGATGAGAATGGCATACTCTAAAGCCTATAAAATGATAATTCGCTCCGAAAAAGATTTGAACTGCAAACTTCTTGTAGGTAAAATTGGGGGAAAAGGTGGCGGTGGATCAACACTAACACCTGAGGCTAAAGAATTAATAACTTTTTATGAAAAAATAAATTCAAAAACAATGGAATTTGTAGAAAAAGAAATTTTAAACTTTAAAAAAGAAATTACTAAAACGGAGAATTAAAAATTCTTCGTTTTTTTATAAAGTTTTTTAATAATATTCATAGAAAATTATTATAATTGATAAGTATTATACTTAAATAAAGATGGGTATTTAATATTATATAATAATAAAAGGAGGTCTTTTAAAATGGATCATGTAAAAGGATTACAAAATGTTGTAGAAAACTCAAAAAATTTAGGAGCTGCTATTCCTAATGAAATGAAAGCTTTTAGCAATCTTTTCGGAGAAGTTATGAAAGAAGGAGCATTAACTGTAAAAGAAAAAGAATGTATTGCTCTTGGTATTGCAGTAGCTGTTCGTTGCGAAGGCTGTATTGAAGCTCATGTAAGAAATATCATTAATTTGGAAGTTTCAAGAGATGAAGTAGCAGAAATAGTTTCCGTTGCTGTTCTTATGGGTGGTGGACCTTCAACAGTTTATGGAGCAAAGGCTTTAGAAGCATTTGACCAATTGTCTAAATAATTTTATAGATATAAAAGTGGTGTTTTCACCACTTTTTTTGTTGAAAATAAACGTCAAGGTTTAATTGTTATTGAAAAAATATTTATTTTATGTTAAAATTATACGGTAATTTTTATATAAATTAAATTTAGAAGAATAGTGTTTTGCTTGGCACCCACTTTAAAAATCAAGTGCTGGGGCACATTTGCCCTTTTTTTGTTGAACAAAGCACTCCAAAAAGGAGGAAATATGAACGTAAAAAAATTACAAGACAGGGAATGGTTGCAGCTATTTATGTTGTATTGACAATTCTTTCAGAATCTTTTGGATTGGGATATGGAAGTTTACAATTTAGACTTTCAGAAACTTTAGCAATTTTACCATTTTTTAACCCAGAATACACAATTGGTGTAACATTAGGTTGCTTTTTAGCAAATATTGCTAGTACAGTAGGAATTGTCGATATGGTAGTTGGAACTTTGGCAACATTTGTGGTTGCATTGATTATGACTAAAATGAAAAACTTTTATTTGGCTTGTTTAGTTCCTGTAGTTGTTGGTATGGTTCCAATAGCATTGGAAATATATTTATTGATGCCAAATCCTGTTGGCTTTTGGGGTATTTTAGGAGAACTAGTTCTTTCTGAAGCTTTAGTTATCTATGCGGTAGGAGTTCCTGTTTTTTATATTTTATGTAAAAACAAAGCTTTTACAAAAGCTCTTGAGTTTAAAAAACAAATAAGATAATAAGAACCCCACCCCTCCACGATGCTTTGCATCGGGTGGGGTACCCGGGAACCTTGTTACTTCGTAATAACAATCCCACCCTTCCACGATGCTTTGCATCGGGTGGGGTACCCGGGAACCTTGTTACTTCGTAATAACAACCCCACCCATCCACGATGCTTTGCATCGGGTGGGGTACCCGGGAACCTTGTTACTTCGTAATAACAATCCCACCCTTCCACGATGCTTTGCATCGGGTGGGGTACCCGGGAACCTTGTTACTTCGTAATAACAACCCCACCCATCCACGATGCTTTGCATCGGGTGGGTTCCAGGGAACCTTGTTGTTTCACAATTAAAAAATTGGTGTTTTTATTACACCAATTTTTTAATACTAAAATTATTTTATAAAAAAGAAAAATTATTCTTATAAATATTTTAAAAGCCCTTTTCAAATTTATCAAAATGTGGTAAACTTTGACTATATATTTAATATTAAGGAGAGTTATTATGTGGTTATTAGACATAATCAAAGTTATTATTTTAGGTATTGTTGAAGGAATTACTGAATGGTTACCTGTGAGTAGTACTGGACATATGATTTTGGTTGATGAGTTTTTACAATTAAATCAATCCGCTGAATTTAAAGAGATGTTTTTAGTTGTTATTCAACTTGGAGCGATTCTTGCGGTTGTAATGATGTATTTTAATAAGTTGAATCCTTTTTCTAAAAAGAAAACTAAGGAGCAACAAAAAGATACGATTAATATGTGGTTAAAAGTAATTGTAGGGGTCATTCCTGCGGGAGTTTTGGGAGTCCTTTTTGATAAAACTTTGGAAAAATATTTTTATAATTTTCCAACAGTTGCATTTACTTTAGTTTTATATGGTATTTTATTTATAGTTGTTGAAAATAATCCGAAATTTAAGAAACAAAATATAAGAAGATTTGAAGATTTAAGTTATTCATTAGCTTTTTATGTAGGATGTTTTCAAGTTTTAAGTTTAATTCCCGGAACTTCAAGATCAGGAGCTACAATTATTGGAGCATTAATCCTTGGACTTTCAAGAAGTTTAGCTGCAGAATTTTCATTCTTTATGTCAATTCCAGTTATGTTTGGTGCAAGTTTATTAAAACTTAGAAAATTTGGCTTTGCATTTAGCTTTTTCCAATTTTTTATTTTAATACTTGGAATGTTTGTAGCATTTGTAGTTTCCGTTATGGCAATTAAAATGTTGATGAGATACATTAAAAAGCATGATTTCAAAGTTTTCGGATATTATAGAATAGTTCTTGGTGTAATTTTAATTCTGTATTATATTATCCGTTAATATAATTTAAATATTAATATAAAAAGTTAAATAGATTAGCTCTATTTGACTTTTTTTGTTATATTTGGTAAACTGAGTTAACATTATAAAGGAGGGAAAATCTATGAAAAAAAGATTTCTGATTACTGCTTTAATAATTTGTTTTTGCGGAGCTCTTGTTTCTTGTAAATCAAAGGAACAAACTGAAGAAAAACCAAAAGAAAATAATCAAGTAACTGTTAAAGAAAAACAAGTTAAAGAGAACATTAAAGAAGAAGACGAAAAGAATAAGGAAGAAAAGAAAGAAGAAAAGGAAAAAGAAGAAAAACCAACTGAAGAAAAGAAAGATGAAAAGGGATTGAGCTTCGTTGTTAAAAACTTAGGAAACAATGATGTGAAAAAAGTTGCAGAAAAAAATGATAAAATGTCTTTTGATATCTATACAGTTGGAATGAATTTTACTGTAAAAGTAGATGAAAAAGAATATTCTTTAAAAGATGCCATTTCAAATGGAATTTTAGATGAGGATAAGTTTATTGAAAAAATTGAACAAGATAAGAAAGACAATAAATGTACAAGTGAATTATCAAAAGATGGAAGTACATTAATATACAAATATAAAGATTATTCTATAGTTAAATATAATGCAGAAGATGAAGATATGTATATTACTAAAGAACAAGATTTAGAATCTTTAGAAAAAATATTGAATAAAAACTAGGTTAAAAATGTCAACAACTGAGAATTGTTGACTTTTTTAATATCAGAATTAAAAATAATCATAATTTAACTTTTATTAAACTATGATTTTTATAAATGAAAGGATGTGTTTTTATGTGTAAAGAATGTTATGTAAATGAAAGTAGGATTACTCCGCTATTAAATCCTATAGATTGTTTGGAGAATCATACTCAGTATATTTGTGGTACTTGTGGAAGGTGTATTTGTATTGATCACGATCCCGTAAGAGATTTGCAACGTTGGAATTTTCCTTTTAAGTCTTTAGAGATTGCAAAATTATATTTGCGAACTGCAGATTACACAATGAAAAAGCCTTGTGGAATTTATGAGATAAAAAGTGAAAACGGAAGACTTTCTTATAAGATTTTTGAAGGGGAAGAAAGTTTAAAGGCATATTTAAAAAGAAATAAGGGAAAAACTTGTGAAACTATGAAACCTGCTTTTATAGTTGATGAATACCGTGAATATGAAAATACAGAGGTTAGAAAATTAACTTCTGAAGAGGTGAAGAAATATATGTCAGAGAGGAAAAAGTAAAATTCATCCTTAAAGAAGCTTTAAGTGAATTTCAATGTATCTTTGATACATTCACTTTTGTTTTCAACAAAAGTGTGAGATCTTTCGACTCCGTTACACTCCGCTCAAGATGACGTATAAGGAATAATGCTTCGTTTAATAGTTTGACGTTAAATGTAAATAATCTTAAAAATTAAAAAATTGCCAAGAAAATAAAAAGTTTTACGTCATAGCAACTAGTATAGCAATGCTCCCAACACGTCATTTCGACCGAAACGAAGCTTTGCTGAGTGTAGTGGAGAAATCTCCTAAAGTCCCTAGAATATCAAAAAGTTCTGTATTGAAAAATACTTTTTAAGAATGAAAATTCCACAAAAAAATCGCAGACTATTTGTCTGCGATTTTCATTTAAAATATTATTTTATTACTTAATCAGCTATTATTAAACCATAATTTCCATCTTTTCTCTTATAAAGAACATTTGTTTTTGAATCTTTTGCGTTTTTGAAAATGAAAAAGTCATGATTTAAAAGTTCTATTTGTAAAATGGCTTCTTCTTCAGACATTGTAGCTACATCAAAGTTTTTAACTCTTACAATCTTTGATTCTTCTTCTTCCAAAGGTTCAGCTATTTTTTCAAATCTTATAGTTTCTAATGCTTGATATTTCTTTTGTAACTTTGTTTTGTTTTTCCTTATTTGTCTTTCAAGATTATCTAAAACTATATCTATTGAAGTATACATATCATTTGTACTTTCTTCTGCTCTAAGTATTGTACTGTTTGGTAAATAAATTGTAGCTTCAAAAATTTTATCATTTTTAACTGCACTGTAAGTAACTTTACCTTCGATATCCTTAGAGAAAAATTTATCCAATTTCTCGAACTTCTTTGCAGTAATTTCTTTTAAAGCATCTGTAATTTCAATGTTTTTACCTATAAATTGTAATTTCATACCAATACCTCCCTAACATTTTTTATAATTACATAAAATGTAAATATAATGTTACTTATATTATACCATATTTTACCATTAAATAACTAAACTGAACCTTAAAATTTTCGTTTTATATTTTTTTGTGGTATACTTAATTAGTATTTATTTTAAAAGGAGATATTATGAAAAGAGATACTGTACTTGTAACTGGCTCATCAAGGGGGATTGGCTCTGCGATTGCAAAGACTTTGGCAAAAGAAAATTATAATATAGTTATAAATTATAAAGAAAATGAAACAGAGGCAAAAAAAGTTTTTGAAGAAATAAAAACATATAATCCAAATGTCTTGATGATACAAGCAGATATAAGAAAAACTATCGAAGTTGAAAATATGTTTAATGAAATAGAAAAAGTATTCGGAAATGTCGATATTCTAATAAATAATGCTGGAATTGCTAGTGTAAGATTTTTTCAAGATATTACAGAAGAGGAGTGGGAAGATATTTTTAATGTAAATGTTCATGGTTCATATCGTTGTATAAAGAGAGCTATTCCTTCAATGATAAATAATAAATATGGAAAAATAATTGGAATTAGTTCAATATGGGGAGTTACAGGAGGATCACTTGAGGCTCATTATTCAGCGACTAAGGGTGCAATTATTTCTATGAATAAGGCTCTTGCAAAGGAACTTGGATATTCTGGAATAACTGTAAATACAGTTGCGCCGGGAGGAGTGGATACTGATATGTTAAAAGACTTGCCAAAGGAGAGTATTGACGAATACTGCTCAGAATTTCCTCTACAAAGACTTGCAAAACCAGAAGAAATTGCAAATGCTGTAAAATTTTTAATTTCAAAAGAAGCTTCTTATATAACAGGACATGTTTTAAATGTAAATGGGGGAGCTTTTATTTAAAAAATATTGAAAAAAACATAAAAAAGCTATTTACAAAAGATAAAAAAAGTTGTATAATCTAAACGTGGCTATAAATTATCGCGGCAAATAATTTATGGGGAGTATGAAAATATGGCAAAAATGATGGGACCTAGATTTAAACAATCAAGAAGACTAGGCTTAAATGTATGCGGACACCCAAAAGCTAACAAAAGAATGGGTAAAGGTCTTGCAAGAAACGACAAAAAATTAACAGAATATGGTTTACAATTACTTGAAAAGCAAAGATTAAGAGCTTACTATGGAGTAATGGAAAAACAATTCAGAACTTATGTAGAAAAAGCACTTAGACAAAAAGAACATATAACAGGGGATGCTCTTGTTATGATGTTAGAAACAAGATTAGATAACCTTGTTTACAGAATGGGATTTGCTTCTTCAATCAGACAAGCTAGACAAATGGTAGTTCATGGACATATGCTTGTTAATGGTAAAAAAGTTGATATACCTTCATACGCAGTACAAGTTGGAGATGAAATCACTTTAAGAGAAAAATCACAAAAAGTTGAAATGTTCAAAGAAAACTTTGAATCTACATTCTTAGGAGTTGTTCCTTACATCGAAAAGAAAGAAGGATTAAAAGCAACTTTAACAAGAATGCCAGAAAGAGACGAAGTTCCAATTGAAATTCAAGACTCATTAGTAGTAGAATTCTACTCAAGATTAATTTAACAAAACAAAGCACGAATTATCGTGCTTTTTTGTTTGTAAAAAAAGGTGATATTATACTAAATATCACCTTTTTCTTTAAATTTTATTAAAAATTATTTCTTTTTTATAAATAATGCTATTACAAATGCTATAAAACTTGGAATTATCCAGTTAAAACCTACATTGCTCAATGGCAAAATAGTTATAAATTTAAAAAGTCCAGTTTGTTCATAAAACACTTGAATAAAACTAATTGTAACAGCTGTAAATGTAGGTAGTTTAAAGATTAAATCATTTTTAATTCTATCTTTAAAAAATGCAAGTATAATTAAAACAATTGTTGGTGGATAAACAACTGCAAGTATTGGAGCACCTATTTTTACAATTCCATTAACTCCAATTATAGCTGTTACTGCACCAAAAATACAAATACAAAGTACAAAAGTAGAATATTTTACTTTTCCTTTTGTAATATTTACTAAATATTCTCCAGATGCAGAAGTAAGCCCGATTGCTGTTGTCAGACAAGCAAGGAATGAAGCCAAACCTAATGCAACTTTTCCTGCATTTCCTAAAAGATTTTGTGTTACATTTACGATAATTTGTGATTGCTCAATATTAAGTCCATATTCTGCAGAAACAGTTGCTCCTAAATATGTAAGTCCACCATAAATTAATCCTAAAGTAGTACAAGCAATAATCCCTGATTTAAATAACATCTTAACCTGTTGTTTAGGTTCGTTATAACCTTTATTTTTTAATGTTAATAATAAAACTGATCCTACTGCTAAAGATACGAAACAGTCCATTGTTTGATAGCCGTCAATTAATCCTTTTCCTAATACACTATCTATTTTAGCAGTTTCTGCTGGAACACCAAGTGGGGAAATAATTCCCTTAACGATAATTACAACAAGTGCAAGAATTAAAAAAGGAGTTAAAAATTTTCCAATAATATCAACAACCTTTGATGGTCTTACCGTTAAAAAGTAAGTTAAAGCATAAAAAATAATTGCTACTATAGATATTGTAAAGATATTATGAAAACCTAATATTGGTTTAATTCCCATTTCATAAGCAGTTGCTCCAGTTCTTGGAATTACAAGAAGTGGCCCAACACACATAATAACCATAAAACTTAAAACTAATGCAGGTTTCTTTCCGATTGGGCTAAAAAATCTCATTATATCACATTCATAATATGTAACAGCCATTAAAGCTACCAGAGCTAAACCAACAGCAGTAACTGTGAAGCCTAAAAATGTGATAAACCAAGAGCTACCTGAAAGAACTCCCAAATATGGAGGAAAAATCAAATTTCCAGCTCCAAAAAACATTGCAAAAAGTGCAAAACCAAACGTTAACATATCAACTATGCTATTCTTTTTGTTCATTATATTCTCTCTCCTTAAAAATAAAAAACTAAAATAACAAAAAAATACAAAGCTTTGTATTTTGTCTAAACATATTTTACAAGAAATTAAGAAAAAACTCAATAGGAAAAACGGTTTTTTATAAAGATTTTTTGTGATTATTCTTAAATTTAAAGAAATTTATTATATTTTTTAACATATCAATTTAATTCAATATTACTTGAAAACAGAAAAAGTTATATGGTATAATTTAATTAGGATGGAATGTTTTAGTATTTGATTGTAGGAGGATTTTTATGAAAATAAAAAGAATTATAATATTTAGCTTTTTCTCCATATTGGTATTATGGTCTTTTAGTACAAATAAATCCATAGCTAAAGATGTTCAAGATGAAATTCAGGATAAAGACAAGGCATTGTCAAAAGAAGTAGATTTTGCTTCTGATGCCATTGTAAAATTTTATAACAATAGAGATTTGGGTGAAAAGAATAATTTAGAGTTCTATTTTTCAAAAGATGTCCTAAAACTTATGAATTATAAAATTAAGTATAATGATTTAAAGAATAAAGAATTTAATAATTATTACTATAGATATGAAGTTACGGTAAAACCTGTAGATGTTGAAAAGTGGAAGCAAGACGGAAATTCTTTTAACTTTAATTTGCAGGTTATAACTGAATTTGCTTATTCTAAATCTGATGAAATTAGTGGTAATTCTTTAGTTTTAGAATTTACTGTTTTTAAAGATAAAGAAGGTAATTTAAAGATTACAAGATGTTACCAAAGTGTTCATTCTGAAGTTGATGAAGCAAAATTCTATGATATGCTTTCTAAAAACGAAGATGTAGATAAATGGTTAAATAAAAATTTTGAAGAAGCAAAAAAAGATTTGGAAAAATCAAAGGATTATTTTGGATTAGATTATTATAGAATTATCGCTGTTTGTTATTGATAAAGCGAAAATTTGCATTAAAATCGAGATTATTATTTATATTTTAATCTCGATTTTTTGTTAAATATTATTAAATATTTTATAATAAACTAATGAAAAAACTTTTTAAATATGGTAGAATAGATATTGTGGAAGAAAACATTTTTGGAGGTATGATATGAAAAGAAATGAAGTAGATAAAAGTTTAACTTGGGATTTGACTGATCTTTTTAAAACAGAAGAAGATTATAAAAAAGCCCTTAAAGAAATAGTAGATAAAACAGATGAACTTGTAAAGATTTATGAGGGGAAACTTGACTGTTATTGTACTATTAATAGTTGTTTGGAAGATTTAAAACCTATTTATGTATTGATTGATTTAACTGCAAATTATGCGAGTTTGGACTATGAAACAGATTTAGGTGGAAAAGAACAATTTGAAAGAATGGTTGATTTTGAAAATACTATTGCTCCAGTTTATGCCAAACTTAGCTTTGTAGAAACTGAAATTTTAGCAAACGACAAGAGAATTATAGAAAAGGCAATGAAAGAAAATTCTGAAAATAGAAGATTTTTAGAAAAACTTTTAGACAGAAAAGATCATACTTTATCAAAAGAAGTTGAAAGTACACTTTCAGCTTTGTCAGGAAGTTTTGAAACTCCTTATAGAGTTTATCAACAATCTAAAATGCAAGACTTATCTTTTGAAGATGTTGAAGTAAATGGTGTAAAAACTCCAATGACTTATAATGTTTTTGAAGGAAGTTTTGAAGTTGATTCAAATACTGAATTTAGAAGAGATGCTTTTAAGAAATTCTATAAGACTTTAGCAAAATATGAAAATACATTTGCAAGTGCATATTATAGCAATGTTCAACAAGACAAGGCAATGTCTAAAGTTAGAAAATACGACAGTGTTTTTGATTATCTTTTGTCTTCACAAGAAGTTACAATGGATATGTATAATAGACAATGTGATGTTATTATGGAAAAACTTGCACCACATATTAGAAAATATGCAAGACTTCTAAAGAGAGTAAATAAATTAGATAAGATGACTTTTTCAGATATGAAAATGCCATTAGATTCTGAATTCCAAAAAGTTTATAGCATCGATGAATGTAAAAATATGGTAATTGATGGATTATCAGTTTTAGGAAATGATTATAAAGCTTATTTGGAAAGAGCTTTTGATAATAGATATATTGACTATGTGGATAATGAAGGAAAAGCATCAGGGGCTTTCTGTGCAAGTCCATACAAAGTGCATCCTTATGTACTTTTAACTTGGTCAGGAAATATGTCCGACATTCTTACTATTGCTCATGAACTTGGACATGGTGGTCATTTCTCACTTTGTCACCAAAATCAAAATATTTTAAATGTTGATTGTTCAACTTATTTTGTAGAAGCACCTTCAACAACAAATGAATTGATTATGGCTCATTATTTACTTGAAAATGCAAAGACTGATAGGGAAAGAAGATGGATTCTTTCTGAAATCATTTCAAAAACATATTATCATAATTTCGTAACACATTTCTTAGAAGCATATTATCAAAGGGAAGTTTATAAAATTATAGATAAAGGTGGAGCTGTTGATGCTGAAACTTTAAATACTATTTTTAAAGAAACTATGGAAAAATTCTTTGGTGAAGATGTTGAACTTGTAGATGGAGTTGAAAGAACATGGATGAGACAACCTCATTACTACATGGGACTTTATTCATACACTTACAGCGCTGGTTTAACAATCGGAACACAAATGTGTCTAAATATTTTAAAAGATAATTCAAAGGCAAAACAATGGATTGAAGTACTTAAAGCTGGAGGAAGCAAAAATCCAGTTGATCTTGCAAAAATGGCAGATGTTGACATTACAACAGATAAGCCACTTCTTAATACAATAGAGTATATTGGAAGTCTAATTGACGAAATGGAAAGATTAACTAATAAGATAGAACAAGAATAATTTACAAAAGATACTGATTAAATCAGTATCTTTTTTTGCATGAAAAAAGGAGCTTTGAGCTCCTTGTTTTTTTAAATAAATAAATTCATATAAAGAAATGTTGTAAGTATTGATGCAAATACAGTCAGTACCATATTTCTAGTTATATATGAAACTACTGAAGCAACCCCAATTGTAACTACATACATTAATTTATTAGCTGATTCTGCAACTAATACTTCTCTTAAAATTAGTACAGACATTGAAGTATAAGGTACAATTTTAAAGAAAGTCATTAATTTTTTATTAAAAGTTTTTCCCTTAAGAAAGAATAATGGAAGAACTTTTGGAATTATAGTTACAGCAGCGGCAATTAATGTACCAACTATATAATAGTAATATTTGTCCATAATTTCTTATTATTCTCTCCTTATTCTTTTATTTCTTCTTCATCTTCTAAAGTTTCATCGCCGATTAAGAATATACCTACTATTGAAGAAAGTATTATTGAAAAAACTATATCCCAGCCAAGAGGAAATAATTTTGTATAATAGATAATAGCATATATTATTGCTGTTACGATGACAACTCTTACTGTTACTAGATGTTTTTTTACATTTGGAACAAGAAGTGCTACGAAAAGTCCAAGGAGACCAACACTAAAAGCCACTTTTATATTCTGTGGTAAAAAGTCTCCCAAAAAGTAACCAACTATTGTGAAAATTCCCCAGATAAAATATGGAGGAATTTGTACTCCAAGTGTAAAAGGTGTATTTACTTTTTCTTTATTAAATGAAAGTATAGAAAAACTTTCATCTGTTAACAACCATCCTACGATAGGGAATGCTTTGTGATTTACCTTATCTACAGTCGCTCCAAGTGTGGCAGACATAAGGAAAAGTCTTGTATTTAATAAAAAAACGGAAACTGCAATTCCAAAAAGAGGAACACTTGATGTTAAAAAACCTACCAACATAAATTGAGCAGCTCCTGAATATAAAACAAAAGAACTTAAGAAAGCATGCAATAAACCTAGCGAATTAGTATTGCAAAGAATACCAAAAGTTATCGCTGACGGAATATAACCTATCCATATAGGAATTGAATGACGAACTCCTGATAAAAAGTTATTATTTGTCGATTTCATATTTTCCCCCATAAACATTAGAAACCTAATATTCTATCTCTCTTCTATCTTCTAATGCCTTTAAAAATGTTAATTCATCATAATTATCTACACTTCTACCTATAGGAATTCCATTTGCAATTTTTGAAATTTTAAGATTTTTGAATTTCTTTAGCAAATCGACAATATAAAGCTCAGTCAATTCGCCGTCAATTGTTTGACTAATAGCGAAAATAACTTCTTTTACATTATCTTTTTCAATTCTATCTAAAAGTGAATTTACATTCAAGTCATCCAAAGTTATTCCCTCTCTTGGAGTAACAAGACCATTTAAAATATGATAAGTTCCTTTATAAGCCTTAGTTTTTTCCAAACTAATAACACCTTGCATATCTTCTACAACAGTAATAATTGACTTATCTCTTTTTTCATCTGCACAAATATTGCAGATTTCATCTTCTGTTAAATTTCCACAAATTTTACAATGATGAGTATTCTTTTTCATATTTATAAGACTTTTTGCAAATTCAATTGTGTAATCATCATCCATTTCTAAAATCTTTAAAGCCATTTTAGTTGCGGATTTTCTTCCGATAGTTGGAAGTTTCGACAAATAATGAATAACTTCATCTATAGATTTAGTATAATTGTTCATTTTTATAATCCTGGAATATTAATTCCGCCTGTTATTTTATTGATTTCTGAATCGTGTTTTTCTTGAGCTTTTCTATTAGCTTCATTTATAGCTGTCATAATTAAATCTTGTAACATTTCAATGTCATCTGGATCAACAACTTCAGGATCAAGCTTAATACTTAAAACTTCTTTTTTTCCATTGACAGTTACTTCAACTGCTCCACCACCTGAAGTAGCAGAAACTTCTTCTTCATCTAACATTTTTTGAGTGTTTTCAAGTTCTCTTTGCATTTTTTGCATTTGTTTCATCATATTACCCATATTCATACCGCCACCGTATTTAGGGAAACCACCTTTAGCCATAAACTACCTCCTAAAAATAACTTAATTAGTTTTACATTGCTATTGAAATTTTTTGTTAATCAAATAACATAAAACTTTAAAAATCATACTTTATAATAGCATTTTTTTGAGTAGAAATCAATAATTTACAATAATAAGATAAAGCAATTTAAAAGATTTTTTGTATAAAAAAGACAATATCGAACTAAAAATCCGATACTGTCTTTAATTTACTTTGAATTAAATTTATTTTTTACTTGGATCTGAGATATAAGCTGAAAAAGTTATCAATTCAGTCTTACTATTTTCATCATAATCTTCAATGAATATATAGAAAGGTCTATCCATTTTAATATCAATATTTTGTTTTTTACAGGCATACTTGTCTCTTTAACATCTATTTTTGTTACTGCTTTAGCTTTTGCACCTTTTTCATCAATTTTTAATATAGCGTTTTGTTTTGCCTTACTAACCTTAACATTCATATCAGGCAATAATTTTTCTATTTTGAATTCATTTAACAATTTGCCAAGTCCAATCTTTGGAAATAGATTCATAAAATCAACCTGTGATTTAATATCTATTTTTGGCAAATAGAAATTTACTTCATATCTTTCCTTACTTTCTTTAAAAGTATTTATAAGATCATTTAATTGTTCTGCAGAAAAATTATGTTCTTCTTTAGGCTTTATAAAATAAATATTTGAATCATTTGACCTAATAGAAAATATTTCCATTACATCATTAGATATAGCTGTTACATTTTCAAAATGATTATACATTGTATCAACTTGTATTTTTGTGCCGTCAGATTTTGTAAAATCTCTTTTTTCAGTCTTTTTTTCGTCAAATGGTTGTTTCCATTTTACCTCGTAATTAATTGTGTCGATAAAACTGGCTACAACATCATCAGATATTTTTTCCTTATCCAAAATTTCATCTAAGTTGGATTTTTGGAATTTTTGATAGGCTTTTGTTCCTTCTGTTGCTGATTTAACTGTTTTAATATTGTCATAATTAAGATTTTTTGTTTCGCCTTTGATGTTTTCCAAGTTTATCAAAATTAAATTTGCCAACTTTGTATTTTTAAATTTTAAATTTTGAAGATGAGCTTTATCATAAACTTCAAAAAGTGGTAAGTCTTTTCTATCGTCTGTACAAAGAGAGATTAAATCCAAACATCTTTGTATGGATAGAGGGGATAAAACTAAATTATCATCAAGTTTTTTGTTTTTTAATAAAGCTGTAAAAATATCCATATTTACTTTATTTGTCTGCTTTGTCTGTGATGCATCAAATACCAGTTTGTCTCTGTTTTCTGGAAATAATTTCTCCGCCTTAGTGCAAGATACTAAAGAAATTGAAATGAACATCAAAAAAATTGTTTTTAATAGTTTTTTCATAGCATACCTCCGTTTTTAATACTACGATAACTTAAAAATCAACATTCTAACCGATAAAATTTTTAATTACTTGGATCTGTTATAAAGGCTGAAAAAGTTATTAGATTTGATTTGCTTTTTTCATCATGGTCTACTATGATAATATAAAAAGGACTATCCATCTTTATAGTTATCTCTTTTTTACCAGGAATAGCTGTGGCCTTATTGGTTATTTTTGTAACAGCCTTAGCTTTTGCACCATTCTCATCAATCTTTAGAATTGAATTTTGCTTTGCATCTGTTACTTTAACTCCAACATTTTCTAATAATTTTTCTAATTTATAACCATTTAACATCTTCTCAAGCCCAAGCTCAGAAAATAATGATTTAAAATCAACTTCTGATTTTGTTTCTATCTTTGGCAAGAAGAAATTTACATCAGCTTTTTCACTATTATCATTAAAAGCCTTTATACATTCCATCAATTTTTTAGAAGAAAAATAATTTTTTGTTTTAGGCTTAATGAAATAAACTTTTGACTCGTTTGCACTTAATACAAAAGCTTCTTTTTCATTATCTGATATAGCTAAACTATCCTTAAATTGATTATACATTGTATTGACATTAATTACAGAATCATCTAATTTTGTGAATTCCTTCATTTTTGTATTTTTTTCATCGAACTTTTTATCCCACTTTGCATCATAATTCACAGCATCAATAAAAGATATAATGAAGTCGTTCTTGAATTCTTCTTTATCTAGAATTTCTTTCAAATTCTTTTTTTGAAAATCTTGATATACTTTAGTAGCATCTTTTCCGTTTTTAACAGTTTTAATATTATCATAGTTTAAATTTTTTGTATCTCCAGTAAAAATTTTAGTATTTATTAAAATTAAATTTGCTAAATTAGAATTTTTTAATTTTAAGTTTTGAAGATGAGCATCATCATAATTCTTTAAGAACTCTAAATTTTCTCTATCCTCCGTGCAAAGAGAAATCAAATCCAAACATCTCTGAATTGAAAGGGGAGATAAAACAAAATTTTTCCCCTCATTAGATTCTAATAGCTTAGTAAAAATCTCTAAATTTAATTTGTTTATGGAATCTGTCTTGTCGACATTAAATGCAAGTTGTTCTCTATTTTCTGGAAATGGCTTCTCAGTTCTTAAACAAGAAGTAAGTGAAATAGAAACAAAAAGCAATAAAATAACTTTAAATAGTCTTTTCATAAGATACCTCCGTTCTTAATACTACAATAACTTAAAAATCAACATTCTAACCAATAAAATTTGCATAAATTGTCAATGAGTTTTGAACAGGCATATTAACTCTTGTAAAGAAATCATTCAAAACAGCTGTTTCTTTTAAAACAAAACAATTATTTTCATCTAATTTATAACTTCCAAACTTAAATAAATATTCTTTACAATCAATATGCAAGAAATTATCTTTTGGAAAATAGAAAATTTCTTTTACACTTTCATCAAAGAGTTTAGAAACTGTTTTTTTGAAAATAGTTTCTTTTAAAACATCCTTAAAAGAAGTTAATTCAATTTTTTCGTGAATCTCATTATTTTCTTCTATAGGTTGTTCAACATCTTCTATATTTTCTTCTTGTTCTATTTCTTTAATATTTTCTATAGCTTCTGTATTTTCTTCGCTTTTAGAACTTTCTATATCTTCTATAGTTTCTGTGTTTTCAACTATTTCAATATTTTTTTCTACTTCATTTGAAATATCTTCTCTTTCTACTAAATCAACTTTTAAATTTCCACTTTTAATAATTGTTTCAAGGGTTTCAAGTCTCTTTTCAATTTCAGATTTTTCTTTCTTAAATGAACAGATTTTTATAATTAAAAGTTCAGCTAGAGCATTTTGCATATCACTTTTTTTCATCTTATCTTCAACATCTAAAAGATTTTCTAAAATGAAAATAAGCTCATCCATTTCAAATTTATTTGAATGTTCTAAATATCTCTTATACTCAACATCATTTAAAGTTGTAAGCTCTTTTTTTATACTCTTTACTAAAATTATATTTCTAAAATGTTTGATTAAATCAATGATTATATTATGTGGAGTCTTTCCGTTTTTTACCAAATTTCTAAAAGTTTCAATAGTTTCGTTTTTAGATGAATTTAAAATTGACTTTGAAAGCTCAAATAACATATTTAAGTTCACAAGTCCTAAACATTCATTAATATCATCAATAGTAATTTTATCTTTTCCGGTTGCAACAACCTGATCCAAAAGACTTAAAGCATCTCTCATTGCCCCTGAAGAAAGCTCAGAAATTAAATTAATTCCATCTTCTTCTATCTCAACATTTAGATTATTTAAAACATAATTTATATTTTCAACTATGTCTGAATTATTAATCCTTTTAAATTCAAACCTTTGACATCTTGAAATAATTGTATCAGGAAGTTTGTCAATTTCTGTTGTCGCAAGAATGAAAATTAAATGCTTAGGAGGTTCTTCTAAAATCTTTAAAAGAGCATTAAAGCCTTCATTTGTAATCATATGGGCTTCATCGATTATATAAACTTTGTATTTTACAATTTGTGGGGGATAGATTACTTTTTCCTTTAATTCCCTTATATCGTCAATACGTCTGTTACTTGCAGCATCCATCTCCACAACTTCAAGAGCCTTGTCTTCTAAAATCATTTTACAATTTTCGCATTCGTTGCAAGGATTCCCATCAATAGGATTTAAGCAATTTACCGCACGAGCGAAAATTTTAGCACAACTTGTCTTTCCTGTTCCTCTTATCCCTGAAAAAAGATAGGCATGTCCTAAATTTCCAGTTCTTATTTGATTTTTTAAAATTTCAACAATATGAGCTTGACCAACAACTCTTGTAAAATCTTTTGGCCTAAACTCTCTATAAATAGCTTGTTTCAAAATTGCACCTCTAATATTTTAATTAATGTACTATATATATATATTATATCATAATTCCATTTTTATAACTAAATTAAGGTAATTATGATGAAATATTAATAGCTTTATCATTAGGCATAAAGTTATTAATATTATATCATAGTTCCTTTTTTATAACTAAATTTATGTAACTATGATGAAATATGAATATACTTATTATAATGCATAAGTATATTCATATTATATCATAAAAACAATTTATTATCATAAATAAAAAAGAGATATTAAAAAACAAGTTTTTTAAATTGTAAAAATCTAATATTTATAAAAATTAACAAAGTCCTTTATAAATCCATTTTTAAACATTGACAACTATTTCTATTTTTTATAAAATATCTAGGTAGGAGAGAGAAAAATGAAAAAAGATAAATTATTTATTAGGATTGCTATGTCCATAATCGGAATGATTATTTTGGGGATAGGTGTATTTTTTACAATTAAAGTAAATTTGGGAGTTGACCCTGCAAGCACAGTTGACCTTGGAATGTCTAAACAATTAGGATTAAGTTATGGAAATTGTGCAGTAATTTTTAATATAGTATTTTTAAGTGCAATATTTCTTATTGATAGAAAATATATAAATATATCATCAATTTTAGCTATTTTTGTAATAGGTTATACAGTTGAAGCTATGAATGTTCTTTTTGGTTGGCTTAATTTACAAGATTTAGATATGATTTACAGAATTATAATTTGTTTCATTGGAACATTTATTATAGCTAATGGTGTTACAATTTATATTTTTACAGATTTAGGAGTTGGTGCAACTGACGGGATTTCTGAATTAATAAGTGATAAGACAAAATTTTCCTATAGAACTGTAAGGGTTATTTCTGATCTTGTGCTCGTTATTATAGGATATTTGATGGGTGGAGTTGTCGGAATTGGAACTTTGATAATAACATTCTTTGCAGGACCTTTTATTCAATTCACAAGAAAATTGCTTGCTCCTTCTCTTAAAAAAATATTGGGAGAAGAGTTAGTTGAGTCTATTAATAAAGACGAAGAAAAATTTGAAAAAGAAGTTATTGCTTAAATTAAATAGGGGAAACCCTATTTTTTATTGCAAAAAGTGGTATTATATTTCTATATTATTCTATTAAAAACAAGGAGGTTTTTATGGATATTTTAAAATTAGTAAAAGAAAAAGAAGAAAAAGTTATAAAGATTAGACGAGATTTACATCAAATTCCAGAGCTAGAATTGGAACTTCCAAAAACTATGGAATATATTTCAAAAGTTTTAGATGAAATAGGAGTAAATTATAAAAAATTAGTAAATGGGAATGCAATTGTGGTTCAAATCGACGGAGAACAAAAAGGTAAATGTATTGCAATAAGAGCTGATAGCGATGCACTTCCTGTCGTTGAAGAAACCGGACTTCCTTTTGCTTCTACAAATGGAAATATGCATGCTTGCGGACATGATGGACATACTGCAATGGCACTTGGAGCTTGTATGATATTAAATGAAAATAGAGATAAACTTAAGGGAACTGTAAAAATATTTTTTCAACCTGGAGAGGAAACACCGGGAGGAGCTTTACCTATGATTGAAGAGGGCTGTATGGAAAATCCAAAAGTCGATGCAGTAATTGGACTCCATGAAGGTTGTTTGATTCCTATTGAATATGGAAAGATAGGAGTAAAAGCAGGAGCTATAATGGCATCAGCAGATATTTTTGAAATAAATGTAAAAGGAAAATCCTCACATGCCGCAACACCTCATCTTTCTGCTGATCCAATTGTAGTTTCATCAGAAATTGTTCTTGGACTTCAAAAGATAATTTCAAGAGAAATAAATCCTATTTCAAATGCAGTTTTGACTATTGGAATAATTAGAGGAGGAACTGCTCATAATGTAATTCCTGAATCTGTTTACATCAAAGGAACAGTTAGAACTTTAGACGAAAAAGTTAGAGAATTTATTGCAAAGAGAATTGAAGAAATCGCAGATGGAATTGCAAAAGCTTACAATTGTAAGGCGGAAACAATTTATCACTTTATGTATCCGGTAGTAATGAATGATGATAAATTTACTGAATTTTTTATAGAAAATACAAAAGAAGTTTTAGGAGAGGGTTCAGTTGAAATTATAAAAAATCCGAGCATGGGTGGAGAAGATGTTGCTTATTTCCTACAAAGAGCAAAAGGAACTTACTTTATGCTTTCAAATCCGAAGCTTCACGAAGGAGATAAAATATATCCTCATCATCATAGTAAATTCGATGTTGAAGAAAGTTTGTTTTACAAGGGAATGTGTGCAGTTTTAGGAACTGTTTTTAAATATTTAAGCTAGAAAAATGGATTGTCGATAAACGGCAATCCATTTTGTATTCTCAAATTTATTTTTTATGTATCTCCGATACATTCATTTTTGTTTGCAACAAAAATGTGAGATTTCTCCACTACGGTCGAAATGACGTATAAGGAAAAATCTTCGTATAATAGCTTAACGTGAACAGTAAATAATCTTTAAAAAATCGTTAAGTAAATAAAAAGTTTCACGTCATAACAACTGGCAAAGAAATTCTCCTAATATATCATTTTTAGCGAAGTGTAACGGAGTCAATCTAGTCCTAACTTTGTTTCTTGTAAACAGCAAAAGTTAGGGCTAGAATCAGTTTCGCTAACGTGCCAGCCAAAATGACGTATAAAGAAAAATCTTCGTATAATAACTTAACGTGAACAATAAATAATCTAAAAAAAATTGTTAAGTAAACAAAAAGTTTCACGTCATAACAACTGGTAAAGAAATACCCCTAACACGTCATCTCGACCGAAATGAGCGAAGCGAATAAAGTGGAGAGATCTCATAGTTTTGTTTGGTTACAAACAAAACTAAATGTATCGAAGATACATCCAAAAAATATAACCAAAAATCCTCAACATTTGTTGAGGATTTTACTACTAAATATCTACTATTTAACTTTTTCTGAAACTGCTTTTGCAACTGTATCAGCTACATTTTCTTCAAAAGCTGAAACAATAATATAATCTTCTCTAATTTTGTCATCAGGAATCATACTTGCAAGTCCGTATGATGCAGCTAGTTTCATTTCATCAGTAATTTTCTTAGCCTTTGCTTCTAAAGCACCTTTGAAAATTCCAGGGAAAGCAACTACATTGTTAATTTGGTTAGGCATATCGGATCTTCCTGTTGCAGCAACTCTTGCTCCAGCTTCTTTTGCATCTGCATAAAGAATTTCAGGTTGAGGATTTGCCATTGCAAATACAATCGCATCTTTATTCATTGAAGCGACCATTTCTTTAGTAACTAAATCTTTTTGACTTACACCAATGAATACGTCAGCACCAACAAATGCTTCTTTCATAGTCATATCTTTTTGTTCTTTATTTGTAATTTCAGCTAATTCTTTCTTTACAAAATTATAATTTTCTGAATGTTTTTTATTAATTGCACCTTTTGAGTCGAATGCAATTACATTTTCAACACCTAACATCATAATTAATTTTATGATTGAATATCCAGCAGCGCCAGCTCCTGAAACAACAACTTTAATATCCTTAGCTTCTTTTTTAACTAATTTTAGTGCATTGATTAATGCAGCTGTAACAACTATTGCAGTACCATGTTGGTCATCGTGGAATACTGGAATATCAAGTTCATCTATTAATGTTCTTTCAATTTCAACACATCTTGGAGAAGAAATATCTTCAAGATTAATTCCACCAAATGTAGGAGCAAGAGCTTTTACAATTGAAATAATTTCCTTTGGATCTTTTGTATCTAAAACTATAGGAACAGCATTAACTCCACCGAATTTTTTAAATAAACAGCATTTTCCTTCCATAACAGGCATTGCAGCTTCAGGACCTATATCCCCAAGACCTAAAACAGCAGTTCCGTCTGAAATAACAGCAATAGTATTAGCTTTACTTGTATATTTATAAGCTAAAGAAGGGTCTTTGCTTATTTCCATACAAGGTCTTGCAACACCTGGAGTATATGCATAAGTTAAATCCTCAGCATTTTCCAATTTTGCTTTTAATTCTGTTGATAATTTTCCTTGCCATTGTTCGTGAAGCAACAATGCTTTTTCGTAAACATCCATTTTTTTCTCTCCTTTATAATAAAATTATTCATTCGTTGTTAATATACTACAAAGATTTCTAAAAGTCAATACAAGCAAATAATTCAATTAATAATTTAACTTGCAAAAATTATTCAAATTTTGCCTATTGCTTTTTAAAAATTTTTACATTAAAATATAGTTGGTGATTAAAATGAAAACAAAGAAAAAATATATATGTTCTAATTGCAAGAAAGAGTCATTGGGCTGGCAAGGAAAATGTAGTTTTTGTGGTAGCTGGGGAACTATAGAAGAGATTGAAGTTTCCGACGTGAAGAGTTCAACTGACAAAATTGTTGCAAAGGGGAAAGTTGAAAAGCTAAAAAATGTAAATGTAAATGAAAATGATAGATTTATAACTGGAATTGATGAGTTAAATCGTGTTTTAGGTGGTGGAATTGTAAGAGACAGTGTTAATATTTTAACTGCAAGACCTGGTTGTGGTAAAAGTACATTGCTTTTACAACTTGCACTTGACTTTGCAAGTAAAAATGTAAAAACTATCTATATTTCTGCAGAGGAAAGCTCATCTCAGATAAAGTCAAGAGCAAATAGAATTGTAAAAGAAATTCCAGAAAATATTTGGATACAATCCACACAAAGTATGGATGAGGCTTTGAATTCTATCGAAGAGGTTGATGCAGAAATTGTGATTTTAGATAGTATTCAAACTGTTATGTTAAGTTCAATTCCGTCAAGGGCTGGCTCTCCAACACAGACTGTTGAATGTATAAACGAATTAGTTAGAGTTGCAAAAAATCCTAAAAGGCCAAGAGCAATTTTTATAGTTTGTCATATGACAAAGCAAGATGAAATGGCAGGACTTAGGACTTTGGAACATATGGTGGATTCAGTTTTGCTTTTAGAGGGAGAGTCTGACGAAAGTTTAAGAACTCTTACAAGTACAAAAAACAGATTTGGAAGAACTGGAGAAATCGGACTTTTTAAAATGGAAGAGTATGGACTTTTAGAAATTAAAAATCCATCAGAATTTTTTGTAACTCAAAGAGAAAAAGACATTTGTGGAAGTGTACTATCCGTTGTAAAAGAGGGAAGCAGAATGTTAGTTGTTGAAGTTGAAAGTCTAGTTTCTCAATCTTTTACAAGTTATCCTGCGAGAATTGGAGATAGTCTTAAAAAAGATCAATTAAATACATTGCTTTCTATTTTAGAAGAAAGAGCTGGATTTAATTTATACAATAAAAATGTAATTTTAAAGACTACGGGAGGACTTAAAATTTCAGAGCAATCTGTAAATTTAGCTGTAATTATTTCCGTTGCATCTTCAATTTTAAATAAATCAGTTCCAAGAGATAATGTATTTATCGCAGAGGTTGGACTTACTGGAGAACTTAAAAAAGTTCCTAATTTAAGCGAAAGACTAATGGAACTTGACAGAATGGGCTACAAAAAGGTCTATATTTCAAATGAAGTTGTGGATATTAAAAATTTAAAAACATTAAAAGTCGAAAAATCTAAAACACTAAAAGAAGTTATTGATAAAGTTTTCAGAAATGTTTAATATAAAAAATAAGGTTGTGTAGCGCTACACAACCTTTTAAATATTTGTATTAACATAGTCATTAATCTTTGAAATTCTAATCTCATCAATAAATATATTCTTTTCTTTTAACTTCTGTAGAATTTCAACATTCATTGAATGAAAAATTGCAAATTCAACATCTTTAACGACAATTTCAAAAAGAGAATTGTTAAGTCTTTTTGAATTCATGTCTATAAAATACGCTTCTGTAGTTTTTTCATCTAAGAAATCAATCATCTTTAAAAGAAATTTATCTTTTTCCGCATAATAATTATTAGATTTCATAAGATTTTCATTATATTTTTTTTGCTTTTTCTTATTATTTGAATACAAAATTGATTTTTGTTTAAAAAATTTTGCTAAAATATTGTAATATTGATAATTATACATTCCTTCTTCCAGCGAAGATATATTTAAAAGTGGTTTCATATTTAAATTTTGTATCAATTCATAATTTTTTTCCAAAAAAGATATTTTATCAATTTTTCTTATCGAAAGTTCTAAAATCAAATCATTTCTCTTTTTGAAAAAATTTTCAAGTTGTTTTGTTGGAATATTCATATCACAAAAAAAGCACCTTAACGATGCTTTTTAAATTTAGTCTAACTTTAGTTCGACACAAGTTGCTTGAGCTCCTTCGCAAAGTTCTTCTTTAGGAATATTAATTCCCATGAAAACTTCAAGATTGTGCTTTTCGCAAAATGTTTCGACATCCTTTTTAAATTTACAAAGCATATCGCCATTCATTTCAATTATTGAATATATACCGTCGATGTAAATTTTTTCTACATCGTAGTCTCTTGAAACAATTCCGAAGATAAATCCGAATAATTTATCAAGATTTTCAATGCCGTATTCCTTAGCATTTGTCAATCTAACACTGTGGTCTAAGCTGAAAATATGAGAATCATCTGTGTCAATAAAAATTATATTTCCATTTCCCTTTCTCACTTCTTCATTTGCTTTATCTATCAACCATTTAGTTTTTCCAGATCCTGATGGACCAAGTACAAAATTTAACATTTAAACCACCCCTTAAACTCTTTTTCTCATTATACCATTTTGAAATAAATAAAACAAGTGTTTTTTTATAAAAAAGATTAATATAAACTATTGAAAAATAAATATTTTTTATTAAGTTTAACAAAAATTCTGCAAACGATATTAAGATTGTATAAAATTAAAATTATAAAAAATAAAATTTTGATAGTTTATTTGAAAATATACTATTTTGCGACCTTGATTTTTTTTCGCTTTTGTGCTAAAGTACAATTAGATAATTATGTATAATTTTAATATTTGAATATAAAAATATATTAAATAGGAGGAATTATGGCTTTTGTTGAATTTAAAAATGTTTATAAAAAATATAATGAAGGAAAAAGTTCAGAGATCGTTGCAAATAGAGATGTTTCTTTTGAAATAGAACACGGAGAATTTTGTATTATCGTAGGTCCTTCAGGAGCTGGAAAATCTACAATCCTTAATATATTAGGTGGAATGGATGATGCAACAAGTGGTGAAATCTTTATAGATGGAAAAGATATTTGTAAATTTAATAAAAGACAACTTAATGATTACAGAAGATTTGATGTAGGTTTTGTTTTTCAGTTTTACAATCTAATTCCAAATTTAACTGTTTTGGAAAATGTAGAACTTGCAGGGCAAATCGTAAAGGAAAGTTTAAATCCGGCAGGAGTTTTGGAATCTGTTGAATTGTCTCATAGACTTAAAAATTTTCCAAGTCAATTATCAGGGGGAGAACAACAAAGAGTTGCAATAGCGAGAGCTCTTTGTAAAAATCCTAAACTGCTTTTATGCGACGAACCTACAGGAGCTTTGGATTATCATACTGGAAAGAGAATTTTAGAGCTTTTACACCAAAGATGTAAAAGTACGAATACAACTGTAATTTTAATAACTCACAATCAAGCAATTACTCCAATGGCAGACAGAGTTATTGAAATTAATGACAGTACGGTAAAAAAAGTGATATTAAATGATAGTCCTAAGAACATAAAGGAAATTGAGTGGTAGTATGAAAAAATCATTGTTTAAAAATTTTTACAGAACAATCTTTAGAACATTTCCGAAATTTATTTCCATTGTTTTTATGATTGCTCTTGGAGTAATGGTTTTTGTTGGACTTAAAATAACTCCATACATTATGAGAAGAAGTGTCGATGAACGTGTAAAAGAAGGAAATTTATATGATTATAAAATTTCTTCTAATTTTGGCTTGCAAAAAGAAGATGAGGACATAATTTCCAATTTAAAAAATCTAAAAGATGTAGAATATGGTTACAGTATAAATCTTAAAGACGAAGAACGAGAAGTTGACCTTACCATAGAAAGCAAGGCAGAAAAAATTAGTACAGTTCAAGTAATAGAAGGAAATGACATCGAGTCTGACTCTGATATTTTGTTGGATGAAAGACTAAAAGACAGATACAAAGTTGGAGATGAAATAGACTTTAAAAATGTCGAAAAATTTGGAATTTTTAAAGATGAAGTAAAGGAATTAAAACAAAATAAATTTACAGTAAAAGGCTTTATTAAAAGTTCAGAAGTTTTAGCTACATTGCTAATAGGAACTACTGAAAATGGATATTTGGCAATTATTTCAAAAAATTCTTTTGACTTCAGCTATTATTCTTATGCAAAAATTACTTTTTCTGACCTTAATGACTTGAATAGAAATAGTAAAGAATACAAAAAGCTATCAAACGAAAGAAAAACAGAGTTACAAGATTTGTTTAAAGGTAGAGCTGGAGAAGTTTACAATGTCATTTATTCTCAAAAGAGAGAAACTTTAGATGATAGTAAAGAAGAACTTTCTAAAAATAAATTTGACATTGAAGAAAGTGAAAGAAAATTACAACAAAATCTTGAAAAAGTTCAAAGTGGTCGAAAAGACTTAAGAAGAGCTTTTGCAGATTTAAATTACCAAAAAAATCTATTTATTACTCAAATAACTAAAAACAAAGAAAAATTGACAACAGCTCTAAACAGTTTGAATTCAAAAAAGAGTGAAATAAATAAAAATAAGACAGAAATAGTTGAAAAAAATAAAACTTTAATAAAAAGTAAAGAAGATATAGAAAAAACAAAAGCACAAGTTGATGCTGGAATAAAAACAGTAAATGAAGAACTAAGATTGCTCGAAGAAAATTATCAATCAAAATTAATTGAGGAAAATGAATATAAGGTAAAGAAAGAAGAAATAAATAAAAAATTAGCTGAATTAAATTCATCTTTACAAACAGTTCAAAATAATTTAGACTCAGTTAATTCAAATCTTTCCAGTATTTCTGCTAAACTTACAGAATTATTAGGAGCCGAACAAAAACTAACTTCTGAAATAAAGACTTTAGAAAGTCAAATGTACCAATTGGAAAAACAAGCCAAACAAGGAATACTAAAATTTGATGAATACTACGCAAAATTAGTTCAAAAAAAATCAGAAGTCGAAGAAAACAACTTAAAATTAAATAAAGGTAAGGGAGATTTAGAGGATGCCAAAGAAAAAGTCCTTGATGCAAATAGTAAAATTTCTGACGGCGATGAAGTCTTATCCAAATTGATAGAGCCAAATTACAATATTGAAGAAGGATTTGTTTCATCTGCAATGTCAAAAGTTTATTTTGCAGCTAATGGAATCTATGGCGTTTCAAATGTATTCTCACTATTTTTCTATTTCATCGCTCTTTTGGTATCACTTACAACAATGACCAGAATGGTAGATGAAAACAGAATACAAATAGGAACTTTAAAGGCTTTGGGATATAGCAATATCGACATTGCAAAACAATACTTTTACTACGGACTTTTAGCAAGTATCATTGGAGGAATAATAGGTACTATATTAGGTTTTAAAGTGATTTCTCCACTTGTTTACAGATCCTATCTAAAAGCATTTATATTTAAAAAAGTTTTTGACAGTTATTACCCACAAATAATTGTTGTCGGAATTTTAATTGCAATTTTCTGTACAGCTTTTGTGTCCTATGTAACATGTATGAGAACGCTAAAAGAAAAAATCTCATCACTTATGAGAGCAAAGGCGCCAAAGTCCGGAAATTTTGTTTTTCTTGAAAAAATACCATATATTTGGAAAGAACTTTCATTTTTACAAAAAGCAACTCTAAGAAATGTATTTAGATACAAACTTAGATTGTCAATGACAATTATAGGTGTAATGGGTTGTATGGGACTTTTAGTGCTAGGATTTGGAATAAAAGACAGCTTAGACGGAGTTTCCGATTTACAATACTCAAAATATACAAAATATCATTCATCAGTTATCTACAATCCAATGTCATTGGAAAAAGATTTGGAAAAATTTAATGAAGATATAAAATCAAACAAGGACATTAAAGAAAGTATTGATTTATCTTTAGTATCTGTAAATATAAAATCCAAAAAGAGCTTTGATGAAAAAATAGGTGTCTTTACAACTGATAATTTGAGTGAGTTTTCTAAGTTCTTTGGACTATATAATGGAGACAAAAAAATTGAAAAATTAGATGACGGAATTTATATAAATAGAAAATTAGCCGAAAAATTTTCACTTTCCGTTGGAGATGAAATAACCTTTATAAATAACAATAAAGAATATAAGGGAGTCGTTGCAGGAATCTTTGAAAATCATGTTGGCAATTTCTTTATAATGAACGAAAAAACTTATGAACAAACTTTTTTCAGAAAACCTATAAAAAATACTAAACTATTAATTTTAAACGACGGAAGCAAGAGCAATATTGAAAAAGTAATAAATGAATTAGAAAAAGATCCAGTTGCCGTAAAAGGCACAAACATACACTCATTGAAAAGGATAATTGATGACGCATCTTACAGCATAAACTCAATTATTTTAGTAATCGTAATATGCTCAGGATTTTTGTCAATCGTAGTTTTATACAATTTAAGTAATATAAACATCTCTGAAAGAAAAAGAGAAATAGCAACACTTAAAGTTTTAGGATTCTATCCTTTAGAAATTGACAACTACATCTACAAAGAAACTGTAATACTAACAATAATAGGAATAGGACTTGGAGTCTTTGTAGGTCACAGTCTGCACATAAATATAATGGAACAACTTGCTATGGACTCAATCAGATTTTTCAACAAAGTAAAACTTATAAGCTACATTTACTCAGCATTAGTAACACTACTATTCACATTTGTAGTTTACTTTATAGTAAAAATAATGCTTAGCAAAGTTCCAATGATAGAATCATTAAAAGATGTTGAATAGAAAATCAGGAGTGATAATCTTGGAAGATATTTTGAATATAGAAACAAAAAGGTGTAGGATAAGACAATTTAAACAATCGGATATTGATGAATTATATCCAATATTAAGTAATCCTAAAGTGATGGAATACATTGAAGAGCCTTTCACTTTAGAAAACACACAAGACTTTTTAAACAAAAATGCTCTGTCTTATCCTCTCCGAGTATTTGCTTTGGAATATAAACAAAACAAAAAATTAATTGGACATATTATTTTTCACGAATACGACAAAGAAAGCTACGAAATTGGATTTATTTTAAATTCAAACTATTGGGGATGTGGTATAGCAAACGAAATAACAAAATCACTCATTGACTATGCAAAAAATAAAAATATCCATTCACTCATTATCGAATGTGATAAAAGACAATTAGCAACACAAAAAATCGCAACAAATAACAATTTTAAGCTAATAAGTAGTGAAAATTTGCTTGTTTATGAATTAGTTTTATAAAATTGTAGTAAAAAAATATTTTAAATAGAGAGAGGGAGAGAAAATGTCGGATTTTTCAAAAGAAAATAATGAAACTGCACAGAGAGCAGAGCTTCATAGAAAAATATGGGCTATTGCAGATGATGTTCGTGGAGCCGTAGATGGCTGGGATTTTAAACAATATATATTGGGAATTTTGTTTTACAGATTTATTTCTGAAAACTTAAGAGATTATTTTGATGAAAATGAACATTTAGCAGGAGACCCTGATTTTAAATATGCAAAAATTTCAGATGATGAAGCAGAAAGAGATTTTAAGCCGAATACAGTAAGAGATAAAGGTTTCTTTATATTGCCTAGTCAACTTTTTGAAAATGTAGTGGCAAGTGCAAAAGATAATGAAAATTTAAACACAGAACTTGCAAATATCTTCTCTGACATTGAAAAAAGTGCTATCGGCTCAGAATCTGAGGACGACATCAAAGGTCTTTTCGATGATATTGACACAACAAGCAATAGACTTGGTGGAACTGTTGCAGAAAAGAATAAGAGACTAAGAGATATCTTAACAGGAATAGCTCAAATTAATTTTGAAAATTTTAAAGATAATCAAATCGATGCTTTTGGCGATGCTTATGAATATTTAATTTCTAATTATGCAAGTAATGCCGGAAAATCTGGTGGGGAATTTTTTACTCCACAAACTGTATCAAAACTTTTAGCAAGAATTGTAATGGATGAAAAAGAAAAGATAAACAAAGTGTATGACCCAACATGTGGAAGTGGAAGTTTACTTTTACAAATGAAAAAACAATTTGATGAACATATCATTGATGAGGGATTTTTTGGTCAAGAAATTAATATGACCAACTTTAACTTGGCTCGTATGAATATGTTTCTTCACAATGTAAATTACAATGCCTTTTCTATCAAAAGAGGGGACACATTACTTAATCCGCTACATAATGACGAAAAGCCTTTTGATGCAATTGTTTCAAATCCGCCATATTCAATTAAATGGATAGGTGATGCAGATCCGACTTTAATTAATGATATACGTTTTGCACCTGCAGGAAAATTAGCACCAAAATCTTATGCAGACTATGCTTTTATTATGCACTCACTAAGCTATCTTTCAAGTAATGGTAGAGCTGCAATAGTATGTTTCCCTGGAATTTTCTACAGAAAAGGTGCAGAAAGAACAATACGTAAATATTTAATAGATAATAACTTTATAGACTGTGTAATACAATTACCTGAAAATTTATTTTTCGGTACATCAATAGCAACTTGTGTCTTAGTTATGGCGAAAAACAAAACAGAAAACAAGGTGCTTTTTATTGATGCAAGTAAAGAGTTTAAAAAAGAAACTAATAACAATATCTTGGAAGAAAAAAATATAAGTGCAATAGTAGAAGAATTTAGAAACAGAACAGATAAAGAATATTTTTCAAGATATGTTGATAGAACTGAAATTTAAGAGAATGACTACAACTTATCCGTTTCTACCTATGTAGAAAAAGAAGATACAAGAGAAAAAATCGACATAAAAGTTCTAAACAAAGAAATCGAAGAAACAGTAAAGAAAATAGACGAATTAAGAAGCTCAATAAACGAAATTGTAAAGGAGCTTGAAGATGAGTAAAGAATAAATTTGATTATGAAATAATAAAAATACTCAACCTGTCGGTATTTCCGACAAGTTGAAAAAATAAAAATCATAGGGAGACCTAAGATGAGCAATCAAATAGAAAATTTTTAATAATCTGATAAAATACAATGGTTTCTAAAATGGAAATAGTTTAAATTTAAAAATAGAGATATTATAAAAACAGTTGTTCGGAAATTCCAAACAACTTATTCAGATGTCAAAACTACAATATTTTTAAAACTTGCAATTTGCTTAGTTAAGAAGTGGTATGTGCAAATTTTGCACATACCATTGAATACAGAAAATCAAAAAGAAAAATTAATATATTATCAATTTATTTGGAGGAGGATAATGAGTAAAATAGATGAACTATTAAAAAATGAAAAAGTAGAATGGAAAAAACTTGAGGAAGTTTGTGAAATTGTTCGAGGGATTAGAGTAACAAAAAAAGAACTTATAGATAATGGACAATATCCCGTTGTTTCTGGTGGAATTGGATACATGGGGTATGTTAATCAATATAACAGAGATGAGGATACTATAACAATTGCTCAATATGGAACTGCAGGTTATGTATGTTGGCAGAAAGAAAAATTTTGGGCTAATGATGTTTGTTTTTCAGTATATCCCAATTACAAAGTAGTAAAAAAATATTTATACCATTTTTTATTACAAAAACAAGAATACTTATATTCAATATCCAATAAATCAGCAGTACCATATAGCATTTCTAAAGAAAAAATCTTAAAAATAGAAATTCCTATTCCATCAATAGAAACACAAGAAAAAATTGTAAAAGCACTTGACAAATTTACAAATTATATTACTGAATTACAGGCTGAATTACAGGCTAGAACTAAACAGTATGAATATTATAGAGATATGCTTTTAAGTGAAGAGTATTTGAATAAATTGACAAATAACCCAGAAATTCTCGGGGGGGGGTATAGTTTAAAGGTAACTACTCTCGGAGAGATTGGTGAAATTCAAATGTGTAAAAGAATTTTAAAAGAGCAAACATCATCACAAGGAGAGGTTCCATTTTATAAAATTGGCACTTTTGGAAAAGAGGCAGATTCTTTTATATCTCAAGGTTTATTTCGTGAATATAGAAAAAAATACAATTATCCAAAAAATGGAGAAATTTTAATTTCAGCAAGTGGAACAATTGGAAAAGCAGTAATTTTTGATGGGGAAGATGCTTATTTTCAAGATAGTAATATAGTTTGGCTTTCACATAATGAAAAATTGGTTTTAAATAAATATTTATATTATTTTTATCAGATAGTTAAATGGAATCCTTCAACAGGCGGAACAATAAATAGATTATATAATTACAATTTGAAAAATATTAAAGTAACATTGCCACCAATTGAAATTCAAAACAAAGTAGTTGAGATTCTTGATAAATTTCAATCTTTATTGGCTGATACAAAAGGTTTGTTGCCACAAGAAATTGAACAAAGACAAAAACAATATGAATGTTATCGCGAAAAGCTCTTGACATTTGATGTAAGTTGTGCTAAACACACACACACACACACACACACACACACAATATAATTTCTAATAGTTATTTTGATTTACTAAAAGAAGCTGGAAAAATTGTTGGTGTTAGTGTTTTTGGAGTTGAACTAAAGAAATTGGAAGATTTTGCTAAAATTTATGATGGAACTCATCAAACACCGAAATATGTTAATATAGGAGTCCCTTTTGTAAGTGTTCAGGATATTAAAAATATTTATGGAACTAACAAATATATAACAATCGAAGAATATAATAAATTTAAAGTTAAACCTAGAAAAAATGATGTTTTTATGACTAGAATAGGAGATATTGGAACTTGTGCTATTGTTAAAAATGATGATGACTTAGCTTATTATGTAACATTAGCATTGATTAGACCAAGTAATGATATTGTGTTAAGTAAATTTCTAAAATATTTAATTGAAAGTAATCAAGGTAAAAAAGAGTTAAGTAAAAGAATTTTGCATAATGCAACTCCTATAAAAATTAATCTTGGAGAAATTGGAAAATTACAATTTTTTATTCCATCTATCAAAGTTCAAGAGCATATTGTTTCTATTCTTGATAAATTTGATGATATTGTAAATAATATTTCTAAAGGCTTGCCAAAAGAAATTGAATTAAGACAAAAACAATATGAATATTACAGAGAAAAATTATTAAGTTTTAAAAGATAATTTAAAGTGAGGATGTATGAATAATATTAAAAAAGGTTAAAGGGTGCTCTCTATGGTTTTGCGATTGGAGATACAATGGGAGCGACTACTGAATTTATGAGTGTGGCTGAGATAAAAAGGGATTATGGAAAGTTAATTGATATAGTAGGTGGAGGTTGGCTTGATTTAAAGGCTGGAGAAGTTACAGATGATACACAGATGTCGATTTGTGTTATGGAAGTGCTTATGAAAAATGATTTTAAGAATTTTAAGAAAGATGTAGCGGATAGTTTTGTCGCTTGGTATGATACAAATCCTAAAGATATCGGAAATCAATGCAGGAAAGCAATAGCTTTTTATAAGGAGTCCGGAAATTATATTGCAGATGATAATACAGCTTTAGGAAATGGAAGTCTTATGAGAGCCTTGCCTTGTGCAATTTTAAATTCAGAAAAATCCGTAGAACTTAATTTTATTCAGGGAGATATTACCCACAATAATGGTATTTGTAGAAATATTTTAAAGGAATATACTGAAATTATTAAAGCTCATATTTTAGAAAAGAGAATAAGTATAAAAAAGAGAGTTCTTTTAGAGCCTAGTGGATATATTGTCAATACTTTCAATAATGCTATTTATTGGAGTGAAAAGAAATCTTTTGAAGATTGTATCATTGGTGCTGTAAATCACGGCGGAGATGCAGATACAATTGCAGGGATTACAGGAAGTATCGCTGGTGCAAAATTTGGATATGAAAATATACCGAAAAGATGGGTTGAAAAATTGGATAAACAAGTAGTGAAGAAATTGGAAGAATTTTTAGAATATGTTTTTAAAACTTATGGAAGGAGTATTTAGATGTCAGAAGAAGCGATTAAATACAGTGTATCAACCATTGCCGAGATGACAGGAGGAATTATCTTGGCACATTATGATAAAAATAATAGAGTTGATGCAAGTTCATATCAGAGCGAAGCTGAACTTGAAAGAAATTTAATAGCCAATTTAGTTTCTCAAGGATATGAAAGAAAAAATTTCAAGACTAGTGATGAATTGTATGCGAATTTAAAAGTTCAAATCGAAAGATTAAATAATGTATCATTTTCAAAATCCGAATGGGATAGATTTTTAACTGAGTATTTGGATTCTCCAAAAGATGGAATGATTGAAAAGACAAGAAAGATACAAGAGGACTATATTTACGATTTTACTTTTGATGATGGGCATTTACAAAATATAAAGATTATTGACAAGAAAAATATTCACAATAACTTTTTACAGGTTGTAAATCAAGTTACTGCTGGAGAAAAAACCAAAATCGTTATGATGTAACTATTTTAGTAAATGGCTTACCTTTAGTTCATATAGAGTTAAAGAAAAGAGGAGTAAATTTACATGAAGCATTTAATCAAATTCACAGATATAGTAAAGAGAGTTTTAATTTAGATCATTCTCTTTATAAATTTGTGCAAATTTTTGTAATCTCCAACGGAACTTATACGAGATACTTTGCAAATACAACTGCGAAAAATAAAAATAATTATGAATTTACTTGTGAATGGGCTGATGCTAAAAATAAGGTTATTCGTGATTTAGAAGATTTTACTAAGACATTTTTTGAAAAAAGAGTTATTCTTGAAGTGCTTACAAAATATTGTGTTTTTGATGCGAGTAATACTCTGCTTATTATGAGACCTTATCAGATAGCAGCTACCGAAAGAATTTTATGGAAAATAAAGTCAAGTTATGAGGGTAAAAAGGCTGGAACTGCTGAAGCTGGTGGTTTTATTTGGCATACTACAGGTTCTGGTAAAACTCTAACTTCTTTTAAGACTGCAAGACTTGCGACTAATCTTGATTTTATTGATAAAGTGTTTTTTGTGGTGGATAGAAAAGACTTGGACTATCAAACTATGAAAGAATATAAAAGATTTCAAGAAGATAGTGTAAATGGAAGCAAGGACACTAAGGAACTTAAAAAATCCATTGAAAAGGATGACAATAGAATTGTTGTTACTACAATTCAAAAGTTAAATGAATTTGTAAAGAAAAATCCTAATCATCCAATTTATGATAAACAATGTGTTCTTATCTTTGATGAATGTCATCGTTCACAGTTTGGAGATGCACAAAAAAATATCAGAAAATCATTTAAAAAATATTATCAATTCGGATTTACTGGAACACCTATTTTTGCTGAAAATTCTCTAAAAGGAGATACTACTTCAGGAACATTCGGTGCTCAACTTCATTGTTATGTAATTACAGATGCGATTAGAGATGGAAAAGTTTTAAAATTTAAGGTTGACTATAATAATATTACTCCTAAATTCAAGGAAATTGAAATGGAAACTGATGAGGAAAAGCTAAAGAAATTAGAGAAAAAAATGCTATTACATCCTGACCGTATAACTGAAATTACTAAATATATTTTAAAGGTTTTTGATACTAAGACACATAGAAATGAGTTTTATGATTTAAAACATAGAAGATTAAATGGATTCAATGCGATGTTTGCTGTTCAGAGTGTAGAGGCTGCAAAATTGTATTATGAAGAATTTCAAAAACAACAAGAGGCTCTACCTGAAGAAAGGAGATTAAAAGTCGCTACAATCTATAGCTTTTCTGCCAATGAAGAACCATCTGCTATTGGTGAAATAGAGGATGAAAATTTTGAACCGTCAGCTATGGATTCTACTGCTAAAGAGTTCTTGAATAGGGCAATAAATGACTATAATAAACTTTTTAAAACAAATTTTTCAACTGAAGGAAAGGAATTTCAAAATTATTATTCTGATTTATCTAATAGAGTAAAGAATAAAGAAGTTGATTTGCTTATTGTAGTTGGAATGTTTTTAACAGGTTTTGATGCACCTACATTAAATACTTTATTTGTAGATAAAAATTTAAGATATCACGGACTTATTCAAGCATTTTCAAGAACTAATCGTATCTTAAATAAAGTAAAAACATTTGGAAACATTGTATGCTTTAGAAATTTGGAAAGGGCTACAGAAGATGCAATTAAAACTTTTGGAGATGAAAATAGTGTCAATGTAATTTTAGAAAAGAGCTACGATGAATATATCCATGGTTTTACAGATGAAGAAACAGGAAAGAAATTTAAAGGTTATAAGGATATATGTGAAGAAATAATTGCTAAATTTCCTGACCCAACTGAAATTGTACTTGAAGCTGATAAAAAAGAATTTGTACAGCTTTTTGGAGAGTTGTTAAAGGCTGAGAATATTCTTAGAAATTTTGATGAGTTTGAAAGTTTTGAAAAAATTATTTCTGAAAGACTAATGCAAGATATGAAAAGTGTATATGTTGATATCAGAGAGAGTATTTTGAACGAAAGACGAAGCAAAGAAGCTGAAGAAGCACAAGTTGACTTTTCAGATGTTGAATTTCAAATTGATTTGCTAAAGACTGACGAAATTAATTTAGATTATATTTTAGCTTTGATTCTTGAAAAGGCAAGAGAAAATGACGATATCGAAAGCTTGAAAGCTGAAGTTCGTAGAGTAATCAGGTCAAGTCTTGGAACAAGAGCAAAAGAAGATTTAATTATGGAATTTATAAGTAAGACAAGATTGTCAGAGTTGAAAAATACTGATGATATTATTGAAACTTTTTATGAATTTGCAAAAAAAGAAAAAGTAGTTAAAATTAATCAACTAATTGCTGAAGAAAATCTAAATGAAAAAGCCAACAGATTTATTGAAAAATCCATATCTAAAGGATATGTTGAATATGCTGGAGATGAATTAGACGGTATAATTCCACCACTATCCAGAAGAGGTGGAGTAAGAGAAAAGAAAAAAGAAATAGTCTTAGAAAAAATAAGAAAAGTTGTCGAAGTTTTTGTTGGAATTTAGAATAGTTATTGATTAGACGGTAGAGATACCGTCTTTTTGTATCTATGAATTATTATTTTTTATGTATCTATGATACATTTACTTTTGCTTTTCAAGCAAAAGTATGAGATTTCCACAGTCGATTGTTACCAAATCAAAGATTTGAACAATTTTACATTGTACCAACTTTTTGCTGTTTAAAAATAAAATGAGATTTCTCCACGGCACTTCGCTTCGGTCGAAATGACGTGTTAGGGAAGCTGTTTAAACTAGGGGCTAGACGTTAAAAATAAAAAACTTAAAAATATTTTTAAATGAGATTCTTATTATTAAATATACATTAAAAAAGAGGCTGATAACAGCCTCTTTTAGTATTTTACCTAAATTATCTACCACTATGGTCGAATCCCTTGCCAGGTTTAGAGTTCTTTTCATTGTCATGAAGAACAACTCTTGAATTGTTTAATATTTCAATTTGTTTTTTCATTTCGTTTATGCAAAGAATTGCCAAAGGCATTCCAAAGTCTTGACGAAGAACAAGTCTTTGTACATCTACATCTTTTAAATTTTCAGGCATAGGATATGCAGGAATCATCCAACCATGCATACGAAGTCTATCTTCTAGGTCATATAATGTCCAATCGACATTTGCATCTTTTTTTAGTCTCCAACATACGATTGGTATTTGGTTTGCTTCTTCAAGCAATTCGAAGATTCCCATTTTTTTGATTTCATCTGCCATATATCTAGCGACATCTATTGTCCTTTGATGAATTTCTTTGTAACCCTTAAATCCATTTCTCATAAGCATATAGTATTGACCAACGATTTGAGATGCACTACGAGAGAAGTTGATTGCCATAGTAGCTTCTTCTCCTCCTAAGTAACTAACCCAGAAAATTAATTCTTCCGGAAGAGCTTTTTTGCCACGCCAGATTACCCAACCTACTCCCGGATATACAAGACCATATTTATGTCCAGAAGTACTAATTGACCATACATTTTTCAATCTGAAATCCCATTTTAATTCAGGTTCTATAAAAGGAGCAACCATACCTCCAGAAGCAGCATCAACGTGGATTCTAATAGGTAAATCAGGTTTCTTTTTATTGTATTGTTCAACTAGTTTGTCAAGAGTTTTTACATCATCATATTTTCCTGTGTAAGTAATACCTAATATAGCAACTATACCTATTGTATAATCATCAACGTAATCCATTACTGTATCCATATTGAGAGATAAATGTTCCATATCTAGTGGAACAGTTCTCATTTCAATATCCCAGTAGCGACAGAATTTTTCCCAACATACTTGGTATCCTGAAGAAATTACAAGATTAGGTCTCTTTTTGGTGAATCTATTAACTCCTGCTTTATCTGCAAGATGTTTCCATCTGAAAAGCATAGCTAGTCCACCTAGCATACAAGCTTCTGATGAACCGACAGTAGATGTTCCTATAGGTTCTTCTTTTGGATTCATATGCCATAAGTTTCCAATAATATCGACACATCTGTTTTCAAGGTCTGCAGTCATTGGATATTCATCTTTATCAATTGCATTTTTTTCAAAATTCTCTGCCATCAATGCTGTTGCAGTTGGTTCCATATAAGTTTGACAGAAAGTTGCAAGGTTTTGTGTTGCATTTCCTTCTGTTTTTAAATATTCTCTAATAATTTCTGCTGCAACTTGAGGTGCGATAGGATCTTCATTTATTTTTTATTTGGCATTTCAATATCACTAGCTTCTGTGCCGAAAATTGGTGTAAGATATCTAGTTTCTTGATTCATTGATTCAAGAATATCACTGATATGATTAGTGCTTTTTCTGTTTATTTTTGATGTTTTTTTACTCATATTAAGCTTCCTTTCTGTAAATAAAATTTGAACTATGTTAATGTAGTTAATAATTTATAATAACTACTTACTTTTATCATCATATTTTGCTGCCCATCTATGTTTATTTGAATAAATAATTATAGGAACTATTAAGGAGATAATAAAGCATATAATTAGTACAATTTGATATACTTGATTGTCTGCAGTTGTTAATTTTGATGATGGGAAAAATGAAATTATTAGAGTTGCTATTGTAATAAGTAATCCTATTGTAGCGACAATTATTTTAGAAATTTTCCCACCGGGAACTTGAAATTCACGTTTTAGATTATTTTTCTTAAAGATTAAAACAAAATATCCTAAAAAGAATAATATATATCCAACCAAATAGATTACAACTGTAAGTCCTATTGCTGTTAAATAACCAACTGATGAATCAGAACCTCCTGCTAATGCTATAGAACCACATAAGACAGCATCCCAAATTGTTACTATAATGGCTTGAAGGATAACCGTTTTTACAGATACTCCATTTTTATTTATTTTTGCAAAAGATGGAGGGAGAATCTTATCATTTGCAGCTTCTAAAAGCGCCCTGGATGGGCCAACAATCCAAGAAGATATTTCTGCTAATACACCAAGAGCTAATAGTATAGCAACAATTAAAACAAGCCAATTATATTGTGAACCAAAATGTTCTATAAAGATAATTTCAAAGGCTTCAATGACTCCATAAGATAGATTACCATTTAAAATTTTTTCCGGAAGAGTTGTAGCTATGGCAAGTCCGCCAAGTGCATCAAGTAAAATTGTAAGTATAGTTAATACAATCATAACTAAAGGATATGTTCTTGTCGGATTCTTAAGTTCGTTAACGTGAGAAGCTGATGCTTCTACACCCATGTAACCAAGAATGAAAGAAGCAAAAATTACAAGCGTTCCTGTTTCCTTGAAATTAGGAATTAGAGTTTCTGTTGTCATCTTAATTTGAGAAACTCCACCGGTACTAAAGTATGCAATTAATCCTATGAAAAGTATAATAACAGGAAGAACTATTCCTCCAAGAAAACCAATCTTAGAAATTCTTTCCGTATATTTTGTTCCGCCTAATTGTGTAAAGGTTAGTAACCAAACAATGATTGCAACACCAAAGAACATAACAAGGGGATTGTTGTAGAGAGCATCAACTTTAAAAACATACGCCAATGCCGCAAGTATAAAGAATGACATCGTAACAAATCCTACTGTTATTTGAAACCATTGAAAAAATAGAGCTGAAAATCCCCATCGTTGACCTAGAGTATTTCCAACCCACGAGTAAATACCTCCAGATTCCCAACCTTCTACTGTTGCCATTTCTGCAGAGCATAATGCAACCGGCAAGAACCAAAAAATCCCTCCAACAATTAGAAAGAATACAAGTTGAAAACCGGAACTAGCAAAAGACGGATATTCATATACCGTCATTACCATAGATGCTGTTATCGCAAAAAACCAAAAAATCCTAGTTTGTGTACTGGTTTGTTATTTGATTTTATTGATGATGTTGTCTTATTAGTCATAAAGAGCCTCCTTCCATTCATCTTAATCAAAATATTTTTTGGTGCTAACTTTTATCATCCCTCCTTTCTTAAAAACTTAAAAAGTATCAAAATTTAATTCAAAAAATTGAAGTAAATTTATAATACTTTTACGTAAATTATATATATGTAATTTATTGCACAAAAAAAACTATTTACATTATAGTGATACCCCTATATAGATTATTATATCGATAATTTTTAAATTTATATTTAGTTTGATTTGTATAGTTATATATTTTTTAACTTTTTCCAAGTAGTTTTATTTTTGTTAGCTAAATTAGTCAAAGGGTATATTTGAAACAGTAGAGTAATATTTTTTTGAAAGTTATAATTTGGTTTATAAATTATTTAAAAATATTTATAAGAGGCGAATAGATATGAGTAGTACTATGGAATATAAGAATAATCAAAATTTAGAGCTTTCTTTAGATGATAATATTTTGGATGAGAAAGAATCTTTTTCTCCAAAAGTTAAGGTAATTTATTTTTCACCTACGGGAACTACTAAAAAAATAATTAAGAATGTAATTAAAGGGATTGAGTCAAAACAAGTAGAGTATGTTGATTTAACAGAGGGTAATAGAATTTCAAAGAAAGAAAAAATTGATACTATTAAAGATGATTTAATTATTTTAGGAGCACCAGTTTATGGTGGATTTTTGTATAAAGAGTTTAGAAATTATATAAAGAATATTGATTTTAATAATAAAGCTGTCGCTATAGTTTTACTATATGGAAATGCTGTAATTATGTTTGCTAAAAGGGAGATTGTTTCTATAGTAAAAAAGAATAATGGCAATGTTGTGGGATATGGAGAGTTTATTGGGGAGCATTCTTTTTCAACAAAAGAGCTACCCGTTGCTATAAATAGACCTAACACAGAAGATATTAATGTGGCAATTTCATTTGGAAAGAAAATAATAGAAGAATTAAAAAATAATATAGAAAAGAATAAAAACTTAAGCTTATTTGATAGATTTATCGGCAAAGTTGCTGATATAAAACCTGTACATACTAGGAGAAGAATATTTACTATTCCAAAAACTGATTACGAGCTTTGTGATAATTGTGGTGTTTGTATAAAAAAATGTCCTAAAGCTTGTATAGATAATAATATTGTAACTGACAAGAATGCTTGTATTGTCTGTATGGCTTGTGTAAAAGCTTGTCATAACAATGCTCGTATAAGTAAAGCAAAAAATCCATTGATAAAAATGGGATTGAAAAAATTAATAGAAATAAAAATGAATCAAAGTTTATTGTTTTTTAGAATTAGTAGATTTTGTGTTTTAATTAAAAGAAATTAGACGGTTGAGATGCTGTCTTTTTTGTTGTAAAAAATAAATTTGTATTCTATGTATCTTCGATACATTTACTTTTGCTAAAGCAAAAGTATGAGATTTCCACAGTCGATTGTTACCAAATCAAAGATTTGGACAATTTTACATTATACCAACTTTTTGCTGTTTAAAAATAAAATGAGATTTCTCCGCTACACTTCGTTTCGGTCGAAATGACGTATAAGGAGAAATCTTCGTTTAATGGCAAGACGTCAAAAGTAAATAATCTTCAAAAATTCTAAAAAATACCAAGTGTTTGAAAAAATTTTTTAATTATTAAAAAAATTATATGAAACTAAATATTTCACGTCATAGCAACTTGTAAAGTAATGCCCCAAACACGTCATCTCGAGCGTAGTCGAGAGATCTCCTAAAGCTCCAATAAAGATTAATATACATTTTTGTATAAATTTTTCTAATTTGCAAGCAAAAAACTATTTGAGAGAGTGAGAAATCACTCTCTTTTAAATTTATATATAGATTAGAATTGTAACAAGTGGTATAATAGAATTAAATTAAAAAGATTATTGATAATACGGAAATTAAGGAGCAAAAAATGAATTTTGTTGATATTAATAAGGGTGGCGAAAAGGTAATATTACTTATTCATCCTATGTTATCTTCTGCTGAGGGAATGAAATTTTTAATTGCTGACAATATATTAGGGGATTATAGATATATAATTCCGGACTTATCAGCACATGGAAAGTCAAGAGAAGTATATAAGTCAGCGGAAATGGAAGCTAATAAAATAAAGAATTATTTAATTGAAAACGGAATAGATAAGATAAATTTAGCTTTTGGAGCCTCTTTAGGTGGAGTAGTATTGTTAAATTTATTAAATACTAAAGATATAACTATAGATAAATGTGTTTTTGAAGGAGCTAGTTTGTGGCAAAAAGCCTATTTTTTAGATTTTCTTTTTAAGAAAGTTTTTTTGAGAAAACATAAGAAAGCTCTTAAAGATAAGAATTTTGCTGTAGAAAAAATGACCGCTCTATATGGAGCGGAATTTGGTAAAATAATGGCAGAGTCTTTTATAAGGATGGATGATGAAAGTATTGTGAATATAATTCACGATTGCTCTTTTGTAAAAATCCCAGATTTATCTAAGGATGAGCAAGAAAAGCTGATTTTTTGTTATGGTTCTAAAGAGTTTGATTATAAAGAAGCGAAGAAGGTGATACCCAAAAAACTACCTTATGTTAAATTAAAAGTATGGGAAGGTTATGGGCATTGTGATAAAATTACAGAAGATAATTTAGAATATTGTAAATTTTTAGAAAGTCAAATATAAAAAAAAGTACTATTTTTTGGGGGAAAGTATGAATATAGAATTATCACGATTTCGTGTCAGAAAAGGCAAGTCGGAAGTAGTAGATAAGTGGATGAATTTTTTAAATGAAAATATGGAGGAAGTATTACTTACTTTAGACGGAGAGAAAATGTATGTCGAAACTATTTTTAGAGAAAAATGTGATGATGAAGAGTATCTTTATTGGTATTCAATTCAGGGAGAAAACGGAATAAGAGTGGAAGAGTCTGATTCGTGGATAGATAAAAAGCATCTTGAGTATTGGGATGAATGTATAGATAAAAATTATTATGTTGAAATGTCAATGCAAGTTTCTATGATTTCTAATCATATAGCTAATTTGATGACGGATAATTCAATTGTTAGATAAAAAAAGTAGGAGTTTAAGGAGAAAAATATGGATAAAAAGACACTTTTAAATGAATGGCTACATGAGCAGGATATTGCCCATATTAAAGGTTGGGATTTTTCTCATATTAGAGAAAGATATAGAGAAGAAGATGATCTTCCATGGGATTTTGAGAGTATTATAAAATCTTATTTAAGAGAAAATGATTATTTGTTGGATATGGAAACTGGCGGTGGAGAATTTCTTTTATCTTTTATGATAAATCCCAAACATACCGCAGCAATTGAAGGCTATAAGCCAAATATTAAGATATGTGAGGAAAGACTTATTCCTTTGGGAATAGATTTTAAATCAGCAGATGGCGGGGATGAACTTCCTTTTAAGGATAATTATTTTGATATTATTACCAATAGACATGGTAAATATAATATAGATGAGCTTAAAAGAGTTCTTAAAAGTGGAGGGTTATTTCTTACACAACAGGTTGGTGCTGAAAATGACAGAGAATTGGTAGAACTTTTAATTGGTAATGTTGATATTCCATTTCCTAAAGCTTATCTGAATATTTCAAAACAAGAATTTATAGAAAATGGTTTTGAGATTATTGAAGAAGCAGAAGCTTATAGACCGATAGAGTTTTATGATGTTGGTGCTCTAGTTTGGTTTGCAAGGATTATAGATTGGGAATTTCCTTATTTTGAAGTCGAGAAGTATAAAGAAAATCTCTTTAAAGCACAGGAAATTCTTGAAAAAGAAGGAGTAATTAGAGGTAGAATTCACAGATATTATTTTGTTGCAAGAAAGAAATAGTTAAATTACAAATTTAGGAGGAATGAAAATTGTCTAAGTTATCTTTGAAATATCGTTTTTTAAAAGTGATTATTAAACTTATTGGAGTTAAAAGATATTTTAATAAAAGTGAAACAGAAATTATTTCAAACGCTAGAAAGAGAATGAAAAAGACAAAGATTCCAGTTCTTTCTCATAATGAAATCAACTATGAAATTAAAGAGTTTAATGAAGCGAAGGTTGTGTATATAACACATAAAAAGCCAACAAAAAAAGCCTGTCTATTTATAATAGGAGGAGGGATGATTATGCATCCAAGTAAGAATTCTATTAAGACAGCTTTAAAAGTAGCTCTTGAAAGTGGTCGCAATATGGTTATTCCATATTATCCGCTATGCATAAATCATACAATCGACGAAGTATATGAATGGATGTATAGTTTATATAAGTCAATGCTTAATGAATATAATGTTTCAGATATTCTTGTTACAGGAAGTTCTTCCGGTGCAACTCTTGCATTAGGACTTGTATCATATATAAATATTTCAAAGAAAGATATTGAAGTTCCAAAGAGAATATATGCATCATCTCCAGGAGAATGTTTTAAAGATGAAGATTTGATAAAAAAAGGAGAAATTCTTGATAAAAAAGATATTTTATTGACTTTATCATTTGTTAAAATTTTTGGTAAAATTATGGCTCATGGAAAAGATATGCCAGAGTATATGCTGTATCTTGAAAAGGGTGATTATCACGGAGTAGAGGAAGTCTATCTTTCTTATGGAAGTGATGAAGTGCTTTATACTGCATATGATACGATAAAAGATAAACTTGAGAATGATGGAGTTAAGGTGATTTCAGAAATAGGAGAAAATTTGTTTCACTGTTATCCGTTCTTTCCTATTGTAAAGGAAAGCAAGTCCGGTTGGGAAAATATGTTACAATATCACAAAACTAATGAATAGATGTATTTAGTATTTTGATAATTTAGAATTTAATGAAAGCAGAGAAATTATGGATAATAGAGATATTTTATATACTTTTTTTAAGGCTGAAAATGAGCGTAATTGGGAATTGTACAAACAGTTTTTACATCCAGAAGTATGTTGGGAACTGTTCAGCAGAGAAAAGAAAAAATTGTTGGAATAGAAAATTATATGAAAACTATAAAAAATGCATATCTAAATACGGATTCTAAATTTTCGTGTATAGATATGCAGATTTCTAAAAGCGGAAATAGAATAGCCACTTATTTAGTAAATAATTTTGGTGTTCGTTCTTTGGATATTTTTGATTTTAAAGATAGAAAAATATATAGAGAATATGAGTTTATTTTAGATTGATAAATTAAAATTGTTAAATATAAAAAATTTATAAAATTTTTGACGGTAGATATACCGTCTTTTTTTGTGTATGAAATTAATTATGTTTTTTGTGCTAATTCTTTACAAAATAGTGCAATTAATATATAATTATTGTAAGTTTATGTTTATTTTTTAGGAGGAAAAGAGAAATGGTAAGATTACGTTTTGCACCAAGTCCAACAGGATATTTACATATAGGAGGACTTAGGACTGCTTTATATAATTATTTATATGCTAAGCAAAATGGAGGAAAGTTTTTGCTTAGAATTGAAGATACTGATAGAACTAGATATGTTGAAGGAGCTATCGAAAATTTAATTCACGAACTTAAATGGGCAGGAGTTGAGGCAGATGAAGGAGTTTGTCTTGATGAAAATGATAAGATTACAGAAGTTGGAGATTGTGGTCCATATATTCAATCTGAAAGAGTTGAAAAGGGAATTTACAATAAATATGCAGAAGAACTTATAGAAAAGGGCTATGCATACTATTGTTTTTGTAGTAAGGAAAGACTTGACGATATAAAAAATCAGCAAAAGGCTGACGGAAAAATTCCAAGATATGACGGACTTTGTAGAGGCGTTAGTATCGAAGATGCTAAAAAGAGAATTGCAAATGGCGAAAGCTATGTAATCAGATTAAAATTACCTGAAAATAGAGATATTGTTTTTGAAGATGTTATTAAAGGCAAAATTACAATAAATACAAATGATATGGACGACCAAGTTCTTATTAAGGCTGACGGATTTCCAACTTATCATTTTGCAGTGGTTGTTGATGATCATTTAATGGGAATTACTCATATTGTAAGAGGAGATGAGTGGATTTCATCAACTCCTAAACATATTTATCTTTATGAAGCATTGGGATTTGAAAAGCCTACTTTTGTTCATTTACCAACAGTTTTAAATAAGAGTGGTAAGAAATTATCCAAGAGAAATGATGACGCATCTGTTGAAGATTTTAGATTAAAAGGATATTTACCAGAAGCACTTATAAATTATCTTGCTCTTGTAGGTTGGAGTCCTGAAAGTAATGAAGAAATTTTATCTTTAGATGAAATGGTTAAACAATTCTCTTTTGATAGAGTTTCAAAATCTGGTGGAGTTTTTGATGTAGATAAATTAGATTGGGTTAATGCTCAATACATTAGAAAGATGAAAGTTTCAGAACTTGCAAAACTTGTTAAACCTTATTTGGTTGAAGCTGGTTTCGTAAAAGAAGATGTTTGTGAAAAGAGACTTGAGCTTATCACAAAGACTTTCCAAGAATCTATTTCAAGACTTCCTGAAATTGTTGATCAATCAAGATTCTTATTTGAAGATGTTGAGGTTGAACCAGAAGCTGTAGAAATGAGAAATGTTGAACATATAGGAATTTTAAAGGAAAAAATCAAGGAAGAATTATCTCAAATTGACGAAATTGATGAAGAGATTGCTAAGGGCTTTATGAAAAAAGTTCAAAAGGCATCAGGGTTTAAGGGCAAAGACTTGTATATGCCTGTTAGAGCATTGCTTACAGGGCAAGTTCACGGACCTGAACTTTCAAATATTTTAGAAATTTTAGGTAAGGGAGAAATTTTGAGAAGATTGAAATAGGAGGTTAAGTCTTATGAAAAATCTTAAAAATTTAGCAAAAAAAGTTTTTGCATTTTCCATTATTTTATTAATTTTGTTTGTAATACCTTTCAATAATTCTTTTGCAGACACTTTTTATAAAAATGAAATTAATGTTAAGATTAATAAAGACGGAAGTGCCGATGTTGAAAGTATTATGGATTTTGAACCATCTAAAGGAACTGAATACTATATTCCTATAGAAAATTTAGGAAAAAGTGAAATTTTAAACTATGATGTTTCTGAAATTATAGAAGGAAAAGAAGTTCCTTACGAAACTTTAAATACTTGGAATGTAAAACAAACTAGAGAACAAAAAGCAAAGAAAGCCGGAGTTGTAAAGACTAAAAATGGCTATGAACTCTGTTTTGGATTTGGTGAGTATCAGAGAAAAACTTTTGTTTTAAGATATAGGGTTACAAATTTTGTAAAACTTTTAAAAGACTCTGATATGGTTTATTGGCAATTTGTCAATAAGGGATTGAGTTCTGCCCCACAAGAAGTGAAAATTACTATTTCTAAAGCTGAAGGTAAATTCGATAATTCAAATTCAAAGATTTGGGCTTTTGGAAATAAGGGAAAGATTGAATTTTTAGATGGAAAAATAGTTTTTAATAGTTTAACAGGTCTTTCTAGTTCTAATTATGTAACTATTTTAACTCAGATTAATAAAGGAGAGTTTACCTCTGGTGAAACTATAAATAAAGATTTTTCATATTATCAAGATTTAGCTTTTAAAGGTTCAGATTATAAAAAACCTGATACTAAAAACAAGTTATTTAAAAATATTATGCTTTTCGTTGTAACTCCAATAATTGTCTTTGGTGCAATTATTACTATATTGTTTTTAAGGAAAAAGAAAGGATATAGTAAGGGAGATTTTAAAGGAGAATATTATAGAGATATTCCTGAAAAAGAATGGTGGAAATTATCCTACATTTTGGAAAATGCAGGATTCGATGGTAATGAAGCAATATTTAGAGCGTATTTCCTAAAATGGATTCAAGCTAAACGATTAATACCAATAACCGAAGAAAAGGGTCGTATTTTTAAAAAGGAAGTTTTAGCTCTAAAAATAAATGAAGATGCTCCTAAACAATTTGATACTAAAATAGAGGAAAAATTTTACTCTATGGTTGTAGGTGCTTCTCAAGGTGATGGAATTTTACAAGAAAATGAATTTTCAAAATATTTAGAAGATGAATTTAAGCAACATAGATTTGAAGAATTATCAGAAGAATTGGATAATTTATCTATTGACTATGCAAGAAAAAATGATTTTTTTGAGAAAAAAGAAAGTGGAGAATGGACAGAAAAGTATAATGATAGGGGCAATGAATTTGTTGCTCGTTTAATAAAGTATTATAATTATTTAAAAGATTTTTCTTTGTTAAGTGAAAGGGAAATTTCCGAGATAAAAGTTTGGAAAGAACTACTAATTTATGCGACACTTTATGATGTTGCTGACGCTGTTGAAGAACAGCTAAGTAAATTATCTCCAGAACTTTTAAATAATATAGATGTTGATTTAAACTCATTCCATACAGGAGTTGTTTATTCCGATGTTTTCACTAATAATTTTGTAGATGCTTATTCAAGTAATGTATCAAATTATTCAGATGGAGATGGGGGATATTCAAGCATCGGAGGTGGTGGAGACTCCTTCGGTGGCGGAGATGGTGGAGGAACTCGTTAATAGTATTTAAGACAAAATAGATAATGATTTTAAGGAAATATATGAGGCTTATGAAAGATTTTAGAAGTATTATCAGGAGACTTTTTATATTCTCATTTATAATAGTTGGCTTTTTTATAATTTCTTCCAATAATTCTTTCGCAGACACTTTTTATAAGAATGAAATTAAAGTTAAAATTAATAAAGACGGAAGTGCTGATATTGAAAGTATTATGGATTTTTTGCCAACTAAAGGAACGGAATACTATATTCCTATAGAAAATTTAGGGAAAAGTGAAATATTAAATTTTACAGTTTCTGAAATTCAAGGAGGAAAAGAAGTTCCTTATGAGAGTTTACAGACTTGGAATGTAAAACAAACAAGAGAACAAAAGGCAAAAAAGTCTGGAGTTGTAAAAACGACAAAAGGGTATGAGCTTTGTTTTGGTTTTGGAGAATATAAGAGAAAGACTTTTGTATTAAGATATAGGGTTACGAATTTTGTAAAACTTTTAACTGACTCGGATATGGTTTTTTGGAAGTTTGTAAATGACGGATTAAGTGCAGCACCAAAAGAAGTAAAAGTTACTATTTCAAAGGCAGAAGGAAAATTTGACAATACTAATGCTAAGATTTGGGCATTTGGTAATAAAGGAAAAATTGAATTTTCAAATGGAAATATAGTTTTTAATAGTTTAACAGGACTTTCTAGTTCTAATTATGTAACTATTTTAACTCAGATAAATAAAGGAGAGTTTACTTCTGGGGAAACTATAAATAAAGACTTTTCATATTATAAAGATATGGCATTTAAAGGTTCAAGTTATAAGAAAAATACAACTAAAAATACAAAAACATCTAAAGCTACTTACAGAACAATAATTAAAGCCATAATATTTTTATTTATTGCTCTTTTTGGATCTTCTGCTGCAATCTCATCTAGTAAGAAATTTAAAGGTGGATACAAAAAAGGAGATTTTAAAGGAGAGTATTACAGAGATATTCCTGAAAAAGAATGGTGGAAATTATCCCATATTTTGAAATGTGCGGGTTTTGATGGTCCAGAGTCAATAATTAGGGCTTATTTTCTAAAGTGGATTCAAACTAAACTTTTAACACCTATGACTGAAGAAAAAGGATTTATCTTTAAAAAAGAAATTTTATCTTTGAAAATAAATTCTGAATCAAATTACGAATTTGAGACTTCTACAGAGAGAAAATTATTTGATATGGTTAAGGCAGCTGCTAAAGATGATGAAATACTACAGGAAAATGAATTTACTGCATATTTAAGAAAGACAAAAAATCAAAATGCGTTTAAAGCTATACAAGAAAGTCTGAAACAAGAATCTGTTACTTATGCAACACAAAATGACTTGCTTGTTAAAAATAGCAGAAATAAATATGTATATACTTATAGTGACAAAGGTAAAGATTTTACTGCTCGTCTAATTAAGTATTATAATTATTTAAAAGATTTCTCATTATTAAGTGAAAGAGAAGTTTCTGAAATAAAAGTTTGGAAAGATTTATTGATTTATGCAACTCTTTTTGATGTTGCAGAAGAAGTTGAAAAGCAATTAAAGAAATTATCTCCAGAATTTTTGGAAAGTTACGATGTTGATGTTTATTCGTTGCATACTGCTATGATTTATTCTCATGTATTTTCTAGTAACTTTTTAGACGCTTACTCAAAAAGTGTTCAAAGTTCCTCTGGCGGAGGCGGAGGCTTTTCAAGTATCGGAGGTGGCGGAGGCTCCTTCGGTGGTGGTTCCGGTGGCGGAACTAGATAGTTGGGTATATATTCAATGAAATATATAAATTTAGAAAGGAGAAAAATATGACTGTTTTATATGTAGTACTTGCAGTAGTAGTCCTACTTGTATTGTGGATTATCTCAAGTTATAACAGATTAATAAGACTTAGAGAAATGGTAAAAAATGCTATGGGGCAAATAGCTGCAAATGTTGAATCAAGATGGGATGCTTTAAAATCTTTGATTGATGCAACTAAAAAATATTCACAACATGAAGCTGAAACATTGGAAAAAGTTGTTCAAGCAAGAGGAGGATTAAATAGTAACAGTTCTGTAAAAGATATTGAAGCTGATGATAATATGTTTACTCAAGCTCTATCAAGACTTGCTGTTGTAGTTGAATCATATCCTGAATTAAAAGCTAATACAGTGTATTTAAATACTATGGATAAAATTGACTCTTATGAACAAGATGTAAAGAACTCCAGAATGATTTACAATGACACTGTTACTAGATTTAACAGATCAATGTTAACTTTCCCAATAGTTTTAGTTTCAAGAATGTTAGGATTCCATGAATATCAATATTTCCAAAATACGGAATCAAAAGCAAACCCACCAAGTTGGGATTAGTAGGAAAATATTATTATAGTTTAAAAAGCACTTGTAAGAGTGCTTTTTAGTTGAGTTTTTATAAAATTTTTTTACAATAAGTAATTGAAAAATTGATTATTATGTGATAAAATTACTTATATATTTTTTATGGAGGAATATTATGAAAAGATTAAGAAATGTTATGTTATCTTTAGCAATGCTTTTTGTTATAGTATTATCAACTGCTTGCTCAAGTAAAGAAACTACTGCTACAAAAACTTTTGTAAAGGAACAAAATGGTGTTAAGGTAACTCTTGTCTATACTTATATTGAAAAGGACGACAAAGTTGTTAAACAAACAAGTAAAACTGAGGCTCTATTCTCAGCATTTCAAGGCAGAGACATAGAACAATTAAAGAAACAAATACAAGATGTTTCTGCTAAATATCAAGGGATTAAAGGTTTAAAAGAAACTTTAGATATTCAAGAAGATAAATTTGTTGAAGAAGTTGAAGTAGATTATACAGACTTTGATTATGAAAAGGCAAAAGGCCTTCCAGGAATGGTGTTCACTGGAAATCCTAGCACGAATAAAGTTAGCATGGAAAAAAGTGCAGAAATGTTAAAATCACAAGGATTTGAAGAACAAAAATAATATTTGTACGATTTGAAAGACGGTATATAATATCGTCTTTTTCATTTTAAATTTAGTGATAATATGATTAGTTTAGAACTTAAACTAGATTGAAAAAAACTTTTTAATATGTTAAAATTAATTATAAAATTTTTACGCGGAGGAAAATTATGAAAAAATTTAGAAAGATACTATTATCAGTAGCTATGCTTTTAGTTGTAGTTTTAGCAACAGCTTGTTCAGGTAAAGAAGCTAATGCAACTAAAACTTTTGTTTTGGATAAGAATGGCTTAAAAACAACTATTACTTATACTTATATAGAAAAAGATGATAGAGTTATTAAGCAAACAACTGTAAATGAAGGTATATATGAACAATTGCCATCTACTAAGACAAAAGAAGCAGTTCAAAAGGTATTAGATCCAATTGCTGCAAAATACCAAGGAATCCAAGGAATAAAAGAATCAATTGATTATCAAGATGATAAATTTATTGAAAATTTGGAAATTGATTATGAAAATATTGACTATGAAAAAGCAAAAACTGTTCTTGGAAGTGGATTTGCAGATCCTTCAAAGACTAAAATTAGCATGAAAAAAACTGAAGAAATGCTATTAGGTAAAGGATATAAAGAACAAAAATAGAAAAATTTTAGAACAAAGAGTAGTATAATTGTTATACTACTTTTTTATTGCAAAATTGTAATATAATTTTAGAATATAATCTTTTACAGTAATTTAGTGGGTTTGTGAAAATTTAGTTTATATTATAGAATTTATATCTAATTTACACTAGTGTAAATTATGAAAATATACAGTGTTTTATCCTGGGTCTATTTGAAAAAAATATGTGTTTATGATAAAATAAACTGAATTATTTTTTATATGGAGGTTAATTATGAGAAAATTAAAAAATATTCTTTTATCATTATTAATGATATCTGTTGTAGTATTATCTACTGCTTGTTCAAGTAAAGGTAGTAATCCTACAAAAACTTTCGAATTAGAAAAAGATGGTATGAAAACAACTATTACTTATACTTATATTGAAAGTGAAGACAAGGTTATTAAACAAAATACTGTAGTTGAAGGCGAATATGCAAAATTAAAGCCAGCTAGAACTAAAGAAGAATTTCAAAAAATAGTTGGACCTATCGCAGAAAAATATCAAGGCATCCAAGGTATAAAAGAATCTATTGATTATCAAGATGAAAAGTTTGTAGAAAATATCGAAATAGATTATGAAAATCTTGATTATGAAAAGTCAAAAACTGTTTTAGGAAATAATTTCCAAGACCCAGCAAAAGTTAAGATTAGTATGAAAAAGACTGAAGAAGGCTTGATTAAACAAGGATATACAGAAAAGAAATAATAAAATTTTAGAATGAAAAGTAGTATAATTTTTATACTACTTTTTTGTTTTAAAAGAAAATGTATCACTTAAATTATATAGCACATTATTATTGTCATATTAGAAATCCATTTAATTATAGTCAAAAATAAAGATAAAAAAATATTTGTGAAATAGATAATCATTATTGATATTTTTAAAAAAATGTGGTAATATATATGAGTAAGAGAAATTAAATTCTTTACAGATTTTTTAGGAGGGAAAAAATGAGAAAAAAATTATATTATTACTTGCATTGGTACTTTCCGTTGGGGTTTTGGGAGCTTGTACCAAAAAAGATGATAGTAAAAACAAAGAGGGAGAAAAGAAAACTGAGCAAAAGACTTCAAAGAAAAAAGTTGTTGCTACAAGTACAATGCTTACAGATTTGGTAAAGCAAATCGGTGGAGATAACTTTGAAGTTGAAGGAATGATGAAAGCGGGAGTTGACCCTCATCTATATAAGCCTACAGCAGGCGATGTGGAAAAACTTGAAAAAGCAGATGTTGTAGTTGTAAACGGATTACATTTGGAAGGACAAATGGGAGAAATTTTACAAGGTTTAGAAAAACAAAATAAGAACGTTGTAACTGCAGCAAAAAATATTCCATCAGATAGATTACTTCCTTGGGATGAAGAAGGAGCAGGTCCTAATGATCCACATATTTGGTTTAGTGTTAAGAACTGGAAAATAGCTGCGAAAAATGTAGCAGAAGGTTTGAAGAAAGCTGATAGTTCAAAAGCTGAAGAAATAGATAAAAATCTTGCTAAATATGAAAAAGAACTTGATGAACTTTCTGATTATATAAAGAAAAAAGTTTCTGAATTACCTGAAAATCAAAGAGTTTTAGTTACTGCTCATGATGCTTTTAACTATTTTGCAAAGGAATTCGGATTTAAGGTAGAGGCTATTCAAGGAATCAGTACAGAATCAGAAGCAAGTGCAGCTGATATAAAGAAACTTTCAGATTTCTTGGTTAAAACAAAAATAAAAGCAGTTTTTGTTGAATCTTCAGTTCCTAAGAAAACTATTGAATCTTTAGTTGAATCTTGTAAAGCTAAAGGACATAATGTTAAAATAGGTGGAGAGTTGTATTCTGACTCATTAGGAGATGATAATACAAAAGAAAATACTTATATCTCAATGTTTAAATATAATATTGATACTATAGTTGATGCTTTAAAATAATACTTGAAAAAAATCTCCTAAATATATATACTTATATTGTGGAGATTTTTTGTTTTTTGGAGGAAAAAATGGACGAAATAGCTGTAAAAGTTGAAGATTTAACTATTGCCTATTATCTTAAACCTGTAGTTTGGGATGTGGATTTGGATATTAAAAGAGGTAAACTTACCGCGATTTTGGGACCAAACGGTGCAGGTAAATCGACTTTGTTAAAGGCAATGTTAAATTTAATCCCCATTTCATCCGGAAAAATTTCATTTTTCGGCAAGCCTTATAAGGAATTTAGAAAAGATATTTCTTATGTGCCACAAAGTGAGTCTGTCGATTGGGATTTTCCGACAGATGTTTTGGATGTTGTTATGATGGGAACTTATGGGAAGCTCGGTTGGATAAAAAGAGCAGGTAAAAAAGAAAGAGAATTGTCTTTAGAGGCTTTAAAGAAACTTGGAATGGAAGAGTTTGTCGATAGGCAAATAAGCGATCTTTCCGGCGGCCAACAACAGAGAGTTTTCTTGGCGAGAGCATTAGTTCAAGATAGTGAAATTTATTTTTTAGATGAACCGCTAAAAGGGGTTGATGCTAAAACGGAAAAAGAAATTATGAAAATTTTGAAAGAACTTAGAGATAGCGGAAAGACAATCATAGTTGTTCATCATGATTTAAGAACTGTCGAAGAATATTTTGATGAAGTTGTACTTTTAAATAAATTGGTTATCGCTTCAGGTTCCGTTAAGGATGTTTTTACAGAAGATAATATAAATAAGGCATATAGGGTGTAGATTATGAACGGAATTTTAGATTTACTTACTGACTATACTTTTTTGATGATAGCTTTAGGTTCAGGACTTTTGGGACTTTTAAGTGGAATTATGGGAGTATATGTTACAGTGAGAAAACAAGGACTTATCTGTGATGCAATCAGCCATTCAACTCTTCCCGGTGTTTGTATTGCTTTTATGGTACTTGGAATTAAAAATTTGGAATTTTTACTTCTTGGAGCTTTTATCGCAGGAGTTATAGCGGCACTTTTTATTTTCGGAATTGATTTAAAATCAAAAGTAAAATTTGACAGTGCATTGGCAATTGTTTTGTCAACATTTTTTGGGCTTGGCGTTGTTTTACTTGCACTTATTCAAAGAGAAGCAAATACTAATCAAGCGGGTCTTGATAAATTTATATTTGGACAAGCTGCCGCTTTTTTGAAAAAAGATATATATTTTTTAATCGGAATAATTATTTTGGTGTTGTTTGTAATTTTACTATTTTGGAAAGAATTAAAACTTTTTTCCTTTGATCCGGAGTTTGCACAAACAAAGGGATTTTCTATAAATTTAATGACCGGAATATTAATAGTTTTACTTGTAATTTCAATAGTTATGGGAATTCAATCAGTTGGAGTAATTCTTATGAGTACAATGTTAATTGCACCACCTGTTGCTGCAAGACAATGGACGGATAAATTCAATGTTATGATGATTTTATCAGGAATTTTTGGAGCTTTCTCAGGAATTACCGGTTCATTTATAAGTATGTACTATAAAGGGTTGTCAACAGGACCGGTTATAGCGATAGTTGCAAGTTTAATTGTATTTTTTAGTATATTATTTTCGCCTAAAAAAGGAATTTTATTCAGTAAAAAGAGAACTATGCAAGGAGGGACTAAATGAGACAATTAGAAATTTTAATAGCTGTAAGTTTAGTTTCAGCTGCTTGTTCACTATTGGGACCATTTTTAATTCTTAGAAAAATGTCTATGATGATAGATTCTATAACTCATACAATTTTACTTGGAATCGTAATTGCTTTTTTCATTACAAAAGATTTGACAAGTCCTTTGCTGATTGTCGGTGCCGGACTGGTTGGAATACTTACTGTATTTTTGACGGAGCTTATAAATCAAAAGACAACTTTGCATGAAGATGCGTCAATAGGGCTTGTATTTCCATTTTTGTTCAGTATTGCTATAATATTGATTTCAAAATTTTTAAGAGGAGTGCATCTCTGTATTGACTCCGTTTTAGTTGGAGAAGTTGCATTTTCAATAATTCCGAGAATCGAGTTTTTCGGTTATGAAATGTCAAAGGTTATTTTTGTAATGGCAGTAATATTTTTAATTGATTTGATTTTTATTTGGGTGTTTTTTAAAGAATTAAAAATTTCTACATTCGACAAAAATTTAAGTTTGATTTCCGGATTTGCACCGGCTGTTATTTATTACGCTTTGATGAGTTTAGTTTCTATAACAACTGTAGGAGCATTTAATGCGGTAGGTTCAATACTTGTAATTTCATATATGGTTGTTCCGTCTGCAACGGCATATCTATTAACACATGATTTGAAGAAAATGATATTTCTAAGTGTTTTCACGGGAGTTTTAAGTAGTGTAATAGGATTTTATATGGCATATATTTATGACCTTTCTATTGCAGGAACAATAGCCATAGTTAACGGATTGATATTTTTATTAGTATTTATATTTGAACCGAGAAACGGAATTATCAAAAAAATATTAAATGAAAACAGAAAAAGAGCTGAATTTGCAGAGGTTACAATGATGCTTCATATAATAAACCACGAAAATACTCAAAGAGCTGATATTGAATGTAATGTTGTAAAAATAAATGAGCATCTATGTTATGCAAAGAATAAATTTGAAAGAGTTTTAAAGAATTTATTGAATAAAAAATTTGCATATATAGAAAATGATATTATTAAAGTTACTGACATTGGTAGAGAGAAAACTTTGAATAAATTTAATGAGTGGATGAAGTAGAATATAGGTAAATTAATTTTTTGATTATTATTTATCTTTATTTAAATTTGCAAAGTGATTATTTCAAAAATTTAATATTTTTTTAAAAGAGAGACAATTTTTCATAAAATATCTCTCTTTTTAGTGTAAATTTACTTTTTGTATAATTTAGATAAGAACTAATAAATAGGGATAATATTTTTTATAGGGACAAAATAGTCCTTTAATTTTTTAGAAAAATTTTAAATTATTTAGAAAATCACCAAAAAAATTGTAGATTTTTTTAGAATTTTGAATATAATTAGTTCTGGAGTGTGTACTCGAAAAAGATATTATTTCTATTTAGGAGGATTTATGAAAAAGAAATTTTTGGCACTTATGTTGTCAGCATTAATGATTGGTGCAACTGCTTGTGGTGGAGGCTCTGATAAGAAAGATGATACAAGTAAAGATATGAAAGCGAATGAAGAAGTTTCTGGAAAAGTTAGAATTTATACTTCAATGTATGAAGATATAATTGCTAATATGAAACCTGCACTTAAAAAGAAATTTCCTAACTGTGAAATTGAGTTTTTCCAAGGTGGAACTGGAACTTTACAAACTAAAATTGCTGGGGAAATCGAAGCAGGAAAACTTGCTTGTGATATTATAATGGTTGCAGAACCTTCCTATGCTTATGAATTAAAAGAAAAAAATGTATTACATAAATTTGATATCGAAAACAAAGATAAATTAGCTTTCGAATATGATAAAGAAGGATATTGGTATCCAGTTAGAATTTCTAATATGGTTTTAGCTTATAATCCTGAAAAAACAAAGAAAGAAGATTTAGCTCAAACTTTTAAAGAATTTGCTGAAAAAGAAAGCCTTACAGGAAAGATTTCAATGTCAGATCCTTTAAAATCAGGTACAGCTCTTGCAGCTATCAGTGGATTAAAAGATAAATATAATGACGAATATTTTGCTAATTTAGCTAAGAGAAAAGTTGCTATTGAAGCAGGTAGTGTTGCTTTGACAAAACTTGAAACTGGCGAAATGGATGAACTAATGATTCTTGAAGAATCTGTTTTAAAGAAAAGACAAGATGATAATTCTTCATTAGAAGTTATATATCCTAAAGATGGAACAATTGTAGTCCCTTCACCAATTATGGTTGTAGATGAAAAATTAACAGAAAATAAAAATACAAAAGCTGCAGAAGCAATTTCAAAATGGTTCTTATCAGAAGAAGGTCAAAAATATATAGTTAAGGGATGGATGCATTCTGTATTAAAAGACTTCCCTGAAGTTCCTTTTGATGCAATTAAAACTTCTGAAATTACAGCAAATAGTATAAATGTTAAATGGGAACAATTAGTTAAAGACAGAGATTCTCTAAGAAAGATGTTTACAGATACAATTGGTAAAAAATAAGAAATAAGAACCATATAAAAAATTGGAGCTTATTGTTTTACAATAAAAATATAGAGGGAGGAAACTCCCTCTTGTTAATGGAAGGTTATTTTATGCAAAAGACAGAAAGAAAATTTAGATTAGATATAAAGTGGATAATAATGCTTTCTATTGTTGCACTTTTACTTATTTTTGAAGTTTTCCCACTTTTATATCTCTTTGTTAAATCCGTATTTCCTAATGGAAGTTTTACTTTTGAGGCATTTAAAAGAGTTTATAGTTATGATGCCAATTTTATAGCTATTAGAAATACTATTGTTACTGCGGTTGCAACAACATTCTTTGGAATGTTAATCGCTTTTCCACTTGCTTTTTTAGTTGGAAGAACTAATTTATATGGCAAAAAAATATTTAGAACTATGTTTGTTATTACATATATGGTTCCTCCTTATGTAGGAGCAATGGCTTGGCTTAGACTTTTAAATCCAAGAGTTGGAACTTTAAATATGTTTCTTCAAAAGATTTTTGGATTAAGTGAACCAATCTTTAATATTTATAGTGTATGGGGAATGATTTGGGTACTTACTTGTTTTTATTATCCTTATGCTTTTATCACAATTTCTCGTGCAATGGAAAAAATGGATCCTTCTTTAGAAGAAGCTGCTAGAATTTCAGGAGCAAGTCCTCTAAAGACTTTATTTACTGTTACAATTCCGATGATGACACCAAGTTTAATCGCTGCAGGACTTTTAGTTTTTGTAACAGCCGCTTCTTGTTATGGTATTCCGTCAATAATCGGAGCTCCAGGACAAATTCATACAGTTACAACTAGAATAATAGAGTTTGTTCATATAGGAAATGAAGAAGGTATAATAGATGCTACAACTCTTGCAGTATTTTTGATGATAATTGCAAATTTAGTTTTGTATTTTTCAACATTTGTACTAGGAAAGAAACAATTTATAACTATGAGTGGGAAGTCAACAAGACCTACAATAGTTGATTTAGGGAAATGGAGATTACCTCTTACAATATTGGTTTCAATTTTTTCTTTTGTAGTAGTAATAGTTCCATTTATAACTGTTGCTCTTACTTCTGTTACTATCAATATGGGTAAGCCTTTATCAGCAAGAAATATCTCATTTAGATTCTGGCAACAAATGCTAACAAGAGATAGTATATTGAGTTCTACAATAAACAGTTTAATTGCAGCTTGTGCAGCAGCATTTTTAGGAATAATAATCTCTTGTATGATGGCTTATTTGCTTGAAAGAACAAAAGTAAAGGGAAGAAAAATTCCAGACTTTTTGATAACTGTAGGTTCAGGAACTCCTAGTATTGCAATAGCACTGGCTCTAATAATGACAATGAGTGGAAAATTTGGAATAAATATTTATAATACAATTTATATTATGATAATCGCATATATGATTAAGTATATGTTGATGGGAATGAGGACTGTTGTTTCAGGAATGAGTCAGGTTCATCCTTCTTTAGAAGAGGCATCACAAATTTCAGGAGCAGGTTGGCTTAGGATGATTAAAGATGTTACAGCACCACTTATAATGCCTTCAATTGTTGCAGGTATATTCTTAATATTTATGCCTTGTTTCTATGAACTTACTATGAGTACAATTTTGTATTCATCTCATACAAAGACAATTGGTTTTGAACTTTACAATTATCAAACATATCATAGTCAACAAATAGCAAGTGTGCTTGCTACTGCAATTTTGATTTTTGTATTGGTAGTTAACTGGATTTTAAATAAACTTACAAAAGGTAAGTTTTCAATTTAGGAGGAAAAATGTCAACAATTACGATAAAAGAATTAAGTAAGTCTTTTGGTAATGTAGAAGTTTTAAAACCTTTTACAGATACTTTTAAAGATGGTGAATTTATAACTCTATTAGGGCCTTCAGGTTGTGGAAAAACTACAATGTTGAGACTTATAGCTGGATTTGAAAAACCTACAAGTGGAGAAATATTAATAGGAGATAAAGTTGTTTCAGGCGGAAAAACATTCCTTCCACCTGAAAAAAGGGGAATAGGAATGGTATTTCAATCATATGCAGTTTGGCCTCATATGAATGTTTTTGACAATGTTGCCTATCCTTTAAAAATAGCAGGAGTTAAAAAAGAAGAAATTAAAGAGAGAGTTGAAAAAGTTTTGGAAATAGTTCACTTATCTCAATATAAAGACAGAGCTCCATCAGAACTTTCAGGTGGACAACAACAAAGGGTTGCACTTGGACGTGCTTTGATTGCTAAACCTAAATTGCTTTTGCTTGATGAGCCTCTTTCAAACTTGGATGCGAAACTAAGAGAAGAAATGCGTTTTGAAATAAAGGAAATACAAAAAAGGCTTGAAATTACAGTTATTTATGTAACACATGATCAAATAGAAGCTATGACAATGAGTGATAGGATTATTTTGATTAATAAAGGTGTGGTTCAACAAATAGGAACTCCAGAAGAAATTTACAGAAATCCTGTAAATCCTTTTGTTGCAAACTTTGTTGGTCGTGTTAATTTCATCAAGGGAGTTGCAAAAGACGGCTTTGTTGAACTTGCAAATACCGGAAAGAAATTACCTTATGACGGAGATAAGACTGGAAATGTTATAGTTGCTATAAGACCGGAAGCTCTTAGAATTGATGAAAGAGATGGAACAATTGATGCTAAGCTTGTAAGTCAATTCTATCTTGGAGATGTAAATGACTGTAAAGTAGATTTGGGAAATGACAATGTAGTCAGAGTTATAGACCATGTTGAAACTTACGGAGTTTATGAAGAAAATGCAAATATCAAATTGAGAATTAAAAATTTTATGGTATTTGATGATGACGGAAAAGATTATACAAAGATAATAACTTAAGAACAGAAGCTATTGAATTTTTTCAATAGCTTTTTTGTGTATTATTTTCAATTTGATTTTTGCGGTTTAATGTAATATAATAAATTATAGAGATAAGAAGGGATGTGAATATATGGAAACTGTAAGATTATATACTAGACAAGATATTAGATCTTTAAAAGAAATTGAAGAGAAAGGTTACTTTACGAATAAAATTTCTTATGTTAAAGAAAATTTTGGAGTGATTTCTGACTATATTTTAAATTGTTATAATTATTTTGTAAAAGAGGCAAGTAAAAGAGTTCCAAAACCAGAAGAAGTTGAAATGCCGGTTTGGTGTGGAGTAAGTAATAAAAATTGTATGCCTCCAATTGAAAATTCAGTTCTATATGTTTTGGATGTTCCTAAAGAAGAAGTAATCTACTTTGACGGAGTTAAATGGGATTATGTACTCAATCATCATTATATTCCATTAGATGAAGAAGATGATAAAAAGTATAAAAAAAGATTAAAAGATAAAGGTATAGATAATGGTTTTGAGTTTTTTGAAGGAAAGTACAAGAATTTTTATCCCGAAGAAAGACAAATAGTTATAGACAGTTGGACTAGAATATTCGATATTGATGAATGGGATATTTACAGAGTTCAAGCAAATATTTGGAAGATAAAAAAAGAATGGATTTTTGCTTTGGTAAAAAAAGGAGATATTATTCCTTAAATTTAACTGTGAATATAATAAATAATTATTTTAGAATTTTTGGAAAATGCTATAATGTACATATTTTAGGTTAGACTTTGAAAAATTTCAAGGAGGATATTATGAAAAAATTTTTTAAGAAGTTTGTTTTGATTTTGCCTGTTTTTATTGCTTTGTCAGGTTGTTCTAAAAGTTCTAAAGTTAATGACGATAATACAAATAAGCAAGTAGTTAGAAAGGCAAGTAAAGAGGTTGAAAAAATTTGTGGATATTATTATGCGTATGATTCACAAATTGTTTTAGATAATGGTGAATATTATGGTGTGCCTTGTATGTATTATAAGGCTAAACCTATAGACTTTGATAAATGTTCAAAAGAGTCCGTTAAAAAACTTCGTGGTGATTTTACGGATGATGGAAACTTTTTAGAACCGAAAATTTTTGAAGAAGATGGAAAAAAGTATTTAACAGCTAATTTTTTCCCTGAAAAGAAGTTTTGGATAAAAGACGAAAAAACCATTGTTGATGTTGAAACTAATACGGAATATAAAAAGGGCGACCCTAAATAAATATGTGAAATTAATTAAACAACTAATAGTTTTTGTCATTAGTTGTTTTTTTAAAATAAAAAGTAGAGAGGATATTATGAAAAATAAATTTAAAATTTTAGTTCTATCTTTCATTTTGCTGACTTCTTGTAGTAAAGAAAAGAATAAATTAACTGAGAGTAATATTAGAAAAAATCAATATGGGAATCATATTATTGTAGAAGCTAAGATTGATTCTTATAGAAATTTGAATGATGTTGAAAAGGAATCGGAAATAATTGTTTTAGGTAAAAAAGTAAAGCAAAATCCTTCAATAATACAAAAAGATAAGGGAAATGTTAATGGTTTTTACACAATCTCAAAATTTAAAATTCAAGAGGTCATAAAGGGAGATTTTAAAGCAGGAGATATTATAGATATTTTCGAAAGTGCTGGAATAGATGAAGAAACTGGAAAGATATACCATATCCTAAATTATGAATTAATGGAGACGAATACAGAATATTTGTTATTTTTAAGACGTTCGGAAACTGATTCATGGTATATGATATCAGGATTAAAATATGGAAAAATTTCGCTTTCAGGGAAAAAAGGAGAGTTGAGATTAAAACTAGAAAAAGCAAATGAGTATTTAGAAGAATTTGAAACTGAAGATAGGATAAGGAATGAGGCAATAAAAAATATATAAAAAAATAGTGATTTTATAAGTATAAGCATTAATTCAAAGGTAGTTTGTCAAGAAAATTGGTTAACTACTTTTTGTTTTTTAGAATTAAATATAAGTTATAATCTTGACAAAAATATTTTTTTATGGTCTAATTCTTATGTAAAAATTATAATGAAAGGAGATAAAATGAAAATAAGTACAAAAGAGCTTAATTTAGTAGCCTTGTTCAGTGCATTAATTGCAGTTGGAGCATTTATAAAAATTCCATTTTTGCTTGTTCCAATTACATTACAAACTCTATTTGTTGTTTTATCAGCATTAGTACTAGAACGAAGATTGGCTGTTTTAAGTGTAATTGTATATATAATGATTGGACTCGTAGGATTTCCTATATTTGCGAATGGTGGTGGAATAAATTATATTTTTAGTCCAACTTTTGGATATTTGTTAGCATTTATATTTGCAACTTATTTTATTTCTAGCTTTAAGGAAAAAAATATTTATATAAGTACTGCAATTGGAATGTTAATCATTTATTTTTTTGGAATGATTTACTTTATATTTATACAATATGTTCTTAATGGAAAAGTATATTTATTTAGTTATTTATTTTATAATTTATTTTTAGTTTTTTTACCGGGAGATATACTTTCTTGTGTGGTTGCAATCATTGGATATAGAAAAATACTTAGATTAAAGAAATAGAACTTTTTAACGATTTTTAAAAACAATACTCTTAGTGATTTTTTATCATATTTTAAGGGTGTTGTTTTTTATTGCTCAGTTATGTGTTTTTATAAATTAATTTTCATAAAAATTTATTTTTTATAAAAATGCTTGACATTATAAAATAAATAATATATAATTTGACTGTCAAAACTTTGACTGTCAAATATTTGATAATCAAAATAAAAAAGGAGATAAAATTATGTTAGAAAAAGTTAGAGAAATTTTAGTTGAATCATTAAATATTGAAGGAAGCGAGGTAGTTCCTACTGCAAGATTGAATGAAGATTTAGGAATTGATTCTTTATCATCTATTGAACTTGCATTGGAAATTGAGTCAGAATTCGATATAAAAATTGAAGATGAGGAATTAATGAAATTGCAAACTGTACAAGATGTAATAGACATTATTGAAGCAAAAACTAAGTAGTAAGCTAAAAAAATTAGCTTACTAAATTTTTAGGAGAAATTTATGGATATTGATAAGATAAATAGTATTATTGAGTTGTTTAAAAATTCAGGTTTAGATGAAATGACTTTAGAACTTAAAGATTTTAAGATTAATTTAAAAAATAATAAAGTTGAATATGTTACTAAAGAAGTTGTAAATGTTGTAGAGAAAAGTAATCCTATAAAACCTGTGATAGAAGAAAAACAATCCGATGATACTAATGGTGAATGGATTAAAGCTCCTTTTGTTGGAACTTTTTATGCTGCACCAAGTGTTAATGAGGCGCCTTATGTAAAAGTTGGACAAAAGATAAATGAAGGCGATGTTATTTGTATTTTGGAAGCTATGAAAGTTATGAATGAAATAAAGTCCAATAAGAGTGGAACTGTGCTTGAAATTAAAGCACAAAATGGAAATATGGTTGAATTTAATGAGGAGCTTATCTTGATAGGAGATTAAAATGATTAGAAAGTTACTAGTTGCTAATCGTGGTGAGATAGCAGTAAGAATAATAAGAACTTGCAAAGAAATGGGCATAACATCTGTTGCAGTTTATTCAGTTGGAGATAAGGACGCACTACATGTTAATTTGGCAGATGAAGCAATATGTATAGGTCCTGATAATCCTTTACAATCATATCTTAATATGAATAATATTATTCAAGCTGCTTGTAGTAGCGGATGTGATGCAATTCATCCAGGATTTGGATTTTTAAGTGAGAATCCTAAATTTGCAAAATTAGTTGAAGAATGTGGTTTAATTTTTGTAGGCCCTAATCATAAATTGATAAGTATGTTAGGGGATAAAAATGAGGCCAGATTACAAATGATAAATATTGGAGTTCCAGTTATTCCTGGAACAAAAAATGTAATTGAAAATGCTGATGAAGGACTTTTAGAAGCAGAAAAAATTGGCTATCCAGTTATCATCAAAGCCTCTAGTGGTGGTGGAGGTAAAGGAATGAGAATAGTTTGGGATAGTTCAGATTTTACTGAAAATTTTAATACCGCAAAATCTGAGGCAAAAGTTAGTTTTAATGATGATAGAGTTTATATTGAAAAATATATTGAATTGCCTAAACATATTGAAGTGCAAGTTTTAGGGGATATGTTTGGTAATGTAATTCATCTATATGAACGTGATTGTTCAATGCAAAGGAAAAATCAAAAAATTTTGGAAGAGGCACCTTGTCATGTTCTCGATAAAAAAATTCGAGAAAAGTTGATTGCAGATGCTGTTAAAATTTGTAAGCATTTAAAATATTATTCAGCTGGAACTATTGAGTTCTTAGTTGATAAGTCAGGCAATTATTATTTTATGGAAATGAATACCAGAATTCAAGTTGAGCATCCTATTACAGAGATGATTACAGGGGTTGACATAGTAAGACAACAAATTCGTATTGCGTCAGGATTAAAGCTAAATATAAAGCAAAAGGATATAAAAATCAAAGGATATTCTATTGAATGTAGGATAACAGCAGAAGATACTAAGAATAATTTTGCTCCTTCTCCAGGTAAGATTGAATTTTTGAATCTACCTTGTGGGAATGGAGTTCGTATTGAAACTGCAGTTTATAATGGTTATACAATTCCACCTTTTTATGATTCTATGATTATGAAAGTGATAGCTTATGCTCCTACAAGATTAGCTTGCATTAAGAAGATGAGAGTTGCTCTTGAAGAATTATTTGTTGATGGAATAAGTACGAATATAGAGTTTCAATATTTGTTATTACATAGTCCAAAATTTATTAATGGCAGATATGATACTGGATATGTTGCAAAATATATAAAGGAGTTAAGTGAAAATGCAGAGTATATTTAATAATAGAAAAAATAAAATAAGTAAACTTAAAATTTATAGAAAAAATAATACTACATTTTTACCAAAGGAAATTCCGGATAATCTTTTTAAAGCTTGTCCAAATTGTAATGAGAATATTACTAATGAAGAGTGGGAGTCTAATTTGTATGTCTGTAGCAAATGTGGACATCATTTGAGAATAGGTGCACCGGAGAGGATTAGAGAGCTTTGTGATATTAACTCCTTTGATGAATTTGATGCAGAAGTTACTACCTTTAATGAAGAAAATTTTTATCAATATGACGAAAAACTTGAAAAAGCTAAAGCAAATAGCGGAATAAATGAGGCTGTAGTTTGTGGGATTGGAGAAATTTCAGGAAAAAAAGTCGTTATTTGTGCTATGGATAGTAATTTTATGATGGGTAGTATGGGAAAAGTTGTAGGAGAAAAGATTACACGTTCCATTGAATATGCAACATTAAAAAAATTACCTTTAATCATTGTTACTGCAAGTGGTGGTGCCAGAATGCAAGAAGGAATTATTTCTTTAATGCAAATGGCTAAGACCAGCTCAGCTTTAAAAAAACATAATGATAAAGGTTTATTATATATAACTATTTTAACGGATCCAACTACAGGAGGTGTAAGTGCCAGTTTTGCAATGCTAGGAGATATTATTATTGCAGAACCCAATGCTCTTATAGGTTTTGCTGGAAAGAGAGTTATTGAAAAAACTATAAATGAAAGTTTGCCTGAAGAATTTCAAAGAAGTGAGTTCTTGTTAGAAAAAGGCTTTATAGATTTTATAGTAACTAGAAATAAATTAAAAGAAACTATACATAAACTTTTAATTTTACATGGAGTGAAATAATGGAATATAAAGATTATGAAGTAATTATAAAGGATCTTTTAAAGAAAAAAAGTAGTGCAACAGATGAAAAAGAAAAAGAAATTTTAAAAAATAAAATAAGAAAATTTTGTTATGAAGCAAATCAGAATTTAACTTCTTGGGATAGAGTTTGTATTGCAAGAAATAAGTCTCATCCTAAAGCAGAAGATTATATTAAAAGATTATTTTCAAATTTCATTGAATTACATGGAGATCGCTATTATGGAGATGATAAGGCTATAATTTCGGGAATTGGGATGTTTCACGACATTCCTGTTACTATAATAGCACAAGCAAAGGGAAAGACTACAGAAGAAAATATTGAAAGAAATTTTGGAATGAGTAATCCGGAAGGTTATCGTAAAGCAATTAGACTTGCAAAACAGGCGGAAAAATTTAACAGACCAATTATAACTTTTGTTGATACTGCTGGAGCTTACCCAGGAAAAGATGCAGAAGAAAGAGGACAGGCAGAGGCGATTGCTAAATGTTTATTTGAATTTTCGACAATTGAAACACCTATAATATGTGTTGTAATCGGAGAAGGTGGAAGCGGTGGAGCTCTTGCTCTTAGTGTGGGCGATAGTATTATTATGCTTGAAAATTCAATTTATTCTATTTTATCGCCAGAAGGCTTCTCATCAATTTTATGGAAAGATGAAACAAAATGTAAAGAAGCTAGTGAAATGATGAAACTTACAGCTTCAGATTTAAGAGATAAAAATATTGTTGACGAAATTATAAGAGAACCTTTTGGTGGAGCTCAAAATAATTTTCCTGAAGTGATAAAACTTTTGGATGATTGTATTTATAGAAAGCTTAAAGAATTGAGAAAAGTTAGTAAAAGTACTTTGCTTTCTAATAGATATAAAAAATATAGGAATATTGGAGTTTATTAATGAAAATTTTAGGTTATGGGAAAGCTGTTCCTAGAAAAATTGTTACAAATGATGACCTTTCAAAATTTGTTGAAACTAGTGATGAGTGGATTTTTCAAAGAACAGGAATAAGAGAACGTAGAATTTCCGATGAAAATACAAGTGAATTAGCATACAGATCCGCTTTTGAGGCGATAAAAAATTCAAATATCGATAAAAATGAAATCGACTTAATTGTTTGTGCAACAATGACTCCTGATAATTTTACTCCATCGGTAGCATGTATGGTACAAGAAAAGTTAGGACTAGGAGATAATGTTACTGCATTTGATGTAAATGCGGCATGTACAGGTTTCGTATTTGCCTTAAAAATTGTAGCTTCCATGCTTAATACATATCATAAAAAAGCATTAGTAATAGGCTGTGAAACACTTAGTAAAATAATAGATTTTGAAGATAGGAATACTTGTGTTTTGTTTGGAGATGGAGCTGGAGCGATTGTTGTAGAAAAAGACGAAAAGAACGAAAAATTTTATACTTGTAGTTTAGGAAATGACAAAGATCTCATTGCAGAAAATGTAGAAATAAATTTTGAAATGAAAAATAAAGTTCTTAAATCAGGATTTTTAAAGATGAATGGTAAAGAAATTTTTAAATTTGCAATAAATGTTATAGAAAAATCAATTGATAATATTTTAGATAGGACAAATTTAAAATTAGAAGATATAAAGCTAATTATTCCTCATCAAGCAAATCAGAGAATAATTAGTAATGTTGCAAAGAAACTTAATGTAGATAATGATAAATTTTTTGTTAATTTAGAAAAATATGGAAATACAAGCGCTGCAAGTGTCCCAATGGCACTTTGTGAAGCCTTTGAGTCAAAAAAAATTACTAAAGGAGATAAAGTAATTTTAGTTGGCTTTGGTGGAGGATTGACTTGGGGTTCTACAATTATTGAAATATAGGAGAAGATAATGATAAATGAAATATTAGGAATAAAATATCCGATTTTTCAAGGTGCAATGGCAAATATTTCAACTGCAGAATTTGCAGCAGATGTTAGTAATTCAGGTGCCCTTGGTATTATTGGAACGGGTGCAATGGATGCCAAAATGGTAAGGGAGTCTATAAAAAAATGTAAAGAACTTACTGACAAACCTTTTGGGGTTAATGTAATGCTTATGAATCCTTATTGCGATGAAATAATTGAAGTTATTTTAGATGAAAAAGTTGCAGTTGTTACTACAGGAGCAGGGAATCCGGGAGTTTATGTTGAAAAATTAAAAGCTCAAGGAATAAAAGTTATTCCAGTTGTTCCAAGTGTTGCTCTTGCAAGGAGAATGGAAAGTGTCGGTGTTGATGCAGTTATAGTAGAGGGAACTGAATCTGGAGGTCATGTTGGAGAACTTTCAACTATGGCTCTTGTTCCTCAGGTAGTAGATGCTATAAATATTCCAGTAATTGCTGCAGGAGGAATTGCAGACGGTAGGGGTTTTAATGCTGCTATAAGTCTTGGATCAGTTGGTGTTCAAGTTGGAACTTGCTTATTAGTTGCTAAAGAATGTCCAATACATCAAAATTACAAAAATGCTGTAATTAAAGCAAAAGATATAGACACAGTTGTTACTGGTCGTAGTATAAATACTCCTGTAAGAATTTTAAAAAATGATATGAGTAGAAAATTTTTACAATTAGAAAAAGAAGTTTCATCAAGGGAAGAATTAGAAAAACTGACTTTAGGTTCTTTAAAAAGAGCCGTGGTTGAAGGCGATGTTAAAAATGGTTCGGTGATGCTTGGTCAAATTTCAGGTATGATAAAAGAAGAAAAAACATTGAAAGAAATTTTTGAAAATATTATGCAAGAAAGTAAAGTAGAATTTGAAAGATTAAAAAATTTAATAGGGGGAGATAATGCTTAATTCTATTAAATTAAAAGATAAAATTTTAGAAGTACCAATTATTCAAGGAGGTATGGGAGTTGGAATTTCCCTATCAAATTTAGTTGGTAATGTTATGAAAGAAAATTGTATGGGAGTTTTAAGTTTTGCCCATCCAGGCTATAATCGTAGTACTTTTATAACAAAAACTTCTGAAGATAATTTTATTGCAATGAAAGAAGAGGTTGATAAGGCTAGAAAGATTTCTGAAGGAAAAGGACTACTTGGAGTTAATATAATGGTTGCTACTTCTCAATATGCACTTTATGTTAAAGAAGCCGTAAGACTCGGAGTTGACGCTATAATTTCAGGGGCAGGTCTTCCTCTTAATTTGCCTGAATTGACTAAAGGAAGTGATGTTCTTATTGCGCCTATAGTTTCAAGTGCAAAGGCTTTAAATCTTATCATTAGAAGATGGGATCAACATCATAATAAAATTCCTGATTTTGTTGTTATTGAGGGAAGTGAAGCCGGAGGACATCTCGGATTTAAAAAAGATGATGTTTTAAATGATAGTTGTGAGAGCATAGATGAAATTTTGGAACAATGTTTGAAATTAGTTGTTGATTATGAAGAAAAATATAGTCAAAAAATTCCTATTTTTGTAGCTGGTGGAATTTTTACAGGAAAAGATATAGCAAAATATGTTAAACAAGGGGCAAGTGGAGTTCAAATCGGAACTAGATTTATTGCGACAGAAGAATGTGATGCTCACGAAAAATACAAAGAGATATTTGTAAAAGCTAAAAGAGAAGATATCATTATAGTTAAAAGTCCAGCAGGTTTTCCCGGAAGGGCTATAAGAAATAAATTTACAGAAAGATTGGATAGTGAGGGAAGAATTCCTGTTAAATATTGTGTTGATTGTATTTTACCATGTAATCCTAAAAATACAGTTTATTGTATAACAGATGCTCTAATTAGAGCAGTCAAAGGTGATGTGGAAAACGGATTAATATTTTCAGGAACTAATGCTTATAGAATAGATAAGATAACAACTGTTAAAGAATTAATTTCGGAATTGGTTTCTGAAGCGAATAATGAATTGAGGTGATTATATGAAGATAGCATTTTTATTTGCTGGTCAAGGGGCTCAATATGTAGGAATGGGACAAGAATTGTCAAATAGTTCGGCATTTAAAGGAGTATTTGAATATCTACCTTCAAATCTACAAAAGATTTGTTTTGAAGGCTCTGCAGAAGACTTAAATAATACTTTAAATGCCCAACCTTGTATAGTAGCAGTTTCTTTAGGAATAGCAAAAGTTTTAAAAAGTAAAGGTGTTGACTGTGAATATGCAGCGGGCTTAAGTTTAGGAGAATATACAGCTTTAGCCTATAGTGAAGCAATTTCCGTTAAAGATGTTTTAGAGCTTGTGAGGAAACGTAGTGAGATTATGTCTAATGCTGTGCCTAAAAATACAGGAATGGCTGCAATATTTAATTGTGAGGCAGAAATAATTGAAAATGTAATAAAAAATATAGAAAATTTAGAAATTGCAAATTACAATAGTCCTAAACAAATAGTAATTACTGGCAGTATGAATAGTATTGACGAAGCCATTTTGAAATTAAAGGATTTGGGATATAAGTCAAAAAAATTAAATGTAAGTGGTGCTTTTCATTCAAGTTATCTAAAAAATGCAAGCGAAGAATTATTTTCTGTATTAAAAGATGTTGAATTTAAAGAACCTAATAAAAAAATAGTTTTTAATACAGTTGGAAAGACAAGCGATGAGGATGTTAAAATCCTTTTGAAAAATCAAATAAAATCTAGTGTAAAATTCATGCAAAGCATTGAATTTATGATTGAAAATGGAGTAGATACTTTTATTGAAATAGGCCCTGGAAAAGTTTTAAGCGGATTGGTAAAACAAATTAATTCAGAAGTAAATATTTATCCAGTAGAAAGTCTTGAATCCATTGGAAAGGTGGTAGAATTATTAAATGAATAAGGTTGCATTGATTACAGGGGGAAGTGGAGGAATAGGCAGAGCTATTTCAATTAAACTTGCCCAAGAGGGATATGATGTAGTTATAAACTACAATTCCGACTATGAAAAAGCAGAAGAAGTAAAAAAGATTTGTGAAGAATATAATGTAAGAGCTATATTACATAAATGTAATATTTCAAAATTTGAAGAAGTTGAAATTATGTTTAAAGAAGTTGTAAAAGAAATGGGAAGAGTTGATGTTTTAGTCAATAATTCAGGAATTACAAGAGATACATTAATTTTAAGAATGAGTGAAGAAGATTTTGACAAAGTAATAGATGTAAATTTAAAGGGCTGTTTTAATTGTATAAAAAATGTTTCAAGAATTATGATGAAACAAAAATCTGGTGTTATTGTAAATATTTCAAGTGTAGTTGGACTTTCCGGAAATATCGGACAGGTTAATTATGCAGCAAGTAAAGCAGGAATTTTAGGAATTACAAAATCTGTTGCAAGAGAGTTGGTTTCTTTAAATGTAAGATGTAATGCAATAGCTCCAGGTTTTATAGAAACAGAAATGACAGATAAACTTTCCGAAAATGTAAAAGAAGGAATATTAAAATCAATTCCTATGAATAAGATGGGAAGTCCTGAAGATGTAGCAAATTTAGTTAAATTTTTAGTTAGTGATGAATCAAAATATATAACTGGTCAAGTAATCAATGTTGACGGTGGAATGATAATGTAGGTGTGATATGAAAAGAAGAGTTGTTATAAGTGGATTGGGAGTTGTTTCTCCAATTGGAAATGATAAGGAAGAACTTTGGAATTCCATAGAAAATGGAAAGTGCGGAATTGATGAGATTACTTTTTTTGATACGAGCGAACACAAGGTAAAACTTGCAGCAGAAGTTAAAGATTTAGATTTTGAAAAGTATTATAATAAACGTGATTTAAAATTTAATGATCGTTTTGTAAAATTTGCAAGAATTGCTACTAAACAGGCTTATGAAGATTCAAATCTTCAAGATTTTGATAGAGATAGAATGGGAGTAATTTTAGCAAGTGGAATAGGTGGAATAGAAACTATTTCAAATTGTGAAAATGTATTGAATGAAAAAGGGCCTAGTAGAGTTTCTCCGTATTTTATTCCTATGGCGTTGATTAATATTGCAGCAGGAACAGTTGCGATAGATTTAGATGCGAGAGGATATTGTAGTAGTGTTGTTACGGCTTGTGCAGCAGCTACAAATGCAATAGGTGAGGGATTTTTGAAAATTAGAGATGGATATTTGGATATTGTTGTCGCCGGAGGAAGTGAAGCTTCAATTACTTCGCTTGCTGTAGCTGGATTTGCCAGTATGAGAGCTTTAAGTGAAAGTACTGATAAAAATAGAGCGAGTATTCCTTTTGATAAAGAAAGAAATGGGTTTGTAATGGGAGAAGGAAGTGCGGTATTAATTCTTGAAGAATTGGAACATGCCTTAAAACGTAATGCAAAAATTTATGCTGAAGTTTTAGGATATGGAAATTCTTGTGATGCTAATCATATTACAGCTCCTTTAAGTGATGGTAGTGGAGCAGGAAAAGCGATGTTAAACGCGATTAATGATGCAGGATTAGAACCAAAAGATATTGAATATATCAATGCTCATGGAACGAGTACTCCTCTAAATGATAAGTCAGAAACTTTAGCAATAAAATACGCTTTTGGAGAAAAATATAAAGATGTGCTTGTTAGTTCGACAAAATCTGCAACAGGACATTTGCTTGGTGCAAGTGGTGCTGTTGAAGCATTAATCACAACTTTAGCATTAAAAAATTCTTATATTCCTGCAACATTGAATACAAATGAAATTGATGAAGAATGTGATCTGAATATTGTAAAAAATAAAGGATTAGAAAAAAATATAAAATATGCAATGAGTAACTCTTTAGGTTTTGGTGGGCATAATGCCAGTTTAATCTTGAAAAAATGGGAGGACTAGTATGGTTTATAATTCAAATGAAATTCAAGAAATAATACCACATAGATATCCGTTTTTGTTAGTTGATAGAATTGATTATATAAGTGAAGATAAAACTGAAATAATTGGGACAAAATGTGTCAGTGCAAATGAAATGCAATTTATTGGACATTTCCCAAATAAACATGTTATGCCGGGTGTTTTAATTGTCGAAGCTTTGGCACAAACAGGCTGTGTTCTATTACTTAGCAAAGAAGAAAATAAAAACAAAATTGGATATTTTGCAGGAATAAATAAAATGAGATTTAAACAAATGGTTCTACCGGGAGATGTACTGACTTTAAAGGTAAAACTTATGAATAACAAAGCGAATATTTATATTGCAGAAGTTTGTGCAACAGTTGAAAACAAGATTGTTTGTAGTGGAGAAATAATTTGTTCGGTTGGAAATTAAAAAACTGATATAAGTATAAGTTATCTTATACTTATATCAGAACTGATTAATTTGATGATTTTTTCTTGTTCTTGGACAATTAGAGAGCCACTATCGTCAATATCTATTGCCTTTGCATAGAATTGTTTATCATTTTGAATTACGGTAATATTTTTTCCAAGAACATAGGAATTTTCTTTGTAAAGGTCGATATAATTTGCCTTTTCTATAAAATATAAATCAAAAAAGTTTATTATTTCTGAAATTAATGCATTTCTTGAAACTTTAAAATTTATATTATTTTCAATAGATGTTGCGATATTTTTTAAACTTGGAGGAAATTCAAATTCTTTTACATTTATTCCTATTCCAACGATCATATTATCAATTATGTTGGTATTTAGGTTTATTTGACTTTCACAAAGAATTCCTCCAACTTTTAAATCATTTAAAATTATATCATTGACCCATTTTAGTTTTACATCTAAATTGTAGATAGACTTTATTGCAGATAGAATGGCAACACTCGTTAAAATTGTGATTTTTAAAGATTCTTCGATTAAACAATTTGGATTAATTAAAATGGACATATATATTCCTACATCTTTATTGGACATAAATTGCCTATTTTTTTTTCCATAACCATTAGTTTGTTCATTACTTATTACAATAGTACCATAGTTTTTTTCATTTATCTTTGATTTTAAATACTTATTTGTTGAATCGATACTATCGAAAATTTCAATATTATGTTTATGCTTTAGATTGTTTTGAATTTCTTGTATATTTAAGTTATTTTTTAAAGTTTTCATATGCTAATTATATATAAATTTTATTAAAAATACAACTATATTGATTTTCTATATTGACTAAAGTAAAATACTATTATATACTTTTAATATAAATTGGGAGGTTAAGAATGGCTGAATATAAAACTAGACAGACATTAAATGAATTATTGGTTGATTTATTTAATTTTATACTGTATATACAAGAAAAATATATGAAAGAAAAAGGTGTGCCTTTGACAATGTATGAAGTTCATTTACTTGAAAATGTTTCAAAAATTGAAAATAATACAATAGGTAATATTGCTGATGCTATGTTAGTTACAAAGGGAACCCTTTCAGTTAATGCTAGCAGACTTATAAAAAAAGGATATCTAACAAAATATGTAGATAAGGATGATAGAAGAGTTGTTAGAGTTGAAATAACTGATAAGGCTAGAGATGTTTTAAAAATTCATGATGAATTCCACGAAAATTTAATAGATAGAGCATTAGAGGATTTGAATTTATCAGATAACGAAGTTTTAAATAAAAGTTTTGAATCTATTTTGAATTATTTTAAAACGGAATATAAAAAAATGACTCAAAAAACTGATGAACCTAAAGTTAATAAACAAAAATTTAAAAAGATTAAGAAAATAAATATGACTAAAAAGAAATTAAAATATTCTGATTAGGCTGTGAATATAGGGCTGATTTAAAACAGCCTTTTTTGTTTTTTAATTAAAATATGTTAAAATTATACATGATAATTAATATTTTAGATAGGAGATTTTTATGGTTAGTAAGGAAGAAGTAAAGAAAATTTATTATCTTGCAAACTTGAATGTAAAAGAAGAAGAACTCGATTCCATTGCTAAAAAGTTTGACGATGTTCTTGTTTTTGCCAATGAAATTATGGAACTTGATACTTCAGATTGTGAAGCTCTAGAAATTGTTGTTGAACATAACAGTCCTTTGAGAGAAGATGTTGTTGAAGAAAGTATTTCAAGGGAAGATGCACTTTTAAATGCAAGTGACAAAGAGTATGGATATTTTAGATTGCAAAGGGTTGTGAAATAATGGATATTTTAAGTATAAGAGAAGATTTTATCAGTGGTAAGGTGGATTTAATTTCATTTTATACCGATGTTATAAAGAGAATTGAAGATAAAAAAGATTTGAATATTTTTCTTGGTTTTTCTAAAGAAAAAATTATGGAAAGAGTTGAATTTTTAAATAATAAATTAAAAAACAAAGGAAAATTGGGCTCTCTTTTTGGAGTTTCAGTTTCTATTAAGGATAATATTTTAGTTAAAGGATATAAAAATACTTGCGGTTCAAAAATTTTGGAAAATTATTCTCCAATTTTTAATGCTACAATTATTGATAGACTTTTGGAAGAAGACGCTGTTATTCTAGGAAAAGTTAATATGGATGAATTTGCAATGGGGGGTTCAGGAGAGACTTCTTATTTTGGAGCAACAAAAAATCCACTTGATGAAAGTTTAATTCCCGGTGGTTCATCTTCAGGTTCTGCAAGTAGTGTAAGTGCTGACCTTGCTATGATTAGTTTAGGATCCGATACAGGTGGTTCTGTTAGAAATCCTGCATCATTTTGTGCTTGTGTAGGATATAAACCTACTTATGGAATGATTTCAAGATATGGAGTTGTTTCTATGGCAAGTAGTTTAGATCAAGTAGGAATTTTATCAAGTGATGTTAAATCAATTTTGCCTGTTTTAAATACAATTGGCGGTTTGGATAAAATGGATGCAGTTACAATGAGAGATGCTGTAGATATTAAGGAAGATAGTGATTTTTCTTTAAAGGGAATTAAAATTGCGACAGTTTCAAATATTGAAAGCTATGAAATTGATGATATTGTTTTAAATGATTATAAAAAGGCAATTGAAAATTTAAAAAATCAAGGAGCTATAATCGAAGAAGTAGATTTTAAATATATTAAGCATTCTACAAATGTATATAATGTTATTATGAGCTCTGAAGTTTCAAGTAATATGTCAAGATTTGACGGTATCAGATATGGATATAGGACTGAAAATTATGACTCAACAAGAGAACTTTTCACAAATACTAGAAGTGAAGGTTTTGGAGAAGAAGTTCAAAGAAGAATTGCAATGGGAACTTTCTATCTTGCAAGTTCAAATAATCAAGCTCTTTACAAAAAAGGCTTGGAAGTTAGAGACTTGATAAGTAAAGAAGTTAATAAAGTGCTTTCAGAATATGATTTTATTTTAACTCCTACAACAACTTGTCTACCAAGCAAGATTGGAGCAGAAAAGGATAATGCTTTAAAATCTTATGCCGGAGATACTTTTAATGTGCCTGTGAATTTTGCCGGGCTTCCTGCTATTTCCATTCCTTTAAATCTTAAAAAAATTGGTGGAAGTGTTCAATTTATAGGTAAGAGATTTGATGATGAAAGATTATTAAATCTTGCAATGAATTTTGAAAGGGGGCTTTAATATGAGTTTAAAAACAATAATAGGACTTGAAATTCACGTTGAGTTACAAACTGATACAAAAATGTTCTGTGGTTGTAAAAATGAATATGGTTGTCCTCCAAATACTAATGTTTGTCCTATTTGTTTAGGTCATCCGGGAACTCTTCCAAGAATAAATAAGAGAGCGATTGAATATGCAATAATGGCAGGGAATGCTTTTAATTGTGAAATTTCTATGGATATGAAAATGGATAGAAAAAATATTTTTATCCAGACTTGGTTAAGGGCTATCAAATAACTCAAGAGAGAACTCCTATTTGTAAAAATGGATATATAGAAATTGAAACTGAAAATGGAGTGAAGAAACTTAGATTACAAAGAATTCATATTGAAGAAGATACAGGAAAGTCAATTCATAATGAAAATGGACATACTCTAATGGACTATAACAGAGCGGGAGTTCCATTAATTGAAATTGTATCTGAGCCTGATATGAACAGTCCTGAAGAGGCTATTGCTTTTTTGACAAATTTGAAAGAAACTATAAAATATCTTGGAATTTCAGATGTTAAAATGGAAGAAGGCTCACTTCGTTGTGATGTAAACTTAAATGTAGTTGATGAAGAAAGTGGATTTAAGACAAAAATTACTGAAATTAAAAATCTAAATTCATTTAAGGCTGCACTTCGTGCTATGGCATATGAACAAAAAAGACATATAGAAAATGTTAAGAATAATATTGTTGGTGAAAAAGAGACAAGACGTTGGGATGAATCAAAGCTTGAAACTATAATTATGCGTCATAAAGAAGAGGGAAATGATTATAGATTTAGTGTTGAGCCTGATATTCCATATATTAAACTTGAAAAAGACTTTGTTGAAGCCATTAATGAAAAAATGCCGGAGCTTCCAAAGAATAAGAAAAATAGATTTTTAAATGAATACAAACTTTCAGAATATGATGCAAATGTATTAACTCAAAATAAATATTTATCTGAATATTTTGAAAGAGTAGTTAAAAAAGTTGATGATGCAACTCTTGTTTCAAACTGGTTGCTTTCTGATGTTTTAAGAAGAGTTAAAGATTTGGAAATTGAATTTGAAGAAATTCCTCTAAATATCGAATCTTTTGCAACTCTTTTAAAATTAGTTAAAGAAAATAAGATAAATGCAAATGTCGGAAAAAAACTTCTTAGAGAGTTATTTGAAAAAGGAGACTTTGATCCACTAAAAGTTGTTGAAGAAAGAGGATTAATTCAAATTTCAGATGATAGTGCATTGATTGAAATAGTTGAAGAAGTTCTAAAAAATAATCCATCTTCAATAGAGGACTATAAAAATGGAAAAGACAGAGCATTAGGATTTTTGATGGGACAATGTATGAAGGCTTCAAAAGGTAAAGGAAATCCACAAAAATTCAATGAATTGATTTTAGAAAGGTTAGTTTAATGAAAAAGGTAGCACTATCTACGGATAACAAAAATAAAGTCAAGGAAATGCTTGCAATTTTAAGTAAATATGATTTTGAAATAGTAACTAAAAGCGAATTGGGTGTAACTGAAGAATTTGAAGAAATCTATGATACACTTGAGGAAAATTCAAAGCTAAAAGCTGAAAAGCTAAGAGAATATTGTTCTTTTGCTGTTTTAGCTGATGATACAGGACTTTTTGTAAATGCTTTAAATGGAGAACCTGGAGTGCTATCTGCAAGATATGCAGGAGAACATGGGAATAGTGAAGCAAATAGAGAGAAACTTTTAAAAAATCTTGAAGGGAAGTCCGATAGAAGCGCATATTTTAAAACTGTAATTGTCTTTGTTGATGAAAATGGAAAAGAATTTATAGCAAAGGGAATTTTAAAAGGAACTATTTCGGAAGTCGAAAGAGGAGAAAATGGCTTTGGATATGACAAGATTTTTATTCCTGAAAATATGGAAAAGACTTTGGCTGAAATCAGTTCAGAGGAAAAAATAAATTTAGTCATAGAAAAAGAGCATTAGAAGATTTAAAAAATATTTTAGGTGATAGATATGATAGTAGCGGTTGTTAGTGATACTCATGGAATTGTACTTCCTGTTGCATACAGTTTGCAAAGAAATAAGGTGGATGTTGTTCTTCATCTTGGAGATAATGTAGAAGATGCAAGAAAAATAGAACAGATAACAGGTATGGAAGTTTATGTGGTTGCTGGAAATTGTGATGAAAATTCCAAAGACACTCCAGAAGATTTAGTTTTAGAGATTAGAAGAAAAAAATTCTTTTTGACGCATGGACACAATTATAATGTTAACAATGGAATTGATAAAATAGTTGAGAAAGCTAAAGAATTAGGGGCAGATTATGCTCTTTTTGGGCATACTCATGTTCATTTAAGAGAAAAAGTTGATGGAATAACAGTTTTAAACCCAGGTAGTACTACTATGCCAAGACAGGGAGATACAAAGGGATATTATATCGTAAACTTAATTGAAAAAAGTGTAAATAGAATAAATTTAAAATAATCGGCTTTATAACCGACCAATCGGTCGGTTCTTTAGCTGATTTTTTCTATGGAGGACTATATGAGAGTAAAAAAATAGGAATAGTAAGTTTATCTAGCGGAGTGTTGGGAGAAGACTTTGTTGCTCATGAAGTTAAAATTGGAATTGAAAGGCTAAAAGAATATGGAATTGAAGTTGAATTTTTACCTAACTCTAAAAAGGGAATTGAATTTATAAAAAACAACCCAGGAGCAAGGGCAAAAGATTTAATAAAAGCTTTTAAAGATGATTCAATAGATATGATATTATGTGCGATAGGTGGAGATGATACTTATAGATTATTGCCTTATTTGTTTGAAAATAATGAATTAAAAATGGCAGTAAAGCAGAAAATATTTTTAGGTTTTTCAGATACTACAATGAATCATTTTATGCTAAATAAAGTAGGAATAAAAACATTTTATGGACAGGCATTTTTACCCGATGTTTGTGAATTGTCAAATGAAATGCTACAATATTCAAAGCATTTTTTTGAAGAATTGATTAATAACGGGAAAATTAAAGAAATTTATCCTAGCGATGTTTGGTATAATGAGAGGGAAGATTTTAGTGAAAAAAGTATTGGAATTTCTATGGAAGAACATCAAAATAGAGGATTTGAATTATTAAGAGGAAATGCAAAATTTGAAGGTAAAATATTGGGAGGATGCATAAATACTTTATTTGATATTTTTGATAACACAAGATATGAAGATACAGTATATCTATGTAAAAAATATGAATTATTTCCAAGTTTAGACGAGTGGGAAAATAAAATCTTGCTTCTTGAAACTAGCGAAGAAAGGCCTAAACCTGAGTTATTTAGAAAGATGATTGTTAAACTTCAAGAATATGGAATATTTGATGTTATTTCAGGTTTGATTATAGGAAAACCACAAAACGAAGAATATTATGAAGAGTATAAACAAATTCTTCTTGATGAAATAAAAAATCAAGATTTGTCAATTGTATATAATATAAATGTTGGACATAGTACTCCAAGATGTATCATTCCTTTTGGAGTAAATGCAAAAGTTGATGTCGAAAGGCAAATTATAGAATTTGAAGAATAAAGATATGGAAAAAAGTATTGAAAAGAAAAGAGATAGAGAGAAAAAAGTAATAACTGAAATGGTGAAATTGTATTGTAAAAAGAATCATAAAAATCAAGACCTTTGTGATGAATGTAAGGAGATTTTAGATTATTCTTTAAAAAGAATTGATAATTGTAAATATATGGATACGAAAACTTTTTGCTCAAATTGTAAAAATCCATGTTATAATCCAAAAATGAAAGAAAAAATAAAACAAATTATGAAATTTTCAGGACCTAGAATTTTATTTCATCATCCATTATTAGTTATTTCTCATATGTTAAGTAGATCAAAAAAATAGAGATTTTATATTGTTATAAATAAAAAATTTTTATGCTGAAAAAGAAAATGAAATTCTGTCGTAAAAGTTATCGTTTTTCTTGAAATTTGAGCATTTATTTAACATATTTCTTTTATAATTATCATTGACTTTAATTGATTTTTATAATATATTTAATCTAGTAAATTAAAGCGAATTTTTTTATAAATTAGGAAGATTTTTTATAAAAAAAGTGCTTGAAAAAATGAAAAAAAAGTTTATAATAATCTTACGATTAAAATGGGGGAGATTTTTTGTTTTTGAAAATGTCGTTACTTTATTTTAACGTAATAGAAAACTTAGTGTTTTAAATTACATAAATTTTATACATTTATTATGAAAATGTTATTTTGTAAATTTTAATTTAAAATTCTATTTAAAATTAGGAGGTGATGAAATGACTACTGATGCTATAAACAGAGTTAAAGAGGCAGAACTGGAAGCAAAATCTTTAGTTGATGCAGCTAAACTTGAAGCTACGAATTTGAAAAAAACTTCAGGAAAAGAATGTACTGAGATTTCTGATAAAGTTATAAGTGAAGCGAATAAAAAAGCTGATGAAATTAAATTCGGATTAATCAATGAAGGTGAAATGTTGGCAAAACCTGTTATTGAAAAAGCTAAAAGAGAAGTTGAGCATATTAAATCTGTTGACGATAAAAAGTTAGAATCTGTGGTTAATTCAATAGTAGAGAGGATTGTGAGTGTAAATGGCAATAGTTAAGATGAAGAAATTCACTTTATTTGCTTTTGAAGCCGAAAGAAAGCGATTGTTAGAAGAACTTCAAAGATTTGGTTATGTAAACTTTTCAAAATCTGACTCTATTGAACAATTTGATTATCTTAAAGATGTGGAAGTATCTACTATAGATAATAATTATATTGAAGAATCCACAAGAATTAAATGGATGATTGATTATGTGGGGAGATTTGTCGAAAAGGAAAAAGGTTTATCTGCTTTGAAAAAAGGTCCCGTTGTTTATACATTTAGTGAACTTGAAAAAGAAGCTAGTTCTTATGATTACATTCCAGATTTTAATATTTTGAGTGAAATAAGTAAAAAGGTAGATTCAAATAATCAAAGATTAACAGTTATAGATAATACAATTAAAGAATTATCACCATGGAAATCTATTAAAGAACCTATTGACGACTTGAATTCATTTAAAAAATCAAAATTCATTATGGGATATTTACCGACTAAGAATCTTGAAAAATTTAAGACATCTACTGTAGATTTGAATTTTACTTATTTTGAAGAAGTAGATATAGTAGGAAAAAATTCATATTGTATTATCTTCACTAATGAGTTAGAAAAAGAAATGGCTCTTGAAAATTTAAGATTAAATGGTTTTTCTGAAGTTAATCTTGAATTTAAAGGTGTTGTTTCTGAAGAGATTGAAAAGTTGGAAACTGAGAAGAAAGTATTAGAAGATGATAATTCTAAGTTGACTGAGGAAATTAAAAAATTTACTGTTAATATTCAAAAGATGCAAAGTGTTTATGAGTATTATCAAAATTTAGCTCTTAGAAATACAGTTGTTTCTAATTTTAAAGCTACGGATAAGCTAGACATTATTCAAGGCTATATACCTGTAGATAAAGAAGCAAATTTTAAAGCTTTACTTGAAAAAGTTTCTGCATCAAAGATATATTTGGAAATTGAAGATGCAAAAAAGGATGACCCTAATGTTCCTATTATCTTAAAGAATAATAAGATAGCATCACTTTTTGAATCAGTTACAAATATGTATGCTCTTCCAAAGTATGATGAAGTAGATCCAACATTTATCTTATCAATATTTTATTGGATTTTCTTCGGAATGATGGTTGCAGACTTTGCTTATGGATTAATTTTATGTATAGGCTCAGGAATAGCTTTAAAAGTATTCAAATTTAAAGATTCAACAAAAAAATTCTTAAAATTTTTCTTTGCACTTAGTTTTTCAACTATGATATGGGGATTGATTTACGGATCAGCTTTCGGAGATTTGATTACTTTACCAACTCAAATACTGGACTCATCAAAAGATTTTATGAAAGTTTTGATGTTGTCATTAGCATTTGGGGGAGTACATTTAGCTTTTGGCTTAGGAATGAAAGCTTATGTTTTAATAAAGAACGGAAAGCCTATGGATGCATTCTACGATGTATTCCTTTGGTACTTAACTTTAACAACTGTTATTTTAGTCATTGTTGGTAAGGTAGTAACTTTGCCAAGTATTGTAAATACAATAGCATTTTATGGAATGATAGTTGGTATGTTAGGAATCATAGCTTTTGGAGCTAGAGATTCAAAAAGCATCGCTGGAAGAATTGCTGGTGGATTGTATTCACTTTATGGAATAACATCTTATATAGGAGATTTTGTTTCATACCTTAGACTTATGGCTCTTGGACTTGCAGGTGGGTTTATTGCAGTAGCAATCAATATAATTGTAAAAATGCTTGTAAGTGGAGGAATTGTAGGAATAATTTTCGGAGTAATAATTTTTATATTTGCTCAAATGTTTAATATATTCTTAAGTTTCTTATCAGCTTATGTTCATACTTCAAGACTTATGTATGTAGAATTCTTTAGTAAATTCTATGAAGGTGGCGGAAAGGCATTTAAGAAATTTAGAAGTGATAACAAATATATAGAAGTAAAATAAATCTAAAATAAAAAATAAAAAAACAAACGAAAAGGAGATTTTGTAATGAAAGATTTTATGGCTGTATTAGCACAAAATGGTGGAGTTGTATTTGGTATATTAGGGGCAGCACTTGCTGTATTATTAGCAGGAATTGGATCTGCAAGAGGTGTTCAAATGGCAGGGGAAGCTGCTGCTGGATTAGTTATTGATGAACCTGAAAAATTTGGTAAAGCGATGGTATTACAATTATTACCAGGTACACAAGGTCTTTACGGATTCGTAATTGGTCTTTTCATAATGTTCAAATTAAGAGTTGATATGAGCTTAGTTGAAGGTTTATATTATGTTATGGTTTCTCTACCTGTTGGTATTGTAGGATTAAAATCAGCTTACTATCAAGCAAGAGTTGCCGTTGCTGGTATTAATATCTTAGCTAAAAACGAAGAACATCAAACTAAAGGTATTATCCTTGCAGTAATGGTTGAAACTTACGCTATCTTAGCATTTGCAATGTCATTCTTATTACTTTCAAGCATTTCATTCAGTTAATAAGCATTAAATAATTTAAAAAGGATGTGATTGAATGTCTAATTTGGACAATATTATAGATGAAATCCTTCAAGATGCTAAAAATGAATCTAAAAAAATAGTAGAAGATGCTAAAAGTGAAGTTGCGGATCTTGTTGGAAAAACAGAAAGTGAAGCTCAAAAAGATGCTGATAAGATCATTGAAAAGGCAAAAGTAGAGGGCGCACAATCAAAAGATAGAATAATTTCAAACTCAAGTTTAACAGCAAGAGATATGATTTTAGTTGCAAAACAAGAAATGATAAATAAAGTTTTTGAACTAACTAAAGAAAAACTAAAAACATTAAATCATGAAGATTATTTAAAATTTGTTGAAAATTCACTAAAGATTTTAGATGTTAAAGAAGATAGTGAAATTATTCTTACTGAAAGTGAAAAGAAACTTGCAGGAGAAAAACTATTTGGAATTAAAGTAGCAGATGAAACTGTTGAAAGTGGATTTTCATTAAAGAATGGGAAAATAATATTAAATAATGAATTTTCAAGTCTAATAGATTTACAAAAGGAAGACTTAGAGAAAGAAGTAGCGATTAGATTATTTAGTTAATAGGAGGTGTATTATGGATAGAGAAGATTTTATCCAATCAAGTGTTAGAATTCGTTATGCTGAGAAAAAACTCCTTACTAAACAACAACTTCAAAGGCTGGCTGATGCAAAAAGTCTTGAAGATGCTATTAAGCTACTTAATGAAACTTCTTACTCAAGCGAAATTTCTAAGTTGGATAGACCTGAAAATTATGAAAAAGTTTTATCCGATGTTTTAAATAAAACATACAGAGATGTTATGGAAATTTCTCCTGATAAGTCTTTAGTTGAGATACTTTCTTGCAAATATAATTATCATAATCTAAAAGTTTTGGTAAAAGAACATATTTTAAAAGAAAAGTTTGACTCAATGTATTGTATGTTAGATGAAAGTGGTATTGAAACATTTAGAGAATTAGCCTTAAAAAATGATGAGGGATTGTCAAAAGATTTTAAGGAATGTTTAGAATTTTATGATAAAACAAAAGACCCTCAAGATATTGACATTTTTATAGATAAAAAGTACTTTGAAAAAGTTTTGAGCTTAGCGGAAGAATTTAAACTTGATATGATTTCTGAATATTTTAGAGCAATGATTGATTTTATTAATCTGAGAACTTTTATAAGATGTAGAAAACAAAATCAAGTAAAAGAAACTTTGGAAAAAGTTTTAATAAAAGGTGGAGATATCGAAACTGAAAGGATTTTAGATATGTTCTACGATGATATAGAAGTTTTACCAATTAAGCTTAAGTCATATAAGATTGGTAGAGTTCTAGCAAAAATAGTAGATGAATATAGGAATACTAGTTCTCTTAATAGTTTTGAAAAAAATATGGATGATTATTTAATTGAAATAGTAAGAAAAACTAAATCAATCCACTATGGAGCTGAAGTTATTTTTAGTTTTCTTTTTGCTAAAGAATTGGAAATTAAAAATTTAAGACTTATTTTAGTAGGAAAAGTCAATGGTTTATCTCCTGAATTTATAAAGGAAAGGTTGCGTGAAGTTTATGTATAAAATAGCTGTAATTGGCGATAAGGATTCTGTTCTTGCCTTTAGAGCTCTTGGAGTTCATGTTTTTACTGCAATCGAAGGCAATGATGCCAGAAGAATTATTGACAAACTAGCAAAAGAAGGATATGGGATTATTTATATTACTGAGCAATTGGCAAAAGATATTCCCGAAACTATTCAAAGATATAACAATGAAGTTATTCCAGCAGTAATTTTAATACCTAGCAACAGGGGTAGTTTGAATATAGGCTTAGAAAATATCAACAAGAATGTTGAAAAAGCTGTTGGATCAAATATATTATAGAAAGCGAGGGCTTATATTGAAAGTCGGTAAAGTTATTAAAGTTTCCGGACCTCTTGTAGTAGCAGAAGGAATGGAAGACGCGAACGTATATGATGTTGTTGAAGTTTCTGATAATAAGCTCATTGGAGAAATTATAGAAATGAGAGGTGATAGAGCCTCAATTCAAGTTTATGAAGAAACTACAGGTATTGGACCTGGAGATGATGTTTATTCAACAGGTAGTCCACTTTCTATTGAACTTGGACCTGGAATGTTAGAACAAATGTTTGACGGTATACAAAGACCTCTTGAAGCTTTACAAGCGAAAGCAGGAGATTTCCTTTTAAGAGGAGTAAGTGTATCACCTTTAGATAGAGAAAAAAGATGGGATTTTGTTCCAACAGTAAATGTTGGTGATGAAGTTTCAGAAGGAAATATAATCGGAACAGTTCAAGAAACAACAGTTGTTTCACATAAGATTATGGTTCCTCCAGCTGTAAGTGGTAAAATTGTTGAAATTTTACCTGGTTATCATACAGTTGATGAAATAATTTGTAAAATAGAAACTGATGATGGAATTAAAGAATTAAATATGATTCAAAAATGGCCAGTACGTCGTGGCCGTCCATATTCAAGAAAATTGGATCCAATTAGACCACTTGTAACAGGTCAAAGAATCATTGATACATTTTTCCCAGTTGCAAAAGGGGGAGCTGCAGCAATTCCAGGACCTTTTGGTTCAGGAAAAACAGTAGTTCAACACCAACTTGCTAAATGGGCAGATGCAGAAATTGTAGTTTATGTAGGTTGTGGAGAACGTGGAAACGAAATGACAGACGTTCTTATGGAATTCCCTGAAATTTTAGACCCTAAGACTGGTCAATCACTTATGAAAAGAACAGTTCTTATAGCTAATACTTCAAATATGCCGGTTGCTGCTCGTGAAGCTTCAATTTATACAGGTATTACTATTGGGGAATACTTTAGAGACATGGGATATTCAGTTGCACTTATGGCTGACTCAACTTCTCGTTGGGCAGAAGCACTTCGTGAAATGTCAGGTCGTCTTGAAGAAATGCCTGGTGATGAAGGATATCCAGCATATCTTGCTTCCAGAGTTGCAGACTTCTATGAAAGAGCTGGTTATGTAAAATGTCTAGGTGAAGATAGAGAAGGTGCTTTAACAGTAATTGGAGCGGTTTCTCCTCCAGGTGGAGATATTTCTGAACCAGTTTCACAAGCTACTCTTAGAATTGTAAAAGTATTCTGGGGACTTGACTATGCGTTATCTTATAGAAGACATTTTCCTGCTATTAACTGGTTGAATTCTTATTCATTATATCAAGATAAGATGGATAAGTTTATGGATGAAAGTATTGATAGAAAATTCTCTGCACATAGAATACAATCAATGGCACTTTTACAAGAAGAATCAAATTTGCAAGAAGTTGTTCGTCTTGTAGGTAGAGATTCACTTTCAGAAACGGATCAATTAAAGCTAGAAGTTGCTAAGTCTTTAAGAGAAGATTTCTTACAACAAAATGCTTTCCATGAAGTTGATACTTATTGTTCTCTTCCAAAACAATTCAAAATGTTAAATCTTATTTTAGGTTTCTATGATGAAGCAAAAAAAGCTTTAGATGCAGGAGTATATCTTGATGAAATTTTGAAGATTGAATCTCGTGAAGGAATAACAAGAAGTAAAAATATTTCTGAAAATGAATTGGAAAAGTTTGATGAATTATTCGAAACAGTTAAAGCTGATATAGAAAAATTAATAAGCGAAGGAGGTAACTCTAATGCTTAAAGAGTATAAGACAGTAAAAGAAGTAGTAGGACCTTTGATGGTTGTTGAAGGTGTTGAAGGTGTTAAATACGAAGAATTAGTTGAAGTTAGAGTTCAAAACGGAGAAAAGAGAAGAGGGAAAGTTCTTGAAATTGATGGCGATAAGGCAATGGTTCAATTGTTTGAAGGTTCAGCAGGAATTAACTTAAGAGATACATCTTGTAGATTTTTAGGTCATCCTCTTGAACTTGGAGTTTCTGAAGATATGATAGGAAGAATTTTCGACGGCCTTGGTAATCCTATCGATAAGGGACCAAAAATTATTCCTGAAATGAAGATTGATATTAACGGTTCTCCAATCAATCCTGTATCAAGAGATTATCCTTCAGAATTTATTCAAACAGGTATTTCTACAATAGATGGACTTAATACATTAGTTAGAGGACAAAAATTACCTATATTCTCAGGTTCAGGTCTTCCACATAACAATGTAGCTGCGCAAATTGCCAGACAAGCAAAAGTACTTGGTAGTGGAGAAAAATTTGCCGTAGTATTTGGAGCAATGGGAATTACTTTTGAAGAAGCTCAATTCTTTATTGATGACTTTACAAAAACTGGTGCGATAGATAGAGCAGTATTATTTATGAATTTAGCAAATGACCCTGCAATCGAAAGAATTGCAACACCTCGTATGGCTCTTACTTGTGCTGAATATTTAGCATTTGAAAAGGGAATGCATGTTTTGGTAATCTTAACTGACCTTACAAATTATGCGGAAGCACTTCGTGAAGTATCTGCAGCCAGAAAAGAAGTTCCAGGACGTCGTGGCTATCCGGGATATCTATATACTGACCTTTCTACAATTTATGAAAGAGCAGGAAGACTTAAAGGTAGACCTGGTTCCATTACACAAATTCCTATTTTAACAATGCCGGAAGATGATATTACTCACCCAATACCTGACCTTACAGGATATATCACAGAAGGACAAATTATTCTTTCAAGGGAATTATATAAACATGGTATTCAACCACCAATTTTTGTAATTCCTTCATTATCAAGACTTAAAGATAAAGGTATCGGTAAAGGAAAGACAAGAGAAGATCATGCGGATACAATGAACCAAATCTATGCTGGTTATGCTTCTGGTAGAGAAGCTCGTGAATTGGCAGTAATCTTGGGTGAATCAGCATTATCAGAAGCAGATAAAGCTTTTGCAAAATTTGCAGATGCTTTTGATAAGAAATATGTTGACCAAGGATATGATACTAACAGAACGATAGAAGAAACTTTAAACTTAGGTTGGGAATTATTAAGTATAGTTCCAAGAACAGAACTTAAGAGAATTAGAGAGGAATATATTGATAAATATTTAGGAAAGACAGAATAAAGGGGAGATATAGATGGCAAAGCTAAATGTAAATCCTACACGTATGGCTCTTTCTAATCTCAAAGGAAGACTTGTAACTGCTAAAAGAGGTCATAAACTTCTTAAAGATAAACAAGATGAACTTATGAGAAGATTTATTGAAATGATTAGAAAAAACAAAAAACTTCGTCTTGAAGTTGAAGAAGAACTCTCAAACTCATTTAAATCTTTTCTTTTAGCGAGTGCTGTTATGAGTCCTGAATTTTTGGAACAAGCTGTGGCGTTTCCAAAAGAACAGGTATCCGTTGCCATTGAAACAAAAAATGTAATGAGTGTAAATATTCCTAAAATGAAATTTGACAGAACAGAATCAAGTGGAGCAATATTCCCTTATGGTTATGCTCAAACTTCTTCTGAACTTGACGATGCGATTTTAGAATTACATTCAGTAATGGATAAGCTATTAGAACTTGCAGAAGTTGAAAAAGCTTGTCAATTAATGGCAGATGAAATTGAAAAGACTCGTAGAAGGGTAAATGCTCTTGAGTATAGAACAATTCCTGATTTGGAAGAAACAATTAAATTCATTAGAATGAAATTAGATGAAAATGAAAGGGCTACTATTACAAGACTTATGAAAGTTAAGGATATAATAGCTAAACAAGTATAAAAAAGGCTGTTGCAAATTGCAACAGCTTTTTTAGTATCCATTTTATACAATTACTTGCAAAAGTTTTTATATAATAGTATAATAAAATAGTATAATGAGTGCAATTATATAATTTATTTTTTAGGAGGGATATTATGGATGATTTAAAAAATGATGATTTTGAAACTAAGGAAAACTTAGAAGAAAAACATGAAGAAAATCCAGTTGAAGAAATTAAAGAACAAGAAACTATTAAAGAATCTGTTGAAGTAAATGACGCTGAAGAAAAAGTTGTTGAAGAAAAAATAGAAGAAGAAAAGATTGTTGAAGAAAAAACTGTTGAAAGTAATGCTAATTCTAATGAAGGTGAAGAATCTCAAGTTGATGTGAAAGAAAGCTTTGACAAGTTTATTTCTAAAAAGAATTTGTTAGAATATATAATGTGTGGTATTTCAGTAGTTTTTGTACTTGATTTACTTTATATGGTTATAAAACTTATAAGTGTAGGTAGTCTTGGTAGAGGAGGAAGTAGTACAGAAAATTATTTATCTGGAATAACAAAAGCTGCTTCTAAGTATTCAAGTTTAAGAACAGTTGCTAATCTTAGAGATTTTTCTCACTTCTTAGTTTTCTTATCAATTGTATTAATTCTTGTTATGATTTATAAAAGTATTGTTCTTGATAAGAAGAATGACTTCTTTAAACTTACTAAGAATTTATACTTTATAGGTGCAAATGTTGTTGTTGTAGTAGCTGGATTGCTTTTAAAGTCAGCTTTAAGACATTTATCAACAGTAATGCTATATATATCTATTCTTGTTTATTTAGCAGCAATTGCAGGATTTGGATATATAGTTTATATTCTTTATCTAAGAATGTTTAAAAGTAAAAATAATTAATTAAAAAAATATTTTGTTTTTAGTTTATAATTCTATTATTTAAAAGAGTTTATCAGATTTATATTTGATAAACTTTTTTATTGCAAAGCATCGTGGAGTTGTGGGGTTCTTATTGATAATGTTAAAATAAACAATTTTTTCCCGATTTCCTATAAAAAATTAAAAGTTATCCCACATTTTTATAAAAGTTATCCACAAAATAAAGGTCAAAATATCCACTTATCCACAAGTTATTCAACTTATCCACAATTTTATAAAAAGCTCTTTACTTTTTTGATTATCATTTGATGTCTCATAATAACATTTTTTAGTAATAAATCTTCCAGTTATAAAAGAATACAAATAATATTATTCAAAAATATCTTTTCACTACAATTGTAATAAAATTGATATTTTAGAATTCTATTTTTTACAATAAGAACCCCACCCTTCCATGATGCTATGCATCGGGAGGGTATCCGGGAACCTTGTTACTTTGTAATAAGAACTCCACCCTTCCACGATGCTATGCATCGGGAGGGTACCCGGGAACCTTGTTACTTTGTAATAAGAACTCCACCCTTCCACGATGCTATGCATCGGGAGTGTACCCGAGAACCTTGTTGCTTCGCAATAGAAGATTTATGGATAAAAAATATTTTTAAAAAAAGTATTTACAAAATAGTTTTTTTATGATAATATATAAATAACTTATATATAAAAATTTTATATATTAAAAAATTATATATTATAAATTTAAATCGAGGTGAAATATGTATTATCCAATTTCAGCATTGTTAATTGAGTGTTTAATTTTATCAATTATAGATGTTAAGGATTCTTATGGTTATGAAATTAGTCAGAGTGTTAAAAAAATTTCAGATATAAAAGAATCAACTCTTTATCCAATTTTAAAAAAATTGGAGCAAAATGAATTTTTGACAACATATGATGATGAATTTAATGGAAGAAAGAGAAAATATTATAGAATTACATCTAGCGGAAAAACTCAACTTAAATTTTTAAAGTCAGAGTGGATTGGTTACAGAGATGAAATTGACAAAATAATTATAGGAGGATTGTCTGATGAATAGAGAAGAATATCTTAGAGAGCTTTCAAAGTATTTGAAAAAATTACCAAAAAAAGATTATGATGATACTATGAATTATTTTGAAGAATATTTTGATGAAGTTGGTGTTGAAGGTGAGCAAGATTTAATTAGAGAATTAGGATCTCCAAGCGTTGCTGCAAGTGAAATTCTATCAAAATTATTGAATGAAAATATTTCAAAGGGAGAAAGTAAGGATAAATTTTTTCACTTTGGCGAAAATAGAATTTCAAGAACTTTTTTAATTGCAGTTCTCTGCATTTTTGCTGCTCCAATAGGGATTCCACTTACCGTTGCAGCAATTGCAATAACTTTTTCATTCTTTATAGTTTGTTTATCTCTAATTTTAGCTTCTTTTAGTTTGGTTTTAGCAGGAGTATTGATAACTATTAAGCTATCTGTTATTGGAATAATCACAATATTTAATTCATCTGTTTCTGGAGGGATTGTTTTACTTGGAAGTGGATTGATTATTTTGGGGATAACCGGTTTACTATTTATTACAGGTAATGTAGTAGTTAATATTTTGATAAAATTATTTAAGAAGTCCATTTCTTTTATTTCTAGAAAAAGAGGTGAAATTTATGAATAAAAAAATGTTTAAATTTTCTATTTTAATGTTAATTTTAGGATTTGTATTTTTGTTTTCAGGAATACAATCAGGTGGGTTAGATTATTTGGCAGATTCAGATATAGATAGCTATAATATGTATAAGAACGAAAAAATAAATAAATATACTAAAAATTTAGATAAAATTTCATCAGTAGAGGTAAATTTTTCTAATTCTAATTTTGAAATTAGAAAATCAGAAAATGGAAAAAATTATATTGAGTACTACGCTAAAAACGAAGAAGACTATACAATTAATTTAATTAATGAAAAGTTATCTATTAAAAGTATCGAAAAAGCTAGTAATTTTTCTTTTAAAATAGGTATTAATCTTAATCATATAAAAGATTATTTGGTTAATGGAAAAACGACTAATGAATCTTTTATTTTATATCTTTCTGAAAGTGAATTGGAAAAACTAAATTTTGATAATTTCAGTGGTAACTTAGATATTTCAGATGTTACAATTAAGAATATTAATATAAATCTAAAAAGTGGAAATTGTAAATTAAATAATCTTAATTCTGATAATATTGATTTGTCGAACTCAGCAGGAAATATTTATCTAGAAAATATTACTAATTCGAATTCTATAAGTTTAGATAGTAAGGCAGGAAATATTGAGGTTAATAATTCTAAATCAAATCTTTATAAAATTGAAAATAAAGCGGGAAATATTAAATTTAAAAATATTGAGGTTTCTAGCTTATTAGAAGTTGAAAATAAAGCAGGAAATATAAAATGTTCCTTAGTATTTAATGAAAGAAATAGCTATGATGTTGATGTAGAGTCTAATATGGGAAACTCTTATGTTGATAAGAATTTTTATAGAAATGCTACTGGTGAGAAAACTGTAAGAATAAGTTTAAAATCAAAAGCTGGAAATGTAAGATTAGAGAGAAATTAATGAAAAATTTTTAAAATTTTAATTAAAAGCTATGCTTTTTCTTAAAAATGTGGTATCATTATTGTAGATATATATTTCATAATTTTGTGAGAAATATATTTTATCAATTTAAAATTTAAGATTTTAAAAAATTTTAAGGAGGACATACAAAATGGAAGAAAACAAAGGCTGTGGATGTGGCTGCGGTTGCGGTTGCGAAGAAGAAATGGAAGCTGAGTTATTAGTTTTTGAAAATGAAGATGGAAAAGAAGAAACTTTTGAAGTTATAGGAGTTTTTGAAGTTGAAGAAAAAGAATATATGGCTCTTCAAAGTCAAGAAGACGGAAGTATATTACTTTGCAAATATATAGAAAAAGAAGACGGAGAATATGAAGTTGAAGAAATCGAAGATGATGAAGAATTCAATAAGGTTTCTGATGCATTTGACGCTTTAGTTGAAGAAGACGACGAATAGGATTAAAGTCTATAAGGTGCCGTTATCGGCACTTTATTTTTTTGAAAGAGGTGTTTATGTTAAAAGCAGTTTGTTTAGATTTAGATGGAACTTTGTTAGATGATGACAAAAAAATATCTCCTCGTAGTTTTACTTTATTGGACAATTTAATAGGAAATGGTATTGAGGTTGTGATTGCTACAGGTAGACATTTTTATATGGCATCAGGCTTTTTACAACCTTTAAAAAGAGATATAATGGTCTGTGCAAATAATGGAGCAATGAGTAGATTTAAGGAATCCAGTAAATTAGTAAATGTTGAATATGTAAATAATTCTAAGTTTTTGGAAGTTTATAATAAGGCTCTAGATTGTGGAATGAATCCTTATGTTTATGTAGATTCTTTTGTCGATGGTTATCATCTTGCGATTAAAGATGGGCAACCTAAGAAAAGTCATTTTGAAGAAAATATTGTAGATAAAAAGATTGCCACAGATAGTATTAGGTATTTCAGCCAAGTTGATATGAAATCTTTAGAAACTGTTTTATGTATAGCTTTTTTGGATCAAAAAGAAAAGATTGATGAATTTTATGGATTATTTAAAGATGAAAATAGTTTGGTTAAAAATAGGTATATGATTCCAAATGGAAAAAAAGTTTTGGAATTTCAATCTGAAAAAGCTGATAAATGGGTTGCTATAACTAATTATCTTAAGAGTAAGAATATTGAACTTTCAGATGTAGTATCTTTCGGTGATGAATTTAATGATAAATCAATGATTAAAAATTCAGGAATTGGTTTTGCAATGAAAAATGGAATTGATGAACTAAAATCTTTGACAAATAATGTTACTGAATTTACAAACAACGAGGATGGGGTATATTTCGAGTTGAAGAAATTATTTAAGGATGTTATAGGAGAAAAAAATGGCTTGTAATTTAAAGTTTAATGGAATAAATGGTGAATTTTCTTTAGATAAGTTTAAAGGAAAGAAGATAGTATTGTATTTTTATCCAAAGGATAATACTTCAGGTTGTACTTTGGAAGCTATTCAATTTAGCGAACTTAAAGATGAATTTGAAAAGTTAAATGCAGTTGTTATTGGAGTTAGTAAAGATTCTCTTGCTAGCCACAAGAAATTTATTGAAAAACATAATTTAACTGTTGAATTGGTTTCTGATGAAGATATTTCTATTCAAGAGTATTTTGATGTTTGGAAACTAAAGAAAATGTGTGGTAAGGAGTATATGGGAACTGTTAGATCTACATTTATTTTGGATGACAAGGGAAATATTTTAAAAGAATTTAGAAATGTAAAAGCTAAAGACCATGCAATAAAAGTTTTAGAAGCATTGAAGGAATTATAATGTTAGAGGAAGATTTTTACAGAACCTATTCAAAATATCTTAAAGATATTTATGGAGAAAAAGTTTATAAACTACCTGTTAAATTGAATTTGAGCTGTCCAAATAGAGATGGTAACATTGCAACAGGTGGTTGTATTTTTTGTGGAGAAGAAGGCGGTTCTTTTGAAAATTGTAATATTTCCATGTCAGTAGAAGAACAAGTTTTGAGAAATAAGTCTTATATTTCAAAAAAGTATAATGCAAAAAAATTTATTGTCTATTTTCAAAATTTTACTAATACATATCTTGGAATGGAAGATTTTAAAAAGATGATTGAAGATAGCGTTGTTGATGAGGACATAATTGGGATTTCTCTGTCAACAAGACCAGACTGTATTTTAGAAGAGCAATTGTTATTTTTAAAGAATTTTCAAAAGAACAGAAATTTAGAGATAGACTTTGAATTGGGATTACAGACTGTAAATTATAGAACTTTGATAAAACTCAACAGAGGTCATACTTTGGCTGAATTTATAAATGCTGTTAATTTAATTCATAAATTTGGATTCAGGGTTTGTACACATATCATTGTTGGACTTCCTTGGGATGATGAATTGGATATGGTAGAGTCTGCAAAGATTTTATCTGCTCTAAAAGTTGAAGAGGTAAAATTACATTCACTCTATATTGTAAAAAATACAGTTTTAGGAGAAATGTATTCAAAAGGTGAAATAGAATTAATAAGTAAGGAAAAATTTATTGACTTAGTTATTTCTTTTTTAAGAAATTTAGACAAAAAAATAGTTTTACAAAGACTGCTTGGTCGTGTTCCTGAAGAAAACAGTTTATTTTGTAATTGGAATACGAGTTGGTGGAAAATTAGAGATGAAATTTTAGAAAAAATGGATAAAAATAATTTTAGACAAGGAGACTTGTTTAATAATTTTGAAGGAGTTGTGAAAAAATAATGAAAAACTATGGACTTTTTGACGTTATTGGTCCTATAATGATTGGTCCATCAAGTTCTCATACTGCTGGAGCTTGTAGACTTGGACGAATTGCAAAAATTATTTATGCAAGAGATATAAAGAAAGTAATTTTTCATTTACATGGAAGTTTTAAAAATACATATCAAGGACATGGAACTGATAGAGCTTTGGTAGGTGGAATATTAGGATTTGATACTGATGATGAAAGAATTAGAGATTCTTTAAATATTGCAAAAAGTAGAGGAATAGATTTTTCCTTTGTTCCTATGGACTTGTTATTTGCACATCCAAATACAGTTAAAACTGAATTTATTGATCCAAATGGAGAGAGCTTTTATGTAATAGGCTCTTCAATTGGTGGTGGGGCCATTGAAATTACCAATATTAATGGGGTTGACGTTAAATTTGGAGGTGTTTATAACACAATAATCCTTAAATATAATGATAGATACGGAATGATTGCACAAGTAAGTACAATCTTAGCTGAAAATAAGATAAACATAGGTAGTTTGGTTATGAATAGAGAAGAGGGCGTTGCATCTGCAGTCATGGAAATTGATGGTGGAATTGATGAAATGGCTATTTATAGAATAAGTAAGCTGCCAGATATGTTGGAATGTATGATTTTAAAACCATTATAGGAGGTTATATGATTTCTTCAGGAGCACAATTATTACGATTATGTAAAGAAAAGAATAAAAAAATTAGTGAAATTGCATTAGAACATCAACTAGAAGAAATGGGTATAACAGAGGAAGAACTTTTAGGGATGCTTAGGGAAACTTATGAAGTAATGAAAGCCTCAGCATCTGATGTTATAACGAATGATAAAATCAATCCATTCAAAATAACTGGGGGAAATGCAAAGAAAATTTTAAGATATGCACAAAGTGGAAAAAGTATTTTAGGAGAGTCTATGGTTACAGCAATTGCTAGAGGTTTTTCAACTTCAGAAGTAAATGCAGGAATGGGAAAAATTGTAGCTGCACCAACTGCTGGTGGTGCTGGAATTTTACCAGGAAGTCTTTCTTGGATACAAGATAAATATAATTTTACTGATGATGAAATGTTAATGGCACTTTTAGTTTCTGGAACAATTGGGAGAATTATTGCAACAAATGCAACAATCTCTGGAGCTGAAGGTGGGTGTCAAGCTGAATGTGGTGCAGCAGCGGCAATGAGTGCAGCTGCAATAGTTGAATTGCATGGTGGAACTCCAGAACAATCTTTGACAGCTTCATCCTTTGCAATGCTTTCTGTATTGGGATTGGTTTGTGATCCAGTAGCAGGGCTTGTAGAATTTCCTTGTGCATTAAGAAATGGAACAGGAACTATTAACGCTCTTGTTGCAAGTGATATTGCACTTGCTGGGGTTGAATGTATAGTGCCTTTTGATGAGGTAGTCCAAGCAATGTATGAAGTTGGAAATGCATTACCTGAAACGTTGAGAGAAACAGCTTTAGGCGGATGTGCAGCTTGTCCATCAGCAAAGAAAATGGAATGTAAAGTATTTCCGAATAGATTAGGTTAGTAACGGGCTTTTTAAGTCCGAATTATGCAGAAATGGTGGAACTGGTAGACACGCTATCTTGAGGGGGTAGTGAGCAAAGCTTGTGAGGGTTCGAATCCCTTTTTCTGCACCAACTCCGTTAGTTTTACTAGCGGAGTTTTTTTGTGGGTAATAATTTTTAAAAGAAATAGTCTATTTTTAATATATTTAATTGTATAAATTAAGAAGTCAAAAAAATTATTGACATAAAAAATATATTTGATACAATATACTTATAGATAAAAGCATTACATTTTAAATATAATAAAAAGGTTTTCTTATAATGCTAGACATAATAATATTTATATTATTGTGATGCTTATTTTATATAAGGAGAATATCATGGATGTACTAATGTTTGTATTAAAATGGATATTAATGATACCTGTTATGTGGGGATTACTATTTATATCCATATTTTTTCACGAAATGGGACATTTGATAATGTATCTATTATTTTATCGTGAAAATAATTGGAGAATTGAGATTGGGGCAAAAGGGAAAAAATTATTTGAAATTGGAAGATTTACTATTTATTTAAATATGCGTACAGGACATATTTATTACAATTTTAAAAAATATAATAAACTTAGTTCAATTATGGTTAGTGCTGGAGGACCTTTGGTAAATTTACTTTCTGTATTATTGATTATTAGTTATATAATAGTTTTTCACCCAGAAAGAACTAGTTTTTTGTATTGGTGTATCTGTTTCTTATTTTATTCTAATTTAGCTCAATTTTTATGTACAATTATACCAATTAAAATTAAAGATTATACAAGTGATGGATGGAGAATTTTATATGATTTAAGAGGAGATTATGAATAATATTAAAATATATAATTGGAATAATCTTAAGTAAAAAAGAGTTACTTTGAATTAAATAATTTTTAATTTTTAGCGCAAAATACAGTAATTAAAATATATTATATTCAAATTCTGATGTAAAATTAATTGCATTATGACAAAAAAATTAAACATTTGTTGAAAAAATTATGGACTTAAATTAGAAAATATGATAAAATATAGTGAAAAGATTTCTTTAAAAATATGATTTTTAAAAATATTAGAAAAATAGGAATATTAATTTTTTTGGGACTTTTATATTCTAGTATTAAATTTTTTGATGTAAAAAATTAGTATTTCTTATGGAAAGGAGAAATAGATAGTGAAGAAAAGGGAAATCATTAACAAATTGGTATCTATGCTTACTATATTCGCATTGCTTATGCCAATTGCATCTCAAGTTCATGCAGCTAATCCAGCTAAGGGTTTAGAAATAAATGCTGATCATACCGAATTGGATAAAGCTGTGAAAGAACTTAAGGATTTGGGAGTAAATCCTACACAGACTCCTACTGAAGAAAAGGGAACTGTGAAGACAAAAGTAGATGTAGATGCTAAAGTTGCTGAAGTTAAGGCTGATTATGCTCAACAAATACAACAGCTAAAAAAAGCTAAAGAAGCAATCGAAAAATGCAACAAAGATACTCAAGCTTATGAAGCAGAAAAGAAGAAATATGACGAAGCCTTAGAAAGATATAACAAAGCGAAGGAACAATATGATAAGGATTTAGAGGCTTATAACAAGTCAATGGAAGAGTTGAAAAAGCATAATAAGGAAGATGGTTATTTATCTCAACCAGTATCTCAAAATTTAAAGTTTTCTTCTGAGCCTCAAGCCAAGATGAGTATTTCAGGATCAAAGGTATATTCACAAAGTGAATTTGACTCTACTGTTAAATCTTGGGGCCATGGATCTGGATGGGGATATGCATATTTTGATGCATTAAATAAAGGACTTAAAGGTACTTCAACTCCTTTAGTTGCTGGTGATTCCAGAGTGATTTTGGAAAAGGGAAAACCTGTAACAGTAACTTATACTAATCTTCAAAAATCTTATATGAATGGTGTAAAAATCACAAAGGCTGTATTTACTTATACTTTGAAATCAACATCACCATTACCAAATAAAGTTCCTGTTATTATCAAACAAGATCCTACTGCAACAATTTGGTACACAGACTTTTTTGGGAATACTACTATTGGGGTTAATTTTCAACTATTTGATGAAAATGATAAACCTGTAGATTTAACAGGCGGATTATTGAGTTTTGCATCTCTTAATAAAGGACATACTCCAAAAGTTTTACCAAATTACAAAAGCTCTATTGAAAGAGTGGGAAATTTCAATGGAGAATTACTAGAAATAAATGGTTCTAGTATTAAAAATCATAGTGGATCCGCTTATGCCAATACTAGCAATGCAAATAAAGAAGATGGATCAAAATATACAACTGGTCAATGGGATACTGAAACTTCTCAACTTAGTTGGTATGGAGCAATTGTTGGAAGGGCAAAAGGTAAGACAGTTAATTATGAAATGTCATCTAATTACTGTGGAAATATTTGGTTTGCTCTTAACTCAAAAATAAAAGCTAAAGGTGTTCCAATTAAACCAATGGAACCAACAAAACCAACACCTCCAACTGAACCAAAATGTCCAAAGGTAGAAGCTAAATACCATTATAATGTATTTTTCTATCAACCACCGGTTGAAAAGAAAGTTCTTAATCAAAGTGATTCTGATATAAATAATAAAACTGTTGCTACAAATTCCGTTGTTAAATTTGTATTAAATGTTGCAAATTTACCGGCTGGACATGAAAAGCTTGAATCACTTTCATTTAAGGATAAGCTTCCATCAGGATATGAAGTTGATTTAGATGGTACAAAACAAGCAAGTTCTAATTATGATGTAAATTATGATAAGGACACTAATGAAATTACATTTACTGCAAAAGCAGAATATTTAAATACAATTAATGCTGATTTAAATAAAGAAATAAAAATATCTGCTCCTATTATTACTGGTAAAGTAACAAAAGAAGGAACAAAATATGATAATGATTTTGATTTGACTATAAATAATGATTATACTGTTAAATCTAAACCAGTTACTGTTTATACTCCAACTGAACCTAAAAAAGATGTTTTTAAAGGTAGTGATACTACTAGTATTGACGGTAAGATTGTAGAAGCAGGAGATGAATTGCGTTATGATATTACTTATAAGAATACTACAGGAACAAAACAAACTGTAACAATAACTGATAAAATTCCGCAATATACTAAATTTGTTTCTGCAGATAATGATGGTGTAGATAATGGTGGAGTAATAACATGGGTTAAGGAAGTTGAAAATGGAGATTCTCTAACAGTTAGTTTTAAAGTAAAAGTTAATGATGATGTTAATGGTAATCCAATAGACAATATATCTCATGTTAAAGATGGATTTAATGAAACTGATACAAATAAGACTCATAATCCAACATCAACAAAACCAGTTAAAGACGTTTTTGATAGTAAAGATGATAAAACAAGTATCGATGGTAATGAAGTAAAAGCAGGTCAAGAACTACTTTATAAGGTTACTTACAAAAATACTACAGGAACAAAACAAACAGTAACAATAACTGATAAGATTCCAGAACATACAACATTTGTTTCTGCAGATAATGATGGTGTAGATAATGGTGGAACTATTAAATGGGTTAAAGATGTAGAAAATGGTGATTCTTTAACAGTTACATTCAAGGTAAAAGTTGATGAAAATGTAAATGGCGAAAAAATTCTAAATAAGGCTAAAGTGGTTGATGGACATAACGATTATGATACAAATGAAACAACAAACCCAACACCTACAAAACCAGTAAAAAATGTTTTTGATAGTAAAGACGATAAGACAAGTATCGATGGTAATGAAGTAAAAGCTGGTCAAGAACTACTTTACAAGGTTACTTACAAGAATACTACTGGAAAAGAACAAACAGTAACAATAACTGATAAGATTCCTGAACATACAACTTATGTAGAAGGTTCAGCAGATAATAACGGAGTTTTCAAGGATGGAAAAATTACTTGGACTAAAGAAAAAGTAGCCAATGGAGATACATTCGAAGTTACATTTAGGGTAAAAGTTGCTGAAAACGTAAATGGTGAAAAAATTCTTAATAAAGCAAATGTAGTTGAAGGAAAGAATAGTTACGATACGAACGAAACAACAAACCCAACACCTACAAAGCCGGTAAAAGATGTATTTGACAGTAAAGACGATAAAGCGAGTATCGATGGTAAAGAAGTAAAAGCGGGACAAGAACTACTTTACAAGGTTACTTATACAAATACAACTGGAAAAGAACAAAAAGTAACTATTACTGATAAGATTCCAGAACATACAACATATGTAGAAAATTCTGCAGATAATAATGGAGTTTTCAAAGATGGAACAATTACTTGGACTAAAGAAAAAGTAGCAGATGGTGAAACATTCGAAGTTACATTTAAAGTAAAAGTAAATGATAATGTAAATGGTGAAAAGATTTTAAATAAGGCAAATGTAGTTGATGGAAATAACAACTTTGATACAAATGAAACAACAAACCCAACACCTACAAAACCAGTAAAAGATGTTTTTGAACCACAAAATGATCGTATCAGTATTGATGGACAAGTTGTAAAAGGTGAACAAGAGTTACTCTATAAAGTTACTTATACAAATACTACAGGTAAGGAACAAAGAGTAACAATAACTGATAAGATTCCAGAACATACAACTTATGTAGAAAATTCTGCAGATAATAACGGAAGTTTCAAAGATGGAACAATTACTTGGACTAAAGAAAAAGTAGCTAATGGAGAAACATTCGAAGTTACATTTAAAGTAAAAGTAAAAGCTGATGTAAATGGTGAAAAGATAGTAAATAAGGCAAATGTAGTTGATGGAAATAATAAATATGATACAAACGAAACAACAAACCCAACATCAACAAAACCAGTAAAAGATGTTTTTGCTCCTAGTGATAATAAAACAAGTATTGATGGTAATGAAGTAAAAGCAGGCCAAGAACTACTTTACAAAGTTACTTACAAGAATACTACTGGAAAAGAACAAACAGTAACAATAACTGATAAGATTCCAGAACATACAACTTATGTAGAAGGTTCAGCAGATAATAACGGAAGTTTCAAAGATGGAAAAATTACTTGGACTAAAGAAAAAGTAGCTGATGGTGAAACATTTGAAGTTACATTTAAAGTAAAAGTAAATGACAATGTAAATGGTGAAAAGATTCTTAACAAAGCAAATGTAGTTGATGGAAATAATGATTATGATACAAATGAAACAACAAATCCAACACCTACAAAGCCAGTAAAAGATGTAGTTAGCCCTAGTGATGATAAGACTAGTATAGATGGTAATGAAGTAAAAGCAGGCCAAGAACTACTTTACAAAATTACTTATACAAATACTACTGGAAAGAAACAAACAGTAACAATAACTGATAAAATTCCAGAACATACAACATTCGTTTCTGCAGATAATGGTGGAAAAGAAAATGCTGGAACTATTAAGTGGGTTAAAGATGTTGAAAATGGAGATTCTCTAACAGTTACATTTAAAGTAAAAGTAAATGATAATGTAAATGGTGAAAAGATTCTTAACAAAGCAAATGTAGTTGATGGAAACAATAGTTACGATACAAACGAAACTACAAACCCAACACCTACAAAGCCAGTAAAAGATGTTTTTGCTCCTAGTGATAATAAAACAAGTATCGATGGTAATGAAGTAAAAGCAGGCCAAGAACTACTTTACAAAGTTACTTACAAGAATACTACTGGAAAAGAACAAACAGTAACAATAACTGATAAGATTCCAGAACATACAACATATGTAGAAGGTTCAGCAGATAATAACGGAAGTTTCAAAGATGGAACAATCACTTGGACTAAAGAAAAAGTAGCTGATGGTGAAACATTCGAAGTTACTTTCAAAGTAAAAGTAGATGATAATGTAAATGGTGAAAAGATTCTTAATAAAGCAAATGTAGTTGATGGAAATAACAACTTTGATACAAATGAAACAACAAATCCAACACCTACAAAGCCGGTAAAAGATGTTTTTGCACCTAGCGATAACAAAACAAGTATCGATGGTAATGAAGTAAAAGCAGGCCAAGAATTACTTTACAAGATTACTTACAAAAATACTACTGGAAAAGAACAAACAGTAACAATAACTGATAAGATTCCAGAACATACAACATTTGTTTCTGCAGATAATGATGGTGTATATAAAGACGGAACAATTACTTGGACTAAAGAAAAAGTAGCTGATGGTAAAACATTTGAAGTTACTTTCAAAGTAAAAGTAAATGACAATGTAAATGGAGAAAAGATTTTAAACAAGGCAAATGTAGTAGATGGAAATAATGATTATGATACAAATGAAACAACAAATCCAACACCTACAAAGCCAGTAAAAGATGTTTTCGATAGTAAAGATGATAAAACAAGTATCGATGGTAATGAAGTAAAAGCAGGCCAAGAATTACTTTACAAAATCACTTACAAGAATACTACTGGAAAAGACCAAAAAGTAACAATAACTGATAAGATTCCAGAACATACAACATTTGTTTCTGCAGATAATGATGGTGTATATAAAGATGGAACAATTACTTGGACTAAAGAAAAAGTAGCTGATAGAGAAGTATTCGAAGTTACATTTAAAGTAAAAGTAAATGATAATGTAAATGGCGAAAAGATTTTAAATAAGGCAAATGTAGTTGATGGAAATAACAACTTTGATACAAATGAAACAACAAATCCAACACCTACAAAGCCAGTAAAAGATGTTTTTGCACCTAGCGATAACAAAACTAGCATAGATGGTAATGAAGTAAAAGCAGGCCAAGAATTACTTTACAAGATTACTTACAAGAATACTACTGGAAAAGACCAAAAAGTAACAATAACTGATAAGATTCCAGAACATACAACATTCGTTTCTGCAGATAATGATGGTGTATATAAAGATGGAACAATTACTTGGACTAAGGAAAAAGTAGCTGATGGTGAAACATTTGAAGTTACTTTCAAAGTTAAAGTAAATGATGATGTAAATGGCGAAAAGATTCTTAACAAAGCAAATGTAGTTGATGGAAATAACAACTTTGATACAAATGAAACAACAAATCCAACACCTACAAAGCCAGTAAAGGATGTATTTGAACCACAAAATGATCGTGTAAGTATTGATGGACAAGTAGTTAAGGCAGGACAAGAATTACTTTATAAAGTTACTTATACAAATACCACAGGAAAAGACCAAAAGGTTGTAATAAAGGATAGAATTCCAGAACATACAACTTATGTAGAAAATTCAGCAGATAATAACGGAATTTACAAAGATGGAGAAATCACTTGGACTAAAGAAAAAGTAGCTAATGGAGAAACATTCGAAGTTACTTTCAAAGTAAAAGTAGATGACAATGTAAATGGCGAAAAGATTTTAAACAAGGCAAATGTAGTAGATGGAAGTAACAACTTTGATACAAACGAAACAACAAATCCAACATCAACAAAACCAGTAAAAGATGTTTTTGATAGTAAAGATGATAAGACAAGTATTGATGGCAATGAAGTAAAAGCAGGTCAAGAACTACTTTACAAAATTACTTACAAGAACACAACTGGAAGTAAGCAAACTGTAACAATAACTGACAAGATTCCAGAACATACAAAATTCGTTTCTGCAGATAATGATGGAAAAGAAAAAGATGGAACAATAAAGTGGGTTAAAGAAGTAGAAGATGGAGAAACTTTAACAGTTAGCTTCAAGGTAAAAGTTGATGATAATGTAAATGGTGAAAAGATAGTAAACAAAGCAAATGTAGTAGATGGAAACAATAATTATGATACAAATGAAACTACAAACCCAACACCAACAAAACCAGTAAAAGATGTCTTTGATAGTAAAGACGATAAGACAAGTATTGATGGTAAGGGAGTAAAGGCAGGCCAAGAATTACTTTACAAAGTAACTTACAAGAATACAACAGGTAAGGAACAAAAGGTAGTAATAAAGGATAGAATTCCGGAACATACAACATATGTAGAAGGTTCTGCAGATAATAACGGAGTTTACAAAGATGGAGAAATTACTTGGACTAAGGAAAAGGTAGCAGATGGAGAAACATTCGAAGTTACTTTCAAGGTAAAAGTAAATGCTAATGTAAATGGCGAAAAGATAGTAAACAAAGCGAATGTAGTAGATGGAAATAATAGTTATGAAACAAATGAAACTACAAATCCAACACCATTAAGACCAAGACCACAAGTACCAAAGACAGGATATGGAGTAAATACAGGATTATATACAGTATTACTAGGATTATCAGCTGGGGCACTTGGAGGAATGAAGATCAGATATAGAAGAAAGAGAAAGAAATAGTTTCTTAAAAGTTAATATTTGATAAAAAGAAAGAAAAGATTGGGAATTAAAACCCCAATCTTTTTTTGTATAATAATGTATTATTCTAAATTTTTATATAATATAGAAATTATTTATATTAAATTATCAAAATCACTTGACATAATATATATATATATAATGGTAGGTGAAAAAGTATATATTTTAATCTAAATATTAAAAATTTTTATATAAAATCTATAATTGGTGAATAATATAAGAGAAGAGTCGTTATTTTCAGAAATTTACTTGAAGTATAGACAATTTTAATTAATTGTGATATAATACAAAATACTAAACTTTTAATTAAATTAATAAATTTTCAGCAATTTGGAGAGTTTCTTTATTGTTTACATTGCAGATAAAATCTGAGTTTATATGCAATGTAAATTGAAAAGTTAGTAATTTTTTAATTTAGATTTTTTATGGAAAGGAGAAAATTATATGAGAAGAAAACTTTATAAAACCCTATTATCATTAGTAATGGTTGTGGGAATGATTCTTCAAGTAGTTAGTTCAACTGTTGTTGCTGAAGGAAAAGAAGTAAATGCAACAATTAAAAAGTTCGAAATTCAAAATTTAAGTGGACAAAAAGTAAATAAAGTATTTCATACTGATAAATTCTACTTAAATATGGATTGGGACGCTAGCTCAAATGGAGCAAATCTGAAAGAGGGAGATTATTTTGATATTAAATTACCAGATAATATGAAATTTCCTTCTGATACAACAGCAACAGAATTTAATATTTATGGAGAAGATGGTAAGACTGTCATTGCAAAAGCTAAGGTTACACCTGGAGCAGGAGATAAAGGTGGCAAGGTTCGAGTTACTTTTACAAACTGGGTCAATGGAAAAGAAAATGTTAAAGGAAATATACGTTTAGCTGCAGTATTTGACAAAGAAGCTGTTAAGAAGAATGAAAAGAACAAATTTGACATTACAGTTAATGGAAAAGTTACTCCAACTGATGTTGAAGTAGTAGGACCAAAAGACTTACCAAAAGATGAAATGCTTGCTAAATGGGGACAATCCGGAGCTAATGCAAATGAAGCAGAATGGTGGGTTAGAGTTAACTATCAAAAAGCAAATATGACTAATGCAGTTATAAAAGACCATTTAACTGGTGGTACTGGAGAAGAAACATATATTCCAGGTAGTTTTAAACTAATACATGTTGAATATGATAGTTTGGGAAATACCGCAAAAGTTTATGGTAATGTTGATTTAACAGATAAACTTACAATTGCTCCAGATGGAAAATCATTTACAATTAATTTAGGTGAAGTAAAGGGTGAACAATATCGTCTTATCTACAAAACAACATATACACCAGGAACTAAACTTGTTAATAATGTAAATATTACTTCAAGTGAGGTTAATACAACTACAAACGGAAGTCATATTTCCGCAGAATCTGGTGGTTCTGGAACAGGTAATTTAGCTAATAAGATTAAGTTAATCAAGGTTGATGCTGAAGATAGTAACATAAAATTAGCAAATGCGGTTTTTGAAGTGACAGCTCCAAATGGAACTAAGTCTGAATTAAAAACAGGTGCTGATGGAACTATAACTTCTGGTTCTCTTACTTCAGGAACTTATAAAGTAAAAGAAAAAACTGCTCCTGCTGGATATCTTTTAGATGAAAACGAATATACTTTAGAAGTATCACCAAAAGGTGGAGCAATAAAGACAATTTCTAATAAGAGAATTAAGATTAATATTTCTGGTAAAAAGACTTGGGATGATGCAAATAACCAAGACGGAAAGAGACCTGCAAAAATCAAAGTAAATTTACTTGATGATGATAAGAAAGTAGTTCAAACAAAAGAAGTAACTCCAGATGGTGATGGTAACTGGAATTATACTTTTGAAAATGTTGATGAATACAATGTAAAGACAGGTAAGAAGATTAATTATACTGTTTCAGAAGAAAAAGTAGATGGATATAGTACAGAAATAAATGGACATAATATCAAGAATTCTTACACACCTAGCAAGACAAGTATTCAAGTAACAAAAGCTTGGGAAGATAAAGAAAATCAAGACGGAAAGAGACCTGAAAGTGTAACAATTAAGTTATTAGCTGATGGAGTTGCAACAGATAAGACTCTTACTTTAACAAAAACAAATAATTGGACAGGAAGCTTTACTGGACTTGACGAATACAAAGACGGAAAGAAAATTGTTTATACAATCGAAGAAGAAGATGTTGGCAATGGATATTCAGGATTTATTGCACAAACTTCAGAAACAGGATTTAATGTAATAAATAAAAGAGAAACAGAAAAGACATCTGTAGAAGGATCAAAGACTTGGAATGACAATAACAATCAAGATGGAAAGAGACCTAAAGAAATAACAATTAATCTATTAAAGAATGGAACAAAAATAGATTCAAAGAAAGTTACTGAAGCTGAAGGTTGGAAATGGAAATTTGAAAATCTTGACAAATATGAAAATGGACAAGAAATCAATTACACTATTTCAGAAGAAAAAGTTGAAGGTTATACTACAGAAGTTGCTGGATATAATGTAAAGAACTCTTATACTCCAGAAAAAACAGGTATTCAAGTAACAAAAGCTTGGGAAGATAAAGAAAATCAAGACGGAAAGAGACCTGAAAGTGTAACAATTAAGTTATTAGCTGATGGAGTTGAAACAGATAAGACTCTTACTTTGACAAAGGAAAACAACTGGAGCGGAAGCTTTACAAATCTTGATGAATATAAAGATGGAAAGAAAATTGTTTATACAATTAAAGAAGAACCAGTTGGAAATGGATATATTACTGAAATTATTGGCGATGCTCAAAAAGGATTTAAGGTAATAAATACAAGACGAACTGAAAAAGTAGAAGTTGAAGGTTCAAAGACTTGGAATGACAATAACAATCAAGACGGAAAGAGACCTAAAGAAATAACAATTAACTTATTAAAGAATGGTACTGTAGTAGATACTAAGAAAGTTACTGAAGCTGAAGGTTGGAAGTGGAAATTTGAAAATCTTGACAAATACGAAAATGGAAAAGAAATCAATTACACTATTTCAGAAGAAAAAGTAGATGGATATACTACAGAAGTTGCTGGATATAATGTTAAGAACTCATATACTCCAGGAAAAACAGGTATTCAAGTAACAAAAGCTTGGTCAGATAAAGAAAATCAAGATGGAGTAAGACCTGAAAGTGTAACAATTAAGTTATTAGCAGATGGAGTTGAAACAGATAAGACTATTACTTTGACAAAAGCAAATAATTGGAGTGAAAGTTTCACAGATCTTGACGAATACAAAGACGGAAAGAAAATTGTTTATACAATTAAAGAAGAAACTGTTGGAAATGGATATGTAAGTGTTGTTACTGGAACTGCAGAAGATGGATTTACAGTAACTAATACAAGAGAAACTGAAAAAGTAGAAATTGAAGGTTCAAAGACTTGGGATGATGCAAATAACCAAGACGGAAAGAGACCTAAAGAAATAACAATCAATCTATTGAAGAATGGTAATGTAGTAGATACTAAGAAAGTTACAGAAGCAGAAGGTTGGAAATGGAAATTTGAAAATCTTGATAAATTCGAAAACGGAAAAGAAATCAACTACACTATTTCAGAAGAAAAAGTTGAAGGTTATACTACAGAAGTAAATGGATATGATGTTAAGAACTCATATACTCCAGGAAAAACAGGTATTCAAGTAACAAAAGCTTGGGCAGATAAAGATAACCAAGATGGAAAGAGACCTGAAAGCGTAACAATTAAGTTACTTGCTGATGGAAAAGAAACAGGAAAGACACTTAAATTATCAGAAGAAAATAAGTGGACAGGAAGTTTCACTGATCTTGATGAATATAAAGATGGAAAGAAAATCGAATATACAATCAAGGAAGAAGCTCTTAAAGATGGTTATGTAAGTGTTGTTACTGGAACTGCAGAAAATGGATTTACAGTAACTAATACAAGAGAAACTGAAAAAATATCTGTTGAAGGTTCAAAGACTTGGGATGATGCAAATAACCAAGACGGAAAGAGACCTACAGAAATTACAATCAATCTATTAAGAAATGGAAAGAAAGTAGACTCTAAGAAAGTTACAGAAGCTGAAGGTTGGAAATGGAAATTTGAAAATCTTGACAAGTATGAAGGCGGAAAAGAAATCAACTACACTATTTCAGAAGAAAAGGTAGAAGGATATACTACAGAAGTTAAAGACTACAATGTTAAGAATTCATACACTCCAGGAAAGACATCTGTTCAAGTAACAAAAGCTTGGGATGATAAAAATGACCAAGATAAGAAGAGACCTAATAGTGTAACAATTAAATTGCTTGCTGACGGAAAAGAAACAGGAAAGACACTTAAATTATCTAAAGATAATAAGTGGACAGGAAGTTTCACAGACCTTGATGAATATAAAGATGGAAAGAAAATTGAATATACAATCAAGGAAGTTGAAGTTGGTAATGGATATAAGACAGTTATTACAGGAAATGTAAAAGAAGGTTTTGTAGTAACTAATGTAAGAACACCAAATAAACCTAAACCAAGAGTACCACAAACAGGATTAGGAAGTTCTTCAGTTCTATATACTGCTTTAGTTGGATTATCAGGAGCTGTTTTATTTGCAGGATTTAGAAGAAAGAAAAAAGAAGATTAATTTTAGAAATTCTTTTAAATAGTAAAAGATAATTAAATATTTAGTAGGTAGAGATACTGTTACAAGAAGAGCATCAAAAAGATGCTCTTCTTTTTTTGTGATAAAAATATAACTTAATTGTACTTAAACTATATTTTAAAATTTTACTTGAAAGACAGTATCAAATTGTAGTAAAATATAGTAAAAGGTAATAATTAGAAAGGAGAGAATATGAATAAGGAGAATTTACTTAGTGGTGTTGAAGATACTTTATATATTCCTCTTGTTGCAAGAATATTTGCTTCTGAAAAATTTCCAAACTATTTTTATGATGAAAAAGCATTGTCATTAAAGCAATATATTCCTACAAATCTTATTGAAAAAAATGCTAGTGAATATTTTCATATGGCAAGTGTTTGTAGACAAGATGTAATAGATAAAAAGATAATTAAATTTCTTGAAGAAAATGAGAATTGTAATGTTGTATTTTTAGGTGCAGGACTAGAGACTGCCTACAATAGAATTAACAATAAAAAAGCTAATTTCTATCAAGTAGATTTACCTAGCGTTATAGAAATTAGAAACAGAATTCTCGGAAATGCCGAGAACGAAAAGCTAATTTCCGGAGATATGTTTACTCTTGAATGGATAAAAGAAATAGATACAGAATTGCCAACTATGATTGCAGTTTCTGGAGTTTATCAATATTTTAATAAAGAAAAAATTGTGGAAATGATTAAAAAAATGAAATCTCTTCTTCCCAAAGGAGAGTTGGTTTTTGATGCAACTAATACAAAAGGACTTAAAATTGCAAATAGATATGTTAAGAAAACTGGTAATGTAAATGCACAAATGTATTTTAGTATAGATAATGTAACTGAGTTTACAGAGCTAACAGATACAAAATTAATAGATGTTCAAGGCTTTTTTGCTAGAGCATTGAAAATCTGTTCAAATGCAAAAATAATAACTAAACTATTTATGTATTTTTCAGATAAGTGGAATAGGACAAAGGTTATTCATTTGAAATTAAATTAATGGAGAAGTTATGTACAAGTTTATTATTTTAGGGATATTAATTTTACTTGGATTAGTGTTTTTATATTTAATGTTTAATCCTCCAAAAGCAAAAAAATATAATTTAAAAAGACTAACTTTAAATAATAATAATTTATCTTCCGAAATACTTGGAAAAGAGCTGTTTGTATCAAAAAGTAGTAGAAAATTTATATTACCGTCAGAATTTGAACTATGGACTGAAATTGTTCTTTTTGAAAATGGCATTGTATTTAAAAGAAATAATAAGGAAAAGAAGTTATATTTTTCTGAAATAAATGAGATAGAGCCAATACTGATTAATTCATTTTTTGTAAAGGGTAAATATTTTGGGTATATATTTAATTGTAAAGGTGATAGTATTATTATAAAAAGTAATAATATAAATGATTTAGAATTATTTATGGAAAAACTTTTTGAACTTTTTCCTAAAGAAATGATAGAGAAAGTACAATAATATGATTTATTAAGTAAAAACAACTAATAAATTAGCTTTAACTATTAGTAAAAAAGAATAAGTAATTTAAAATTTGTTAAAAAATTTGAATTTTTTAATAAAAAGTATAAGGAGGAATTCAAAATGAAAAAACAAATTAAAACAACACATGCTATTTTCCCTATGCCAGTATTAATGGTATCTACTTTTAATGAAGATGGTACAGTTGATGTGATGAATGCAGCTTGGGGAACTATGGTTTCTTATGATATGGTAGCTTTAAATTTAAGTGAAGGTCATAAAACTGTAGAAAATATAAAGAAACGTAAAGGATTCGTCATTCATATAGCTGATGCAAAACATGTGGTTGAAGCAGATTGGTTTGGTGTAGTTAGTGGAAAAGAAGAAAAAGATAAGTTTGCAAAGTCAGGTATGACTTTTACAAAATCAGAAATTGTGGATGCTCCTATTATCAATGAATTTCCAATTGCAATAGAATGTGAATTCGTAGAATATCAAAGTGATGCTACTGGTCTTGGAGTTATTGGGAAAGTAGTTAGAACTTCTGTTGAAGAAGCAAATTTAAAGGGAGATAAGGTGGATATTGACTCACTAGAAGCAATTGCTTTTGATCCTTATACAAATGGTTATTATAAAGTAAGTGGAAGAGTTGGCGAAGCATATAAAGATGGATTAAAACTTAGATAAATCTTTTTGTCAATATAAAATAATAAATTATAGTAAATTAAGAAATAGTAAATTGAAAAATATTTACTGTTTTTTTTTTTTGACTTTCAAATTCTATAATATGACAATAAATGTCAGGTTGTGATATAATAGGCATAGGTGATGTTAAGAAATGAGAAATAGTAGACTATTTAGAATATTATATTATATTTTGGAAAAGGGAAAAGTTACAGCAAATGAACTTTCTGAAAAATTTGAAGTATCAGTAAGGACAATATATCGAGATATTGATGTAATTAGTTCAGCAGGAATTCCAATTTATGCCACACAGGGAAAAGGTGGAGGAATAGAGATAGCAGATGATTTTGTGTTAAAAAAATCTTTGCTTTCTGAAAAAGAGCAGGAACAGATTTTAGTTGCATTAAAAGGTTTAGAGGGAATAAATAAACAATATGAAAATGAGCTATTAACAAAATTGTCTGCCATTTTCAAAATTAAAAATACGAATTGGATTGAGGTTGATTTTACTAATTGGCAAAGAAGTAAAGAATATGACGAGTTGTTTAATGATATAAAATCAGCAATTATAGATAAAAATATTATTAGCTTTAATTATTTTTCAAGTAATGAAAAAGAGACAAGCAGAGAAGTAAGGCCGATTAGACTATTATTTAAGGGTTGGGATTGGTATGTCTATGCTTTTTGTTTACTTCGAAAAGAATTTCGATATTTTAAATTATCAAGGATTAGGGATTTAAAAATTCTTGATGAAAATTTTGAAGATAGTTATGAAGATGTTGTGCTAATAAAAGAAATGGAGTATAAGGATACTGTCCGTGTTAAGTTAAAATTTGACAGGAAAGTAGCTTTTAGAGTTTATGATGAAATGGGAGATATTAAAGAAGATGAAAAAGGTAATTTATATGCAGAAATAGAGCTACCAAATGATTATAATCTTTATAATTATATTTTTCTTTTGGAGAATCCGTAGAAGTTTTAGAGCCGATAGAAATTAGAAATAAAATTAGAGATATGATAAATAAAATGTCTAAAATATATAATATGACAAGAGGTGTCAGGTAATCTTTTGTATAATTAATATATAAGATACAAAGGAGGTTTACTATGAAATACGAATGGAAGAAAAATGAAAAATATTTATATGGTGTTAAGCAAAAACCACAATTGATTGAAGTTCCAACTGCATATTATATTATGATTAAAGGAGAGGGTAATCCAAATGAGAGCGACTTTTCCAATAGGGTTTCTGCTTTGTACTCTCTAGCTTATGGAATAAAGATGTTATTTAAAAATATGAAAAAAGAAGAACTGGAATATTCTGATTTTACTGTGTTTCCACTTGAGGGAATTTGGGAGAAATCAGATGATGAGGAATTTGATAAGAATAAATTGAAATATACAATTATGATTAAACAACCTTATTTTATTACAAAGGAAATTTTTGAGTTAGCTTTTGAAAAAGTGAAAAAGAAAAAGCCAAATGAATTATATGATGAAGTAAGTTTTGATTGTATTGAAAGTAAAAAGGCAATTCAGATTTTGCATATTGGTAGTTTTGATACAGAGATAGAGTCCTTTGAAAAACTGGATAATTTTGCAAGTGAAATGAAATTAGAGAGAAGTGAAAAACTTCATACAGAAATATACTTAAATAATAAAAATCGAACTGCGGAAGATAAACTGAAAACAATATTAAGATATACTGTGAAATAAGGAGGTTTATTATGGCTAGACCAACTACTAAAGAAGATTTGCTTATTAGTGCAAAAGAAAATTATGGAAAGTTAAATGAATTGATTTCTAAATTGTCAGAAAAAGAGCTGAATACTCCTTTTGACTTTTCGGCTGATGTAAAAAAGAAAGAGGCACATTGGAAAAGAGATAAGAATTTAAGGGATATTTTAATTCATCTTTATGAATGGCATATGTTAATTTTAAATTGGATAAATTCCAATAAAAATGGGGAAGAAAAGCCCTTTATACCAAAGCCTTATAATTGGAAAACTTATGGAGATATGAATGTAGAATTTTGGAAAAAACATCAAAATACACCTTTAGAAGAGGCAAAGAAAATGCTTAATAAATCTCATAAGGATGTTTTAGTTTTAGCTGAAAAGTTTTCAAATGAGGAATTGTTTTCTAAAAATGTTTTTAAATGGGTTGGAGGGAGTACATTAGGTTCATATTTTGTAAGTGCCACTTCAAGTCATTATAATTGGGCGATTAAGAAGCTTAAAGCACATCAAAAAAATTGTAAAAATTGATTCAAAATAGAAAAGGTATTAGGATGCATTTTGTAAAAGTAAAGAGAATATTATCTTCAAAAAACGGAATGAATTTATTTCGTGGTTGCACACATGGTTGTATTTATTGCGATTCAAGAAGTAAATGTTATCAGATGAATCATAGTTTTGAAGATATTGAAGTAAAAGAAAATTCAATAGAGCTTTTGGAAGATAGACTTAAAAGAAAAGAAAAAATGTATGATTGGTATGGGGTCAATGACTGACCCCTACATTAATGAGGAATTAAAACTGAATTATACAAGAAAAGCATTAGAAACAATAAATAAATATGGTTTTGGACTTACACTCATTACAAAGTCATCAAATATAATTAGAGATTTGGATTTATTAAAAGAAATTAACTCCAAGACAAAATGCGTTGTGCAAATGACACTCACAACCTATGATGAAAGATTGTGCAAGATAATTGAACCAAATGTTTCTACTACAAAGGAAAGAGTTGAAACCTTGATTAAATTAAGAGAAGCAGGAATACCTACGGTAGTATGGATGACTCCGATTTTACCATATATTAATGATACAGAAGAAAATATTAGAGGTATTTTGAATTATTGTAAAGAGGCGAAAGTAAAAGGAATTCTCTGCTTTGGAATGGGACTGACATTACGAGAAGGAAATAGGGAGTATTTTTATTCTAAATTAGATAAATACTTTCCACATCTAAGGGATAGATATATTAGAGAATTTGGGAATTCTTATGTTGTGAACAGTAAAAATAATTATAGATTGATGAAAATTTTTCGAGACTTCTGTGAAAACGAAAAAATAATGTATGACTATAATAAAATTTTTAGCTATTTAAATACATTTGAAGAAAAAGAAACAACTAAACAACTCAGTATTTTTGATTTATAATAAAAACTAAATAAATAACAGTTTTATGAAAGAATATTTTTTTAGATTATTCTTTTTTTGTGTAAATAAGAATTAAAATTAGAATATTTTTTGTAGATGTATCTGCGATACATTCACTTTTGTTTGCAACAAAAGTGTGAGATTTCTCCATTTCGCTTCGCTACAGTCGAAATGACGTATAAAGAAGAATGCTTTGTTTAGGAGCTATACGTTAAAAGTAAATAAACCAAAACGTTTATTTTTAAAATATTTCATATATCTAATTTAAGATGTAAAATAGAATTATAAATATTTCATTTGGGTAATATAGTAAAAAGAGGGTGATTATATGAATAGAAACAAAGAACAAATGTTGGATTTTTTAGTAAAAGCATTTATAGCTGATTCGGATAACTATAAAAATATGGAAATTCTTGAAGGTGAAACTCAAAAAAGGGTCGTTTTACGTTCTCTTATGAATATCCGTATACCAAGAAAAATGGATGATGAAGTTTTAAAAGTTCAAGATGAATATTTAAAACTTTGCGCAGAAGAAAAGGGAATTGTAGAGTTAAAGGATATTTCAATTATTAAAGATATTTTTTCTATTTGGCAGGGAGATATTACAAGACTTAAAGTTGATGCTATATTTAATGCAGCGAATTCAATAATGCTTGGTTGTTGGGCTCCAATGCATCTATGTATTGATAATCAAATACATACTTTTGCAGGAATTCAACTAAGGGCAGAATGTAACGAAAAGATGCAGAAACTTAAGAAAAAATATGGTCAAGATTATGAACAACCTACTGCTGTTCCAATGCTTACAGATGCTTATAATCTACCTTCAAAAAAAGTAATTCATATAGTTGGTCCAATTGTTTATGGAGAGCTTACTAAAGAGCTTGAAAAAGAATTAGCTGACTGTTACGAAAAAACTTTGGATATGTGTTTAGAAAATGGACTTAAAAGTGTAGCATTTTGTTGTATATCAACAGGCGAATTTCGTTTTCCAAAAGAAAGAGCAGCAGAGATTGCAATTGGTACAACAAAAAAATGGGTTTTAGAACATCCAAAAGCTATGGATAGGATAATTTTTAATGTTTTTAAAGACGAGGATAAAAAATATTATGAAGAAATGATATAATATTATTATAAATTATAAAAATTAGATTAGGAGATAGTTATGAGTTTTGATTTATTTGTCTTTGAAAAAAGAGAAGAGATAAAAACTTCATTAGATGTGTTTGCATATCAGGAGGAGTTTACAGAATATAAAGAAAATAAAGATTATGAATCTTTAGAGGGATGTTCTCGTGTAATTTCCTGTTGGGCTAAAAAAATGTTTGAAAAATTTCCACCAATAAGTGGGAAGTATGCTTTGCCTGATGAGATTGCCTATGCAACAGAGGATTCAGAAAATCATTTGACTGATTATAGCTTAGGAAAGAATGGAGCGTATTGTGCATTCTCATACAATGTTGAAGATGAGGCTTTGGAATTTGTAAAAAGTATTGCTGATGAATATGGTGTAGGAATTTATAATCCTCAAAGTAATGATGCGATTTTCTGCAAAGGGATTGATATATTAAAATGTAGAACAGAAAGCACGGACGACTTCGAATGTGATTGGGAGAATATTGAAAACTTTATTGAAACATTTAATGATATTGACCGAGTAAATGAAAATGGAGGACTAACATTCATTACCATTTGGTATGAAACTGATGGAAAACAAGGTAATTTTATCCAATGTACTCCTTGTTATAAAAATAAGGGATTTTTTTCATCATTATTTAGTAAGAAAATTTCAAATGAAATAGATGCCTATATTTTTGAAATAGAAAAAAACGGTGGGGTATATCAAACATTTATAGAAGATAAATCCGAACTTATAAAAGTTATAAAAGAATGGTGCATAGATAGAAAAGAGCCCGATATAAGAGAATATAAAAGGATTTTAGATTTGTAGGTAAAATATGAAAGAAAATTATAATAAAACAGATGGATATAGAGAAAGTATTCAAATGGGACTTAAGGGATTAAAGACTGTTGGGAAAAATATATCTTCTGAAAGTGAATTAAATAGAGAAAAGATTGAATTTTTAAAAAATGAAATAGAAAATGCGGAGGCTATTGTCATAGGTGCTGGAGCGGGACTTTCAACTTCTGCAGGTTTGACTTATGGTGGAGAGAGATTTGAAAAATATTTCTTTGATTTTTCAATAAAATTTGGAATAAACGACATGTATTCAGGTGGATTTTACCCTTTTCCGAATAGAGAAACACTTTGGGCTTGGTGGGCAAGACATATATATATATTTTAATAGATATATCGAACCACCAAAACCGGTTTACAGAGATTTGTTTTCTATTATAAAGGACAAAGAATATTTTGTTATTACGACAAATGTAGATCATCAATTTCAAAGGGCGGGGTTTGATAAAAAAAGACTTTTCTATACTCAAGGAGATTATGGATTATTTCAAAGTGTGAATCCACAAAATCAAAAGACTTATGATAATGAAGAATGGGTTATGAGAGCAATAGAAATTCAAGGATTTAAGAAAAATGAAGAAGGTATTTTTGATGTACCTGAAAATAGAGAAATATCAATGAAAATTCCTACAGATATGATTCCAAAATGTCCTGATGATGACTCCGATGTCACAATGAATCTTCGTGCTGACAGTTCCTTTGTTGAAGATGAAGGATGGCATAGAGCATCAAGAGAATATTATAATTTTCTTGAAAAGTATAAAGATAAACATATACTCTTTTTAGAGTTGGGTGTTGGAAATAATACTCCTGTAATAATAAAATATCCTTTCTGGCAAATGACTATGGAAAATAAAAATTCAATTTATGCTTGTATTAATTATGAAGAAGCTTTTTGTCCTGAACAAATAAAAGATAGAAGCATTTGTATTGACGGAGATATTGGAGAAATACTAAAGAAAATTATGGAATAATAAGTAATAGTTTTACGAAAGAATATTCTTTTTAAGAGTATTCTTTTTTTGTGTAAATAAGAAGTAAAGTTAGGATGTTTTTTGGATGTATCTACGATACATTCACTTTTGCTAAAGCAAAAGTGTGAGATCTCTCGACTACGCTCGAGATGACGTATAAGGAAGAATCTTCGTTTAGGGGCTTAACGTTAAAGGTAAATAAACTTCAAAAAGTATCAAAAAGTTAGAAAAATTTAAGAACTATTGAGAATTATTTAGGAAACTAAACAATGAACGTCATAGCAACAAGTAAAGTAAATTCCCCAACACGTCATCTCGACCGGAGTGAAACGGAGTGGAGAGATCTCATAAAGCTCCTTTGTTATGAATTAAATATTTGTAGTCGATAATACTGAATTAAAAGTATGAGATTTCCGTAGTCGATTGTATCCAAATCAAAGATTTGGACAATCTTTCCGTCATAATTACTTTTGATTGTTTACAAGTAAGCAATCAAATGAGATTTCTCTATTTCGCTTCGCTACAGTCGAAATGACGTATAAGGAGAAATCTTCGGTTAAGAGCTTAACGTTAAAAGTAAATAAATTTCAAAAAGTATAAAAAAATTTTTTCATTTCATAAATATTTCATTTTCATTTCATAAATATTTCATAAATCTAGTTTAAAATAGCTACTGTAAAGAAAATACATAGTGTTAAGGAGGAATGATAAATTTCTAATTACTTAGAATTTAAGGGGGACATCTTAAAATATAAAATAAATTTGAGAGAGGGGAGCTGAATAAGAAAGTGGTAAAAAATGCGATAGCATATGTTTTAAGAAAAAAGAATAGAACTTTTATTGTTTTTATTATTTTGACAGTAGTGCTTTCTTGCTTGTATGCATGTTTAAATATTTTGAAATCTGGGTCTAGTATGGAGAAGTCTTTATATAAATCTTCAAATTCTTCATCAACGATAGCCAAAAAAGATAGTCAAGGATATTTTGACAAAAATGATTTTAAAGGGCTAGAAAATATAAAGGAAATTGAAGAAGTTGTTTCTCAATATGAAGGTCTAGCAAAATTGTCAAATACAAATGCTGTAGATAGTGGACAACAAATCACTAGAGATGATATTCCAAGTTATTTAAAAAATGTTGTATCAATACAAGCTACAAGCAATGTAAAAAGGAATGTTTTATTTAACAGTGGAGTTTTTTCAATAAAAGAGGGAAGAAATATTGAAAAAAATGATAAAGACAAGATATTAGTTCATGAAGAGTTTGCCGAAAAGAATAAATTAAAAATAGGCGATAAAATTAGTTTAGAATTTGTAGATCCAAATCAAACTGACAAGAGTAATAAGAAATATGAATTTGAAATTGTTGGAATTTTTTCGGGAAAGAAACAAGAAAAACAAACTGGATTAACTTCAGACTTAAGCGAAAACACAATGTTTACAGATTATGATTCTGCTCAAAAAGCTTTAAATGCCGAAGGAAATAAACAACTAGTAAATAAGTTGACATTTTTCTCAGGAACTCCTGAAAGTATGGACGAGGCTATAAATAAAGTTAAAAAACTTAATGTCGATTGGGAAAAATCTTATACAGTTGATAAGGAAGCAAATGCCTTTAAAGATGCTCTTGAGTCATTAAATGGTGTTAAACATATTATAAGAATAATGACTTTTGCAATTATGATTGGTGGTTCTGTAGTTCTTTCATTAATACTAATACTATGGTTAAGAGAAAGAATCTATGAAATTGGAATTTTATTATCCATTGGGGTAAGTAAATCTAAAATTGTTGGTCAATTTATATTGGAATTAATATTTATATCACTTCCAGCAATTCTTGTATCTTTGATATTTGGAAATCTGGTAGTAAATCAAATTATTGGTGGATTGATTAGTTCTGAGGATACAACATCAATTACTTCTAATTTTGTAAGTAATGGATATAATGTTGAAAGCTTAATAACTTTTGCACAAAGTTATGGAATATTGGTGCTAATTATACTTTTATCAGTAGTTTTTGCATCAGGATTGATTTTAATTAAGAAACCGAAAGAAATTTTATCACAAATTAGTTAGGAGGAAGTAAATGAACATATTAGAAATTAAAAATGTAACATATAGTTATGCAAATTCAAAAGAAAAAGTTTTATCATTAATAAATCAAGGATTTGAACTTGGAAAATTTTATGCAATTATAGGTAAATCCGGAACAGGAAAGTCAACACTACTTTCATTATTAGCGGGATTAGACAAACCTAATAGCGGAGAAATTTTGTTCAAAGATGAAAATATAGAAAAAGCAGGTTATAGTAATCACAGAAAGAATAATATCTCTCTTGTATTCCAAAACTATAATCTTATAGATTATCTATCACCATTAGAAAATATTAGATTAGTAAATAGTAAAGCCTCTGAAGATATATTACTTGAGTTAGGACTTGATAAGACTCAAGTTAGAAGAAATGTTATGAAATTATCAGGTGGACAACAACAAAGAGTTGCTATAGCAAGAGCTTTAGTATCAGAAGCACCAGTTATTTTGGCAGATGAACCTACAGGAAACTTGGATGAAACTACTGCTGGAGAAATAATTGCAGTTTTAAAGAAATTAGCTAAAGAAAGAAATAAATGTGTAATAGTAGTAACTCATAGTAAAGAAGTTGCAAGTGCAGCTGATACAGTACTTGAGCTTAATAATAAGAGATTAAAAGAAGTAACAAAAAGTAAGTAGGAGGTAGGCGATGTTTAAAAATGCTTTTGCGTATGTAACAAGAAAGAGTTTAAAATCATTAATTATATTACTAATTATCTTATCAATGTCAGCACTTAGCTTGATAAGTTTATCTATAAAAGATGCTACAAATAAGGCGTCAGAAGAAACTTTTAAAAATATTACAAATAGTTTTACAATGGAAATAAATAGAAGAGTAAATCAAGGTACTGCCAGAGGTGGTGGTAATGTAAGAGGTCAAGACATAAAGAAAATCGTTGATTCAGGACATGTAGATAATTTTGTTAAGAGAATCAATAGTGTTGCCAACCTTGATGACAATTTAGATATAGTTGAAGCACCAGGAGCTGCTCAAAACGAATCTGCTGAAAGAGCTAAGAATTTTAAAAGAGCAGTTATGCTAACAGGTGTAAATAGTTCTGAAAAAGAAACAAAATTTGTTTCAGGAGCATATAAATTAGTTGAAGGTGAACATTTAACTAGTGAAGATAAAAATAAAATTTTAATGCATAAAGATTTAGCTGCAAAGAATAATTTAAAAGTTGGAGATAAAATTAAATTAAAATCCAATTTATATGATGCAGATAACGAAAAGAAAGCTAATGAAACTGTAGAAGTTGAAATTAAAGGTCTTTTTGATGGACATGGAAAAGGTAGAGTTACTTACTCACAAGAACTTTATGAAAATACTTTAATTACAGATGTTCATACAGCAGCTAAAGTATATGGAAATACAGAAGATACAGCGACATACCAAGATGCAACATTCTTTATAAAAGGGAATAGAAATTTAGATCAAGTAATAAAAGATCTTAAAAAGTTAGATATTAACTGGAAATCTTATAATCTAATTAAGAGTTCTTCAAACTTCCCTGCATTACAAAAATCTATTTCAGGAATATATTCAATTGCAAATCAATTATTCATTGGTTCTCTAGTATTTGCGGGTATAGTAGTTACATTATTATTATTCTTGTGGATGAATGCTCGAAAGAAAGAAATTGCAGTATTGTTATCAATAGGAATTTCTAAAACAAAGATATTTGGACAATTTGCAGTAGAATTACTTTTCGTTGCAATACCAGCATTCATAGGATCATATTTCTTAGCTGGATATACAGGAAAAATTTTAGGAAATAGTATATTAAAGAAAGTTACAGGAGGTATTGCAAAACAAATTGCAAAACAATCATCAACTACAAAATTAGGTGGTGGTGCAGAAGTTGACGGATTTAATAAAACATTATCAAGTTTAGATGTAGTAATTAATCCAAGAGCACTTCTTTATGTAGTATTGTTCATGACAATAGTACTTGCGATAGCTTTGATAATTTCTTCTTCAAATATCTTAAGAAAGAAACCAAAAGAATTATTAATAGATACAAAATAGCTTATTATCCCATGGGAGGAATTTTACAATATTATTGTACAAGAAACAGAAATTATCGATGTATTTACATCGATAATTTTTGCTTTTTATGGTAAAATAGTATAAGGATATTTTTATATAAAAAGGAGGGCTTATGAGAATACTTGTTGTCGAAGATGATCAAATAATCAGAGAAGGAATTTCTGAATATTTATCTGAATTCGGTTATGACATCATTCAAGCAAAAGATGGACAGGAAGCCTTAAAATATTTTAATAACAATGAAATTAATTTAGTAATCTTAGATATTCAAATTCCTTTTCTAAACGGATTGGAAGTTTTAAAAGAAATCAGAAAAAAAAGTAAATTACCTGTTCTGATGTTGACGGCATTTAATGATGAAGAATATAAGATAAATGCTTTTTCAAGTTTAGCAGATGGGTATATGGAAAAGCCTTTTTCATTACCGGTTTTAAAAGTTAGAATTGATTCTCTAATTAAAAGACATTATGGTGGTCAAGAAAAATTTGAATATAAAGATGCAGAGGTTAATTTTACAAGTTATACAGCAAAATATAACGGAGAAGATATAGACATAAATGCAAAAGAACTTGAAATATTAAAATATTTATTGGAAAATGAAGGACATGCTCTGACTAGGGCGCAGATAATAGATAATGTTTGGAAAGAAACGGATGAAATTCCTTTTGACAGAGTTATAGATGTCTATATAAAAGAATTGAGAAAAAAACTAGGTTTAGATTGTATTATAACAATCAGAAACGTAGGTTATAAATTGGAGAGAAAATGAAGAATTTAAAAATATTTCCAAAAATGTTTCTACAGACATTTGGAATTCTTGGGACTGTAATAGTTTTAATACATTTGTTGGTGTTTTTTATTTTTCCTAGAACTTACTTGGAAACTAGAAAGCAAGAGCTCTATGCAAAAGCTGACGAAATTTCAGAGAATATTAAAGGAAAAGATATGAAGTTTGTTGAACAATCTTTGGACTTTTACTCAAAAAGTAGTGATATAAAAGCTGTAATAAAGGGACAAGGTGAGGACAATGAATTACAAATTGGTGATGACATTAATGTTGATTTAAAGAGTGGCAACAATTCTTTAATCATTGAAGAAAGAGAAATAGAACTAAAAGATGGTAAAAAAATTTCCATTCAATTTATTTCTACTGCTGATATGAAAAAAGATGCAAAAGAACTTAGTTTTAAATTTTTACCATATTCTTTATTTATTTCTTTTATATTTTCAATAATAATTTCTCTTATATATGCAAAGGCGATAACTAATAACATAAATGAAATAAAAAATGTGACAAAAAAGATGATGCGACTAGACAGAACGGCATATTTGAATATTAATTCTACAAACGAAGTTGGGGAATTAAAAGAACAGATTAATGATTTATATAATACTCTTCTAAAATTGATAGATGATTTAGAACTTAAAAATGAAGAAATTGTAAAATTGGAAAAACTAAAATATGATTTTTTTAGAGGAACATCCCATGAATTAAAAACACCTCTGGCAAGCTTAAAAATAATTTTAGAAAATATGAAATACAATATTGGAAAATATAAAAATAGAGATTTATACATTGATAATTGTATTGATATAGTTGACCATTTAACAAGAAGTATTTCACAAATGCTATCGGTTTCTTCCTTTGAACATTTAAAAGATGATGAAGAAATAATAGTTGTTAATGACGTATTAGAAGATGTTCTAAAACAATATATACTACTTGCAAATAATAGAAATATCAAAGTCAATAATAATTTGAAAAACGAAAAAATCTATATAGGAATGACTGCACTTAAAATTGTTCTATCCAATTTGATAAACAATGCAGTTAAATACTCCGACGAAAATGGTGTAATAAACATCGGAACTAAAGATGACTGGCTTTATGTTGAAAATTCCTATAAAGATAATAAAGATTTAGATGTAAACAAAATATTTGAAATAAATTTCAACCTAAACAAAGAAAACAGCAATGGTTTAGGATTATACATTGTAAAAAACATCTTATTAAACTACGGAATAAAATACAAAGTAGAAAAAAATGAAATAGGAATTGTATTTTTAATCGAATTATCTGGCAATATGGATAAATAAGATTTTTGATTTTATATGTATATCATTACAAGTTTATATACTTTTCACGTCTAGCTATTAAACAAGGGTTCTTCTTTATACGTCATCTTGAGCAGAGTGAAAAGTTGACAATCTAGCCCTAACTTAGATTATTTACTTGTAAATAATCTATAGTAGGTCTGACGCAAAGATTGTCCAAATCTTTGATTTGGGTACAATCGACTGCGGAAATCTCATACTTTTGCTTTAGCAAAAGTAAATGTATCGAAGATACATCCACTACCGAAATAGTAAAATTATTTTTCTTAAAAAATATTATGACGTGAAAATTTTATAAAAAAAGCAGACATTTTTGTCTACTTTTCTAAGGAGCGAGAGCTCCTTTTTTGTTTTCATTATTTTGTTTTAATAATTTTTTTCTTATTACTAAGTAGCAACATATATGCGCTACTGTTGTCAATATCCACGATATCGGATAAGAAATGTAAAGTGATTCTTGAGTTCTATAAATTTGAAATATAGTAAATATCCAAATTACTCTAAATAGGCAAGCACCTGTTAAAGAAACAACCATAGGTAAAATGGAATATCCCATTCCTCTTAAGGAACCAACTGTTACGTCCATTAGTCCACATAGTAGGTAAGTTGCCGAAACAATTTTCATTCTGTTAAGTCCATACATAATTACTTCTGGATCATCTGTAAATATTCCGAGTAGTACATTTCCTAAAGAATATGCACCAACACCTAGTACAAGACCAACTACTGCAACAATTCCAAGACCTTGCAATAAAATTTTATCTATTCTATGATATTTTTTCGCTCCCATATTTTGACTTGTAAAACTCAATGTTGATTGATAGATTGAATTCATTGACATATATACGAAGCCTTCAATATTTATTGCTGCTGTATTTCCTGCAATTACTAACTTTCCAAAGGTATTTATAGAAGATTGAATTAACACATTTGATATGCTAAATACAATACCTTGAAGTCCAGCTGGAAGTCCTATTCTTAAAATACTAATAACTTTATCTTTTTGTAATTTTATTTTTCTCAAATCTAGATGCATATAACCTACATTTTTTGTTAAAAATAATATCATCATAATAGCTGAAACATATTGAGAAATTATTGTTGCTATTGCTACTCCATCAACGCTCATATTTAGTACTATAACAAAAAATAAATTTAAAAAAACATTTAAAATACCTGAAACTATTAAAAAGAAAAGTGGTCTTTTTGTATCTCCAATGGATCTTAAAAGTGCCGCTCCGAAATTATAAATGGCAGCTGCGGGACTTCCTAAGAAGATTATTCGCATATAAATTGCTGACAAATCAATAATTTCATCAGGTGTTCCCATTAGATGTAACATAGGTCTTGAAGCGATAAGTCCTACAAAAAGTAAAATTGTTCCGGAAATAATTGCAAGTCCGATTGCATTATGAACAGTATCGGATGCATTTTTATAATCTCTTGCACCACAATATTTTCCCATCGTTACACTTATTCCCATAGAAATTCCAATTAATAAACTTACGAGTAAATTTATTAGTGATGAAGTTGCTCCAACTCCTGCAAGTGCAGCACTTCCAGAAAAACGTCCAACAACAATTATATCTATTGTATTAAAAAGTAATTGAAAAACACTTGTAAAAATAATTGGAATTGAAAAAAATATCATTTTTTTCAAGGTCTTTCCATTTATCATATCTATTTCATTGCTTTTAACCATTATATCCTCCGTAAAAAGTCTAAAATTATTCTAAAATAATAACATATTTTTAGTCTTTTTGCAATGATAAAAGAGAAGCAAAATTGCTTCTCTTAAAGGTTTCTAATTAAATTTTCTATCGTATAGTAATGACGCATTTAGAATTACGAGTATTGAACCTAGATTGTGTACTATTGCACCAACTAATGGATTTAAAACTCCAAGTACAGATAAAATCACTGCTACAAAGTTAATTAAAAGTGATATTATGATGTTGAATTTTATCGTTTTTACGGTTGCATTGGCAAGTTTTTTTAGATAAACTATTTTTGAAACATCATGTCCCATTAGTACAATATTAGCACTTTCGATTGAAATGTCGCTTCCTGTTTTTCCCATTGCAACCGAAACATCTGCAAGTTTAAGAGCGGGAGCGTCGTTGATTCCATCTCCAATCATACAAACGACATTATTTTCTTTTAAATTTTTTATATTTTCAAACTTTTCTTCGGGAGAAAGTTCGGCCTTTACTTCTGTTATTCCAACTTTGTCTGAAAAGTATTTTGCAGTTAAAAGATTGTCTCCAGTTAGAAGTAGTGGCTCAATTTCAAAGCTTTTTAAATTTTCTACCATTTCTTTAGCATTTTCTCTTAGAGTGTCTGATAGAGTTACGATTGATAAAACTTCTTTTTCATCTCCAAAAAGAATTATATTCTTAGCTTCACTTGAATATTTTTCAATTTTTTCTTTTATATTGTCTTTGACATTTATATTATTTTCTCTAAAGTATTTTTCATTACCACAGAAATATTTATTTCCTAAAATCTCTCCTTCGACTCCTCTTGCAATTTTCATTTTAAAATTTTCAACATTTTCTTTTTTATATTTTTTTCATCTAGATATTCTGTTACTGATTTTGCAATAGGATGCTCGCTTTTTGATTCTAAACTTGAGATTAAGGACATTATTTTTTCGTCTGAAAAATCAGAAAAATTTTCTATATCATTTACATTTAATTTACCATAAGTTAAAGTTCCAGTTTTGTCAAAGGCTATTTTATTAACTTTTGCAAGTTTTTCAAGGGCATTAAATGTTTTTATGATCACACCATGTTTACTTGCTTGGCCGATTGAAGCCATAACAGCAGTTGGCGTTGATAAGAATAGGGCACAAGGACAAAATACAACTAAAACCGTAACTGCTCTATTTATTGAAGTGTATAAATCAAAATTAGATAACATCATTATTGCAAAAGTTGCAATTGCAATTAAAAGTGCAGTCGGAACGAGTTTAACTGCAAGTCTGTCAATTACTGTTTGCATAGGAGTTTGTTCTTTTTCTGCTCTCTCAACCAAGTCGATAAATTTTTGTAAGGAAGAATTTTCAACATCTTTTGCTACGATGTCGATACTTCCGAAACAGTTCATAGAACCACAGAAAACTTCATCACCAACAGTTTTATCTACAGGTAAACTTTCGCCTGTTAGAATTGATTGGTCAATAGAAGAAAAACCCTCTTTTATAATTCCATCAACTGAAATTATTTCCCCAGGCATAACTCTGATTATATCTCCATTTTCAATTTCTTCAATCGGAACTTCTTTAACAGTATAAGAATCATTAGTTTTAATAAGTTTCTTTGCCTTTTTTGGAGCGGAAGAAATTAAATCATTAAGACCTTTTTTTGCTCTGTCAACTGTATAGTCTTCCAAAAGCTCTCCGATTGCCATAAGAATTGCGATTTCAGCTGCTGCAAAATATTCTCCAACAAATACTGATGCAATTACTGCAATTGAAATTAATAGTGAATTTTTTATTTTAAATTTTACTAGATTTTTAATAGCCCCAACTAAAAAAGGGAAAGCAGATATAACAATACTTATCCATACCGGTTTAAATGCAGTTTCTATCTTTAAAAGATTTAAGACAACATTTAGTATAAAAAAAACTATTGAAATGATAGTAAAGTGTAAACCACTGAATAATTTTGAAATTTTATTTATCATAAGTCCTCCTTGATTTTTTATGTTTATAATGCTACAATTAATTTAATAACGAACACTTTGTTTGATTTAATTGTATCACTATAGATATTATATATCAATAAGCAATTAATCAAAATAGTAATACTTTGAACATTTTTTGAAAAATGTATGGAGGATTTTATGAATAGACAGCAAATTAAAACTAGAAAAGCAATTTTTATGGCTTTTACAGAGCTTTTATCCAAGAAAAATTATAATAAAATAACAGTTCAAGAAATTATTGATTTGGCAGATATAGGTAGGAGTACTTTTTATTCTCATTTTGAAACGAAGGATGATTTGTTAAAAGAAATTTGTAGAGAATTATTTGACCATATTTTTTCTAATGATTTGAATAGGGAGTGCTCAAGAATTTTTGAAAACTCAAATAAAAATCCAAAAATTTTAATTACACATATACTCTATCATTTAAAAGAGAATAAAGAAAAATTTATAAAAGTTCTAAGCTGTGAAAGTAATGAATTGTTTTTAGAATATTTTAAAACTTATCTATTTAAGGTAATAGATGAATATATTTTTATCGATAATATTGAAGATGAGAAATTTAAGAAATTCTTGAAAAATCATATTTGTTGTTCATTTGTGGAAACAGTAAAATGGTGGATTAAAGATCAAATGGAAGAAAGTCCAGAAGAAATTGCAGATTATTTTTTTAGAGTAGTAGATCCTATAATTTAGTATATAATGATTTGAGAAATTAGCTAAAATATGATAAAATGAATGGAGCTTTGCGTATTGTGATAAATCAATATTTGTTTTATCATAATTATATATTTAATATCAGGAGGAAGTTATGAAGTGTGTAATGTTTGATATGGACGGAACTTTAATTGATTCTATTGGGGGTTGGTTCGGAAGTTGTAAATATTTTCTTAAAGAGATGAATTTAGAAGAAACTGATGAACTAAAAGAGTTGTTTAAAGGAAAAAACTTTATGCAAGAGGAATAGCGATTAAAAATTATTTCAATCTTGATTTAACTCCAGATGAAATTTATGCCAGAAATTTAAAATATGTAAAAGAAGGATATGATGAAATTTACGGAGCAAAAGAAAATGTAATGAATGCCTTAGATTACTTAAAAGAAAAAGGCTATAAGATTTCTTTGAATACGGCTACAAATATAGGGCTTTGTAAAAATTGTTTAGAAAGAACAGGACTTATGAAGTATTTTAACTATATCCAAACCTGCGATGATTGTGGATATTTAAAAGATGATGAAAGATATTATGATTGGGCAGTAAAAAAACACAATGCAGATGTTGACGACATAATATTTTTTGATGATACCGAAGCTCCTTTAAAAACTGCAAAGAAAAGGGGAATAAAAACAGTTTTGGTTTATGAACCTTTGACTAATGGAGAATTTTTTGAAACTACAACAGACTTTGACTATAAAATGGATACAATTTCTGTTGAAAACTTGAAAAGAATTGGACTTTAAAAAAATTATAATAAAAAAAGAGCTATGTTGTAAAATTCAACATAGCTCTTTATAATTGTGAAACAACAAGGTTCCCGGGCACCCACCCGATGCGAAGCATCGTGGAAGGGTGGGGTTCTTATTTCTAAATTATTTTAAATAATTATCAAACCATTCTAATATTTCTTTTAATCTTCTTATTCTATGCATTGGTTTACCACTTCTTGATAGTTCATGATTTTCACCTTTAAACATTACAAGTCTCGCAGGTATATCATGATATTTTAGTGCAGAGAACATTTGAATTCCTTCTGGTATCCAACATCTATAATCTTCATCTGAATGAATTAAAAGAGTAGGTGTTTGTGCTTTATTTGCATATTTAAGTGGGGAATGATACCATAATTTTTCATAATTATTCCAAGGAGTTGCAGAGATTTGGTCATCTATGAAATAATATCCAATATCTGTAAGTAAAAATTCAGAAGTCATATTTGAAATTGAACGTTGTGAACAAGCAGCTTTAAATCTGTTTGTATGTCCGATAGCCCAATTTGTCATAAAACCACCATAGCTTCCACCCATGATTGCAAGTCTTTCTTCATCAAGTGCAGGGTAATTTTTAATTACAGCATCAGTAAATTTCATTAGGTCATCAAAGTCAATTTCTCCATATTTTCCACGAATATCAGCAAATTCTTTACCTCTACCATCTGAACCTCTAGGATTTGTAAAAAATACAAAGTAGCCATTATTTGCTAAAAATTGCATTTCGTGATGGAATACTTTTCCAAAAACTGTTTTAGGACCACCATGAACATGAAGTACACCTGGATATTTTTTCTCTGGATCATAGTCAACAGGTTTCATAACATATCCAATAAATCCTATTCCGTCATTAGTAAAAGTAATTTCTTCAATTTCTGAAAGAGAATATTCAGTAGTATCATTATGGAAAGAAATTCTATTTTCTTCTTCTCTAGAAATTTCATAAATATCTTGTAAATTAGAGTCTTTTAATGCAATGGCATAAATTTTACCATCTTTAGAAACATCTATACAATCTATAGAACCTGATTTTTCGTTTAATCTTTCGAGATTTCCATTTTTGTCAATTCTATAAATATATGAACTATTTACCTCAGTATTTATGAAGTACATAAATCCGTCTTTTACTAAAGTGCTTTTTCCACCAGTTAATCTCATATCAGTACCAACAGAATTATGCATACACATATCAAAATTATCATTTACAATCTTTTCAAATGACTTATTATTAATATTTATAATATAAATATTTGAATTTTCATTTAAACCATATTCTTGCATATCTGAAGCTTTAACTACAATATTTTCATTATCTATAAAGTTAGCATATTCGAAAGAATAGTCTTTTGCTAAAATATCTACTGCTTTAGAACTAATATCTAAAATTTTAACTTCATTTACAAGAGGCATTTTTCCTGTATAAGATGTTGCTATAAATACAGCTTTATTTTTATTTTCATTTATTTCTAAACCATAAATATCAGTGATATCATCACTTAAAGGAATGAATTCAGAAGTCTTTTTATTAAAAAGATAAAGCCTACTTCTGTCTTCATTTGTAAAGCCAATATTATTTCCCCAGAAAGGAATTTCAGTTGCAACAAGATAATCCTTAGAATCGTCATAAGTTTTTTCTTTACTATCTTCCTTTTTTCTTCTTTTTCTATTTTTTCTAATTCTTTTGTTCTATTAAAATTAGCCAAAACTAAAAATTCATCATCATTAATTTGCTTTATTGTATTTACCAAAGCAGGAATAGTAAAGTCTAAAACAGCTTCGCCACCTAAAGGGCATATTCTATAAAATTTAGTTATATCTGAGTCTTCTTTTTTGTCTTCTCTATCACTTGCAAAAAGAATAGAACCGTCTAAAAGTTCAATAAAAGAACTTTCCTTAGCACCATTAGTAAAAACGAAGGACTTTTTAGTTTCCAAGTCCATTTTATATATTCTGTGTTCATAAGAATTTTTTTCTAAATTCATATTAGAAACGGAATAAAATAGATTTTTTTCGTCTTTACTTAAATGTAAATTTCCTAAAAATTTAAAGTTTTTAAATTCATCAATTTTTATACTTTTCATATTGCCTCCTTAAGCTAAATTCACAATGATTAACATTAATTAAAAAATTTTAATGTATAATCCTTGCAGTTTGATTATACTACAAAAAGAAAAAATTACAAAAAAATAATTTTTGATAAATTCTAATTATATGATAAAATAAATATATTAAATGAAATTAAAAATGGAGATTATTATGGAAATTAGAAGATTGATAGATACAGATGCTAGAGAGTTTTATAATTGTCTAAAAATTATTGACAGCGAAACAAATTTTATGATGTTTGAACCTGACGAAAGAGTTTGGAATGAGGAAAAACTTGTAAAAAATTTAAAAGATGAAAATAATTTATTTTTAGGAGCAATAGAGGATGATAAAATAGTAGGTTTTTTATCAGCAGAAAGAGGAGCTTTTAGGAGAATTAGACATACTGCTTATATTGTAATTGGAATACAAAAATACTACCACAATAGAAAAATTGGAACAAAACTTTTTCAAATGCTTGATGATTGGGCGGTTAAAAACAAAATTATAAGATTAGAACTTACTGTTGAATGTGAAAATGTGTCGGCAATAAAATTATATGAAAAAATGGGATTTTCTATTGAAGGCACTAAGAAAAAGACAATGTATGTAAATGGAAAATATGTAGATGAGTATATGATGTCAAAAATATTTTAATGGAGATATTATGAAAATAGGATTGGTTTCTTACGAATTTAACAATGGAGAAATTGAATATAATATAAAAAAATAGAAAAGGCGATTATCTCTGCTAATGGAAAAGCTGATTTACTTTGTTTTGGAGAAACTTTTTTGCAAGGATTTGACTCGCTTTCTTGGAATTATGAAATAGATAAAAATATTGCAATTACAAAAGGGTCTATAACTATGCAAAAATTAAAAAACTTAGTGAAAAATATAAAATTGATCTTGGTATTGGCTATATTGAAAGAGAAAAAGAAAATATTTATTCCTCTTTTGTAGTGATTGAAAAAGGAAAAATAATTCAAAATTATAGAAGAATTACTAAAAATTGGAAAGAATATTCAATTACCGATGAACATTATTGTGAAGGAAAGATTTCAGCATCTTTTATCTATAAGAATAGAGAATTTAAAATTGCACTATGTGGCGATATGTGGATTTGTCCTGAAAAATTTAAAACAAATGGAATTTTACTTTGGCCTGTGTATTGTAATTTCACAAAAGAGGAATGGGAAAATACTGAACAATCCGATTATGCAAAGCAATCTAAATTGGTATCAGATAATGTCCTTTTGGTAAATTCAATCACAAAAGAAGAGCCAATAAGCGTTGGTGGGGCATATTATTTTAAAAATGGAAAAATTGAAAAGAGTTTAGAGTTGGATAAAGAAGATATTTTATTTGTAGAAATATTTTAAAAATATTTTTAAAAAAATTCTATGATAAATTATGCTTTATTACAAAAGCATTGAAATTACAATGATTAAATGAGTTTTATAAGTGATAAAAAATTTTAAAAATTTTTAGTTGTAACTGTTGACATTACATCTAAAAGCTGTTATAATTATTTCATAAGATGTAACAATTATAGTTACATTAAAAATTTTAGGAGGTAATTATTATGACAAACAAAGAAAAAGCATTAGCACTTATAGGTACATTTGAATCAGGAGATTCAGAAAAAGCAAAGGAACTTCTTACAAAGGATTATATTCAACATAATTTAGCTTATGGAACAGGAGCAGAAGCATTTGTAGCTTCAGTAAATTATTTAGCATCAGCACCTGTTAAAACAACAGTAAAAAATATTCGTGCTTTTGAAGATGGTGATAAAGTATTTTTACAAACAGTTTATAATTTTGCAGAATCAGGTGAACAAGTAGCATTTGATATATTCAGATTTGATGAAGATGGAAAGATAGCAGAACATTGGGATAATGTAGCTAAAAAAGCAGAACCAAATCCTTCAGGACATACACAAATTGATGGAACACTTGAAAAGAAAAATGTTGATAGAGAAGAAACAAGAAGAATTGCCGAAAATTTTGTAGGAGATGTTCTTAGAGGAGAAAATCTTGATAAACTTACTTCATACTTTGATGGAGACAACTATATTCAACATAATATTTCAATTGCTGATGGACTTTCAGGACTTGGAAATGCTTTAGAAGCATTGGCAAAACAAGGAATACAAATGATTTATAATAAAACATATTTTGTACTTGCTGATGGAAATTATGCTTTGGCAGTTGGCGAAGGAACATTTGGAGGAACTCCAACATCATATTATGATTTATTCCGTGTTGAAAATGGAAAGATAGCAGAACATTGGGATGTTATGGAAACAATAGCAGAAAAATCAACTTGGCAAAATCAAAATGGAAAATTTTAATGTAACTCTTGAAATTACAATAAAATTAATGTAGAATGATAGCAGGAGGAAGTTGTCATGCAAATATCAAGTAGATTTACTATAGCATTGCATATTTTTACCTGTGTAGATATCTTTAAAGATGAATATAAAATAACCAGTGATTTTCTTGCAGGAAGTATAAATACTAATCCAGTTATCATTCGTAAAATTCTAACACAGTTAAAAAATGCTGGTCTAATTACAGTAACAAGAGGTACTGGTGGAATAATACCAACAAGAGATCTAAAAGATATAACTTTTTATGATGTATATGAGGCTATTGAGCCAGTGGAAAATGGAGATTTATTTAATTTTCACTCAAATCCTAATCCTCAATGTCTAGTAGGTAGAAATATTCATAATTTATTGGATGATAAGCTAAAAAATATTCAACTTGCTATGGAAAATGAGATGAAAAAATATACAATAGATTGTTTAAAGACTGAAATGTTAGGACTTTTAGAAAAAGAAAAAATTTAGACTCCGAGATAATTCGGAGTCTTTTTTTATCATCTTGAAATTGTGTAATAAATTAATATTTATATACTTTCTTTAAATTCTGCTAATAATTCAGTAGATTTTTTAGGTTTAAAAGCGTGAATTAGATGATTAGTAGAAACTTTTTTACATATAATTTGTAGAGCTAATGAAATTACATTTTTTATCCATAATAAAAAACAGTATTATAAAAAAACATGAGAACTTGATTTATATTATAAATCTCATGTAAATAAATCAACTGCATAATTAAGTGTATAAGTTTATTTATTCTTTAGATTATTAATTTTGTTAAGTTCAGAAATATAATCTAGTCCAAAAATTTCTATTTCGTTCAAAACTTTCTGAAATTTAGTACCTAATGTACTTAAAGAGTATTCAACATGAGGAGGTACTTCAGCAAAAACTTTTCTTTTGATTAATTTATCTTGTTCTAATTGACGCAATTGCCTTGTTAAAACAGTTCGAGTAACTTCAGGAATTAATCTTTCAAGTTCATTAAATCTTTTAGTACCTGTACTTAAATGATATAAAACTACAATTGCCCATTTTCCTTGTAAAACCTTCTGAGTAGTAACATAAGGGCATTTATCATAAATAGTCGACATAAAAACCTCCTTAACATGTGTTATAGTATCGTATCAGATACTATGTATTATAAATGTTCGTACTTTTAAAGTCAAGACTTAAAAAGTATAATAATAGTAAGAGGAAATTCAATCCTCAAAAAGAAAGGAGATTGGCTATGAAAAGTGAAATTATGAAAGTATACAATGCTTATACAGAAGCATTATTGAAGGGAGATTTTAAGTCTGTTTTTGAAACAATGTCTGATAATATTGTATGGCATATGGGAGGAGAAGGTCCACTTTCAGGAATTGTTAAAGGAAAAGAGGCATTAGGAGAACGTTTAGGAGAATTTACCAAAAGAAGCAATGGGACATTTAGAGTAATTACAAATTGGGCTGCAAGTAATGATTGTTTTGTTGTTGCAAGTGTTGTTTCTTTAGCTGAAAAAGAAGATGAAAAACTAAATGACCCTGGTATTGATTTATTTAGAATAGAGAATGGAAAAATACAAGAAGTATGGACTTTTGCAGAACAACAAGAGGAAGAAGATAAATTTTGGAAATAGGTGAATTTATTTTTATAACAAAATGTAAGAGATATGTAAAATAAAATAATGAATGTCAAATTTTTAAAAAGAGAAGATTTTATATCAAAATATATAAGTCTTCTCTTTTGTTGTTTCGCAATAAGAACCCCAGCCTTCCACGATGCTTTGCATCGGGTGGGTATCGAGAACCTTGTTGTTTCACAATAAAAATTTATACTGAATTTTAGAAAAAGAACTGATTATAGATTTTAAATCTTAGCTATCAGCTCTTTTTATTCTAAATAGATTAATAAATTTATATACTTTCTTTAAATTCAGTTAATAATTCAATAAATTTTTTAGGTTTAAAAGCGTGAATTACATGATTAGCAGAAACTTTTTTATATATAATTTGTGGAGCTAAAGAAATTGCATGTTTAGCATCATCTTCATCAAAAGCTCCTACAAGTCCAAAATTTTCATATCTTTTCCAGTCAGCGTGAATAAGCATTATTGGACATTTTGTTTTTTTAAAGGCTTCTTCGTGGTTAATCCCATCATAAAATCTTCCATCAACAAAAGCTCTAGCAAAATCGGGATCAAACATAGACAATGATTTAATAAGTAGTCGTAAACTATCAGGGAATCCTACTGAAATGGGTTTATCAGGGTATTTGTTTTGAAATTTTTTTATCTTTTTTGATAAACAATTAGCAAACCAATTTGGAATTTTTTTAATTCTCTTATCAGAAGCAGGTATTTCCATATCTCTAAAATAATCTGCTAAGTCTTTGTCTTCAATATTTCCAATTTTGTCAACAAGATGTTTTAATCCATTGTAAACAAATTTATCTTGTTCTTTAAATCTTGGCATCTCCGTAGAAAAGATTGGGGCATCCTCGAGAACAATTCCAGAAACATATTCAGGAATATTAACTGCACACCATAGGGCAAGAATACCCCCAGATGAATTTCCACTTATAATTACTTTTTCTTTTATTACATTTTTGATAAACATTTTTAAGTCTTCACCTACAATTTCCCAAGAATAATAACCAGGTGTCCAAGTAGATTTTCCATGTCCTCTTATATCTATTGAATAAACTTGAAAAATTTTAGATAAAGGTATTAGTACTTTTTTATAACTCTCCCACATTCCTATTTGAGCAGGAATTAGCAACAAACTTGGTCCGTTTTTTGGACCAATTACATAGTTAAGTTTAACAGTACCTGTGTCATAAGTTTTTTCTGAAAAACCAGCATTAATTAGCTTTTTATTTTCAAGTTTTCCAGATAAGTATTCATAAGGATTTTTATAAAACATTTTATCCTCCTATCTTAAACAATCTGTATTAAGAAATCCATTAAGCATTAAACCTAGATATTTACTAATACTATTTTTAAATTCATCATAATTGTCGAATAAATCCATTGGATTATCTTGATATAGATTGAGATGTTTTATAACAATCGCATCAATATATAAAGATAAAGCATCCACAACTAATTCATGATCAATATCTTTTCTTAAGTTAAATATTTTAATAGAATTAGAAATTTGTTTTTTAATTTTTCATTTGATTTTTTGTGATATTCACTAAAAATATCCTTAATTTCTTTGTCAACTTCTTTGCTTGTTTCCTTAGAAGCCATATTTAAAAATTTAGTTTCATTAGGATATTTTTTATTAAATTACATTTTTTATCCATAATACTAAAAATGTTATCGAAAAAATCATAATATGTCTTACATTCTAAATTCTGTGTCAATAAATCTACTGCATAATTAAGTAGATATAGATAAAAATTCTTTTTATTATCAAAATAGTAAAATAATAAACCCTTAGAAATACCAGCTTCCTTAACTATTAAATCAGTTTTTGCCTCCACAAATGAAAACTCTGAGAAAATTTTTATCCCTTTATTTATTATCATTTGTTTTTTATCTTCTGAAATTTTTTCAAAATTTTTAGTAACCATAAACGCCTCCTTTGTTGACTCAATAGTCAATTTCGTTTAATAAAATTATATCATCCTTTGACTAATTAGTCAATACTAATTAAACTAAATTAAAAATTTTAAAAATGTGTATAATCAAATCCCTTCAAAAGATTTATTAAAAAAATTATAAAAATATCTTGACTTCAAATATAATTATATAATATAATTTAAACGATATTGCAAATCAATCTATATTAAAAATATTTCGGAGGTTTATATGAAGAAAAAATTTACGGCAATTGTTTTAAGCCTTTCAATGTGCTTAATTCCAATTAGTCAAATGCAAGTTTTAAATGCAAAAACGACAACACAAGAACAAAAAGATGATATTTCTTTAAAATTTATCAAAGGTAGATTTGGAAGTAGTGATAAATATGAAATTACGCCTAAAGATAAATTAAAGGAAATAACAAAAATTTTTGTAGAAAATAATGAATACGAAAAAAAAGATTATAAAACTGCAGTATTTGGAAAGACATTTTTTGTTGATTTATCAGATAACTGTTTATACCTTGGTCTTAATCCAAAGGATAAAGAAGTTATAAAAATTGAGTTTAAAGATAAAAGTACTATTTCATTTAAAAAAGATGGAGATAATTTTATAAAAATAGAAGAAAATAACAATAAAAAACCTTCTACACCAAATGAAACTCCTGATAATAAAGATCAAAATGATTTTTCATTAAAAATACTTAATGAATCTTTTTTTGAAAATAAATATTCTCTTGAGTTAAAAGATAAGATTACACAAATTAAGCAGATTTTTGTGAATAATGTTGAATATTGGAAGACAAGTAGCAAATCAGCTGTTTTTGGAAATAATTACTTTATAGATGAAGAAAATAAAGTTTTGTATCTTGGACAAAAAGTGCCAGACGGACATATAGTTAAATTTGTTTTCAATGATGAATCTTCTGTTTCATTTGAAAGAAAGGGAAATTCATTTGTTAAAAAAGATAATAATTATTCTAAAAAATATCATTTAAGAATTGTAGGCTCATTTGAAGCGGCAATTATAGGTCAACAAAAATACGATGCTCTTTCATCTGCTACAGGTGGAGGAGTAAATTCAAATAAAAACAGTAATGTAAAATTACAAATTGCTTATACAGACAAAGAAACACCAGCAGATTCAGACTTTAAGGATGCGAAAGAAGTAACACATAATTTACAATTAGAAGCAAAAATGGTTTCAGATGATTCTGGTATGCAAGCAAAATATTCTGAAATGGACAATAGTATCAAATTATCTGGAATTCCTTCTAAAAAAGGAAATTATAAGGTTTTTGTACAATCAAAAGATGGAAAGCTAAAATCAAATGAATTAGATTTTGAAGTATTTGATTCTAATGAAGTTACACTTGAAGAAAGATTGGTAGATAAAGAATTTAAAACTTTAAAAAACCCTGCTACAAAAAAAGAATGGGATATGAAACCTTGGGTAATCAAAAAGTTTGGAAAAGATAAAGAAGAAGTAACTGTTCCAAAAAATTTAAAACTTTGGTTTGGCTCAAGAGAGAGTGGAAAATATTCTGAACTAGGCTATCCAATTGAAGAAAATAAAGCTACCACTCAAACTTTAATTGTTACGGGTGAACTTTATCTTATAAATATGAAAATTTTAAGTTCTGTAAATATCGTAGTAAAAGACGGTGGTAAACTTAATCTTTCAGATTCATCATTATATGGAAAAATAACAGTTGAAAATGGTGGAACTCTTGAAGTAAATTATGATGACTATCATAAGAGTTTTGCAAGTGGATCTTCTATAAATGGTCAAATAATTTTAAAAGATGGTGCAACATTACAAAACTCTGTTATTTATTCAAATGCCAATTATTTAACTGATGGAAAAAATGCAAAACATATACAAACTCCAGTTGTGAGTGTTCAAGGTAATGCAACTATAAAAGGTAATGTATTTATACGTGGAGATGAAGCGCCTACAGGTGAACAATATAAAGGACAAGGAGCAATGGAGATTGCAAAAGGTAAAACATTAACTATTGAAAAAGATGCAAAACTTGGACTTTTTGCAGGCGGTCGCTATGCTCTTACAAGTAATGGAGGAGATGCTTTAAAATTAGAGGGAACAGTAGCAGGAAAAGGAACTTTAATTGCTGTTGGAGGAAATGGTAGATTTTCAGGCAAAGGTGGAAATGGAGTTTCAGGTAATGGAACAATTACTGTTGATAATGCATATTTGCATGGTGGAAATAGTTATATGAGTAAGAATGAAGGTGGAAAAGCTGTACTTGACTCAATAACTATTGACAAAAAACAAAAGGATATGCAATAGATGGTAAAAAATCTACAAATTCGATTGAAGACTCTAAACTTCAAAATGAAACACCAAATTGGAATGGATATACTGCTCCGAATAAAGACTTATTAGATAAATTAAGTACAGAAAATGCTCCATCAATAGTTGGAGAAAGAGAAAAAAAGAACTTGAAAGAATTTTAGAAAACACAAAAAAAGAACTTGAAAAAATCAAACAAGAGCTTGAAAAATCAAAACAAGATTCAGAAAAAACTAGAAAAGAACTTGAAAAAATTAAACAAGAACTTGAAAAAGCTAAGCAAGAGTTAGAAAGTGCAAAACAATCTGGAAGTAAAAACAAAATGAAATTGATGAGCTTAGCAAAAAGATAAAAGAGCTTGAAAAAATTGAACAGGAATTTGAAAAAGCTAAGCAAGAATCAGAAAAAACTAAAAGCGAACTTGAAAAAGCTAAACAAGAGTTAGAAAGTGCAAAACAATCTGGAAGTAAAAAACAAAATGAAATTGATGAGCTTAACAAAAAGATAAAAGAACTTGAAAAAATTGAACAGGAATTTGAAAAAGCTAAGGAAGATTCAGAAAAACAAAAACGAGTTTGAAAAACAAAAAAGAGCTTGAAAAAACTAAAAAGAATTAGAAAAAGCCAAACAAGAATCAGAAAAAACTAAAACGAACTTGAAAAAATCAAGCAAGAATTAGAAAAAGCTAAGCAAGAGTTAGAAAGTGCAAAACAATCTGGAAGTAAAAACAAAATGAAATTGATGAGCTTAGCAAAAAGATAAAAGAGCTTGAAAAAATTGAACAGGAATTTGAAAAAACTAACCAAGATTTAGAAAAACAAAAAAGAGCTTGAAGAAACCAAGCAAAAATTAGAAAAGGCAAAGCAATCCGGAAGTAAAAACAAAATGAAATTGATGAGCTTAACAAAAAAATAAAAGAACTTGAAGAAAAAGTTAATTCTTTAAAAGCTAAGCTCGAAAAAGGAAAGAATAATAATTCATCAGATAAACAAAATAACAACAATCCTAAGGTAATTGAATTTTTATATGGTAAAAATCAAACTGTAACGAAAAATGATGGCCATAAATTATTCTTTAGACTGGATGAAGATGTTAAAAATTTTGAAAATGTATATTTAGATGGCAAGCTTGTTGACCCATCAATGTACACTGTAAAATCAGGTAGTACAATCGTAGAGTTTACTAAAGAATTTAAAAATTCTTTAACAGAAGGAAATCATAATCTTGAGTTTAAATTTAAAAATGGTTATGCCAAAACACAAATTCATGTTTTAAACAAGAAGGAAGACGATAAAAAAGATAAGAGTGAAGTTAAACAAACAAAACAAAAAAATACAAAAAGTAACAAAGGTCTTCCAAAAACTAATATTTCAAATTCAAGTATATTGTTAGCAGTAACAAGTTTAGTAGGTTTTCTTTATTCAAAAAAGAAAAAATAGATAACAAAATGTAATTAGCTTATAATGTAAAGCCCCAAATCAGAACAAAAGATTTGGGGTTCTTATTATGAAATAACAAGGTTCGCGGGTACCCAACCGATGCGAAGCATCGTGTAAGGGTGGGGTTCTTATTGTCAAAATTAAATTTACAACGCATTTATTTATAATTGGAAATATAGTATAATAACCCTTATAGATATATAAATAAATAATCTTGTGTTATAATAAAAGTAAAATAAATTAAAAAATTTGGAGGTAGTATGCTTCATTTAGAAAAAATAAATAGGAAAAATATATGGGAGATACTTAAATTAAAAGTATCTAAATCGCAAAAAAATTTTGTAGCATCTAATGACGTAAGTATTATTGAAGCATATTTAACTATTACATCAAATGGTGTTGTTTTTCCGTTTGGAATCTATGATGGCGATAGACCTGTTGGTTTTCTGATGATTGGATATGATGTGGATGAAACTTGGGAAAATGTCCCGAATATAGCAAAGGAAAACTATAATCTGTGGCGTTTGATGATTGATGAGACTTATCAACAAAAAGGCTTTGGAAAAGAAGCTATGAAACTTGCTTTAGATTTTATTAAATCATTTCCTTGTGGTAAAGCAGAGTATTGTTGGCTGTCTTATGAACCTGAAAATAAAATTGCTAAAGAGTTGTATCATTCATTTGGTTTTGTAGAAAATGGAGATATGGATGGAGATGAAGTCATTGCAATACTAAAACTTTAAGATAGATGAAATTTAAATTTATAGGAGAAATAGATATGACAAAGGAAGAAAGAGCAAAAAAATGGTTTAAGAATATTCAAAATGCAGAAGATATAAGTATAGAAAAAAGAATAGAGATATGCAATGTTGCTGCAAGATGGACAGCTCTTATATTTATAGCATTAGTTATAGTAGAGTTTGTTTTGTTATCAATGGTAAATAATGGATCAATTTTAAATTATTTTGCAGATTCTTTGAATGGAATGAAGAAGGATTTACATGGTAGAAGTCAATATAAAACTTTAGCTATTGCAGGAGTTGCTTTTTGTCTACCTCTTATAATTTTACCACTAGCTATAGCTATTACTTTTAGAAATAAATATATTAAATCTAAAGCAGAAAATTATTTGTATAGAAAATAAAAATTATAATAAAATTGAGGTTTTATATGATTATTAGATTTGAAAAAGGATTAAGAAAAGAAAATGCCACACTATTATGTGAATGGTCAAATGAAAGAGGAGAGGCTTTTCAAGAACAATGGATGGGACTAAAAATTTCATATCCTTTGACTTATGATAAAATTAAAGAAATGGAAAATGTGTTTTCCATATTCAATGAAGATGAATTTTTAGGAATGATTCAGCAAATAAGAATTGAAAAAGATAATATACATATTGGTAGAATTATAATAAATCCTAAAAAGCAAGGAATGGGTTTTGGAAAAGAGGCAATAAGAAGTTTTATAGATTTGATTTTTAAAGATGAAAATATAAAAAGTATTTCTTTAAATGTTTTCGATTCTAATAAAAATGCAAAAAATCTTTATACTAAACTTGGATTTGAAATTGATGAAGTTATTGAAACTCCAAAACTTAAATATTTGATGAAAAGATATAGATAAAAAATTTTTTAACGGCAATTCAAAAGATTTGCTGTTTTTCTTTGTCAAAATTAAATTTTCAACGCATTTATTTATAATCGGAAATATGGTATAATAAAAGTACCTTTATGCCTTGAGATAAATATAATTTTATTATAAAGCAAAAGGAAATGATTTATTAGGGAATGATATTGATATAGAGGTATGATATGCAAGATAGAAAAATATTTTTATATTATTTTTTGGCTGTAGGAATGATTTTATTTCCTATTTTCAATTTATTAAGTTTTGTTCCAATGGTAATTTTATATAAAAAATCAGACTTTAAAACTTATATTTTATCTGCAGTAATGTTCACGGTATTGGCTTTATTAGTTTTAGGAAATGTATCTTCACTAATTCCTGTACTTATCTCTTTTGTAGTTATTAAGGGAATGGATAGTAAAAAAGAGGGATACAAAATTTTACTTGGAAGCTCACTTGTTATGACTGTTTTGCTTGTAAGTGATTTTTTACTCTTAAAGACTAATGCAAAAGCTTATGAGTTATTTTTAAATAATATAAGTAATTTTTTGAATAATTTTGAAAATTATAAGGAAGTTTTGAATATAAAAAGCGCTGAGGATTTTGTTAATAAAATGATGAATATTTATCCTTCAGTTTCTTTTGGTATTTCTTATATTTTTTGTACAATAGGTTATTCGTTTTTGTCTAAAAGAATTTATAAATTTGATAGAGATTCAGATGACATCATAATACCATTTGATTTAAAAGTTTTATTTTTTAGTTTAGCTGTTGTAGCCGTAACTATTTTTACAAATATTAGTAATTCACAAAACTTTTATCAAGTATATTTAATTTGTATAAATTTGATTATTGCTTTTATATGGGTTATGAGCATTCAAGGATTTATAAAATTCAATTTATTTTTAAGTAAGAAAACAAATAAAATAGTAGCAAATATATTTAGTTTTATTTCAATATTTTTTGCTATTATTTATGTACTGTATTTCCTTTATGGAATTTATAGTTCAATTAAGAGAGGTATGAAATGGGAAAGAAAATAGTTAAATTATCAGATTTTTATATTTTATTTTTATTTATGGTTTTAATCTCAGCTTTTGTTCTTTATTTTCAATTTATATTTGGGATTGTATCTTTTATATTAACTTTTATTTCATTTATTTTAGTTTTATACTATGTAAAGAATAAAAATCTAGAATATGATGAAGATATGAAGAAGCATAGAGATTCCTTGGATAATATTGCAAGTGAAGTAGTTTACAAAATGCCATTTCCTATTGCTGTTCTTAATAATAAAGGTAGAGTTAAATGGTATAGTCCAGAGTTTTCAGTGCTTTTTTCAGGAAAAGATGTTATTGGAATAGATATTAATTCTAAAATTTCAAGTTTTAATATTTCTGAAGTTTTAAAAACTGTATCAGGAAAGGTTAATTGGAAAACAGAAAAATTTGATTACTTAGTTTACTATAATGTTGTAAAAGACGAGGACAATGGAGAGGTTAATGTAATAATTTATCTAATAGATAATTTAGAATTTTCAAAATTGCAAAAGCAATATGAAGATGATACTTTAAATTCTATTTTAATCTATATAGATAATTACGAAGATGTTCGTAATAACACAAATGAAGATTTTAAGACATTGTTGACTGCTGAAATGGATAAACTTATTATAAGTTATTTTTCAAATCTAGGAGCAATTGTAAGAAAATATGATTCTGGAAAATATTTAGTTATCTCAAGTAATTCTATTTTAGAAAAAATTAGAAATGATAGATTCAGTATAATAGAAACATTAAGAGAACTAGGAATTACAGGTAATATAAAACCCACTTTAAGTATTGGTATTGGTCTTGGTGGAAATAATCCATTTGAAAGATATAAGGAAGCTCAAACCGCTCTTGACATGGCTTTAGGACGTGGTGGAGCTCAAGTTGTATTTAAAAATGGAGAAGATCTAGAATTTTATGGTGGAAAAAATAATAAAGGTGTTGAAAGAAATAAAGTAAAGGCAAGAGTTATTTCACAAGCGCTTGAAAATATAATTAGAGAATCTTCAGAAGTTTTTGTAATGGGACATAAGAATCCTGATATGGACTGTTTTGGTGCTGCTCTTGGTGTTATGGGAATTTGTAAAGAGTTGAAAAAAGACTGCTATATGGTTTTAGAAGATGTTCCTGTTACAATTAGAAATATTTATGATAGGATTAGTAATACTGAACCTAGCTATGTAGAAATGATGATTTCTCCAGAAAAAGCATATGATATATGTAAGGATACAAGTTTAGTTATACTGGTTGACAATTCAAGGACTGTTTCAACAGAAGCTCCATACCTATTAGATGTAACTTCAAAAATTGTAGTTATTGATCATCATAGAATTGGAAAAGATTTTGTTGAAAATCCTATGTTAACATATCTTGAACCTTATGCATCATCAGCTTGTGAACTTGTAACTGAAATAATTTACTATATGTTTGAAAAAATTGATTTGGATAAAGTAATTGCAGAATCACTACTTGCAGGAATTGTAGTCGATACTAAAAATTTCTATTACCAAACTGGAGTAAGAACTTTTGAAATGGCTTCTTATTTGAAGAGATTTGGAGCGGATAGTATCGCTGTAAAACATTTGTTCAAGGATAATTTTAATACTATAAAATTAAAATCAAATGTTTTATCCAATGCAATATCATATAGAAATTATATCTGTATTGGTGTATTTCCAGAAGAAATTGAAGAGTCAATGCTAATTGCGGCAGAGGCAGCGGATGATTTGCTTGGAGTTTTAGACATTGAATGTAGTTTCGTTTTAACTATTGTTTCTGGACAAATTCATATAAGTGGAAGAAGTTTAGGAAAAATTTCTGTTCAATTAATTTTAGAAAAACTTGGTGGAGGTGGACATTATACTTCTGCTGGTGCTAGACTTGATTGTTCAATGGACGAAGCAATTGAAAAATTAAAGAAAGCAATAGATGAGTATTTATTGGAGGAAGATATAGATGAAAGTAATTTTGATTAAAGATGTAAAGAGTTTTGGAAAAGCTGGTGAGCTTGTTAATGCTAAGACAGGATATGCTAGGAACTTTTTGATTCCTAATGGCTTAGCTAAAGAAGCTACAAAAGAAAATCTTGAAATCTGGGAAAAAGAACAAGCTGAATTAAAGAGAATAGAAGCTGAAAATATAAAAAATGCAAAAGAATTAAAAGATGTTTTAGAAAAATTGGAAGTAGTTATAAAGACTAAAACAGGAAGTGGAGATAAGCTTTTCGGTTCAATAACTTCTCAAGATATTAGTGATGCTTTGAAAAAACAACATAAAATTGAAATTGACAAAAGAAAAATAGAATTAAAGGAAAATATTAAATCACTTTGCACTTTGACAGTTCCTATTAGAGTTTATCCTGAAATAGTTGCAACTGTTAAGGTTTCTATTGAAAAGGAGTAATTTATGCATAATATTTACGACTTAGAAGCTGAAAAATGCGTCTTGTCGATAATGATTACAGAGCCAAATAAAAGAGAGTTTGTTTTTGAAAAATTAAAGAGAAAAGATTTTTATTTAGGTTGGCATAGAGATATATTTAGTGCAATCTTGGAATTATCAAGAGAAAATACAAATGTAGATCCAATTACAGTAATCAATAAAATGGAAGCAATGGGTTTTGATACAGAATCAAATAATGGAATTGTTGGAGTTGTTGAAATTGTAAATGCTGTTGCATTTCCTTCAAATATAGAAAATTATTGTAAGATTGTAAAGGATAAATCAGATACTAGAAATTTACTTTTTATTCTTGATAGTATAAAAGATAGAGCATATAAAAATGAAGATTATGACAAAGTTTTAGAGTCAATTGAAGGTCAAATTTTTGAATTGTCACAAAATGAAAGTAGAACAGGACTTACTCATATAAAAGATACTCTAAAAGAGGTTATTGAACTACTTGATGAAAGAAGTAAAATAAAAGGTTCTTTGACCGGCGTTCCTACAGGATTCGCAGACTTGGACAGAATTTTACTTGGAATGCAAAAAAAAGATTTAATTTTACTTGCGGCAAGACCATCTGTAGGGAAGACAGCATTGGCTGGGAATATAGCTTTAAATGCTGCCTTAAAGGATTATAAAGTAGCAATTTTTTCTTTAGAAATGAGTAAAACACAATTAGCTCAAAGAATGTTAAGTTCTCTTTCGCTTGTAAATTCAAAACAATTTATGAGTGGAGATATAACTGAATGGGAAGATGTCTTTGAAGCGAGCTCTATTATAGCTGGGAAATCTATTTATATGGATGACACTGCAGGAATTTCTATAACTGAACTAAGAAGTAAATGTAGAAGACTTAAAGCTGATAGCGGTCTTGACTTTATTATGATAGACTATTTACAACTTATGACTTCTGAGGGAAGAAATGAAAATAGGCAACAAGAAATTTCTACTATTTCAAGAAATTTAAAAGCATTAGCAAAGGAATTGGACGTTCCTATTCTAGCATTGAGTCAGTTATCTCGTGATAGTGAAAAAAGTGGTAGAAAGCCGAAACTTAGTGACTTAAGAGAATCAGGAGCAATCGAACAAGATGCTGACGTTGTAATTTTACTTAACAGAGAAGATTATCAAGATAAAGAAAAAGAAGAAGAAGTACAAAATGAAATTGAATTGATTATTGCAAAGCACCGAAATGGTGAAATTGGAAGTATTAAGCTTAACTTTATTAAAGAGTACTCAAGATTTTTAGATCTTCAAACTGATAGAGATAAGGAGCTTTTCAATGAGTAATTTTTTAATTGAAGATGAAGACATTAAGATTAAAAAATTTGAAAAGAACAATATTCAAGATTTCAAAAAATTCTCGCCTTATGAGGATATATTGCTTACTGATTATAATCTTTGTTTTTTGACTGAATCTGAAATTAAAAATTGGGAAAAGAAAATAAAATCGAAAAAGAATAATTATTTTGCTATTTTTTAAAAGATACTATGATAGGATATATTTCTATAAGTAAAATTAGTTTTTTAAACAGTAATTATGAGCTTTCTTTGTCTTTTGATGAAAGATATTGCTCTAAAGGATATGGATTTAAATCTCTTAGACTGTTTTTAGAATACTATTTTGAAAATTTTGACAAATATTCTATTTGGCTAAATGTAAATGCTTTTAATCAAAGAGCAATACATTTATATGAAAAAATTGGCTTTGAAAAAATAAGTGAATTTCTTGGAGATTTTGAAGTTCAAAAAATGCAAAAATTAAAGAGATATGAAGAAACTAAGGAATATTTTGAAGAAAAAAATAATATAATTTATTCCAAAATTTTCACTATGAAATTAGATAGATTAAAATTTTTAGAAAGGTGGGATAGGAGTGGAAATAAGTTTTAAAAAGTCAATAATTCAACCCGGAGTAACTCCTATTGAGAATATGTTTTTGGATAACTACTTGCCAATAGTTGATGAAATTTCTTTAAAAGTTTATTTGTTTTTATATAAGAGACTTTTTGGATCTTATAAAAGCGAATTGTCTATAAAATGTATAGCAGAAGAACTTAGATTTTCCGAAGTTCAAGTTATGAATTCTTTAAAATATTGGAAAAATAATCAACTTTTAGATTACACTTTGGATAAAAAAGGAAATGTCGAAAAGATTGAATTTGTAAATAATTTTGCTCTTTATGCAGGTGGAGTCTATGACGACAATGTAGAAAAAGAAAAAGAAAAACCAATGATTGATAATAAAGAATATTTCAATAAAATTGAAAAACTTACAGGTTTAAGTTTAAAGCCTCATGAAATAACTGAAATTATTTCACATATTGAAGAAACTGGTCATGGTATGGATTTAGTTTATAAGGCTTATGAATATGCTAATAGCATGGGAAAGAGTATGTCTGTAAAATATGTTATTGGAATTCTAAGAGCCTGGAAGAGAGATAATAATATTTCAACTGTAGAAGATTTGAAGTATTTCCTTGAAAATAAAGATAAAAATAAAATTAAGAGATACAGTAAAAACACTAAAAAATATATCGAAAAAGAAGATATTTTAACAGAAGAAGAGAAAAGAGAGAAACTTAAAGAAAATAAGAATTCGGATACAACAGAATTACTCGATAGGTATTAATTATGAATTTAGATGAATTAGTTTTAAAAAGTCTTAGTAAAAGACCTTTATTAAGAGAGAAAATAAAAGAAGAAAGACAAAAAAAGGTCTATTCTTCCATAGAAAATATTGAAAATTTAATATCGAAGAGAAATTATTTAGCCACAAAAATTATGAAGTCAACACTTGCTAATATTGACTGCTCAGAAGATAGAAAAGTATTTGATGAACTCGAAAAAAATATCAATGAATTACTCTTGAAAAATGGCTTTTCAAAAGATTATCTAAATAAATTCTATTGCTGTGAAAAATGTAAAGATACAGGATATTATAATGGCTCTGTTTGTAGCTGTATAATGGATGACTTAGTTGAGGATAGAGTTTTAGAAAGTGGCTTTTCAAGCAAGAAAAGAGAGCAAAATTTTTCTAATTTTGATTTTTCTCTCTTTGAAGGCAATTTTGAGCATGCAAATAGACTTGTAAATTCCAGAGAATATATAGAAAAATTAATTTCTTTTTCAAAAGAATACTGTGATAATTTTACAATAAAAGATTATGGAATTTTCTTTTATGGTAAAAGTGGTGCTGGAAAGACTTATTTCGCATCGGCAATGGTAAACTATATGTTGGATAAGGGTAAGAGAGCTTGTTTTGTTACTGCAACTGAATTTTTTGAGCTTATGTCTAATTACAGTTACAGTTTTTATAGAGACAAAAAGGAATTACAGGATAGGATTGATTTTATAAGAAATGTTGATTTCTTAGTGATTGATGACCTTGGAAATGAAATTACTAACAAAAATAATAATAGTTTTTTGAGTTCGCTTTTAGATTATAGATTTGAAAATGGCTTGAATACAGTAATAACATCAAATCTTTTAGAATATGACTTAGCAGAATACTACGATTCAAGAGTCGCTAGTAGAATTAGGGGGAATTTTAAATTTTTGTTTTTCCACCATTTGATTTAAGAGATAAAATTGGTAAGAATATAAAATTATAGGAGGTAGTTATGAGATTTAACTGGGAACAAAAGAATACAGTAAATGTTATAACTGGAGTTTTAATATTTGCTATTTCAATACTTTGTTATTTTATATTTTCTAATATGAAATCCATAATTTCATATACTTCTAATATAAAATATATTTTGATGCCATTTATAATAGGTGGAGCAATAGCATATGTTCTAAACTTTTTTGTAAAGTTTTTTGAAAAATATATTTTGAAAATTGAAATTTTTAAGAAATTAAAAGCTAAATATGTTAGAATGTTTGCAATGATTATAACTTATTTTGTATTTTTTGCTTTTATAATTCTACTTTTAAAATATATTATCCCACAATTTTATTCAAATATAACGCTTTTTGTTGAAAGAACTCCAGCTTTTATAGATATGGGTGTGGAAAAGGCAAAATATATGTTACAAAATATTGAGATAAGTTCAGAAATTAGGACTTTTATCAATGGTAAATTGACAGAGTTCGCAGCTTTTTCAACAACATTTTTGACAAATATGATTTCTTGGGTTGCAACTTTTGCAACTAGAGTTATATCCTTGTTTTTAAATATAATTTTAGCTATAATAATATCAGGCTATCTATTATATGATAAAGAAAACTTTTCAAGAATTTTGAAAAAATTTATGATAGCAGTTTTTCCTGAAAGAACAAACAGGGCAACTTTTAAGATTGTTAAGAGATTTGATTATACTTTAAGGTCTTATCTTTTAGCAAAGGGTATTGGAGCAATAATAGTTGGTATATCTTTTTACATAATTTTATTATTTATGAAGATTGATTATGCTTTATTATTTGCATTTATACTTGGTTTTACAAACTTAATTCCATGGTTTGGTTGTTATCTTGGAGCTGTACCAATAGTTATCGTATTACTTTTTACATCGACTTTCAATACAGTTTTATGGTTTATGGTAATTGTAGTAATTGTGTCGATGATAGATGCGAATGTAATATCACCAAGAGTATCAGGAAAGAGTTTAGGAATAAGCTCGTTTTGGGTTATATTTGCATTGGTACTTGGGGGAAGTTTATTTGGAGTTTTAGGATTTTTACTTTCCGTACCAGTTTTTGTTGTAATTTATACAACATTAAAGGAATATATAGAAGCTAGGTTGATTAAAAAAGGATACTCTATAAAAAATCCTGCGGAAGAGTTTGAAAAGAAAGAGGTTTAATTATGTTAGATATAAAGAGAATAAGAACTAATAAAGAAGAAATTATCGAAAGCTTAAATTCTCGTTTTGGAAATTATAATATTGATAAGGTTCTTGAACTTGATGAAAAGAGAAGAGAAATAATTTTTGAAGTTGAAAATAAAAAAGCAAGACAAAATGAAGTTTCAAAACAAGTTCCAAAATTGAAAAAAGAGGGAGTAGATGTTTCAGAGCTTTTTAAAGAAATGAAAGCACTTTCTGATGAAATTAAAGAACTTGATGTTAAAGTTAAAGACTTGGACGAAGAAATCAGAAAAGAACTTTTAAGTATTCCAAACACACCAAATAAAGAAATTCCAATTGGAAAAAGTGATGAAGATAATGTTGAAATTAGAAAATTTTTAGAACCTAAAAAATTTGATTTTGAAGTTAAAGCTCATTGGGATTTGGGTGTAGATTTAGATATTTTGGATTTTGAAAGAGCAGTTAAAATATCTGGATCAAGATTTTCAGTATTTAAAGGTTTGGGGGCAAAACTTGAAAGAGCACTAATAAATTTTATGCTTGATTTACACAGTGAACAAGGTTATGAAGAAGTTGGAGTTCCTGTTTTGATTAACAGAAATTCAATGTACGGAACAGGACAATTACCAAAGTTTGAAGATGATATGTTCCATGTTCCTTCAAAGGATATGTTCTTAGCGCCAACTGCTGAAGTTCCTGTTACAAATCTTTTATCAAATGAAATTTTAGAGTTTGAAAAACTTCCAACTTACTATACAGCTTTTACTTATTGTTTTAGACAAGAAGCGGGTTCAGCAGGTAGAGATACAAGAGGTTTAATTAGAAATCACCAATTTGATAAAGTTGAAATGGTTAAATTTGTAAATCCTGAAAGTAGTTATGATGAATTGGAAAAACTTACAAATGATGCCGAAGAAATTCTAAAACTCTTAGAAATTCCATACAGAGTGGTTTGTTTATGCACTGGTGATATTGGTTTTTCAAGTGCAAAGACTTATGATATAGAAGTTTGGATGCCAAGTTATGGAAGATATGTAGAAATATCTTCTTGCTCAAATTTTGAAGATTTTCAAGCTAGACGTGCTAATATTAGATATAGAGATACAGACGGAAAAGTTAAATTTGTTCATACTTTGAATGGCTCAGGATTAGCTGTGGGAAGAACTTTTGCAGCTGTTTTGGAAAATTATCAAAGAGAAGACGGAAGTGTAGAAATTCCACATGTTTTAAGAAAATATATGGGTTTGGATGAGATAAGAAAATAGGTGAGTATTATGAAATTTAAAAAACACTACTAAGTTTAATATTAATTTTTTCGATTTGCTTTGTAGGGACAGCTAAGTCCTATGCAATATTTGGAATTGAAAATAAAACTACTGCATCCTTAATTGGAGATGCAAAATCAGGAGCTTTATTTGTTGCGGAAAATGTTGATGAAGCCTTACCAGTAGCGAGTATTTCTAAACTTATGACTTTTTATTTAGTTAAAGAAAAAATCGCTGAAGGAAAACTTAAATTAGAAGATAAAGTTAAAATATCTACAACTGCAAGTGCTGAAGAAGGATCTAGTTTGAATTTAAAAGCAGGCGAAGAAATCACTATTAAAGATTTACTTGATGGATTAATGATTGTTTCAGGAAATGACTCAGCAGTTGCATTATCTGAAGCTGTTGGAGAAACTGAAAGTAAATTTGTAACAATGATGAATGAAAAAGCAAAGGAACTTGGTCTTGAAAATTCTACTTTTACAAATGCTTCCGGTCTTACAAAAAACGGACAAGACAATAAAATGTCAACAAGAGATATTTTTACTTTAGCAAAAACTATAATTGAAAAATATCCTGAAGTTTTAGAATATGCAAAGACTACTGTTTTAGAACAACCAGCAAGAAATTTTAAAAAGAAAGTACTATTCCTCTAGTTGGACAAGTTGAAGGTGTAGATGGTTTAAAAACAGGACATACTGATGAAGCAGGATATTGTTTAGTTTCTACTATGAAAATCACAAAGGGTGAATCTGAATTTAGAATAATTTCTGTATTAATGGGAGCAAAAACAAAAGCTGATAGAGCTCAATATATGAAAGATATGCTAAATTTTGCAAAACAAAATATAGAAACTAGAAAACTTGTGGACGCTGAAAAATTTGTAAAAAAAGTTGAAGTAAAATCAGCAAATCAAGGTTATATCGAGTTAGTAGCTAAAGAAGATCTTGAAAGAGTATCAATGAAAGGCATAAACTACGAAACTGAAGTAAATGTAGGAGATGTTAAACTTCCATTGAAAAAAGGTGATAAGGTTGGAGAAATAAAATTAAAAATTCTAAAGAAGTAGTTGCAACAGTTGATTTAGTTGCTAAAGAAGACTATTCAAAAGCAGGTATGGTTAAAAGAGTTGGAAGATTATTCAAAACAGTTTTTGAAGTAGTAGAAACAATTTTACCATAAAAATTTTAAGACAAATCCGACTTTAAAGTCGGATTTTTTTGTGCAAAATCTTGCAATAATGTCTAAATTAAATTTTTGTTATTATTCCTAATTATTAATTAATTTTGAACTTTTTATTATCTCGATAAAGTTATCTATTGTATGTTTACTGTATTAAATGATATAATAATAAAGTGGTGATTTTATACCATATTATTATTGGAGGATTTATGAAAACAGTTTTAGTAAATATGTGTATGATTTATGATAGAGATAATGATAAAATTTTAATTTTAGATAAAGTAAAAAAACATGGTTGGGAAGGGCTTACTTTTGTTGGTGGACATGTTGAAAAAGGTGAAGTTCTATATGATTCATGTGTAAGGGAAGTTTTTGAAGAGACGGGATTAAATGTAAAAAATCTTAAATTAAAGGGAACTGTCAGTTGGATTGACGAAATTAATGATGTAAGAGAATTAGGATTTTTATACTATACAGAAGATTTTTCAGGAGAATTAATCGAAAACAATGTTGAAGGAAAACTCTTTTGGATGGGAATAGAAGAGTTTAAAAATGCTGATGGAAAGAGCTATTGTATAGATAAAATTTTTGATTTATATTTAAATGATGATTATACGGAATTGATGGTAAAATGGGGTCAAAATGACGAAATTGTATCTGAAATATTTTTTTAGAGAAAGTAAATATTATAAAGTTAGGAGGTAGTTATGAATTTTATTAAAGGCATTATTTTTACAATTATTTCTGCATTTGTTTTTGGTTTTACACCAATACTTGCAAAACTTACTTATGACGGAGGGAACAATGCAATTACCCTTACCTTCTTAAGAGCTTTGCTTGGATTGCCATTTTTATATGCAGGGATGCGAAAAAATCAAACTCCTATGAAGATTACTAAAAGAGAATTTCTTCATTTTATTGTGCTTTCATTTTTAGGTATAGGAATTACAACAACAGCACTTTATGGCTCCTATAATTATATTTCTGTAGGAATGGCAACGACTATACATTTTATCTATCCTTGTGTTGTTTATTTTATTTGTATTTTATTTTTTAAAGAAAAAGTTACTTTAAAAAAGATGTCTGCACTTGTTTTTTCAATGATAGGTATTGTATTGTTGGTTGATGAAGTTACTGGAGGAAGTGCAATAGGAATATTTTTAGCTGCTTTATCAGGTGTAACATATAGTTTATTCTTGGTATATTTGGACAAAAGTGGTTTTAAACATATGGATCCTTTTAAATGTACCTTATATATCAGTTTGTTTAATATCGTAGGTCTTTTTGCTCTTGGAAAGTTTAGTGGACAACTTACTTTTGCACTTACACCAATGGCTTGGGGACTTACAATCTTAATTTCATTTTTAACTTCAATTTTTGGGAATGCATTTTTACAACTAGGGGTTAAATATTGTGGAGCGACAACTGCTTCCATTTTATGTACTTTTGAACCAATAACAAGTGTAATTTTGGGTATAATCTTTCTTAACGAATCTATGACTATTTTTAAAGTTATAGGTTGTGGATTGATAGTTTTAGCAGTGTTGCTATTATCTTTAAACAATGATTTGAGAAGGAGAAAAAAATAATGAGCGCATTTTTAGCACCAATACATTTTTGGATGTATGATAAGATTTTAATTGCACAAAAATTAACTTTTGCAGTTGAAGAAAAATTTTTAAATAAAGAAGAAAGAGACGAAGCAGAAAGTCTATTTCCTGCATTGATTTCAGAAGACTTAGAAGAAGTAATTGATCAAAGTAATATTCATGGTTGGTTACATACAGCGGTTTCAAATGTTGAAATAAGATTTGCTTATGTCGTAAAAAAACTTTTAGATAAGGGAGTTTCTCTTGAAGAAATTAAAAAAGTTGCTTTTGAATATGGAACAACTTTTCCAGAATATGAAATTTCATCCTTACAAGATGCTTATGAATTGCTAATGGATACTTTACTTGACGGACTACCTTGTGATGTTTCAATTTCTGTTATTAGAGAAGAAGAAAACGAGTTGGAATTTGTACTATATAATGATATTCACAAACAATATTTTAATGAATTTGATATGGAAGTTTCTGTATATCACGAACTTAGAGAGGCTTTTGTAAATGGTCTTTTTGAAAAATACTCATTAAAATATAAAAATATTACTGATAGCAATAAGCTAATTACAAGATAAAATGAAGATTAGAATTGATAGATTTCTTTGTCATATGGGAATTGGCTCAAGAAGTGAAGTTAAAAAGTTTTTAAAAACTTGTCGAGTTAAGCTGAATGGAAAGATTGAAAAAAATCCAAATACACAGGTTGACATTGAAAAAGATGAAATTTTGTTTGATGATGAAATTGTAATTTATAAAGAATTTACTTATTTGATGTTGAATAAACCAAAGGACTATATCAGTGCAACTTTTGATACAAAACTTCCTACAGTTTTAGATTTATTAGAATTTCCGTACTCTAATATGGAATTATTTCCTGTTGGACGACTTGACATAGATACGACAGGATTTTTGATTTTAACAAATGACGGCAAATTTTCCTACAATGTAACAAATCCAAAGAAAAAAGTAAATAAAAAATATTTTGTAACTTTAAGAGATGAAATTACAAGTGAACAAATCGAAAAACTTGAAAATGGAATTTACTTTGAAAAAGAAGATTTTACAACAGAAAATGCAAAGGTTGAAAAAATTTCAGAAAAAGAAATTAACCTTACAATTTCCGAAGGAAAATTTCATCAAGTAAAAAGAATGTTGGAATATGTGGGAAATGAAGTTGTTGAACTAAAAAGAGTGTGCATTGGAAATTTGAATTTAGATGATAGTCTTCAACTTGGAGAGTATCGAGAAATTACAAATAGCGAATTAGAAGAAATATTTAGATAAAGTTTTGATTGTTATCAAAACTTTTTTTATTGTTATTTTTATGATAAAATAATTGTAAGATATTTATTTTAGGAGTTTTTATGAAAAGTATAGAGAATGTTAGTAATAATCATAGACAAGAGGATTTAAAATTACTGTTTTATGGAATTTTAGTAGGTATAGTTGCTGGTGGATTTTCAAGTTTCTATCGCTATATAATTCATGGAATAGAAATAATTATAGGAGGAATCATAAATATAAGTAGAAGTCATTTTTATATTTATCCGATTATCTTTATAGCACTTATATGTATTTCTTTTTTAGTTACAAAGATTAAGAAACTGTCAAGATTTTGTGGGGGATCAGGAATACCACAAGTTGAAGCGGAAATAAAGGGATATATCAATCCTAATCCAGTAAGAGTTTTATTGGCAAAAATTTTTGGGGGAGCTTTAACTGCTTTGGCAGGTTTTTCAGTTGGTCGTGAAGGTCCATCAATTCAAATAGGTGCAATGAGTGGAAAATTAGTTTCAAGAAAATTAATGAAAAACAAAACAGTTGAAAAGTTTTTAATAACTTGTGGAGCAAGTGCAGGACTTGCTGCTGCATTTAATGCACCTGTTGCAGGAATTTTATTTGCAGTTGAAGAAGTACATCGACATATTAGTAAAAAACTTTTAGTAGTTTGTATGGCAGCAACAATAACTGCGGATTTAGTTTCAAAAATACTATATGGAACAGAAACTGTCTTTAATTTTAATTTGTCTGAAAAATTGCCATTAGTAAATTACTGGACTTTGATTTTATTTGCAGTGGTATTATCACTTTTAGGAGTTCTCTATATATTTTTGATGGAATTTTTTATGAAAGTTCAAGACGGACTTAAGTTAAGGAAAGAATTTAAATTAATTCCATATTTTCTATTACCTATAGTAATTTTAATATTTACACCTAATTTATTAGGTGGTGGCGGTTTCTTGATGAAAGAGTTACAAACTGTTGATTTTCCAATTTATATGTTGATTTTACTTTTTATAGTAAAATTACTATTCTCAATAATTTGCTTTAGTTCAGGAGTTCCAGGTGGAATTTTCTTTCCAATATTAGTTTTAGGAGCTACAATCGGAACAATTTTTGGAAAAATCATAGATCCAATTTATATAAATAGTTTTATTATTCTTGGAATGGCAGGATATTTGACTGCAATAGTTAGAGCACCTCTTACTTCAATAATTTTAATCTTTGAAATGACTGGTAATCTTTCCTATTTATTACCTCTTTCAATAGTATGCCTTATAACTTATTCCATACCTAATTATTTAAAATCATTACCTATTTATGAATATCTTTTAGAAAGATTAATGGAAAGAGAACAAATTGCAAGCTCAAAAGATGGAGAAAAAATGACTATGAGTATAGTTGTTGAAATTGGAAGTGCGATAGAAAATAAGAAAATAAAAGAAGTAGAATTTCCAAAGGGAATGTTAATTGTAAATATTGACAGAGGAGTTGAAGAAATAATACCAAATGGAGAAACTACAATAATAAATGGAGATGTAATAAATATACTTGTAAGCGAAAATAAATTATTTGATACATTTAACGCATTACAAAAAATTTGCCAAAACAATTAATAAAATGAAGAATACTTTTAGAATTGTTAGGGGGTCTTATGATTAAATTATTAACTTTAGAAGAAATTGAAAAATATAAAAGAGAAATTTCCAATATATACAAAGAAGTTTTTAAAACTGATGATTTTTCTGCTAATTTTTTAATTACCAGAATTGACGGTAGTTTAAAAAATAATATAAAAATTGTTGGAGCTTTTGAAAATGAAAAGTTAATCGGTTTTGTATATGGCTTTGATTTTTTAAAAGAAAATTGGTGGGCAATGCAAGTGGATTCACAGTTACCAAGTGGAATTGATTGGTATAAAGGCACTTTTGAACTTAATGAATTGGCAGTTATTGAAAAATATCAAGGTAAAGGATATGGAAAAAAATTGATGAAATATCTAATTGAAAATTTTGAAGGAGATAAAATTTTATTATCCACTAAGAAATTTAATAATGATAAAATAATTAATTTTTATCATAAACTAGGATTTAAAGATTTAGTAAATCCATTTGAATATCCTAATGGAGATTATGAAACGTCAATTATATTATGTTTAAATAAATAGTTTTTTAAAATGATTAGATTAAAGTCTAATCATTTTTTTGTGCAATAAAGCAAAACAATAATAGATATTTATTATCAAATATTTGACAACGATTGCCTATAGTGATAAAATAAAATTAATAAGAAAATAATCATCAAAAATATTTTTGGTTTTTCTTATTGAAAATATATTTTAGGAGGTTTTTTATGATTACAGATGGATTTCAATTTGTTGCACTGTTATTTTTTGTTTCAGGTATAGTGATTTACTTGGAAAAGAAGTTTAAAAATGGAGTATTTTTTAAATATATTCCTGCATTGGTTATAATCTATTTTGGTGCTATGATTTTATCAACATTAGGTGTATGGGATATGAACGTAGAAAGTGTATCTAAAGCTAGAAGTGTTTTAAAAGATGCAATATTACCTTCAATGATATTTTTAATGTTGTTGAGAGCTGACCTTAGAGATATAGCAAAATTAGGCCCTAGAATGATAATTTCATTTTTTACTGCAACATTTACTATAATGATTGGTTTTGTTGTGGCATTTCTTATATTCAAGGGAAACCTAGCATCAAATGCACCTTTAACTTTTGGAGCACTAGCTGGAAGTTGGGTTGGTGGAACACAAAATATGGTTGCGGTACAACAGGCAGTAGGACTTGAAGGCTCAGGAATGGGTTATACACTATTGATTGACTCAATAGATTATTCAATATGGATAATGTTCCTATTATTCTTAGTTCCATTTGCAGATAAATTTAACAAGTGGACAAAGGCTGATACTTCAAAAATTGATAATATTAATGAACATTTAACTGCAAAATTTTCATCAATAAGTAAAGAAATAACTTTCCAAGATATATTTTTCTTATTGAGTGTTGCACTTGGAGTTACAGCAGTTACAACAATAATGGGAAATGAATTGGTAAAAATTCCTGCACTTGCATTTATGGGAGCAACAGGTTGGACAATAATCATAACAACAATCTTAGGAGTTATTTTTGCGATGACACCACTTGCAAGAATTCCAGGTTCTCCTGAAGTTTCAAATGTCCTATTATATATGCTAATAGGATTAATTGCATCAAATGCAAATTTCTTAGAACTTACTCAAGCTCCAGCATATATTTTAGCAGGTTTTGTAATCCTTATAATTCATGGAATTTTGATGGCTATAATTGGAAAAGTATTCAAACTTGATTTATTTACTTGTGGTATAGCTTCTCTTTCAAATATAGGTGGAGTAGCTTCTTCACCGGTACTTGCAGCGGCATATTCACAATCATTGGTTCCAATAGCTGTATTAATGGCATTAATTGGGGTTATAACAGGAACTTTCTTTGGTATAGGAGTTGCAAAATTCTTGACGATGTTAGCTTAAAAAAATTTTTTATAGAATGGTCTATTTTATAGACCATTCTTTTTTGTGAAAATACAGATAATAAAAACTTGTAAAAAAAGTTCTTTTGGTATATACTATTTTGTGAATATTTGAGAAGGAGTTTTATATGAAAAAAGCAATACAAATGTCCGAATCGATTGAAGTTGCAATATTTTTAGCATTAAGCGGTGGACTTATGGATGCATATTCATACCTTTTAAGAGGACAAGTTTTTGCAAATGCACAGACTGGAAATATGTTGTTACTAGGAGTTCATGCTTCTCAAGGGAACTGGGCAATGTGCTTAAAATATGCTTTTCCAATATCATTTTTTACTCTTGGAATTTTTTTAGCTGATTTATTTAGAAAAAAAGGGGATTATAAATTACATTGGCGACAAAATGCCGTTATTTTTGAGATATTTTTACTTATTTGTGTGGCTTTTATTCCTGAAAATATGAATGAAACCGCAAATGCAATGACATCTTTTGCTTGTGGAATACAAGTTCAAAGTTTTAAAAAAGTACGTGGAATAGATTTTTCTACAACAATGTGTATTGGAAATTTAAGAGGTGGAACTCACAATCTAGCTGAGTATTTTTATACAAAAAATAAAAAGTTTTTAGAATATAGTTTAATGTATTTTGGAGTTATACTATGTTTTATTATTGGGGCGATTATAGGTAGTAAATTTAGTAATATCTTAGGATTTAAAACTATTTTACTAAGTGCTTTTTCGCTTATTATTTGTGTATTTATTATGTTTATAGATAGAGAAAAATAAAGGAGAGAGATTTTGTTTAATATAGTTTTATTAGAACCGGAAATTCCTTTTAATACTGGAGCTATTGGAAGAACTTGTGTCGCAACCGACACTAAATTACATTTGATAAAGCCTTTAGGTTTTTCACTTGATGATAAAATGGTAAAGAGATCAGGTCTTGACTATTGGGATAAGTTAAAACTTTTTGTCTATGAAAATATTGAAGATTTTTATGAAAAAAATCCGAATGCGAATATCTATTTTGCAACCACAAAGGCAAAAAGAACTTATGATAAGGTAGAATATTCTCCAAATGATTATATTATGTTTGGGAAAGAGAGTAAAGGAATACCTGAAGAAATTTTAGTTAAAAACGAAGGACATTGTGTAAGGATACCGATGTGGGGAGAAATTCGTTCCCTAAATTTATCAAATTCGGTAGGAATAGTTTTATATGAAGCGCTAAGGCAACAAGATTTCTCAGAACTTGAAAAGTTTGGGAATCTACATAGATTAAATTGGAGTGAATAATGGACGAAGAATTATATGAATTATTAAAACAAAAAAGAAAAGTAGAAGCTGTAAAGTACGTTAGAAATAAATATGATATGGACTTTAAAAGTGCAAAAGAAACAGTTGATAAGTTGATAGAAAAAGTTGAATATTTTGATGAGAAAAATCTTGAATTATCAGAAGAAGATTTATTGTATAAAAATAGAAGTTTAGAGGAATCTGAAATATCTGATGATGACTTATATGCTTTGGTAAAGGAAAATAGAAAAGTAGATGCTATAAAATATGTAAGAGAAAAATATAATTTTGATTTAAAAATATCAAAAAATATAGTTGATAGTTTAGATATAAATGATCCAAAGACATTTACAGAAAAAAATATCATTTCTGCATCAAAGTCAATAAATTCTAATTATGGAAGTAATTATACTAGTGAAGGCTATTCCTATGAAATGAGGAATGGAGAACAACATTACTATGTATATAAAGATGGAGAAAAAAGAGAAGTCAATAGGACTGCAATTCCTAGAGATATACTAAAAGGTTTTGAACAAAACTTTGAAAAATCTTCAGAAGAATATGAAGATAGAAAAACAAAAAGAAAAAATATTATTTTGGGGATTCTATTAATTATAGTAATAGCAGGAATACTTATTTACTTTAATTAAAATTTGACATTCTAAAAAGAATAAGCTTTGATTATTAATATAAGTTAAAACTTTTTGTCTGAAGAAATCAAAGTTTTTACGAAAAAATTCAAATTCAAATATTTATTTTGCAAATACAAAAGGGAAAAATAACCTACGATAATGTAGAATATTTTTCGAAATTTAAAAAGTTTGAAAATTTACTTAGATTATATCGGAGTGAGTAATGGACAAAGTATTATATGATTTATTAAAACAAAAAAGAAAAGAAGAAGCTGTAAAGTATGTTAAAAATAAATATAATATGGATTTTAAAGATGCAAAAGAAACAGTTGATAAGATGACAAAAACCTTGGAATATTTTGAAGGAAAAAACCATGGATTATCAAAAGAAGACTTTCACGATATGTTTAAAAATTCAATTATTTCTAGGATATATGATAATGATTTATATGCTTTGATAAGAGAAAATAGAACAGAAGAAGCTGTAAAGTATGTAAAAAACAAATATAATTTTGATTTAGAAAAAGCAAAAACTTTAGTTGATAATTTAGATCCAGAGATGTTTACAGAAAAAAGTATTATCCCTGAATCAAATTCTAGTTTGTCTGATTATACAAGTGGTTATAGTATTGGAAACTATTCCTATGAAATGATAGATGGAGAACAACTTTACTATACTTATAAAGACGGAGCAAAAAAAGAAGTAAATAGAATTTCAATTCCTAGGGATATACTTAAAGATTTTGAAAAATCTGCAGATGAATATGAATATAAAAGAATAAAAAGAAAAATATTATTTTGGTAATCTTTTTAGTGATTATAATAGCAGGAATACTTATTTACTTTAGTTAATTTTGACTCTTTATCTCGTTTATGTTATAATTTTTTTGTAGAATACAATATTAAAATTACGGGGGTATTATATGAAAAATTTTAAAAAAATGCTTATTTGTGGATTAGCTTTATTAGCATTTGCAGGCTGTTCAAAGCCAAAAGAAAAGGCTTCTGAAAATTCTACACAAAAAGAAGAGACAAAAGAAGAAACAAAAGAAGAAGCAAAAAAAGATGAAGAAAAAACTGAAGAAGAAAAGAAAATGGATGAATATGCAAAAAATGCTGTAAAAGTGCAAAAGGAAGGCTCAACATTTGAAAAAAATGAAAAAGAGTGGCCTTTTAACCAAACTGAAACATCTGTTCTTACATTTGGATATGATTTTAACAATTCAGACGATGTTATAGAGGGAAAATATTTAGTAACTGTGGACATTGAATTGCCTAATGATACATTAATGTACAATTCAACCGATCTTTTAAAAAAAAGCAAACATGAATTAGGAAGAGATGACATTGATGATAGTAAAGGTAAAGATGATGCTGTTACTGTGAAAGACATTGCATCTGTAATAAAGCCTGATGAGTATATTGATTCGCCTGCAACTGGAGGTTTACCATCACATTCGTTCTTTACTGGAGATAATAAACTTAATGCTATGGTTGATTATGGTATTTTTATTAATAGAACCAAAGATAAAAATGCTTATGATACTTATCTTGCGGATTGTGCCGAAGAGATGAAAAAAGAAAAACAGTGGGCATTAGCACATGTTGTAGAAAGTGGAGAGCATAGAGCATCAATATACTATAAGGCCTATAATGAAGTTAATCCCGAAGCAAGAACAGATTCACATTTTTATTTTACATATGAAATTGATGATATTGCAACTTTACATCTTGAATTTTGGTATCAATTATTACCAACAGGTCTATATAAAGATAAAGGAAAGACTAGACATTTAACTGAACAAGATATGATTGAAATAGGCAAACAGGTTATTAAAACTATCAAATCCACATCAACTACAAAAGTTGATTATAAATAAAATATGAATAAAATGGCAATTTAATGATTGCCATTTTTTGTGTTTATTTTTCTAAAAATTATATACTAAAGATAAAATAATTATATTTAAAGTTTATTTTGACACTTTATTTCGTTTGTGTTATAATTTTTTTGTAAGATATAATATTAAAATTACGGAGGTATTATATGAAAAATTTAAAAAATTACTTATTTGTGTATTAGCCTTATTAGCATTTGCAGGTTGTTCAAAATCAAAAGAAAAACCCGCTGAAACATCTACAAAACAAGAAGAAACAAAAGAAGAAAATAAGGAAGACAATACAGCTGAAGCAAATAACAAAACTAATAATTCAAATGGTGGGGAAGAGACTAAAGAGGATAAAGAGTTTGAAGAAAAAAGAAATTAGCTACAAGAGTCAAAAAAGAAGGGTCTCTTTTCGTAAAGAATGAAAAAGAATATCCTTTTAATCAAACTGAAACTTCAGTCATTACTTTAGGAGCTACAGGTAGTGTTAAATTAGAAGATAAAAATAGACGTTTTATTGCTACAGTTGATATTGAAATACCTAATGATTCTATTACAAGTAATCGTTTCACAATTTATGATAAAAATACTGGTGATTTAATTAGAGAATTTACCGACTTGAATAAAGAAAAAAATTCTAATATTACTATAAAAGAAATTGCAGATTTGTTGGCTAGCAATGAAATGGAATACTGTGGACTAAATGCATATCTAGAAACTGGAAATAAAGAATATAATACGCGTATTGACTATAATATTACTTTTAACGGAACAAAAGATAAAAAATGTTACGATATTCTTATGGAAGACAAACCGGATGCTAAACCTAGAGATAAAAACATGATTAGGATTCCGTTAGTAGAAAACAGTGAACATAGAGCAGCTGTAACATATAGAGATTTTGATAAAGTACATCCATATGCAAGAACAGATTTAGATTTTAACTTCTTATATGAAATAAGTGATAATGCAGTGTTAGAAATGCATTTTGATTTAAAACCAAGTGATAAAAGCCCATTTGGTAAAGGCAAAATGAGAAGTGTAACTGAACCAGATATAATTGAAATTGGTAAAATGATTCTTAAAACTATTAAAGGTTCAACATCAAAAGATATAACTCAGAATTAATTTTATATTTAATTATAGATTAGGAGAAATATTCTATGAAAAATTTAAAAAAATGCTTATTTGTGTATTAGCCTTATTAGTATTTGCAGGCTGTTCAAAGCCAAAAGAAAAACCTGCTGAAACATCTACACAAAAAGAAGAGACAAAAGAAGAAACAAAAGAAGAAGCAAAAAAAGATGAAGAAAAAACTGAAGAAGAAAAGAAAATGGATGAATATGCAAAAAATGCTGTAAAAGTGCAAAAGGAAGGCTCAACATTTGAAAAAAATGAAAAAGAATGGCCTTTTAATCAAACTGAAACATCTGTTCTTACATTTGGATATGATTTTAACAATTCAAAAGATGTTATAGAGGGAAAATATTTAGTAACTGTGGACATTGAATTACCTAATGATACTTTGATGTACAATTCAACCAATATTTTAAAGAAAAGTAAACATGAAGAAACAAGAAAATTAATTGATGATAGTAAAGGTAAAGATGATGCTGTTACTGTGAAAGATGTTGCATCTGTAATAAAGTCAGATGAGTATGTTCATTCACCTTCAAGAGCAGCTTTGGCTGAGCATTCATTCTTTACAGGAAATGAAAAACTTAATGTTAAGGTTGATCATGGTATTTTTATTAATAGAACGAAAGATAAAAATGCTTATGATACTTATCTTGCGGACTGTGCCAAACAGATGAAAAAAGAAAAACAGTGGGTATTAGCACATGTTGTAGAAAGTGGAGAGCATAGAGCATCAATATACTATCAAGCTTATAATAAAACTATTCCAACGGAAAGAACAGATTCACATTTTTATTTTGAGTATGAGATTGACGATATTGCAACTTTAAAGTTTGAATTTTGGTATAATTTATTACCAACTGGTCTATATCACGATCGAGGAAAGACTAGACATTTAACTGAACAAGATATGATTGAAATAGGCAAACAGGTTATTAAAACTATCAAATCCACATCAACTACAAAAGTTGATTATAAATAAAATATGAATAAAATGGCAATTTAATGATTGCCATTTTTTGTGTTTATTTTTCTAAAAAGTTAATACTAAATATAAAATAATTATATTTAAAGTTTATTTTGACACTTTATTTCTTTTGTGCTATAATTTTTTTGTAGATTATAATATTAAAATAACGGAGGTATTATATGAAAAATTTTAGAAAAATACTTATTTGTGGATTAGCCTTATTAGCATTTGCAGGCTGTTCAAAACCAAAAGAAAAAGCTTCTGAAAATTCTACTCAAAAAGAAGAAACAAAAAAAGATGATTCTAAAAGTAAAAACGAACAAGAATTAGATGATGATGAAAAAAATGCTGTTAAAGTTAAAAAAGAAGGTTCAACATTTGAAAAAAACGAAAAAGAATGGCCTTTTAACAAAACAGAAACATCAGTTATTAGATTGGGTTATCATGACAATATTGCAGGAAATGTTATTCCGGGAAATTTTGTAGCTACTGTCGAAATTGAATTACCTAATGACACTATTACTAACAATCATTTTATTGTACAAAATACAAATGAAGGTAAAACAGTTAGAGAACAAATTGACCCAAGTAAAGATAGAAAAGCGGATGTCCTTATTAAAGATATTGCACCTTTAATTAAAGAAAATGAATATGTTTTTTCTAGTCCAGGCGGTGGCGGAGAAGGATATTTTTATACAGGAAATAAAGAAATGAACGCGCAAATTACTCATGGTATTTCAATTCATAGAACAGTAGATAAAAATGCATATGATGTCCATCTAGAAGAAAGTGATAAAATTCTAGAAGCGCGCAAAGAATGGGTTAGAGTTCCTATTGTTGAAAGCGGAGAACATAGAGCTTCAATATCATATCAATCATATAATAAATACAAGCCTAAAGAAAGATATGATTCAGAATTTAGCTTGACATATGAAATCAGTGATAAAGCACTTTTAAAAATGCGTTTTGAATATAAAGTTTTTCCTTATGGTCCATACGAAAAGTCTGGAAAGGCAAGATATCTAACAGAACAAGATATGATTGAAATAGCAAAACAAGCTATTAAAACTATCAAATCTACATCAACTATTGAAGTTCCTAAAAAATAATTTTATAATGGCAATTTAAAGATTGCCATTTTTTGTATTTAAATTTTTTAGTAACAATAAATTTATTTAAAATAATTTGACACTTTAATTTGTTTGTGTTAAAATTTAAGTGATGTAGAGATATATCAAAAATTAATAAAAAATTCAGGAGGAAGGAATGTTAATTAGATAACTATTATGAGACAGAAATTTAATAGCTTTTTGGAGCTTAGTTTTTTGTTGCCATTTTAGTTATACATTCCTTTTTGTGTTCTTTTTTAGAACTCCTTTTTAAGTTGCAAAATGAATGTTGAAATGGCAATAAGTGGATTGCCATTTTTTTGTGGCTTAAATTAGGAGGATATATGCTTAGTATAAAAAAATTATCAATATATTTAGTGAATGATTTAAGAACTGTGATTGAAGATTTCAGCTTTTCTTTAGAAACCGGAATGAAAGTTTGTATAATCGGAGAAGAGGGAAACGGAAAATCCAGCATTTTAAAGGCGATAGTAGATGATGAGAGCTTAAAAGAATATGCTGAAATAAGTGGAGAAATAAATAAGAAAAATGAAGTTATTGGATATTTACCACAGATTTTGGAAGCAAAGATTTTAGATTTTTCAACAAAGGAATATCTTGAAAATAAAATTAAAGAGGATTATTTTGATTATAATTTATTTTACAAATTATTAAAAGAGTTGAATTTTGATGAAAATTTAATAAATGAAAAACAAAAGATAAGTGAATTATCTGGTGGGGAAAGAATTAAATTTATTTTACTTTGCGAACTTATGAAAGAGCCGACTTGTCTTTTATTGGACGAGCCTAGTAATGATTTGGATATAAATTCTATTGAATGGCTTAAGAATTTCATAAAAAACATTGATATTCCAATAATTTTTATTTCTCACGATGAGGATTTAATTGAAAATTGTGCAAATGTAATTATTCATATTGAACAGCTTATGAGAAAACAAAAGCCGAAGATTTCAATTGAAAAGTTGGATTATGAGAATTATGTTGAGAATAGAGGAAATGCTATTGAAAGACAGGAGAGAATTGCAAAAAAACAAAGAGAAGAATTTGATAAGAAACAAAGAAAATATCAGAAAATATATGAAAGAGTGCAACATGAAATCAGAAGTACAAAAAATGATTTTTGGGGGACAGAGCTGAAAATAAAAATGCATACTGTAAAGTCTATCGGTAGAAGACTTCAAACAGAAAAGGAGAATTTGCTTGAATTTCCAGATTATGAAGAATCAATTTTTATAAAATTTGATGAAAATGTTAATTACTCTACAAAAAAGGAAATTTTGGATTTGAATTTGGAAAAACTTGTTATTGGCTCTAAAGTTTTGAGTGAAAATATAGAATTAAAGGTATTTGGTACTGATAAAATCTGTATAATCGGAGAAAATGGAATAGGAAAGACAACTCTTTTAAAGATAATTTTGGATAATATAAAGAAAAATGTAAAGATTGCTTATATGCCACAGAATTATGATGATAAGATGAATGTTGATATGAGTATTATAGATTATTTGAGTAAGACTTACGAAAAGGAAGAGACTACAAAAATAAGGACATTTTTAGGGTCAATGAAGTTTACTGCAGATGAGATGTTTCATAATTTAAAATCACTTTCCGGAGGACAAAAGGCGAAAATTTACTTTTTAAAAATGATTTTAGAAAATCCTGAAGTTTTGATTTTAGATGAACCTACAAGAAATTTATCTCCTTTTTCGTCAGTTGAAATCAGAAAATTATTAAAATCATATAGAGGAGCAATAATCTCAGTTTCTCACGATAAAAAATATATTAATGTGGTTTGTGATAAAGTATATAGGCTTAATAAAAAAGGACTTGAACTTGTAATTTAAAAGAGATAAGGCATATAAGCAAAATTTTGACTACTTTTTGTATTTATGGTAAAATAAAAGCTAGTTAATTAGGATTTTAACATAAAAAGCGGAGGATATATGGATAAAATTTTTGATATTTTAGAGGGTATTTTTTCAGTTGAAACCTTTGGAAATTTAAAGCTATATGATTTAATGGCAATTATTTTTAAATATATTTTTGTAATTATTATCTATTATTTTATTTATAATATAATTAAAATGATATATTTTGATATTAGCACAACAAGTGAAATGAGTGAGGTTTCTAATACTTATCTAAAACTTATAAACAGAAAGGAAAGTCTTCCTTTTAAGGTTCATGAACATTATTATATAAATAATGAGACAACTTTAGGCCGTGGAGATTCTAATGATATTGTAATAAATGATAAATTTATTTCTAAAAAACATATGAGAATTATTAAAGAAGACGGAATTTATTATATTGAAGATTTAGGCTCTGCAAATGGAACTTTGCTAAATGGAGAACCAATTACAGAAGCTATTGAACTTAAAGATAAGGATTTAATAGACGTTGGTCGAATTGAGTTCTTATTTGTAAATGAGGAAGTTGATGATGATTAGTAAAAAATTAAAGTCAAGATTTAGAACTTTAAATGTGAATTCCTATGTCAGCACTAAGAGCATTCAAGGACTTTTGTTGTTTTTTCAAATTTTAGGGCTATTTCTAATTATGGCTAGGGATTTCGCGAATTTTGACAAAACTAAGTTGTTCTTTATGATTGCCTTGATTGGTTTTGTATATATTTCTGGGAAATTAGTACAAAAATTTACTAGGGGCGATTATTATATAATGCTTATTGCAAATATGTTATTTTCCATTGGAATATTAGAAATTTATAGACTAAATAATAAATTGGCATATAGGCAAATTATTTGGTTTTGTATCGGCATTGTAGCCTTTTGGGTTATATATTTAATTTTAAAATATATAAGAATCTGGAGCAAAATGTACTATTTTTATGCTGGAATTTCGTATCTTTTATTTATTGCAACATTCCTATTGGGCAGTAGAATTAATGGGGCAAAAAACTGGATAAGATTGGGGAAAAATTTTGCTTTCCAACCATCTGAGCTTATAAAGATTGCTTTTGTTTTCCTCATTGCAGCTTATTATAAAAATAGAGAAAAGTTTGAAAAAGATATTTTTAAAAAATACAGTTTACATTTCTTTTTCTACACATTTTTAGGATTTCTATTTTTACAAAAAGACTTAGGGACTGTACTTGTGTTTTCAGGGGTGTTTATCTTTGCACAGTATATGTACGAGCCACATAGAAAATATATTTTAATTAATCTTTTAGTTCTTTCTTTTGGGGCTATTTTAGGATATATTTTGTTTAAGCATGTTAAGGTAAGAGTAAAAATCTGGCTAGATCCTTTTAAATATGCCGACGGAATGGGCTATCAAATAATTCAAGGTTTCTATGCAATTGCAAGTGGTGGATTTTTTGGAAAAGGTCTTGGACTTGGAAGACCGGATTATATTCCATTTGCAGAAAGTGACTATATATTTGCAAGTATTTGTGAAGAAATGGGAATTTTAATGGGAATGGGAGTAGTTATGTTGTTCTTAATCTTAACATATAGAGGCTTAAAAACTTCTATGGAACAACATAATAAATTCTACAAATATGTAGCTTTTTGTCTTTCATTAATTTTCGCTTTTCAGTCATTGATAATGTTCGGAGGAATTTTAAAGCTTATTCCTCTTACGGGAATTACAATTCCTTTTGTCAGCTATGGAGGTTCTTCAATTCTTTCAAGTTTCATCGCTTTGGGAATTTTACAGTATGCCTCTGAAGAGAATATATAGGAGAATATTATGATTGAAATAAAAAGATATAAAAGAGTTTTAACATTTATAAGTTTATTATTTATTTTAATTCTTGGATATATGACTTATTTTCAAGTTGCAAAAGCAGATAAACTTAAAAATGATGAAGATAATAAGAGAAATTGGGTTGATGATAATAAATTAAAAAGAGGAAATATTCTCGATTCTAATGGAAATATTTTAGCAGAAACTAAAACTGATGATAAAGGAGATAAATATAGATACTTTCCTTATGGGGAAGCTTATGCGCATATAGTCGGATATAATAGTAAGAAATATGGAAAGACGGGAATCGAAAAGAAATTTAATACAACTCTTTTAAATAAACAAGATAAAACTCCTATCGGAGAATTAAAGAAAATATTGGTTGATCAAAAAGAGGGTAATTCAGTAAAATTGACCACAAATACGGAATTACAACAATATGCTCTTTCTCTTTTGAAGGGTCATAAGGGCTCAATGATTTTGATGAATCCACAAACAGGATCAATAATTACAATGGCTGACATGCCGACTTTTGATCCGAATACAATAGAATCTAATTGGGCAAATATTATTGCTGATGAAGAAAATGCTCCGCTTTTAGCAAGAAGTACTTCTGGTCTTTTTACACCTGGTTCTGTTTATAAACTAATAACAGGAACGGCGTTACTTGAAAAACTTAGTGGAAAAGATTTAAATTACAATGATAAGGGGTCAACAACTATTGACCATTACAAAATAAATAACTACGCAAAGGAAGCTAATGGAAATATAGATTTGAGAAAAGCTTTGGTAAAATCCTCAAACACATATTTTGCAGATCAAGTACAAAAAATTGGTGTTGATTCAATGATTGATGTAAGTAAAAGATTTATGTTTGGTCAAGAAATTCCTTTTGAATTAAAAACTGCAATTTCTCCAATACCATACAATGAGAAATCAACAGCTTTAGAACTTGCTACTGGTGCTTTTGGTCAAGGAAAAGACTTAGTTTCTCCATTACATGTTGCTATGTATACAAGTGCAATTGCCAATGGTGGAAATATGATGAAGCCTCATATTGTAAGTGAAATTTTAGATCCAAGCGGAAAAATAATTGAAAAAATTTCACCAGAAGTTTTATCAAAAGTTGCTGATAAACAAGTAATGGATACAATGAAAGATTATTTGAAATCTTCAGGAGATAAGAATTTCGTTGGATTTGTAAAAGGAAAGAAAGTTGCTGGTAAGACAGGAACTGCAGAAAAAACAAAGGATAAAATTCACTCTTGGGTAACAGTTTTTTATCCGGTAGATAATCCTACAATTGTTTGTACTGCATTTTTTGAAGAAGAAAACAAAATTGCTGCTGAAATGATTCCTCTTGTAAAAAAACTTGTAAATAAAGCTATAGAACTTGGATATTAGGAGTAAGAATGAATTATAAGGTGCTATTTAGAATTGAAAGGTTAAAACTTATAGACAAACTAAAGGCAAAAATAGTAAATTACAGAAGATATTGTGAAGAAATGGGAGATACTTGCGAGATTGAAATAGTTTGTGCCGGAAATGTTGTTACACATTTTTTAGAGGAAGATGAGTTTTTTAAGGATGAGAGTTTACAAGTTAAACTATGTAAAAATGCTTTAAATGGATTAAAACCAAATTATGAACAGAAAAATATTCAAATAGTTTCAGCAGGAATTGGAGAGGTAATCAAAAGAAAATCTGAAGGCTGGATTGAATATACAATAGAATAAAAATTTTTTGAAAAAGAATGTGCAAACATTCTTTTTTTTATAAAAATATTGATAAAAAGTGAAAAAAGTGGTAAAATTAATGTGTGAAATTTTAATTTTTTATTTGGAGGATATGATGGAAAAATATAATTGGTCTTTGGAAAAGATTTACAAGAATTCAGATGAAGCAAGAGCAGAGATAAAACTTTGTGACGAATATGTTGAAAAAATATTAAAAGAAGAAAAAACTATTAAAAACTTAAAAAATATAATGGAATTATCTGAAAAGGCTAATAGACTTTTAGAAAAATTATATACTTATTCATATATGAAAAGAGATGAAGATAGTAGAGTTCCTGAATCTCAAAAATTAGCTTTAGAAGTAAATTCACTAGGAACAAGAGTAGGTTCAGCTATGGCATTTTTTGATCCTTTCTTAATGAGTTTATCTGATGAAGAATTAGAAAACTTTTACAAAGAGGGAGATAACGAAAAGTATAGAGTGTTTTTTGATAATATTTTAAGATTTAAACCTCATACATTAAGTGCAGATGAAGAAAAGCTTCTTGCAAATTGTAGTGAAATGATGGGAACAGGTCAAAGCTCTTTTTATATGTTAAGTTTTGCCGATATGGATTATGGTAATATTGATAGCAAAGATGGAGAAAAATTAACTCCTGGAAATTATAATACTTTCCTTTTAGATGAAAACGAAGAAGTAAGAAAAGAAGCATTTGATAAAATGTATGGAACTATTTCAAGTTTCAAAAATACTTATGCAACAACACTATATAGTACAATTAAGAATTTAACAATACTTGCTAAGGTTAAACACTATCCTTCAGCTAGATATATGGAATTATTCCAAGATTGTGTTCCCGAAAAAGTTTATGATTCTTTGATAGAAAGTATTGAAGAATATTTGCCATCTCTTCATAAATATTATGGATTAAGAAAGAAAGCATTAAAGAAAGATAAACAATATATGTGGGATGTTTCTATCAATTTAGAAAAAGAATTTGATCAAAAATATCCTTATGAAAAAGCAAGGGAACTAATAACTGAAGGTCTTAAACCATTGGGAGAAGATTATATTGAAGTTCTAAATAGAGGCTTTGATGATCGTTGGGTTGACGTTTATCCAAGAGAAGGAAAAGCTGGTGGAGCATATTCATGGGGAAGCTTTGATACAGATCCATATATCCTAATGAATTATACAGATACTTTAGATAGTATGTTTACATTAGCTCATGAATTTGGACATTCAATGCATAGTTATTATTCAAAATCAGACAATGACTATCTATATGCTCAATATAAGATTTTCGTTGCAGAAGTTGCATCAACTTTTAATGAATTAACTTTATTAGACTATATGTTGAAAAATGTTAAAGATAAACACGAAAAAATTTATATTTTAAACTATTATATAAATATGTTTATAGGAACAGTATTTAGACAAACTATGTTTGGTGAGTTTGAAAAGAATACACATTTAGAAGTTGAAGCAGGAAATGCCTTAACTGCTGATGATTTCACAAGAATCATGGGTGAATTAAATGACAAATATTATGGAGAAAATGTTGAAAAGAGTGAATTAGCTAATTACTTATGGGCGAGAATTCCTCATTTCTACACTAATTTCTATGTATATAAATATGCAACAAGTTTCTGTGCTGCAAGTTTCTTATCAAGCAGAGTAGTTAAGGGAGATAAAGAAGCATTAAAAAGTTATAGAAATTTCTTAAAAGACGGATGTAGACATCAACCAATAGAACAATTAAGAGCCGCAGGAATAGATATGGAAGATAAAAATTCTATCAATAAAGCTCTAGATGTTTTCAAAGGTTTAGTTGACGAACTAGAAAAAGAATTAGAAGCTTAGAAAGATTTAAGGAGGGTTTTTTTCGTGTCTAAGAAAAATAATAAAAAGAATAAAATTGAAAAAAATTCTTCAAATTTTTCAGAGGGGGGATTTGACAAGTCTATTTTATCAGACTATTCTCAATGGAGAGAAGAATATTCCGAAAAAGAAATTTCTGAAGAAGATGTTCTCGAATCCACTACAGAACCAGAGGATAATATAGTTCAAGAAACGGACAAAGTCGATGATTTAGACTTTAAATCAAATCTTATTAATTCAGAAGTGGAAGACCATACTTTTTCAACCGATGAAGAAAAAGCAGAAATTACATCAAAGGCTGAAAAAGAAAAAGAGAACAAGGAAGAAAAGTACGAAGAAAAAGATAAAGAAGAAAATAATAAAGAAAAAGATAAAGACGACGAAGATGCGATTTTAACAGAAACGCAGAGGCTTCAACTAATTTATGGGAATGTCGTTCCTCTACATGAAAGACGTCGTAGAGGAAGTAAATCCTCTAAACATAAAAATAAAGAGACTCATAAGGAAAAAATGTAGAAGTTTTAAAAGATACTGATGGTGAAGAAAAAGAAATTTCTCAAGAGGAAGAAATTTCTCAAAAACCAATCCAAAGTGTTGAACAAAATGAAGTAGAAAAGCCTATTGAAACTTCTGAGCCAGAAGATAAACCTAAAGAAAAAGAGTATTATCAGGCAGTAGATAATAAAGAGAAAAAAGAGACAATTAAGTATGATATGCCAAAAGTGCCAAAGATTTTAAAGATGATTTTTGCTTTTACTATAATTTTGGCAATTTCAACTGTTGGTTTTTTTGGACTTAAGGCATATCATTCACTTGGAGTTAAACTTCCTGGTATTTTATCAGGAGTTGAATCTAAAAAAATAGGATTTTACACATCAAACTTTGTTTTTAATGATAAAGTAATAGATAAGAATCAGGCAGAAGATTTGATTTCTATGTTTGAAGAAGATGAAACGAAGTTAGCTACAATTACAAAATGGCTTAAAGAGGATGCTGAAAATCTAAAGAAAGATGAAAATTACAAGAGTAATAGACCTGTTAGACTTCAAAAAAGTGGAAAAGTTTTAGGACTTTTTGATGATTATAAAATTTGTTTAGATCCGATAAAGTTGAAAGTCGAAAAAAATGAAGAGGTTCAAACTTCTATTTTGTTAAATGGTAAAGAAGAGGCTATTTCAGATAAGGAATATGAACTATTTCCTGGCAAATATACAGTTTTCTATTATGATAATAATGTGAAATTAAAAGAAGAATTTTCTCTTTTCTATGATGAAAAGTCTAGCGTTAAAACTGTGTCCTATGGAGCTGGAACGGAATATCAATTAGCGAATGAAGTTGAAAAACTAGATACCAATTCAAAAGAAAGTTCATTTAAAATTTTAACAAGAGATGAAAATAGTATTTTATTCGTAAATGATAAAAATACAGAGTTAACTGTAAAAGAATTTAATAAATTATCAGGAACTAATATAAAAGAGGGAGATGTTTTAAAAGTAGTAACAAAAATGCCTTGGGGTTATACTATATCAGAAGGAGTAACTTATTCTGGTGAAGGTAAAATAAATGTAAGCACATCTCTTACAGATAAAAGACTTTTAAATGTTGCAATTTCAAGGACTATTGAATTGTTGAGAGAAGATGTTCAATCAAGAGGTAAGAAAGATGCAAGTTTATTGACTATAATGACAGATCCATCATTAGGGGTTGAAAAGAGAAGAGTAGAGTCATTGATAAATAGTGGAAGAGAATATGTCGGAGGCTATCCATCAATGGAATTTGACCTTAATTCGTTTGAAATTAGAGAACATGGCGACACTTATGAGATGTATATAGGTGGACATCTATTAGTTCAAGAGACAACTTATCCTCAAAATAATAAACCACCACAACTGTCATCAATTACTCCTGTAGAATCTACAGTAGGGTTCCATTTTATCTATGATAAAGAAAAGAAAAATTGGTATAGTAACATTTGGGGTTTCACAACAAGGACAATTACAAGAAATAATATAAAAAGTGTTGACTTATCAAAAGATATGATTGCAAGATAGAAAAACTGTTGAATTGATACAATCTCTGAAAGTTTACAAAAAGCTCATCTAAGTTAATTAGATGAGCTTTAAGTTTTTTTGTGTTTTATTTTTTATAACTTCTGTAATTTTTATTTAATTAATTCTCAATTGGAATTTAACTCTTTTTTATCAGATGCTTTATATTCAACATTGTTTTTTGTATCTTTTATTGTTTTATCATTTATTATTTCTAAATCTAAATCCAAATTATCAGCTGTAATAAATTCTTTTCCATCTTTTTTAGTTATTTTTGCATTTTCATATATCATATAACCAGCACCAGAGTTAATTTGCTCATACATAACTAAATGATATTTTTTTGAATCAGAAGAATTTTCGCCATCCTTAGTTTCTTCAATGGTAAATGCCTTTTCTTTTGAGATAAAAGATTTATCGCTTAGCTGTTCTATTTTTACTCCTTTTGCTGAACAAGAGCAAAAAAATAAAGTAACTAAAGCAAAGATAAAGCATTTTTTTAAAATTTTTTCATATTTTTGAATACCTCCAATATTATATTTAGCACTTTTGTACTGTAAACTAATTATATCATAAAAAATAATAAATAAAAGACTAATAATTTTTGTGAAAATATGATATAATTATATGATAATAGTATTAGTTTAATAATGAAAAAAGAATTATTTAGCTTTTTTTAGTAGTATACATAATTAAATTTATAAAATTTGATTTTAAAATTAAGTTAGGAGCACTATATGAATATTAATATAGATATTATTTATCAAAATATTGAATTTCTGGTAAAAATGATTCTTGCAACCTCTATGGGAGCAATAATTGGTTTTGAAAGAAAGAGTAGAAATAAAGAAGCAGGTATTAGAACTCATGCAATAGTTTGTTTGGCATCTGCACTTATGATAATAGTTTCTAAATATGGTTTTTTTGATGTAGATGAATACGATGCAGCCCGTGTTGCTGCTCAAGTTGTTTCTGGAATTGGTTTTTTGGGAGCAGGACTTATTTTTATAAAAAACAATGCCGTAAATGGACTTACAACTGCTGCGGGAATCTGGGCGACTGCCGGAATTGGTTTAGCTATGGGAGCAGGACTTTATGGTGTAGCAATTGGTGGAACATTTTTAATTGTGATTATTCAAACTTTGATGCATAAGGATACTTTTTTGAATAAAGATCATTTGACTATTACTTTTGAAATAAGTTTGGAAGACAGTTTTAATACAATCAGAGAAATTCGTAGTTGTTTAGAAAGATTTAGACTTGAAATTCAAAATGTAGAAGTTGTTAAGAAGAGTAGATCTGTAATAGTTAGATTTTATACTGTAGTTCCTCTTGATTTTGAAAGAGAACATTTGGAAGATTTAATTTTTGATGATGATAGAGTTAAAAAGATAGAAATGTAGTTGACTTTTTCGGCTATTTTTTATATAATTATTTCAATATTTAATACTGAGCGTTGATTGTGCTTACAACACAGGAGCTCAAAAGTAATTGTGCTTAAACAATATGAGGCCTATGCGAAGAAAGGTGGTACCACGATAAGTCGTCCTTTCACAGTTTTAGGTCTTTTTTTATAGGAGGATTTTATGGAATACAAGAATATTTTTGAAGAGCTTGTAGATAGAGGATATTTTGAACAAGCTACTTATGAAGATGAATTAAAGGAGTTATTGTCTAAGGAAAGAGTAAAGTTTTATATAGGTTTTGATGCAACGGCGGATAGTTTGACAATTGGTCATTTTATTCAAATTATGGTTATGAAGAGAATGCAAAACTATGGTCATATTCCAATTGCGCTTTTAGGTGGTGGGACTACAATGATAGGCGACCCTTCTGGAAGAAGCGATATGAGAATGGTAATGACTGAAGAACAAATTAATCATAATGCAAAAAGATTTTTTGAACAACTTTCAAGATTTATTGATTTTTCAGATGGAAATGCTATTATAGAAAATAATAAAGATTGGCTTTTGGATTTGAATTTTATAAAATTTATGAAAGAAGTAGGAGTTCATTTTAGTGTAAATAAAATGCTAACTTGTGATGCTTATAAAAACAGAATGGAAAAAGGTCTTACATTCTTTGAATTTTCATATATGTTAATGCAAAGTTATGATTTCTTATACCTATACAGAAAACATGGTTGTAAATTGCAATTAGGTGGTAGCGACCAATGGAGTAATATACTTGGTGGATATGACCTTGTTAGAAAACTTGAACAAGATAAGGTTTATGCAATGACTTTTAAACTTTTAACAACTGCTGATGGTGTTAAAATGGGTAAATCTCAAAAAGGTGCTGTTTGGTTGGATGAAGAAAAAACTTCTCCTTATGAACTTTTCCAATATATGAGAAATGTTGATGATAGAGATGTTGAAAAGTTTTTACTTATGTTAACTTTCCTACCAACTGAAAAATGTAGAGAATTAGGAAAATACAAAGATGAAAGAATAAATGAAGCAAAAGAAATTTTAGCTTTTGAAGTAACTAAGATTATTCATGGTGAAGAAAAGGCTAAAAAAGCATTGGAAACTTCAAGAGCATTATTCAGTGGAGAACTTTTAGATGAAAATATGCCTTCAACAGAAATTAAAAAATCGGATTTTGAAAATGAAGAAATAGGAATTTTAGACTTGATTAGAACTTGTGGACTTTCAAAGTCTAATGGAGAAGCTAGAAGACTTATAGAACAAGGTGGAATTTCTTTAAATGGAGAAAAAATTACAGATACAAATACAAAAGTTTCTCTTAATTTAGAAGAAATTGTTATTAAAAAGGTAAAAAAGTATATCACAGAGTAATTGCTTTATAGGGGATTTTGATGAAAAAAGAAGATGTTTATGTAGTAGGAATTGCTGGAGGCTCTGCTTCTGGCAAGACTACAATTATCGAAAAGTTAAAAAAACAATTTAAAGATGAAATTGTTATGATTAGCCATGATTTTTATTATTGGCCAAATGACGATAAGACTTTAGAAGAAAGAGCAAAGTTAAATTATGATCATCCTAAGTCTTTTGAAACTTCTAAACTTATTGAAGATATTAAGGTTTTAAAATCAGGTAAGGCAGTAGATTTGCCAATTTATGATTTTACAATTCATACTAGAAGCAAAGAAACTATGAGAGTATATCCAAAACCTGTAATAATCGTTGAGGGAATTTTAATTTTAGAAGATGTAAGACTTAGAGAATTAATGGATTTAAAGGTTTATGTCGATACTGATGCTGATGAAAGACTTATTAGAAGAATTTTAAGAGATACAAAAGAGAGAGGTAGAAGTCTTGAAAGTATTTTGACCCAATATCAAAATACGGTTAAGCCAATGCATGAGGAGTTTATTGAACCAAGCAAAAAGCATGCTGATATAATCATTCCTCGTGGTGGAGAAAACACTCCTGCCATAAAGATGTTGGTTCAACATTTAAAGACTTTTTTGGATAAAAATGAAAAAAAATAGTAAGACAAATGTATGTAGAATTTTAGATAGTAAAAAATAAAATATGAATTTGTAGTTAGAGATGAAGACAAAGAATTTGAAGAAATTGGAATAGATAGAAATATATGTTTTAAGACACTTGTTTTAGAAGGAAGTGATAAAAATCATTATGTCTGTGTTATTCCTATTGACGCACATTTGGATTTGAAAAAAGCAAGTAAATTTTTAAAACTAAAGAGTATTAGAATGATTTTACAAAAAGATTTAGAACCTTTAACAGGTTATGTTCATGGCGGATGTAGTCCTGTTGGAATGAAGACTAAATTTAAAACTGTTTTTGATGAAACTGCAAAAAATATGGAGAAATTTCTTGTAAGTGCTGGAAAAGTTAGAAATTCAATTATAGTAAATCCTATTGAATTTGCAGACTTTTGTGATGCAGATTTTGCTGATTTGGTGGTAGAGTAATGATAAATTGTATAATACTTGCAGGGGGTAATTCTATAAGAATGACTTTTCCTAAAGAGTATATTGAAATTGAAGAAAAGTATCTGATACACAATTCAATAGAAGCGTTAAAAAATCTTTTTGACGATATAGTTGTCGTTTCTAATAATAAAGACCATTATAAAGATGTAAAAGTAAGAGTTGTGAGGGACATCTTTTACAAAAAAGGTCCAATGGCTGGACTTCATAGTGGGCTTTGTTATTCAAATAATGAATTTTCATTTTTGACTGCATGTGATATGCCAAATATGGATGAAAAGTTTATTAGATTTTTGATTTCAAAATTAGATAAAGATTTTGATGGCTTAGTTTGTCTTTCAAAAGGTGGAAAAATATTACCTATGAATGGAATCTATAAAAATTCTTTGAAAGAAAATTTAAGAGAAGAATTAATTAAAGATAATCTAAAATTTGTAAAATTTATTGAAGATAGTAATTTTAAATTTTTAGAATATGAAGAATGGAAAAATTTTGATGATAAAAATATATTTGAAAACTTAAATACTATAAAAGAATTGGAAGAGTTTAAAAAGAAATTATTGACAATAAATAAAGATTAATGACGGTTTATACCGTCTTTTTTTGAATTTAATTAAAATATATTATCAAAATTAATACATTTTTATATGTTTTTTTAAATTGACAAAATACTGAAAAAGTTGTAAAATAGTAATTGTGAGTAATCACATTTAATTTTAAGGAATAATAATTTGATAATTGTAACTTGAAAATTTAATATGAGGAGGTGTGTAAGACTAATGCCAAAGGAATTTATATTACTTCCTGTTTTTTTGATTGTTGGTACTATTATTGGCTATGTTTTTAGAAGGTTTACTTCAGAAAAACTTATAAACGGTGCCGAAAATCACGCAAAGAAAATTGTTGAAGATGCTATAAAAGAAGCTGAAACTAAGAAAAAAGAAAAATTAGTTGAAGCAAAAGAAGAAGCTCATAGAATAAGACAAGAAAGCGATAAGGAAAACAGAGAGAGAAGAAACGAAATTCAAAAATTAGAACGTCGTTTGATTACTAAAGAAGAAAATTTAGACAAGAAAAACGAAAATTTAGATAAGAAAAATGAACGTTTAAATAAAGAATTAAAGGCTTTAGAAGTTAAAGAAACTGAAATTGAAAAATTAGTTGAAAAGCAAAAAGAAGAACTTGAAAGAGTTGCCAATATATCATCTGAAGAAGCTAAAGAAATTATACTTGAAGAAGTTAGACAAGAAAGTATAAAAGATGCTGCAAATATCATTAGAGAAATTGAACAAAATGCTAGGGATAATGCAGAAAAAAATGCAAGATATATTATTGGAACAGCTATTCAAAGATATGCAGCTGATCAAGTTGCAGAATCTACAGTTAGCGTTGTAACTTTACCTAATGACGAAATGAAGGGTAGAATTATAGGTAGAGAAGGTAGAAATATTAGAACATTTGAAAGCTTGACAGGAGTAGATTTGATTATTGACGATACACCTGAAGCGGTTGTTTTATCTTCATTCGACCCAGTTAGAAGAGAAATTGCAAGACTTGCTCTTGAAAAATTGATTAATGACGGAAGAATTCACCCAACAAGAATTGAAGAAATGATTGAAAAATCAAGACAGGAAGTTGAAAATAGTATTAGAATTGCAGGAGAGGACGCTTGCGATCAAACTAATATTCATGGACTACATCCTGAATTGATAAAACTTTTAGGAAGATTAAAGTACAGAACTTCTTATGGACAAAATGTTTTGAAACATTCAATAGAAGTTGCACATTTAGCAGGAATGTTAGCTGCTGATATCGGAGCTGATGTTAAAATTGCTAAAAGAGGTGGTCTATTACATGATATAGGTAAGGCGATAGATCACGAAATGGAAGGAAATCACGTTGAATTAGGTGTTCAAATGGCTAAAAAATATAAGGAAAAACGTGAAGTTCTCCATTGTATTGAAGCACATCATAATGATGTTGAACCATCAACTGTTGAGGCACTTTTGGTACAAGCTGCGGATGCTATTTCAGCTGCAAAACCAGGTGCAAGACGTGAGTCTGTTGAAAATTATATTAAGCGTTTGGAAAATCTTGAAGAGATTGCAAATTCATTTGATGGAATTGAAAAATCTTTTGCAATTCAAGCAGGACGTGAAATAAGAGTATTGGTTAAACCAGAAGTTATTGACGAAGATAAGATGTTATTAACTTCAAAAGAAATTATTAAGAAAATACAAGAAGAACTTGAGTATCCTGGAACAATTAAAGTAAATTTAATTAGGGAAACAAGAGTTGTCGACTACGCTAAATAGTTTTTAAATTTGAAAACAAGAATGTTTATAGAAATATAGACATTCTTTTTTTATGCAAATTGAAAGTTGTTATATTTATTTATGTATCTACGATACATTCACTTTTGTTTTCAACAAAAGTGTGAGATCTTTCGACTACGTTACACTTCGCTCAAGATGACGTGTCTGGATAGTTTATATGCAAAAGACTATGACGTTAAGGATTTTATTTTAAATAATTTCTTATCATCTTATAATGTTTATTAACTGTTCACGTGAAGATACTAAACAAAGATTTCTCTCCTAACACGTCATCTCGAGCGTAGTCGAGAGATCTCCTAAAGCTCCTGTTCTTAATGGTATTTCCTAATAAGGTTTTTAAGTTGATATTGTTTTGCAATTATGATATATTTATATTAATCAATCATTTTGTTTACAAATAATAGGAGTAAATTATGAAAAGAGAAAAGTTATCAGTTTTAGGGATTGGTCCATTATATGTGGGTATTATACTGATTGTAACAAGTATTTTAATATTTTTACAAAATAAGGGTTATTTTAAAAATGGAGAAATTTCTTTTTTAAAAATACCTTTTATAATTATAGGTATTTTATGTATAGTTATAGGTATTGGACTGTGGGTTTCTGCAGTTATTAATTCAAGAATTTCTAAGAATATAAAGGAACTAAAATTGGTAACTACGGGAGTTTTTTCGGTTGTAAGAAATCCGATTTATTCAGCTTTTATGTTTCTTTGTTGGGGAATTTGTTTTGTTTTCAATAATTTATACTTTTTAATTACAATTCCAATTTATTGGAGTCTTTTAACTTTTTTAGTGAAAAAGACAGAGGAAAGATGGCTTAAAGATATTTTTGGAGAGGAATATCTGGCATATTGTAAGAGGACAAATAGATGTATCCCTTGGTTTTCTAGAAAATCTTGATTAACTTATTATTTAAATTTAGGGGGTAGTATGAGTAATTATTTTGATGAAGTTGCTAAAGTTTGGAATACTGAAGAGAGAAAAAATAGAACTTTTACCATATACGAAAAAATGTTCAAGTATTTAGGAAAAAATCTGAAAGAGAAAAAGGCTCTTGAAATCGGATCGGGAGATGGACTTCTTGCAACTTTATTATCTAAAGATTTAAAACATATTGATTGTATGGATACTTCTTTAAAGATGAGAGATGAGTCTTTAAAGAGAATAAATGAAATGGAAATAGAAAATATCAGTATAAATGATGAAAATTTTTTGGATAATTCGAATGAAAAATACGATATAATTTACAGTTTAACTGCTTTTCATCATATTGTAGATGTAGATGTAGAGCTTAAGTTGTTAAGAAAACATTTGAAAGAAAATGGAAAAATAATTATAATGGATTTAGATACAGTTTCTCCTGACTTTCATAAGGATTTTCCAAACTTTGATGGATATGATGGATTTTCAAGAGAAGAAATGGAAAATTATTTTAAAAGAGCTTCATTTATTCCAAAAAATTATGAGATTTTATGGAATGGAAGAAGTAAGGAGATTGATTTTAGAATTTTCTTAATGGAAGGGATTTGTGAAAAACAAAATTAATAAGAACCTCCCTTCCATGATGCTTCGTATCAGTTGGGTTCCTGTGAACCTTGTTGTTTCACAATAAAAAAGCCGAGTTGAAATTTCAACTCGGCTTCTATGTTTAAGAAAAATTTCTATATTAGTTTTTTTCTTTAATATCATTTAAGATATTCTTAATATCTGTTAAGATTTCTTCTTGAGTCGGACCAGCAGGTGCTTCCTCAACTACTTCTTCTTTCTTTCTGCTTAATTTATTCATAGCTTTTACCATCATAAATATACAGAAAGCAATAATTAGAAAATCAATAACATTTTGAATAAATGCACCATATTTAAAAGCAACTTCAGCGATTTCTTTTGATGGATCTGCTGCTTTTAATACAATTTTTAGGTCTGAAAAATTAATTCCACCTGTTAACATTGAAATTAAAGGCATTAGAACGTCATTAACTAATGATGTAACGATTTTTCCGAAAGCTCCACCAATAATTACACCGACTGCTAAGTCCATTACATTACCTTTTAAGGCAAACTCTTTAAATTCTTTTAACATAAACATCCTCCTAATAAATAAAATATGATAAAATGTGTTATAATAAAATATAAATACATTATTATTATAATTATCAAATCTAGTATTACCCAATTATATAAAACTTAATCATTTAGGAGATAAATATGTTACAAAAAATTATAGTTAGTAACCGCGCTAGTGCAAATTTTTTTGAACTTTTAGAAAAAGAAAATATGAAGTATATAAAAAGTTTGAATAATGAAAAATTTAATAAAAATTATAATGATCATCCAGACCTTAGTATTGTAAAGATTGATGAAGATATTTATATAGAAAATTCTGTTTATGATTATTATAGTGAGTATTTGAGTGGGTTTAATTTAAAAAAACTGGAAGTTTCTAATTTTAAAAATGTAGAGATGGTTTTAAATATTGCAAAAAATAAGAAATATTTTTTTCATAATGAAAAATTTACCACAAAAGAAATTTTTGAAAAACTAAGATTAAATAGAGAATATGTAAAGATAAATCAAGGTTATGCAAATTGTAGTATGATTTGTTTTGAAAATCATATAATAACAAGTGATGAGGGAGTATATAAAACATTAAAAGCTGAGAATATCGATGTGGAACTTGTTACAAATGAAGGAATTATTTTAAAAGGATATAAAAACGGATTTATTGGAGGGACTTGTGGTTTTGTTTCCGATGATATTTTATTATTTTATGGTGATGTGACAAAATATCCAGATTATGATATAATTAAACGCGTAGCTGATGAAGAAAATGTGAAAATACTCTATCCTAAAGACGAAACTTTTGTCGATTTAGGTGGAATTATTTCACTCTGGAGGTAATTATGGGATTTATTAAACCGAGTAATGTTGTTGGTACTATGGAACTTTTACCAAATGAGCAAATTTTGTTCGACAATGTTAAGAATATAATTGAAGATACTTTTAAAAAACGTGGATTTTTACCAATAGATACACCAGTTTTTGAAAAGAATGAAATTCTTTTGGCTAAAGGTGGCGGAGAAACTACAAAACAAATTTTTAAAATTGATTCTGAAAGCAAGGACATTTCTTTAAGATTTGACCTTACTGTGCCTTTGGCAAGATATGTTGCTCAATATTTTAGCGACTTGAATTTTCCTTTTAGAAGATATCATATAGGTAAAGTTTATCGTGGAGAGAGAAATCAAAAGGGAAGATATAAGGAATTTTATCAATGTGATATTGACGTTATTGGAAACGGAAAATTAGATATCAAAAATGATGCAGAACTTCCTTTTATAATCTATGAAATTTTTTCAAAAATTATTAATGAAAAATTTGCAATAAATTTTAGTAATTTAAAAATTATTAATGGACTTTTTGAAAATCTGGGTATAGATAATAAAACTGATATGCTTCGAATTATCGACAAGATTGAAAAAATTGGTTTTGATAAAGTTGTAGAAGAACTTAAAAATACAGGACTTGATGATAATAGTTTAGAAAAAATTATAGAATTTATAAAAATTTCGGGAAGTAATGAAGAAATTATTGAAAAACTAAATACTTTAAGAATCGAGAACGAACTTTTTGAAAAAGGAGTTGAAGAACTTAAAGAAGTTTATGAATGTATGAAACTTTTTGGAATTCCTGAGGATTTTATAAGGATTAATCTTACAATTACAAGAGGGCTTGATTACTATACTGGAACAGTTTATGAAACTTTTTTAGAAAATTATAGACAGCTTGGAAGTGTTTGTTCAGGTGGAAGATATGACGACTTGGCAAGTAATTATACAAGTCAGATTTTACCGGGAGTTGGTATTTCTATCGGACTTACAAGATTGTTCTATCAACTACTTGATAAAAACTTATTTAAAGAAATTAAAACTAATAGTATAGATGCTTTGATTATTCCAATGGAAAATTGTTATGATTATGCTATAAAACTATTGAATAAATTTGAAAATAGTGGTAAAATAATACAAATATATTTTGAGGACGCAAAGATGAAGAAAAAAATATCTTATGCGGACAAATTAAATATTCCTTATATAATCATAGTCGGAGAAGACGAAAAAGTAAATAATACTTATACTGTTAAAGATTTAAAGACAGGAGAACAATCGACTGTTGATTTCGAAGGATTATTGAATTTAATATAGACGTTGAAGTAACGAGTAGGACTTAAGCGCTTTAAGAGAGAATGAAACGAGGCTGGAATTTCATTTAAGAATGCTATTTACCGAAAACTATTACGGAGTCTTTTATTTAATTAAGAAGTAATTAGGGTGGAACCGCGAGCCATCGTCCCTACAGTTTTGTAGGGATGAGGCTCTTTTTTTATAGGAGGATAATATGGAAATGATTAAAGTTACATTCCCTGACGGGTCTGTTCATGAATTTGAAAAAGGTGTAAAGATTTTAGATGTTGCAATTAGTATTTCTGAAGGCTTTGCAAGAAATGTTATTGGTGCAGTTGTTAATGATGATATTATAAAGGGCTTAAGTGAAACTTTAAAGGAAGATTGTACAGTTAAATTTGTAAAATTTGAAGACAAAGAGGGAAAAGAAATTTTTTGGCATACATCAAGTCACGTTATGGCTCTTGCTATTCAAAGACTATTTCCAGATACAAAATTTGGAATAGGTCCTGCAATAGAAAATGGATTTTACTATGACTTGGATTCTGAACATAAATTCACACCGGAAGATTTAGAAAAAATCGAAGCAGAAATGAAAAAAATTGTTAAGGAAGGTTATTCTGTTGATAGAAAAGAAGTTGATAGAGACTTTGCCTTAAAATATTTTGCTGAAAAAGGACAAGATTATAAAATTGATTTAATTGAAGGCTTTGACAAAGATGCTGAACTTTCTTTCTATGAATTAGGAGAATTTACTGACCTTTGTAGAGGACCACATCTTATTGATGTTAAAAAGATAAAAGCAGTTAAACTTTTAAGTATAGCTGGTGCATACTGGAGAGGTAGCGAAAAAAATAAAATGCTACAAAGAATTTATGGTATAACTTTTGAAAAGAAAAAAGATTTGGATGAATATCTTGAATTTTTAGAAGATGCAAAACAAAGAGATCATAGAAAAATCGGCAAGGAATTGGGAATCTTTATGATTAGCCAAAATGTTGGAGCAGGACTTCCATTCTGGCTACCAAAAGGTGCAACAATTAGACGTGTAGTTGAAAGATATATAGTTGATAAAGAAATTGAATGTGGATATGAACATGTTTATACTCCAATTCTTGCTAATGTTGACTTGTATAAAACTTCAGGTCATTGGGATCACTATCAAGACAGTATGTTTCCACCAATGGACTTAGGAAATGGAGAATTATTAGTTTTAAGACCTATGAACTGTCCACATCATATGGAAATTTACAATAATGATGTTCATAGTTACAAGGAATTCCCTATAAGAATTGCTGAACTTGGAATGATGCATCGTTATGAAATGAGTGGTACACTTTCAGGATTACAAAGAGTTAGAGAAATGACTTTAAATGATGCTCATATCTTTGTTCGTCCTGATCAAATTAAGGAAGAATTTACAAGAGTTGTAAATTTAATGAAATCAGTTTATGAAGATTTCGATATAAAGAATTTTAGATTCAGATTAAGTTACAGAGATCCTGAAAATAAGGAAAAATACTTTGATGATGATGAAATGTGGAATAATGCTGAAGCGATGCTTAAGAGTGCAATGGATGACTTAGGATATGAATACTTTGAAGCAAAAGGAGAAGCTGCTTTTTACGGCCCTAAACTTGATGTTCAAGTTAAGACTGCAATTGGTTTGGAAGAAACTCTTTCTACAATTCAACTTGACTTCTTATTGCCGGAAAGATTTGACTTAACTTATGTTGGAGAAGACGGAAAGAATACTCATAGACCTGTTGTAATTCACAGAGGAATTGTTTCTACAATGGAAAGATTCGTAGCTTACTTGATTGAAGAATATAAAGGTGCGTTTCCAACTTGGTTAGCCCCTGAACAAGTTAAGATTTTGCCTATTTCTGATAAATTTAATGACTATGCAAAAGAATTACAAAAAGAATTTGCTAAAAAAGATATAAGAGCAGTCGTAGATGACAGAGCAGAAAAAATCGGATTAAAAATCAGAGAAGCACAACTTGCTAAAATCCCATATAGTTTAATCGTTGGAGAAAATGAAGTAAACGAAAGAACAGTTTCCGTTAGAAAACGTGGAGAAGGGGATGAGGGTTCAATGAAATTCGAAGCATTCCTTGATAAAATTTTGGAAGAAGTAAATTCTAAAGTTGTAAAATAGTAAAAAATTGTAAACAAAAAAGCTATTGAAGTAAAACTTCAATAGCTTTTTTTGTGAAACAACAAGATTTTTACTAACCCATCCAATAAGATACATCTTGGTAGGTCTTATTCTTATTGAGATAACCCTATGTAAACAATTAGAACAAGTGGGTTAACTGTGTTAACATCATTATTAATGCTATGAAATTATTTATAAAATGACCAAATATACAAGGTAACAAAGATTTTGTCTTTTCGTATATTAAACATCCTATAAAACTTGGAACTATATACAATGGAACTAAATACAATCCGTCATGAATCATCGCAAATATAAAAGCGGAGATTAATGCCGGTATAAATATTCTTAAAATTTTTCCTTGATCATGAAAAATTTCGTGAAAAAATGTAAATATACCATATTTAAATACAATTTCTTCTCCAATTGGAGCTGAAAATAATAGATTTATTATTATTAATATCTTATTATATTGTAAAGCTCTGAAAATGCCTTGGCTATTTTCACTTTTAAAACTTAGTCCAAATAGTCTATAGGCTTGTGAGATGATAATATTCCACAAAATCATAAATATGCCTAGTCCAACTCCGAGTAATAGTAATTTTACTAAAGTAGCTTCAGTTTTTTTTGTTGAAATACTATCAGTTCTTTTTCTACTTAATAAAACACCTATTATAAATGTTATAAATGTTGTAATTGAAATTACTACACTTATAAAGACATCCTTAAATATTTCTTCATCTTCCAATATAAATTTATTGTTTTGAAAGAATTTTGTTACGATGGGTGAATTCATCGTACTTCTAGGATAATCTCCATCTACTAAAAAGAAAAAATTATCGCAGCAATAATAAACGGAGTTATAAAATAGTTTATAACTAAAATTAAAGATTTTAAATTAAACCTTTTTGTTGTGCTATTCGAACTTGATAAATTTACATTTTCTATAGAATTATCCATCACTTCCACCTATTATTCGTTATCCACACCTTTTTCTTTTGAGTATTCAACTAGATTATCATAATTTTCCTTTGAAATTATAATCTTACCAGTTTTTCTTGAAATACAATTTCTATCTATTAATTCATTCAAATATCTGTACATTGTTCTTTCATTAATTCTCAAATAGTCCGAAATTACTTTTTTAGTTAGAGTAATTCTAACAGGGAATTCTACATCTACACATTTTGATAAGAAAAATTCAATTAGGTTTTTCTTTCTTCCATAATTCTTAGTTAAATCGAATGTAGCAATGGAATGTTTTGCAAAATCTAATAAGAAATGATTGTAAATTTTTAGAAGTTCAATACTCTCAGCTTCTTGTTCAAATCTTTCAACAGGAATTCTGATAAGTCTTGTATCTTTAAAAAATGCAACACTCTTGTAGAAATCGTGTTTATTATCCATAAATTCAAGTAAACCAAATATAGAAGTATTTGTTATATGATTAAAAACAATTAATTCACCAACTGGAGTGAAATGAACAACATTCGCACTTCCTCTAACTAACAAATATAAATAATCCAATTTGTCGTTTTCTTTTATTATTACAGTCTTTTTCTTAACTTTAAGAACAGTAAATTCTGAATATAATCTTCTGTCAGTTTTTAAATCAAAAGTCTTATCTATCAAAACTTTTCTTAACAATGTAACCAATTTACTCTCCATTAATGTCCCTCCTTAATATTATTGTACAATAATATTATAATATAAAAATGACAAAAAATAAATAGAAAAATGCAAAGATTGTGAAAAAAATTTTAGCGAAAAATGTTATATTTTGAATGTTTTCAGTTAAATAATATCAATAAAAACGATTGACAATCGAATGGCATATATGATAATATAATAGTTAAGAGGGATGATTTTTACTTAAGCTTTTTTTGATAAAAACGCCCTCGAAATATAATTAAAAATCAACACTATTATTTTATGTATTTGGACTGATAATGTTGAAAATTTTTAGAAGGAGGCTATTATGAGTAAAAAAATCTGGTACTTCAAGTATTTATAGCTTTTATTGCAGGATTGATACTTGGAGTTGTATTGTGGTTAACGAAAGTTGATATTACTACTTATGTTAAAATCGTTTCCCCGTTTGGTCAAGTTTTAGTTGCAATGTTAAAAATGATTGTAATACCTGTAATATTCTTGTCCTTAATTGACGGGGCGGCTTCAGTTCCAACTAAGGAGTTTGGAAAAATTGGAATAAAAGTAATAGTTTGGTACTTTTTAACTTCACTTTTTGCAGCAGTTTTAGGCTCAGTACTTGCGATGGGATTTAATCCTGGATCAGGAGAAGCACAAAAAGCGGCATGGAAAACTCTTATAAATACACAAAATACTTCTGAAATTGCAAGTAAAGCTAACAATTCATTAACAGATGTATTTATTAGTATGTTCCAAAATCCATTCAAAGCGTTGGCAGACGGTAATTTTCTAGCTATTATAGTATTTTCTATAGCTTTTGGGCTTGCACTTAAGATGATTTCTGAAAGAGCAGAATATTCAACAAAAGTTAAGACTTTACTTGAGATAATTGATGTTGCAAAAGAAGCTATATTTAAAATTGTAGATTGGATTTTAGCATATTCTCCAATTGGGGTATTCGCTCTTACTTCAGTAAACTTTGCAAGTTATGGTTCATCACTATTTGGACCTTACATCAAACTTACAATTGGTGTTGTACTTGGAATTGTTGCTATGGTATTAATAGTTTATCCTTTAATGATGGCAATAACATTAAAAGTAAATCCTTTCAAAGTTTTGATGAAGATAAAAGAACCTATGCTTACTGCATTTGTAACAAGAAGTTCTGCAGCAGCACTTCCTGTATCTCTTAGAGTTGCAAAAGAAGATTTAAAAATAAACGAAAATATTTCTTCATTCGCGTTACCTTTAGGCTCTACAATAAATATGGACGGAGTTTGTATCCATTTACCAATGTTCGCAATCTTAGCAGCTAATATGTTTGGTGTTGAAGTTACATTTGTTTCACTATCAGTTTTAGTCTTAACAACTGTACTTGCATCAGTTGGAGCGGGTGGAGTTCCTGGTGGAAGTTTGATGTTATTATTTATAATCTTACAAAATATGAAACTTTCTCCAGATCAAATTGCTATCATAGTTGGTCTTGCATTAGGAATTAACCCAATACTTGATATGTTTGAAACTATGAACAATGTAACAGGTGATATAGTTTGTACTTACAGTGTTGCAAAACTTTCAGGTTTGGTTGATGAAGAAGAATAAAAAATATAATATTTTATAATTAATCAAAGGGTCAATGAATTCTCATTGACCTTTTTTTTATGAAAAACTATGAATAGATTTGTTAGTGAAATTTGAATTAGGGTATATTTTATTGGAATAATATTTATGTACATATAGTAGGAGGTGCGTTTTGAAAGAACAAGTTGGAAAAGTGTTCTCCATAGCTAAAGATAATAAAGCACTAGAAGGATGTACAATATCAAAAGAAGTACATGGAGGAGAAAATTACATAGCATATTTTTCTATGGCAGAAGATACAGATATAAGTGCAGAATTATTCCCTTATTATAAGCTGTTGATTGTAGCAGAGGGAGAGCTTGAAGTATATGGATTTTCTGAAAATATTAAAAAAGTAAAAGTAGGTGAATGTATTGTAACACCAATTGAGGTTCCAGTTGGTATGAGAACTAAATCAGGAGCAATATTCACTGAAATTGCAATACAAAAGGAGGACTTTATGAATAAGTTAGTAAAAGCTGGAGAAGTTTTTAAATTAGGAGAATTACTACAATACCAAGAAGGGAAAATTGTAAATATGGACGTAGTCCACAATGATAAAATGAAATTTGTATTAATGGCATTTGATGCAGGAACAGGTCTTTCAGAACATTCAGCACCGGGAGAAGCAATAGTATTTGCATTAGACGGAGAAGGAATAATCGGATACGAAGGAACAGACCATGTAATAAAAGCAGGTGAATGCTTCCATTTTGCAAAAGCTGGCAGACATTATGTAAAAGCCGAAAAGAATTTTAAAATGGCATTACTTTTAACATTAGAATAAAAAGAGAAATTTAAGATAATAATTAAATATAGAATAAAACGACCATATACTTACCATTTGGTCGTTTTTTTGAGAGAAATAATAATTTTTTTGAAGTTAATTTAGGATTAATGTTAAGCTAAAAAGTAAAGAATTATCCCTAACACGTCATCTCAAGTGTAGTAAATCTAGCCCTACTTTTGTTTGCTTGTAAACAAAAGTAGAAGTTATAGAAATAATAACATCTTATGATATGATTGTTCTTAAAATTTCATAAAGCTCTGTAACTGGAAAATTTTATAGTTTTATACAAATACTATTATTAAAAAATTAATTAGTTTATTTGTGGTATAATAAAAACATATAATTTTAAATCTTTTTTTGAATTAGTATAAGAAGTGATTATATTAAATATATGAATAACTTGAATGTTTTGAAAGATGGTGCTAATATGAGTAACAAAAATATAAAAAAAGAATGTGAAGAACTATGGGCAAAAAATAAATATTACGTATTAAGCAAATCGCATAAAGCATACCTAGAAATAAGAGAATATTTGAAAGAAAAAGAAGTAGATATTTTAATTCTAAATGAAAAAATACAAAAAGTAAGAGATATGAAAGAAAGCAAAAAAGATTTTAGAAATGCAATTATTCATATATGGGGATATTTCAAAAAGCAATCAAGTGAAATTGAAAAACAAGAATTATTTAATATATTAGAAGAATATATGGAAGGAAAAAATAATCAGGAATATGTAATTGAATATATCAATTATTTACTAAGGAAATATCCTAATAAATATTTACAAGAATCAACTTTATTAATAGGAGAACAATATGAGACTTTGGCATGAAAAAATTATCCCCTTATTACCTAGAAATCAGCTTCTTGGACAACATCGAGAATGTTGTGCACTTAGGGGAAATGGATGGAAAAAGAAACATAAAACTGTAGATTATGTATTTTTATATTCTCCATATCACTTATTTATGTATCATTCATTAGTTATGGATGAAATGGAAAAAAGAGGGTTTAAAGTATCTATAGAATGGAAAGATAAGAATTATAGAGGAAAGAAAGCAGAAAGTTATAATAATCTTGAAGAAAAAATTACAGATACCCCAATTTACAAAGAACATAATAATGAATATTTGATTGAGTGTTTAGAAAACTTAAGAAAAAAAGGTATAAAATTAAAACTATAAAAGATTGATTATACAATATGACCCCTTAAATCCTATGTCTTGGTTTAGGGGGTCATACAATATAAAAACAAAAAATTCATGTCATAGCAACTTAAAGAAAAACCACAAACACGTCATTTTGACTAAATCGAAGCTGAGTGAAGTGAATCTTACCCTAACTTTGCCTGTTTACAAACAATAGTAGGTCTTGACAAGAGCAATTGTACCTTCTGATGCAATTGAGCTGGAGATCTCACATATAATTTAACTTCCTTAAATGTAAATAAATCATTATCTTAAACAATTATTTATGTTATAATAAATATATGAAAATTGTATATAAAATGAGAGGGAGAATAGATGTTATTAGATAATAAAGCTATAGAAACTTTATCAGTTAGTGCTGTAAAAAATAGTATAATTACATCTGAATTTCTAGATTCATATATTTCAGATAACGATAAAGAACCATCTTGGGATGGAAATGTTTATATTTATAAAGATAAGTCTAAAAAGAAAGAAAGCTTACTGGGAAGAATGCCAGTTCAAGTGAAAGGAAAAGAATCAAATGTTCTATCAGAAAGTGAAATTTCATATTCAATGAAAATAGTCGATTTAAGAAATTATTTAAATGATGGAGGATGTGTGCTTTTTGTTGTATATATTGATAATAAGGGGGAAAGTACAAAGATTTATTATAATGAACTTACACCTATTAAACTAAGGAAAATCTTGAAAGAGAAGAAAAAGAAAAAAGTAAAACCATTTACTTAAAAGAGTTTCCAAATAATAGTAATGAAAAAGCAACTATTTTCTTAAATTGTCTTCAAAATTGTAAAAAACAAGTTAGTTTTAATGAACAAGAATTATTAAATCTAGAAGATTTACAAAAGTCGGATGTACTTGAAGAAATTGTTATTCCTTTTTCAGGTGTAGGATATAATAATGCGTTAGAAGCTCTTATAAGTAATGAAAATTATATTTATGCAAAAATAAAAAATAGTTCATTTTTACATCCTATTGATATTATTCCTAAAAACTTACAAACAAGCAAAGTTATAGATACAGAAATTACGATAAATGATAAAATTTTTTATAAACAATGTAACATAATAAAAAGTTCTGAAAAAACTATACTTTGTTTTGGTGGTAGTTTTAAGATTACACTTAATGAAAATGGAGAACCCTATAAATTTAATTATAGTAATTCTGATAAAATTAGAATATTAGCAAAAGACCTTGATTTTGTGCTGAGATGTATAGATACAGGCTATTTTAAAGTTAATGGAATTAAACTTCCTTTTAATTTTGATAAAGAATATAAAAATTTTGAAAAAGAAAAACAAAAAGAAAATTTGGCATTTGCAAAAAATGTTGTAGAAGTTCTTGATATGCTAAATTGTTCGGAAGATATAAGCATTAAAGATATGGGAAAGCAAGATTGGGATAACCTTAAAAATTTAATGATAGCATTTTTTGAGAAAAAACCTGTAACTGGACTTAAAGAGGATTTACCAAAAATTGGAGAAATAAAAGTAGGAAAACTTAGATTTATAGTTTATCTAAAACAATGTCAAGAAAAAGGAACATATGAAATCTTTGATTATTTTAATATTGATTTATCTGTGCCGTTTAAAAATTACGAACAATCAGAGGAAGTAATAGATATTTCGCAATATATCTTTCTTAATGAAAATTACTTTCTTACATTAAGTAATATAGATTTTAATAAATTGCTTCCATCATTTAAAAATAGTGAGAGTAATGAGGGGGCTTTTAGTGGTGGGAATTATTTTCTACTTGAACTTTTAAAAGCATATGATAAAGCTAAAGGAAATAGAAAAGAAAAACTTTTGGAAACTTGTAAAAATTTTAGCACATGGATTTTAGAAGCACCTGAAAAAGAAGTAGAATATCAAGTTAAGATTTTAAATTCGTTTCAAACTATAAAAAGATATAGAAAGTTTAGTAAAGAAGAAATTGAAAAGTTATATTCAATTGTAGAAAATAAAGATTCAGATGAGTCTTGTGTTGTCGGGGCATACTTATTATTAGACCAACAGCTAGCAGCAGAAATACATTTTGCAAGGTTAAATGATGAAGAACAGAAAATTTTTAAAGAATATCCAATATATACATTTTGGAAAAATTTAAAAGAGTAAAATTTATAGCTAATAAAACTAAATAAATTATGAATAGGACAATAGAAATTAAAATAACTATTGTCTTTTTTATATATTTTAACTAAGGCTACACTTAATAGATGAACTAAAAATTTATGAGATTTCTCCACTACACTCAGCTTCGCTTCTTTTCGGTCGAAATGACGTGTTGGATGTAATGATTTGAAAAGAATTGTGACGTAAAGTTTTTTTACTAAATATAAATTTTAAATATCTACTTAAAAAAGACAATTTACAGTATCATTTTGAGGATTATTGATATATAATATGGGTAAATAGTAAATGACTTTTTGACATAAAATTGGAGGTATTTATGATTTCTAAAATAAAAACATTGGATGAAGCTAGAGAATTATCAATGAATATTATTAAGGCTAAGGATTTAACTTATGAGCAAAAGACTTCTCAACTTGCAAAGCTTGCAGAGAATTTGAATGATTTTCCTGTAAGTTCAGTTAATGAGAGAATTTTTGAAATTTCTGAAAATGGCGGTTTCTGCGATTTGTGGGAAGGTCATGCGCCTTATGCACCGAGATACATTTGCCCTAATTATCAAAAACTTTTAGATGAGGGTTGTAAGTTTTTACGTCTTGAGAAGGCCGAAACTTTACTTGATGCTATTAATAGTTTATTGATTTTTTATCATCATGTTCCTTCTATAACAAGATATCCGGTTTATATTGGGAAAATTGATAAGCTTTTAGATCCATTTATTACAGATAGAGAGGAAGCTAAAAAGTTGATTAAGTGGTTTTTAGTTTCTTTAGATAGAACAATTAATGACAGTTTTTGCCATGCAAATATCGGTCCTGAAAAGACTGTTGCAGGTGAAATTATTTTAGAATTACTTCCAACTTTAAATAATGTTACTCCAAATATGACTATTCTTTATGATGAAGATATTACACCTGACGATTTTGGAGAAAAGGCAGTTTATGCATCTCTTTTAACTGCAAATCCTGCTTTTGCTAATGATAAATACTATAGAAAAGATTTTAAAGGAGATTATGCAATAGCAAGTTGCTATAATGGACTTCCAATTTCAGGTGGTGCATTTACTTTAAGTAGATTAAGACTTGGCTCTCTTGCTAGAAGTTCAAGTTCAAAACAAGATTTCTTTGATAGAGTTTTACCTGAAGCGATAGATTTAATGTGTAATTTTATGGAAGGAAAAATTAGATTTTTAGTTGAGGAAACTCCTTTCTTTGAGGAAAATTTCTTAGTTAAAGAAGGTTTTATCGAGTTAGATAGATTTGTTGGACTTTTTGGAGTTGTAGGACTTCATGAATGTGTTCAAAAACTTTTAGAGTTTGAAAGTAAAGATTTAGTTTATGGAAAAGACGATTATGCCAACAATTTAGGGCTAGAAGTAATGGATTTTGTAGAAAATAGAGTTAATTCATTTGAAAGTAAGTATTCAACTTTCTGGAACCACAGGTTTATGCTTCATTCACAAGTTGGGGCACAAGATGATATGGAAGATAGTGCGGGTGTCAGAATCAGAATAGGTAAGGAAATTCCTATGTATGACCATATTAAACATTCAGCTTTGTTCCACAAGTATTTTCCATCAGGAATTGGTGATCATTTTCCATTTGATGAAACTGCTGAGAAGAATCCGGCTGCTGTTTTAGATATTTTCAAGGCAGCATTTAGATTAAATATGAGATATATTTCATGTTATGGAGAAAATGGAGATTTGATCCGTGTTACAGGATATTTAGTAAAGAAATCTGATATGCAAAAATTTATTGACGGAGAAAGTATTAGCTATGATACTGTTCAATATGCAAGAGAGGCTTTTGAAAAATATCATTTATTAGAGCGTAAGGTTAGAGATGTCAAATAAAGGAATTATAAATAAAATAATAGATATGTCAGTGGTAGACGGACCTGGAAACAGGACGTCTATTTTCCTACAGGGTTGTAATTTCAACTGCTTTTATTGTCATAATCCTGAAACTATTAAACATTGTATAAATTGTATGGAATGTATTCCTTCTTGTCCAACAAAGAGTTTGACGAATGTAAATGGAAAAATAGTTTGGAATGATAAGACCTGTATAAATTGTGATGAATGTATCAGGGTTTGTAAACATCTTTCAAGTCCTAAGATATACAATTGGACAGTTGAAGAAACAGTCGAAAGAATAAAAAAGAATATGCCTTTTATTAGAGGAATTACAGTCAGTGGTGGAGAATGTACTTTGCAACATACTTTTTTAACTTCTCTTTTTAAAGAGGTTAGAAAACTTGGGCTTACTTGTTTTGTCGATACAAATGGCGGTATTCCTTTAAAAAAACTTCCTGATTTTGTTGAAGTTTCTGATGCTTTTATGCTTGATATAAAGGCTTTTGACAATGAGGAACATCTTTTTATAACTAAAAGTAAGGTTGATGTGGTTTTAGAAAATGCTGATTATCTTGCAAGTATAAATAAACTTTTTGAGATAAGGACTGTAACAATTGCTGGAATGGATAATAGAACTACAGTTGATAAAATTACAAAGATGCTTTCCAAATACATAAAAATGGGACATAAAATTAGATATAAAATTATAAAATACAGAAAATATGGAGTTAGAGAGGAATACAGTATGTTTTCTGCTCCAACAGATGAAGAAATGGAAGAATTAAAAAAAATAGCGCTTCAAAATGGATTTGAAGATGTTATTATCGTTTAGTCAATAATATATAATATTTTAGAACTATGTGTTAAGCATAGTTCTTTTTGTATAGAAAATATTAATGCATAGGTAATTTTGAATAAGATAAATCTATTATACTTTAATGTCAGTATATGATAAAATGTTAGTGTATATTTATTTTAAATGGAGGATATTTTATGAAAAATAAAAGCTTGTTAGCTTTGGCTTTACTTTGTGGTTTTACTTTTTCACAGGTAAGTTTTGCTGATAGTGACAATGTAATTTACAGTAAGGGTGGAATTACAGTTAATTTAATTGGAGATGGAGAAGGAACTTTTAAGATTTCTGTTGAAAATAATACTTCAAAAGATATGTTAGGAGTTAAAGTAAAGACAGAAGATATTAAAGGTCTTAAGATTGTCAAAGGAAAAGAACTTGAAATTGGCGATATAAAAGCCGGAGAAAAGAAAGTTTTAGAAAATGAAAAGTTACAATTTGAAGTTGTAGAATCTATCAAAGATGGTGTTAATAAAGGTAAACTAGCTAAAACCGGAATCTCTGGAGTTTATAAAATCAATGTAACAATAGCAGTTGCAGGAATTGTTGGAGTTGTATGTGTTTTAGTTTCTAAAAAGAGAAATGCAAAAAAACTACTATCTATTGCAGTTGGTACAGGCATTTTGATGTCTTCAGTTTTTGCTTATAATTCAAGTGCAGATGGTGTTTATAAAAATTCTGTTGATTTGAAAGGAAAGATAGAAATAAAAGGGAAAACTTATGAGTATGTTGGTGTTTTAATGTGGAATGATGCAAATTCTAAAGTTGAAAATGACGAACAGGATAAAGTTGTTGAAATTGAGGATGCAAACTTGAAAAAATTCATTTTAGATAAGTTACATTCCTATAATGGTGAAGATAGATTTGAAGCGGAAATGAACGAATACAATTTCAAACTTAATGATAAATCATATAGAAAAGATAAGAATTCAAATGAAATTTATAAGAGCGATTTAGAAAAAATTGAATCTATAGGAATCAGAGGAATGGACGCTGCTGAAGAAAATCTTATAGAGGTTAGCAGTATCAAAGGACTTGAATATTGTAAAAATTTAAAAACTCTTACGATTTCTTCTGGAGAAATTCCTGATGATTATGAAAAAATAAGATATTCTGAGGGCGCAATTAAGGATTTAACACCACTTGCTGGACTTAAAAAGCTTGAATTGTTAAGACTTTCTCATAATGAAATTTCTGATGTTTCTCCACTAAAAGATTTAACAGGTCTTAAATTCTTATATATTTCACATAATAATATTTCTGATATTAGCTCATTAAAAAATCTTACAAATTTAGAAAATTTTGATTTTGCAGTTAATAAAGTACCGGAAATGAGTGTTGTTAAAAATTTTAAAAAGTTAACTCTTCTCGATATCTATTCAAATAAAATTTCTGATATCAGTTATGTTAAAGAGCTTGAAAATTTAACTTATTTAAGAGCAGATAACAATAATATTGAAGATATTGATGCTTTGAAAAATTTAAAATTATTGGAAAATTTAGATTTAGGAAATAATAAAATAAATGATATTTCAGTAATAAATGGATTGACAAAACTAAATAAATTGGGTTTAAAGGGAAATAATCTAGATAGTTTTAAATTGAATAAACTTACAAAACTTGAAGATTTGAATCTTGAAAATAATAAAATTTCAGATATTTCGTTTTTAAAGGATATAAATAAACTTACGAGTTTAAATTTAAATAACAATAATGTAGAAAATATAGATGCAGTTAGTAATTTAAAAGATTTAATCTATTTATATTTAAAAAATAATAAAGTTTCGAATATTGATGCTTTAAAATCTTTAAATAAACTTTCAAATTTAACTTTATCTAATAATAATGTTTCAGATATTTCTGCACTTAAAGATTTGAATGAACTTTCAAGTCTTAAACTTGATGGAAATAAAATAAAAGACTTTTCGCCAATAAACAATAAAAAGAGTATATTTGAGAAAGTTATTCACAATCAAAATATTGATTTAGAAAATGTTGAAGTTAGTGAAAAAACTTTTGAAATTGACAATGTATTTGTAGGTCTTGAAAAGATTGCTAAAGGTGGTAATATTAAGATTAGCACTGAAACTGAAGGAGTTACAGTAACTTTAGAAAATGATAAATTAAAGTTCAGCTTAACTGATGAAGCTATGGAAAGCATTAAGGAAAGTTTGAATTTAAAAGTTAAGTTTGAATTTGAAAACGAAATGGACTATGCAAATAATCCTACTATATTGAATTTGAATGTAAAATTAGTAAAACCAGCTAAAAAATATGTCGAAATTGAAGATGCAAAACTTTTAAAGGTAATAAATAAAAATTTAGATAAAAATAGAGCTGATAATCAAAAAGTTACGATTGAAGAAATGGAAAGTTTAACAGAATTATCAATCTTTTTAAAGGAAGATGGAAGAGCTGATTTTAGTGAAAGTGCGAAATATTCAATACTAGGTGTTCCTCAAAGTTTAGCTGGAACAAAAGATTTTAAATTTGCTGTTACAAGAGGGATGAAGAGCATTAAAGGCTTGGAATATGCAAAAAATTTAAAGAAATTGAAATTAAATGAAAATGAGATTTCAGATATTTCTCCACTTAAAAATTTAACTAAATTGGAATATTTGGAAATTCAAAGAAATAGAATTGTTGATATAAATTCGTTAAAAAATTTAACAAATCTTAAGTTCTTGAAATTATATAACAATTTAATTGAAGATATAACACCTCTTTCAAATTTGACAAATCTAACAGGATTGGATTTGCATTATAATGTAACTGTTGAAGGAAATGAGAGTCATAAAATAATATCTAAGGGAATTACTGATATTTCTGCTTTAAAAAATTTGAAAAACTTAACATTCTTAGATTTATCAGCTAATAGAATAGAAGATGTTTCAATTCTTAAGGATTTTGATAAAATAGAACACTTAGATTTTTCAGGAAATAGAGTTAAAAACTATGAAGGACTTGGAAATTATATTGCTGAAAGATTGGAAAAAGCTTTAAATGAAGGTATTGGAAGTATTCAATTCTCGGGACAAGGGATTAACTTTGGATCAACTGTTGAAGTTAAGGGAAAAGAAGTTTCTTTTGTAAATCCTTTTAAAGGAATTAAGGAAGTTGGAAATTCATTAGCTAAAGCATTTGGGGAAGATGAAGTGATAAATCTTTTTGACGAAATAAGTTCAGGTGTAGAAGGAATTGAAGCTAGTTATGATTTAGCTACAAACAAGATAAATCTAACTTTTTCAGATGAAGTTATTGCTAGATATAAAGGAAAAGAATTAGATCTAAATTTAAAAATGTCATATGATGAATATACGTGGACATTAAAAAATATAAAATTAAAATTTGTTTCAGAGTAAAGAATCTTAAAAGGGGACTTGCAAGTCTCCTTTTTCTGTTTTTTACTGTTATAAAAATACTTTTTATGATATAATAATTATGGATTTATGCCTTGTGATAAAGCTGTAATTATTTCATCATAATTACATTAATTTAATTATAAAAAAGAGATTATGATTTAATTAAATATAATTTATAATTTGAAATTAGGAGGGAAAATTTGTTAGAGATTATTTTAAATTCTTTAGAAGAATGTGATAACTTTTCTAAAAGATTTTCGAAAACTTTAAAAAATGGCGACGTGATTTCTTTAATTGGAGATCTTGGAGCTGGAAAAACAACTTTTACTAAATTTTTAGGGAAAAATTTGGGAATTGATGAAGATATCACTTCTCCGACTTTTAATTTAGTTAATTTATATTCTGGGAAGTTTGAGTTTAATCATATGGACTTATATAGAATTGATTCACCTGAGGAACTTTATCAAATAGATTATGAAAACTACTTTTATCCTGATGGTATAACAATAATAGAATGGGCTGAAAACGCCGATTATTTATTACCTAAAAATTTAATTGAACTTGAGATTTTAAAAATTTCCGAAAATTCAAGAAAGATTGTAATTAAAGGAAAAATAAAAGAGAAATGGAAATTATAGAGGAATTAGAATGAAAATTTTAGCGATAGATACTTCAACAACTCATAGTTCTTGTGCTGTTATGGAGGATAATAACATTGTTGGGGACTTTAGTATTAATCAAAGTATGAGCCATAATGAGATTTTGCTTGCTATGGTTGATGAAATGCTTAAAAAATTAAATATTGATATAGAAGAGATAGATTTGTTTGTTGCAGTTACTGGTCCGGGGTCTTTTACAGGAATAAGAATAGGGGTTACGGTAGTAAAGGCTTTAGCAATGGCTTTAAATAAGCCGATAGTTTCTGTAAATACTTTAGAAGCTCTTTCTTTTGGAGTGTATTCAGATAAAAAGAAAATTCCTTTAATTGATGCTAGAGGAGAAAGAGTTTACTATGGAGTTTATGAGGGGATAAATAATAAAAATATTGTTGCTCCTGCTCTTTTGACTATTGATGAACTTTTGGAAGAATTTTCTGATAAAGGAGAATTTGTATTTGTAGGAGATTGTGTTAATCTATATAAGGAAATAATTTTAGAAAATAAAAATTTTGCAATTACTCCTGCATGTTTAAACAGTTGTATTTCAAGAAATGCCTGTGTTATTGGTAAACATAAATTTGAAAGTGGAGATATTTCAGATTGTTTTAATTTAAGTCCTGAATATGTAAGACTTTCACAAGCTCAAAGAGATATGGAAAACAAAGGTAAGTAGATGATTTTATATAGATATGCTGAAAATAAAGATGTGTTTGATATTCTATCTTTAGATAATGAAAATTTTTCCAACAATTTTGATAAAGCATTTTATTTAGAATATATACAAAATCAAAGAGTCATTGTAGCAGAAAAAGAAAAAATGTAATTGGATATATTCTATTTAATCAAATTTTAGATGAAGCTGAAATATATAAAATAGTTGTTTCTAAAGATTTTAGAAAAAAACAGATAGCTTTTAAAATTATGGAATTTTTTCAAGATGAATTAAAGAAAAATGATGTTAAAAAGATATTTTTAGAAGTTAGAAAAAATAATATTCTGGCTATTAATTTATATAAAAAATGTGGATTTATAGAGGTTAGGGAGATTGTTGACTACTATAGCAATCCGAAAGAAAATGGAATTATGATGTTAAAAGAGGTAGTTTGATGGATGATATAAAAATTATGGCGATAGAGAGCAGTTGTGATGAAACAAGTGTTGCTGTCGTCAAAAATGGAAGAGAAGTTATTTCTAATGTAATTTCATCTCAAATAGATATGCATAAAAAGTTTGGAGGGGTAGTACCTGAGGTTGCAAGTAGAATGCATTTAGAAGTAATCAATAATATAGTAAGAGAGGCTTTGGAAGAAGCGAAAATTACTTTAGATGATATAGATGCAATAGCGGTAACTAAAGGTCCTGGTCTTGTTGGAGCTTTGCTTGTTGGAATATCAGAAGCAAAAGCATTGTCATATGCTTGTAAAAAACCACTGGTTGGAGTAAACCATATGAAAGGACATATCTGTGCGGCTTTAATAACTCATAAAGAGCTAGAGCCTCCATTTATTTGTCTTTTAGTTTCTGGGGGACATACTTATCTAGTGCATGTAAAAGACTATAATAATATGGAAGTAATTGGAAAGACAATTGATGATGCCTGTGGAGAGGCTTATGATAAAGTTGCTAGATGCTTAGGAATGAATTATCCAGGTGGACCAGAAATTGAAAGACTAGCAAAACTTGGAAATGATGAAGCGATAGATTTTCCAAGAGTAATGCTTGATAAAAATAGCTATAACTTTAGCTTTAGCGGACTTAAAACTGCTGTATTAAATTATTTAAACAATAAAAAACAAAAGAATGAAGAAATATCTAAAGAAGATGTATGTGCAAGTTTTCAAAGAGCAGTTTTTGATGTGTTGATTTATAAGGCCGAAAAACTAATGAAAGAGAAAAACTTAGATACCCTTGTCGTATCAGGGGGTGTATCTGCAAATAATACTCTAAGGGAAGAAATAAATAAAATGTGCGAAAACAATGGTTTTAAATCATATTTTCCTGATAAAATACTTTGTACAGATAATGCGGCTATGATTGCATCATCAGGTTATTATGAGTATATATCAGGTGTAAGAAGTGATTTAACATTAAATGTTGAGCCGAATTTAGAATTGTAAAATTATAAAAAATTTTTTAAAAAAGTGTTGACAATGAAAAAAATAAAGTGTATAATATTCGAGTAACTGTTTGAGAGATACCGTTCAAAGAATGATTTAATCCCATTAAAAATTTCAAAAAGGTATTGACAAATCACAAGTTATGATATATAATTATTAGGCAGTCAATTTTAGAGTAAGATTGATTGATGAGGCCCCATGGTCAAGCGGTTAAGACATCGCCCTTTCACGGCGGTAACCCGGGTTCGAATCCCGGTGGGGTCACCATTTTATTTTAGTAGGTTTATTGGTAATATTTGGGCGCATAGCTCAGTTGGGAGAGCATCTGCCTTACAAGCAGGGGGTCATAGGTTCGAGCCCTATTGTGCCCACCAAATATGGCCTGGTAGTTCAGTTGGTTAGAATGCTAGCCTGTCACGCTAGAGGTCGTGGGTTCGAGTCCCATCCAGGTCGCCAATAAATATGCTGGTGTAGCTCAATTGGTAGAGCAACTGACTTGTAATCAGTAGGTTAGGGGTTCAAGTCCTCCCACCAGCTCCAATCTACTTTTAGTAGATTATATGGAGGAGTTCCCGAGTGGCCAAAGGGGACGGACTGTAAATCCGTTAGCTGCGCTTTCAGTGGTTCGAATCCACTCTCCTCCACCAATTGAATTTTTGTTAAGACCATAAAGTTTGAGTTTATATGCGGGTGTAGCTCAGTGGTAGAGCCCCAGCCTTCCAAGCTGGTTGCGAGGGTTCGATTCCCTTCACCCGCTCCATTTTGCACCTATAGCTCAGCTGGATAGAGCAACGGACTTCTAATCCGTGTGCCAGAGGTTCGAATCCTCTTAGGTGCGCCAACCTTTGGGGTATAGCCAAGTCGGTAAGGCACTAGACTTTGACTCTAGCATTCCGCAGGTTCGAGTCCTGCTACCCCAGCCAATTTTATGATTCATTAGCTCAGTCGGTAGAGCACCTGACTTTTAATCAGGGTGTCCGGGGTTCGAATCCCCGATGGATCACCATTCATGGAGAGGTATCGAAGTGGTCATAACGAGGCGGTCTTGAAAACCGTTTGGGTTCACGCCCACGTGGGTTCGAATCCCACCCTCTCCGCCACAATGGAGAAATACTCAAGTGGCTGAAGAGGCTCCCCTGCTAAGGGAGTAGATCCTTTACGGGATGCGAGGGTTCAAATCCCTCTTTCTCCGCCAATAATTTGGGCCTTTAGCTCAGTTGGTTAGAGCGCCCGGCTCATAACCGGTAGGTCCCGGGTTCAAGTCCCTGAAGGCCCACCAAATTATCTGAAGATATTTCTATTTTAGAAATATCTCTTATTTTATAGAGCTAAAAAGGATTGGTATTGTAGGGGTATAGTTCAACGGTAGAATGTCGGTCTCCAAAACCGCTGATGAGGGTTCGATTCCTTCTACCCCTGCCATTTACATAATATAAAGAAATCATAATATTAAATATGCCCAGATAGCTCAGTCGGTAGAGCAGAGGACTGAAAATCCTCGTGTCGGTGGTTCGATTCCGCCTCTGGGCACCAGATCTGTGATTCGAGAAATCTGTTACGGATTGCTATTATTTTCCTGCTTATGCAGGATTTTTTTTGCTCATTTTTAGGTAGTTTTATAATTTTAAGCCCAGATAGCGAAAAGTCGGTATAAGAGAGTAACCAAAATATCGAGATGAAATCGAAGATATTTTGAGTTAATATCTTAGTTTAGTGCGAAGCACGATAAGATGAATTATGAAAAGCTAAAACAGTGAAAATCTAAAAAAGTAAATAAAATAAAAGTGTTAATAAATAATTATCAGCTGGAAGAGTCAGAGGACTGAAAATCCTCGTGTCGGTGGTTCGATTCCGCCTCTGGGCACCAGATCTGTGATTCGAGAAATCTGTTACGGATTGCTATTATTTTCCTGCTAATGCAGGATTTTTTTTACTCATTTTTAGATTTTTTTAAAACAAATATAAAAGCTGTTGATTTATTCAACAGCTTTTATATTTCTCTATCTTGTAGTTTTAGATTTTTTCTAAATTCTGTAGGTAACATTTTTTGGTATTTTAAGAAATTACGATTAAATGTTTTAACTGTGTTATATCCAACTTCAAATGCAATATCGGTTATTTGCATATCTGTTTTTAACAATAATTTTGTAGATTTGTTAATTCTTACAAAATTTAAGAAATTCTTAAAATTTTTCTCTACATAGTATATAAATAGTTTATTAAGTTCTATTAAAGATATTGAAAAATCTTTACAAATTCTTTCTAAGTCAATATCATCGCTTGAATTTTTTACTACATAGTTTAATATTCTGTAAAATTTTCTTATATTTTCTATTTGGCAAATTTGTGAAACTCTTTGAAAAGTTTGCCTGTATTTATTAGGATTTTGTCCCGTTCTTGCTGTAAATACTTTTGAAAGATGGGAACGGTCTGAAAATCCCGTTATTTCTGCGATTTCTTCTATGTCCAAATCCGTATATAAGAGCATATCCATTGTCTTTCCAACTCTCATCTCATTTATTAAAGTATTAAAAGAAAGACCAGTTGTTTCTTTTACATATCTATTTATTGTCGATTCACTTAAGAAGAATAATTTTGAGATAGAAGAGATGGTTAGTTTTTCACTTAGGTGAGCATGTATATATCTAAAAATATTGATTTTATCAAATTTTTCATCAATCCTTTTTGTTTTTTGTGTATCCTCATTTTGCATTCTTCTATATGTAATAATCAGGTCTATTATTTTATTTAAAACATAAGCTGAAGAAATAGGATTTTCGTTCTTATTATATAATGTAGAATCTTCTCCTAATTCAGCTCTTAGTAAGTCAAAAACATTAGAAAAATATTTAAATTGTTCATTTGTACATTGGATTACAGGCTTATCATAGAACGAATTAATTAAACTTAGGTTTTCAGCATCTACATTGTAAAATGATTTTATTATTTTATTTGCACTATCAAAATTGTATTTTAGAATAAAATATTGTATAGTTTTTGAAACTTCAATAACTTCAGTATATTCCCAAGGCAGAATACATACTAAAGTTCTGTCTTTTATTTCATATATATTATTTTGAATTCTCATCTTTGCAGTGCCTTTTTTTATTAGTAAAAATCTAGCAGATTGATGAAAAAGACCTTTTGTTGGAGATGTTATTATTTCTCTGTCTATACTATACATACTTTCTTCATTTATATATGAATTAGCTTTGTTTTGTATTTCAATTCCTTTTTGTTTACTCATAAATACTCCTATTACAAATATGATAAGTTGTTTTTATATGTACACTATAAGTATAAATCATAATCGAATTTATGTAAAGATAAAAATATAAAAAATGTCTTTTTGTAAAATATTGTATTTAATACAAGCATTTTAAAATTATTATAAAATAACAATTAGATAATATCAAGATATATTAATCATTAAAAGACTATTTATTTATAAATTAGAGTAAAAATAAGTCGTTTTTTGTTGTATAAAAATTTTTAAATTTCAATTTGTAAAAAATAAATTTATAAAAAAATTATGTTGACATATACAGAGCTATCATAATCCTTAAATCTAGCTAAATTTATGATGATAAAATAAATAGAAAGTAATACAAATTTTATTAAATAAAATGTCCTGAATTTTTTGTAAGATATAGTATAATAAATATGTATTGAATACGTTTGTCGTATCAAAAAAATTTTTTAAAGGAGAAATGTTATGAGCAAAAACTTAAGAGGAAGAAATTTCCTAACATTATTAGACTTTACAAGTGATGAAATTCGTTACCTTTTAGATCTTTCAAGAAATTTTAAAGATTTAAAGAGAAGTGGAACTCCTCACCGTTATTTAGAAGGAAAAAATATAGTATTATTATTTGAAAAAACTTCAACAAGAACTCGTTGTTCTTTCGAAGTTGCAGGAATGGACTTAGGTATGGGAGTTACTTACTTAGATCCAGGTTCTTCACAAATGGGTAAAAAAGAGTCTATTGAAGATACTGCAAGAGTTTTAGGAAGAATGTATGATGGTATTGAATACAGAGGATTCAGCCAAGAATTAGTTGAAACTTTAGGAGAATATGCTGGTGTTCCAGTATGGAATGGTTTAACTGATAAATTCCATCCAACTCAAATGTTAGCGGACCTTTTAACTATTGAAGAAAAATTTGGATATTTAAAAGGATTAAACTTTGTATATATGGGAGATGCAAGAAACAACATGGGTAATTCACTTATGATAGCTTGTGCTAAGATGGGTGTAAACTTTACAGCTTGTGCTCCAAAAGAATTATGGCCTGAAGAAGAATTAAGAGAAAAAGCTTTAGAAATCGCTAAGGCTACTCATTGTACAGTAAGATTCGAAGAAGATGTTAAAAAAGGAACTACAAATGCTGATATAATCTACACAGACATTTGGGTATCAATGGGTGAACCAGACGAAGTTTGGGCTGAAAGAATTAAATTATTAAAACCATACCAAGTAAACAAAGAAGTTATGGCAAACGCTAAAGAAACTGCTATCTTTATGCACTGCTTACCTTCATTCCACGATCAAAAAACTGTTATCGGTAGACAAATTTTTGAAAAATTTGGTATTCCTGAAATGGAAGTTACTGATGAAGTTATTGAAGGACCACAATCAGTTGTATTTGATGAAGCTGAAAATAGAATGCATACTATAAAAGCAGTTATGTATTCTACTTTATGGTAAGAGGTACAAATGGGAAAGAGAATAGTTGTAGCTTTGGGGGGTAATGCTTTAGGCAATACCCCTTTAGAGCAATTAGAGAAAGTAAAAATAGCTGCCGATATAATTTCTGATTTAGTTAAAGATGGAAATGATGTTATAATCGGACATGGAAACGGACCTCAAGTAGGAATGATTAATTTGGCAATGGATTATTCAGCAAACGGAAAAGAAAAAACTCCTTTAATGCCACTTGTTGAATGTGGAGCTATGAGTCAAGGATATATAGGTTATCATTTACAACAGGCTTTAGGTCAAGCTTTTAAAGAAAAAGGAATTAATAAAACTGCTGTTTCTGTTGTAACTCAAGTTGAAGTTGCAGAAGATGACAAGGCTTTTGAGCACCCAACTAAACCAGTTGGAATGTTCTATACAAAAGAAAAGGCAGATGAACTTGCAAAAGAAAAAGGATTCACTTTTGTTGAAGACTCAGGAAGAGGATATAGAAAAGTTGTTCCTTCACCAAAGCCATTAAATATTGTTGAAATTGATGCTGTTAAGAAAATGGTTGATGCTGGACTTGTAGTTATAACTGTAGGTGGTGGCGGAATACCTGTTGTTAAGAAAAATGGCAAATTAGTAGGAATTGATGCTGTAATTGATAAGGATAAATCAAGTGCGAAACTTGCAGCAGATTTAGATGCTGATTTTCTTTTAATTTTAACTGCTGTTGATAAAGTTTGTATTAATTTCAATAAACCTGATCAAAAAGAATTGGATGAAATAAATGTTGAACAAGCTAAAAAATATATCGCAGAAGGACAATTTGGCAAGGGAAGTATGCTTCCAAAAGTTGAAGCTTGTTTGGAATTTGTAAATGGATCAGAAAATAGATGTGCCATTATTACTTTACTTGAAAAAGCATCAGATGCTGTAAAAGGTCTTACAGGAACTAAAATAGTTAAGTAGGAGGGCATTTTGAACAATATATCACATAGAACAAGTTTTTTAGCAAAAGTTGCACTTTTTATTGTAGCGATTTTATGGGGGACTTCGCTTACTGTAGTTAAAAGTGCAGCAGATGTACTTAAACCGAACTTTCTTTTAGGTGTTAGATTTACCATAGCAGGAATTGTTTTAGCGATTGTTTTTCATAAAAAACTATTTAAAGCTAGAAAAGATGAATTGGTTTCAGGAGCTATTATTGGAATATTTTTATTTATGGCTTATTCCAGTCAAACTTTGGGAGTTACATTTACAACACCAGGACGTAGTGGATTTTTGTCAGCGTCATATTGTGTAATTGTACCTTTCTTGTATTGGATTACGAATAAAGTTAGACCTGACAAATTTAATGTATCTGCCGCAATTTTTTGTATAGTTGGAATATTTTTTATTGCTATGGCAGGAGAGAGTGGATCTATTTTTAATTCAAGTTGGACAGCGATTTATGGAGATGCACTTGCACTTTTAAGTGGACTTTTGTTTGCAGGCCATATCGTTATGGTTACAAAATTAGGAGTTGGGAAAGACCCTTTTGTGCTTACAATTATGCAATTTTTAGTTGCGGGGGTTCTATCTTGGATAACTACATTTGTTTTTGAAAATAATGCTGGAATGCAACTTACATTAAGACCAATGCTTGAAGTTTTATATCTTTCTGTAATGTGTACTGCTGTTGCATTATTATTACAAAATTTAGGACAAAAATATACAGATCCAAGTAGTGCAGCTATAATATTAGGCTGTGAGTCAATTTTTGGTGTCGCTTTTCCAGTTGCACTTGGAATTGAAAGTTTAACTGTTAAATCAGTTATTGGTTTTTGTTTGATTTTTATTGCTATAATAATTTCAGAAACAAAATTATCTTTTATATTCAAAAAGAAAGACAAAGAAATTGAAAACAAAGTTTAGAAGTCTTAGGACTTCTTTTTTGTTGCAAAAAAATTGAAATTCTTGATTAAATAAGAGTGTTACATATAATCTAGGGTAAATACTAAATATTGACTTTTATGCTTTTGTATGCTAGTATAAAAACAAGTTTAAGGGCATTGAGTATGTCCTTTTGTCATATAGGAGGGAATATGATTAATATAGATGTTTTATTGATTTTAAATTGTATAGTATATGTCCATGATTTTGAAAAAGACGATGTACAAGAAAAATTAGTTGGAAAAAATATATTTGAAATATTTGATTTTATTAGAAATATAAAGGATGAATCAGGCAATTATCCCGGAGAAATACATGAAAATGAGTTTTTAAGTATTTTAAATACAGTAGATCATAATAGAGCGATTTATGAAAAAATAAAAATAGTAGATGTTGATAATTCAGTTTATGGAAACGCTTCAGGTAGTGATAGGGTAGTAAATGTAACTTTTCAGTTTGAAGACAATTTGATTATAGTTTATAAAGGAACTGCTGGAGATTACGAATGGAAGGATAATGTAGAAGGAACATATAATATAACAGATACAAAACAACAAAGAAGAGCATTAAGATACTTCGATGAAATGGTTAAAAAGTTTAAAGGCATAAAAAATATATATGTTTCGGGACATTCAAAAGGCGGAAATAAAGCTCAATATATTGGAGTTTTAAGAGGAGATATGTCTAAACTTAAAAATGTTTATTCCTTTGATGGACAAGGATTTAATACAAATTTTATAAACAAGTATAGTAAAGAAATTGAAAATAATAAATATAAAATTTTTAATATATGTAATGAATATGATTACGTAAATATCATAATGCATTCGGTATCTAATAAGATTTTTATAAAATCTATTACAAATGTCGGAAATGAAGATAATAGATATTCTAAAATTGTTCATAGATTGGGAGGGGTTCATTCTCCATATTCAATGTTTAAAAAAGAAAATGGAATTTTAACCTTAAATGATGTTGTTGAGCAAAGCGAACTTATGATAAATTTTGAAAAACTTTTTGAATTCTATAATGCTAATATGGAAGAAGAAGATAATAAATTTATGTATTATAGGATGTCATTATTGATGATGGATTCTGGTAAGGAAGTTTTCGGGACAGAATGTCCTACTCCTCCAAAGGGATTTTTTAAAAGATTTTCAAAGCTTACTAGGGAGTTTACAAAAAACGAGAGTGAACTCAATTCTTCTCAAATCATAAGACTTTTTAAACCTATTTTTTCAGATATAGGTTCTATAATAATAAAAGGGAAAATTTCAAACTAAGGATTTAAAAATATATTATTTTAGTTTTTTAAAAACTGCTCATTTAGAGTGGTTTTTATTTTTTTACTTATGCTTTATTTTTGTCGTATATTATAAATTATTTTTGTGAAAAAAATTAGAAAAATGTTGACTTTTATATATATAAATGTTAAAATATTTAGGTACATTTAATAATGTATAGTTATGTGCATTTTTAAAAAAAGATATTTAAGGAGGTGAAGAAATGCCAACTATTAACCAGTTAATTAAACAAGGAAGACAAAAAGCTGTAACTAAATCAAAAGCACCAGCATTAAGTTTCAATTTTAATACTCTTAAAAAGAGAAGTACTGCTAGTGAATCACCACAAAAAAGAGGTGTATGTACAGCTGTAAGAACTGTAACTCCTAAGAAACCTAACTCAGCGTTACGTAAGGTTGCCAGAGTTAGATTAACAAATGGAATGGAAGTTGCAGCTTATATTCCAGGTATAGGTCATAACCTTCAAGAACACAGCGTTGTGCTTATTAGAGGGGGAAGAGTAAAGGACCTTCCAGGGGTTAGATACCATATAATAAGAGGTACATTAGATACTGCTGGGGTAGCTAATAGAAAACAAGGAAGATCTAAATACGGAGCTAAAAGACCTAAATAATTAAACTGATGTGGCAGAAATGTTTTATTAATTAGAGTTTAACTTTATAATACATACATTTGTGTGCTTATCAGCAAGAAAATCGCTGAGTACCAGTGATACTACTAATATAGTAAGGAGGGAAGAAAGGTGCCAAGAAAAGGACATGTTCCAAAGAGAGAGGTAATGCCAGATCCGATTTATGGTGATGTGGTTGTTACTAAACTTATAAACAACATTATGCTTGACGGTAAAAAAGGAATTGCTCAAGCTATCGTTTACGGTGCATTTGAAATCGTAAAAGAAAAAACTGGCGAAGAACCAACTGAAGTTTTCAGAAAAGCTTTAGAAAACATAATGCCTGTTTTAGAAATTAAAGCAAGACGTATAGGTGGGGCAACATACCAAGTGCCTATTCAAGTTAGACCTGAAAGAAGACAAACTTTAGGTTTAAGATGGTTAGTAACTTACTCTAGAAATAGAGGAGAAAAAACTATGAAAGAAAGACTTGCTAAAGAAATTTTAGATGCTGTTAACAACACTGGAGCAAGTGTTAAGAAGAGAGAAGACACTCACAAGATGGCTGAAGCTAACAAGGCTTTTGCACATTACGGATTCTAATATAGGAATTTTATTTAAAAGGAAAGGGGAAATACTATTGTGGCAAGACAATATTCACTTGAAAATACAAGAAATATTGGTATAATGGCGCATATCGATGCTGGTAAAACAACAGTAACAGAAAGAATGCTTTATTATACAGGAAAGATCCACAAAATAGGTGATACTCATGAAGGTGCTGCACAAATGGACTGGATGGAGCAAGAAAAAGAAAGAGGTATCACTATTTGTTCAGCTGCTACAACATGTGTATGGAATGATACAAGAATTAATATCATTGATACTCCAGGACACGTTGACTTTACTGTAGAAGTTGAAAGATCTTTAAGAGTTCTTGACGGCTCAGTTGCACTTTTTGATGCAAAGAGCGGTGTAGAACCACAATCAGAAACTGTTTGGAGACAAGCAGATAAATATGGCGTACCACGTATTTGCTTTATAAATAAAATGGATGCTACTGGAGCTAATTATTATGACTCTATCGAAACTATTAAGGATAAGTTAAAAGCTAATCCAGTTCCTGTTCAAATTCCTATCGGAGCTGAATCAGAATTCGTTGGAGTAATTGACCTAGTTTCAATGCATGCCATTATTTATAAAAACGACTTAGGTACAGATATTGACGAAACTGATATTCCAGATGCTTATAAAGACAAAGCAGAAGAATATCGTCAAAACTTATTGGAATCATTAGCTGAAACAGATGAGTTTATTATGGAAAAATATTTAGAAGGAGAAGCTATTTCACCATCTGAATTAAGAGAAGCAATCAGAAGAGCTACTATAAATCTATCAATAAACCCAGTACTTTGTGGTTCAGCTTATAAGAACAAAGGGGTTCAACCTCTATTAAATGCTATTGTGGCTTATATGCCATCTCCATTAGACATTCCTTCTATTGAAGGTGTGGATGATAATGAAGAACCTGTGCAAAGACATGCTTCAGATGAAGAACCTTTCTCAGCATTAGCATTTAAAATCGTAGCTGACCCATTTGTTGGAAAGCTTGCATATTTCAGAGTATATTCAGGAACTTTAGAATCAGGTTCTTATGTATATAACTCAACAAAAGGCAAAAAAGAAAGAATTGGTAGAATTCTTATGATGCATGCTAACAAGAGAGAAGAAGTTGATAGCGTTTCAGCTGGAGACATCGCTGCAGCAGTAGGTCTTAAAGATACTACAACTGGAGATACTCTTTGTGATATGAATAGTCATGTAATTCTTGAAAAAATGGAATTCCCAGAACCAGTTATTTCTGTTGCTATAGAACCAAAAACAAAAGCATCTCAAGAAAAAATGAGTATAGCTTTACACAAATTAGCAGAAGAAGATCCTACTTTTAGAACTTATACAGACGAAGAAACTGGACAAACTATCATTTCAGGTATGGGTGAATTACACTTAGAAATCATCGTTGACAGACTTTTAAGAGAGTTCAAAGTAGAAGCTAATATAGGTAATCCACAAGTTTCTTACAGAGAGTCAATTTCTCAAGGTGCAGAAGCTGAAGGAAAATACATCAGACAATCTGGTGGTAGTGGACAATACGGACACTGTAAAATTAAAATTGAACCTCAAGAAGCAGGTAAGGGCTTTGAGTTTGTAAATAATATCGTAGGGGGAGCTATTCCAAAAGAATATATCGGACCTGTTCAAAAAGGTATTGAAGAAGCTACTCAAGCAGGTGTACTTGCAGGATATCCAGTTTTAGATGTTAAAGTTACTTTATATGATGGTTCATACCATGAAGTTGACTCATCTGAAATGGCATTTAAGATTGCTGGTTCAATGGCATTTAGACAAGCAGTTGCAAAAGCTGCACCAGTTCTATTAGAACCAATGATGAAAGTTGAAATAACAACTCCAGATGAATATTTAGGAGATGTTATGGGAGATGTTTCATCAAGAAGAGGTAGAATTCAAGGAATGAATCCTAAAAATGGAGTTCATGTACTTGATGCATATATACCTTTAGCAGAAATGTTTGGATATGCAACAGACTTAAGAAGTAATACTCAAGGTCGTGCAACATATTCAATGCAATTCGATCATTATGAAAAAGTGCCTCAAGCAATTGCTGAAAAAGTAATTGGCGAGAGAGCAAAAAAATAGATTAGGAGGACATTAGTAAAATGGCTAAGCAAAAATTTGAAAGAACTAAACCACACGTTAATATCGGAACTATTGGTCACGTTGACCATGGTAAAACTACTTTAACTGCAGCTATCACTTTAGTATTAAACAAAAGATTTGGTACTGGTGAATTCGTTGATTATGCAAATATCGACAAGGCTCCAGAAGAAAGAGAAAGAGGAATCACAATTTCAACTTCTCACGTTGAATACGAAACTGCAAAAAGACACTATGCACACGTTGACTGTCCGGGACACGCCGACTATGTTAAGAACATGATTACAGGTGCTGCACAAATGGACGGTGCTATCTTAGTAGTAAGTGCTGCTGATGGTCCAATGCCACAAACAAGAGAACATATCTTACTTGCAAGACAAGTAGGCGTTCCTAAAATTGCTGTATTCTTAAACAAAGAAGACCAAGTTGATGACCCAGAATTAATCGAACTTGTTGAAATGGAAGTTAGAGAATTATTAAATGAATACGAATATGATGGAGATAGCACTCCAATCGTAGTTGGTTCAGCATTAAAAGCACTTGAAGAACCAGATGGAGAATGGGGAGATAAAATTGTTAAATTAATGGAAGCAGTTGATGATTATATTCCAGAACCAGTTAGAGATGTTGATAACCCATTCTTAATGCCAGTTGAAGACGTATTCTCAATCACTGGTAGAGGTACTGTTGCTACAGGTAGAGTAGAAAAAGGTAAAGTAAAAGTTCAAGATAACGTTGAATTAGTAGGTTTAACAACTGAAAGGAGAACAGTTGTTGTAACTGGTGTTGAAATGTTCAAGAAGATGTTAGACGAAGCTGCTGCTGGAGATAACATTGGTCTTCTATTAAGAGGTGTTCAAAGAAACGAAATCCAAAGAGGACAAGTTCTTGCAAAACCAGGAACAATTAATCCACATACTAAATTCGAATCAGAAGTTTACGTATTAACTAAAGAAGAAGGTGGAAGACATACTCCATTCTTCTCAGGATATAGACCACAATTCTACTTCAGAACAACTGACGTAACTGGTAATATCCAATTAGAAGACGGCGTTGAAATGGTTATGCCTGGAGATAACGCTAAATTTATAATCGAATTAATCACTCCAATCGCTATTGATGAAGGTTTAAGATTTGCCATCAGAGAAGGCGGAAGAACAGTAGGTTCAGGAGTTGTTACTAAGATTTTAGGATAATAATCTGAATATTTAAAGGGGAACTGTATGGTTCCCTTTTTTGTTGTTCAAAAGAATTTGAAATATGAAATTATTGTGGATATTTATTTTTAAAAAGAATAATTATACAATAAACTTTATTTGTTTTCAGTTTTATATACTTCAAATTATCAAAAAAATTAGAAAATATAAAGATGATTTTTTAAGTTACCTTGCCTTGCAAGTTTTTAGTTTTTGTGTTAATATATCTAAAGAAATCGTTTTTATTTTAGGAGGGATTATGAAAAAAGAAATTAGAATAATATTTGTAATAGGCTTTAGCTTATTTGCAATGTTCTTCGGTGCCGGAAACCTGATATTTCCAACATTTTTAGGTTATAATTCAGGTTCATATTGGCCTATAGCATTTATTCTATATATGGCGGCTGATGGGCTTTTGGCAATGATATCACTATATACTGTTTTTTGTTGTGGAGGTATAACAGAATTTGTAAAACCTTTGGGAAAATATTTGGGGACAATAATCTTAGTTTGTATCTCTTTGTGTATAGGACCTTTAGTTGCAATACCAAGAACTGGTGCGATTACTTATAATTTAGGAGTTGCTAATTTTGGATTTAAAAACTTAGTTATAACAACTGCAGTATTTTTTATTGTTACATATTTAATTTGTATTAAATCTGAAAAAATAGTTGATTTTATAGGTAGATATTTAACTCCTACTTTACTTGTATTTTTAATTATTATGATTATAACAGGAATTATTTCTCCAGTTGGAGAAATTCTACCAGGTGAAAATTTACAACAAGTGATGTATGACTCTTTTATAAATGGTTTTCAAACTTTAGATGGACTTGGAGCTGGACTTTTTAATGCTGTTATAGTAAATGCTTTGATTTTCTATAAGATTAAAAAAGAAAGAGAAAAAAAGGTAATCCTATCTTCATCAATCATAGCTTTTATATGTTTAAGTATTGTTTATGGAGGACTTTGTTTCTTGGGAGCAAGTTCAAAACTTAATGTAGAAGGAGCAAAGAACGGAACAGCTATTTTACTAAACTTTACTAATTTATTATTCGGTAGATCTGGAGTTTTAATGCTTTCTGTTATAGTTATTTTGGCTTGCCTTACAACTTCAGTTGCTCTTACAGGTGGAGTTGCGGAGTATTTTTCAGAGTTAATTCCTAAGATTCCATATAAAATTTGGGTCATAATTGTTTGTTTTGCAAGTTTTGTTTTCTCTTGTCTTGGAGTAGATGCAATAATAAAATTGGCAGTTCCACTTTTATTTACTTTGTATCCTCCAATAATAATTTTAATTTTGACAAGTGTAATTAGAAATAAAATTTCTTGTAATAGAGCTATAAAATATTCTGCTATAGTTGCAATAATTATTGGATTTATGACTGTATTAAATGACACATATGGAATTTTAGAATTTATAAAATTATTACCACTTAGTTCCTTAAGTTTTGGTTATTTGATTCCGTCTGCAATAGTTTTTGCTATTGTTGCATTATTTGAAAAGAATACAGGAGATCATATTGATGTTCCTAAAGTATTAAATGCTAGAATAACTTTATATGATGAAGATGTTGGAATGCTTTATTATATATCTGAAAAGATTGATGAACCTAAGTCAGAAGTTATAAGAAAAGCAATCAAAAACTATTATGACGAATTAAAAGATAAAGAATAAGAATAAGAAAAAGAAAAGGTTGAGGATTTTACTCCTCAACCTTTTTTCTTGAAAAAATTTACTTTTTCTTCGCTTGATTTGCAACAGAATTTATTTTTGCATTTATTTCATCTTGATTTCCTAAGTAATATTTATCTATAACTCTAAAATTGTCATCAAATTCGTAAACTAAAGGAATTCCTGTAGGAATATTTACAGAAATAATTTCTTCATCTGTTAAATTATCTAAATATTTAACCAATGCTCTTAATGAGTTTCCATGGGCAGCTATTAAGACTCTTTTACCATCTAACATATCCTTTTTTATAACTTCTTCGTAATAAGGAATAACTCTCTCAATAGTATTTTTTAAACTTTCATTGTAAGGCAATTCACTTTTATTAACATTTCTGTAAGGTTCTTGATTATGAGGACATCTTTCGTCATCTTTGTCAAGTGCAGGAGGTGGAACATCAAAAGATCTTCTCCAAAGTTTTACTTGTTCTTCTCCATATTTTTCAGCAGTTTCAGCCTTATTTAAACCTTGTAATGCCCCATAATGTCTTTCATTTAATTTCCAAGTTTTTATAACAGGCAACCACTGTCTGTCCATTCTTTCTAAAACAATATTTAAAGTGTTAATTGCTCTTTTTAGATAAGAGCAGTAGCATACATCAAAGTCGTATTCATTTTCTTTTAGAGAAAAACCTGCTTCATTAGCTTCGATAATTCCTTTTTCTGAAAGGCCTACATCCGTCCAGCCAGTAAATAAATTCAACTTATTCCATTCACTTTCTCCATGTCTAATTAAAACTAATTTCATTTTCAAAAACTCCTTAAATTTTTCTTATACTAATTATATTATAAAAAACGAAACTTTACAAGAAAAAACTTGTCTAATATCAATTTTAATGATAAAATAATAATTGGATTTATTTGTTTTATGGAGGATTTATGTTACGAAAACATTTATATAGAATAAGGGCTATGCCATACTTATTATGGACGATTATTTTTACGATAGTGCCTTTGTTTTTTATAATTTATTATTCTTTTAAAGTAAAAGATGAAAGTTTTGTTTTCACTTTGGATAATTACAAAAAGTTTTTCACACCAACTTATGTGAAAATAATTTTAGTATCTTTAAAATTATCCTTGATTTCAACTTTTTTATGTCTAATTTTGGGCTACCCTGCAGGACTTCTTCTAAGTAGGATTAAGTCTCAAAAGAGGAGAAATATTTTAGTTTTACTATTTATTATGCCTTTATGGACTAACTTTTTGCTTAGAACATACTCCTGGATGAGTATTTTTAGAGAACAGGGAATTATAAATCAAATGCTTATAAATATCGGAATTATAGATAGTCCTATAAAGTTTTTAAACAATAATTTTGCAATTATTATAGGAATGATTTATAATTTTTTACCTTTTATGGTACTTCCAATTTATACCGCACTTATTAATATCGATAAAGAATATATAGAATGTGCAAGAGATTTGGGAGCTAGGGGAAAAGATTTATTTTTGAGAGTTATTTTTCCACTAAGTTTTAAGGGAGTAATTTCTGGTTGCATTATGGTCTTTATGCCTTCTGTAACAACTTTTATAATATCAGACTTACTTGGTGGAAGTCAAAATATGCTAGTAGGAAATTTAATTCAAAGGGAGTTCTTACAGGCCAGAAACTGGGAAACAGGCTCAAGTATTTCTCTAATTATGATTCTTATAATTTTTGTAAGTCTTATGATTTTTAGAATATTTGTAAAAAAATCAGATAATGAATTTACAGAAGGATTGAAGATATGGTAAAAAAATATACTGGGAAAATATATCTTGCTTTGTGTTATATATTTTTATATATGCCAATTATATTTATGATGGTTTTTTCGTTTAATGAATCCAGATATAATAAGGATTTTACAGGTTTTAGTTTGAAATGGTATGTAGAACTTTTTAAGGATGAATCCGTTATAAGAGTTTTTTTTCAAACGCTTGTAATAACGGCAATTGCAACTATTTTTGCACTTATAATTGGAACTATCGGAGCTTGGTCTATATACAGAGCTTTTAATCCAAAGCTAAGAACTTATTTTACAAATGTAACATATCTTCCACTTATTCTACCTGACATTGTAATTGCAATTGGAATGATAATTTTATATGTATTTTTCCAACTTAATTTTGGATATTTTACTATAATTTTAGCTCATATAATATTTAATGTTCCATTTGTAGTCTTTGCGATTTTACCAAAATTACTGACTTTTGATAAGAGTCTTTATGATGCAGGAATGGATTTAGGAGCAAGACAGTTTCAAGTGTTTAAAAGAATTGTTTTACCACAATTAATACCTAATATAATCATTGGAGCATTAGTTTGTATAACTATGTCCTTAGATGATTTTACTGTTAGCTATTTTACTTCAGGGAATGGAGTTGCAACACTTTCGGTTAAAATCTATTCGATGACTAAGAGGGGAATTAGTCCTAAAATAAATGCATTATCAACATTGCTTTTTGCAATAATAATTATTATATCAACAATAACTTATGTATTTAAAAATAGAGGAGTAAAAAATGAAAAAATTTAAAAGCATATTAGCATTATTATTAGTTTTTGCTACGGCTATATCATTTACAGCTTGTGGAAAAAGCGAAAAGAAAGAAGATAAAAAAGAAGAAAAGACAGAAGAAAGTACAGAGAAAAAAGTTTTAAATGTAACTAATACTGATCTTTTCATAGATCCTGAAACAATCAAGGAATTTGAAAAAGAATATAATTGTAAAGTAAATTATACTTTTTTTGAAGAAAATGAAGAATATTATACTAAATTAAAAAGTGGTGCAGAAAAATATGATGTAATCGTAGCAAGTGACTATATGGTAGATACTATGATTAAAGAAAATATGTTGGAAAAATTAGATAAAAGTAAAATTCCAAATATGGATAAAGTTAAAAAAGAATATAGAAACTTAGTTTTTGACCCTACGAGTGAATATTCTGTTCCATATACAATAGGAAATATCGGAATTGCTTATGATAAGTCAAAACAAGAAAAAGTTGACAGTTGGGCTGACCTTTGGAGCGAAAAAAATAAAGGTGAAGTTGTAATGTTAGACGGAAGTAGATTTACAATGGCAATAGCGATGATTAAAGAAGGATTAGATCCAAACTCAACAAAAGTTGAAGATATTGAAAAAGCCAAAAACTCTTTAATTGCTCAAAAGAAAATAGTTAAAAATTATGTTGGTGATGATCAAGCAAAAGATAACTTAATAAATGGAGATTCAAAACTTACTTGTATTTGGGGTGGAGAAGCCTTACTTGCAAAAGATGAAAATAAAAATGTAGAATTTGTTTTTCCAAAAGAAGGGGCAATCTTTATCTTTGATAACTGGGTAATCCCTAAAGTTTCAGAAAATAAAGAGTTAGCAGCAAAGTTTATTGATTTTATGTCAAGACCGGAAATTTCTGCAAGAAATTGTAACTTTGTAAAATATGGCTCACCAATTGACGGAGCTAGAGAGCTTATGGATGAAAACTTAAAAAATAGCGATATAGTATTTCCTAAAAAAGAAGTATTTGAAAAAGGTTATGTACTAAAAGACTTAGGAGAATCAAACGAAAAATTACAAGATGCTTGGACAGAAATAAAAGCAAAATAAATAAATAAATTTAAAATCAAAAGACACCATTTGGTGTCTTTTATCTTTTGCTAAATTGTGAGTTACAGAAACGATAGGGTGAAGTGATAATATTTTTATAACAAAAACAAAACGTTATCCTATTACAAATACCTTTGACAAGAAGTAATATTTTTGGTATACTGTGTGTGGCTGAAAATAGCTTAGAATTTATATTTTAGGAGGACAGGATGGAAGGTTCCGAAAAGAAAATTAGTTGGCAGTCCCTTGTATTTATGTGTTTCTCAACACTTTGGGGATTTGGAAATGTTTTAAACGGATATATCTACTTTCATGGTACACAAGTTATATTTTCTTGGATACTAATGTTTGCATTGTATTTTGTTCCGTATGCACTTATGGTTGGAGAACTAGGTTCTACATTTAAAGATTTAGGTGGTGGAGTAACTTCTTGGATTCAAGAAACTACTAACTCTAAATTGGCTTACTATGCAGGTTGGACTTACTGGGCAGTACATATTACTTATATTGCTGGTAAAGGTTCAGGTGGTCTTAAAGCTTTAAGTTTTATGATTTTTAGAGATGCTAAAGCATATGATAGTATTCCTACAATCTATGTTCAATTAGCTACATTTGGTGTATTGCTATTATTCTGTTATTTAGCAACAAGAGGTTTAAGTCCTATTAAGAGATTAGCAACACTTGCAGGTTCAAGTATGTTTGTTTTAGGTATTTTATTTATTCTTATGATGTATGCGGCACCTGTAATTAATCCAAATGGTGGATATTTAAAATTGAACTTCGCTTGGAATAACTTATTCCCTAAGATTGACTTGAACTATTTAAGTAGTTTATCAATTTTAGTATTTGCTGTTGGTGGTATTGAAAAGATTTCACCATATGTAAACAAAATTGAAGGAGATTCTGCAAAAGAATTCCCTAAAGCAATGATGTTTGCAACTTTAATGGTTGTTATTAGTGCTATCTTTGGTACTGTTGCAATGGGACTTATGTTTGATATCAACGAAATTAATGCAAGTAAAGAAGCGTTTGACTCTTATGCAGCAAATGGTGCTTATTGGGCATTCCAAAAATTAGGACAATACTATGGTGTTGGTGATTTATTATTAATCATTTATTCAGCGGCTAATACTGTTGGACAATTCTCAACATTATTAATAAGTATCGATGCTCCTTTAAGAATGTTATTAGAAGACCCTAATGCAAGTCAATACATCCCAACAAGATTGTTAAAGAAGAACGAAAAAGGTGCTTATGTAAATGGTATTGCATTAGTTGCTATCCTTGGTGGAGCAATTATATTAGCTCAATCATTTGTTCCAGGAGCAACTACAGTTCTTAGACAACTTACTCGTCTAAACGGTGTAGTAATGCCAATGAGATATATGTGGGTATTCGTTGCTTACTTTGCTCTTAGATATGGTAAAGAAGAACTTGACAGACATTATAGATTTGTTAAAAACAGAGGAGTTGGATTATTCTTTGGTGCTTGGTGTTTCTTAGTAACATTAGCTTGTTGTTTACTTGGAATGTACTCAAAAGACAGCTTTGAAATGGTATTAAAGATTATAACTCCTGCAGTTTTAGTTGCTTTAGGTTTAATCTTACCAGTTCTTAGAAAAAGAGAAGACAATAAATAAATTTAGATAATAAAGGAATAAAGGAACTTTGGTTCCTTTATTTTCTTTAAAATATATTTACTGATTTTAAAACATTTAAATAGGGTAAATTAAATTTTAATAGGAGGTATTGATATGAATGATATTAAAATTTCAAAAGAATTATTAACTTTTATTGATTCAAGTAAAAGTATGTTTCATACTGTTGATACAATGAAAAAATATTTTGATAAAGCTGGATATACATTTTTACCAGAAAATGAAAAATGGAATATCAAAAAAGGTGGAAATTATTACACTACAAGAAATAATTCAAGTATATTAGCTTTTCAAGTAGGAAAAGAACTTAGTGACTATCATTTCCAAATAACTGCTGCTCACAGTGATTCTCCAACATATAAAGTAAAAGCAGTTCCAGAAATGGATGCACCAGGAGAACATTTAAAATTAAATGTTGAAGGTTATGGTGGAATGATTGACTCAACTTGGTTTGATAGACCTTTAAGTCTAGCTGGTAGAGTTTTGGTTAGAGAAAAAGGAAAAATTGTAAATAAATTATTCTATATTGATAAAGATATTTTAATGATACCAAATGTTGCAATCCATTTAAACAGAGAAATAAACAATGGATATGCTTACAATAAGCAAATTGATTTATTACCTTTATTTTCTGCTGGAGAATTGAAAAAAGGTGATTTTGATAAAATGGTTGCGGATGAATTGGGTGTCAAAGTTCAAGATGTTGTTGCAAAAGATTTATTCTTAGTAAATCGTCAAAGACAATGTATTTGGGGATATAAAGATGAATTTGTTTCAACACCTAAACTTGATGACTTACAATGTGCATTTACATCAATGAAAGCATTTTTAGAAGCAAAAAATCCAAAAGCAATAAATGTTTGTGCAGTTTTTGATAATGAAGAAGTTGGCTCAAACACAAAACAAGGTGCAATGTCAACATTTATGAAAGATGCTCTAAAGAGAATTAATGCTTCTCTTGAATTTGGAACTGATGAATATCATCAAGCAGTGGCAAAATCTTTCTTAGTAAGTTGTGATAATGCTCATGCTGTTCATCCAAATCATCCTGAACTTTATGATCCAACAAATAGAACTTTTATGAACAAAGGTATCGTTATAAAAGAAGCTGCAAACCAAAAATATACAACAGACGCTTTCAGTAGAGCAGTATTTTTAGAAATTTGTAAAAAAGTAAAAGTTCCAACACAATTCTTTGCAAATAGATCCGATAAAGTTGGTGGTTCAACTCTTGGAAACTTATCAAATATTCAAGTTAGCTTACATGCTCTTGATATTGGAGTTGCTCAACTTGGAATGCACTCAAGTTTTGAAACTTGTGGAATTAAAGATACAGGATATATGGTTACAGCATTAAAAGAATTCTTCTCAACAAATATTAAAATTGACGGTTCTGATGGAGTGATTTTTGAATAATGGCAAGAAGAATTACACCGAAGGAAATGTCAGAAGATAAAGCCAAAATATCACTGACAGGATTAACCATCATTATGATGGGAACTTTGTTTATATATTTTTTATGGGCTGTTATAAATAGTAAATTTTTAGTTAATTTTAGCATAGATGCATTAGTTGGAGTAGTTGCTCTTGTTATTTTAATTAGAAATTTAAAAATAAAATACAGTATAATAAAAAAATATACAAGTGAAAAACAATTTATGATTTTAGATTTAGTCGCTTTTGCTCTATGCCTTTTAATAAAAGTTGTAGTGCAAATTCCTTTTGATTTTTCTTTAATCATTTTGTTAATTTCACATTATGCTACAAAGCAAATATTTAATAAAATGGTAAAATAAATCACATGGTTATATTGTTTTTACAGAATAAAAATTAGAGAGGATTGTTTTGAATAATTCTCTCTTTTTGTTTTCTCAAGTTAAAATAAGGGTATTCTTTAACTAGATATAGAGGAGAGGTAAAATTAATTTAGAAGTATTAAAAATAAATTTAAAGGAGGATTTTTATGAAACCATTTATTTACAATATTCCTGTTAAGGTATATTTTGGAGAAGGACAACTTTCCAATCTTGGAAGAGAATTGTCAAAATATGGAAAAAAAGTTTTATTAACTTATGGAGGAGGTTCCATTAAAAAGATAGGACTTTACGATGAGGTTATAAAAGAAATAAGAGATGCAGGACTTGAAGTTTTTGAACTTCCAGGGATAGAACCTAATCCTAGAATAGAATCTGTTAGAGAGGGTGCTAGAATATGTAAAGAAGAAAATATTGATGTGGTTCTTGCTGTTGGTGGTGGTTCAACGATTGATGCCTCAAAATTTATTTGTGCCGGAGCAAAAGTTGATTTTGACCCATGGGATTTTCTTGATTTAGAAAAAAGAGCAAAAATAGAAGATGCATTGCCTCTTTTAACTATATTAACACTTTCAGCAACCGGTTCTGAAATGGATAATGATGGAGTTATTTCAAACCTTAAAACAAATGAAAAATTAAGCAATGGTTCAATGTGTATGTTACCAAAAGTTTCATTTCTTGACCCCAAAAACACGTACAGTGTGAGTGAGTATCAAACTGCTTGCGGTTCAGCAGATATTTTAAGTCATATACTAGAAGTTTATTTTACAACAGAAGATGATTTATTTATGCTTGATTGTGTTATGGAAGGTCTTATGAAAACAGTTATAAAATATGCTCCGATAGCTATGAAAGACCCTACAAACTATGAAGCTCGTGCTAATTTAATGTGGGCATCTTCCTGGGCAATAAATGGTTTTATAAACGGAAGTAAATCAACTGCTTGGAGCTGTCACCCAATGGAACATGAACTTTCAGCTTTTTATGATATAACTCATGGACATGGACTTGCAATATTAACTCCACGTTGGATGCAATATTGTTTAAATGATGAAAATATATACAAATATGTTCAATTTGGAGTTAATGTTTTTGGCATAGATAAAAATCTTTCTGATAGAGAAATTGCAGAAAAAGCCATTGAAAAACTTTCAGAATTTTTATTTAATGACTTAAAATTACAAAGTACATTAAAAGATGTAAATATTAATGATAAAAATTTTGCTATTATGGCTAAGAAGGCTTGTAAGGGAAAAGAAAGTATAAAAGGCTTTAGAGAATTAACACCTGAAGATATAGAAAATATTTATAGAATGTGCTTGTAAACTTTAGTAAAATTTTTACAAATAATTAAATAAGAACCCCACCCTTCCTCGATGCTTCGCATCGGGTGAGTACCCGGGAACCTTGTTGTTTCACAATAAAAACTCATCTAATATGCTTAGATGAGTTTTTTTATACAATACAGAATATTCGATATGAAAATAATTTAATAAAATTTTTTTCATAATAAAAAGCTCCATAAATAATAAGTTTGATATTTTAAAATTAACATTATAAGTTTACAATATCAATTTATCCTATTATATATTATAATTTTATTTTATGTCAATATATAAGAGAAAAATAACAGTTATTATATTTGACAAATAATAATAATTATGATATTCTTGTGATAACGATTTACCTAGAGATAAAATTAAATAGATAAATTATTTTTTTCGAGATATATCTTATATATAAGCTTTTAGTGATTTTTGTTTTGGGAGGTAGTTATGTGTAATTTGTTTTTTAAATATTTTATAAAACAGAAGAAGAATATATTATTTCTTATTATAATTATAAGTTTTGGTCTAATTATGTCCTCCATTTCAAAAATTGAAAACAAGAAGAGTAATGATGAATATATTGCTTCCAAGGAAGAGTCTTTAAAATATCATGAATCGATTGTCAATGAAACCGAAGAAAAATTATCTCAAAACAATCTTACAAAAGAAGAAATAGAAGATTTAACTAGAGATAGAGAAGCTTTTTCAAAGTTATTAGAAGATGACAAGGTCAAATATGAAGCTAGTAAAAATTATGATTGGAAAACTTTATATGAAATATATATGAAATTTCTTAAACCTGAAAAAACTAATAGTTTTATTGCTATGGGTTTAAATACAATTGATATTCATCCATTAACTATTGAAATAACGTATGAAACCTTAAAATATTTAAAAGACAATAATATTCCTTCAGCTCATCCTTTAAAATTGCAGAGAACAGAGTTTGACCAACCTCGAACTTCAGAAGAAGAGGAAACTCTAAATCTAAATAGTAAAAAAACTCTAGTAGGAACTTCACATAGATTATGGGATTTTTTTACAAATAATTTAGTATTAATCTATACTTTTATAATTGTTGTAACTTTTGGAATTCTATTTTCAAAGCTTGAGGAAAGTCAAAATAAAACTATTAGATTTTTAAAGACATCGGGGGCAAGTAAATTTAGGATTGTATCGTCGGGACTTTTTACAGGTGGAATTTTAACGATTATACTTGGACTATTGATACCTGCAATATTTTTTGGAATAGAATTTCTAATAAGCGGGTCATCATCTTTTGAATATCCAATTGTAACTTATATTGTAAAAAGTGATTATTTTTCACTTATGAGTTTTGGATATAAGATTGTTCCAATATCTGATGTTTTAATAAAAAGTTTGATTTTATTTTTACTTTACGGAATATTTATATTCCTATTTACAAGTGCTATTTCGACTTTTGTAAAATCGAGTATAAAATCTGTTATTTTATCCTTTGGACTTATAGCAACTTTACAGATGTTTAATAAATGGTATAATCCGTTTTCTTACTGGAGAGTTGGAAAAATAGCTGATGGTAGTATAAATTTTTTATTTAAAACTATTACTTACAGTTTTGATAAATCTTGTAAAATTTTGATAATTGGAATTTGTATTTTAACAATTTTATTAATTTGTTTAGCTTTTATTCAAGATAGAAGGAGGAGTAAATATGCCTAGTTTGAGTATAAAAAATCTTACTAAAAGATACGGTGAAAATATAGTTTTAAATGATTTGTCTTTAGAACTTGAAAATGCAGAGGTTTGGGCTTTGGTCGCACCTAACGGAACGGGAAAAACTACTCTTTTAGATTGTATTACAAATTTGATTAGCTATCAATCAGGACAGATTACTGTAAATGGTATAGATAATAGGAATAATGCTATTTTTAAAAAATTGTCGTATTTGCAAGATGCAAGTATATTATTTCCTAATTTAACAGGACTTGATCATTTGAAATTTGTAGCAAATATACAAAAATTACCAAAGACTATAATAAAAGAAATTGTAAGTTTAACAAAGATTGAAAAATTTTATAAAAGACCTGTAAAGACATATTCTTTGGGAATGAAACAGAGATTACTTTTGGCTATTGCACTTATTAGTAATCCTGAAGTTTTATTGCTTGACGAACCATTTAATGGACTTGATCCAAGCAGTCAAATTGAGCTTAGAGTAATGTTAAAGGAAATTTCGAAAAATGGAACTCTTGTAATTTTATCAACACATTTTTTAGGAGAAATTAGCCAATTAACTGATAATCTTCTATTCATAAAGGATAAAAAAATTGTAAAAAAGATTGTGGAAGATGAATTTCTAATCTATGCTATTGATACTACTTCCAATGAGCAATCTTTAGAAATTTTATCTCCATTTGTAGTAAGTGCTGAAATTGAAAAAGATATGATAATTTGCCAGTTTAAAAAGAATTCTTTTGACGATGCAATTAAGGCAATACAGGATAAAGGCATAAAATTAATTAAAATAAGAGAGCATATAAATGCGTCTGAACAGATGTATCAAAGATTGTTTGCTGAGTAGGTGAATGTTATGAATACATTTATATTAGAATGTAAAAAATTTATAAGAAGTAGAGTATTTGTAGTAATTCTAGGTGTTATTTTTGTGTTGTTAGCTTCTTTGTTTTATAAAAATTATTTAAATTTTCAACAAGTTGAAGCAGATAAAAAACATGAGTTACTTATGGTTAAAGAAAAAATAGGATTAATTTTATATCCTAAAGGTAAAAATGCTTCTTGTAGATATTCTGGAGATAAAGATAAAATGGCTTTGTTGAAAGAATCTCTTAATATAGCTGAAAATACTGTAAAACTTAGATATAGTGGAAATGAAATAGGCTTTATGGAAAGCGCTATATTGATGTATGAAAAAATCATTGAAATTAAGGAAAATGATATAGATTTTTCTATGTCAAAAAGTTATGCACAACATGAAAAAGAAAGGCTATCCGAAATAATTAAAGTAAATGGAACTTTTCAATATGAAGAAGCTCCATTGGATGGCGTTTTAGTTGAATACAATAATATAAAGTATATTCTAGCTGTAATTTTTTTGGTAACTCTATCTTATTTCTTTATAACAACTTATTTAGACTTTTCCTATCATAAGGGATTTTTATTTACACTTCCTATAAAAAAGACGAGTTTTATAGTTTCGAAGGCTATTATTTCTTTTATTATTAATATTGTATTAATAATAAGTCAATTTGGATTAAGTTTAGTTTTTTCATACTTTTGGAAGTGGAAAATTGCTTTTGATTATCCTGTTTTTCACGAGTTGGCTGGTGGATTTTTACCTGTAAAAAAGGCTTTACTTAATTATATTGAAATAGAAATTGCAGTATGTTTTATTGCATTGCTTATTTCTACTGTTTTGTACAGTTTATATATTAAAATAAAAAATAAATTTTTTACTGTGAAATAGTTTGAAAATCATTTTACAGTATTTTTTACTTTAATATTTTTTAATTTTGATAAATTTGTTTTATAAATTTTATGTATTTTATAGGGAAAATTTGTGAATTCATTTTTCTAAAGTGTTTTATTTTATTAAAATCTATGATATAATAATGTTGGAGTTTGTAAACGATTTAATTGTAATTATAAATTTATTTTTAAAGGAGTGATAAAATGTCAGCACCTACTATAAAAGATGTAGCTAAATTAGCAGGAGTTTCAATTTCTACTGTTTCAAGAGTTATGAATGAATCAAAACCTGTTAGTCCAGAATCAAGAAGAAAAGTTTTAGATGCAATAAAAAAATTGGATTTTAAGCCTAATGAATTGGCAAGAAGTCTTGTAATGAGAAAATCAAATATGATTGGGGTAATTGTTAAAGATATTGGTATTTCTTATATGGCTCAAATTATTAGAGGAATTGAAGAAATTGGAAGAATGTACAATTACGATATTTTGCTTTCTAGTACATATGGAGATATTGAAGTAGAGCATAAGATTATCGAATTTATGTGCACTAAACAGGTTGAAGGAATAATTATGATTAGTGAAAAAATTAATCCTGAAATTCTGTTTAAGTTGAAAAGTAAAAAAATTCCTTTTGTAAGACTTGATAAATTTTACGAATATACAGATGAACATACTGTAAGTATAGACTATAAATCAACTTGTAATAAAATGACTAATTATCTTATAGATGAAGGTCATGAAAGTATAGTTTTTATAAGTGAAGATGTTACAAGTAGAATTGGTAGAGAAAAACTTGCAGGATTTAATGAAGCTGTTGCACAAAGAAAAGTAAAATCAGCGCTTATAAATGCAAAAGATATAACAGTTCAAACAGGATATGATATGGGAGAAGAAATTTTCAAACTTATCAAAGAAAATAATTCAACTGTTGTTTTTGCAAGTGAAGATGCTTTAGCTATCGGTTTTATTAGTTATTGTTACGATAATGGTCTTAAAGTTCCACAAGACATTTCAGTTGCAGGTTTTGGCGATGATTTAATTGCTTCAATTTACAGACCTGCCCTTACAACTATAGAAGAACCATATTATGATATGGGAGCAATCTCTATGAGAAAATTGATTAAGGAACTAAGAAACGAAGAAAAATTAAAGGATGTTACAATCTTACCTTCAAGAATAATTGAAAGAGGTTCGGTTGCAACATTCACTAAGAAAAATAAGTAAATAAATTTTAAAAATGCTCTTCTTTTTGAAGAGCTTTTTTTGAAATGAAAGAAGGTGATAGAATGGGGATATATTGGGCTGTTCGAGATGGCTTTAAAAAGGCAAAAACTAGATTTTTATTTGGATTAATTTTTGATATTCTTAGTAGTTTCATTTTGATATATATAGTTACTCTTTCTGGAACTATTGTAGATTTATTTAAAAGTCCAAATTTTGAAGCTGTTAAAGTTTATAAATATGTGGGCTTAATGGTTTTTTTAGGAGTAGTAAACTTCTTTGGCTTTATGACTTTTTCATATTTAGCCTATGGATCAGGTGCAAAGCTAAAAATGTATTACAAAGATATAATCTTTAGAAAAATCTTAAAAAAGTCTCCTGACTTTTTTCAAAAAAATACTGCAGGTGATGTAATCGGACTTGCAGATAACGAAACAAAGTATATATACGACTATTTTACTTTTGGAATTCTATTAGCTTGTGATTCTATTGTTATGCCTTTAATATGTGCAAGTTATTTGGTGTTTTTTATTTCTTGGGAGCTTACAGTTGCTGTTATGTTGCCATTTGTTTTTACTGCAATAATCACAAATAAAATTAGTAATAAAGTAGGAAAAGTTAATGAAGAAATGAATTTGACTTTTGGAAAGTCAAGTCAAGAGATTTTGGAAATAATTGAAGGAATAAAATTAATAAAAAGTTATGTAAATGAGGAAGTAAGACAAAAGAATATTTCTAAAATCATTAAATATTATTTTGACTTAGCTTTTATGGAAGTAAATCTTTGGATGTTATCATTTCTTTCAAACTCCTTTATAAGGTCAATTTCTATGGTTATTGGACTTTTTTATGGAGCGTTTTTAGTAAGAAATGGTAGTATTACAGTTGGGAAACTTGTAACATTCTTTGGATTAGCTGAGATGTTGGCTTGGTCTTTTTGGGGACTTGGAGATTGTATAAATACTTATAAAAGAGCTTTAGTTTCTATAAATAGAATAAATCTTTTGCTAGATGATAAGACAGAAATAGAAAATGGGGATAAGATTTTAGATGATTTTTCCACGATGGAATTTAAAAACTTTTCTTTTAGTTATCCGGAAGATAAAGAAATTTCACTTAAAGACATTAGCTTTAAGTTAAATAAAGGGGAAACTCTTGGAATAGTTGGAAAAAGTGGAAGTGGAAAGAGTACATTAGTTAAACAGATTTTAAGATTTTATAATTTCGATAAGAATAAAATCTTTATAAATGATATTCCTTATGAAGATTATGACATTACATCTGTAAGAAATAAATTTGGATATGTAAGTCAAGAGAATATTTTACTTTCTAAAACAGTCAGAGAAAATATTTTATTTGGAAGTATTGCAGAAAATGATGAAAAAATAATAAATGTTATAAAAAAGGCAGACTTTTACAAAGATATACAAAATTTAGAAAAAGGACTAGATACAGTTGTTGGAGAACGTGGTCTTGGACTTTCAGGAGGACAAAAGCAAAGAATTTCTCTTGCTAGAGCTTTGTATAGAGATCCTGAAATACTGATTTTAGATGATTCTTTTTCCGCCATTGATGCGAATACTGAAAGTAAAATTGTAAATTCTCTTAAAGAAAATAGGAGAGATAGGACTAATATAATTATTTCTCATAGAATTTCTGCAGTTGAACATTCTGATTTAATTTTAGTTATGGACAATGGAGAAATAATCGACAGAGGTACTCATGAAGAACTTATTTCAAGAGATTCTTGGTATAAGGAGCAGTTTGAGTATCAAAGTTTAGATAAGGAGGAAGATGATGAAAAATAGTAAATTAAAATTTTTAACTTCCTACCTTTTAGAAGAAAAATTTCTATTCTTTACAGGATCAATCTTTACTATATTTAGAGTTTTTCTCGATGTGTATTTACCAACTGTAATTTCATCAATTATAGATGCAGATTTAATGCATATGGAAAATTTTTACTCTTTTGTCGTTCAAAAAGCACTATTATATCTAGGACTTAATATATTAATTTTAGTGTTTTTATTTATTGTAAGAATTTCTTTTAACAAATTATCTTGCAATATCGCTTATAAGATACAATCTAGTTTAATAAGACATATGCAAAATTTCAAAATGCAATATTTTGATAGCTCTTATGCAGGAGATTTAGTTTCAAGATTTACAACAGATACTAATACAATTAAAGAATTATATCAAACTCTTCTAAATGATATTTTAGGTTTCGTGTTGAATTTATTAATGATGCTCGTAGTAATGTTTTATATTAGTCCATATCTTTTATTAATAGTTTTGATATATTTACCTTTAATGTATATTGTAACTAATTATTATGGACGAAAACTTACATCAGTTACTAAAACAATAAGAAAGCATGAGGGGATAACAAGCTCAATTTATAATGAAACAATTAAATCATTACCTGTAATTCAAGTATATGGAAATGAAGATTTGATGATTGAGTCTTTTGAAAGAGAAAATAAAGAAGTTGAAAAGAATTATATTAAGAGGACTATTTTAAATGCTTTATTCTCATGGAATTTAATTGATTTTACTATGATTTTTACAAATGCCATGATAATCTTAGTCTTTACAATTCTAAAAATTAATGGATTGGGATTAAGTGTTGGTATCTTATATGTTTTAATTGAGTATAATAAAAGAATTTTAAGACTTTTTATGAACTTTTTATCACAAATAAATAGATATAAGACAGCGCTCGTTTCTTGCGATAGAATAATTAAAATTTTTGAAATAGAAGAAGAAAAAACAACAGATAGAGCAATTGAACTTGAAGGAAATATTGAATTTAAAAATGTCGGCTTTGAATACAAAGAAAATGTTCCGGTTTTAAAAGATGTTAATTTTAAACTTGACAAAGGGAAATCCATCGCTTTTGTAGGAGCTACTGGAAGCGGAAAGTCAACTATAATGAATTTGATTTTAGGATTTTACGATAATCAAAAAGGAGAAATTTTACTTGACGGACAAAACATAAAAAATTTAAGCAAAGCTTCTTATAGAAAACAAATGGCAGTGGTTCTTCAAGACCCATATATTTTCACAGGAAGTATAAGAGATAATATAACACTTAAAGATGAAAGTATAATAGAAAGTGAAGTTTTAGATGCAATAGTAAAAGTTGGTGGTAAAAATCTTTTACAAAAAAGAAATAACAATTTAGATTATGAGTTGGCAATAAGTGGATCAGACTTATCTCTTGGAGAAAAACAAATCATTTGCTTTGCTAGAGCCATAGTAAGAAACCCAAAAGTTTTAATCTTGGATGAGGCAACTGCAAACATCGATACAGAAACAGAAAAAATAATTAATTATGGAATTGAAGTTCTAAAACAAGGTAGAAGTACGATGATTATTGCACATAGATTGTCCACTGTAAAAAATTGTGATACAATAGTTATGATAGAAAATGGAAAAGTTTTAGAAACTGGTACACATGACGAGCTTATCGCTCTAAATGGTAAATATAAAACTTGGTACGAAATTCAATCTGCAAAAGGGGACAATAATGAAGCAAGAGTATTATGATTTATATGATATAGTTATTAAAGATATAAATGCGGAAGGATATTTTGTTTATTCAAAAAAAGCAAAAAAACTCATCAAAGAAAAAACAAATATGACTGTTGATCAACAAAAAAGAGCTTTTCAATTTTTTGAACTTATGGGATATTTTAATCAACATGATAAATTTCCAAAGATTTATATAAGAAGTAAAAAATTAAAAGGTGGTTGTTAATTAAAGAGAGCTGTGAAAACAGCTCTTTTTTGTTGTTTTTCGCTTTAATAAGTATTATGATGTTAAATATTTTATTTGTTATAATTTTTTAAAATAACTCGTAAGCTGATTTACATTTAACGGTAAGCTATTAAACAAAGTTTTTTTCCTTATCCGTCATTTCGACTGTAGCGTTAGCAAAATGAATCTAGCCCTAACTTTGTTTACTTGTAAACAAAAGTAGGTCTGACGCAAAGATTGTCCAAATCTTTGATTTGGAATACAATCGACTGCGAAAATCTCATACTTTTGCTTTAGCAAAAGTAAATGTATCGAAGATACATACTAAAATTATTATAGAGTTTCTTTCATAAATACTATTTTTTGTAAACAAGCAATAGTCGAGAAATCTCCTAAAGCCGCTGTTTTTTGCAACAAAAAAAAGCAGATTGCTCTGCTTTCTACTAGTCCATATTATATCTTTTCTTGAATTTTTCAATTCTACCACCTTTTTCAACAAATCTTTGACGACCTGTGTAGAATGGATGTGAATCAGAACTGATTTCAATTTTAATTAATGGATAAGTGTTACCATCTTCCATTTCTATTGTTTCATTTGAAGTTTTTGTTGAACCACAGATGAATTTATATCCACTTGTTGTATCCATAAAAACTACTTTATTGTATTCTGGATGTATTCCTTTTTTCATTGTATTCACCTCACTTAAATATTATAAATTAATCACTTCGCATATTATATCATATCGTAAAATATAAATCAAGTATTTTTAATATATAAATTAAAAATATTTTGAAATATACAATATCATACAAGAAATATTTTGTAAAACTATTTTAATGAATTTGCGTTTTTGTTTTAAAAATGTTATCCTTATTGTAGTATGATTTTAGGAGATAATTATGAGTAGAGCAGATGATATATTTATTTCAATGTGTAAAGATATACTTGAAAATGGAGTAGATACAAAAGGAGAAAAAGTTCGTCCTGTATGGGAAGATGGAACAAAGGCATATACGATAAAAAAATTTGGAGTTGTAAATAGATACAATTTAGCAGAAGAATTTCCTGCACTTACACTTAGAAAAACAGCCATAAAATTATGTACTGACGAAATGCTTTGGATATGGCAAAAGAAGTCCAATAATATTAAGGATTTAAAGAGTCATGTTTGGGATGAATGGGCTGATGAAAATGGAAGTATCGGAAAGGCTTACGGTTATCAGCTTGGAGTTAAACATAAATATAAGGAAGGAATGTTTGATCAGGTTGACAGAGTTATTTATGACTTGAAAAACAATCCTTATAGTAGAAGAATAATTACAAATATTTACGTTCATGAAGACTTATCAGAAATGAATTTATATCCTTGTGCATATAGTATGACTTTTAATGTTACAGGTAATAAGCTAAATGCTATTTTAAATCAAAGGAGTCAAGATATTTTAGCAGCGAATAATTGGAATGTTTGTCAATATGCAATTTTGATTCATATGCTTGCTAGAGAATGTAATTTGGAAGTTGGAGAGCTTGTTCATGTAATAGCTGATGCTCATATCTATGATAGACATGTTCCGATTATAAAAGAACTTATTACTAGGGAAAAATTTCCTGCGCCAAAGGTTACTTTAAATCCAGATGTTAAAAACTTTTACGATTTTACATCAGATGATGTTATAATAGAAAATTATAAATGTGGAGAACAAATAAAAGATATTCCGATTGCAATTTAGGAGAAAATTATGAAAAGAAAAATTAATGTTTTTGATTATGCGAAAGAAATAATGTTAGCAGTTGAAAAGGGTGTTTTGCTTACAACAAAGTCAAAAGAAAAGGTAAATACAATGTCAATTTCTTGGGGAACTTTGGGAATAGAGTGGAATAGACCGATTTTTACAGCATTTGTAAGAGAAAGTCGTTTTACAAAAGAATTACTTGATAAAAGTGGAGAATTTACTGTAAATATTTTTTTGAATAATTATGACAAAAATATAATTGGAGTTTGTGGTACAAAGTCAGGAAGAGATACTGATAAAATTAAAGATTTGAATTTAACTTTAGTTGAATCTGAAATTGTAGATGTTCCAGCTATTAAAGAATTGCCTTTAACTTTGGAATGTAAGGTTATTTATAAACAAAAACAGGATGAAAATGCAATACCAAAAGAAATAAAGGAAAAAAATTATCCTGAAAATGTGTCAGGAGAATTTTATGGAGCAAATAGGGATTATCATACAGCCTATTATGGAGAAATTGTAAGTGCATATATAATAGAATAAAATTAAATTTTTGTGTCAATTTTTTAAAATTGACACTTTTTTAATTGTGAAATTATAAAAATATATTGACAAAATTAACTAAATTATATAACATATAGAGAGTTTATAGATTATACGGAGATGTTTTTATGGAATATAGAATATTAAAAAGCGAAGAAATGGAAAAGGCATTCGCTTTGCGAGAAGAAGTTTTCGTAGATGAACAAAAAGTTCCACTTGAATATGAAGTTGATGACAGAGATAGTTTAGAAGATACAATTCATGTTGGAGTTTTTGAAGGAGATGAGCTTCTTGCAACTGCAAGGATTATGAATATAAATAAAGACATTGTCTATTTTGGAAGAGCCTGTGTAAAGAAATCTTGCAGAGGAAAAGGAGTAGGAAAGTTTTTATTTATAAGTATGGAAGAAACTGTAAAAAAATTTAAAAAAGAAAATGAAAAGAAGACAATTAGATTTTCAGCGCAATATCATGCAATGACCTTTTATGAAATGTTAGGTTATACTAAAGATAATGATGATATTTTTGTTGAAGTTGGAATAGAACACATTTCAATGAGTAAGATTGTATAAGGAGTTAGTTTTGTATAAAAATTTAGTTATAGTAGAATCTCCAACAAAGGCTAAAACAGTTAGCAAAATGCTTGGAAGTAATTACAAAGTTGTAGCAAGTGTTGGACATATAAGAGATTTACCTAAAAGTAAAATGGGGATAGATATAGAAAATAATTTTGAACCTGAATATATAAATGTAAGGGGAAAAGCTTCTAAGATTAAAGAATTAAAAGAGCTTTACAAAAATTCAGAAAATATATATCTTGCAACCGACCCCGACAGAGAGGGGGAAGCAATTTCTTGGCATATTGCCTACCTTTTAGGTCTTGATATTAATGATAATAACAGAATAGAATTTCACGAAATTACTAAAAAGAGTATCAAAGAATCCATAAAAAATTCAAGAAAAATAGATATGAATTTAGTAAATTCTCAACAAGCCAGAAGAGTTTTAGACAGACTTGTAGGATATAAACTATCTCCGATTCTTTGGAAAAAATAAAGAGTGGACTTTCTGCAGGTCGTGTTCAATCTGCAACTTTAAAAATTATCTGTGAACGTCAAGAAGAGATAGATAATTTTGTTCCTGAAGAATTTTGGAAGATCGAAGGGATACATAATGTCCAAAATATAGAGTTTAAATCACTATATTATGGAGAATATGAAAATAAAAAAATAGTAAAAAAAGAAATAAAAAATGAAAAAGAGGCTTTAAAAGTTGTAGAAAAAACAGATAAAGATAATTTTATCGTGGAAGATGTAAAAAAGGTAAAAAAAGAGAGAAAACCACAACCACCTTTTACTACAAGTACATTACAACAAGAAGCGGGAAGAAAATTAGGTTTTTCAAGCTCAATGACTATGAGTATTGCTCAACAACTTTATGAAGGGATTAATGTTGGTAAAGAAGGCTCTGTCGGTTTAATTTCATATATGAGAACTGACTCAACTAGAATTTCATCAGAAATAGTTGCAGAGGCAATTGAGTATATTACCGAAAATTATGGGAAAAATTATGCAAGTAAAGGTAATGAGTACAATTTAAAGAAAAAAAATTCACAAGATGCTCATGAGGGTGTTAGACCAAGTAGTATTTTTAGAAGTCCTGAAAAAATAAAAAGCTATTTAACTGCAAATCAATATAAACTATATAAATTGATTTGGGAAAGAACAGTCGCTTCTCAAATGAAGGCAGAAAGTTATGAAAGTACACAAATAGTTTTAAATTCTAATAATTGTATCTATAAATTAAATGGAAGATACACTTTATTTGACGGATTTTCAAAAATATATACTTCAAGCGATATTAAAGATGAACCATTACCTAAATTAGAAGCTAAAGATGTAATAAAAGCTGAAAAAATAGAAAAGAGTCAACATTTTACAAAACCTGTTGCCAATTTTACAGAGGCTACTTTGGTTAAAAAACTTGAAGAAAACGGAATTGGAAGACCAAGTACCTATGCAAGTATTATAAATAGTTTGACAAGCAGATTTTATATTTTAATTGAGAATAAAAAAATCATTCCAACAGATTTAGGAAAAAATGTAAATAAGTTTTTAGTTTCCAACTTTGAAACAATTATAAACGAAAAATTCACTATGGAAATGGAAGAAAAGCTCGATGAAATAGCTGAAAATAAAAAGGATTGGAAAAAAGTTATTTCAGACTTCTATGCTGTATTTGAAACATTTTTGAAAAAGTCTGAAGGAGATTCAGAAGATTATAAAATAAAAGATGAAGTCCTTGACGAAAAATGTCCACAATGTGGTAAAAATTTAGTTATTAAAAAGACAAAATTTGGTAAATTTATTGGTTGTAGTGGATTTCCTGATTGTAATTATATAAAAAAGGAAGTTAAAGATACTGGGGTAAAATGCCCTAAATGTGGTGGAAGAATAATCGAAAAAATTTCAAAAAAGAGAAAAGTGTTTTACGGTTGTGAAAATTATCCTGAATGTGACTATGCAATTTGGGATAAACCGATAGCTGATAAAAAATGCGAAAAATGTGGAAAATTCTTAGTTGAAGTTAAAAACAGATTTAAACATGCACTAAAATGTTCCGATGAAAATTGTGATTTTGAGATTGATTTAAAGAAAAAGAAATATGAAAAATAAAAGATTAGAACTTAACAAATTTGCTTTTCCACTTATGGTAAATTTTATCCTAAGTTATATTTTGGAGTTATCCGATATTGCTATTGTTGCAAGAGTTTCAACACCTGCATTTAATGCGGTAAATTTGATTTCTTCAACATTATATACTATAAGTGGAGTTTTGGGAGCGACTGCAATAATTATAAATACAAAACTTGGAGAAAAACTAGGACAGGGAGATGAAAAAGGTCTAAATTATGAATTCTTTTCATCTCTTGCTATCAATATTTTTATGGGATTTTTATTCTTATTATTGATGTTGCTCGGAAAGACATATTTTTTAAAAATATTCTATAATTTGTCTGGAGAAACTTTGGAACAGGGGATTTTGTTCTCATATCCTATGAGTTTTTGTGTCTTATTACAACTATGTTTATTTACATTTGGGGCATATTTTAGAATTTCAAATATGACAAAATGGATTTTAATAGGATCTACTATTTCTTCAGTTTTAAATCTGGGTTTAGATTATTTGTTCGTTCTTGGAAAGTTTGGTTTTCCAAAATTTGGAATTACTATGGTCGGATTTAGTACTGTTTTTTCAATGTTTGTAAATCTTTTAATTTATATTTTTGTATTGAAAAATAAATTAAAATTAAAATTTGAATTACTAAAAAGCTATTTTATAAATGGATTTAATCATTTTAAATTAGCTTTTCCTATTATGATACAGGAAATTTTTGACGGAACTATTTTTGTCATTATTTTCAATATGATTGTTATTAGAATAGGCAATAACGAATTTGCCGGATATTCAATAATTACAAATTTAATTATGTTTTTATTTACTTTTAAACATATCTATGGTTCTGCGACTTTGAGTTTAATAAGCATAAGTTCTGGAGAGAAAAACATTAGAAATTTGATAGATTATCCTAAAATATCAGTTAAAATTACAACTATATTATTTATCTTTGGAAGTGCATTATTCTTTATTTTTAGAGAATATTTACCTAAACTTATTACAGATGACGTTTCTGTACAAAATATTGCTACAAAATTTTTGATTTTTTTCTTAATTGCAAATATTTGTAGTTCATATTCATACATATATAAATGTGCTTTACAGGGTTTGAATAAAAATATATTTTTATTAAAAACAACTGCAGGGGTAAATATCTTAAGTCTTATTTTAATGTTGATATTAACACAAGTTTTTGATTTATCTCTATTTGGAGTTGCATTTGCACAATTTGTAAATGAATTTATCTTGAGTGTAATATTTTTGAAATATTATAGATGTATTGTAAATGATGAATTTTATAATTTGACAAAAGATTAAATAATGTATATAATTTATTTGGTTAAAATATTTAGATTTTTTTATAAAAAACTTTTGGAGGCTGGTTATGAAAATATTAGTTGTTATTGATGTTCAAAATGATTTTGTTGATGGTAAGTTGGGAACTCAAGAGGCTATAAATATGATTCCTAAATTAAAGGAAAAAATTAAAAACTTTGACGGAGAAATTATTTATACAATGGATACTCACGATGATAATTACTTAAATACACAAGAGGGAAAAAAACTTCCTATAAAACATTGTATTAAAGGAACTGACGCTTGGAAAATCAGAGAAGGTATCTATAAAGAAAACTGTAAAATTTTTGAAAAAGCAGGTTTTGGCTCTGGCGACTTGGTTGAGTATTTAAAAAGCCTAAACGAAAAAGAGCAAATTGAAAGCATAGAATTTGTTGGAATTTGCACAGATATTTGTGTGATTGTAAATACTTTAATGATTAAAGGATTTTTACCTGAAGTTGAATTAATTGTAGATAGTAAATGTTGTGCGGGAGTTACTCCACAAAGTCATAACACAGCATTAGAAGCTATGAAAATGTGTCAAGTTGATATTTTGTAAAAAATAAATTATTTAATTAAGCAAAAAAACGCAACAACACGATATGCAATAATATACTATTGCATATCGTGTTTTTTCTTGAAAATAGAGGTTGTATATGGTATAATAGACAATAATTAAAATAGAGCTTATCTATTTTGATTTTGATATATTTATTATATGGAGGTGAGATAATGGACTGTATATTTTGCAAAATTGTTAGTGGAGAAATTCCGTCTAATAAAATTTATGAAGATGATGATATAGTTGCATTTAACGATTTATCACCTCAATCTCCGATTCATTTTTTAGTAATACCTAAAAGACATATTGAATCCTGTAATTTTGTAGATAAGGAAAATGCAGAAGTAGTTGGGAAAATATTTCTAAAAATTTCTGAACTTGCTAAAGAAATGGGATTTGATGAATCAGGTTATAGAATAGTTAATAATTGTAATGATAATGGTGGACAAACCGTTAAACACTTACATTTTCACGTTCTTGCAGGACGTAGTTTAAATTGGCCACCAGGCTAAAATTAAATATATTATAAAAATTTATAAATTTTATTAATTATACTAAAAAATATAGTGAATTTACTTGAATTTATATCAATTTTGTTGTATAATATGAATGATTATTTCTCAAGACAGTTTGTCTATATAAGAGAGGGGGGATATCATGGCAGAGATTAGAGTTGGCGAAAACGAATCTTTAGATAATGCGTTGAAAAGATTTAAAAGACAATGTGCACGTGCTGGAGTGCTTTCAGAATATAGAAAAAGAGAACATTACGAAAAGCCAAGTGTAAAGAGAAAGAAAAAATCAGAGGCAGCAAGAAGAAAAAAGAAAAAATTCTAAGCTGTTTAAAATTTAATTTTTTGAATTAAACTAAAGTCCTTTATTTAAAGGACTTTTTTTATTACGAAGTAACAAGGTTCTCGGGCACCCACCCGATGCAAAGCATCGAGGAAGGGTGAGGTTTTTATTACGAAGTAACAAGGTTCTCGGGCACCCACCCGATGCAAAGCATCGAGGAAGGGTGAGGTTTTTATTACGAAGTAACAAGGTTCTCGGGCACCCACCCGATGCAAAGCATCGAGGAAGGGTGAGGTTCTTATATGTTTTTTAAATTTTATAGAAAATACAAAAGTGCACGTCATAATACTTAGCAAATAAAATCTCCCAACACGTCATCTCGACCGTAGTGGAGAGATCTCATACTTTTGCTTTAGCAAAAGTAAATGTATCGAAGATACATATAGAATTTTTTTTATTTAAAAATATTGATTTTTATATAAACATTTGATATAATATAATAAACTATTGCTTAAGGGGGTACTATGACAAAAAGAGAACAAGAACTTTTGGATATAATAAAAGAAAATCCTTATATTTCTCAAAATGAACTCGCTGATTTGCTTAATATAAAGAGATCCTCGGTTGCAGTTCATATTTCAAATTTGATTAAAAAAGGATATTTAGTTGGAAGAGCTTATGTGATTAACTCGAATTTATCAAAAGAAGTTTGTGTTATTGGTGGATGTAATATTGATTTTATTGCAAAAAGTTTTGAAAAAATTAATATGAAAGATTCCAATCCAGGAACTTTGGAATATTCTTTTGGAGGGGTTGCAAAAAATATCGCTGAAAATTTACTTAAAATGGGAATAGATAATAAATTTATTTCTGTATTTGGTGATGATGTCTATTCAAGAGAAATCAAAGATTATTTGAAAAAAATCGGACTGGATTTTTCAAACAGTAAATTTTTAACAAATAGAGGGATGTCAAATTATATTTCTATTTTGGATGAAAATAATGATTTATTTACTGCCATTTCTTCAATGGAAGTTTTGGATGAAATCAATATTGAATTTATCTCTAAACTTATTGATTTGATTAAGAGTTATAAATATATAGTTATGGATACAAATTTAAGGGAAGATGTTCTTGAATACATCTGTAAAAATTGCCCTAATTCAAAGATAATTGTAGATTGTGTTTCAAGAAAAAAAGCTTTAAAAATAAAGAAATTATTAAAGTACATCTATCTTTTAAAACCGAATATTTATGAAGCAGAAGAATTAACTGACATTCCTTATGAAAATGAAAGTGATTTAGAAAAGATTGTGAATGTATTTTTAGAAAAAGGTGTTCAAAAAGTTTTTATTTCTATGGGCGAAAAGGGAATTTTATATGCCGATAAAAATGAAAATGGAATAGTAAGGATAAACGAAAAACCAAAGATTGAAAATACTTCTGGTTGTGGAGATGCAGCTATGAGTGGAATAATTTTTGGAGTTGTTAATGAAAAAGATATTTTAGAATGTGCAAAACTTGGAAATGTAGCGGGATTTATAACTGCACAATCTATGGATACAGTAAGTAAAAATATAAGCGAAAAAAATCTATTAAATTTTGGAGGAAGTTATGAAATTAGAAAAATATTTAACTGTTAGTGAAGAAGTAAAAAATGCAATTAAGGAAAATAAACCAGTTGTAGCTTTAGAATCAACAATAATATCACATGGAATGCCTTATCCTAAAAATGTTGAAACAGCCCTTGAAGTTGAAAAAGTTGTTAGAGAAAACGGAGCAATTCCAGCTACAATAGCTATTATAAATGGAGAAATTAAAGTTGGCTTAACAAAAGAAGAAATAGAAGTAATCGGAAAAGCTGGACTTAGTGTAACAAAAACTTCAAGAAGGGATTTAGCTTATGTTGTTGCTAATAAATTAAATGGTGCAACAACTGTTGCCGCAACAATGATTTGTGCAGAAATGGCAGGAATTAAAATTTTTGCAACAGGGGGAATCGGCGGAGTTCACAGAGGAGCAGAAACTACTATGGACATTTCAGCAGATCTTGAAGAATTAGGAAATACAAATGTTGCAGTTGTTTGTGCAGGTTGTAAATCAATTTTGGATATGGGACTTACTTTAGAATATTTAGAAACAAAAGGAGTGCCTGTTTATGGATACCAAACTAATATATTACCTGCATTCTATACAAGAGAAAGTGATTTTAAAGTTAGTAAAATAAATTCTGAAGATGAAATTGCAAGAGTTTTAAAAGCTAAATGGGATTTAGAGCTAAATGGTGGCGTTGTTATTGCAAATCCTATTCCAGAAGAATACTCAATGGATAGACAATTAATTGATAAGACAATTTTAGATGCTTTAAAAGAAGCAGATGAAAATGGAATAAAAGGAAAAGATACAACACCTTTCCTACTTGATAAAGTTCAAAAACTTACACATGGAAAGAGCCTTGAAGCTAACATCAGATTAGTATTCAATAACGCAAAACTTGCAAGTAAAATAGCAATAGAATATTCAAAATTAGCATAAAAAGTCGGGAAACCCCGACTTTTTTGAATTTACAAAACAAAAGATTTGATTTTTTCGGTAGATAATGTTAGTATTTAAGTAGTAAAAAGCATTTTTTAGGAGGTTATTATGGCATCAAGTAAAGAATATTTAGAATATATCTTGGAACAGTTATCTGAACTTGAAGATATAAAATATAGGGCGATGATGGGAGAATATATTATCTATTATAAAGAGAAAGTTATTGGCGGAATATATGATGACAGATTTTTAGTAAAAGCTACAAAGAAAGCTATTGACTATGTTTCTGACGTACAATTTCAATTGCCTTACGAAGGAGCAAAGGAAATGCTATTAGTTGATGACGTGGAAGATAAAATGTATCTAAAAGGTCTATTTGATGTAATGTATGATGAATTACCTTTCCCAAAAGTTAAGAAGAAAAAATAAAAAGTAAAAATTTTGTTATAAATTAAAATGGATAGCATTTCGCTATCCATTTTGTTTTTTATTTCTCTTAGTTAAAGTTTATTTGCTTTGTTTTATTTTAGCTTGTGCTGCTGCAAGTCTTGCGATTGGAACTCTGAAAGGAGAACATGATACATAGTCAATTCCTACAGAATTTAGGAATTCAATTGTATCAGGATCACCACCATGTTCACCACAAATTCCTACATGAAGATGAGGGTTTGTTTCTCTTCCAAGTTTGAAAGACATTTTTACTAATTTACCAACACCTTTTTGGTCCAATTTTGCAAAAGGATTAAAGTCGAATATTTTTTTGTTTTCATATTCGTTTAAGAATTTTCCAGCATCATCTCTTGAAAAACCGAATGTCATTTGTGTTAAGTCATTTGTACCATAACTAAAGAATTCAGCTTCTGTTGCGATTTCATCAGCAAGTAGGGCAGCTCTAGGAATTTCGATCATTGTTCCAATTTTGTACTTAATGTTTTCATTCAATTCTTTTAAAGTCATTTCGATTTCTTCAACAATTTCTCTTTTTACATATTTTAATTCTTCAAGTTCTCCAACTAATGGAATCATTATTTCAGGAGTAATTGAAATATTCAAGTCTTTTTGTGCTTTTATTGCAGCATTTATTATGGCTTTTGCTTGCATTCTATATATTTCAGGATAAGTAACTGCTAGTCTACAACCTCTGTGTCCAAGCATTGGATTTACTTCTTCCAAATCTGTAATTACATCTCTTAGATGAGACTCGTCGATATTCATTTCTTTTGCCAAGTTTTTAATATCTTCGTCTTCATAAGGTAAGAATTCATGTAGAGGTGGATCAAGCAATCTGATTGTTACTGATTTTTCTTTTAATACAGAGTAAATATCATAGAAATCTTTTTCTTGCATTGGTCTAATTTTTTCTAATGCTTCAACTCTTTGTTCAGTATTTTCTGAAAGAATCATTTGTCTTACAACAGGGATTCTATCTTTGTCAAAGAACATATGTTCAGTTCTACAAAGTCCAATTCCTTCAGCTCCAAATTCAACAGCTTGTTTTGCATCTCTAGGGTTATCTGCATTTGCTCTAACTCCTAAAACTTTAATTTCATTTACCCAATCCATAAAGATTTTAAAGTTTCCAGTTAATTGTGGATTTAATTTTTCAATTGCACCTTTGTAAATAATTCCTGTTGTTCCATCAAGAGAAATTACATCTCCTTCTTTGATAACTTCGTTTTGAGTTTTTATAACCCTTTCGATTTCATCAACCTTGATTTCACTTGCTCCAGCGATACAACATTTACCCATACCTCTTGCAACTACTGCAGCATGAGAAGTCATACCACCTCTTGCAGTTAAGATACCTTCAGCTTCAACCATTCCTTCGATGTCTTCAGGAGAAGTTTCTTGACGAACTAAGATTACTTTTTCTCCTGCTTTAACTGCATCAACTATATCTTTTGAGTGGAAATAAACTTTACCACTTGCAGCTCCAGGAGAAGCGGCTAGTCCTCTTGCTAATATAGGTGTGTTTTTCACCATTTCAGCATTGAATATAGGGTGAAGAAGTTGGTCTAAACTCTTTGGTTCAACTCTTAAAATAGCTTCTTCTTTAGAAATCAATCCTTCATTAACTAAATCTACTGCTACATTGATTGCAGCATCTGTAGTTCTTTTTCCATTTCTTGTTTGTAATAAGTATAATTTACCTTTTTCAATAGTAAATTCCAAGTCTTGCATATCTTTGTAATGTTTTTCTAAAGTTTTTGCAATTCTTAAGAATTCATCATAAACTTCTGGCATAATTTCTTTTAGCTTTTCAATTGATTCAGGAGTTCTAATACCTGCAACAACGTCTTCACCTTGTGCATTCATTAAAAATTCTCCAAATAATTTATTTTCTCCAGTACTTGGATTACGAGAGAAAGCTACACCAGTACCACTTGTGTTACCCATATTACCAAATACCATTGCTTGAACATTTACAGCAGTTCCTAGTGAATCGTCAATACCGTTTAATTTTCTATAAACGATAGCTCTAGGATTCATCCAAGATTTGAAAACTGCTTTAATAGCTATGATTAATTGTTCGATTGGGTCTTGTGGAAATTCTTTGCCTGTTTCTTGTTTAAAAATTTTCTTAAATTTTTCAACTAGAATTTTTAAATCTTCAGCAGTTAATTCAGTATCCATTTTTACATTTTTTTCTTCCTTGATTCTGTCAAGTTCATTTTCAAAGTAAATTTTTGGAATTTCCATAGCAACGTCGCTGAACATTTGGATAAATCTTCTGTAGCTGTCAAATGCAAATCTTTCATTGTTTGTAGAATTTGCAAGACCGATTACTGATTTATCGTTAAGACCTAAGTTAAGAATAGTATCCATCATACCAGGCATTGATATAACGGCACCACTTCTTACAGAAAATAATAGAGGATTTTCTGTACTTGAAAAACTTTTTTGTAGCTTGCTTTCACAGTCTTTAATATGAGTTTTAATTTCTTCAATTAGACTTTCAGAAATTTTTTCATCATTTTTGTAAAAATTATTACAAGCTTCTGTAGTAATAGTAAAACCAAAAGGAACATTTAGTCCAATGTTAGTCATTTCGGCAAGGTTGGCACCTTTACCGCCCAATAAAGCTCTCATATCTTTATTGCCTTCATCAAAATTGTAAACAAATTTGCTCATTTTTTTCCTCCAATTACTTATTAATTTTTAATAGATGTTTTAAGATAATGTCAGCTGTTTCTTCGATAGCTTTTGCTGATACATCTATTACAGGACAGCCTATTTTTTTCATTATTCGGCTAGAATATTCAAGTTCTTCAAGTATTCTATTTGAATTTGAATAAATACTATTATCAGGGAGACCTAAAGATTTCAGTCTTTCCTTTCTTATGCTTTCCAACTTTTCGGGTGTATTAGTTAGACCTATAACTTTTTTAGGCGAAACTTGGAATAATTCTTCAGGTACAGGTGTTTCTGGTACCAGAGGAATATTTGCAACTCTTATATTTTTATTTGCAAGATACATTGACAACGGTGTTTTGGATGTACGAGAAATTCCAATTATTACAAGATCTGCAATCAAAACTCCTCTTGGGTCTTTTCCATCGTCATAACGAACTGCAAATTCAATAGAGTCAATTCTTTTAAAATATTCTTCGTTCAGTTTTCTAAGAGCACCCGGATTATTTCCCGGAGCGATGTTACTCACTCTTTGAATTGCTAAAATGGACGCAGAAAGTAAATCTACATTTGTTATAGAATGTAATTCTGAAAACTTTTTAACATAATCCAAAAGTGGAGCGTCAACCAAAGAATAAAATAAAATAGAATTCTCAGTTTCTTTACATTTGTTTAGTATCTCAGAAAGATCCGAAAATTCTCTTATATGAGAAAATCTTTCAAGAGAATACTCAATGTTGTTAAACTGAGCAAGAGCGGCACGTGCAAGTTGCTCCGCTGTTTCTCCCGTAGAGTCGGAAATTAAAAAAATGTTAAGCATTTATCTTCCTCCTTACTAAATATATTATAAACTTTTAACTAAGGAAATACAAGTTTTTTAATGATTTTACTTTTAAAATTAAATATGATAAAATTAGAAGATAATATTGATTAATAATTCTTTTGATATATTAATCCAATTATTTGAAATGATTATAATAACAAGTTTTATGGTATATAATAGATTATTAATTAGATATTTTCGTAAAAATGGAGGTGTATTTTTTGATGGAAGATACCAAAAAAGTAAATTCAGGAAAAAAATTAGCTAAAAAGATATGTATATTTGTCGGAGCGTTAATTTTATCAATTTATTTATTAGGTGTTATAATATTTTCTTTTATTGCTCTGCCTAACACTAAAATAAATGGTAATGATGTAAGTTATGTAATGATTGATGATGTTTTTAATAAAGACTGGACAGATGTTTCTATTAAGTTAAATCGTTCTGATGGAAAGAGTGATTTTTTTAAACCTGAAAAGATAAATTATAAGGAAGAATATTTAGCGGATAAGAAAATTTTACAAAATCAATTCACTTGGCCTATGGCATTTTTCACAAGTCGTGATTTCAAATTGGAAGTAAATATTAGTTATGATAATGATAAGTTTGAAGAATTTTTACAAAATACTTTAATTTTAAAGGGTATGAAACATCCAGAAGATGCTAAGATAGTATATAAAGATGGCAAGTATAGCATCCAAGATGAAGTTATGGGAACTTATACAACAAAAGAAAAATTGAAAGAAGCCATTTTACTTGCTCTCTCTGAGAGAAAAGAAAGTATTGATATGAATACTATTTCTGAACAACCAAAACTTAAAAAAGATGATAAATCTTTACAAGATGCTCTTTCAAAATATGAAAAAATTTCAAAGTTAAAATATGAAATTAATATCGGTTCAAATAAAGAAGTATTAGATGGTGAAATTTTAGCAAATATTTTTACTTTTGTAGATGGAGAATTGAAACCTGATGAACAAAAGGCAAGAGATTATGTAAGAAGACTTGCAATTAAATATGATACTTTTGGAATGGATAGAAAATTCCAAACTACTGGAAAGGGAGAAGTTGTGATTCCTGGAAAAGATGGAATATATGGTTGGCAAATTGATGTTAATAAGACTAAAGATGTTTTAGTTGAAAAACTATTAAAATTTGAATCTGATACAATTGATCCAGTTTTCTTGCACCAAGGATTATATTATGATAAAGAGGATGATATAGGTAAAACTTACATTGAAATTGACCTTACTAGACAACATATGTGGTTTTACAAAGAAGGAAAACTTCTTTTAGATACTGATATAGTTACTGGGGATGTAAGCAAAAACGTTGAAACACCTGTAGGTGTAATGAAAGTTTGGAGTAGAGAAAAAGACAGAAATCTTAAAGGTCTTTCTCCACAAGGATATGATTATGTTGCACATGTTGACTATTGGATGCCTATAAACTGGAAAGGTGTAGGAATTCACGATGCTACATGGAGAAATGGAAAATTCGGAGGAGAAATATATAAGACATCAGGAAGTTATGGTTGTATAAATACTCCGCTAGAAAAAGTAAAACAAATTTATGATAATGTTGAAATAAATACTCCAGTTATAATTTATAAGAGTAATTAGAAATGAATTTAGTTTAGTGATTAAGGCTGATTTTTTCAGTTTTAGTTACTAAACTTTTTTTGTTTATTATAATTTTTAAAAATAAATCGCAAGCTGATTTACTGGTAACGGTAAGCTATTTAACAAAGGTACTTCCTTATCCGTCATCTTGAGCATAGTCAATCTAGCCCTAACTTTTGTTGTTTATTCTTAAACAACAAACAGTAGGTCTGACGGGAGTAATTGCATCTTTAGATACAATTATCCTGAAGATCTCAACTATTGCTTGTTTACAAGCAATAGTATTTCTGAAAGAAATTCTAAAATATTTTTGATGTATTTTCAATACATTTACTTTTACTAAAGCAAAAGTATGAGATTTCCTAAGCTTTTTTATTAATGAATTATGCTTTTAGGTCTTATTGAGCTATTTTCTTTTTATATAATCAAAATTACTAATATTTGACTGTTGACTTTTTACTTTAATTATATTATATATTATAGTGTAAGAATAAATAGAAGGGAGATTTAGTTATGGATTTGCTAATAAAAAAATTGACTAACAGTATTATTCAAATCATTGTATTTTCATTAATACCATTTTTATGGTGGTTAGTTACTTCAAGGAAAAAGATGAGTTTCTTTGAATGGATTGGATTAAAAAAGTAAAAATTTAAAAGAAAATAAACTTTTTGCATGGATTCTTATGGTAATAGTTTTAGTTTCAATTTTCTCAGTTTTTATCTTCTATATACTTAAAAATGTGAATGTTGCATATTCTGAGTATACAGGATTAGGAATTAAGGCTTTGCCTTCAATATTAGTTTATGCATCTTTTAATACTTCTTTTCCTGAAGAAATATTATTTAGAGGTTTTCTTTTAAAAAGAATTGGAAATAAATTTGGATTTACAATAGGGAATCTAATTCAAGCACTATTATTTGGTTGTATTCATGGAATTTTGTTTTTCTCTGCTGTTGGAATTTTAAAAAGTATTGTAATAACTTTATTTACTGGAATGATTGGTTGGATAATTGGTTATATAAATGAAAAAAAGCTGGAGGCTCAATATTAATAGGTTGGGGAATGCATGCATTTTTCAATACAGTTTCAGGCATTTGTTATACTTTTTTAGTATAATAGTATAATTTATAGGAGGAGTTAAAAAAGCAATGGAAAATTTACAGGAAAAAAAGTGGTATGATAATGTTTTATGGATTTGTATAATAAGTTATGCAATTATATATATTACTCAAATTGTTGGAGGATGGATTACACCTAGATTACTTAGACTATTATTTACATCTGGATTGTTCAAAGCTAATGAATTTAGTTATACATTTATTATGTATATTCTATCCATTTATATATGGTTTGGAGTTCTTTTTGTACTATTAGTTTTTAAAAATAATCATTATATAATCGATAAAATAACAACTAAGGCTAAAGGAAATACTATAGCATATTTATTTTTAGGATTATTATTAGGCTTTGTGTTAAATGGATTTTGCGCTTTAATTGCTATGATAAATGGAGATTTTCCTTTACGATTTAGTCTGTTTGAAATGTTTCCTGCAATTGGCTTGCTATTTGCCGTTTTTGTTCAATCTTCAGCGGAAGAGCTTTTATGCAGAGGCTTTATGTATCAAAGATTATTAAAATCTACTAATTGTCCAGCTTTTGTTATCATATTCAATTCATTATTCTTTGCAGCATTACATTTGTTCAATAATGGAATGTCTATTTTGCCATTTTACTGTATATTTATTTTTGGAGTTTTCGCATCCATGATTATATATTATTTTGACAGTTTATGGATGGCAATGGGATTGCATACAATGTGGAATTTTACTCAAAGCATATTACTTGGATTACCAAATAGTGGAAATAATGTTCCATATTCAATTTTTAAAATTGGAGGTTCAGTAAAAGGAAGTTTTGCTTATAATCCAACATTTGGACTAGAGGGAACAATCTTATCATCTGTTTTGATGACAGTTTGTTGTTTGGCATTATATCTTTGGAAATCAAAGAAAAATAAAGAAGGAGTAGTTTTAAATTAACAATTAATAAAGTTTAGCTTTTAAGATAAAATAATTTTTTCTTAAATACTAAACTTTTTTTGTTGACTTTTTGTATTATTTGTATTATAATATATAATACAAGGAGATGAGAGAAATGTTTTTTATTGATACTTTGTCGGAAGTTCCTATTTACACTCAGATTTGCAATGGAATCATCAAAGAAATTGCAGAGGGAAATTTAAAAAATGGAGATGAATTACCTTCTGTTAGACAACTTGCAAAAGATTTTGGAATAAATCCTATGACTGTAAATAAAGCTTATGGAATTTTAAAGAGTGAAAATGTAATAGAGATTGACAGACGTGTAGGCTCGATTGTATATGTTAGATGCACAGAAAAAAATATTGAAAACATAAAAGAGAATTTACAAAATTTAATTAATGAAGTTAAAATGAGAAATCTTGGAAAAGAGTTCTTACTGGATCTTATAGAAAGGAGTTTTTAATATGGCTTATGATTTAATTTTAATTGGATGTCTATGGATGGTTTTTGCTATAAGTTATTTTTCACAAAAGAAAGGATTTTCTTACAATAATGGAAAAATTTTGCTTACTACAATTCCTATAAATGAGGTAGATAGTGAGGAAGTTCAAGAGATTAGTAAAAAAGGGTTAAAGAGTTTTAAATTGCTTAATTTAGTATTTTTTATACTTTCATTTTCCTTATTATTTATTAATACTGATATAGAAATTATACTCCTTCTTGGAATATTATTTGCTTATTTAATTTCAATTGGGGTGTTATCAGATAAATATATAAAACAAATGAGAAAATTAAAAAAGGAAAAGAACTTTGCGAGTTTTACGAGAAAGTATGTTGACATAACAGTTAATAGAGAAATTGATAAGCAAAAACTTCCTATTTTAGTATGGTTAATTCCTTTGTTGGTTTTTATTGGCGGATTTTCTATTTTTGGAACTTTTGCGGATATGGAGTTAATTTTGTTTATAAGTTTATCGACAACATTAGTAGCAATGATATTTATTGGACTTTTTTGGAGAAAGACTAGAATATCAGTTATAAGTGATGATAGAGAGAAAAACTTAAATATAAATAAAATGAAAATTATAAAATTTCAAAATAAAGTTTTTACTTTGGTAAATTTTTATTCTGTTTTATTTTTAATTTTAATATATTTACAAAAAATGGATAAATACTCTTTTCTTCCTTTTGTGGGATATATCATTTTTACTACATTATTCTTATTTTATCTTATATATACAATTAATAAAATTGACAGAGAAATAAGTAGTAATATTGAAGATGATAAATTTATTGAAGATCAAGATGAGTACTATGACATTTTTGGTTATAAAAATCCGAATGATCCAAGACTTTTAGTATCTGACCCGATGAATAGTAGTAGTACAGTTATTAATCGAGGAAATAAAAAGGGAAAATATTATTTGCCTTTACAAATATGCTTGTCGCATTTGTAATTATATTAGCTCTAGCACTAATTTTTGAAAAAGAATGGAAAGTTGAAATTTCAGACACTATTAAGATTTCAACAATGCTTTATAAAGATAATATAAAACAAAGTGATATTGAGAATTTAGAATTGCTTGATAAATTTCCTGAAAAAAGAGCTATTAGGATGAATGGTGGAGCTACTAAAGAAAAGGCATATGGTAATTTCTCTTTAGAGGGAGAAGGAAATGTTAGGCTTTATGTTTTCAACAAAACAGATAAGGTCATAAAGATAAGCAGAAAAAATGAAAAAACAGTTTATATTAATATGAGAACTAATGAGGAAACTGAACAACTTTATGAAAAATTGAAAAATTTTGTGGATAAATAGGAGGGAATTATGGACTTTTTAAGAGAACATTTTTTAATTTTATTGCCAATTATTATTATAAATATAACATTATTAGTAGTTGCACTAAGACATTGTTTAAAACATCAAAATTATAGATGTGGAAATAGATTGATATGGATTTGTGTGATAGTTCTTATTCAAACTATTGGACCTATTTCATATTTTGTATTTGGAAGTGAAGAATAATGGATATTTTAACTGTAAATAATTTAAGAAAAACTTTTAATGGAAATGATGTTATCAAAGATTTGTCTTTTAGTATCAAAGAAAAACAGATTTTTGGATTTTTAGGGAAAAATGGTGCTGGAAAAACAACCACTATGAAAATTATTTTAGGCTTTTTAAAGGCTGATTGTGGAGAAATTTTAGTTTTTGATGAAAAAGTTCATTTTGGAAATACGAAAACAAATAGATTTATTGGATATTTGCCTGATGTTCCGGAATTCTATGATTATATGACTTCAAAAGAATACCTTAATTTATGTGGAGAAATTACAGGATTATCAAAATCAGAAATTAAAGAAAGAACAGAAGAAATGTTAAATTTAGTTGGGTTAAAAGATGAAAATAAGAGAATAGGAAAATTTTCCAGAGGAATGAAGCAACGTCTTGGAATTGCTCAAGCATTATTCAATAAGCCTAAATTACTAATCTGCGATGAACCAACTTCTGCTTTAGATCCAATCGGTAGAAAAGAAATTTTGGATATACTATTAAAGATTAAGGAGCATACAACGGTCTTATTCTCAACTCATATTCTACAAGATGTTGAAAGAGTTTGTGATGAGTTTTTGATATTAAATGAAGGTGTTAATTGTTTAAATGGAAATATATCTGATATTAAAAATATGGGATTTAAAGATAAAATTTCTGTAGAATTCTTTAATATTGAAGATAGGGATTTATTTTTAAGTAAATTTGAAACTAATAATATTAAAGTAGAATTAAATGATTGCTCTGTGATATTTTCTTCTTTTGAAAATTTGAAATATATAGAAAATAGAATATTTAAAACTGTTTTGGATAATAATTTGCTTATTGGTAGCTACAATATAATTAAGCCTTCATTAGAAGATTTATTTATAGAGGTGATAAAATGAAAGTATTTATAGCATTGTTAAAGAAAGAATATCTTGAAAGTGTTAGAAATAAAAAATTATTTATAATGTCTTTTATATTTTTATTTCTTGGTATTCTAGGTCCTGTTACAGCAAAAATATCTCCTGAAATTTTAAAATCATTTTTAGGAGAAGAACTAGCTAAAGGGCTTCAAGAGCCTATATTTATAGATTCGTGGGCACAGTTTTTTAAAAATGTAACCCAACTGGGTTTTATATTTATAGTTATAATTTTCAGTAATTATATAGTAAATGAGTTTTCTAAAAAAACATTAGTAAATTTAGTTGCAAAGGGATTACCTAGATTTCAGATAGTAATTTCTAAAATGGTTTTTGCGTCTTTACTATGGACAATATCTTTAATTATTTACTGTTTAATCTTTAACATATATACAACTTATATATTTAAAGAAAATGTTGAGATATTACTTGCAATTAAGGCATCAATCCCAATTTGGATATTTGGAATATTTTTAATAATCTTGGAATGTTTTGCAAGCTTTGTTTTTAGAAATACTGTTGGTGCTTTATCAACTTTATTTATAATAGTTGCATTACAATTTTTAATTGGAATGTATGATAAAATAGCTAAGTTTTTACCGATGTTTTTAATCTCGGACAATATTAATTTCATTAAGGGAAGTATGTCATTTATGGATTATAAATACTCAATTACAATTACAATATTACTTACAATTTTGATGATTTTTACATCTATTTTTGTATTAAATAGAAAAGAAATTTAAAAATGCATTGTCTATTTGACAATGCATTTTTTAAATTATTTTAACAGTTCTAATATATGTTTTTCAATATCTTTTGGTTCAGTTTGCGGAGCAAATCTTGAAACGACATTTCCATTTTTATCTATAAGAAATTTTGTGAAATTCCATTTTATTTTATTTCCCAAAAGACCAGATTTTTTTGCTTTTAAAAACTTATATAATGGGTGAGTGTCTTTTCCGTTAACTTCTATTTTTTCAAACATAGGGAAAGTTACTCCGTAGTTCATACTACAAAATGTTTTAATTTCTTGATTAGATCCAGAATCTTGATTTTTAAATTGATTACAAGGGAATCCTAAAACTACAAAATCCTTATTCTTATATTCGTCATATAATTTTTGTAATCCCTCAAATTGAGGAGTAAAACCGCAACTGCTAGCTGTATTTACTATAAGTAAAACTTTGTTTTTAAATTGTTCCATTGAAACTTCGTTTCCGTCAATATCATTTACTTTAAAATCATAAATATTCATTTCTACCTCCGATAATATGTATAAGATATATTTATTTTAATACCCTTAAAATAATAATAACAAACATAAATCAACTTATTTTAATAAGAAAAATTTAATATAAATAAATATTTTTAATAATTTTATAATTATTAAAAGAGAAATATCGAAAAATAAACAACTTTTATAAATTGTTTAAAATAAAAAGTTAATTTGAATGTTTATTAAATGAATTGAATAAAATATTTGACTTTTTTATGCTTTTATAGTATAATAATGCTCGTATTTTATAGAAGGCGATGAAGAGGACGGAGCTTGTGAATTAACTCAGAGAGATAGTGTCTGGTGCAAACTATTTTATGAAGCAAACTCGTATCAACTTGGAGTTTTTTGGTTAATCCCGTTAAAGATTTTTGAGTGATTTAAGATTTTTTTAATCTTAAATAATTTGGGTGGTAACACGGAAAATTTTCGTCCCTAAGATTTTATCTTAGGGATTTTTTATAGAAAAAATGGAGGTATATATGGCAAAGTTTAGAGAACTTTCAAAAGAGTCCGTTAAGGATAGAGAAATGAAAATATCTGAATATTGGAATGAGATAGATTTGTTGCATGAATCTGTAAATTCAAGAGATGGACATGATAATTATATATTTTATGATGGTCCTCCAACAGCAAATGGAAAACCCGGTATTCACCATGTTATAAGTCGTACTTTAAAGGATATGACTTGTAGATATAAAACCATGAAAGGATTTAAAGTAAAGAGAAAAGCAGGTTGGGATACTCATGGACTACCTGTAGAAATTGAAGTTGAAAAGAAATTAGGACTTACAAGTAAAAAAGATATTGAAAATTACGGTGTAGAAAAATTCTGTAAGGAATGTAGAGATTCTGTTTTCGTTTATGAAAGTAAATGGAGAGAAATGTCTGAAAGAATGGCTTTCTTGGCAGATATGAACAATCCTTACATTACTCTTGACAACAATTATATTGAATCTGTTTGGAATCTTTTGAATGAGATTTTTAAAAAAGGGTTAATGTATGAGGGAGCAAAGATTCTACCATATTGCCCACGTTGTGGAACTGGTCTTGCATCTCATGAAGTAGCTCAAGGTTATGAAATGATTAAGACTACAACAGTTTATGCAAAGTTTAAGAAGAAAGACGAAGATGCTTATTTTATTGCTTGGACAACAACGCCTTGGACTCTTCCTTCTAATGTTGCTTTGACTGTTAATCCTAATGTAACCTATGTAAAGGTAAAATATAAAGATGAATTTTTCTATTTAGCTGAAAATCTAGCAACTAAAGTTTTAGGAGAAGATTATGAAGTTGTTGAAAAATTCTTAGGAAAAGATATGGAATATTGGGAATATGAACAACTTATTCCTGAAATTGACGTAAAACAAAAAGCATTTTTTGTAACTCTTGCTGATTATGTAACAGTAGAAGACGGTACTGGTATTGTTCATACTGCTCCAGCCTTTGGGGAAGATGACTATCAAACAGGAAGAAGATACAATCTTCCTTTGATTAATCCTGTTAATGAAGAAGGAAAATTCAGCACTACAAGATATGAAGGTAGACCAGTTATGGAATGTGACGCTGATATTATCACATATCTTTTTGAAAATAATAAGGCATTGAAAAAACAAAAGGTTGAACACAACTATCCACATTGTTGGAGATGTCATACACCTTTAATTTATTATTCAAAACCATCTTGGTACATTGAAGTTACTAAATATAAAGATAAATTAATTGAAAATGCAAAGGCTGTAAATTTCTATCCTGACTTTGTTGGAGAAAAGAGATTTGCAAACTGGCTTGAAAACTTAAATGACTGGGCAATTAGCCGTTCAAGATATTGGGGAACACCTTTCAATGTTTGGAAATGCGATTGTGGTCATTGCACAAGTGTTGGTTCAAGAAAAGAATTGGCTGAAAGAAGTATTGAGAATATTGATGAAAATATTGAATTGCATAGACCTTATGTTGATAATGTTCATTTAAAATGTGAAAAATGTGGTGGCACAATGACAAGAGAAAAAGACGTTATCGACGTTTGGTTTGACTCCGGAGCGATGCCTTTTGCACAACATCATTATCCTTTTGAAAATAAAGAAAACTTTGGAGAATTATTCCCTGCAGATTTCATTAGTGAAGGAATTGACCAAACTCGTGGATGGTTTTATTCATTACTTGCAATTTCAACATTAATAACTGGAAAATATCCATATAAAAATGTTTTGGTAAATGATTTGATTTTGGATAAAGACGGTAAGAAGATGAGTAAATCTCGTGGAAATACAATTGATCCAATAGAATTGTTTGATAAATACGGTGCAGATGCAGTGAGATTTTATTCACTTTATGTTTCACCACCTTGGGTTCCAACTAGATTTGACGTTGAAGGACTTAGAGAAATAGAAAGTAAATTCTTCAGATCTTTCAAGAATACTTACAATTTCTTCCAACTTTATTCTGGAACTGATGACATAGATCCAAGAGAGTTCTTTGTAGAATACAATAAGAGACCTGAAATAGACAGATGGATATTGTCTCGTTATAATAATCTTTTGAAAATGTATAACGAAAATATGGATAAATTTGAAGTTACAAAGGTTGTTCGTGCTATTTCTGATTTTGTAATTGAAGATTTATCAAATTGGTATATCAGAAGAAATAGAAGAAGATTTTGGAATACAGAAGTTGATGATGATAAAAAAGCTGTTTACAATACAACTTATGAAATTTTACTTGGAATTTCAAAGATTATTGCGCCTATTACTCCTTTTGTTGCAGAAGAAATGTATCGTAATTTAACTGACAAGAAGAGTGTTCATTTAGATTTTATTCCTGAATGTGATGAAAGTTTAATTGATGAAGCGTTGGAAGAAAAAATGGATATTGTTAGAAATCTTGTAACAATTGGTCGTGCAAGTCGTGAAAAAGTTAAGATTAAGGTTAGACAACCACTTTCTGAAATAGTTGTTGATTTTGATTTAAAAGAAAAAATTGGCGATTTAGAAGAATTAATTAAGGAAGAACTTAATGTTAAAAAAGTTGTATTCGAAAAAGATTTATCAGGCTTTATGAATTATATGTTAAAACCGGATTTCAAAGTTTGTGGTAAAATTTTAGGAGCTAAAATTAAAGAATTTGGAAAATTCTTAAATGAAATAAATCCAAAAGAATTTTTAGAAAAACTTGAAAAAGGTTCTGATTTTGTAAATCTAAATGGAGAAGAAACTGAAATCTTAAAAGAATATGTTGATGTAAAAGTTAGTGCAAAAGAAGGCTTTGACGTTACTATGGAAAATAATCTTTTCGTAATTTTAGACACAACTTTAACTGATGAATTGCTTGACGAAGGATTTGCAAGAGAAGTGATTTCAAAGATACAACAAATGAGAAAATCTGCTGATTTTGACGTTCTTGATGAAATTAGAATAAAATGTGCATGTTCAGAAAGATTGAAAAAAGCAGTTGAGAACTACAAAGAATTTATAATGAAAGAAACTTTAGGTGTTGAATTGACTTTTGTTGACAATTTGAATACAGAGGAAGTTGACTTTAATGGAGAAGTCGGAAAATTATTTGTAGAAAGAGTATAATAAAAAACATTGAAAAACAACGGGTAAAAATCCGTTGTTTTTTTGGTGCAAAAATAGGAAATAGAAAAAGCACAGAAATTCTGTGCTTTAATTTAAATTTTTTATAAGTTTTCTCTAAATAGAGGCATACTCATACATCTTGGACCTCCACGTCCTCTAGATAATTCACCCGAATCAATCTTATGAAGTTTTACTCCTTTTTCTTCAAGTAATTGATTTGTTATAGTATTTCTATCATAAACGATAGCTTCTCTAGGTGCGATAGCTAGTGTGTTATATCCGTCAGACCATTGTTCTCTATGAGTATCTAAAAGTCCGCCTTTTCCTTCACGAATGAAGTCAATTTTATCAACATGTAGATATTTTTTCAATACAACTTCTATATCAGTTGATTCAGCTTCAACTTTTACTTTTCCATCAACAAGTTTTAGTGAATAAATCTCTAATGTCTTTTCAATTTCAGGGTGTAGAGTGAATAAATCTCTATCAACTGAAGTTAAAACAGTATCAAGATGCATAAAAGCTCTGTTGTTTGGAATTACCAAAGCTAATACGGTTTTTACTCCATTTTCATCTTCAAGAAGTCTTTTCGCAATAGTTTCAATAGCCATTGGTGTTGAACGTTGAGAAACACCGATAGCAACAACATCTTCAGATAAAACTAAAATATCTCCGCCTTCAATTGAAGGAATATCTGTTCTATCATACCATTTTTTAATTCCTTTAAATTCTTTATGATGTTCAAATATTTGTTTTCCAAAAAGAGTTTCTCTTCTTCTTGTAACGGACCACATTGTATGAAGACTTACTCCGTCTTTAATGAATGAAAAAGGATCTCTTGTGAAATACAAATTAGGAAGTGGTTTTGAAATGAAGAAATCATTCTTTGAAACAAGTTCGCTCAAAGTTGAGGGTTCTTTTAAATCTACTTCGTTCTTTCTAACACCTTCCATCATTTTTAAAACTAATTCTTTGTTGTCTTTGATAGAAAATAGATATTCTTTTAATAATCTTTTTTCGTTTTCTACATGCACATCCGCATTGTCAAGGAATTCTTCAATAAAAGCAGTTCTTATACCGTCATCATAAAGACTTTCAGCACACAAATCTTCAAGATAGAACACTTCACATCCATTTTGTCTAAAAATGTTTGCAAACATATCATGTTCTTTTTGTGCATTATCCAAAAACGGAATTTCATCAAAAAGAAGCTCATCAAGTAAATAAGGTGTCAAGTTTAAAAGTTCTTTATGAGGTCTGTGAAGTAAAACTGATTTTAATTTTCCAATTTCAGAATTTACATTAATTTTCATAGCTCCCTCCTTAAACTTATTAAATATATTATAACAGATAAAATATTTAAAGACAATACATTTTTATAGATATATTGACAAATACGAAACAAAGTTTTACATTTTCTGTATTATATTTTTTGGTAAGTTTAAATAATAAATAAAATTTATTTTATTTGCAAAAAAATGTAAATTTATCACGTGAAAACAATTAGCAAAGTAAATGTATCGAAGATACATAAAAAATCTTTTAGGATTTCTTTCAGAAATACTATTGCTTATAATTAAGCAATAGTTAAGATTTCTCCACTTCGCTTCGCGTTGCTTCGTTACGGTCGAAATGACGGGTAAGGAAGTACCCTCGTTTAATAGCTTACCATTAATAGTAAAACAGCTTACGATTTATTAAAAAAAATTATAACGAACAAAAAAACTCAGGTCAAAGTAGTTAGAAAAGTAATCCTAATTCGTCGTCTCGACCGGAGTGAAACGGAGAGAATCTAGCCCTAACTTAGATTATTTACTTGTAAATAATCTATAGTAGGTCTGACGCAAAGATTGCCCAAATCTTGATTTGGATACAATCGACTGTGGAGATCTCATACTTTTACTTTAGCAAAAGTAAAATGTGTTATAGACACATTAATTACTCATAAAAAAACTGACTGCAATTGCAGTCAGTTTATAATTCGTGTTTATGATTTTTCTTAATTTATTTTTATCTGTATGTTTTTTTATTCTTGTAGTTAAAACTAAAAGTGCAACAAACGTAATTCCCATTTGAATTAAGTTTGGAAGTGACCTTGATACAACATAGTACCAAAATCCCTTACCTCTTGTTACAGAAAGCCAAAAGCTGTCTAAAAAGATTGTAACAACAAAAGAAAGAATACAAATAAGTGCAACTTTTAAAGTTATAGAAAGTTTACTTTCTTTTTCAATATTTTTTCCAAGTATAAGTCCTGGGAAAAATCCCATTATCATATTTGTAAACATATATCCCGGAAAATACATTCCAGGAGAACCTAAGGTCATGAAATATATCAATGGATCAGAAGCACCACCGATTATAGTTCCAAGTGTAGGCCCTAATAATATACCAGAAAATAGCATCGGTATAAATCTAAGTGTTATTCTTCCACTTCTAGGGGGGAATAAATAAATATTTTGATAAGACAAAATAACTGTTAAAGCTATCATAAGTCCTGCGATAGCTAATTGTGTGGTTGTAAACCTATTTTTTTTCATTTTTCTCCTTTCAAAAATCAATGCCAACAGTGGATGCGAAAACTAACCACGAGAAATCTCTTCGTTTACAAGCAACATCCCATCTTGTAACACTTAATGCAAGTTTCCTACTCTGCCTAAAAAAATAGGCTACTATTGGTATCACACGAATACTATAATATTTTATAAGATTTTTAAAATAAAGTCAAGATTGTAATAGTAAACAAAAAATTATAAGTTGTTTTTCTATTATAATTTGTAAATTTTGAGTATTTATGGTAAAATATCACTTGTGAGAAAATATATTTTTTAGATAGAGGTGAGTTATGGGATTTTTTAGTGATATTTTTAATTCTTCTTCAAAGAGAGTTAAAAAGATAAATCCAATCGTAGACAAAATAATGTCTTACGAAGAAAAATATTCAAAATTAACAGATGATGAACTTAGAAATAATACAGAAATATTTAAAACTAGATTAGCAAATGGAGAAACTTTAGACGATATTTTACCTGAAGCTTTTGCAACAGTTAGAGAAGCGGCTTATAGAGTTTTAGGTATGAAACATTATAGAGTACAGTTAATTGGTGGGGTTGTTCTACACGAAGGTAGAATTGCCGAAATGAAAACAGGTGAAGGAAAAACTTTAGTTGCAACTTTACCTTCATATTTAAATGCTCTTACAGGTAAGGGTGTTCATATAGTAACAGTAAATGATTACCTTGCAAAGAGAGATAAGGAGTGGATGGGTAAAATTCACGAATTTTTAGGCTTAAAAGTTGGTTGTATTTTACACGGTCTTACAAATGATGAAAGACGTGAAAACTACAATTGTGACATTACTTACGGAACTAACTCAGAATTTGGTTTCGACTACCTTAGAGATAATATGGTTGTTTACAAAGAAGAACTTGTTCAAAGAGGACTTAATTATGCAATCGTCGACGAAGTTGACTCGATTTTAATCGACGAAGCTAGAACTCCACTTATTATTTCAGGTGAAGGAGATCAATCAACTGATTTATATGCACTTGCTGATAGATTTGTAAAGAGTTTAAAGGGAAGAATTGCAGATCCAAGTGAAGAAAATGAAGACTTTTACAACAGAGAACTTAGAGAAGAAACTGTTGATTTTGTAGTTAATGAAAAACATAAAACTGCAAACTTAACTGAAATAGGTACTGAAAAAGCAGAAGAATTTTTTGGACTTGTAAATCTTTCAGATCCAGTTAATATGGAAGTAGCACATCATATAAACCAAGCATTAAAAGCTAACAATACAATGCAAAGAGATGTTGACTATGTTGTAAGTGAAGACGGAGAAATCCTAATCGTAGATGAATTTACTGGACGTATAATGGAAGGTAGAAGATACAGTGAAGGACTTCACCAAGCTATTGAAGCTAAAGAAGGTGTTGAAATCAAGTCTGAATCTAGAACTCTTGCAACAATCACTTACCAAAATTACTTCAGAATGTATGAAAAACTTGCTGGTATGACAGGAACTGCAAAGACTGAAGAAGATGAATTTAATGAAATTTATCATATGGATGTTATTGAAATTCCAACAAATAAACCAGTTATAAGAATAGATCATCATGATAGAGTTTATTTAACTGAAGAAGCTAAATTCAAAGCAATTGTTGAAGAAATAGAAAGAATTCATTCTACAGGACAACCTGTACTTGTTGGTACAATTTCAATTGAAATTTCTGAATTACTAAGTGCAATGCTTAAGAAAAAAGAATAGAACATGATGTATTGAATGCTAAATTCCATGCAAGAGAAGCTGAAATAGTTGCCCAAGCTGGGGTTTATGGTAAAGTTACAATTGCAACAAACATGGCAGGCCGTGGTACCGATATTCTTTTAGGTGGTAATCCTGACTTTATGGCTAAACATGAAATGAAAAAAAATGGAACACCACAATATGTTTTAGATAATTTAGATGCTTTCTGGGAAACTGATGATGAAGAAATCTTAAAAGCTAGAGAAGAATTTAAAAAATTGTATGAAAAATATAAAGCTCAAACTGATGAAAATGCTAAAAAAGTAATTGAAGCTGGTGGACTTTTCATTGTAGGTACTGAAAGACATGAATCAAGACGTATCGACAATCAGTTAAGAGGACGTGCTGGTCGTCAAGGAGACCCTGGTGAATCAAGATTTTTCGTTTCACTTACAGATAACTTAATGCGTCTATTCGGTGGAGAAGCTATTCAAAGATTTGCAATGAATAGAAATTATGACCCAGACGAAGTATTAGAATTTAAATCTGTTACTAGAGGAATTGAAAGATCTCAAGAAAGAGTCGAAGCAAATAACTTTGGTATCAGAAAGAATGTATTAAAATATGATGACGTTATGAATGTTCAAAGAAATGTAATTTATAAAGAAAGACGTGCAGTTCTTGACGGAGAAGATATGAAAGATAACATTCAAGAAATGTTAATTGAATTCATAGATGCTACTGTTGAACAATATTCTAATGGAAAAAATATTGAATTAAATGATTTGAAAATGGCAATCGAAAATGCATACTTACCACATGGTATCTTGAATTTTGAAGAAATGAAAGGATTAAACAAACAAGAATTAAAATCTTACATTACTGATGTTTCTCAAAAATTCTATGCTGAAAAAGAAGAACAAATCGGCGAAGAACAAATGAGAGAAATTGAAAGAGTAATTATGCTTATGGTTGTCGATAGAAAATGGATGGATCATATAGATGCTATGGATCAATTAAGACAAGGTATCGGTATAAGATCTTATGGACAACAAGACCCTGTAAGAGCATACGGAGCAGAAGGCTTTGAAATGTTTAACGAAATGAACGAATCAATCAAAGTAGACGTTCTAAAAGGATTATTCAACATTCAACCTGCGGGAGCTGAAATCGAAAGAGAAAGAGCTGCAAAAGAAGTTTCTACAAATGTTCAAGACGAACAAACAACAGTTGTTAAAGGAAAACAAGTTGGAAGAAATGACCCATGTCCTTGCGGAAGTGGTAAAAAATATAAAAAATGTTGTGGAAGAAATAAATAGATAAGTTAGAGGAAAGAGTGAAGTTATTTCGCTCTTTTCTGCTAATAGAAAGGAAATATATGTCAAGAAGAAAGAAAAAATATTTAGAGGGAATAATTGAAAAAGTTAATTTTCCAAATATGTCTGAATTTACTTTTGCAGATAAAAAAGTAAATTTTAAAGGTGGAATTGAAGGGCAAAAAGTTTCTGTAGTTGTTGGAAGAAAAAGAGAAAAACATATGGAAGCAAAACTTTTGGAAATTTTAGAAAAAAGTCCACTTGAAACTAATCCAACTTGCCCGAACTATTTAGAATGTGGTGGTTGTAGTTATCAAAGTGTTTCCCATGAATATGAATTGAAATTAAAACAAAGACAAATCAAGGAACTTTTTGAAGATGTATATTCAGAAGAACCTGAAATTTTTGAAAGTCCATTAAAAAGTGCATATAGAAATAAAATGGAATATACTTTTGCAGATATGTATAAAGACAGTCCAATAATGCTTGGAATGCATAAGAAAAATAGATTTTACGAAGTTGTAGATACAATAGAGTGTAATTTAGTACATAGAGATTTTGAAATAATAAGAAATGCGATTATCGACTTTGTAAGAGAAAAAAATCTTCCATTTGTAAAAAAGAGAACTCACGAAGGACTTTTAAGACATTTAATCATTCGTTATGCATTGACAACTGGCGAAATAATGGTAAATATAGTAACTACAACACAAAGTGAATTTGATAAAAAGAGTTTTGTAGAGAAGCTTTTGGGATTGAAACTTGAAGGAAACATAAAGTCAATCGTGCATACTGAAAACGACTCACTTGCAGACGCAGTTGTTCCTGAAAAAATAAATATTATTTTTGGAAAAGAATACATAACAGAAAAAATATTCGACTTGGAATTTAAAGTAACACCATTTTCATTTTTTCAACCAAATGTATTTGGAGCAATAAATCTGTATTCAAAAGCAATTGAACTTTGTGGAGACATAGAAAACAAAGTAGTCTTTGACCTATACTCAGGAACCGGAACAATAGGGCAAATTGTAGCTAGAAAAGCAAAAGCTGTTTATGGAATTGAAATCGTAGAAGAGGCAGTCGAAAGTGCAAACAAATCAGCCAAAGAAAATGGACTAACAAATTGTACTTTCATAGCTGGAGATGTCTTAGAAGAAATTGAAAACAGAAAAGAAATGGTAGATGTAATAATCGTAGATCCACCAAGAGATGGAATAAACCAAAAAGCATTGGAAAAAATAATCTCTTGCGGTGCAAAAACAATGGTCTACATTTCTTGCAATCCAAAAACACAAAAAAGAGACGTACAAGTTTTAATCGAAAACGGTTACGAACTGAAAACATTAAAAGTCTTTAACCAATTCCCAAGAACAGTTCATGTTGAGAGCATAGCGTTGATGCAAAGCGTGAAATAGTGAAAATCCTGCGTTTTAAGCAGTTTTGCAATTATTATGTCTTTAATGAAGATGGCGATGGAGTACGAAAAAAAGTCCTGAAAAATTATATTGATGTGAATGTTTACATTGATATAGTGTGTTGAGATACAAAGAATGATTTAGGAACCGAGAAATAAGAAATGATGAGGTGGATAATAAAAAGAATCTTGTTTCCAATAAATTTGCTGAATGAGGTATTTTACTATATGATTGAGGATTTAAGGGAATAGGAGCAGATAAAAGACCTGCCTTATGTTCAGGAAGAGAAAGATAACCTTATAAATATAGTCGGAAATATTGTAGGAAAGGTCGATGTTGTAGAAAGAGAAAATAGGAATGGAGAAATCTTTAAGATGACAAATTTCTCTGTGGTATCTAAAGATGATGAAGGTAACAAGGTATATCATAATTGCTCAGCCTATGGAGAAAAGAGTGATATTCCAAAGGACTTTAAGCAGGGAGATTTTGTTAAGCTCTTTGGACAGATCAGAACATACATTGATGATAACGGCAAGGAGCATAACAATATTAGGATATTTTCTTCAAAGCTGTTAAAGGCAAAGGAACAAATGAAAGGACAAGAAGAAAAGAAAGAATCTGTACTTGGAGCTATTAAGAAATATCAGGCTGAAGATAAGGAAAAGCCAAAAGAAAAGAAAGAGGCAAATAAAGAAGCTGAGAGATAAATTTATGGTCGGTGTTGTCTTAGGGCTGCACCGGCTCTTTTTTATTTGTGCAAGTTCGATTAAAGAGAATATATTTATGAAAAAAGTATATTTTGTGGTATAATATACTAAATATAGTTTTCTTGAACGGAGGATAAAAATGAGAGCTTTTAGTTATAAAAGATTGTTCAAAAAACTCATTGATTTAGATATGACAAATAATGAATTGATGGAAAAGGCAAAAATAAGTAAAAGCACATTTTACAAAATGAAGAATGGACAAAATATAACTACAGATGTTTTACTTAGGATTTGCAATGCTTTGGATTGTGATATTGAAGATATTATGGAGTGCGTAATCATTGAAGATGTGAGGAGAATGGGAGTCTAAGTTTACAGCCATAGATTTATTTTCAGGAGCTAGAGGATAATAAGACTTAGTGTTAAATTATTGCTTGAGAAAATATTAAGGGATGTAACATAAAAAATTTATGGTTGTGATTAAACAGGAAACTCATAACTGTATTTATATAGTTATCAATATTTATGTTCTAAAATCATGATTTTTATATTAGATAAATAAGGGGGATAAAATGTCAATTAGGAAATTAAAAATAAAGAATTTTAAATGCTTTTCAGATTGGTTTACAGTTTATTTTGAAAATGGAATTAATATATTAGTTGGCAATAATGGAACAGGTAAATCTACGATTTTGGAAGCTATTAATCTGGTTTTAACTGGAACTTATCATGGGAAAAATATTAGGAATGAACTTACTCAGTACCTTTTCAATAAGAATATAGTGGAAAACTATATTAAAGAAGTCAACGAGGGAATGAATGTAGAACCTCCTAAAATAATTATTGAAGCGTATTTTGATGCGGAAATGCCAAGTTTTTTAGGTGATGGAAATTCTGAAAAAACTAAAGACACCCCTGGGATTTGTTTATCAATTAGTTTTGATGAAAAATATAGCAATGAGTATAAAATGCTTTGTAAGAACAAGATAACATCGTTGCCAATTGAATATTATGAGGTAAGTTGGATGTCTTTTGCCAGAGAAAATATAACTGCAAGGAGCATTCCAATTAAGTCTGCAATGATTGATACGACAAGCTATACTCCTACCAGTGGGTCGGATATATACATATCAAGAATAGTAAAGAATCTTTTAGATGATAATGAAATTATTAATATATCGCAAGCACATAGGCTTATGAAAGAACAATTTTCTAGAGATGAGAATATTGCTAATATAAATAGAAAATTAACGGAAACATCAAATAACGAATTGACAATTTCTGTAGATTTCGGTACGAAAAATTCATGGGAAAGCAGCTTGGTAACCCAATTAGATGAAATACCATATAATAACATTGGTAAAGGTACACAATGTATAGTTAAAACACAATTGGCATTAAGTGATCATAAAATAGAAAATAAGCAGATTGTGCTTTTAGAAGAACCTGAATGTCATTTATCATATTCAAACTTAAATATTCTCCTAGATAAAGTAAATGAGTCAGTAAAAGAAAAACAGATAATAGTTACTACGCATAGTAGTTTTGTATCAAATAAATTAGGACTTGAAAATTTAATTTTACTAAATCGAGGAAAAACACTACGGCTAGGTGATTTATCAAATGAAACAAATTTATTTTTTAAAAGAATTGCAGGTTATGATACGTTACGATTATTATTATCAAATAAAGCGATTTTAGTCGAAGGTGATTCGGACGAACTAATTGTTCAAAGAGCATATATGGACTCTCATAATGGTAAATTGCCTATTAATGATGGAATAGATATAATATCGGTTGGAATTTCTTTTTTAAGATTTTTGGAAATCGCAAAATTGCTAGAATTACGTGTGTCAGTGATAACTGATAATGATGGAAATATTGATGCACTAAATAGAAAATATAGCGATTATTTAGGAGAAAATTGTTGTGAGAATATAAATATATGTTTTGATGATAGTACCTATGAATATAATGGTTCTTTGGAAAATTACAACTATAATACTTTGGAACCGTGTATATATAGATCGAATTCCATGTCTATTTTAAACGAGATATTGAATAAATCATATGAAGATCCAGATGATTTACTTAAATATATGAAGGGGCATAAAACAGAAGTTGCTTTAAAGATTTTTGAAAGTGATAAAGCTATAGAATTTCCACAATATATAAAGGAGGGTATTCTAATATGAGTGGGAAATTATACATAGCTGCTGCTGGATCAGGAAAAACAAGAAAAATTATTGAGGATTCTATTAATGCTCATAAAAAAATACTAATCCTAACATATACTATTACGAATGAGCAACAAATAATTAGCCGAATTAAGAATAAAGTTAGTGTAATTCCTAATAATATTACAGTTTCTACATGGTTTTCTTTTTTGTTAAAAGATGGTATTAGACCTTATCAAGGAAGTAGATTTAAGGAACGAATTGAAGGAATTATATTTGTAAATGGACAGAACAATACGTACGTAAAGAAAACATCCAACAAATATTTTGCCAAAGATAACAGGGTATATACTGATAAATTATCAGAGTGTGTTGTAGATTTAAATGATAAATGTAATGGAAAAGTTTTTGAAAGAATCAGTGGAATGTATGACTGTATATATGTTGATGAAGTCCAAGATATGGTGGGATATGATTTGGAAATATTAAAGTGTTTAATAGCTTTAAGAATTGAAGTGATAATGGTCGGGGATCCTAGACAATGCACATATTCAACTCACTCATCAAAGAAATATAAAAAATATAGTTGTGGGAAAATTGATGAGTTTTTAAAAAATGAGTGCAGAAAATTAGATGTAAGAATTGATGAAACTACACTTAATTGTACTTATAGAAATAATGATATTATATGTAAATTTGCGAATAGTCTGTATCCAGAGAGAACATCTACAAATTTTGTGCATAGAGCTGAAGATGAATCAGATGGTGTTATGATAATTGATAAAGCAGATGTAGAGAAGTATTTGCAGAAATTTAATGCAATGCAGTTGAGAGAAAATAAAAGGACATCTGTCAATAATAAATATCCATATTATAATTTTGGAGAATCAAAAGGCTTGGAATTCCAACGAGTACTTATATATCCGACTCAACCGATGTGGGATTGGATTATTAACAACGACACATCTCTAAAAGAACAAAGTAAGGCTAGATTATATGTTGCTGTTACACGTGCTGCGAATAGTGTTGTTATTGTACGTAAAGATGCACGACCTTGTAGTCTACCAGTGGTGAAATTATAACTTTTATTGTGAGGAGATGAATTTTAAATGGCTAATGATATAAAATTTGAAATTTCTGTTCCAGCGGATGAAGAGGGATATGTTCAATTAAAATGCCCAAGTTGTAGTGAAAAATTTATGTTAACGGTGGAAGATATTGAGGCTGAAAGCACAATAGATATTTGGTGCCCTAATTGTGGTTTAACACACGAAAATTATTTAGATGATGATATTTATGAATTAGCAGAACGAATAGTTGAAAATCAAGTTGCTGAAATGTTAAATGATTTTTCAAAGAATCTTGAAAAAAGTTTTAGGAATAGCAAAAGTATAAAGTTTAAACGTGGAAAAGAGATTAAAAAGGAAGCAGAACTTCCGATAGGAAGAAAAACTGGAGATTATGAAGAAAAGAAATATTTGTGTTGTGGCAAAATCGCTAGAATAAGTAGTATAAAAAAATTAGAAGGTAGTTATTGCCCGTTTTGTGGAGAGATGATAGATGGAGATTAGTAAAAAAGAACTTAGAAAAATCAGTAGAAAATTTAGGACATTAGCTTCAAATGTTATGAATTCATATTATGGAGAACAGAATGCGAATTTGGAAGAAATGATAAATTATATAGATCAAACATCGTTGATAAAAGAATATTTGCATAGTTTAGAATATGATGTTGATGGCTTAGATGATTTATTAAATACGATAAGCAATTCTTATGGACGCAAAGTTTTGAATCTTGGCAATGATAGTAATAAAAGGACGTATCTACTGTATAGAGCATTTTCCTTTATAACAGGAAATAACTTACCTACATATACTTTTGGCTGGTATTATGCTGGCAGCAATAAATATCAAGATATGGCAAAGGCATTTGGCGATAGAATGGTCTATCCGTTTGTACTTGAGGTTGAAAATTATATGAAAGATATTTCTACCGATATGGGGTACGATGAAAATAATGCTCTATATAATATCAATGTTAATAGTTCTGGAGTTCAAGTCAATATTGCGGAACACGGAAGCACGATTAACGCTGACCAAGAAAATAAATTTAATACTGAAGAAGTAATCAAGGCAATTAACAATGTAGAAGACATAATTAAAGGTATGGAGGATGATAACTCCAAATCAATACTTAATCAGAATTTAGATAATATAAAAAATGAAATTAAGCAGAAGCATCCGAAGAAAGAAGTATTGACTACTTGTTTAAAAAGTATGCATTTTATCACTACTTCCGTAGCTTTAATTCCTGATTTAGCTTTAGGTATAAAAATGCTTGCATCATTGATAGGTATTTCAATTTAATATTATAAAAATAAGAAAGCTATATAATATTAGAGTTATCGTTCTATCTCCTTGCCCATGTAAATTCCATAGTTCTTTCGTATTTGATAAAGCTCGTCCATAGTAGATTTTGTAGAAGAATACTCTTGCATTAGGGTATTCTTTTTTTCTTGCAACTTATCAAGTTTATCTAAAATATCCTTGGAATCAGGCAGCTTTGAATAGGACTTTTTTAGTTTTGCAAGAGCTGTTTCGTAGCGTGTGATTTCAGCCTTATGCTCCTCAAAAAATGCCTTATCAGAAGGATTTGCCTTATATTCTTTGTAGTAGGCTCGATATTTTTTAACAGTATGAACTTGTTCCATAGTATCAGAAAGTAGCTGCATATCCTTATCAATTTCTTTGATTTTATCTTGTAAACTTTGTCTTTCTTCAGCACTTTCCTTGATGAAATTATCAAGTTGAGTGAGGGATTTAAAACCAAGTTCACGCATCAAAATGATGGTATCGGCAGCTGTTTTAAGGTTATGTTTTGTAGCCCAACATTCATAGCCTTTACTCTCTTTCACTTTGGCATTGGTATTCATATTGATGACATTTCAGATTCGTTTTTTAACAGATGGAGTTTTAATTGATTGATTTTCTGTAATACGCTCTTTTAATCTTTCTTCGGTATAGTCCTCACCAATAGTCTTAGCCCTTGTAAATCTCGTCTTATCTTTTGGCTTAAAGGCTATATTTTTTCCATGCTTTATTTCATAGCCAAGATCCGCCATCTTCTTTAGAAATTCATCCCAATCCTTAGACTGTTTTATAATTCTGTCAATGTCAAATTGAAGACTGCTTTTCCAAGAAGTGCCATGCTTTGCTTGTTCATTTTCATACCAAGATTTACCGTTAGTCTTGTATTTTTTCTTATAGCTTTCGTAAAACTTGTCAATAACGGATAGGTTATTTTCTTTGCATAACTTATCGCTCTGATAACGGATTTGGTGATAGCTTTTCTTGTTAGACTGGTAGCACCTGCCTGTTACCATATTTACATTATTGAAGATGATGTGATTGTGGATATGCCCCTTATCTATGTGGGTAGATAAGACAAATTCATACTCATTTTTTAATATCTTTTTACACAGTTCAAGACCGATTTGATGTGCCATTTCAGGCGTAGTTTCTCGCGGTAAAAAGGATTGAATAAGATATCTCGCAAAAACACTTCCGTTTGTTCCAGCATCATTTCGTGTTCTTAAAAATTGAGTATGAGCAGTTTCTTGATGGCATTTATTTGTACTGACTAAAATCTGTTCATCCGTTTTTTCTCTATTTACGACGTAATCAATAGCAAGATTAAGAGTCGATTTTATTGGATGTATTTTTGTAATAGCCATAAAAACTAATCACCTCCTGAAGTCCTGTTAAGCAGCAGTGAATAAATTTGCCATAGCTCTTTTGAGAAATGTTCAATCTCTTTTTTTATGTCATTGATGTCCTCTTTATAGATTATGCCTGTCGAATTAACTCGCTTTGCAATCTGATTTATGTTATTTGTGGCATTGAAAAGCAAGCCTTGTAAATCTCTGAAAGGTTCTAAATCTACTTGATAAATTTCTTTTTCTAAAAAGCATTTGCGGATAAAAAGGCTCATATTTCTACACTTCGCAAGTCTTTTTTTTTCATCAAAAAGAGCCTTTTCTTCTTCAGTTAGTTTAATTTCAAGTATTTCGTTTCGTATTCTATTTGCCATAGGTATTTCCTCCTTTAGGTGTATTTCGGGGTTTTAGGGTTCTCCCTAACAAGCTAAAAATTGATAAAAAAAGAAGCAGATCCCAAGGGGCTGCTTCGTCAATTTTTTCGTAAGTGTCCGTACACTTACTGTGCTTGCTACATAAGAATGAATTGGATAGCAAGCGTTAAGGGAGTTTTTAATTTTGAATAAATTATATCATAAAATCCATATGCTTTCTATAGGCATCTTGACAAATATTGAATTATGATTTATTATTAAATATAAATTCAGTATTAATATAGAAAGAGGTGTGCTATGGCACAAGTATTAAAAGAAGAAGTTAGAAATAGAATACTTGAAGCAGCAGAAAAAGTGTTTTATAAAAAGGATTATAGAGGTGCCAAATTAACAGAAATTGCAAAAGAAGCAGATATTCCTGTGGCACTAATTTATACCTATTTCAAGAATAAAGAAGTTTTGTTTGATGCAGTAGTAAGTTCTGTTTATATAAATTTCGAGTCAGCTTTTGATGAGGAGGAGTCTTTGGAAAAAGGTTCTGCTTCTGAAAGGTTTGATGAAGTTGGAGAAAACTATATTCATGAACTATTAAAAGAGCGTAAGAAGTTAATTATTTTAATGGATAAAAGCTCAGGTACGAAGCATACAGAAGCCAAACACAAACTCATATCACAAATGCAGGTTCATATTGAAGTAAGTTTAAAAAGACAATCAAAAGAGGAATATGATCCAATGCTTGCCCATATTTTAGCCAGTAACTTTACAGAGGGGCTTCTTGAAATAGCAAGGCACTATCAAAGTGAAAAGTGGGCAAAAGACATGTTAAAACTTATTGCAAGGTGTTATTACAAGGGAGTGGAATCCCTATAATTAGCACTAAAAAATAGACTTTGCGTAATCAGCAAAGTCTTACTTTAAACCTTAATACTGAATTAAAATTCAATATTATTCAATTTTGAAAGGAGCGTTGTTCATGCCGGAAAAAGAATTAAGAAAAAAGTGATTGGAAAAAATGGCTTATCCAATTTACTTCTTGCTTTAAAAATAGTATGTGATTTGATACCACAAATCTTACTCGTATATTTGATTAGTTCTTTAATTACAAGCAATATTAGCAAAGATAATTTGAAATATATTTTCTTAGGAATCTTTATATCATTTGCATTAAAAGGTGTGTTTTATTATTTTGCAACAAAGGTTGCCCATGAAAAAGCCTATGAAAAATTGACAGAACTTAGGTTAGATATTATCGGTCATTTAAAAAAACTAAGTTTAGGATTTTTCAAAGAACATAATACTGGAGAGCTTACCAATATTGTTCAACATGATGTAGAGCAAGTGGAAGTATACCTTGCCCATGGTCTTCCGGAAATAATGTCAGTTACACTTCTGCCTACCATTATTTTTGTAGCTATGATTTTTGTGGATTGGCGTCTTGCACTTGGTATGATTGCTGGAGTTCCACTCATGTATTTGGTAAAAGTTCTTTCACAGAAAACAATGGATAAGAACTTTGCTATTTACTTTAACCATGAAAACAAGATGAGAGAAGAGCTAATGGAATATGTAAAAAATATCTCTGTGATTAAGGCTTTTGCTAAAGAAGAGGAGATTAGCGAAAGAACATTAAAAACGGCAAGAGAGTATATTTACTGGGTTAAAAAGAGCATGGGAGCAATTACAATTCCAATGGGACTCATTGACATATTTATGGAAATTGGAGTAGTTATTGTCATGATTTTAGGAAGCATATTTCTTTACTATGGAAATATTACAACACCTAATTTTATACTTGCCATTATTTTATCGTCTGTCTTTACTGCATCTATAAGTAAAACAGCTACATTACAACATTTTTCTATTGTGTTTAGGGAGGCATTAAAGGCGATTGGAAAAGTTTTAACAGTTCCACTTTCAAACAAAAAGACAAAACAAGGTTTAGAATTTGGAAACATAGAATTTAAAGATGTGAATTTTGCATACGGAAAAGATGGCTTTGAGCTTAAAAATATCAATTTGACTTTTAAGAAAAATAGTTTGAATGCCTTTGTAGGAGCAAGTGGTTGTGGGAAAAGTACTGTATCTAATTTGCTTATGGGATTTTGGGATGCAGACGAAGGACAAATACTGATAAATGGAAAAGACATAAAAGAATATAGTCAAGAAAATATATCAATGCTGATTGGTAGTGTGCAACAAGAAGTTATCCTTTTTGATTTAAGTATTTTCGAAAATATATCAATCGGAAAACTAAATGCAACAAAAGAAGAAGTCATAGAAGCTGCCAAAAAAGCGAGATGTCATGACTTTATTTCAGCATTGCCAAATGGATATGAAACACGAGTAGGTGAAATGGGAGTTAAGTTATCCGGTGGAGAAAAACAAAGAATCTCTATTGCAAGAATGATACTGAAAAATGCACCGATTTTAATATTAGATGAGGCAATGGCAGCTGTTGATAGTGAAAATGAAAGACTAATCGGTGAAGCGATTGATGATTTAAGTAAGGATAAAACTATCATTACAATTGCTCATCATCTAAATACGATTAGAGATTCAGACCAAATTATAGTTATGGATAAGGGTGTTGTTCTTGATGCAGAAAGCCATGAAGAGTTGATGAAAAGATGTGATTTTTATAAGGATATGGTTGATGCACAGAACAAAGTAGATAGATGGAATTTGAAAGATAATAGTCTTTCACGAGCAAGGAACGGAGTGGATTGCGAGTGTACGGAGGTGGTAATAGAAAATGTTTAGAGAAATGTTAAAACTACTTACAAAAACCGGCAAGAGAGATTTGATTATATCAAGTGTATTCTTTGCCCTTTATGGACTAAGCTCCATAGCCATGATTGTTATCGTATTTTCTATACTGTTTCAGATATTTGATGGGACGAGTTTAGATATGCTTTATAAATATTTTATTGCGATTGGATTACTTGTAGTCTTCAAAGGTATTTGTAATATGGTCGCAGATATGAAAAAGCATAGTGCAGGTTTTGATATTGTTCAGCAAATAAGAGAACGCATGATTATCAAATTAAAGAAATTCAGTTTGGGATTTTATACCAATGAAAGACTGGGAGAGATCAATACAATTTTACACAAAGATGTTGATAATATGTCCCTTGTTGTAGGACACATGTGGTCGAGAATGTTTGGTGATTTTTTGATAGGTGCAGTCGTATTTGTTGGTCTTGCAAGTATTGATTTCAAACTTTCTATTATTATGGCTGTATCTGTTCCGATTGCACTTATCTTTCTATATCTGACAATTAAGCAATCTGAAAAAATAGAAAATCAGAACAACTCAGCACTTCTTGATATGGTTAGCTTATTTGTTGAATATGTTAGAGGAATACCTGTATTAAAGAGTTTTTCAAACAATAAGAGCTTGGATAATGAGCTTATGAATAAGACAAAAAAGTTTGGAAAAACAAGTAAAGTAGCTTCAAGATTCAAGGCAAAACAGCTATCTATATTTGGGTTTTTACTGGATATTGGATATTTAGTTCTTTTAATTACAGGAGCAATACTTGTTATAAAGGGAAGTCTTGATGCACTTCATTTTATTATCTTTGCTGTAATTTCAAAAGAGTTTTATAAGCCATTCGCTTCTATGGAACAACATTATATGTACTATGTTTCGGCGGTAGATAGTTACGAAAGACTCTCAAGAATTTTATATGCAGATGTAATCTCGGATAAAGTGAATGGAATTGTTCCGAAAGATAATGATATAGCTTTTGAAAACATAGATTTTTCCTATGAAAAAGATGAATTTAAAATGGAAAAATTGAGTTTTTCTATTGCTGAAAAAACAATGACAGCCTTAGTTGGAGAATCAGGTAGTGGAAAGACTACTATGACCAACTTGCTTTTAAGATTTTATGATGTGCATAAAGGAAAAATTACACTCGGAGGAACTGATATAAGGGATATTCCTTATGATGAGCTTTTAGATCGTATTAGTATTGTCATGCAAAATGTTCAACTGTTTGATAACACGATTGAAGAAAACATCAAGGTAGGTAAAAAAGGAGCAACGAAAGAAGAAATCATTGAAGCTGCAAAGAAAGCAAGGATACATGATTTCATTATGAGTTTACCAAAAGGTTATGAAACTGATATTGGAGAAAATGGTGGGATTTTATCAGGTGGACAAAGACAAAGAATATCTATTGCAAGAGCTTTTCTAAAGGATGCACCTATTTTAATTCTTGATGAAATGACAAGTAATGTTGATCCTGTAAATGAATCTTTGATACAAGATGCCATTACAGAACTTGCAAAGAATAGAACGGTACTTGTGGTGGCTCATCATTTAAAAACCATTCAAAAAGCTGACCAAATTCTCGTATTTCAAAAAGGCAATTTACTTGAAAAAGGAAAGCATGGGGAACTTCTTGACAAAAATGGTTACTACACAAAATTATGGAAAGCTCAGTACGAGGTATAATCATGATTTTGTTAAAAGATGTTTCTTATGAATGGGAAGATGGACGAACTGCTTTAAAAAATATCAATCTTGAAATTAAAAAAGGTGAATTTATTTTAATTTCAGGGAAAAGTGGAAGTGGTAAAAGCACTCTTGGAAGTGTAATGAATGGTCTTATTCCGCATTATTATAAAGGCAAAATGCAAGGAAAAGCCTTTGTGTCAGGAAAAGATATAAGCAAATTATTACTTCATGAAATAGGGCATATTGTAGGAACTGTATTTCAAGACCCAAGAAGTCAGTTTTTTACGTACAACTACAGATGAAGAAATAGCTTTTGGTCTTCAAACTATCTGCAAATCAAGAGATGAAATCAAACAGAGAGTAGAAGAAGTATATGCAGAGCTGGATATTGAGGAACTGAAAGGAAAATCTGTTTTTGAATTATCAAGCGGACAGAAACAAAAGATAGCTATTGCAAGCATCTATGCGATGAATCCGAAAGTTTTAATTTTAGATGAACCTTCAGCAAATTTTGGATATGAACGCAACATTTGACCTGTTTTTAATTTTGGAGAAATTAAAGAAAAAAGGAACAACGCTTGTTCTAATTGAACATCGTTTGTACTATGTAAAATCTTTATTTGACCGTTTTCTTTTGGTGAAAGATGGAGAAATTGCACAGGACTTGAGTCGGGAAGAAGTTATCCATCTTGAAGAGAAGTTTTGGGAGGAGAATGGGCTAAGAACTCTTGAATTAGAGGAGTACAGGATAAGTGAGAAGAAAGATTCATATCAATTAAATGATGAAAGTATTAGTGGAAAAGGCTTGAAATTTTGTTACCCAAGTACAACTAAGGTTGGAAATAAGCAAAAACAGTACATCTTAAATCATCTTGATTTCAGTGTGGAGTGCGGAAAAGCCATTGGTCTTATCGGCTTAAATGGTACCGGGAAAACTACCTTCGCAAGAGTGATTTCAGGACTTGAGAAGATAAAAGAGGGAACAATATGGGCGGGAAAAGATAAGTCGCTTAATCATAAAGATTTAATGGACATGTCATATTTTGTTTTTCAAGATTCAGACTATCAGTTGTTTTCGGAAAGTGTAATTGATGAAATGCTACTTGGTATTCCAAGTAAAGATAAAAAAGAAAATACCCAAAAGGCAAAGTCTATTTTGAATGTTCTTGGCTTAGATAAATATATCGATAAGCATCCGTTTGCTTTATCAAGAGGAGAAAAACAAAGATTGACAATAGCTTGTGGAATGATGAAACAGGCAAAGATTTTCATCTATGATGAACCAACATCAGGTTGTGATAAAGACTCAATGCTTTCCGTCGCAAAACTGATTGAAGAACAATTGAAAATTGGGACAACAGTTTTGGTAATAAGTCATGATTTTGAGTTTTTAGCAAACACAGTGAGCAAGCTATGGGTAATGGGAGATGGAAAAATAGAAACTGTTTTAGATATGAGTGAAAGTAATAAATTTCTCATATTAGACAAGATGAGAGGAGGTAGAGAGCTTGGAAGATAGAAAAACCATAGATCCGAGAATAAAACTTACTCTACTTCCAATTGTTGGATTTACGAGCTTTTTTATAAGCGATACAATTCTACTTTTTGTATTAATTGTTTTTGCCTTTTTTCTATATTTATATAGCGGGATGTGGAAAAGAGCGTTACGTTTTATCTTGTTTTTTGTGCTTTTATACTGCATAGAGTTAGGGCTTGGAAAATTTTGTGAAGCAAGTATTGTATTTGCAATATATATGTTTATTTACTTTGCATCAAGAATGACCTTAATCGCTATGTTTGGTGGATATATAACAAAGACTACAAGTGTAAGTGAAATGCTGGAAGCGTTAAATAGAATGAAAGTACCAAGAAGCATTGGTATACCTTTTAGTGTTTTGCTTAGGTTTGTACCAACTATAAAAATGGAACTCAAGGCATTAAAAGAGAATATGAAGATTCGAGGAATAGTAACAAGTAGATTTTTCCCATTGCTACACCCAATTAAATACATTGAATATACACTTGTTCCGCTTTTAATGAGAATGATTAAGATTTCAGATGAATTGTCAGCTTCAGCACTCATTAGAGGACTTGATAGTGATGAGAAGAGGGTAACATTAACAGAATTGCAGTTTAAATGTGCAGACTTAACTATTGGACTATTAGGAGCTTTTATGATTGCTCTTATGATAGTAATACAGAGAATTTATTAGGAGGACTTTTATGAAAAACAAATTAAATGGTCGTGATTTTATTACAATCGGAATTTTTAATGCAATTGGAATTGTCATATACATGGCAGTTGCATTTGCTATGGCAACAACAGTTGTTGGAGGATTTATTGCTTCAGGAGTTAGCTTTATGGTAGCTGCCACCGTTTATATTCTTATGGCGGTGAAAGTTAAAAAGAAGGGCGTATTTACAATATCAGGAACGCTTCTTGGTTTAATTGCGTTGTCAGGAGGACATTTGCCTCATGCAGTCTTTGCTGTAATCGGTGGAATTATATGTGATTTGATTATAGGAAATTATGAGAGCAAGGGACGAATGATTATTGGATATGGGACATTTGCATTAGCAGATTTTTTAGGAACAGTAATTCCTGTGATTTTATTTGGGACAGCTTCTTTTGTGGAAAGAGCATCAAAATGGAAAATGAGCGAAGCACAAATAAATGAAGCATTATCATATTTCAAAGTATCGTGGGCAGTAGGATTTGGCTTGATAACTTTTGTTCTTGCGTGCATAGGAGCATTTGTTGCAATAAAGATACTTAAAAAACATTTTGAAAAAGCAGGAGTGATTTAATAATAAATTTACTTAGGAGAAAAAGTAATGGATGGATAATCATGTCAAAACTTATAGTTTCAGTTTTCACAGAACGATATAATTATCTTTTTTTATGCTTGGACTTACTTTTGTATAGCAATATATCGCCATTACAAACATACAAATAGTCTCAATATAACAAATCAATAGTTTTCAAGTTAAGAGGACTTTTTACGCCAAAGTGTAGAAGTCCTCCTTTTTTATTCTCAAAAAGCAAACCACAGAACAGGAAAAGGAGGATAACTAAGTGGCTAAAGAATATTACCTTTATGTGAAAGGAAAAGCCGTACCTATAAGCGAAGAAGAAAAACAAAAGCTTGAGGAAGAAGAACGAAAAATAAATGAAATAAAAGATAGGATTCACCAAAATTATTTGAAGCGTAAAGCAAACGGCAAACAACAGGAATATGAGGAAAGGTATAAAGCAAGGCGAGAACAGAAGAAACAGGAGAAGCTAAGGGTTTTGAAAAGGGTTGGGATACTTGTAAAGGGTTCAGACGATAATTTATAGGAGTGGTGATATATTGACTAAAAACTGAAAAAGTGATAATATAATTATTAAAGATAATTAGATTATCAAAAATAAAAAATGAGAGGGGAAAGTTAGATGTCTTATTGCTCTGATATAACAAAAAATAGAATTTTAGAATGTGCTAAAGGGGAATTTTTAAGCAAAGGATTCGAAAATGCACAGGTAGCTGAAATTGCTAAATTAGCAAAAGTAACTACAGGAGCTATTTATCGTCATTTCAAAAATAAGGAAGCATTATTTTTTGCTCTAATTGAAGAGGAATATAATTACACATTAGATGTTGTTTCTGATGTTGAAAAAAGGAGCGAACAAAAAACTATTAGGATAGACTCTGATTTAGTCGATGATGAAGCAATTATAGAAAATTTATTCTTGGAAACAATGCTATTTGTTGATTATATGTATGCACATTTTGATAACTTTAAGCTGATTTTTGCGTGTAGCAAAGGGTCGCAAGTAGAAAACTTTATTGAGGATATTACTGAAAGATATACAGCTAAAAATATGAAGCTTATTCTTTTCAACGCTAAACAAGAGCAAATTATCACAGAGATTAAAGAGTTTGAAGTTCATGTCATTACAAAAGGCTATATTACATCTCTATGCGAGTGTATTCTTCATGATATACCGCATGATAATGTTGGCGAATATATTAGAAGCATTGTTGTTTTTCAATATTATGGTTGGCAAGGCTTAATGAAGAAAAACAACAAATAAATTTTTTCAAAGGGTTAGCGATAACTAATTGATCATCTGTTTGTAGGGGGTGTTTTCTTGAAAAGTAACAATAAAAATGTCATTTCAGGGTTGCTTAAATACGCTGATGGCGAGAAAAAACAATTATACAAATCAATTTTATTAGCCACTATCGGGGAACTGTTTGGAATGATTCCTTTTTTAGCAATAGCAAAGTTGATAGAAAAAATTTATCAGTCAGAACTGTCATTTCAAACAGTGCTTTCTATAACTCTTGCAGCTTTAGGTGGACAAATTTTAAAAGGCATTTTCACTTTGTATTCAACAATGACTTCACATAAAGCAACATTTCACATTTTGAAAAATATAAGAAGCTTAGTTGCAGAAAAAATGTTAAGAGTACCTATGGGGGTAATGATAGATACACCTATAGGTAAATTTAAAAATTTGATTGTAGATACAATATCGAAACTTGAAGATTCTATGGCTCACTTTATGCCAGAAATAACATCAAGTTTGATATCTCCTGTTTTATTTTTAATTCTGATTTTTGCTTTAGATTATAGAATGGGTTTGTCTTCGCTACTTACAATTCCTTTGGGAATGCTTGGATATATAGGGATGATGAAAGATTATGAGTTTAGAAGCAAAACTTATACGACTGCTCAAAATAATATGAATAGCACATTGGTTGAATATGTTAATGGCATTGAGGTTATAAAAGCTTTTAATCATAGTACATCTTCATATGAAAAATTTACGAGTGCAATTCAATTTTTCCATGATAGTACCCTTGCTTGGTGGAAACAAAGCTGGTTATGGTCAGCATTTGTTCAAGCGGTTATGCCGTCAACACTTTTGGGGACTTTGCCAGTTGGTGCATATCTATATATGAATTCTCAAATATCTCTATCAAATTTCATTGTGTGTATTATCTTACCTATCGGCTTTATTGCACATTTAATGAAAATCGGAAAGTATTCGGAGCAATTCAGTATGGTTAAGGCGAGTTTAGATGTAATAGATGAATTTTTATCGACAGAGGAACTTAAAAGACCAAAAGAGAGAGCAGTTCTTGATAATACTCTGTATCGTTTTGTAAATGTTTCGTTTGCTTATGATAAAGAACTTGTTTTAAAGAATATCAGGTTTGAATTAAAACCAAATACAGTAACGGCACTGGTTGGCAACTCAGGATCCGGAAAATCAACTATAGCAAAGTTAATGGCTGGCTTTTGGGATCCAACAGCAGGTAACATAATTTATGGAGGTAAAAAAATTTCTGAAATTCCATTTGAACAGCTAACAAGTGAGATAAGCTATGTTGCTCAAGATAATTTTTTATTTAATACAAGTATAAAAGAAAATATAAAAATGGGAAACCCAACTGCAAGTGATGAGGAGGTTATTGAGGTGGCTAAAGCTGCATCTTGCCATGACTTTATTATGGAACTTGAAGATGGATATAACACAAAGGTTGGTGATGCAGGAGGTTCTTTGTCGGGTGGAGAAAGGCAAAGAATTACCATTGCAAGAGCAATGTTAAAACAATCTAAGGTAATAATTTTAGATGAAGCAACTGCATTTGCGGATCCAGAAAATGAATATCTCATTCAAAGTGCAATTAACAATCTTATTAAAGGAAAGACTCTTATAGTGGTTGCGCACAGACTTTCTACTATTACAAATGCTGATACAATCCTTGTTATGAAAGATGGAGAAATTGTAGAGAATGGAACTCATGAAAATCTTGTGAAAAAAGATGGAGTATATGCTTCCTTGTGGAAAAATTATGTGGGCAGACTAGATGACGGAAAGGAGGCGATTTAAGTGATTGCGATTGTAAAACGAATATTAAAAATATCAGGGAAATATCGAAAAAATGTAATCCTTGGTCTTATATTTAGTGGATTAAAATCATTTTTCGTTTCTTTGATGTTGTTGGCGGTTTTATTGATTATGATTAATCTTGAACAATTGAACATGACTATTATTATGCAGGCAACAGCGATTATAGTTGTGAGTATATTCGGCAGATTCATATTTCAGTATCTTTGCGATAGAAAACTTAGTGCTTCAGGCTACGAGATTTTTAAGGATAAAAGAATTGAAATAGGCGAAAAATTAAAGAAAGCTCCGATGGGATATTTTTCAGAAAAAAACTTAGGGACAATTCAAGCTGTTTTAACGACAACTATTTCCGACTTAGAAGCTATGGCAATGCTTGCGATGAACTTTATTGTTGGTGGATTTTTCCAAGCTCTAACTATGACAATCATGTTATTAATCTTTTGTTTCCCGGTAGGGATGGTGTCTTTAATTGCGATAATCCTTGGAATAGTTGTTCTTAAATTAATCACAAAGAAAACTGAAAAATATTCTCCTATTATGCAAGATTCGCAGGAAATATTAGTTACAGAAGCAATTGAATATATCAGAGGAATTTCAGTGCTTCGTTCATTTAAGAAAGGGACTGATGGAAAAAACAAAGTTGAAAAAGCTTTTATGAGGAAATGCGAAGTTGATATAGAGGTCAATGAAGGTTCAGCTTATTTAATGAAATTATATGAAATGATTTTCAAGGTAGCAAGTTGTGCCTTAGTGTTTGTTGCTACGGTTTTATATATGAATTCACAAATTCCACTTTCATATGCACTGATGTTTATAGTATCTGCCTTTCTGATTTTTTTGGAATTGGAGTTGGTCAGCGATGGAGCTTTTTTAAGTAGGATGCTTGCAACACAACTTAATAGACTGGAATATATTTCGGATATACCTTCACTTGATGATGGTGGAAAAGAGATTGATTTGGATTCCTATGATATTGAATTGAAAGATGTTTGTTTCGGCTATGGAGAAAGGGAGATTTTGAATAATATAAACTTGCAAATAAAGTCTAATAGCAGTTTAGCCATTGTGGGTGCTTCAGGTTCCGGGAAAACAACGCTATGTAATCTGATAGCAAGATTTTGGGATGTAAAAAAAGGTGAAGTTCTTATTGGTGGACATAATGTTAAGGATTTTACTTCTGAAAGCCTTTTAAAAAATATCAGTATGGTATTTCAGAAGGTGTATTTGTTTAATGACACGATTGAAAACAATATAAAATTTGGAAATCCAAACGCAACACATGATGAGGTGGTGGAGGCTTGCAAGAAAGCTTGTTGCCACGATTTTATAACAAGCCTTAGTGATGGATACGACACTGTTGTTGGTGAGGGTGGTTCAACTCTGTCGGGAGGAGAAAAACAAAGAATATCTATTGCAAGAGCTATTTTGAAAGATGCACCAATTATTATTCTCGATGAAGCGACTTCAAGCGTAGATCCTGAAAACGAGTATATGTTAATCAGTGCAATTAAGGAATTAACAAAAATAAAACACTTATTAGTATTGCACATAGACTATCTACAGTAAGAGAAGCAGATCAAATTATTGTCATTGATAAAGGTAGAATTGTGCAACGAGGCAATCATAATGAACTAATTGGTCAAGATGGAGTATATAAACATTTCATTGAAATTAAAAAACAATCTATTGGTTGGCAAATATAGGTGATGAAATGGGAGATGTAGTTATTGATTTTGATAATGTAAGTTTCAGTTATGGAACACAAACAGAAGGGAGTCTCAGAAATATAAATTTCAAAGTTAAAGAAGGAGAATTTATTTTGCTTACTGGTCAGTCTGGCTCAGGGAAAACAACTGTTACAAGATTGATAAACGGCTTAATTCCACATTTCTTTGAAGGGGTTTTAACTGGAACTGTGAAAGTGTTAGGAAGTGATATAAAAACTATTACTCCCGGAGAAATGGGGAAAAATATTGCTTCTATATTTCAAAATCCACGAAGTCAATTTTTTACAACGAATAGTACCAAGGAAGTGACATTTGCTCTTGAAAATTATGGAATAGATAGAGATGAAATGATAGATAGAGTGAATTGTGCATTTCACGATTTTGAAGCTGAAAATCTTATGGACAGGGATATGTTTTCTTTATCTAGTGGTGAAAAACAGAAGATAGCGATTATAGCTGCAAAAACTTTGAATCCCAAGATTTATGTTTTTGACGAGCCATCTGCAAATTTAGATATTCATTCAATTATTAAATTGAAAAAAATTATGGAGTGGTTAAAGAAACAGGGACATACAGTAATTGTTTCAGAGCATAGATTGTTCTACTTAAAAAATTTAGTAGATAAATGCTTAATAATGAAAGATGGAAAAATTGATAGAGAATTAAAGAAAAATGATATTGATAACTTGAATGATTCAGATATTAGAGCGTATAAACTTCGAACATTTAAGTTAAGTAATATTAAATATGAACTAAAGGATAATCTTATTGTTAACAAGCAAAATGCAGATTTTAAAGTGGAAAATTTATCTTTTTCCTATGATGTCAATCATTCTGTTTTGAGTAATTGTAATTTAGAAGGGAATTTTGGTGAAACAGTAGCTATAGTTGGACACAATGGAAACGGTAAAACGACATTAGGTAAAATAATGTCAGGATTACTAAAAGCAAGAAGTGGACAATTTTTTATTGAAGGTAAATATACAAAGCAAAAGAACTTATATAAAAGTGTATATTTTGTAATGCAAGATGCAGATTATCAATTGTACTCCGATTCTGTTGTTTCTGAGTTAATGCTCAGTTCTATGAATAGTATTAAGCAAAATGATGAAAAAATAGAAAATGCGATAACTTTATTGAATATTTCATCATTCAGAAATAGACATCCGCAAAGCTTATCAGGAGGGCAAAAGCAGCGAGTTACTATTGCAGCTGCAATAGCTTCAAACAAAAAAATTCTGATTTTTGATGAGCCAACCAGTGGACTTGATTATGAAAATATGAAAGTCGTATCTGAAGCAATTAATACTCTTCGTAAAAAAGGAATACTGATTTTTGTTATTTCTCATGATTTAGAATTTTTAAGTAGAGTAGCAACTAAAGCAGTTTTTATAGAAAATAATACTGTTAGCAAAAGGATAAATTTAAAGAAAAGTGATGAGTTTGAAACAATAAAAAGATTTTTACTACAGAGTGAGGGATATGAAGAATGAGCAAATCTTGTAAACAAAATGGAATAAGATATGATCCAAGAATTAAGTTGTTACAAGTTTTAATTATAGGGGTTTTAGTATTTACTTTGACTGGTAAAAAGTATGAAGTTCTACTTTTTTTGTCAGTATTTGCATATGGAATGATAAGCGGCATATACAAAACTTGTTTTAAATTTTTAGCTTTATATATAGTGTTGTTTATGGTAGCGGAAATAAGTCCATTATTTATTTCAACTACAATACACTATTTTTTCCTATGTTTTATAACATTGACTCTTGCAGCTATAAATATGATTAGAACAAGTGAAATATCTGAAGTATTAGCTTCCTTGCAAAATATGAAAATTCCATATTATATAAACATTCCATTAGCTGTTATATTAAGATTTTTTCCTACTCTAAAACAGGATATTACTTGTATAAAGCAGGGAATTAAGACTAGAGGGATTGATATTTCTTTCCTTGGATTTTTAAAACATCCTTTTAAAGTTTATGAAATGATGTTGATTCCTATGTTAATGCGAATGTTATGTACTGCAACTGAGTTGTCGGCATCTGTTGAGACACGAGGACTTGGAGTTTCGTGTAAAAAAACTAGTTATACAGAAGTCAAATTTCGTATGCTTGATATGTTATTGCTAGTAATAATGATGGTATTTTATCTAGCTATCATCATTATGAAAATAAAAAATATTTAAAAACAAGGAGAATAATTATGGAAGAAAAAAAGAAATTTCAAATTAAAGATTTAATTATTACAGCACTAATGGTGTTATGCTCACAGGTTTTATATAGAGTGTTATCTTTTCTGTTCATATCGCCATACACAATGCTATTAGTAGTTCCGATATGGTCAATTATTGGAGCAATTGCCTATTTCTTAGTACCGGTAAAACAAAAAATCCATGGATGATTTTATTATTTTGTGTACTTACAAGCATTATAGGTTTTTATCCACCATATATCATTAGTTGCATATTTGCTGGGATTATAGCTATGTTGATTGCAAGAACAAAAGGGATTGGCAATTATAAAGGATTAACAATTGGATATATGATATTTTGTGTTCTTGCCGGCTTTGGTGGAATGTATGTACCATTTCTTTTTTATGCAGATCAAACACTTAAATCTTATGAAAAAATGTTTGGGAGCGAATATTTAGGTACATTAACTAAAATTGTTTCTCCTATGACTACAGTAATGATGCTTATTTTAATAGCTATTTGCGGATTGATTGGAGCAGTGATTTCCAAGAAATTATTGAAGAAGCATTTTGAAAAAGCAGGGATTATTTAGAATTTTTTATAGATGAAATTAGAGGAGGAATAATAATGGAAATGATAAGATGCAATCTTACAATCAATCAAATTATTTCACCTTTCCACATTTAGAAATACTTTTATGTAGTAATATCTTGTTATAAAAAACAGTTAAATAGAAAAAATAATAAAACATTAGTTTTTAAGCCGAGAGGGCTTTTTACGCCAAAGTGTAGAAGTCCTCCTTTATTATTCTCAGAAAACAAAAACAGAAAAATAAAAAGGGAGGAACACACAATGGATAAGGAAGAATATTTCCTTTATGTCAAAGAAAAAGCAGTTAAGGTCAGTGAAGAAGTCTATAAAGCTTATTGGAAGATAACCGAGCATGAAAAATATCTTCAGAGAAAGGATTGGAAGTATGGCGTGATGCTATTTTCAACACTGGATAACGATGAACACTTTGTAGACAATATCATAGATGAGACAGTTGCGTTATTGTCCAAACTTAATTAAGGGAAACATTAGATTAGTAAACTACACCTCTATATCTTGAGGATGAGATGTGTAATTATAGTATGGATTTAAAGAAGATTATTGCTAAAAATGAGAAAGAAGGATATTATGCGAGAAATGAGAATTATTCAAACATTGACAGAGTATCAAATGATTAAAGAGAAAGAGAAGTTTAGTTTATTTTTGTTTGGTTCACAGGCTTGTGCTCCGTGCAAAGCACTTAAAGAGAAAATTATAGTTTGGAGTGGAACACATCCGCAAGTATTCACTGGCTATATATCAATAGATAATAATATCTCGCTTGCAGCACAAGAAAACATTCTAGGAGCACCTGCAGTATTAGCTTTTGTTGAAGGGAAAGAAACAATACGAAAAATTGGATATTTCAGCCTTGAAGAAGTGTTTACTGCATTGGATAGATATATATCATACAGTGATTAAAGTAAGCCAAACTTATTTTGTTATCAAAGAAATTATCAGAATTAAAGAAAAAAGTTAATATTTGATAAATTGTTTATTAAGATTTGGAGGTTTGTAGATGTATATATTGGAATTATATCAAAATAATTATTCAAAAGATTTAGTAGCATTTGATTCTTTAGAAGAAGGAAAAGAATTTGTATCTAAAATACCCGGATATACAATAGAAAAAGAAGATAATTTTGAATATGAATATTTTAATCCTAAAAATATACCTGATTATATGGAAATTATCTATAATGAAAATATTGTACCACTATCCAGATTTATGTTTGATTCTGAAGAGAATGTTGAAATTATTTGGAAAGAAATTTCTAATCTATCAGTTAAAAAAGATAAAATTATAGAAGGATATTCAAAAATAGATGCCTATGTAATTAACAACGAAGAAGTAAAAGATTATATTGAAGAAAGAGAAACTAAGTATAATATAGTAAAAGACTTCTTGGAAACAAATGGCTATGAAGTGGATAGAAGCTATTTTGGAAGTGAAGATGGCGAAGCAATTTTATACAGAAAAAAAGAAACCACAGATTGGCACTTTCTATGCCACTTAGATCCAGGATTTCTAGATATAGAAGATTTAGAGGGATATGTTAAGGAAATAATAGAGGATTTGTAGTAAAGAAAGGAATATAGTAAGAAAAAATAGTTAAATATAGAATATATATGCAATATATTGATAGACGAAGAATATTTTTAAGGAAAGGTTGTTGAGTTCAAATGCAAAGAACGATAAGGGTAAAGGGAAAAGGCAAGATAGCAGTTAAACCAGATATGATAAGACTTGATATTATTGCAAATGAAGTATGTAAAGAATATGATGAAGTAATTGAAAAGTCTGCATTGTGTAGTAAAAAAATCAAAGAAACAGTTAAAAAAGCTGTTCTTAATGATAAAGAACTAAAGACAGTAAAATTTGATGTAGATTCAAAGTATGAGAGTTATCGTGATAAAAATGGCAACTATAAAAGTAGACTTGTTGGATTTCAATACACTCAAAAGTTTTATATTCAGTTTCCTAATGATAACACACAACTGGGGAAAATTCTGTACGAACTTTCACATTGTGATGTTAACGTAGAGTTCTCTATAAAACATACAGTAAAAGATATAACAATAGTTAAAAATGAATTACTTGCAAATGCGGTTCAAGATTCTAAATTTAAGGCAGAAATTCTTTCTAAGGCTTCTGGAGTAACGCTTGGAGATATAATAAATATAGATTATTCTTGGGGAGAAATAGAAATTTACTCAGAACCAATTCAGAACTATTATCTTGCTGAGAGCACAGTAAGTGAACCATACAATATAGATATTGAAGCTGATGATATTGATGTACAGGATACTGTTACTATTATGTGGGAGATAAAGTAAATCTATATAAAATTTATAAAATACTTAGTTATAAGAAAAATATCTCTTACAATTTAAAAACACAAAAAGAGACGTTTAAATCCTACTACAAAACGGCTATGAACTAAAAATATTAAAAATCTTCAATCAATTCCCAAGAACAGTTCCTTTTGATAGTGTTGTTTTATTGTGGGTGGTATAATATATATTTGAGTTAAATGAAGTATTAAAAAATAGGTTTATTTTTAAAAAATAGTTATATAAAAAGGAGATATTAAAATGACTAATTCAAATGAAACAAATTTAGAAACTAATGTAAATGAAGACCTTCTTAAATTCTTAAAGTTTTCTTACTTTGGAACTTTAACTAATCTAAAAGAGGCAGCGGCTAATAGAGCTTATCGAGATATGTGTCGTACAATAAGATTTAATGGTTTGTGCGAAGAGACTAGATTGGAATTAAGAAAAGAAGTGAATAGAGAATTAATAACTAAAATTGAAAACATCAAAGATAATTTTGAGATATGGCATAAAGAAGCGTGCGGTTTAATTATTAAGAAATATGAGAAACATGGAATAAATCTTACTTATGGACAAGCTCAAAAATGGGTTAATATGACTATAAAGTATTTATATATGCTTAATGAGCATACTTTTGACAATGTTTTTGATTTTCTACATGTTCCAGTTGATAATTATATCTTCAAAGCAGTTAAAGAAGAACTTGGCATTAAGAATCCAAATAACCCTTGGAGTAAATTAGATGAAACAGAGTATCTTGAATATCAAAAAGCTATTGGTGAAGAACTTAAAAAAGGAAATATTCACCACTTTGTTGGGAGTTTGAAAATTGGTTAAAAGAGGCACAAGAAGATAAAAAAGGTGATAAGAAATAGAATATTGTTGGTATCTGTATTTTTGGGATTATAATTATAAATACTACAGATAGATTTATCATTTATATGGTTGAAGATAAATAGTAAATATTGTGTAAAAAAAGAACTTATTCCAAATGTTATCGTTAGAATGTAATGCTAATTTTGGATAAGTCTTTTTTTATTGGTAAATATAAAGTTACTTTAAATAATTTAAAATTACAAATTTTTATATTAAAATTAAACTTAATTATGAAAAATTAATTAGTAAATCTACTTTAATTTTTAGAGTTTTGTGGACAGTATTAAAAATTAATGGTAGAATAAACTTGAAGTAAAAAAGGTGTAAAGCCACCTAATTTTTTCATGAGGTTAATTATACACATTGGATTAGATTGTTATCTTAATGAGATAATAGTAAAAAATAAACGATAGGATAAAAAATATTATGTATTTATAGAAGAAACACCAATAGATTTATAATATCTAATGAAGTAGATGATTAGATATTTGGGAAAATTAAAGCTATACAGTGAAGATTGTAAGTATAATTATAAATAGAAAAGGTATTATAATTAAAATGTTAACAGAAATAAAATCACATTGGTATGAATTAAAAACTGAATATGAAAATAGATATAACAAATCCTTTTTAACAGATTTTGAAAGTTCAAAAGAATATCTTGAGAAAATGAAAAGCTATCTTTTGGAAAAGCAAGAAGAATATTCATCAAATGTTGATGTTGTTTGTACTCTTGCTTCTGTTGAGTTGGAACTTAGAGATGAGAATTTTGATTATGTTGAGTTTCTAAATAAATTTTTAAATGAGTTTGAAAATTCTTTAGGGAATACTGATAAAGCTAGAATTTATACTAATCTTGCTTTTTGGGAGGATTTTTCTAAGGATAGTTTAATGTATTTTAATTTAGCTAAAGACTTGAATTCTCCATTTGTAGAAACTTATACAGGTCTTGGTCTTTATTATTTTAGTGAGTATGAATACTCTAAAGATGAAAAGAACTTATTAATAAGTCATAATTATTTCAAGACAGCAAGAGAAATGAATAAAAATTATATTACTTCTTTTAACTATGCAGTATCTTTTTTTAAACTTAAGGAATATGAAAAAGCAAAAGAAATATTTTTAAACTTACTAGAAGTTTATCCTAATAGAATGCGTCTGTTATTGTGTTTGGCTTATTGTGAAGTGTATCTTGGTAATAAAGATGAAGCAATGTCTTATGTAGAGAAAGTAAAAGCTGGACAAGATGTTAATTATAATTTAAATACAGATGATATTTCAGAAGACCAAATTATTGATGTCTATTATGCTCTTGAAGAATATGATATATTTTTAAATCTTTGTGGAGATTGTGTTGAGTACTATTATATCGCAGAATGGGAAGAATATTTTTATGTTCTATGGTTAAAAAATCAAAAGGAAAGATTTTTTAGTCTTGAAGAAAAGAATCGAAAATATTTTGAAGAGGCTATAAATGAAGCTATTGCTGATGAAGATTATGACAGTGAAAAAGAGAAACAAGAAACTATTGCTAGTTGGGAAGAGGATAAAAGAAACTTTGAGGAAATGATATTTCGTATAAAGAGTGGAGCTTCAAGACCTGAGATTAAATTGAAGTTATATCCTGAGTATTCGTGTTTTATGGTGGATTGTGTTAGACATAAATTTGTTTAAAATAAGTTAACGAGATATAGATTGTAGGGATATTTTACAAATGTATGGGGGTATAGTATGTGTGGAATTACTGTAGATTTATAAAAACTAAAAATATTATATAAATCGGAGTTAAGCATGAATTTTAAAATAAGAGAATTAAAAAAATGTGAGATAAAACTGTTGGACACATTTTTATATGAAGCTATTTTTATTCCTGAAGGAGTTCCAGAACCATCTAGAGATATTATAAATCACCCTGATTTACAAATATATATTTCAGATTTTGGAAAGAAAGATGATATTTGTTATGTCGCAGAGGTTGAAGGTAAGGTAGTAGGAGTGGTTTGGACTCGTATAATAAATGATTATGGTCATATTGATGATGAAACTCCATCACTTTTAATTTCACTTCTAAAAGATTATAGAAATTTAGGCATTGGAACAAAATTAATGAAGCAAATTATTTTAGTTCTAAAAGAGAAAGGATATAAGCAAGTTTCTTTATCAGTGCAAAAAGTAAATAATGCAGTTCGTATGTATAAGAAGGTTGGATTTGAAATAGTTCATGAAAATGAGGAAGATTATATTATGGTTTGTAAACTTTGATTTTAGAAATTCAAGTTTGTCGAATTAATGAAGATATAATTTTCCTAAACAAAAAATATAAAAATAATTAAAGAGATAAATAGTTACTAATTAATAAAATATAGAGGAGAATATGGAATTTAAGATTGAAAATAAAGAATCAGCAAAATCAAAAGAACTGGCAAACTTAATTAAATCATATAATAAATCAAAGAGAGAACCATCAATAAGTGAACCACTAAATATTTATTTGGAAGATTATCAAGGTAATTTAATTGCTGGAATGGTCGCAGAAACATTTGGAAATTGGCTTGAAATTGAGTACTTATATGTAAGTGAGAAGTTACGTGGGCAAGGACTTGGTTCAGAAATTTTGAAGAGAGCAGAAAATGAGGCTAGAAAAAGAAATTGTAAATATTCCTTTGTAGATACTTTTAAGTTTCAAGCTCCAGATTTTTATAAAAAGCATGGCTATAAAGAAGTATTTGTATTGAAAGATTACCCATATATTGGAGAAAGATATTATTATACAAAAGAGCTATGATTGAAGTTTAGTATGAAAATTTAAAGTAAATAGCACAAATTCGTTGTAAAGCTATGTGTTTGTTTAGAAATATATATTTATAGATTTATAAATTTATATAACGGATTAAGAATAAAAAAGTAAAATTTATTTATATAGTAAGGAAATTTATTTTAATTCTAAATAGATTTTATAGAATTACATTTTTAAAAGGAGTATTATGGAATTAATTAGATATTTGAATGCGTATTTTGCATTTAGTGTTTTAGGCTGGATATGGGAAAGTATTTATTGTACAATCGACCAAAGAAAATGGCAAAATCGTGGGTTTTTGTATGGACCATTATGTCCGATTTATGGTTTTGGTTCGATTTTAGGATTGGTTTTTTATGATCTTATTTCAATGGGTAAAATTTCTCATCTATCATGGTGGCAAATATTTATTATGGGATTTGTTGCTAGTATGGTATTAGAATATCCAACATCTTATGTGCTTGAAAAATTGTTTCATGCTAGATGGTGGGATTATAGTGATATGCCACTTAATATAAATGGAAGGACTTGTGCGATTACTTCTATTGGTTTTGGTATTGGAGCAATTATTATAATGGAATTTTTTATTCCGCATTTTGAAAAAATTTATGTGACAATTCCAAATAATTTTGCAATAGCGCTTGCTGTTGTTTTACTGGCTATACATTCTTCTGATTTTACACTTACAGTTTCAGGATTGACTAATTTCCAAAGAAATATTGTTGAACTTGAGGAAGAATTCCAAGATAGAATGACTTTGACTGTAGATAAAATTTTTGAAAGACATAGCAGATTATATGGTAGAACATTAAGCAGAATTGCTTCTTTTAGGATGGGTGAATCTCGTAATATGATTGCAGATAAATTAGTAAAAATAAGACGTGATTTGAAAAAGAAAAATAATTTTTTATTATTTATATATGTTTATGTATAGTTATAAAAATTTTTAAAAAAATTCATTTTAGGTATTGACAAAATGTTTTTTGTCGTTTATAATCTATAGCAAGACGTTGAAGAGAAGAGTAGAAAGTTATTCAATCAATACAGAGACATTTCGTTTGGTGAGAGAAATGAGAGAGAAGCTTTCGAACATGGCCTTGGAGTCATCACATCGAGATTTATTTTTAGATTTAGGTTGTGACGGGTGTGCCCGTTATAGCATTGCGAGTATGATAGTACTCAATAAGGTCTTTTTAGTGATAAAAAGATGAATTAAGGTGGTAACACGTGAGTTTTCGCTCTCGTCCTTTGTTGGACGAGAGCTTTTTTTATTCTCATAACTAGGTGCGCAACTGGTTACTTAATTTTTTGATTTACTTATCATTCTCTTTCAGCAATATCAGTGTAATTAAAAAGGAGAAGATTATGAACAAACAAAAGAAAGATATTTTAATAGTAGGATTAGCTTTATTTGGCTCCTACTTCGGTGCAGGAAATCTTATATTTCCTCCTCTATTAGGATTTTTATCAGGAAGTCAATGGTCTTTGGCTGCAATAGGATTTTGCGTTTCAGCAGTTTTAATGCCAGTAGTTGGATTATATGTAATTTCGAAAAATGGCGGTTCTCTTGAAGCTATGACTGAAGATATACACAAAAATTTTGCAAAGTTTTTATTATTATTTATAATGGTTTTTGCAGGATGTATTTCTGTGCCTCGTACAGGAGCGGTTGCTTATGAATTAGGATTTAAATCACTTTTTCCAAGCGTATCTATTGTATTATTTATCATTGGATATTTTGCTATTGCACTATATTTTTCATTGGATATAAATAGAATGATTAATAGTGTTGGAAAATTTTTAACACCAGTTTTGGTAGTAGTATTACTTGGAATTATCATAAAGGGAATCTTTACTCCAATAGGAGTTCCAACACTTCCACAACAAAGTGGAGTTTTTACTCATTCATTTTTAGAAGGATATCAAACTGGAGATTTAATAGTAAGTTACCTTATAGGTACTGTTTTTATAGGAGATATTGTTTATAGAGGATATCGTACAAGTAGAGAAAGAAATAAATTAACTGCTTATTGTGGAGTAATAGCTTTAATTCTTTTAGCAGTTATTTATGTAGGATTGATATATCTTGGAGCTTCCGTAAGTAGTTATTATCCAAAAGATATTGATAGAAGTAAGTTGTTATTAGCCATAGCAGAAAGAGTTTTGGGAAAGAATGGAATGTTATTCCTTTCAATAGCTGTGGTTTTGGCTTGTGTTACAACTGCCATTGGTCAAATTACATCAATAGCAAACTTCTTCCATGACTTTTCAAATGGAAAGATACCTCACAAGATAGCTGCTGTAGTTTCATCAGTTGTTGGTGCTACAATTGCAGTACTTGGAGTTGAAAACATAGTTTACTATGCAACACCAATTTACAAGGGAGTTTACCCTAGTTTAATAGTATTAATGATTTTGGGTATTTTCCGTAAATTTATACCTAATAAACAAAGTTTTAGATATGCATTAATTTTCACATTGGCAGTAAGTGTATTAGAAGCAATTTTATCAGTTACTAATGTGCCTATTATTAAAGCATTTATTGATATACTTCCACTAAGTAGTCTTGGATTTGCTTGGGTATTACCTGCTACACTTGGACTTATTGTAGGAGCTGTAAGTGGTAGTGAACCTATAACACAATTTGAATAAAATAATTTTAAAGGAGAAATAAAAATGACAAAAAAATATAATACAAGCACAATCTGCGTACAAGGTGGTTATGAACCAAAAAACGGAGAATCAAGAGTAGTTCCAATAGTACAATCAACAACTTTTAAATACGAATCATCAGAAAAAATGGGAGATTTATTTGACCTAAAAGATTCAGGATATTTTTATACAAGACTTGCAAACCCTACAAATGATGCAGTGGCAAATAAGATTTGCCAACTAGAAGGTGGAGTTGCAGCAATTTTGACATCATCAGGACAAGCAGCAAATTTCTATGCAATATTAAATATAGCTAGTGCAGGGGATCATATAATTTCAACTTCTGCTATCTATGGTGGAACTTATAACCTTATAGCGAATACAATGAAAAATTTAGGAATTGAATCAACTTTTGTTGACCCTGATATCTCAGTTGAAGAGTTAGAATCAAAGTTTAAACCAAATACTAAATTAATTTTTGGCGAAACTTTATCAAATCCATCACTTAATATTTTAGATATAGAAAAATTTGCAAAAGTTGCTCATAAAAATGGAGTACCTCTAATAGTTGATAACACATTCCCTACACCAATTTTCTGTAGACCTTTTGAATGGGGAGCAGATATTGTTACACACTCAACTACAAAATATATGAACGGTTCTGCAAATGCAGTTGGTGGAGCGGTTGTAGATTCAGGTAATTTTGATTGGACACAATATAGTGAAAAATATCCAGGACTAACAACTCCAGATGAAACATATCACGGAACAGTATATACTGAAAGTTTCGGTAAGGCAGCATATATTACAAAAATGACAACTAACTTAATGAGAGATTTAGGTTCTATACCTTCACCACAAAACTCTTTCTATCTTGGAGTTGGTTTAGAAACTTTACACTTAAGAATGGAAAGACATTTCGAAAATGCATTAGCACTTGCTAAACATTTAGAAAAACATCCTAAAGTGTCTTGGGTTTCTTTTTCAGGTTTAGAAAATGATAGCCAACACGAATTGGCACAAAAATATCTTCCAAATGGCTCTTGTGGAGTAATATCTTTTGGAATCAAAGGTGGTAGAGAAGCTGCAGTTAAATTCATGGACTCTCTAAGACTTGCTGCAATTGTTACTCACGTAGCAGATACAAGAACTTGTGTTCTACATCCTGCATCAACAACTCACAGACAAATGAATGATGAAGAGTTAATAGCAGCGGGAGTATCTCCGGACTTAATTAGACTTTCAGTAGGTATAGAAGATATTCGTGATTTAATAGACGATATTGACCAAGCTTTAGAAAAACAAATTAAATAAAATACTTTAAAAGAGTTGTTTATAGTTGATTGGATATTCAAGTATAGCAACTTTTTTTAGTAATACTAAAGAGAAAAGAATGACAAGTTGTGATATAATATATTTGATAAGTTCAACTATGGGGGATGATGTTATTTGGATAGAAAAGAGAATGAAAGTATTCGTTCAAAAATTTTAGGTATTTGTTTAATTTTAGTTAGTTTAACAATTGTTTTTTTTACATTTAGTCAGCTTCTCGTGAGAGATGATACTTATGTAAATATTGAAAGAAGTGGGGAACGAATTGGTAATAGTTTTTTTATAAATATGATAACAAGATTTATGTACTTATTCCTAGTGGTGGATATTACATTGTAGAAGGTGCAGATGTAGATTCTTTTAGTGTAATTAAGTCAGAGAATGATTATAATAATTCAGTTGTTGGAAAGGATAAAAATCATGTTTATTTTGGAAATGTAAAAATTGAAGACCTTAATCCAAAGGAAATAACTAATGTTGGGAATGGATACTATACTGATGGTAAAAGTACTTATTTTTGTTCTTCACTTTCTGAGAGGAATGATGAGATTTCTTATGTTTCAGAAATTTTTGGACATATAGTTCATGCATTTTTTAAGGATAAAAAGCCTAAGTCATATATTTATCCATATCATAAATTAAATACCGAAAAGAAAATTTCGAAAATTAATAATTTAATATATTTTGCAACAGATGGAGATGTTCTCTATTACAAGGGAAAGCCACTTGAAAACGCAGATGTAAATACTATAAAGCAGGTTTTTAAACATGGAGAGTATTTTTGTGATAAAAATAATGTTTATTATAAAAATGAACTTTTACCAATTAAAAATAGTGGGGAATTAGAAGTCGTTTCAGTTGAGCAGGGAGATGATTTGCTTTATGATAAAAAGAGTGGAGAAGTTTTTAAAGGTAATCTTAGATTTGACGAAAATTTCACTCCTTATAGAGTAATTGGAAATAGTAGTTCTCATATTTATAATCTATTTTTTGCTTCAAAAGATGGAGTATATTTTTATAATCAAAGAAAAAATAAGCAAATAAAAATTGGAGAAAATAATTTTAAAGGAAATATTGAATTTTTAGATGAAAATGTATTTTGTGATGAAGAAAGTATGTATTTTTTAAATTCTTATGAAACGTATATTGTTAGATTTAGAGTTCCACATATTAGACGATTGTATTCAAGAAATTCTCAAATAGTTAGCTTTGATAAAAAAGAAGGTTGGGAAAAAGTAAAAGACATACAAAATAATGTAATAGGCTCCGTTTGGACAAAAAATGGGAAATACTATTATTTTGACAATTTAGGAAACAGCCAATTTATTAACGATACAGTTTTTGAAATTACTGACAAAGAAGTATTGAACGAATTATTATCAGATGAAGGCAAAACAACTGTCGATAGAATTAGAGAAATAATAAAAGACGAAAAAATGCAAGCCGTATCAGGAGAAGTCAAATACACAGCAACTGTAAAATATAGTTATTATTACCTTTATATGATTTTATTATTTCCTTTTGTAATTGTTGGTAGCATATTAAAACAAAAAGGAAGAAGAAAATTGTTTAGACAAAATGGAAGATATAAATACGATATTTATAGCAACAAATACCATTAATTTCTATATGAAATGTTTGCTCAGTATTACATATAAATACAATGATAAATGTTGATTTGTATAATTAAAATAATTTTTCTGTAATCTAAATAAATTTATAAGGAGGATATTATGGGAATAATTTATTTTTTTGACAAACATTTTAAAAAGTACCTTTTGAAGGGTACTAAGGCGCTTAATCCATCTAATACTGGTGTTTTTCCAAATGGAATTTCATGTATTAGAGAAGCTGATGTAAATATGTGGTTTTATACTAAAGATGGTAATACTATTGCTTTTGATTCAGGGCATATGAATTTTCCAAATGTCAATTTTGAGTTTGAAAAAATTAATATAAATCCAGATAATATTAAATATGTTTTTTTAACTCATGTTGACGTAGATCACGCTGGTGGGATTGATAAGAATGGAAAGAATATTTTTCCAAACGCTCAAGTATATATTGGTGAAAAAGACGAACAATATTTAACAGGACAACTTCATAGAATGAAGAAATTAGGATTTTTAAAGCTTAATGTCGGTGTAAGTTTATCTTCTGGTTATAAACTAATTAAAGATGGAGATGTTTTTAATATTGAAGGTATAAAAATTGTTGCTATTCATATTCCTGGACATACAATTGGACATATGTGTTATATTGTTGATGACAAAATTCTTATAAGTGGAGATTGTTTAGCGATTAATAAAAAAGGTGGTTATCCATTCTTTGACTTTTTCACACAATTTCCAGAAATGAATAAAAAATCCTTAATTAAATTAAAAGAAAAAGTTAAGGGATATAACATAGAAGCTGTATGTACTGGTCATAGTGGATATAGAGAATTTGACAATAATACTTTTGCTCATATTACGGAGACTGCAGACTTTGGCAGAAAAAATCATTTTGATGAAGATGCTCCTGATGACTGTATGAAATACTAATTACAATGGTAAATTATATTATAAAGATAATTATCTATTTTTATTTTAAATAATATAAAATTAAATTAATAGGCTTTAGAGTTAATTAATGGTATTTCTAAGGAGCTTTTTAAAACAAATTTGACTTATATTTAGAGAAAATCTTAACAAAATATAGTATATCATAAGGAGTACAAGATGAAATTAAAAAGTATTGTTGAAAAGCAGAGAAAATTTTTTAATACAAATACTACAAAATCTGTCGAATATAGAATTAGTATGTTACAAAAACTTGAAAAAGTAATTCGAGATAATGAAAAGCAAATATTATCAGCTCTATATGAGGATCTTTCAAAATCAGAGGCAGAAGGTTATCTTACTGAAATTGGAATAGTTTGTGGTGAAATTCATGAGGCATTGAAAAAAGTAAAGAAATGGAGCAAACCTAAAAGAGCGAGAGGAAGTCTTGGGACATTTCCTGCTAAAAGCTATGTCTATTCAGAACCTTATGGAGTTGTGTTAATAATGGCACCGTGGAATTATCCTTTTAATTTGTCACTTTCCCCACTGGTTGCTGCTATTGCTGCAGGTAATTGTGCTATTATAAAATGCTCAAAAGAGAGTAAAAATACATCAAAAATTATTAGAGATATAATCAATAAAACATTTGAAGAAGAATATATTTATTGTGTAGATTCTGAGCTTGATTATGATGAAATTCTTCATCAAAGATATGATTTTATATTTTTTACCGGAAGTGCAAGAGTTGGAAAAATTATAATGCGTGTTGCAAGTGAAAATTTAATTCCTGTATCTTTGGAGTTAGGGGGAAAGAGTCCTTGTATTATTGACGAAACTGCTGATATAAAACTTTCTGCAAAACGTATAATATGGGGGAAACTTTTAAATGCAGGACAGACATGTGTTTCAATAGACTATATTGTTGTTCATAAAAATGTAAAAGAAGAACTTATTAAATATTTACAAAAAGAAATTGAATTAAGATATCCTGATGCTGTAAATAATAAATCTTATCCAAAAATTATTAATACTCGTCATTATGAACGTCTTTTAAATTTAATAAAGACTGAGTCAAATGTAATTGGGGGAAAGAGTAATGACAATGAAAGAAAGATTGAACCTACTATATTTCCTGATGTATACTTTGACCATGAGATTATGAAAGATGAGATATTTGGACCTTTGCTTCCTATTATTGAGTATGATGATATAGATAAAATTATTGATATAATTAAAGAGAGAGAAAAGCCATTGGCTTGTTATATTTTTTCTCAAAGAAAGGAAAATGCAGAGTATATTATTAACAGCCTTTCTTATGGAGGAGGTTGTGTGAATGATACTATAATGCAACTGGCAAATAGTCATATTCCTTTTGGTGGAGTAGGAAATAGTGGTATGGGTTCATATCATGGAAAATATGGTTTTGATTTATTAAGCCATAAAAAAGGAATTGTAAAAAATAAAACTATTTTAGATTTACCATTTAGATATGCACCTTTTGATTTGAAAAAATTGAATATATTTAAAAAGATAATGTAGTTTAATAATATTAGGAGGATAAAGTGAGAATAATAAAAACTTTATTTATTACATTTTTGTATATATTAACACTAGGATTTTTTAATATTGATATTAAAGAAACTTTTATTTTTAAAATTAATAATAGTATTATTAGTTATGGGGATATTGAATTAATAATTTTATTTATAGTTGAATTTTTTCTTTTTATGGTATTGATAGAATTAATTTTAGATAGAATGGTCATATTAAATTATAAAGTACAACTTAAAATGATTAAATCATTTCTTAAAAAAAGATTTTTATTTCCATTGATATTATTAATTAGATTTTTTTATTTAATGGATAAAATTATATTTCATATTAGACCAGGACTTATGTATAATTCACATTTTAATAAAAATAATCATATATGGAATTATTTAATATTAAAAAGTATAGGCGAAAATCTTAAGAGTATATTTAAATTTTTGACAAGTTGTTATTTTTCTATACCGATAGTCTCTGTTTTAATTGTTACTGATTACATAAAAATAAATAGGGAAATTATAGTTAATTTGTTTAAAGATTTTCTAAATGTAAAGATTAATGTTTTAAATTTATTATCTTATCTTCCAACGATAACAGCTTTAATAGCAATTATTCCAGTTATATTTTTCTTTTATTTTTATAGTGAAAAAAGTGAAGCAAGAAAAATTGTATCTGAATCTGAAAAAAAATATTATAAAAAAGTAGTGAAAATAAATGAGGAATTATCAAATATACTATGGAACGTAATTTATGATTTATCAAAAAATTTGGATTATGTTATTAAGAATCAAGATTTAGTTATTAAACTCTTAGTAAAAGAAAGTATATGTAATTATGATGAAGTTAGCAGCGAAAGATTTTGTAAATTAGATTCAGTAGATAAATATCCATTTGCAACTATAGGAGATTTAGAGAAAGTCAGTGAATTATGTATTAAGCTTTGCGAAAGTAAATATAAAGAAAGTTTAAATAAATTATATAGAAATAAATATGAATTTATAATTTTTAAAACTCATTTTTATGCTTTAAAAAATTATGATTATTTGAATAAATTATTTTATACCTTGGAAGGAATGAACTTATTAGTAAATGAAAAAGGGAAAAGCAAAAATTTTGTGTCAAAAGAACAATATGAAAAAAGGTTAAAGGAAGAAAATGATGGTTTATTGTATTACTTATCTAGTTCCTTAGAAATGCTCTACATAATGTATAGATTTGCTTTTAAAATGACTGAATTTTTACATCAAACTAATAATGAATATCGTATAAAAAACTTATTTGATAGAGATTCAAAATAAGTTATAATGTTTAAGTATATATTTTAGGATTATCGGATTTATTTTTTGACAGTTTTAATTGATAAAATCTTTGCGTTGTGATAGAATAATAGTAAGAATAGGAGAGTGATACTTTGGAAAAACTAGGAAAAATGTATTATGATTCATTAGAATCTCTTGATTTTGCTGGGTTAAGTAAGTTTTTTTTCGAACATAGTATTATTTCTTATATTGTAGGAATTTTATTAATTATTTTAGTTTTTAAATTACTAAAGTTCCCTTTAAAGATTTTAAAAAAGATTATTGTGAATTCTATAATCGGATATGTAATTTTATATATTTTAGCGATTTTTAAAATAGTTATTGTTCCATTTACTTATTTGAGCTACTTTTTAGTTGGTAGCTTCGGAATAGTTGGAATAATTTTATCATATTTATTTTATTCATTCTAAGGAGTTAAATAATGGGTTTATTTATTACTTTTGAGGGACCTGACGGATGTGGGAAAACTTCAATAATAAATTTAATTAAGGAATACTATAAGGATAACGAAAAAATAATTTTTACAAGAGAACCAGGTGGAACAAAAATATCAGAAGAAATTAGAGAACTTATTTTATCTAATGATAATGTAAATATGTCGCCACGAACAGAAGCATTACTTTATGCAGCTAGTAGAGCTCAACATATTGATGAACTTGTAAAGCCGAATTTGGAAAAGGGTAATATTGTTATTTCAGATAGATTTGTTTTAAGTTCACTTGCTTATCAAGGTGGTGGCAGAAAACTTGGGGTTGAAAATGTTAAAAGAATAAATGATTTTGCTATTAACGGAGTTAATCCAGATGTGATTATTTTCTTTTATGTTGACCCTTTGACAACTTTGAAAAGAAAGTCTTTAAATAAAAATGCTGATAGACTTGAACTTTCGGGAGATGATTTCCATAGTAGAGTTTATGATACATATATGGAACTTCTTGAGGAAATGAAAGACGATCAAGTCTTAAGAAAAGTCGATGCTACTAAAAGCATGGAAGAAGTTTTTGAAGATGTAAAAAAATAATAGATGAAAAAATGGAGGAATTGCTATGAAGATGATTATTGCAATAGTTCAAGATCAAGACTTGAACCCACTACAAGAAGATTTAACTGAAAAAGGATTTAGAATGACAAATCTTGCTTCAACAGGTGGATTTTTAAGAGCTGGAAACTCAACTCTATTGATTGGGGTTGAAGAAGAAAAGTTAGATGAATGTTTGAAAATTATTGAAGAAAATTGCAAGTCAAGAGAAATTACAACATCTGTTTTGAGCGTTACAATGCCAGGAGACGCTTATATTCCTTTCCCTATGGAAGTTCTAGTAGGTGGTGCTACAATTTTTGTACTTGATGTTGTAGATTTTATAAGAATGTAGGTGATTTTATGAAACTTATTTTAGCAATTATACAAGACCATATAGCTCAAGACGTTTTAAATGAGCTTTCTGAAAATAAAGTTAGAGCTACAAAACTATCTTCAACAGGTGGATTTTTCAAAAAAGGAAATACTACAATATTGATAGGTATTGAAGAAGAAAAATTAGATAGAGTTAAAGAAATGATTTTAAATATTTCAAAAAATAAGGAAACAGTTGATGATAAAACAGCTAATACTGTAATGTTTGTTCTAAATATGAATCAATTTATTAGGGTGTAGTTTATGAATTACACTCTTTTCAAAGAAAAGATTGATTTCTTTGATTTTTCCCAAAACTATATTGTTGAGGGAAGCGAAGATTTTTTAGATAAAGTTTCAAAAGAATTAACATTAAAGGTTTTAAATCCCGAAGATGATTTTAAAATTTCTAGAGAAATTGAAGAGCAAACACATCCTGATTTGATGATAGTTGAAAGTGAAAGGAATAATATTCCTATTGATTCAATTAGAGAGATGATTAAATATGTCCAAAAAAGACCTTTGGAATCAAAGTATAAATTGGTCATCATAAAAGGTGGACAGTTTTTAAGAGCAGAATCATCAAATGCTTTATTAAAAACTCTAGAAGAGTCTTTTGATTATGTCATAATCTGTATTTTAGTTGACTCAAGATATAAACTATTGTCAACAATAAGAAGTAGATGTATTTTTGTTTCAGAAGTAAATTCCTCAGAAAACTTTGATTATTCAGATTATGGTAAATTGTTGGAAATTTTATCCATTGCACTTAAAGGTGACTTTTTAGCAATTTATGATTCAAAAAATAAGGAATATCTTTTGAGTTTGAAAGAGGATAGAAATTTTATACCTTTATTGTATAATTTTTTTAAAGAATTTTATATTTTTTTAGAAACGGGTCAAGATGTTTCAAATAAAGGTATTTTGAAAATATTTAAAAATAATGTTGATTTTGATAAGAAGAAATTATCAAAAATTTTAGAAACGATAGAAATTGTTAGAGAAAATTTGTATAATAATGTGAATTTTCAATTGTCTATTGAGAAAGTATTTATAACAATTTTGAGGTAGTTGGAGGTTTGTATGGGAGAATATACTAATCTTATTTCATTTATGAATATTGATAGTAGTAAGAATCTATTTTTAATAATAGGAGTTTTAAGTTTAATAGCTATTATAGTTGTATTAGTTATGAAGAGAAAAAATAAATAATTTTTTATGAATATATTTAACTGTAGATATTCTTATAAAATATCTACAGTTTTTTGTTTTTTATCAAAGTTTTCTAATTTGACTTTATTTCTTTTTTATGTTAAAATATATATAAGAGGCGGTGCTGTTATGGATACAAAAGAGAAATTAGTTATGATTAGAAGAGTTTTGGGAAACAACATTGGAAGAAAAGTATTGATTACTATTAAACGAAGCAAAGAAGAATATGTTGAAATTAAGGGAGTAATTGGAGAAGTATTTACTTCATTCTTTACTGTTGAAATTGAAACAGAAGAACATAAAACAAGAACTTGTTCATATTCCTATTTTGATGTTTTGACATCTCAAGTAAGTTTAAAGGCAAGCTAAAATGGATTATTAGAACTTTGATTTTTCAAAGTTCTTTTTTATATAAAAAACGAGTGATTAATGATCACCCATTTTTGCTAAAATTTTAAAATTTTTTGTAAACTCTTGTAAATTATAGGAACTAATGCAGAACATACTATTATTTCAGGAATCCCATTTGAAATTGCAACTCCAAATAAAAATTTTGCGGGATTGACTTTTAAAACATCATATATTTGATTAGCACAGAATATATATGCCATAGAAAGAACTCCAAATGTGTTTATCATTGTTCCTACCATACTTGCAAGTACAACATTAAAAATATTTTTAATGTATTTTTTTATAAAATTAAATGTATAATATGTTCCAACTCCTATCAGCGCTCTTGGAAGTATTGATACCATCGGATTTATAAACATAAAAGATAGAGGGCTTATTCCTGATAAATGTTGAAAAAATGAGAATAATCCAAAAATTAATCCAACAAAAAATGATACTGTTGGTTTCTCTATTAATGCGATTAAAACTATTGGTATATGTACTGTAGTAATTCTAACTACTCCTAATGGAATAAATCCTATTGGAGAAAGTGATAAAATAATTACAATTGCACTTAGTATTCCGATTTTTGTTACGGATTTTGTTGAAATATCTTTCATAAATTCCTCCTTAGAGTTTTGAATATTAAAGCCTTGTTTATTATAACAAAAAAATAGAAAAATTCCATAATTTTCAATTTCTTTTGTTTTTTTATGCAAATTTGGTATAATTATAGTCAATGATAGATGTATTTTTGTTATATTAGATTTTTATATAAATGGAGAAATAATGAAAAAAATAACTTTAATTGCCACTTGTGCTTTTGGTTTAGAGGCAGTTGTTAAAAGAGAGATAATCAAACTTGGTTTTGATGATATAAAAGTTTCTGATGGAAAAGTAGAATTTATAGCAAATGTAAATGATATTGCGAAAGTTAATTTATGGGTTAGATGTGCAGAAAGAATTTTACTTAAATTGGACGAATTTAAAGTTTTAAGTTTTGAAGATTTGTATCAAGGAATAAAGAAAATAAAATGGGAAGATTTAATTTCAGTAAATGATAAATTTCCTGTAAATGCTAATAGTATAAAATCAAAACTTTTTAGTTTATCAGATATTCAAAAGATTACAAAAAGAGCAATAGTTGATAGACTTAAAAATGTTTATGGAGTTGAGTGGTTTGATGAAACTTCAGATGCATTGTACTATATAGAAGTATCTATTTTAAAGGATATTGCAACTGTTACAGTTGATACTTCAGGAGAGGCTTTACATAAAAGAGGATATAGAAAGAGAGCAGGAGATGCACCACTTAAGGAAACTTTAGCAAGTGCTATGATTAGTTTATCTTTTTGGGAACCAAGTAGAGTTTTTTACGATCCTTTTTGTGGAAGTGGAACTCTTTGCATTGAAGCCTATATGATAGGAAGAAATATTGCTCCTGGTATAATGAGAAATTTTGCTTTTGAAAATTGGAATTTATTAGATAAAGATGCTTTAAAAAACGAGAAAAATATAGCAAGAGCATTAATAGATTATGATAGAGATTTAAAAATTTTAGGGTCGGATATAGATAGACATTCGATTTTAATAGCCAGAGATAATGCTGATATTTTAGGCGTGGATGATGAAATTTCATTTTTTATAAAAGATATGAGAGATGTTGATCTTTATAATGAATATGGTGTTGTTGTTACCAATCCTCCATATGGAGAACGTATGGGAGATATGGAAGAAGTTGAGAGGCTTTATAGAGATTTTGGGAAAAAATTTAAGGAATTAGATACTTGGTCTGTGTATTTAATAACAAGTATAGAAAGTTTTGAAAGATTATATGGGAGGAAAGCTGATAGAAAGCGAAAACTCTTTAACGGAAGAATTAAAGTCGATTTCTATCAATTTTATGGACCCAAACCAAAATAACGGAGAACAGAATGTATATGGACAAGATTACACATTTAAATTTTGAACTGGCAGATTTTATGGAAGATTTAGTTCGAGTTTTCGATAAAACTGGACGAATTGTATATACTAATGCCAGTATGAAAAAATTTTTAGAAAATGAAGAAGGAAAGTTTTGTTTGTTTTCAGATGATTACATACATAAGAATGATAAAATTTTTTCTTCTTTAAAATGTGTTGCACCCATTGGACACAAGGAAGATGTAGAAACTGAATTATTATCAGTTGGAGAAAGAGACTTTTTAGTAAAGAGTAGTCCTATTTTTGATGACAAAAAGGATTACTGGGGTAGTATTGAAGTTTTTAGAGATATTACAGAAGGTAATAGACTTCAAAAAGACCTAATCAAATATCAAAAAATGATAAAAAATGATATGTTAACTGCATCGGATATACAAAAAAGTTTATTATCTAAATTGAGTCATATTGATGGACTAAATTTAGAATATAAATATATATCATCTGATCAGTTATCAGGAGATTTTTTTGATGTAATAGAATTACCTAACGATAAAACTTGTGTGTATATAGCTGATGTTATGGGTCATGGTATTTCTGCAAGTATGATAACAATGTTTATAAAATTTTCCGTTAGGATGTTAGTTCATGGGCGAAAAATAGAACATCCAAGAGAGATACTAAGAGCTTTATCAAAGGAGTTTTCAAAACTTAATTTAGAAATGTATTTTACAATATTTTTGGGGATTTACAATAGAGAAACTTGTGAATTTGAGTATTCAAATGCAGGACATAATTCTATCCCGATTTTATTTAATAAGGATAAAAATGTTCGATTAGAATTAAGTGGTTTACCAATATCTTGGTTATTCCAAGATAGTAGATATTCTGTTGGTAAAGCAAAACTATGTCATGGAGATTGTGTGCTATTTTATACAGATGGACTCACTGAAACAAAAAATGAAAACAGAGAAGAATATGGAGAAGAAAGATTTTTTAATGTAGTAGATAAATATAAAAATTCACTTTCTGATAAGGAACTTTTGGACAAGTTAGTTGAAGATGTTTCTGAATTTAGATGTGGAATTCAAGAAGATGATATTGCATTACTAAGTATGAGGGTTTTATAATGATAAATAATTTTGAGCTAGATTTCTCAGAAGATTTATGTTTTACTAATTATAAAGAAGATGCTTTTAAAGCATTAGATTTTATTTTAAATAAAAATGGTTTGGGGAGTAATTTTTTAGGCTGGGTAACTCATCCTGAAGTTTATGACAGGGAAGAATACTCAAGAATGAAAAAACTTTCTGAAAAAGTAAAAAAGTCAGAAGTTCTTGTTGTTATTGGTGTAGGAGGAAGTTTCCTAGGATCTAAAGCGGTTATAAAAGCCCTTAAACCTTATTTCAAACAAGATGGCTTGGATATTGTATTTGCAGGGAATAATCTAAGCGGAGATTATTTGAGTGAATTGGTTGAATATATAAAAGATAAGGACTTTTTCATAAATGTAATTTCAAAATCGGGAAGTACATTTGAAACTGCTGTAGCTTTTAGAGTTTTAAAAGAATTATGTGAAGAAAAATATGGAAAAGAATCGATAAATAGAATTATTGTTACAACTGATTCAGAACGAGGATTGTTAAAAGAACTTAGCAATAAAGTCGGTTATGAAACTTTTAATGTACCTGATGATATAGGTGGAAGATTTTCAGTTTTAACAGCGGTTGGTTTATTTCCTATTATGTGTGCAGGAACTGATACTGATGCACTTTTACTTGGAGCAAATGATGCCTTAGAAGAATATACTAAGAAAAGTTTGGATAATATTTCTTTAAAATATGCAATAATTAGAAATGCAATGTTTAAAGATGAAAAAAAGGAAATAGAATACTTAGTTGCGCATGAATTTAAACTAGCTTATCTTCAAGAGTGGTGGAAACAATTATTTGCTGAAAGTGAAGGAAAAAATGGAAAAGGACTTTATGTAGAAAGTGCAATTTTCACAAGAGATTTACATTCTTTTGGTCAAATGATTCAAGATGGAAATAAAATCACTTTTGAAACTATAATTGAAGTTGAAGATTTAAAGAATGACATTATCATTCCTCTTATCGATGAAGATTTTGACAATTTAAATTATTTAGCAAAAAAATCACTTAATGAAATAAATAAGGTTGCTGTTACAGCTACAAGGAAGGCACATACAGATGGTGATGTTCCAACTATTAAGATTACTGTTCCAAAATTAGATGCATACAATATTGGAAAGTTAATTTACTTTTTTGAAATGTCTTGTGCTATTTCTGCTTATATGTTGGACGTTAACCCTTTTGATCAACCTGGAGTAGATAATTATAAAAAAATATGTATCAATTATTAGAAAAGATGTAAAGGAGGAAGAAATATGTATGTAAGCTATATAAAAGCTATGCTTAGAAAATGTAGAAAAACTTTAAGTTTTTATTTAAAAGTACAAGGAATTCTCGTTTTGTTAGCAATGCTTACTTCATTAATTGCTGTTTACCTAATGGGTTATCCTGGGAAATTTAAAGCTGGTTTAATTATGGGTGTTTTGGAAATTGTTCCAATAATAGGTAATGGACTTTATTTGGCTTATCAAATTGTAGTTAATTTGATTAATCACGAAGTCATAATTTCAGCTAATTTAGCAATATTGTATCTTACGATATTATGCGTTAGATTAGTCTTAGAACCAATTTTATTAGGAAGAAAACTTAATTATAAAATTGGAGTTATAATCTTTTTAGCAATTATATCTAAAATTATTGGCGGAAATAAAGGACTTTCAATAATGACTGTAATAATATTTATTTTGAATACTTTGATAAATATTAACGATATTTACTCTTTTGATCAAAAAAGAAAGATGAAAGAAAGAAAAGAAAAAAGACTTAGAGAAAGAGAACTTAGAAAAAAATACGATTATGAAAGTATAGGAGATGACCATGATAATTAATAATTTTTCACCTATTGAATTAAAAGAAGCTAGAAAAATAGTTGATGAAGTCAAAGTTGAAGAAAAAATTGAAAAAGTATATTTCAATGATGCTTTAGAAAAAGTTATCGCTGAAGATATAATTTCAAAAGTTAATATCCCTAACTTTGATAAGTCACCATTAGACGGCTATGCTTTTAGAGAAGAAGATGTCGTAAATGCAAGCAAAGAAAATCCTGTTGTTCTAGAAGTTATAGATGTAATAATGGCAGGGGACGTTTCTGAAAAATCAGTTTCTAAAGGACAAGCGGTTAGATTGATGACTGGAGCAAAAGTTCCGAGTGGTGCAAATTGTATCATAAGATATGAAGAAACTGAATTTAACGACAAAGAAGTTAAGATTTTTTCTCCAATAGGGAAAAATAAAAATATAATTGGACTTGGTGAAGATGTAAAAAAAGGCGATGTAATAATAAAAAAGGTACATTTCTAACTCCTGCAGAAATTGGTGTTTTAGCTAGTCTTGGAATTCCTTTTATTAAGGTCTATAAAGCTCCTCTGTTAAGTGTTTTTGCTACAGGAAGTGAGCTACTTGATGTTACTGATAAGATGGAAGATGGAAAGATAAGAAATAGCAACAGTTACACTATCGAACAACTTGGTAAAATGTACAATGCCGATGTTATTCAATATGGAAAAGTTGAAGATGATTTGGATTCCTTGGTTGATATGTATAGAAAGGCTATAAGAAATAGCGATATTGTTATTTCTACAGGAGGAATTTCCGTTGGAGACAGTGATTTTGTTTTAACTGCATTAGATAAAATAGGAGTAAAGACTATTTTTACAAGAGTTATGGCAAAACCGGGTGGACATGTTTTCTTTGGAGAATATGAAGGTAAATTTATATTTGCTTTATCTGGGAATCCTGCAGCATCTTTTATGAATTTCTACCTTTATGTTAGACCAATAATTTTAAGATTACAAAACAGAAATGCTAATATGCTTAAAGTTCAAAGCGAATTAATTAACGGATTTAATAATAAAGCAAAAGTTAGTAGGATTTTAAGAGCAACAACATTATACAAAGATGGAAAATTTTTTACAGAAATTGAAGAAGGACAAAAATCAGGAGTTTTATCTACAATGGTTTCAAAAAATTCCATAGTTATTGTTCCAAGTCAAACTGAAATTTCTAAGGGAGAAATAATTGAAGCGGAGTTTTTGTATGAACAATAAAGCAATTTCCATAGTTGGAGAATGTTCTAATGTTGGAAAGACAACTTTAATAAAAAATTTGTTAAAAATATTTTCTAAAGAAGGATTGAAAGTAGGAGTTGTAAAACATCATCATAGAGAATTTGATTTTGATAGAGAGGGAAAAGACAGTTATATATTCTCACAGTCTGGAGCAAGTTGTGTAAAAATGATTAGCCCAAACAGAGTAATAACCGTCGAAAACCTAAATTATGAAAAATCTTTAAATGATGTTTTAAAAACAATGACTGAATATGATTTTGTTTTAGTTGAAGGATATAAATGGGAAAACTTAGATAGAATTGAAATTTATAGAACAGGCTATTCGACAAAAATAATTTCTGAAAGAGAAAAACTAATAGCAATTGTTTCAGATATGGAACATGATTTGGATGTAGATCAATTTAAATCAAATGAATATGAAAAAATTGCAGAAAAAATAAAAGATTACTTTAGTATTTAATTGAGATGTTTTACATCTCAATTTTTTTGCCTATTTGAAAGTGTTATATAAAAATGACTAATTAAAAATATCAAGAAAGTAGAGCTTTGTCCTATAAAAAATATTGTAAAGTACTTGACAAATTAAAATAAATGATTTATACTATTTAGGTATCAAATATGCACCTTTAGCTCAGCTGGCAGAGCACCTGACTCTTAATCAGGGTGTCCAGGGTTCGAACCCCTGAAGGTGCACCAATTAATTTTTTAGGTCGTTAGAAGATACCTAGAAAGTTATATGCCCAGATAGTGAAAGTCGGTATAAGAGAGTGGCAAAAACAACGAAGTTGTTTTTAGGCAATATCTTAGTCTAGTGCGAAGCACGAGAGAATGAGCTATCTAAAAATTGAAATAAAATTAAGTATAGATAATACAAAAAATTCGAAAAAATTGAATATTATATGCCCAGATAGCTCAGTCGGTAGAGCAGAGGACTGAAAATCCTCGTGTCGGTGGTTCGATTCCGCCTCTGGGCACCATTTGCGGGAGTGGCTCAGTGGTAGAGCATCGCCTTGCCAAGGCGAGGGTCGCGAGTTCGAATCTCGTCTTCCGCTCCATTTCGATTTGGCGACATAGCCAAGTGGTAAGGCAGAGGTCTGCAACACCTTCATCTCCAGTTCAAATCTGGATGTCGCCTCCAAGGTCTCTTATGAGACCTTTTTTGTTTATGTAAAGAATAATAAAATAATTAGAGTGTTAATTGGAGTTTTATAGATAGGAGTAAGATATGTTAGCTAGTGAATTGTTATCTTATTTAAAGGTAAAAAAGATTTGCGGAAATATTGAAAATATAAATATAGAATACATTTCTCAAGATAATAGAAATATAAAAGAGAATACTGCTTTTATTTGCATAGAAGGTAATACTGTAGATGGACATTCATTTGTTGAGAGTGCCGTAAAAAATGGTGCAAAATTATTGATAGCATCAAAGGATGTATCTGACAAGTCAGGAGATGTTCCAGTTGTTTATGTCAAAGATACATTAAAAGTTATGGGACTTTTAGCTAATGTTTTATATAAATGTCCAAGCGAAAAACTATTTATGGTTGGAATAACTGGAACTAATGGAAAGACAACTACAAGTTATTTAATTAATCATATTTTTGAAACTTGTAATATGAAAACAGGATTAATAGGAACAATACATCATAAAATAGGAAATAAAGTAATTCCTACTAAAAATACAACTCCTATTTCTGTTGATTTGCAAGGATTTTTAAATGAAATGGTAGTTGAAAATTGCAAATGTTGTGTAATGGAAGTTTCATCACATGCACTAGCTTTAGATAGAGTTTTAGGTTGTGATTTTGACTGTGCAATTTTTACAAATTTATCCCATGAACATTTAGAATTACACAAGACAATGGAAAATTATGCAAATACAAAGGAGCTTTTATTTACACAATTAGGTCATAATTTAAAGAATGGAAAGTTAAAAATAGCTATTTTAAATAGTGATGACGAATATTCAAAAAGATTTGCTGAACATATTCCATCAGAAATTATTACTTATGGAATAAATGATAAAAGCGCTGATTTTTTTGCTGATAATATTTCATTTGATGATTGGAAAATGAGATTTGATTTACATTTTTTAGATGAAGTATATAGAGTTGAAACTAATTTAGTTGGAGTTTTTAATGTATATAATGTGTTGGCTTCAATTTGTGCTGGATATGTTAAGGGAATTTCAATCTCAGATATATTAGATGCTTTAAAGAGTTTTACAGGTGTAAGTGGTAGAATGGAAATAGTAGAATCAAATAGAAATTACAAAATAATAATTGATTTTGCTCATACTCCAGATGGACTTATAAATGTTCTTGAAACTTTGAATAAAGTCCCTCATAATAGGATTATTACTATGATAGGTCATAGTGGTGGTAATAGAGATTCCAGTATGAGACCTGATTTAGGAAAAATAGCTTTAGAAAATTCTGATGAAGTTGTATTTACAGCAGATAATCCTAGACATGAGTCAATTAGCAAAATTGTAAGAGAATTGGTTTCTGAATGTGATAAGGGTAATTATACTGTTGTTGAAGATAGAAAAGAAGCAATAGAATATGCTTTTGAAATAGCAAAAGAAAATGATATTGTATTACTTGCTGGGAAAGGTGCAGAGCCATATCAAGTAATTGGTGATGAATATTTTCCTTATAGTGAGATAGATACAGTTAAGGAAATTTTAAAAAATTAGAAATAAATTGTTCTATATGATATAATTAATTAATAATTTGTTAATTCTTTTAAGTAGTATTTAAGGAGAAATTATGTGTGGATTTGTAGGATTTTACAGTAAAGATATAAAAGATGAAAATATAATAAAAGAGATGAATAATCAAATTATCCATCGTGGTCCAGATAGTGACGGATATTATTTTGATAAAGGAATTAATTTTGGTTTTAGAAGACTTAGTATAATTGATTTACACGAAGGCTCTCAACCAATCTTGAATGAAAATAATGATGTGGCTATAATTTTTAATGGAGAAATTTATAATTATCAAGAAATCAAAGATGATTTGTTAGAAAAAGGATATAAATTTAAAACAAATACTGATACTGAAGTTATTTTACATGGATATGAAGAATATGGTGAAGAAGGCATTTTAGCTAAATTAAGAGGAATGTTTGCTTTTACTATTTGGGATAGTAAGAAAGAGAGACTTTTTGGAGCAAGAGATCATTTCGGAATAAAACCATATTATTATACAATGATTGACGGAGATTTTATTTTTGGTTCAGAAGTTAAGTCATTCTTAAAATATCCAAAGTTTAAAAAAGAAATTAATGAAAAAGCATTAAAGCATTATTTAGTTTTTCAATACAATCCTTTAGAAGAAACATTTTTCAAAGGTGTAAAGAAACTTAGACCAGGACATTATTATATTCTTGAAAATGGGAAACTTGAAATAAAGAGCTATTATAATTTAACTCTTGATTATAAGGAAATGACTTTTGATGAAGCTGTAAGCAATATAGAAAAAGAAGTTGAAGAATCAGTTAAGTATCACAAGATAAGTGATGTTGAAATTGGTTCTTTCTTGTCAGGTGGTGTTGACTCAAGTTATGTTGTTGCAACAGCAATGCCAAATAAAACTTTTTCTGTAGGTTTTGATAATAAAGGATTTGATGAAACAGTTTATGCAAAAGAGCTTTCTGATAGATTAGGAATAGAAAACTTTTCTAAAATAATAACGCCTGATGAGTTTTTTGACGGAATAAATAAAGTACAATACTATTCAGATGAGCCACATGCAAATCTTTCTTCTGTTGCTCTATATTTCTTGTCAAAACTTGCATCTGAACAAGTTAAGGTAGTTTTATCAGGGGAAGGAGCAGATGAATTATTTGCCGGATATAATGAATATGCAGAGGCTCTTCCACAAAGAATTTACAAAAAATTACCATTTAGTTTTAGAAATAAATTATATGAAAAATATAAAGATAAAAAGCATTTTAGCGGAAAGACAATTATAATGAAATATGGTCGAAAGGTTGAAGACAGATATATCGGACCTGCAGAAATAATGTCTGATGAACAAGCTAATTTACTTTTAAAAGAAAAATATCAAAATTCTGAAACTTCAAGAGATTTAACTAAAAAATATTATGATGAAGTTAAAGATATGGATGATATTTCTAAGAGATTATATCTTGATATGAAAATGTGGATAGTTGATGATATTTTGCTTAAAGCTGATAAAATGACCATGGCAAATTCTATCGAGCTAAGAGTTCCACTTTTAGATAAAAAGATGTGGGAACTTGCAAGAACAATTCCTGTAAGACATAAAGTTCATAATGAAATAACAAAATATGCTTTTAGAAAAGCTGCTTTGAACAAATTGCCTGATGATTGGGCTAAGAGAAGAAAGTTAGGCTTTGTTGTTCCTTTTGTTTTATGGATTAAGGAAGAAAAATATTATAATATTGTTAAAGAAACTTTCAATAAGGATTTTGTAAGTGAATTTTTTGATGTGGAAAAAATCAATTCACTTCTTGACAATCACTTTAATAATAAAAACAATAATGGTCGTAAAATTTATACTATTTATACATTTTTAAAATGGTATGAACAATATTTTAATTAAGAGGTAAAAGAATGAATAAAGCTGTTGTTTTAGGTTGTAATTACTATATAGGACTTAGCATAATAAGATGCTTAGGACGTGAAGGAGTTCATGTTGTAGCTTGTGATTATGACTTTGATAATTCTTATGGGGCAAAGTCAAAATATATATCTGAATTTTTAAAAATTGATGATTTGAATAAATTTGGAGAAGAGGCTTTTGTAGGGTTGATAGAGTATGGAAAAAAACAAGATGAAAAACCTGTTTTGCTTCCAACTCATGATAAATATGTTGAACTTATAGATAAATATTATGATGAATTGGAAAAATATTATTTAATCAGTCAAGCTAAAGGACTTAATTCAAAATTATTGGATAAGTGGACTTTATATGATATTGCTAAAGAAAATGGGGTTAAAATTCCGGCAACAATTAATGCAAATTATGAAAATTTGGTTGAAAAAGTAAAAAATGAAGTTGGATTTCCTTGTATAATCAAGCCTGTTGATACTGTAAAATTTACTAAGATTTTTAGAAATAAAGTTTTTATCTGTAATAATGTTGAAGAGATGGAAAATGGAATAAAAAAAGCAAAAGACAATGATATTGAAATATTTGTTCAAGAAATTGTTCCAGGCTTTGACGATTGTATGTTGACTTATGATTATTACATTGATAGAAGTGGAAAGACTACTCATTATATGACTGCTCAAAAGCAAAGACAATGGCCAATAAATTTTGGGGCATCTTGTTTTACAATTCAAAAATACAATCAAAAATTAGTTGATATATCAAGACCTTTCTTAGAAAATATAGGTTATAGAGGTTTTGGTGAAATAGAATTTAAAAGACATGAAAAAACAGGAGAAATCTATCTGATAGAAATAAATGCAAGGACTACTAATTTTGACAATTTGATTTATAAAGTTGGAATTAATATGCCTTATATTGCTTATCTTGATTTAACTGGTAATTTAAAAGAAAGTGATTGTAAGTATATTGATTACGATACAAATTACGCTTTTATTTATGGTTTTGAAGATATGGTTGCAATTTGGCGTTATAAGAAAACAAAACAAGTTGGAATTTTGAAATCTTTAAAGATTTCATTTTCAAGCAAATGGGCTCCTGCAATTTTTGCTACTGATGATTTAAAACCTTGGTTTTTCTTTAATAAAATTCTATTGGGAAAAGTTTTTAGAAAAATATTTAGGAGGAAATAGTGTATAAATTAGGAGTTATCGGAGGTATGGGACCTTTAGCAACTGTTAAGTTCTATGATAAAGTTGTTTTAAATACTGAGGCACATAATGATAATGAACATATTGATTTAATAGTTTTAAATCATTCAACTATGCCTGACAGAACAAAATGTATCATAGAAAAAAAGATACTGATTTTTTAAATGAAATAAAAAAGGATTTAGAAATTTTGGATAAAATTGGTGTAGATGTAGTTGCTATTCCTTGTAATACAAGTCATTATTTTTATGATGAATTTAAAAACTTTACAAACTTAAAAATTATTAATATGATTGAAGAAACTATATTAGAAATCAAAAGAAAAGGTATAAAAAATATAGCAGTTTTTGGAACTCTTGGAACTCTTAATTCAAAAGTTTACAATAAATATGCAGAAAAAAATGGAATAAAGGTAAAGGAAATTACTTTAGACGATAAAAATTCCGTTATGGATATTATTTACAAGATTAAAGAAACAAATAATTTAGAGAATAAAGAATTTGTAGAAATTCTAAATAAATACTGTGATAATGAAACTATTGGAATAATAGCTTGTACTGAACTTAGTCTTTTGGATATATGTAAAAATATAAATACGATTGATGCTTTGGATGTTCTTGTAAATAAGAGTATTGAATACAGTGGAGCAAAGCTTAAAAAATAAATGTGATTCTAATCATATATTCTCAAAAAATAAAAAAATTATAAAAAAACTTTATTTTTAAAATATTTGGGTATATAATGGTTGTGAATGATAAAATAATAGGAGGATAAAGAAATGAAAGATTTTAAAAGTTTAAATGTTTATTTATCAGACATCGCAGTTATGACAACTAAATTGCATAATTTGCATTGGAATGTAGAAGGAAGAAATTTCTATCAAACACATATTTTTACAGAAGGATTATATGATAAATTCTTCGAATGGTATGATGAAGTTGCTGAAGCAATTAAAATGAGAGGTGGATTCCCATTTGCATCATTAAAAGAATATGTTGCTAATGCTACTGTTAAAGAATTAGAATCTAAGAAAGTAACAGTTGATGAAGTTAACGAAATAGTTATGAATGATTTAGCTGCTCTTAAAGAAGAAGCTACTAAAATTAGAGAAGAAGCTGACAATGATGGAGATTTCATAATTGTTTCAATGTTAGAAGATCAAATTGGAGAACTAGAAAAGAATGTTTGGTTCTTAAGAGCTTCTAAACCATGTTGCAATAAATAATAATAAAAAAATTTAGGTTGAGTTTATACTCAACCTTTTTTTGTTAAATAACAATTATTTTGAAAATCCGTTTGATAAAAAGAATAGTGGAATGATAAGGCTCTTAATTAAAATTTAATTTTTTATAGTTGACTTTTTTTATTAAATTTAATATAATTTATTCATTAGATATTTAGTGATGATAAGAAATAGTAAATTATTTATGTATATTTAGAGAGAAGTTGTTTGGTGAAAAACTTTTATGCAGATAATTGAACCTATCTTGGAGCTTGTATTCAAAATACAGGGTTGTGCCTTATAGCTTTTGAGTATAAATTAGAGTGGTACCACGGCTTTCGTCTCTTGGAGATGATTGCCGTTTTTTTATTAATCATAGAAGCCATTTTATAAAAATCATCACAAAAATTACTTTATAATTACGGAGGAAATTTATTATGAAAATGAAAAGATACTATATGCCAACACTTAGGGAAGATCCACAAGAGGCAGAAATTATAAGTCATAAATTGCTTTTAAGAGCAGGAATGATTAGAAAGAGTGCTGCAGGAATTTACTCCTATCTTCCTCTTGGTTACAGAGCAATTAGAAAAGTAGAAAATATTGTAAGAGAAGAAATGGATAGGATGGGTGGATATGAAATTTTAATGTCTGCACTTCAACCAAAAGAAATATGGGAAGAATCAGGAAGATGGCAAACTTTTGGACCAGAAATGTTTAAAGTTAAAGATAGAAATGAAAGAGAATTTTGCCTAGGACCAACTGCTGAAGAATATTTTACAACTTTAATTAGTGGAGAAATAAAAAGCTATAAACAATTACCATTAAATATTTATCAAATTCAAACTAAATATCGTGATGAAAAAAGACCACGTTTTGGTATAAACAGAGCCAGAGAATTTTCAATGAAAGATGCTTATACTTTTGATGTAAGCCCTGAAATGATGATGGAATCTTACAAAGAAATGTGGAAAGCATATGAAAAAGTTTTTAATAGATTAGGACTAAATTATAAAATTGTTGCTGGAGATGCCGGAGCAATGGGAGGAAACAGTTCACATGAATTTATTGCTCTTTCTGATGTAGGAGAGGGAGTAATCTGCTATTGTGATGAAAGTGGATATGCGGCTACAGACGAAAAAGCAGAAGTTATTTACAAAGTTGACGAAAGTGGAGAAGAAAAGGAACTTGAATTGGTTTATACTCCAAACTGTAAAACGATAGAAGATGTTGCAAACTTTTTAAAACAAGACGCTTCAAAATGTATTAAGGCGATAGATTTAATTGTAGCAGGAGAACCTATTATAGTATTTGTTCCTGGAGATAGAGAGCTTAATATGACAAAACTTTGTGCTTATTTAGGAGTTCCAGAACATGAAATTGAAATGATGGATGAAGAAACAATTTTAAAAATTGGTACATTTGCTGGATATACAGGACCTGTTGATTTAAAGGTAAGAAAAATTTTAGATAAAAGAGTTACTCTTATGAAAAATACTGTAGTTGGTGGGAATAAGGAAGATCATCACTATATAAACTGTAATTTTGGAAGAGATTTTGACGGAGAAATTGCAGAGGATTTGCTTATGGTTCAAGAGGGAGATGTTTGCCCTATAAGTGGTAAAACTTTGAAATTTGCAAGAGGTATAGAAGTTGGAAATATCTTCCAGCTTGGAACAAAATATTCTAAATCTTTAAATGCAACTTTCCTAGATGAAAATGGTGTTAGTCAATATTTCTGGATGGGAAGTCATGGGATAGGAATTACAAGAAGTATTACAGCGATTATCGAACAAAATAATGACGAAAAAGGAATTATTTGGCCAATTCAAGTTGCACCATATCATGCAATAGTTACAGTTGTAAATATTAATGATGAAGAACAAATTAAGCTTGGTGAAAAAATCCATGATGAATTGGAAGCTCAAGGTGTTGAAGTTATGCTTGACGATAGAAAAGAGAGAATAGGCGTCAAATTTAATGATAGAGATTTAATTGGTATTCCTTTAAGAATAACTGTTGGTAAAAAAGCTAATGAAAATATAATTGAATTTTCAACAAGAAGAGAAATGGAAAATGTTGAAATGTCTTCTGATGATGCAATAAATAGAGTTGTAGAAGAAGTTAGAAAAATAAAATAATATTTTTAATACCACAATATGTGGTATTTTTTCTAATTGATTGTATCTTGTTTTTTATTTAATTGGGTACCATATAAATAGTTAGTATTAAATTGTAAAAGGAGTTTTTATGGATAGTGATTTCAGTACAAAAATTCAAAAACAAAAAATAAGTCGTGAAAGACGAAAAGAATTAAAAAATAGATTAAAAAAAGAGTTAGGAGATAGAATGAGATTTGTCTATATAGCTTCTTTTTTGTCTTGGATTCAGTTCTTGATGAGAATTATTTCTTTTGGATTTATAGCAAAGGGATTTTCTAATTTATATAATAAAATAGATTTTAATCTTTTTGCTTATGTTGTAATTACAATCGGATTAAATATATTTGGTTTTTGGATTTCTATTTTTGCTAAGAGATATCAAGGTGTTGCATCTCAGTATGCAAGAAATAATTTAAAAGTTAAATTTTTTGATGCCTTTTCCAAAGGTAATGAGGAAGTTTTTAAAGGCTATTCAACAGCAGATGTACTTACAGTTGCATCTCAAGGGATTGACAGTTTAGATACTTTTTACAGTAATTATTTGACAACAACTTTAAGAACATATTTTAATTGTGCAACAATTTTATTGATTGTAGCTTTTATCTATCCTTTGGGTGGATTGGTTTTTTAGTTAGTATTCCTTTTATTCCTGTTTCAATAGTGTTAATACAAAAGCGTTCAGCAAAAATTATGCAACATTATTGGTCAACTTATATGGATGTAAGTAATTTGTTTATGGACGATTTAAAAGGATTGAATACTCTTTATTCTTATAGTGCTGATGCTATTTATGAGAAAAAATTTAATGAATCTGCTGAAAAATTTAGACTTTCAACTATGGAACTTTTGAAATTTCAACTTCAATCAGTTGGATATATGGACGGAGTTATGTATCTTGGAATTGCAATTTCAGGATTTTTAGCGGTTCTTTCGGCTTCAAAAGGCAATATGTCAATCTTTAATTTTATATTCTTTGTTTTGATTGCAACTGAATTTTTTACTCCAATTAGAGAATTGGGATATTGCATGCATTTACTTATGATGAATACTAAAATGGCAGATAGGATTTTTACTTTTTTAGATAGTGTAAAGAATGAAAAGAAAACAGAAGTTTCAAATATTAATTTAGAAAGTATAGATAATATTGAATTTAAAAATTTATCTTTTTCATATGAGAATAGAGATGTTTTAAATAATATTAATTTAAGTATAAATAAAGGTAGTTTATTCGCAATAGCAGGAGAGAGTGGAGTTGGAAAGAGTACATTTGCTAAAGTTTTGTTTAAAAATCTTGATGATTATTCTGGAGAAATATTAATTGATGGGAAATCTTTAAGAGATTTCTCGAAGTCAGATATAAATGCATTAGGTTTTTATGTATCTCCTGATTCTTATGTCTTTAATGAAAGCATTATGGATAATTTGAAAAAAGCTACAAAATTATCTGAACACGAAATTTTAGAATGGATTGAGGAGAAAAATATTCTAAAATTTGTAAAGACTTTGCCTGACGGTTTTAATACAATTATTGGAGAAAACGGAAGATTGATTTCTCCGGGGCAAAGGCAACAGATAATTTGTGTTAGAAGTTTACTTGCAAATAGAAAAATTTACATTTTTGATGAAATGACATCAAGTGTTGATACCGAAAATGAAATAGCAATTTTGGATTTAATCAAAATGATTTCTAAAAATTCTATTGTTATGTTTATTTCTCATAAGATGAAGCAAGTTAATAAAGCGGACTTTGTTTTATTTATGGGAAAAGAAAAAAGTTGGGATTTTGGAAAGCCGGAAGATTTATACAATTCAAACTTTGAATATAGATTATTATTAGATAAACAAAATGAAATGGAGGAAATTTTAAATGAAAGATAGTTTAAGATTAGTAGCTAGACTTATAAATTTTATGAGAAAATTACTCCCAGTAATCTTGTTAGCTGTATTTTTTGCAGTTTTTGGATTTTTAATCACAGTTTATATTCCCGCAAAAATTATTTCCTTAGGTTTTGATGCGGTTAATGGAGAAAAATAAAATAATATCTTTAATAATTTTAGTTGTTCTTGCTATTTCAAGAGGGCTTTTCAGATATGGAGAACATTATTTCGGACATTACGTTGCGTTTAAAGTTTTGGCAGATTTTAGAAGAGAAATTTTTTCAAAACTTAGACGACTTGCTCCATCAAAACTTGATTCTCAAGATAGTGGAGCTCTGTTGAAACTAATAGGCGAAGATGTTGAAGCTTTAGAAGTTTTCTTTGCTCATACTTTAGCACCTATTACAACAGGGACTATTGTTTCAATAATTTTAATTATTTATTATTTACAATATAATATACTTTTAGCTTTAATTGCAGTTATAGTGTATTTTACACTTGCTGTTATTATACCTAATATATTTTCAAACAAATTAAAACCACATCTTGAAGTTCAACAAAAATATAGAAAATCATATACTTCATATTTTTTGGAAAGTTTAAGAGGTATGAAAGATTTACTTCAACTTGGAGTTGAAAAAGAAAGATTTAAAAACTTATCAAAAGAAAGTCGAATTGTAAATAAAAAAGAAAGAAATGTTGCAAAATTAAATTTCTTACAATTTTCATACAGTTTTTTAACAATAGGTTTCGGTGTTTTGGCTTTTGCTTTTGTAGATTTTATACTTGTAAATAAAAATGTAATTAGTGTAAAAGATGCAGTAATTACATTGGTAGTTTTCAGTTCATCATTTGCTCCATTTTTAGAACTCAGCAGACTTCCTTTAGGACTTGGTCGTGCATTACAAGCAGCAAAACAAACTTTTAGTTTATTAGATGAAAATGAACCGGTTGGAAATGACGGAAGTAAAGAAATTGAAAAAATAAATGAAATAAAATTTGAGAATGTTGATTTCTCATATCCTAATAGAGATAAGATGATTTTTGAAAATCTGAATTTACATTTTGAAGATAAAAAAATTGTTGGCCTTGTAGGAGAGAGTGGATCCGGAAAAAGCACATTGATGAAAATGATAATGAAATGGTATATGGCAAAGTCCGGAAAAATATTTTTAAATGATGAGGATATTTTAGATATAGACAGTATAAAATTACAAGAAAAAATTGCTTATATTCCACAATTTCCACAAATTTTTTCTCAAACAATCAGAGAAAATTTAGTTTTAGGAAATGATAAGATTACTGATGAAGAAATTTTAGAAATTGCTGAAAAATGTAGATTAAAGGATGTAATTTTATCAACTGAAAATGGACTTGATACTAAAATAAATTCTGAAAAAATTATTTTTTCAAGTGGAGAAATGCAAAGACTTGAACTTATGAGAGCATTATTAAAGAGGGCTGATGTTTATATTTTTGATGAGCCTACAAGCAATTTAGATACTTTAAATGAATCAATAATTTTGAATTTGATTAAAGAAAATTGTAAGGGAATGGTATTTTTGATCTCTCACAGAATGAGTACTGTATCATTTTCAGATGTTGTGTATAGAGTGGAAAATGGTAAATGCTTTAAAATATAGCCTTGAAGATTAAGATGAAATATGTTATCATTACCATATTAAAGATATGAGGGGTAATATATGAAAATAAAAATTGTAAGATATACTTGGATTATAATAGGACTTATATTTTTTGCAATAGGAACTATTGGAGCTTTTTTACCAATATTGCCTACATTTCCATTTTATATTGTAACATTATTTTGTTTTGCAAGAAGTTCTGAGAAATTGCATACTTGGTTTGTTGGAACCAAACTATACAAAAATAATATAGAAAAAATTGCAAATAGAAAAGGACTTCCACTAAGACAGAAAGTAAAGATTATAATATTTTTCACCTTGACAATGGGAATTGGATTTTATTTTATGAAAAATACAAAAATTGGACGAATTATATTAGGAATAGTTTGGGTTTTCCATGTCATATATTTTGTCTTTGGTATTAAGACAATAAAAAGTAATGAAAATGAAATAGAGAATATAGAAGCTGATATGAATTAAGAAATTCATATCAGTTTTTTCTTGTTTAAAAATTTTTTAAAATTTTAAAATTTTTCGTTCTACTTATTGATATAAAAATAATTACAATGGATTTCAGAAGAAAAAATGGGTAAATATACTATATATAGTAGCTATATAGTTTGTTGACAATATATATTGTTGATGATATAATCTTACTATCGAGCATTTACGAAGTATTTTTGGAGGTAGTATATGATTAAAGTTATAAAAAGAAATGGTCAAGAAGTAGATTTTGATGCTAATAAAATTGCAATAGCGATAAATAAAGCTATGCATAGCAGTACAGGAGTATATGAAGAAGGATTGGCAGAAAAGATTGCATCAGAGATAGAAACTTTTGCAACAACAATCGGAAAGAAGATGAGTATATATGATATAGAAGATCATGTTTACTACAGCTTAATTAAATATGGAAATCCTGCAACCGCCAGAGCTTATGAAAACTATAAGGCTGTGCAAACTTTTAAAAGACTTAAAAATACTACTGACGAAAGTATTTTAGGTCTTCTGGATAAGACAAATTTGGATGTTATAAATGAAAATTCAAATAAAAATGCTATTCTTGCATCAACTCAAAGAGATTTGATTGCCGGAGAAGTTTCAAAGGACATAGCAAGAAGAATGTTAATTCCTGTGGATATTGTTCAGGCTCATGACGAAGGAGCTATACATCTTCACGATATGGACTATTTAATTCAACCTATGTTTAATTGCTGTCTAGTTAATATTGGAGATATGCTTGATAATGGAACAGTAATTAATGGTAAAATGGTTGAAACTCCAAAATCTTTCCAAGTTGCTTGTACAGTTATGACTCAAATAATTGCACAAGTAGCATCAGGTCAATTTGGTGGTCAAAGCTTAAATGTTGCTCATCTAGGAAAGTATCTAAGAAAGAGCTATGAAAAACATTTAAAACTTGCAAAAGAAATTTTGACTGATGAAAAAGATATTGAAAATATTGCAAGAGCAATGACTAAGAAAGAATTAGAAGCAGGTATTCAAACTATTCAATATCAAATAAATACTTTAATGACTACAAATGGACAAAGTCCTTTCGTTACTCTTTTTATGTATGTTGAAGATGGTTTTGAATATGAAGATGAAGTTGCACAAATTGTTGAGGAAATAATAAAACAAAGATTAGAAGGAATTAAAAATGAAAAAGGTGTTTATATCACACCTGCTTTTCCTAAATTGATTTATGTTTTAGATGAAAACAATGTAAGAGAGGATAGTAAGTACTATTATTTAACAAAACTTGCTGCAAAATGTACTGCAAAGAGAATGTATCCTGATTATATCTCTGCAAAAAAACTTAGAGAACATTATGAAGGAAATGTATTCGGACCTATGGGTTGTAGATCATTCTTAGCGCCTTATAAAGATGAAAATGGAAACTATAAATTTGAAGGTAGATTTAATCAAGGTGTAGTAAGTTTGAATTTACCACAAATAGGAATTTTAAATACAGGAAATGAAGAAGGTTTCTTTGAAATGTTGGATAAAAGACTTGAAATTGTAAAAAAAGCACTTTTATTCAGAAATTCACTTCTTCAAAATGTAAAGAGCGATAATTCTCCTATTCATTGGCAATATGGAGCAATTGCTAGACTTAAAAAAGGTGAAAGTATTAAAAAATACCTTGAAAACGGATATTCAACTCTTTCTGTAGGATATATCGGATTATATGAAGCTACTATGTGTGTAAAAGGCGTTAGTCATACAACTGAAGAAGGAAAAGAATTCGCTCTTAAAGTTATGAGAAAAATAAAAGAAGCTGCTGACAGTTGGAGTGAAGAAACAGGAATGACATTTTCATTATATGGAACTCCTGCTGAAAGTTTAACTCACAGATTCTGTTCTATAGATAGAAAGAAATATGGAGAAATAAAGGATATAACAGATAAGGGATATTATACAAATAGTTATCATGTTGATGTTAGGGAAAATATTTCAGTTTTTGATAAATTCAGATTTGAAGAAGATTTCCAAAAATTGTCAACAGGAGGTTGTATTTCTTATGCGGAAATTCCTAATATGAACCATAATGTTGAAGCTGTTGAACAAATGATTAGATTTATCTATGATAATATTCAATATGCTGAATTTAATACAAAATCAGATTATTGCCATGTTTGCGGATTTGATGGAGAAATAATCATAAACGAATATAATGAATGGGAATGTCCTCAATGTCATAATAAAGATAAGCAAAAAATGAATGTAACAAGAAGAACTTGTGGCTATCTTGGAGAAAACTTCTGGAATGAAGGAAGAACAAAAGAAATAAAGGCAAGGGTTCTTCATATATAGTGAGGGATTAAAATGAGATATGGTCAGATAAGATCTTATGATGTTGCAAATGGTGTTGGTATCAGAACTAGTATTTTCGTAACTGGCTGTACACATAATTGTAAAGATTGTTTTAATAAAAAATATATGGATTTCAATTTTGGAGAGCTTTGGACTAAAGAAACTACTAATTTAGTCATAGACTATTTGCGTGATAAAAATGTTTCTGGTCTTACTTTGCTTGGCGGAGAACCAATGCAAAACGCAAAAGAACTCCTTGAAATTGTAAGAGATATTAAGAAAAGTGTAAATAAAAATATTTGGATTTATTCGGGATATACTTTTGAAGAAATTCTTGAAGATGATGATAGATTTGAACTTTTAAAAGAATGTGATGTTTTAGTTGATGGAAGATTTGATTATAGATTAAAAGACTTAACTTTGAAATTTCGAGGTTCTTCAAACCAAAGAATTATAGACATAAAAAAGACAATTGAAACCGGAAATATTGTACTGTTTATGGAGTAAGTATGTTAGAGAAAAAAATATTGAATATTTCAAAAATAGAAAATACAGATAAATATGATAGAAAAAAAGTCGGATATCTTTCAGGAATGATAGGAACATTTTTAAATGTTACTTTGGGAGTATCAAAATTTGTAATTGGAATTTTAGCAAATTCAGTTTCAATAACGGCTGATGCAGTAAATAATTTCTCAGATGCTATTTATTCCTTTGCAACAGTTTTAGGCTTCAAATTTTCTTCTACACCTCCGGATAAGGATCATCCTTACGGTCATGGAAGAGTTGAATATATAACTACCTTAATAATCTCAATGATGGTTATGATTGTAGGAGTTCAATTTGCAAAGACATCTATCGAAAGAATTATAAATCCTGAAAAAATTATAATGGGTAAAATAGGAATTGCTTTTTTAGTAATTTCTATTTTTATAAAACTTTGGATGAGTTTATTCAATAGAAAACTTTCTAAAGCAATAGATTCAAGCATTTTAAAGGCAACCTCAATTGACTGTTTGAGCGATGTTTTTACAACTTCAGTTGTTTTAATTGCAATGATTTTTGCTAACTATACTACTTTTCCGGTTGATGGAGTTGTAGGGCTAATTGTTTCTGCATTTATTCTATTTTCTGGTTTCTCTTTGGCAAAGGAAACAATAAGTCAACTTATTGGAGAGTCACCAAGTATAGAATTGATAAAGTCAGTTTTGTCAGATATAGAAAAGCACAAAGAAATTTTGGGAATACACAATTACACTTTTCATAGATATGGACATCTTAAAACAATTGCAACTGTTGATGTTGAAGTTGATGCTGAAATGAGTTTAATCAAAGCACATAATCTTATGAGCCTTATTGAAAAAGAAATTTACGAAAAATATGAAATTGTATTGGTAATACATGTTGAGCCTGTTGGTGGAAACTTTACTGAAAGAGAAATTGAATTAAAAGAAATTACTGAAAATTGGAAAAATCAGTTTAGTTATATAAAATCAATGCATGATTTTGCAATTTACAAACAAGGAAATAAATACTTTGTAGGTTTGCAATTAGCCTTAGATGGAAATAAATTAGATAAAAATTTTGACGAAAATAGTTTAAAATCAGAGCTTGAAGAACTGATAAAAAATTATGATGAAGAATTAAAAACTTCAATAACAATTTTATATGAATATTTTTAAAATAGCACTTCGGTGCTATTTTTTGTATAAGTTGACGTCTATGTAATTTTTTTATATAATCAGGGTAGCAATTTATATGGAGAAAATTTATGAAAAATTTAGTATTACCTTTTATTAGAAAAAATATTTTTAAAATTTTGATTTATAATATTTGTTTTATAGTTGCATATTTTTTAGATGCTTATTATTTTGGATATATTTTTCTTTAGTCGAAAATAAAATATATAGTTATAATAAATTTATCTTTATTATCCTTTTTTTGTTTGCTATAATTATATTTTCTAAAATTATATCAAGTATTTTATTTTCAAAGCTATCTTATGAAGTAGTTCGTTTTAGATTTAAGTTAGCAAGAAAACTGAATAACTCAATTTTACAAAAGAATATGGAAGATATTGAAAATCCTAAATTTGAATATTCAATGAATAGAGCTTGGAATTTTTTAGCTTATGATAATGCAGGTTTTAGTGCAATTTTAATGGATTTAGTAAATTTTATTCCTATTTTTGTATTGCTTATTTTTTCAGGCTTGATTATTTCGAAAACTACTTTTTACATTGTAGTTTTTACATTTTTAATTCAACTTGGAGCATATCCTCTAAGAGAAAAAATTAATGAATTTGACTTGGATACAGATTTAGAGCAAGGAAATGTATTGACAAAACTTGAATATTACAATAATTTTAGTATGAGAAATGAATATGGAAAAGATATTCGTATATTTAATTTAGGAAATCTAATCTTAAAGAGATATGAGAAAATTGTTAATGAAGCAATGACTATTATAAGAAATAAAACTAATTTAGGTATAAAATTAGGTATTATTTCAATATTTTTAGAAATTTTAACTGATATTTTTACAATTGTAATGTTGATATACTTATTTAGTATTAATTCCATTTCTATATCTACAATTTTTATAGTTTTCAGTATGTATCAACTTTTTGTAACTAATGAAAAGGAAACTTTAAGAATTATATCCGATTTAAAGAAAAATATTAAAATGTTTGATAAATACCTTTTGCATTTAGAAGAAAATAGTTTAAAAAGTAAAAAAGCTAATATGGAAAATAAAGAAGCATCCTTTGAACTTAAAAATATTTACTTTAAATATCCAAATACTGATAAATACAGTTTAGAAAATATAAATATGGAGTTTTCATCTTTCGATAAAATTGGAATAATTGGAGAAAATGGTGCCGGGAAGAGTACACTTATAAAAGTAATTATGGGGATTTACAATCAAACAAGTGGAAAAATTCTCATTAATGGGAAAGAAGTTTCAGCAAAAGAAAGACTTGATTATTTTTCAGCTGTTTTTCAAAATTCACATTTTTTTGCAGGGACACTTAAAGAAAATTTATTCGGATTTGAAAATGTAAAAAATAATCAAGAAAAATATGTCGAAGAATATTTAGAAAGTTGTAAACTTGACAATGTAAATGGGAAACTGATAGATTTGAATACCAGATTTGGAAAAGAATTTTTTGAAGATGCTTTTGAACCTTCAGGTGGTCAATTACAAATGCTAACTATTCTAAGAGCATTGGTTAAAAGTGGAACGATGTTAGTTTTAGATGAGCCTACATCTGCACTTGATGCTAAAAAAGAAATGGACTTTTATAAAAGATTGTCTCTTGAAGAAAAGACAAAAGGATTTATTATTATTTCTCATAGATTGGCAATTTCTAATATTGTGGATAAAATTTATATTTTAAATAATGGAAAAATTTTGGATTCAGGTTCTCATTCTGAATTAATTGAAAGATCTGAATATTATAGATATTTAAAAGAATTAACTAAAAGTATGTTTAAATTGAAAGTAGGTGATGAAAATGATTAATTCATTTAAAACTATTTTCAGATTTTTAAAACTATCTTTTAAAATAGATAAGAGATTTGTCTATAGAATTTCCATTGATATTTTAATTAATATTCTATTGACTTTACTAGCTTTATTTATGGTTAGAGATTTTACAGAATATTTACAAGTTGGAAATATTAAAAATCTATCTATTAAATTGATTTTTGAGGCTATTGTTTTTGTTGTATTAAGGATTTTTAAAGAAGTATTAAAGTGGAGAGTTCAATACTCTGCAAGAGGGTATTTACTTAAAATGGAAAAAGAAATTTTGAAAAAATCAACGGAAATAGACTATTCTAATTTAGAAAGTCCTGATTTTCATAATTTACAAGAAAGGGCAAGATTTTCCCTTAGGAATCAATATTGTCTTGAAAATTTATTAGAGGCAATTGTAAAAAGCATAGAACATATTTCCATTATGTTAACAACTTTTATTGCCATAGGATATTTTTCTTTCAATCTAAGCATAGTATTACTTAGCCTATTTGTTGTAAATATAATTGCAAAGAAAAAATACAGTAAGGAAGAGAGTAAATTTTATGAAAACTTATCTCCGATAAATAGAAAATACTGGTATTATAGCTATATGGTTTTGAACAGATATGATGTCTTAGATATAAAATCAAATGAATTTGAAACTTTTATAGATAATAAATTTTCTAAAACTATAAAAGATATATTAAAATGTTTTAAGCCTTTTTATAGGAATAAGGCTATTGTAAATATAATTGAAGTGATAAATTCAATTATCTGTACCTTATTTGTAATAATTTTTAGTGCAAGTAGGGTTTATAAAAATGAAATCAGCTTTTCTGATTTTAGTTTTACTGTAGTAGGGATACTAAAATTTACAAGCAGTATGAATGAATTTTCTGAGAATATAATTGATTTGGATAGATTTTCAAAATATACCATTCCTGTTTTGGATTTCATTGAATTTGACATTGGAAAAAATATAGAAAGAAGTGTTGAAAATAAGGATTTTGGATTAATCGCAAAAAATATTTACTTTAAATATAGAGATTGTGAAAATTATGTTCTAAATGATATCTCATTTGAAGTAAAAAACCTAAAATTGTAGTAATTATTGGAGAAAATGGAGCAGGGAAAAGTACTTTAATAAAACTTATTTCAGGACTTTATGAGACTTCAAAAGGAAGTTTAACTTATGACGGAAAGTCTATTTATGAAACTGAAAATAAGTATATAAGTACAATTTTTCAAGACTTTAAGTTGATTGATGATATAACTTTAAGAGAAAATATTTGCTGTAAATTAATTGAAAATGACGACGAAAAAGACATCGTAGATGAGAAAATTTTTAAAATTGTTGATAAACTCGGTATAAAGAAAGAAGATTTTAAAATTAATTTAGATGATAAACTCGGAGTTGAGCTTGATGATGAAAACATTGAATTGTCAGGAGGACAAGCACAACTAATAGCTATCTTAAGGGCAATTTATAAAAATAGTCCTATAATAGTTTTAGATGAACCTACAGGAAGTCTTGATATTGAAAAAGAGAATTCCATTTATAAAATTTTAAAAAATATAAAAGAAGATAAAATAATATTTATGATTTCTCATAGAATGGCATCAGTTCATGTTGCGGATGAAATATGGTTTATGAAAGATGGAAAAATTATTTTCGGAAATCATAATGAGCTCATCGAGAATTCTGTAGAATATAAGGAATTATATTTATCACAGGCAGAGAGATATAATTAGAATGAAGTCTAGATTCTATTTAGAATTTAGACTTTTTTGTTAAAGGTATTTTAAAAATATTATATTTACAAATTGCAAGAATAAGTTAGCCAATTGAAAAAACTTCAAAAGGTGTTTTATAGTTAAATAGTTTTTTAGGATAATTATTTATCCAATCTTCAATAAATGCTACTCTTTGTTGAGTAGTGTTTTTTGTTCCTTTTGGTAAAAATCTTCTTATGAGTCTGTTGTGGTTTTCATTACTTCCTCTTTCATAACTACTATATGGATGTGCATAATATATTTTTTCATAGTCAAATACTTCATACAGTCTTGCAAACTCTAAGCCATTATCCGCTGTTATACTTTTTATTTCATACTCTTTTAATACTTCTTTTAAAGCTCTATTTACTGATTTAACTGTTTTATCTTCAATTAACCTTATTATTTCATATCTACTTTTCCTATCTGTTAATGTTAATAGACATTGCCCCTTTTCCTTTCTTAATATTACAGTATCTATTTCATAATGTCCTACTTCTTCTCTATTATTTATTTCTTTTGGTCTTTCTTCTATTATTTTTCCTAATATTCTTACTCTTTTTACTTCCTCTTTTTATTTCATTATTTATTGTTTGATGATTTTTACCTAGTAATCTTACTATTTCTCTATTACTATTTCTTTCTTTTTTCCATTTCTCTATTAATTTTCTTAAATCTATTGTTAAGTGCTTATATTTTGTGTTACAATTATTGTGGATTTCATTGAGATTCCTTTCTTTAGTTTTTAGCTTAACTATTATTTTACCTCTTTGAGATGTTTTTTTCTATTTTTTCATTTGTGGCTAATTTAATTTTACAATATACGAAATTTAAAAATTAAAATAAAATTAAAAATTTTATTTTAATATCTAAGTAGATTATGAAAATAATTTTTATATATTTTTTACTAAAGATGTTAAATTTATTTTATTAAAAGAATGCTCTTATATAAGGGTGTTCTTTTTTTATTTAATTTTTGTTTTTATAAAAATTAAATGTTGTTTAAAGTTTGATATTGACAATTACTATTAATTGATATAAAATATTTTTTGTTAGTTTATGCTAATTTTATTTTATTTTTTTAGGAGGAATTATATGAAAATTTTTAAGAAAATCATATCTTTTGTGGTATTTTGTTCTTTGATTTTTACAAGTTTTAGTGGTGTTTTTGCTACTGAAAGTAAGTCTTTAGATTTTCAAAAAAAGATAGAAGAGTTAAAAGATTACAAAGATGATGATTTTGTCGATGTAATTATCAAATTGAAAAAACAAGTTGATGTTTCAAAAATTAAAGATGCTGTTAAAAAAGAAAATGTTAATGCATCTAAGGAAGAAATTCAAAATGAGATAAGAAAGGATATGGTAGATAAGTCTATAAAGTTAAAAGAAGATAGTCAAAAGTCTATTATAGAAATTCTTGAACGTTCTAAAAAAGATGGTAATGTAAAGAATTATCAACAATTTTTTATTATAAATTGTATAAATGTAGTTTGTAAAAAAGAAGTTTTGGTTAAGATTTCAAAAAGGTCTGATGTAGAAAAGATTTGTATTAATAAAAAAGTGAAGATGCCAAAGCTTCAAAATAATATTCCAGAAGATAGAGAAGCTTTATCTAGTGTGGAAAAAAAGCATATCCCTTGGAATTTAAAGATGATTAGTGCAGATAAGGCACAAAAAGAAGTTGAAAATTCTAATAACGATGTTGTTGTTGCGATAATTGATTCTGGTGTTGATGGAAATCATCCTGCAATTAAAAATAATTATAGAGGAAATGATGAAAAGCTTAAAAGATATTCTTGGTATAATGCTGTAAATGAAAAGACGGGAGATAAAGAAGAACCTTATGATGATAGGGGACATGGAACTCATGTTTGCGGAACTATCTTGGGTCAAAGAGAAAACTCTCTTTTAGGTGTTTGTCCGAATGCTAAATGGATGGCTGTAAAAGTTTTTGATTCAAATGGTGAAACAGATAATGCTAAGCTTTTAAAAGCGGGTGAATGGATTATGGCACCTAAAGATGAAAATGGTATACCTCATCCAGAAATGGCTCCAAAAGTTGTAAATAACTCATGGGGTGGGAATTCAACAGATGGGTTTTATCAAGATATGGTTCAAAAATGGAGAGAAGCAGGAATTTTTCCTGTATTTTCTGCAGGTAATGTAAGTCAATTTAATGAAGGAGGGGCTGATTCTATAGGGACACCTGCTTCATATCCACAAGCTTATGCAGTTGGAGCTATTAGACAAGATGAAATAGTTGCAAAATTTTCTCTAAGAGGTAAATCTAACTATACAGAAAATTTTAAGCCGGATATTGTTGCGCCCGGAGTTAATATTTTATCTTCAATTCCAAATGGAAAATATACAATTTATACTGGAACCTCTATGGCAAGTCCTCATGTTACAGGTGTTGTTTGTTTGATGCTTAAAGCTAATCCAAATTTAAGTGTTGATCAAATTGAAAAGATTTTAAATGAAACTGCAACACCTTTAAAAGACAATGACTATACAACAACTCCAAACCATGGTTATGGGCATGGAAAAGTTGATGCTCTTAATGCAGTTAAGCTTTCTATCGGTCAAAAAAAGGGAAAAGATATAGATATTTCAAATATGAAACTTTTACAAGGTCGTATTCTTACAAAGGGAGTGGATAATGAAAAACCAGTTATAAATCACACTCCGATTAGTAAGGTTTTTACAACATATAAAACAACTTTTGATGCAAATGTAAAAGATAATGTTGGAGTTGATAGTGTAAAACTTTATTTAAATGTTGGTAGTGAATATAAATCTTATGATATGAAACTTAAAAATGGAAATAATCTTTCAGGTTATTATAGTGTAAATATTCCGGTTGCAACTTTTAAAAATGTTACAAATGGAAAATATTATATTGAAGCTACAGATATTAACAAAAAAGTTACTAAGAGTGATGAATTTTCATTTGAAGTTCAAAAAGGTGTTGGTATTGGATATATACAAGATTTTGAAAAAGATACTTCAGGTTTTGAGTTGGGCGGACAATCAAAATTATTTAAATGGGGAAATATTAAAAAAGATGAAGCAAATAAAAAATTAATAGGTATACAACCTTATAAAAATGTTCGTGGAAATTCTATTTTTGTTATGCCTCCAATAGATTTAACAGAAGAAACTAGAAATCCAGCTTTAAGTTTTAAACATTTTTATGACCTTGGAAATTACGAATCAGCCTTTTTTGATACTGCTGAGGTTTGGATTGCAGAAGCTAAAGAAGATAGTGATCCAGATAGTTTAAAATGGGAATTAAAAAGAAGTTATAAAAACTCTTCAAAAGAAAAGTGGGTTGATGAATACATTGACCTTTCAGCTTACAAGGGTAAGAAAATTTGTGTAATGTTTGGATTTAGACCTAATGGAGAATATAAAAGTAGTGGTAATGGTTGGTATATTGATGATATAAAAATAGAAGAAGCATCAAAAGAAATACCACAAACTCCAAGTGAATATTTAAAGTTAAATGATAAAAAAGACGGTAGATTAATTTACACATTTTCTCCGGTAAAAAACGAAAAGATTACATCTTATGAGCTATATAGATCAAAAGATAAAAATGGACCTTTTGAACTTATAAAAAAAGTTGAAAAAGGAGATTCTAAAAATGGATTTGGAAAATACTCTATTGATTTAGTTGATATTCCAAAGCCACAAAAAGGAACTTATTATTACTATGCTGTTGCAAAGATTGGCGAAAATAAAAGTGAGCCTTCTGAAATTTTATCTCATACTTTTACAGAAGGGAAAGAAGTTAAAAGTTTTGATTTTGAAAAAGGACAAGATGATTTTACAAGTGTAGAAAGTGATAAAGAAACAAAATGGGATTTTGGTAAATTAGAATATGGAGATAAATATGATGCAAAATATAAAAAGCCTACAAGTGTTCAATCATTAGGTAAAAATGACGGTATGAATGTTTGGGCGACAAATTTAAATGATCATAGAAAGCCTAACACAAAATATTCACTTATCTCTCCAACTATGGACTTGTCAACTTTAAAAGATGCTACGCTTTATTACCAAAACTGGTTTGGTTCAAGTGGAAAAAGAAAAACTGATGAGTATGATTCATATAATCAAGATATAGGAGAAATTTATTTTTCAAAAGATGATGGAAAAACTTGGGATAAAGTTTATACTTTAGATGAAAGTGAAGTAGATAAGCATATAAAACATGCTTGGTTTACAAATGGTGTTGAAATTAAAAAAGATTATTTAACAGATAAATTTAAAGTTAAATTTGTTCTTGATGCAGGAAGTGATAAAGGAAATACAGATCCGGAGCAATGCGGAGGTTGGTATATTGACGATGTTACTATAAATACTAAAGATGTAAAAAATAACAATATAATAGAAAAAGTATCTCCATTTAAGCTTTTAAATATGCAAAATTTAAGTGAAGAAAACGAAAAAAAGATATACTTGCATTAGTTGGAAAAATTACAATTAAAGAAACAGGAAAAACTATTAATACAGAAGCTGGAACAGGTAAGTTTAGTATAAAGCTTCCGGCTGGTAAATATACTGTAATAGCAAGCGCAGATGGCTATAAGGACAAAGAAGAAGTTATAGACCTTACAAATGATGTAAATAAAGATTTTTATTTAGATAATTTTAAAAAAGTTGCTATATCAGTTAATGTAAAAGATTCTGATTATGAGTCAATAAAAGGAAATGTAAAACTTTATAAAGAGGGGAAATTAGAACCTATAGCAGAAGAAAATGGAGAAACTGTTAGATTTACAAACTTAACATCTGGAAATTACACTTTAGTTGCAACAAGCGATGGTTATAAAAGATTAGAAAAAAATATTAAAATTCCTGGAACTGGAACTGTAAGTATGCCTTTAGAAAAAGTTTATCAAGAAAGTCAGTTAAATGTAGGTTATACAGATGAAAAAGCAACTAAGCTTTCAGGAATGGACCTAAAGGATAGAGCATTTGCAAATAAAATTTCAAATGATAAACTTGTAGATATAAAAGAAATTTCATATTTTATTACAAAAACTAAAGATGTAGATTTAACTAATAGTAAATATAGAATTTCTATTTATGATAAAAATACTGAAGATGAACTTCCATCAAAAGTGTTATTTTCAAAAGATTTAACATTTGAAAAAGAAGGCTGGAATAAACTTTCTATTTCAAATGTTCAAGTAAATGGTGATTATTATATTGCATTTACAAAACTAGATGGAGAAATTGCACTTGGTATGGATGATAGTAACGATGGAATTAATTCTTTTCAAATGTTTAATGGAGCTTGGGATGAACCTGAAACTAAAGGAACATATATGATAGGAGCCAAGGTTAATACATTATCTGATAAAGAAGTTAAACAAGTTACAATTAGTTTTGATAAAAACGGTGGTAGCGGAGAAATGCAAGCTGTAAAACTAAAAGCTAATGAAGATTATAAATTACCACAATGTACTTTTACAGCTCCAGACAATCAAGAGTTTGATGCTTGGCAAGTAAATAATGAAAGAAAAAATGTATCAGATACAATAAAAGTAGATAAAGATTTAACAATAAAAGCTCTTTGGAAAGATAAGAAAAATGAAAATCCACAAGAAGAAAAACTTGACCCTATAATGCCAAATCCACTTTTAATGACTACAAATGCAACTGATTTTACTCATTTTATAACTTATTCTAATGATAACAAATCTGATGAGTATTTAAAATCAGTTCAAAAAGTTATTGTAAATCACAAAGGAAAGACAAGTGAAATAACTGATGTTAAAGGCATTGACTCTACAGATTTCGCATCTAATCCAAATAAAAAACTACAATTTTCATTTACTGAAAAATTAGATAAAGATGATACTATAACTATTGTTTCTAGCAAATACAAAAATGTTATTGTAAAAATAACAAAGGATACCCTTGTAGGAAATGATGTCTATTACTCAATAAGTGCAAATATTGAAGGTAAAAAGGTAGTTTATAAAGTTACTTTTGATAAAAATGGTGGTAGTGGAGAAATGAAAGATGTAGAAGTTGAAAATGGAGAAATTTTTACAGTTCCACAATGTACTTTTACAGCACCTTCAGGTATGGAGTTTGATAGTTGGGAATATATGAATGAAAAAACAGAGGTAGGACATCAATATCAAATTACTAAAAATATAACAATAAAAGCTCTTTGGAAAGAAAAATTAACTAAAAAAGCTACAATTACATTTGATAAAAATGGTGGTCTAGGAACTATGCAAGAGGTTAAAAAATTAGTAAAAGAAGAATATGAACTTCCTGTTTGTGAATTTTTAGCTCCAAAAGATATGGAATTTGATTGTTGGGAAATTAATGGACAAAGACATCTTCCAGGAGAAAAAATTACCCTAAACGAAGATATAACTCTAAAAGCTTTATGGATAAAAGAAGATAAATCAAAAGAGCCTAAAGAACCACTACTTGGAGAAATTTCATCGAAAGATCCATCAGTTATGAAAGTTAATTGTATTAATTTAATCGGCTATAAAAAAGAAGATAGTGAATATGTAAATAAAATAAATCTTATAACTATAAGAAGAAATGGAAAAGAAATAAAACATTATCTATTTACAAAAGAAGATGGAAAATATAAAAATCTTGATAAAACTTTAGATAAGGTAAGTGTTGTATTTAAGGATAAAACTTTCTTTAATAGAGATGATGAAATTATAATTTCCGCAAGAGGATATAAAGATTTAAAACTTCATATTATATCAGCTGATGATATGGTAATGAACGCTTTATATACTACAGAAATTGTATCAACTGTTAAGTTTGAAACTTTTGGTGGAAGTAAAATTGATGATCAAATTATAAAAGTTAATCAATTAAGTGCAAATAAATTAGCTAAAGTACAAGATCCTACTAAAGATGGTTATACTTTTAAAGGTTGGTATGAAGATAGTGAATTAACAAAGGTGTTTGATTTTGATAAAAAAATAATAACAGATACTACAATTTTTGCAAAATGGGTTAAAAAAACACCATCTGAAGAAAAAACTATAGAACTTGAAGTTAAAAATGTTACAATACATCAACAAGATACATTAGATCTTAAATCATTAATCGTTAAAGCAAAAGATAATAAAAACAACGATTTAAAAGAACAAGTTGAAATTATAGATGAAGGTGGATTTAACAAAGACAAAGTAGGAACATATACAATAACATTTAAATTAACAAATAAAAATGTAAGTGTAATAAAAAAAGCTACAGTTACAGTTGTAGAAAAAGAAAACTCTACTGTAAATCCTATAAATCCTGTAAATCCAAGTCATAAAGACCCTAAAACACCAGAAGAAAAAACACAAATAAAATTTTTATTTGGAGAAAATCAAGAAATTGATAAAAATAAAAATGAAACATTAATTTTTAAAATATCTCCAAAAGTAGAAGATTTTAAAGATGTTTATGTAGATGAAAAACTTGTTGATAAATCTATGTATGATGTAAAAAAGGGAAGTACTATAATTGAGTTTAAAGATGAATTTATAAAAAAACTTTCTTGTAAAAAACATAAGTTTAAATTTAACTTTAAAGAAGGAAGTATTGAAACTTGTATTTTAGTTAAAGACTCTAAGAAAGAAGATAAAGCTAGAAGCAAAAATAATAATAATAATGCAAAAAGAACAAATACTTCTATGGCAAATACTTCAATACAAAATATATCTTTTATACCTTTAATTCTATCTACTATAGCTTTAGTAGTAGTTAAAAGAAAAAGAAAATAGAAAAATAAAAAATAAAAGTGTTAGAATTATGAGCTGAACCCAAAAACACGGAGAGTTAAATAAATTATTCAAAGGAATGTAATCTATAATCAATAGGAGACATTCCTTTTAAATTCTCCTTAATTCTTTTCGTATTATACCATTTAATATACTCTTTTATATCTTCTATTAATTTTTCATAAGAAGAATAATTTTCTTCATAAAACATTTCTTGTTTCAATATTCCAAAAAAATTCTCCATTGGTGCATTATCTAAGCAGTTTTCTTTCCTAGACATACTTTGTCTTATTTTGTTATTTTCTAATGTTCTTACAAAACTACTATGTTTGTAATGAAAGCCTTGATCTGTATGAATCGTTAAATCTTCTTTGTTCTTTGTTCTTTATTCTTTTTAAAGATTTTTCTAATGACACATTCGTTAAATTTACTGTAGGACTAAAACCTATTGAATATGATATTATTTCTCCATTAAAAGTATCTAAAATAGGTGATAAATATATTTTCTTTGTATTATTTCCTATTTTAAATTCTGTTATATCTGTTAGCCATAATTTATAAGTTTTATCAGTTTTAAAATTCCTATTAACAACATTTTTTGCGATTTTTCCCACTGTTCCTTTATATAAATTATACTTTCTAACTCTGTTTTTGAACTTTTTACATAAAAGTTCGTTTTCTTTCATTATTCTTAAAACTTTCTTGTGATTTACAATAAGTCCATATTCTAATCTTAATACCTTACTTACTCTTCTATATCCATATCTTCCTTTAGATTCTTTTACTATATCTTTTATTTTTTCAATAATATAAATCTCTTTTGACTTTATCTGTTTATTTAGTTTTTCTTTCCACTCATAAAAGGAACTTTTATTTAATTTAGCCACTTTTAACCATTGTAATATTGTAATTGATTTATATTCTTTTGCCTTGCTTAATTCAATTATCGCTTTTGCTTTTTCTTTGTTTTTAAGTCCTTTTCCATAAGCAAGGCTTGAAGTTTTTTTTCATAAGCTATAGCTGCCTTTAATAGGAGATTTTCTTCTCTTAGTCTTAAAAGTTCTTCTCTTTCGCTTTCTTGTAAATTTTTTTTCTTTTTTGTTCTATTGGTATAGATTTTTTCATTTTAGACTTTCTTCCTTTTGTTTTACTATTTAAACCATCTAATCCATATTCATCATATTTCCTTTGCCAATTAACTATGATTGAATCATTTGTTATATCAAATTTAACAGCAGTTTCTCTAAAAGTTAGATTATTAGTTTTTCTGTATTGTAATACAAACAGCTTAAAATTACTAGTATAAATTTTATTTTTTACTTTTTTACTTACGCCTTTAATACCATTATCAATATACCATTTTATCCAATTTGAAATAGTTGTTTGTGGTATTTTATATTTTTTTGATAATTCAGATTGACTAATATCATTTTTTTCATATTCTTTAATTACTTTTATTTTTAATTTTATATCATATTTTGACATTCAAAAACCCCCAAATCCTTTGTCCGGATTTAGGGGTTCACATCAATATTATTTAGGTGCTTTTAAATTTATTTTAAATAATCATGTACTGCTTGAACAAAGAATTTAACACCATTTATAAAATATTTTTCATTAAGTCCAAATTTTTCGTTGTGGTGAGGATAAGCAACTCCATCAACATAAAGAGGATTTTGTAAAAGCACATAATCTTATGAGCCTTATTGAAAAAGAAATTTATGATAAATATGAAATTGTACTTGTTATACATGTTGAACCTGTTGGTGGAAACTTTACGGAAAGAGAAATTGAATTAAAAGAAATTACTGAAAATTGGAAAAATCAGTTTGAATATATAAAATCAATTCACGATTTTGCAATCTACAAAGAAGGAGAGGAATATTTTGTAGGTATGCAAGTAGCATTATACGGAAATAAATTAGGTAAAACATTTGATGAAAATATATTTAAATGTGAGATAGAAGAACTGATTAAAAGCTACGATAATAATTTAAAAACATCAATAACAATATTATATGATTATTTATAAAATAGCACGAGAGTGCTATTTTTTGTTGACTATAATGAGATTTTTTAATATAATCAATGTAGTATTTTATTTGGAATATTGCTATTTTAAAATAGATTTAAGGAGAAAAATATGAAAATAATTTTATCACCTGCAAAGACAATTTCTAAAACTTGTGAGAGATTTTCTTTGGGAGTTGAATTTTCTGATAAAACAAATGAAATTATAAAGAATGTTCCGGAAGTTTTGGCTTCAAAAGATTATTACAAGGCTTTTTATATGTATGATGGAATGTGTTATAAAAATATAAAAAGAGAAGAGTTTGATGAGTGCGATTTAGAATATATAAAGGAGCATTTAATTATTATTTCTGCACTTTATGGAGTGCTTAAACCTTTTGATTTAATTAATCCATATAGACTTGATTTTCTTATGAAAACAAAAATGGGAAATTTATATAATTTTTGGAAAGATGATATTGCCAAGAACATTTTAAAAGACACAGATTTTATTGTTAATCTTGCAAGTGATGAATTTTCAAAAACTGTTAAAAAGTACATTTCAGAGAAGCAAATTTTGGATTTTGAATTTTTTGAAAAAGTTGATGGAAAGTTAAAAAAACATTCTACGATTTCAAAAAAAGCTAGGGGAATGATGCTTAACTTTATGACTAAAAATAAAATTGAAAATATTGAAGATATAAAGAAATTTGACAAAGATGGATATGGTTTTGCTGAAGAAATGTCTTTAGAGAATAAATTTGTATTTGTAAAAAATAGTTAGAAATATTATTATATGAGATCTCTCCGCTTCGTTTCGCGTCGCTCAACTTCGGTCGAGATGACATATTAGGGATTTGAAATGAACGTCAACACGATATGAATATTTTTGTTATGTTTATAGAGTATTAATATGGTTTTAAGTTTATTAACTTTTAACATTATGCTATTAAATTAGATTTTCTCTTTGCACGTCATTTCGACCGAAGCGAAGTGTAGTGAATCTAGCCCTAACTTTGTTTGCTTTCAAATAAAAGTAGGTCTGACAGAGCAATTGTATAATTAGATACAATTGCTCTGGAAATCTCATAATTAGATTATAAGTAAACAAAATAAAGACTAGATTTTTTCAAGTCGTTTAATTTCGATTGAGATGACATATTAGAGATTTGATTTCCAGCGTAATATTAAGTGAATGTTTTTTATTTTATAATTAGAACTTCAAAAGTGTAAAAACTTTTGGAGTTTTTTTATTGAGTTTAAAATAATCTTTATAGAAATGTTTGCATACAGATATATAATAAATTTTATATTAGCTTTTTATAAATAAAATTAATAAATAAATTTTTTATTAAATAAAAAATACTGTTTTTTCAATAATTACATTTTATAATAATTAGTGTTTTTATTGTTTTACAATATTTTGTTATTTCATCTTGACAAATACGTTTTCTTTATGGTATCATTACTTTGCATAGTGATTATTATACTGCATTTACACTTTCTTTAGGTGAATTTTAACAAATTGTTATTCAATAAAATATATGGTCAAGGAGTTTTTATGAGAAAAACTAATTTATTAAATGTAAAAAACTTTAAAAAATGGATATTACCAATTATTTTATTAATTTCTTATAAATTTATATTTGATAAGATGATTTCTTATATTGTAATAAATAGAGCAGGTAATTTTTCTAAATCGATATTAATTGGTAATTTTATTGTTGCAATTATATTGTTTTTGTTAATTAAATTTATATTTAAAGGAAAATTAAATTCGATTGATAGTTCTGAAAAAATGGACTTAAAAAAATCTATTATTATTTCAATAGTTGTGTTATTTTTAACTATAGGAATTATATATGGGGTTATGTGGGTACAATCTTTTCTTTTTAGTCATATTAGCTTAAATAGTTCCAATGCAGATGCTATTACAAAAGAATTTAAATCTAATCCCTTACCAGTAGTTGGGCTTTCTTTTGTAACATCAACACTTGAGGAACTAGTTTATAGACAACTGTTGTTTGGATATTTGTATGATTTATTTTTAGGATGTAATAAATATATTAGATATATAACTTCAGCACTAATATCTGCAATTATATTTGGATCAATACATGATGGTTTATTCCATCCTGCAATGCTTCAATACATAACTCATGGATTTATTTTATCTGGACTTTATTTATATACTAAAAGAATATCATCTCCAATAATCGTCCACGTTTTATTTAATTTGTTTTTAGACTTTAGGAGATTTATAATTTATTTCTAATATTATGAAAATAAAATAAAGGAGAAAACAATGCTAGATACTAATTTATTAAATATAAAAAACTTTAAAAAGTGGATATTGCCTATTTTGATGTTTTTAGTTTATGAGTGTTATAGTAAAATATCTAACAAACTTTTTATAAAATATGGGACAAAGGATTTTGCATTTATACATTTTTTTGCTCATACTGTATTAATAATTTTCTTTATATGTTTAATTCATTTTGTATATAAGGATAAATTTAATTCAATAGATGATTCTAAAAAAATGAATTTACTAAAATCAGTACTGATTTCAGTAGTAGTATTTGTAATTAGTCTTTATCTTGATAAGATTATCTCGGTTATTGTGTATAATGTATTCGGAAATGTTAATAGCATTAATGATAATGCTATAAAAACAGCAAAAGAAGTTAGTATTTATAGAAATTTTGATAGCGTATTTGTAGCTCCTATATTTGAAGAGATTGTGTTTAGACAAATATTATTTGGATGCTTATATGATTTACATTCGGGATGTAATAAATATATTAGATTTATTACTGCAACAATTGTATCATCCATAGTATTCGGTTCAATACATAATGGAGTTTTTCATCCTTATATGCTATATTATGTTACTACCGGTATAATTTTATCCTGTTTATATGTTTATACTAAAAGATTATCGTCACCTATTATTGTCCATATTTTACATAATCTTTTCTAATTTTTTAAATTATTGTAGAGAAATATAAATTAGGGTTTTAAGAACAAGGAGGAAATTATGTTAAATGGAAAAAACTTAACAAAATGGGTAGCACCAGTTTTAATGTTTGTTTTTTGTGATTTTATTTATAAACAGCATTTAGTAAAATATTTATTAGATAGGGATTATTTAGTTGTTAATTTCTTTGAAAACTCTTTTTTGAATAAGACTTTTTCTTTTGGATTGTTAAATTTTGCTGTTGCAGTAATTATTTTATTGATTTCTAAATTTATATTCAAAGAAAAGTTAACTTCAATAGACAGTTCTGATAAAATTAGTTTAAAAAAATCTGCTATAATAGTAGTCTTGGCTGTTGTTTTAACAATAATCATATTTTATTTATTAACTTATATTATATATGATGTTTTAGGTTCGTCAGTCAATAGTGCAGCTGCTATCTATATTAGAGACATGTATATGCGAAATAAATTTATTTATGTTATTTTTACATTTTTTACTGTTACTTTTGAAGAAGTTGTATATAGAAAATTGTTATTTGGATATTTATATGATTTACATTCAGGATGCAATAGATTTGTAAGATTGATTACATCTTTGTTGGGATCGGTGATTATTTTTGGAGCAATCCATGATGGAGTACTTAGTTCCGGGATGATTTATTACGTTATTGCCGGGATAAGTTTTACAATTGTTTATTTTTATACTAAGAGAATTTCGGCTGCCATAGCTATACATTTCTTATATAATATATGTGTACGACTTATTCGTACTATTATTTAGAGCAATTATTATAGAAATATAGCTTATATCTCTCAATTTATAATTAGCAAAAGTAATATATTATTTATAGTTTAATTTTTATAATTATTAATTGTATAGGAGGATATTTTGATAAATGTAAAAAACTTTAAAAAGTGGATTTTCCCTGCTTTAATGTTTGTTTTTTGTGAATTCATTTTTAGGCAAAGAATATCAAAAAAAATATTTTATGATGATTTATTAGTTTTTGCTTTTTTTGATAATACTGTAGTAAATAAATATTTTTCATTGGGATTATGGTGTTTTATTGTTGCTTGTATTATTTTATTAATTTCTAAGTTTGTATTTAATGGAAAAATGAATTCTATAGATAATTCTGAAAAAATGGATTTAAAAAAGTCTATAATTATTTCAATTTTATTTTTTGTATTTACTATGATATTAGTTTATACTACTAAGTATGTTGAATATTATATTTTTAATATATCTAACATAAGTTTAAATACTAAAAATATTCTTGCTATTGAAAAACTTAATTTTTCTGTGAGTATGTTTTCAGGCGTTTGTATATCTATTTTTGAAGAAATGGTGTATAGACGAATACTGTTTGGATATTTGTATGATTTACATTCGGGTTGTAATAAATATATTAGGATAATAACATCTGTAATAGTATCATCTATAATCTTCGGTTCAATACATGATGGTGTTTTCGCTTATGCTATGGTTAGATATATTATATATGGAATATCTTTTTCAGCAGTATATCTATATACTAAGAGAATCGGTGCTTCCATAACAGTTCATGTTTTAATTAATATATTTTTAATAGTTAAAGATACATTTTTGTAATTTAATCAAAATAACTTTTTTTAGAAAAAATAATTCATATTAAAAAAATATTGCAAAGGAGGATATTTTGATAAATGTAAAAAACTTTAAAAAGTGGATTTTTCCTGCTTTAATGTTTCTATTTTTTGAATTCATCTTTAGGCAGAAAATTTTAAATTCTATATTTTCTGGAAAAATATTTATTTTTAAATTTTTTGAAAATCCAATTGTAAATAATTTCTTTGTTGGTGGGATTTGTTGTCTATTTGGAAACTGTATAATATTTTTGATTATAAAGTATGTATTTAATGGAAAATTAAATTCTATAGATAATTCAGAAAAAATGGACTTAAAAAAATCTATAATTATTTCGATATTAGTTTTTGTTTTTACTATGTTGATTATATATTTAGCTTCATACATTGAAAGTATTTTCAAACTTGAGGTTTATAGTTTGAATGCAAAAAATACTAGGGGTACTGAAAGACTAAATTTGTTTGTAAGTTTATTTTCAATAGCTTCGGTAAATATATTTGAAGAACTGGTGTATAGACGAATACTGTTTGGATATTTGTATGATTTACATTCGGGTTGTAATAAATATATTAGGATAATAACATCTATGATAATATCATCGATAATTTTCGGCTCAACACATGATGGTGTATTTCATTTGGCTATGATTCAGTATATAATTTATGGAATATCTTTTTCAGCAATATACTTATATACTAAGAGAATCAGTTCAGCTATAACTGTTCATATTTTAGTTAATATATTAATAACAATTATGAGATTTTTCTAAATTAACATATAAAAAATTTATTTATAAAATAAAAATTTTAGGAGGAAGTTATGAGTGTTAAGACAAAAAATTTTATTGTATCATTAATAATATCATTGGTTTATTTTTTAGGGATTTTAAGATTTTCTACATTGGCAAATAAATATTTAAAATCAGAATTTGTACTTAAAAACCTATCAAATATAAATATTATTTTACTTTTGATTTTTGGAGTTTTAGTATATTTGTTTTGTAAAAAGTTTCCAACAAATTCAATATCCAAAGGTAGTAAAAAGGAACCTTTAGTAAAATCAATTTTGATTGGGGTATGTTCTGGGATAGCTTTGATAGTTGTAATGCAAATTATATATAAAATTTTAGGATTTTTAGGTTATCCCTATGATATGACTGGAGAATTTATTAGAATTAAAAATCTGGTTTCTAATAATAAAATTTCCTTAATAAATATGGTGTTTATTATTCCATTTGTAACTGAAATAGTCTATAGAAATATAGTATTTGGCTACTTATATGATTTATATGAAGGTGGATACAAATTTGTCAGATTATTTACGCCAGCTTGTTTATCAGGAATTTTGTTTGCACTCATAAATGTAAAACATGCACTTCCTGTCGTAGTAGAAGCTGTAATTATATCCTTGACTTTTGGATATGTTTATTTAAAGACAAAAAGAATAGAAAGCGCGATAATCGGACATATTGTATTTAGTACAGGTATTGTAATACTTTCATTTATAGTAAAGACAAGTGTTTTATAAAATTGTTTATATTAATTATTTTGTATAATTGTAAATACTTTTAAATAGTTTATTGCAAATATAGTAAATTTTACTTAAAAACTTGAAAAAAAGTATTTTTGATATATAATTTTAAGTGAGTGAAAACTTAAAATAAAATAATTAAGGAGTGTGTTTTATGACTAAAATAGCTGTTATTGGAGCAGGCCCAGGAGGATATGAGGCTGCTATTAGAGCTGCACAAATGGGAGCAGAAGTTGTACTTATTGAAGCTGATAGACCGGGTGGTACTTGTTTAAATAGAGGATGTATCCCTACAAAAACACTTTGGAAAAATGCTGAAATTATGGAAAATATTCATAGAAAAGCAGAATTCGGTTTACTTATGGATGAATGTAAAATTGATCCAATAAGACTTAATGAAAGAAAATGCGAAGTTGTTGAAAAAATCGTAGGTGGGGTAGAATTCTTAATTGGTTCTTATCCAAATATTGAATACCTAAAAGGTTTTGGTTCTTTTGTTGATCCTCATAAAATTCATGTTAAATTAAATGATGGTTCAGAAAAAGATGTAACAGCTGATTACATAATCATTGCTACAGGTTCTAAACCAAGTGTTCCACCAATTGCAGGAACTGATTTACCTAATGTAATTACTAGTGATGAGTTCTTAGATTTAAAAGAAATTCCTGAAGAACTTATAGTTGTTGGTGGTGGAGTTATTGGAATGGAATTTGCAAGTATTTATGCTCAATTCGGTTCAAAAGTAACTGTAATGACTAACGGTGTTTTACCTGCAACTGACGGAGAAATCCAAAAGAGAATTCCAAGTATTTTCAAAAGAGCGGGAATTAAGATTGTAAATAAAGTTCGTGCTAGTGAAATTACACAAGAAAACGGTAAATTAAAAGTTACAGCTAAGAGAGTTGATAAAGATAAAGTTGAAGAAGCTGAAGGTACAATGGTTCTTTTAGCAACAGGAAGAAAAGCTAATATCGATGGATTAGAAATCGAAAAAGCTGGGGTTGTTACTGAAAGAGGAGCTGTAGTTACTGATAAAGGATTTAAGACAAATGTTGACCATATTTATGCTATTGGTGACGTTGTTTATGGAAATGTTCAACTTGCTCACGTTGCAAGTGCACAAGCAATTCATGTTGTTGAAAAATTAATGGGAGAACATCCTGAAATTAATTTAGATATTGTTCCTGCTTGTACATTTACTTTACCAGAAGTTGCTCAAGTTGGTTTAACTGAAGAAGAAGTTATTGCTCAAAATATTCCTTATGTTAAGAGTAAATTTATGTTCAGCGGAAATGGTAAAGCTGTTTCATTAGGAGAAGCTGATGGATTTGTAAAAGTTCTTGCAACTGAAGACTTAAAGAGAATTTTAGGTATCCATATTATTGGACCTCATGCAAATGACTTAATTCATGAAGGAACAGTTGCTATGGCAAATGATATGGGAGTTGAGTCAATAGGCAAGATGATTCACGCTCACCCAACTCTATCAGAAGCATTTATGGAAGCAATTCACCAATTAGAAGGAAAGTCAATCCATAGTGCACCTGCAAAATAATTATTTTGTTAGAATTTTAGGGAGCGTTAGCTCCCTTTTTTATTAAAGAGGTAAGAATGAATATTTTTGAACAAATTGCAAAAGAATTAAATATAAAAGTAGGTCAAGTTGAAAATACTGTAAAACTTATAGATGAGGGAAATACTATCCCTTTTATCGCAAGATATAGAAAAGAAGTTACAGGTAATTTAGATGATGAAATACTTAGAAATTTAGAACAAAAATTACAATATTTAAGAAATTTAGAGCAGAGAAAAGAAGATGTTATAAGATTAATTGACGAGCTTGGAGAGTTGACAGATGAATTGAAAAATGAGATTATAAATGCTGAAACTCTTTCAAAAGTTGAGGATATATATCTTCCGTTTAGACCTAAAAAGAGAACTAGAGCAACTATTGCAAAAGAAAAAGGTCTAAAACCACTTGCTGATTTAATTTTAGATAGAAAACTTAATGAAAATAATTTTGAACAAAAAGTTTCTGAATTTATTAGTGAAGAAAAAGAAGTTTTAAATATTGATGAAGCTATGGCTGGTGCTTTAGATATTATTGCAGAGATGATTTCTGAAGATAAGGATTTTAGAGATATTTTAAGAAAAGATGCCGATAAAAATGGAATTTTAGTCTCTGAAAAGGGAAAAGAAGAGAATAATGTTTATGATATGTATTATGAATTTTCTGAAAAGATTTCTAAACTTCCAGCACATAGAATACTTGCTATAAATAGAGGAGAAAAGGAAAAAGCTCTAAAGGTTTCTATAAAGTTAAGTGACGAAAAAAATATTGGTGAAATTTTATTTTCACTATGTATGGATGATGAAAATTTCTGTCATAAATTCTTAAAAGATGCTGTTATCGATAGTTATAATAGACTTTTATTCCCACAAATAGAAACTGAAATAAGAGCAAATTTAAAAGAAAAAGCAGATACACAATCTATTGAAGTTTTTGGAAAGAATTTAAAACCTTATATTATGCAATCTCCAATTCTTGACAGAGTTGTTTTAGGAATTGACCCTGGTTATAGAACGGGTTGTAAGGTAGCTGTTATTTCAAAAACTGGATCAGTTTTAGACCATGTAAATATATATCCTACAAAGCCACAAGAAAAGATAAAGGAAAGCAAGGAAATTTTAGCAAAACTTATTAAAAAATATGATGTAAGTTTAATTGCAATAGGAAATGGAACTGCAAGTCGTGAAACTGAAAAAGTTGTTGTTGAATTGATAAATGAATTGAAAAAAGAAGATTTATTCTATTCAATAGTAAATGAAGCGGGAGCTTCAATTTATTCTGCTTCAAAACTTGGACAAGAAGAATTTCCAGATTTAGATGTAACTGTTAGAGGTGCAATATCAATAGCTAGACGTATTCAAGACCCGATGGCTGAGCTTGTAAAGATTGAACCAAAACATATTGGTATAGGACAGTATCAACATGATGTAAATCAAAAACAATTAACAGAAACTTTATCAGATGTTATTGAAGATTGTGTAAATAAAGTTGGAGTTGATGTTAATACTGCATCATTTTCACTTTTATCTTATATTTCAGGAATGACAAAAACTATGGCTAAAAATTTAGTTTCATATCGTGATGAAAATGGGGCCTTTAAAAATAGAGATGAAATAAAAAAGTAAAAGGAATAGGACCTAAGGCATATACTCAATCCGCGGGATTTTTGAGAATTAGAAATGGTGAAAACCCACTTGATAATACAGCTGTTCATCCTGAAAGTTATGAAATTGCAGAAAAACTTTATGGGAAAGATTTAGATAAGATTAATGTTCCAAAACTTTCAAAAGAATTAGAAGTTGGTGAATTGACTTTAAAAGATATTATTGAAGAGCTTAAAAGACCTGGTCGTGATATAAGAGAAGATATGCCAAAACCGATTTTAAGATCTGATGTTCTTTCCATTGAAGATTTAGAGGTTGGAATGGAATTAAAGGGAACTGTAAGAAATGTTGTAGATTTTGGGGCATTTGTAGACATTGGAATTAAAAATGATGGACTAGTTCATATTTCACAAATTTCAAATAAATTTATAAAGCATCCGTCAGAAGTATTAAAAGTTTCTGATGTAGTTAAGGTTAAAATTTTAGAAATTGACCTTGAAAAGCAAAAAGTAAAATTGACAATGAAGTAAAAAGAAATGCGATAAAACGCATTTCTTTTTTTGTATAAAAATAAAGTAATTATCAATGCTAATGTTGTGTAAAATCTTTTAAAAAATAGTGAATATTTTATCATAAGAATTTTTATAGTTTCATAAGGTTGTTAAATGTTTAAAAATGAAGGAATATATTTTATAATAAAAAATACTTATTAATAATGCTTATCCATAGAAAAAAAGTATTAGACTTATTCCTAATCCTATGATAATATAATACTGATTATATTTGTTTGCTAATTCGCAAAGTATTTTATCAAATATAAATATAAAAATTAAATAGGAGGTTTTGAATGGATATTCAAGAAAGTGTAAAACTTATCGATTCGTATTTAGATTTAAATCGTAAAGTTGTAGGTGTGAAGTTTTTTCACGATGAGGAAAGTTATGAAAATTTTGAAGTACCTGAAAGAGAAAGTAAAGTTACATATTGTAATGCTGTTAATTTAGCATCTAAAGGTTCAAACATAAAGGTAAGAAAGGTACATCAAGGTTGCCCAAATGGTTCAGTTGCTTTTGGTTTTAATCAAGCACCACCTAAAATGGCATCTGGAGAAGCTAGATTTAGTAAAAATATTTATAAAGATGTTGAAACATCAAAAAGTGTTTCTGATGAAATGATATTTTTGAAGGAACCAATCTATGGTATAGTAGTGATGCCTTTAGAAAATTTTAAAGTTGAACCGGATGTTGTTGTTATGATTGAAAAAGCATATAACATAATGAGAGTTGTTCATGGATATTCTTATTTTAATGGATATTCTCCAGAAATGAAAACTGTTGGTTTACAAGCAGTTTGTCACGATTTAACAACATTACCATATGAACATGGAACAATAAATATCACATTCCTATGCCCAGGTACAAGACTTATGGCAAATTGGCATCCTGACGAGTTAGGAATTGGAATGGCGTGGAAACATTGGTACAATGTTGTTCAAGGCATAGTTGAAACTACAAATCCTTTTGAACGTAATGGAAATAAGAGAAAAATAATTAAGAAGATGAAAAAGAATCATATGGATGATTCTGTAATCGAATTAAATAAAAATTATGATACAGGATCATATTTAGGTGGACCAATAGAAAAATAAATTCAAAATAGTTAGGGATTTCTTTTTAGAAATTCCTAACTTGAATTTTTTAAAAAATTTAGTAAAGGAGAATTTTATGGATTTATTAAAAAAATTACCTATTCCCATTGCGGGATTGATTTTAGCTATGTTTGCGCTAGGAAATTTGTTACAATCTTATAGTAATGTTGTTAGATTATGTATAGGTGGAGTTGCACTTATTTTATATATTATTTTTGTTTTAAAAATTGTTTTATTAAATTCAAAATTAAAAACTGTTTTAGATAATCCAGTTCCTGCAAGTGTACTTTTAACAATTACAATGGCTACTATTTTACTTAGTAGCTATGCAAAGCCTTATTCTTCAGGCTTAGCTGCTGCATTTTGGTTTGTTGGTGTAATCTTACATACTTTGTTAATTATTTGGTTTAGTATGAAATTTTTACCTAATTTTTCAATTAAGAAAGTATTCCCATCTTGGTATATTGTTTATGTAGGAATTGCAACAGCTAGTGTTACAGCAGGAGCAGCGGGACAATTAAAATTAGGACAAATTTGTTTTTGGTTTGCTTTAATTTCATATTTTATTTTAATACCTGTTGTATGTTACAGAGTATTTAAAGTTAAAGAAATTCCAGAACCTGCACAACCTACTTTTGCAATTTTATCAGCACCTGGTTCACTTGCACTTGCAGGATATTTGAATACTTTTCCTGAAAAGAATTTTACTTTCGCTGCTGTTTTGTTTGGATTTTCACTATTTTTCTATTTAGTAGTTTTAGTAAATTTACCAAAATTACTGAAATTGAAATTTTCTCCAGGTTTTTCAGGTTTTACATTCCCATTAGTTATTAGTGCACTTTCTTCTAAATTATTTAATGGATATGTTACAAAATTATATGGAGCAAATTCAGTTTTAAAATTATTTGTTAATTTTCAAGAAATATTAGCAACGTTGATTGTACTATATGTTTTTATTGGATATATGAAATTTTTATTTTCAAAAGAGAATTAAATTATTATAAAAATTGCTTGACTATTTAATTAGTATATGTTAAAATATTTGAGTAATATGATGAATGAAGTAGAGTACTCGCTCTCACCTTGTTACTATTTTGTTTCAGGTTTATGTTAATAATTTAAGTTTTGTAATTATTATGGCGGGTGTTTACTCGCCGTTTTTTTATGGAGGTGTTATTATAAAAGAGCTTTTAATTAATGAAGAAATTAGAGCAAAAGATGTTAGGTTAATTGATGCAGAAGGTAATCAAATTGGAGTAGTTCCAATTTCGAGAGCATTAGAAATGGCAAATGAAAAGAAATTGGATCTTGTTAATATTTCTCCTAATGCTAATCCACCTGTTTGCAAAATTTTAGATTATGGAAAATATAGATATGATTCATTAAAGAAAGAAAAAGAATCAAGAAAAAAACAAAAAGTTATAAATGTTAAAGAAATTAGACTTACTCCAAGTATTGATAAACATGATATAGAAGTTAAGGCAAAACATGCGAATAATTTCTTAAAAGGTGGAGATAAGGTAAAAGTTTCTGTAAGATTTAGAGGTAGAGAATTGGGACATACTGATATTGGTAAGGTAGTTTTAAATCAATTTAAAGAACTTACTGCAGAATATGGAAATGTAGAAAAAGATTCCGTAATGGAAGGTAGAAATATGACAATGTTTTTATCACCAAAACAAGATTAATAGGAGGTTTTAGATATGGCTAAAATGAAAACACATAGAGCGTCAGCTAAGAGATTCAAGAGAACTGGTACTGGAAAAATTAAAAGATTTAAGGCATATAAGAGCCATTTAACAAGTAAGAAATCACCAAAGAGAATTAGAAATTTAAGAAAATCATCAGTTATCAGTAGTGGAGATCAAAAAAGAATCAATAATATGATTCCTTAATAATGGAGGTAAAGAGTAATGGCAAGAATAAAACGTAGTTTAAATGCAAGAAAAAAACATAGAAAAGTATTAAAACAGGCTAAAGGTTATTATGGTGCAAAGTCAAAATTATTCAAAGTTGCTAATCAAGCAATTATGAAATCAATGACTTATTCATTCATAGGAAGAAAGAGAAAGAAAAGAGATTTTAGAAGCTTATGGATTGCAAGAATTAATGCCGGAACAAGACAATATGGTTTAAGTTATAGCAAATTTATGTATGGACTTAAGAAAAATAATATAAATATGAACAGAAAAATGCTTTCTGAAATGGCTATAAATGATCCAGAAGGATTCAAAAAATTAGTTGAATTAGTAAAATAGAGAAAATGTCCCTTCATAATTGAAGGGCTTTTTTTTTGGAGGTTATTTTGAGAGATTTTATAAAGCAGTTAAAAAATAAGCTTGAAACTAATCCGCCTGCGGTATTAACTTTAGGTTTCTTTTTAATAATAACTGTTGGATCTATTCTGTTATTTTTACCTTTTTCATCTAAAAATTTAAATTTTACAAATTTTTTAGATTGTGTATTTATATCAACTTCTTCTGTTTGTGTAACTGGGCTTTCAACTATAAATATAACTAATGAATTTAATTATTTTGGGAAAACTATTATAATGCTTTTAATTCAAGCAGGAGGATTAGGCTTTATGACAATGGCTACTATGGTAGCTATGATTTTAGGCGAAAAGATAACTTTAAAAGATAGACTTGTAATTCAAGAACAAATGGGATCAACAAAACTTAGTGGAATGGTTAAGCTTATAAGATATGTAATTTTTTCAACCTTTTTGATTGAAGGTTTGGGTGCAATATTACTTTCTTTTACATTCGTTCCTAAGTTTGGGTTGAAAGGAATTTATTATTCTATTTTTCATTCAATATCAGCTTTTTGTAATGCAGGTTTTGATGTTTTAGGAGAAAATAGTTTAGAGAGTTTTAATACAAATCCATATTTACTTTTAATAGTTTCGTTTTTAATAATATTAGGAGGTCTTGGATTTCATGTTTATATTGATATAAGTAATTTTAGATTCAATTATAAAAAGTATTCATTGCATACTAAGATTGTTCTAGTAATGACTTTAGGACTTCTTATATTTGGAACAATTGCTTTTTTTGTCTTAGAATATTCTAATGCAAAAACTTTAAAAACTTAAACTTTTTTGATAAAATTACAAATTCATTTTTTCAATCTGTTACTACAAGAACTGCAGGTTTTGCATCTATAGATCAAACTGGTTTTACGGAATCTTCAACGATTCTAAGTGTATTTTTGATGTTTATAGGAGGCTCTCCTGCAAGTACAGCTGGTGGTATAAAGACAACTACAATATTTTTATTGATAGTAACAACTATATCTTTCATTCAAAATAATAATGAGATAGAAGTTTTTAAAAGGAGAATTTCTTTTTCTTTAGCAAAAAGAGCAATTGGAATATTTGTTATATCTTTGTTACTAGTTAATACTGTAGTTTTTATTTTAACTTTGATTGAAAATGTAAGATTTATAGATTTGCTTTTTGAAACTGTTTCAGCTTTTGCGACAGTTGGACTTAGTAAAGATTTAACTCCACATTTAAAAGATATTACAAAAATATTATTAATTATATTGATGTTTATTGGAAGAGTTGGTCCGCTTACAATTATTTTCTCTTTTTATAAAAAGGTTAATAAAAAGAAATTTAAGTATTCAAGTGGAAATGTTATTGTTGGATAGGAGATAGTATGAAACAAATTGCTGTTATAGGTTGTGGAAGATTTGGAATGAGTTTAGCCATAACCTTGGGAAAACTTGGAAATGAAGTAATGGTTATAGATAAAGATGAAGAGATTATAAACTCTATTGCAGATAAGGTTACGCATGCTATAATTTGTGATGTTAGTGTAGATGGAAGCCTTAAGGAATTAGGACTTGCTAATTTTGATATTTGTGTTGTTGCAATAGGATCTGACTATAAGACTTCAATTATTGCAACTGTTGAGGCTAAGGAACTCGGAATTCCAAAAATTATTGCAAAAGCGACTGATAGTGTTCAAGCAATGGTTCTAAGAAAAATAGGAGCAGATAGAGTTATAATTCCAGAAAAAGATATGGGAGTAAGAGTAGCAAATAATATAAGTAATTCAAATATTTTAGACTCTATCAATTTATCTGATGAATATTCTCTTGTTGAAATTTCACCAATGGAAGTTTGGGTTGGAAAATCAATAAAGGATTCTGAAATTAGAAATAGACATCATGTAAATATAGTTGCTATAAAGAATAAAGATGGCTTGGAGATAAATGTAGGAGCTGACTATGTTATAAAGAGCAGTGATATTCTTTTAGTTGCTGGTAGAAATGACTGGATTGGTAAGCTGGTATAATATGGAATTTAAAGTTATAGATAGTAAAGATAATAAAAGGTATAAATTATTTAAGAGTCTGTATTTGAAAAAAATAGAGATAAATATAAATTATTTTTGCTAGAAGGAAAAAACTCTTATTAGAAGCTATTGGCGAAGAACTTGATATAGAAAATATAATTTGTACTGAAAAATTTATTGAAAACTTTGATTTTAATGAAAAATATTTAGATAAAGTTATAATCTTATCTGAAAAATTATTTAAAAACTTGACTGAACTTACAAATTCTGAAGGAGTTATTACTGTTGTAAATTATATTGAGGATAAAAATATTTTTTCTAAAAATATAATTTGTTTAGAAAATGTAAGTGATCCGGGAAATTTTGGAACAATAGTTAGAACTGCAAATGCTTTTGGAATTAAGGATATATTGACTATAAATTGTGTAGATAAATATAATTCAAAAGTTTTAAGAGCAACTATGGGCGCAATGTTTAGAACAAATATTGTAGATTGTGAAATTGAAAAAATAAAAGAATTACAAAAAGATGGATATAGATTAATTTCTACGACATTAAGTGAAAATTCAAAAATTTTAGAAGATTTTAAATTTGATGGAAAAAATATTGTAGTTATGGGAAATGAAGCAAATGGAGTTTCAGCTGAAATGCTAAGAATTTCAAATGCGCATTTAAAAATAGATATGGACAATTCAATGGAGTCTTTAAATGTTTCAATAGCAGCTGCAATAATAATGTATAAAATATATAAAAATTAAAGGAAGTGTTTATAAGCACTTCCTTTTTTGTACTATATATTTTTGGGACAATTTTTCAATTATTTTAATCTTGCCAATGCACCAAATGGATCCCATGGTTCAAGTTCTATTGTTTTTTCATCAAGAGCTTTTAACCATTTTTCATCAACGTATTTTTTGTCAACCATTACTTCATAGTTGTATTCATCAAACCATTCATCAGTCATTGAAAAAATACCTTTATCTCCAACTGCATCTCCCCAAGAGTTTTCAACTTGCCATTCTAATGGTTTTCCATTTTCATCAAGATTTACTCCTGTAAACACCATTGCATGAGTTAATACACTTTCGTGATAATCAAGTCTTTCTGCTTTTGCAAAGTTTTCTAAAGTAGGGAATATGTCATCATACAAGAACATATCTAAGTCCATAATTCCTTTTTGCTTTTCCAAAAACTTAATTACATCACAGCCAAACCATACAGGTTCTCCAGCTTTAATTGACTTTATAGCACTTTCTTTTAATACTTCTATAGGAACATTTAAGTATTTTATTTTGTCAGCTTCTTTAACTGTTCCTAAGAATTTTACAGTATAAACTTTTCCGTAAGGTTTGTCATCAGTTGGAGCATTGATTAAACTTATTTTATCTTTTAAATTCCAACCAACATATTTATCGAAAAATTCTTTAGGAGTAATATTTGATATTCTGTGGAATTTTTCGTCTTTATCTCTGTATTCATAGGTGAAAGTTTCAGGAATTTCTCCTAAACATTTAGTTAAAATATTGTAAACTGTATAAAGAGTTTCATTTTTTAAATCTTCAATTTCTTTTAATGGTTTGCCAGCTTTATGAAGATTTCTCATATCACAAGCTGCTTTTCTAAGATATTTAGTTAGTATTGCTTCCATATCTCTTGTGTTTGAAGAGTGGAATGTTTCTGGCATAATTCCTTTAGGAACAACACCATATTTTTCTAAAAGACCTCTAAACATATCCCATTGACCACCATCTTGTACAGGTGCAGTTAAAAGATGAGAAACAACTCTTGAATCAGTTTTTTCGTCTAATGTTTCAATTATACTTTCTAAAAAGAAGTTTGCTTTTTCAAGTTTGTCCCAAAATAGAGTATATGTTTGTGAGTATTCCATAGATTTTATGTTTAATTTTTCCATAGTGGAAACTCTTGCAACATTTAATGCAGAGAACATCCAACATCTACCACTTGATTTTTGGTTTGTTATTTCACCTTTTTTTGTAACATCAGAAAACTGAAAATTATGTCTTTTATAGACTTCATGATTTGTAGATGCTTCGTGTAACCCCACTTTTGCAACACTTGCAGCTACGATCTTGTTTGTTTTACAAGAATTAAATCTTTCTTTAAATGACTTAAGAATTTCATTTGTTAATGCCATTTGTATCACTCTCCTTAAAAAATTTTTTTGTGAGAAACCTCACAATTACATTGTAACATAAAATTATAATAAATAAAAGATAATTATTATCAAAAATGATAAAAAATTATAAATTTTTAAATATATTATATATTGAGATAAAATAATAAGTAACCTAAGAAATGATATTATAACAATAGTATTTTATTATAAATATTATAAATTTTTAATAATTTTTAAAATATAGAAATAGGAAATATTTGACTAAAAATTCTTGAAATATTGATAAAATGGTAATATATTATATTAATCGCTATAACATTAGAATAATTACAGATAATTAAAAAGGAATGTTTCCTGATAATTACAGGTCACATTCCTTAAAGTAATTAATTTATTTGTATTATGAAAATCTAATATTAATCATTTAAGAATTATTTTAAAACTTCTCTTAGTTTTTCAAGAATATATTCATCAATTGGTTTACCATCAATAAATGCATTTTCTCCATCTGGTAACATAATTCTAAAGAAGTTGATAATTAAATTTCCATCAACTATATAGTAATCATCTAAATGTAATGGAGCAATGTAAACTTTCAAGATTTCTTTATTATTGTTTGGAAATTCTTTGTTTAATTCTTCAATAAGATGATTTACATTAAGAACTTTTATAGGTTTTGCCATAAGTTGTGGAAGTTCAAGGTCTTCCATCATCCACATATTATTATTCCAAAATCTTTTTTCTTCTTTAGTAGCTGTAGAAAGTAATTCTCTATTTTGGATAGCAGATAAAACTCTTCTTACTGATTCTTCATTAAAATCTTTAGTCTTTATAGCTTGTAGTGGATATTGTTTAGCTACATCAACAAAAAAGCTTTCAGCAACTTTTTCTTTTTCAGCTAATGCAGTCCATAAATATAACATGGATTCGATAGTTTCTAAGTTTAATTCAATTTGTTTAATCATATAAGCCTCCAATAAATTATTAAAATTTACAATAAATATGTAAAAAATTTCATTTCTATATTTTGCATAAAAAATTTTTATGAACAATATAAAATATAGTATAAATTAATTGTAAACTTTTTTTGTAAAAAAATCAATACTTATGTAATTTACTTGTTGTAAAATTTGAAAAGTTTTGTTATACTTGTACGGTAGATTATAGGAGGGGAGATTATGAATTATAGTACATTAAGAAAAGTTATTATTACAACATTTGCATCTGTTATAGTATCTGCAGGGGTTTATTTCTTTATGGTTCCTTATAATTTGACTATTGGAGGAACAGCAGGGCTATCAATAGCATTAGCAAAATTTATTCCTGGTATACCTGTTGGGGTATTTCAACTTGGAATTAATATTATTTTGTTTATTTTAGCATTTTTACTTGTAGGAGCAGAGTTTGGTGGACTTAGTATATATGCTACAATTGTATTATCTATTTCACTTATTGCTTTTGAAAAAATATTTCCAAACATTCAACCATTAGTTGATACTCCGTTTATGAGTATGATTATAGGAGTTGGTGTTACGGCTTTTGGTATTGCTCTGTCATTAAATCAAAATGCCTCAACTGGTGGAACTGATATCGTTGGAAAAATATTGAATAAGTATATTCATGTAGATTTAAGTGTTGGAGTTTTTATAGCTGATTTCTCTGTTGTAGTTATGGGTTATGCTGCTTATGGAATTAATGCTGCAATGTATGCTCTAGTTGGTATTTTATTTAATGCAGTAGTTATAGATAAAGTTCTTACTGGATACAAGACTAGAATTAAAGTTTATATTAACTCAAGAAAATGGGAGGGTATTAATGATTATATCCTTAATGAGATTGTTAGAGGAAGTACATTGTATGAAGTAAAAGGAGGTTTTAATAAGAGTCAAAGAGTTATGATTGAAACTATTCTTACAAGACCTGAATACATAAAACTTATGAATTTTATTAGAGAATTTGACAATAACGCATTTGTAAATGTTGCAACAGTTAGTGAAGTTTCTGGAGAAGGATTTAGTTACCTTACTGAAGAAAATAAAAAAGTTTTAAAAGAAAAGAATAAAACTAGAAAAATGTAATTGTAAAACTGTTATGGAGATTTGATTCATAACAGTTTTTTATATGAAATAAACACAGTAAACATCGATTTCTTATTGACTTTTTACATAAAATTTTATATACTATAATTAGGATGATAACTATATGTTTTAAATTAAAATATATTTAATTTAATAGTATGTCTATCAAAATTAATAGTGTTTATTTATTTTTATAATTTTAATAAAGGAGGAGCTATGAAAAGAAAATTTTTATCAAGAGTTTTGTTGATTTTATCTTTATTTATGGTAAATATTCTTGTTTTAGATAATTATGAAGATAAAAATATTGTTGTTGCTGAAGGCTTTAGTGGTTGGAAAGAAGAAGACAATCAAAAGTATTTTTACCAAAATGGTAAAAAATATACTGGAAAATATCAAGATAAATATTTTGTAAATGGAAAATATGCCAATGGAATTTATGAAGGAATTCTATATAAAAATGGTGTAGAGCAAAAAGGTAAGGTTTATGTAAACAACATTTTTTATGATCCTGATGGTAAACCTGCAAATGGCTGGTATGATGATGGCACAGCATGGTATTTTTTCCAAGATGGTAAAAAACATACAGGAAAAGCTGTAGATGCAAATGGCGAAATGTATTTCGTAAATGGGAAATATGCTAATGGATATATAGATAAACTTTTCTATAAAGATGGTAAGTTAGCAGATTGGTGGTGTGATGATGGCACAGCGTGGTATTTTTTCCAAGGCGGTAAAAAATATAGCGGAATTGGAAGAGATGCTAATGGAATAAGGTTATTTGTAAAAGGAAAATATGCCAATGGAATATATAATGATAAATTATATAAAGATGGTGTAGAGTCAAATGGTAAAATTTATGTAAATGGAATATTTTACGGATATGATAAAAAACCAGCAAATGCATGGTATGACGATGGTACAGGTTGGTATTTCTTTAAGGATGGTAAAAAGCTTACTGGAAAAGGAATAGATGCAAATGGTGAAATGTATTTCGTAAAAGGAAAATATGCCAATGGTTATGTAGATAAACTTTTTTATAAAGATGGGAAATTAGCAGATTGGTGGTGCGATGACGGAACAGCATGGTATTTTTTCCAAGGCGGGAAGAAACATAATGGAAATGGAAAAGATGCTAATGGAATAAGATATTTTGTGAACGGAAAATATGCTAATGCTTATATAGATGAGATTTTTTATAAAGATGGAGAAATCGCGAATTGGTGGTGTGATGACGGAACAGCATGGTATTTTTTCCAAGGTGGGAAGAAACATAATGGAAATGGAAAAGATGCTAACGGAATAAGGTATTTTGTAAATGGAAAATATGCCAATGGAATATATGATGATAAATTATATAAAGATGGTGTAGAGTCTGATGGTAAAACTTATGTAAATGGAATATTTTACGGATATGATAAAAAGCCAGCAAATTGGTGGTATGATGATGGAGAAGGATGGTACTTCTTTAAAGATGGTAAAAAATACACAGGAAAAGCAGTAGACGGAAATGGCGAAATGTATTTCGTAAAAGGAAAATATGCAAATTGTTATATAGACGGATTGTTTTATAAAGATGGAGTAATAGCCAACTGGTGGTGTGATGATGGTACAGCATGGTATTTTTTCCAAAATGGAATAAAACATAATGGACTTGGAAAAGATGCAAATGGAACAAGATTATTCGTAGGTGGAAAATATGCCAATGGAAGATATAATGAAAAATTATATAAAGATGGTTTAGAATCTGCGGGGAATACTTATATAAACGGATTGTATTATGCCGAAGATAAATATTTAGCAAATGGTTGGTATGATGATGGAACTGCATGGTATTTCTTTAAAGATGGTAGAAAGCATACAGGAAAAGCTGTTGATGGAAATGGCGAGATGTATTTTATAAATGGTAAGTATGCTAATGATTATGTTGGAGGAATTTACTATAGCGAAGGTAAAATTGCAGATTGGTGGTGCGATGATGGCACATCATGGTATTTTTTCAAGAACGGAAAAAACTTACAGGTTTTGGAGTAGATGCCAATGGAAGAAGATATTTTGTAAATGGAAAATATGCCAATGGAAGATATAACGGAAAGTTATATAAAGATGGTTTAGAATCTGAAGGCAATACTTATATAAACGGTTTATATTTTGGAGGAGATAAATATCTAGCCAATGGTTGGTATGATGATGGATATGATTGGTATTTTTTCCGAGATGGAAGAAAACATAATGGATACGCAACAGATGGAAATGGTTCAAGATATTTTGTAAATGGAAAATACGCAAATGGATATTATGGCGGAAAATCCTATATTGATGGAGTTGAAGTAGGCTTGGCGGATTCTGATTGGTACGTTTCAAATGGAATTTGGAGGTCCAAAAATACAGGTAGAAGTTGCCATGTAAATGGAAATTTTATAGTAGTAAGTTTGAGTGATCAAAAGTTATGGCTTGTTAGAAATGGAACTATAATTTCTAAAGTAGGTATTGTAAGTGGTAAGCCTTCTACACCTACTGTAACAGGAACTTTCAGTGTGCTTTCAAAGGAATATTCAAGAATTCTAAAAGGACCTGGATATGCTTCTTGGGTTCAATATTGGATGCCATTCCATGGAAGTTATGGAATTCATGATGCAAATTGGCAACCAGGTTATGCTTTTTCAGATTATTACTACTATAGAAGAGGTGGCTCACATGGTTGTATAAATGTTTATCCTGGTTCAATGGGATATATTTACAATAATTCTTATATTGGAATGAGAGTTATAGTCTATTAGTATTGATTTTAAAAAACAAATATGTTAGAATTATCTTGTTAATACTTACGTTGAACGATAAAAAATAATATGAAAATTTTAGAGAGTAGTTGTTTGGTGCAAAATTACATTTTTGTATTATGGGGAAATCGGGAGTAAATTTTTTAGAGAGATGTTTTTTAACATAATTAGGGTGGAACCACGGTCATATCGTCCCTTGCGATATGGCCTTTTTGTTTATTTAAATTTAGGAGGATTATTATGAAATCAGAAAAGAGTATGGAAAAAGTTGTTTCTTTATGTAAAAATAGGGGAATAATTTATCCAGGGTCAGAAATTTACGGTGGACTTGCAAACACTTGGGATTACGGTCCTTTAGGTGTTGAATTTAAAAATAATGTAAAAAAAGCTTGGTGGAAAAAATTTGTTCAACAATCAAAATATAATGTTGGTCTTGATAGTGCAATTTTGATGAATCCAGAAGTTTGGGTTGCATCAGGCCATGTTGGAAGTTTTAGTGATCCTTTGATTGACTGTAAAGAATGTAAATCACGTTTTAGAGCTGATAAACTTATCGAAGATTTTTATTTTGAAAATAATCTTGGAGATATAAATGTTGATGGTTGGGAAAATGAAAAAGTTGAAGAATTAATGAAAGAAAAAAATATTTGTTGTCCAAATTGTAAAAAACAAAATTTTACAGGAATAAGAAGATTTAATCTTATGTTCAAAACTTTCCAAGGTGTAACTGAGGATAGCAAATCTGAAATTTATTTAAGACCGGAAACAGCACAAGGTATTTTTGTTAATTTTAAAAATATTGCCAGAACTTCTCGAAAGAAAGTTCCTTTTGGTATTGCTCAAGTTGGAAAATCTTTTAGAAATGAAATTACTCCTGGTAATTTTACTTTTAGAACTCGTGAATTTGAACAAATGGAATTGGAATTTTTCTGTAAACCTGGAGAAGATTTAGAATGGTATGACTATTGGAAAAACTATTCTTTTAATTGGTTATTGTCTTTAGGAATGAATGAGGAAACTTTAAGACTTAGAGACCATGAACAAGAAGAATTGAGTTTTTACAGTAAAGCTACTTGTGATATAGAATTTTTATTCCCATTTGGTTGGGGAGAACTTTGGGGGATTGCAGATAGAACAGATTATGACTTATCAAGACATATTGAAGTTTCCGGCGAAGATTTGAGATATATAGACCCTGTTACAAATGAAAAATATATTCCATATTGTATTGAACCTTCACTTGGAGCAGACAGAGTTGCGTTAGCATTCTTATGTAATGCTTATGATGAAGAAGAGATAGGAGAAGGAGATGTTAGAACTGTTTTAAGACTTCATCCTGCTTTAGCTCCATTCAAGGCTGCAATTTTACCACTTACTAAAAAATTGTCAGATAAGTCTGATGAAATTTATGATGAACTTTCAAAATATTTTATGATAGATACAGATGTTTCAGGAAGTATTGGAAAAAGATACAGAAGACAAGATGAAGTTGGGACTCCTTTCTGTATAACTGTCGATTTTGATACTTTGGAAGATGATTGTGTAACGGTTAGATTTAGAGATACTATGGAACAAGAGAGAATAAAAATCTCAGAACTAAAAGATTTTATTGAAAAGTCTTTAGAATTTTAGGAGGAATTATGGTTAAGAAAAAAGTTGTTTTTGGCTCAAGTATGTGTCCTGATTGTATTGTTATGAAAAAGGCACTTGATGAAAGAGAAATTAAGTATTTGTATTTAGATATTACTGAAAATTTAGCAAATCTTAAAAAATTCTTAAAATTTAGAGAAAATTCTGCATTTGATTTTGCTAAGGGAAATGGCTCAATAGGTATTCCTGCAATGGTAATAAATGATGGAGAAAAAATAATTTTTAGCATAGAAGAATTTGATGAATATAATAAGTAGGAGGCAATTATGTTAGAAAATTTAAAACCTGAAAGAGTTTTTTATTATTTTGAAGAGCTAACTAAGATTCCAAGAGAATCTGGAAATGAAAAGGCAGTTAGCGATTATTTATACAGTGTTGGAAAGTCTTTAGGATTAGAAACTATTCAAGATGAAAGCAATAATATTGTTATAAGAAAACCTGCATATAAAGGTTATGAAGATCACGAACCTGTTGTTATTCAAGGACATATGGATATGGTTGCAGAAAAGGCTGACGGAGTTGAACATAATTTTCTAGTTGATCCTATTCCTGTTATTGTGGATGGAGATTGGGTTAAGACTAAAGGTACAACTCTAGGAGCTGATGATGGAATAGCAGTTGCAATGGGACTTGCCATTTTGGAAGATAAAGAAGCTAAACATCCTGCACTTGAATTACTTGTAACTACTGATGAAGAAAGAACAATGGCAGGTGCTAGAGCGGTAAAGAGAGAACTTTTAAATGGAAGAAAACTTTTAAATATTGATGCTGAAGAAGAAGGAGTACTTTTATCAGGTTGTTCAGGTGGACATAATATTATGGGTACTTTGAAAGTTAAATTTGAAGAAAATAATAAGAAAAATACTTTTGTTTTATCTGTAAATAATATGCTTGGTGGGCACTCCGGAATGGAAATTCATCAACAAAGAGGAAATTCTTTAAAATTTGCTCTTAGAACAATGGATTTGGTAAAAGAAATTGCTGATTACAGATTGGTTAGTATTGAAGGTGGAACAAAACATAATGCAATTCCTAGAGATGCAAAAGTAATTTTTACAAGTGATGCTGACGAATTTAAAATTGATTTTTCTAAATTAATTAGTGAATATCCACTTGATAAAGATATGAGAGTTTCCATAGAAAAAGTTGAAAATACAAAAGAAGTTTTATGTAAGGGATGTCAAGAAAAAATTGAAAATGTAATTAGAAATATTCCTCATGGAGTGTATTCAATGATGGAAGAATATCCATCAATCGTTGAATGTTCTGACAATTTTGCCATGATTAAATTTGATGGAAATTTTGTTAGATTTACACTTTCATTAAGAAGTTCAAATCCTAAGACTTTTGAAGAATATACAAATATAGTTAAAAAAGTTTATGAAGAAAATGGTGTTGAATATACATTAGAAGATTATTATAAACCATGGGAGTTTGCAAAAGTTTCAAAATTAAGAGATACTGCTTTAGAAGTTTATAAAAATTTAACAGGAAAGGAAATGAAAGTTGAAGTTGTCCATGCCGCTTTAGAACCAGCAGTTTTTGTTGATACATTCCCTGAAATGGAAATGATATCAATAGGACCTACAATGAAAGATGTTCACAGTCCTGTTGAAAGATTGAATATTCCTTCAACTCAAAGAACTTTTGAATTTGTAAAAGAATTATTAGAAAAATTATAAAAATTATAAAAATAAGTATATAATATATAAAAAATCGCGATAACTTTACTCGCGATTTTTTTATGTACTACTCACCGAACACTTTTGTGAAAGGTGAGGAATAGTTTTAATTTGAATTATTTTCGTTTAAGACTTCAAGAAGTAAATCTAAATTTAGTCCATGAACCATTGTAGCTTCTTCAAGAGTCTCCATTTGACTTGCAGGACAACCAACACAAGAAAGTCCAAAATTAAATAGAATTTCAACAGCATCCGGATGAATTTGGATAATGTCTCCAATTAGCATATCTTTTGTTATTTTCATAACTGCACCTCCTAGTTATCTTATACCCATATAATACAGGTAATTGAGAAAAAAATCAAGTTATATTTGACTCTAAAAAATAAAATTGTTAAGTTGTAAAATATCGTGGTAATTATAGAATGAATGATTAGACTATTATTATTTTTTATGATAAAATAATTAAGTTATATGGAGGCTTATATGAAATGTTGTGATAATAAAAAAGCAATAGATAATCTATATAAAAATATTGCTGTAAACGATAGATTAAGAGAAAGTGAAGATACTAAAGAGCTTGAAAAGAAGATCGCTTTAAGTCTAGGTTATACTTTAGAAGATATAGAAAATGGCGCAAATCTTGGCTTGGGTTGTGGTAATCCTATTCAAAATGCAAATTTAAGATGTGGAGAAACAGTCTTAGATTTAGGTTGCGGTAAAGGAATGGATGTTTTTAAGGCTTGTAAAATAGTTGGGAAAGAAGGCTTTGTTATCGGAGTTGATAGACTCCCTGAAATGATTGAAAGAGCAAATTACATAAGAGAAAAAAAGAAGTTTTTAAATACTAAATTTATGGTTTCAGATATAGATCATCTTAGAGTTGAGAGCAATACTGTTGATTGTGTAATTTCAAATTGTGTTATAAATTTATGTGAAGATAAGGAGAAAGTTTATTCTGAAATTTTTCGAGTTTTAAAATCAGGGGGAAGAATTTCAATTTCAGATATTGTTCAATTTAATGAATTGCCATCATGGGTCAAAGATGAACCGATTTTTCATGCAACTTGAGTCGCTGGCTCAATAACTTCGGAGAAGTTAAAGAATATTTTAAAAACGGTAGGTTTCGAACTTTATACTATAATTGAAGAGGAATTAACTGAAGAATATCTTGCAAAATGGGGACATAAAATAGATTTAAAGAAATATATAAGACGTGGTAAAATTTTAGCTTTTAAGCCAAAAAATTAGGAGAGAAAAATGGAAAAATTATATTCATCAATTTTTATGATTGTTTTAACTTTTATAATTATATATTTTATTTCAAAGAAATACGATTTGGACAGAAATCAAAAGTTAATATTTTGGTTGTTTGTACTTTTTTGGAGTGGAATAACAGTTGTAAGAGCATATAGAAAGCTCTATGCTATAAGTCCTATGGAAGAGGGGGGGCTTGGTTTTTCGATTGTTTTGGCTGCACAGATAACTTCAGCATATGGACTAATAAGTTGCTTTATCAGACTGCCAATTTTTATACTGAGTGATATTTTTAATAGAAAAAAATATTTATTCAAATTGCACTTTTTATTTTGACATTAGCATCTTTAATGGTAGTTTTAAAACCAAGCTATAATACTCTTTATTTTTCATCAATAGCTATGGGAATATGTGCATCTATGCTTGCAGTTTTCAATGTGTTGTTTTCAGAGACTTTTTCTAAGGAAAAAGCTGCAATTTCAGCATCGATTCTATCAATAGCACCGCTTTTAGCAGAATTTATAGCAGCTCCAATACAGTATTTGTCAACTTATGGTACATATAAGAATTTTAAATTGCTTTGGACACTTTCTGCTACAATTTCAATTGTAGCTTTGATATTAAGTTTTTTTGTTAAAGATGTTTCTTATTCTGCAAAGAGATTTAGCTTTGAAAAAGTTAAAAAAGTTTTTGAATTTAAAGGCTATTTATATATCTGTTTAATTGCAATTTTAGTTTCATTTATAAAGTTTTCAACGTCAGGAGCAAATATGATTGCTTATGCAAAAGTTAATTTAAATATGCCACCTATATGTTTGGCTTATATTGACGTACTATTTGCTTTTCCACAACTTATTGCAAGTGTATTAGCAGGAACTTATTTTGCAAAGAAGATAGGAATTGAAAAAACTTTAATCTTAGGTTTAGTTTCAAATCTAATATTTTATATAATTATTTTATTAACTAATTCATATATCCCTGCATTTTTTGGATATATTTTTAATGGTTTTGGCTATGGAATTGCGTATACTTGCTTGATTTCAATGGCTATGCAATACTTTGAAAAAGAAGATAGAAATGTAAGTATGGGCATTTTTCAATTGTTCTTTGCTATGGGAGTCTATTTTGGAGACAGAGTTTATCTATGGATTTCAAAGTTAATACCAGAGGGAATTTTAGGATTTGAACAGAACAAATCAATTTACCTTATAGTTGTTGTCATTACTTTATTAAGTATAATAATGGCACAATTTAAAATAAAAGAGAAAAATTAAAAAAGTATTGTACTTTATTTATATTAGTATGAGAAATTTAAATTTAGTATGATAAATATAAATACATTGTTTTTTGCTATAATTAATGATTTTTTTCTTTGTTTATGATATAATTATTGTGATTATGTGTGTAATCAAGAATAAATTTAGAAAATAAAATAGGAGAAAAAATGGGTAATTATTTTGGAACAGATGGTGTAAGAGGAGTATATGGAGAAAATTTAACTGACGAACTTGCATATAAACTCGGAAAATCTGTTGGATATATTTTAAAAGATAAAGAAGAAAAGTTATTTATAATAGGTAGAGATACTAGAGAAAGTGGAAAAAATCTTGAGAGTAGTTTAGCTAAAGGCTTATTAGAAATGGGCTTTAATGTAGTTACTATTGGAATAGCGCCAACACCAACAGTTGCTTATTTAATTAAATATTTTAAAGCAGTTGGAGGAGCTGTTATTTCTGCTTCACATAATCCTTTTAAATATAATGGAATTAAGATTTTTAATGAAGATGGCTTCAAACTTTCTGATGAAATAGAATTTAAAGTTGAAAATATTTTAGATGATGAAAATTTTGACTTTGGAGAAGTTCAAGAAGGAATTTTCACTGAAGAAAAAGAGGCGGTTTCTATTTATGCGGATTATTTAAAATCAAGAGTAGATGCAGATTTTTCAAATTTAAAAATAGCAGTAGACTTTGGCAATGGGGCAAGTTATAAAATTGCGAGAAAATTATTTGAAGAGTTAGGAATGGAAGTTATTTCTTTAAATACTGCTCCTGATGGAAAGAATATTAACTTAAATTGTGGTAGTACAAATATGGAAATAATAAGAAAAGCCGTTTTGGAAAATGATGTTGATATGGGATTTTCTTTTGATGGAGATGCTGATAGATGTTTAGCTGTTGATGAAAAAGGAAATATTATGGATGGAGATCATATTTTAGCAGCAATGGCTAAGTCATATAAAGAAAAAGATGAACTTACAAATAATGCTGTTGTTGGAACAGTTATGAGTAATATTGGACTAAAAAAATATTTAGACTCAATAGATGTAAATTTTGTTGCAGCAAAAGTTGGAGATAGGTTCGTTCTTGAACAAATGCTTGAACATGATTACATTCTTGGAGCTGAGCAATCTGGACATATGATTTTCTTAAATGATAGTACAACGGGAGATGGGACTTTTACAGCTTTAAAGATTTGTGAACTAGTTGCAAGTAGTATAAATAAATTGTCTTATTTTAATGAGCTTATGGTTTCATATCCACAAGTTTTAGTAAATGCAAAAGTTAAGCTTGAAAATAGAAATGCTTATGCACAAGATAAGGAAATAGTTGCTGAGATAAAACAAATTGAAGAAAAATTTTCAGGTAATGGAAGAGTTTTAATAAGACCTTCTGGAACTGAACCTTTAGTTAGAGTTATGATTGAAGGAGAAAATCAAGAAGAATTGGAAGTTGAAGCTAAAAAACTTGCCAAATTTATTGAAGAGAGGTTAGGATAGTATGAAAGATAGATTGATAGTTGCTGACAGTTGTTGTGATTTAACAGAGGAGATGAAAAGCAAACTAGATATCGAATTAGTTCCTTTGACATTACAACTGGATGATGTTGATTATTTAGATGATGAAAATTTAGATGTAGATAAATATATACAAGCTATGAGAAATGCAAGTTCTATAAAAACAGCTGCACCATCTCCTAAACTTTTTATGGATAAATTTGAAGAGGCAAAAGAAGTTTTTTGTGTAACTTTATCTGGAAAATTAAGTGCAACATATTCTAATGCATGTTTAGCAAAGACAATGGTACTTGAAAAGGGAGAAAGATTGATTCATGTTTTTGATACTAAGTCTGCTGCCTCTGGAGAAACTTTAGTTGCCTTGAAAATTCAAGAATGTATAGATAAAAAAATGACGTTCCAAGAAATTGTTGATAATGTAACAAAATACATTTCAGAAATGAATATATTTTTTGTTTTGGAAAGTCTTGATAATTTAATAAAAAATGGAAGAATTTCTAAATTAAAAGCTATGATTGCTTCTGCTTTTTCTATAAAGCCTGTTATGCAAGGTATTAATGGTGAAATAGATATTTATAAGAAAGTTAGAGGCTTAAAAAAAGCATATAGTGAATTAATTGATGCAATAGCTGAAAATAGTTCAAATATTGAAGAAAAAATATTGGTAATAACTCATTGTAATTGTTTGGAAAGAGCAAAAGAAATAAAGAATAAAATAGTTGAAAGATACAATTTTAAGGATATTTTGATTGTTTCTGCAAGAGGATTATCTTCTACTTACGAAAATGAGGGTGGAATAATTATCAGTTATTAGTGAGGTAATTTTGAATAAAAGAGTTATTTTAGGAATGAGTGGCGGGGTCGACAGTTGTGTTGCCTGCCATTTGTTATTGAAAGAAGGTTATGAAGTAATTGGAGTTACTATGAATTTAGTACCTAAAGGACATCTTTATGATGAAGAAAAAGGCTGTTGTTCTTTATCTTCTGTTATGGATGCAAAAATTGTTGCTGAAGCTATGGGAGTAAAGCATTATACAATGAGCTTTAGGGAAGAATTTGATAGAAAGGTAATTGAAAATTTTGTAAGAGAGTACTCTCTAGGTTACACTCCGAATCCTTGTGTTGCTTGTAATAAATACATTAAATTTAATAGCTTTGTAGAAAAAATAAAGCCTCTAAAGGCTGATTTTATTTCTACTGGACATTATGCAAAAGTTGAATTTGATAAAAATTATAATAGATACTTATTAAAAAGAGCTAAAGACTCCAAAAAAGATCAAACTTATTTTTTATACAATACAAGTCAAGAAGTTTTATCAAAGACTTTATTTCCACTTGCAGATTTAGAAAAGGAAGAAGTAAGACAAATTGCTAAAGATGAAAATATTTTGACTTATTCAAAAAAAGATAGTGAAGAAATTTGTTTTGTTCAAAATAGAGATCATGGTCTTTTTATTAGACAAAGAAATCCTGAATTGATTAAAGAAGGATACTTTATTGATGATAGGGGAAATAAACTAGGAAAGCATAATGGCATAGTCTATTATACTGTTGGTCAAAGAAAAGGTCTTGGAATTGCATTGGGTAAAAGAGTATTTGTATCTAAGATAAATGCAATAGATAATACAGTAACATTATCGGATGAAGATGCACTTTATAAAGATAAAATAAAAATAAGGGAAGAAAATTTTATACCTTTTGATACTTTAGAAAAGCCTTTGGAAGTTAGTGTAAAAGTAAGACATGGTCAAAATGAAACTAAAGGATTATTATTCTATAAAAATAATGATTTATTTGTAGAATTTAAAAAACAAGTAAGAGCCCCGAACAAAGGACAATCAGCTGTATTTTATTTGGATGATATTGTAATAGGTGGCGGAATAATCGATGAAGTATACTAAAAAAGAGTTGCGATTGCAACTCTTTTTTTATGGATTGTTATTTTCATTTGTGTTAGTATTAGTATCGTTAGTATTACTATTACTATCGTTATTATTGTTGTTATTATTACTGTTATTATTACTGTTATTATTACTGTTATTATTATTATTATTGTTATTGTTATTTGTATTTGGATCATCTACTATATCAGATACATCTGATGGAGGTGGATTAATAAAGTCATCTCTAGAATAATCAGTTTTACCTGGTTTATAAGCACTAGCTTTAATATAATATTTTCTCTCTTCAACATATTGCTTTGGAGTAGATTCAGTAGCTAATTTTCCATTTCTTTTATCAATCTTATAATAAACAAAATATGATTGTTCAAATTTTGTAGGTTCAGTACCTTTTACAAAATATTCATAAACAGCTTTTCCTGATCCTTCTGTAGCTAACAATCCTGATCTGACTGAAATGTATTTCTTAATTACATTTTCAGGAGGTGGGTCAAATTTCTTTGCCTTTTTACCTTCTAAGACTATCTTATTAACTTTTCCCCAAAGAGTTGCTGCCATAGAATTATTATTATTTAGTTCTATATTTTGATTATCAAATCCAATCCATGTTCCAATAGTATAATAAGGTGAAAAACCAACGAACCAAGAGTCTCTAAGGTCACTTGTAGTACCTGTTTTACCAGCAACTTCTATTGTTGGATGTTTAGCACCAGGTGCCATAGCATCAGGTACCCCTTTAAGTATATCTCTCATAATAAAAGCATTAGCATTTGACGTAACTTCTCTTTGCTTTTGATCTGGTTCTAAAATCACTTTACCTGTAGAGTCGACTACTTTTGTAAATGAAATAGGTTCAAGGTATTTTCCATCATTTGCTATTGAGGCATAAGCAGCAGTCATTTTTAAGTTAGTCATACCTCTTGTCATACCACCTAAAGCCATACTTGATAAGTTTTCGTCATTATATTCAATATTTTCTGACCTTGAAACATAAGTATCATCTAATTCATTTTCTTCATTTATTAAACCAAATCTTTTCAAATATTCTTTTGATTTTTCAATTCCAATTTTCTCTAGCGTTTTAACTGCATTTACGTTTATAGACTGAACAATACTTTCTCTAAGCGTTTGAAGACCTCTATAACCATTATACCAGTTTTTTGGCCACAATTCGTGCTTATCATTATAGTGTGGAGCATCTTCAATTCCAGTAGCAGCAGTATATCCATTATCAAGTGCAGGTGTATATACTCCGATAGGTTTCATAGTAGAACCTGGTTGTCTCGGAACTCTATAAGCTCTATTTAGAGGATTACCTTTTGTTTCTCTACCTCCAATTATTGCAATTAATTCGCCTTTAGTATGGTCTATTACTACAGAAGAGGATTGTGGTTGAACTGTTCCATCTTCATCTATTTGGAAGTATTTTGAGTTTAAAGTTAAATCTCCATTATCATTTACATTATAAAAATCTTTATAAGTTTCAAAGAAACTTGCAGAAATTTTAAAAGTTTTTTCATTTTCAATAGTTAAATTTTCCTCAGGAACTTGAAAACTTCCTATTCCATGGGTTACAAGATTGTTTTGGTTATTAATAGTATAGAAACTTGATACCGCTAAAACATTTTGGTACATGGAAATTCTATTACTCTTAATTTCCAAAGATTTATCTTCGTTTATGGTAAATTCTCCTTTTGGAATTATAATATTATTATTTCCATCGATAATATTAGATTTTTTATATAATATTATCTTTCCGTTAGAATCAGTTATATTATTCGATCTATCTCTTTTAAATGAGGCAAATGCAGGTCCACCACTTTTTGGGGCCTTCATAACATTTGCAAAATCACTATAAAGATTTTCTAAATTTTTCTGAATAGTTTGATCCATTGTAGAATGAATAGTCAAACCACCATTGTATATTTTATTCCAGGCTTCTTCTTTTGTATAATTATACTTTTTCATTAGCTTTTCAGCAACTTGGTATTTAACGTATTCTGTAAAGTAAGTTGAAACCTCTCTCTCAAATCCCTTATTAGGCTTGATAGCAGCAAATACATCTTCTTTAAGAGCTTCTTCATATTCTTCTTTAGTTATTTTCTTAAGTTGATACATTTTTTTCAAAACATATTTTTGTCTATCTAGTACTTTAGGATTATATACTGCTTTATAAACTTGACCATTGATGTTTAAATCTTTTATAACAGAAGATTCATCATTTACATTTTCTGGCTTAATAGTCTTATATAGAGAATAGTTTGATGGACTTTGAACAATAGCTGCAAGAAGTGCAGATTCTGCAATAGTCAAATCTTTTACATCTTTTGAAAAATACCCTTGACTTGCTGATTGCACACCATAGGAATGCTGTCCTAAGAAAACTCTATTTAAATAGGCTTCAAGAACACCTTCTCTTTTTAAACTATCTGTAATTTTAATTGCAAGATATGCTTCTTTTAATTTTCTTTCTATTTTCTTTTCGTTAGAAAGGTATAAGTTTCTAGCTAATTGCTGAGCAATTGTTGAACCACCTCTAAGTCTACCTTTAGCAGTATCGAAAAGACTCTTTGCAATACCAATAGGGTCAACACCTTTATGTGTATAAAATCTTTCGTCTTCAATAGAAATAAAAGCATTTACCAAATGTTCAGGAACATCGCTTAGTTTTACAATTGTTCTATTTTCTAAGTTTTCTATTTTTTCAACTACATTTTCATCTCTATCTAAAATTTTAGAAGATTGAATCATTAGTTCATTTATATTAGACGTATCAACAACTGGAGCATCCTTCATAATATCTACGAATGTTGTTGCAAAAATTCCTGTAATTCCTGCTCCAAGCATAAGAATAGTCAATATAGTTATAGTTAAAATTTTGAAAATTGATTTTCCAGAACTTTGCTTCTTATTTTTAGGATTTGATTGTATACTTCTTATTTTTTTCTCTGACATAAAAAACCTCCTCAAAGAACAATCATTTTGATTTTTATATAATTACTTTTATCTTATTTTTAAAATAATATAAATTATTATACCATAAAATTAAAATAATATAAAATTTTTTGAAAAATCTTGATTTTTTGTTATTTTTATGATATACTACTTGTTGTGTTACCGCACGGATTAGGTTTTTAAAGCATAGCACCTAATTTCGGCGAGACTTAAGAATGAGGAGGTGCACTATGTACGCAATAATTGAAACTGGTGGTAAACAATACCAAGTTGAAGAAGGACAAAGCATTTTTGTTGAAAAATTGAACGTTGAAGAAGGTTCTAAAGTATCTTTTGATAAAGTTCTTTTAGTTTCTAAAGATGGAGATATTAAAGTTGGTTCTCCATTGGTTGAAGGAGCTAAGGTTGAAGGAACTGTTGAAAGACATGGAAGAGGAAAGAAAGTTATAATTTTCAAGTTCAAAGCTAAGAAAAATTATAGAAAGAAAAAAGGACATCGTCAACCATTTACAAAAGTTAAGATTGAAAGTATTGCATTTTAATGACTGATATTTATATTTTTAAGAAAAAAGATTTATATTATGGATTTGAAATGGATGGACATGCTGATTTTAGTAAAGAGAATGATATTCTCTGTGCGTCATTATCCGTTTTATCAATAAATACACCAAATTCTATTGAAAAGATTTGTGCCATAGACCCTAAGTGTATGGATATAGATGTAGGAGATGGATATTTAAAGATGATGATAGATATTGAAAATTTAGATGAAGCTAAGGTTAGAGATGTTCAGACAATAATAAAAACTTTTGAAGTTGGCATTATATCATTGAAAGAAAAATATAATAAATATATTGAGATTTATTATAAGGAGGTGTAGAGTATGTTAAAAATGAATTTACAACTTTTTTCTAGTAAAAAAGGTTTAGGTAGTACTAAGAACGGTCGTGATAGTAGAGCTAAAAGATTAGGCACTAAAAGAGGGGATGGACAATTCGTTCTTGCAGGAAATATTTTAGTTAGACAACGTGGAACAAAAATACACCCAGGAGTAAATGTTGGTAAGGGTGGAGATGATACACTTTTTGCTAAAGTTTCTGGTGTTGTAAGATTTGAGAGAAAAGGTAGAGATAAAAAACAAGTTTCTATTTATCCAGTATAATAATGAGCTCCTTTAGAGGAGCTTATTTTTTTAAATAACAAAATATGTTAAAATATATTAAGAAAGTGGAGGTGAATTTATGGAAAGACCTTTAGTTTGTGTAGTTGGACGACCAAATGTTGGGAAATCAACACTTTTTAATAAACTTATAAATAAAAGAATTGCTATTACTGAAGATACTCCAGGTGTTACAAGAGATAGATTATATCAAGATGCCGAATGGCAAAATAAACATTTTATTCTTTGCGATACAGGAGGACTTGAGCCTAATAGTGATGATATTATTTTACAAAAGATTAAAGCTCAAGCAGATGTTGCAATGGAAAATGCTGATGTAATTTTATTTGTAGTGGATGGGAAAAGTGGCTTAATGGATGAAGATAGAGAAATTTCAAACTATTTAAGAAGAACTAAAAAGCCAGTTGTTCTAGCTGTAAATAAAGTTGATACTCATAAAATGCCTGCAGAAGTTTACGAGTTTTACGAACTTGGTTTTGAAAATTTGAATATTATATCTGCGACTCAAGGTTTCGGACTTGGAGATTTGCTTGATGAAATTATAAAAGAATTTCCTGAAAATAAATATACAGGGGAAGAAGATGAAGTAACAAAAATTGCATTAATTGGGAAACCTAATGTAGGTAAGAGCTCTTTAATGAATAGAATTCTTGGGGAAGAAAGAATGATTGTTTCTGATATTGCCGGAACTACAAGAGATTCTATAGATTCTAGAGTTGAAATTGATGGAAAAACTTACATTTTCACTGATACTGCTGGGCTAAGAAGAAAAAAGAATATAACTGAAAACTTGGAAAGATATAGTGTAGTAAGAACTTTAAATGCAGTTGAAAGATCAGATATTGCAATTCTTTTGATTGATGCTACAGAAGGTGTTACAGAACAGGATACAAAGGTTATTGGTTTTGCTAAAGAACAGAATAAATCTTTAATCATCGCAGTTAATAAATGGGATTTAATCGTTAAAGACAATAAAACTTATAAAGCTTTTGAAGATGATATAAGAACTAAATTAAGTTTCGTTCCTTATGCGCAACTTGTTTTTATTTCGGTTAAAACAGGTCAAAGAATAGATAAATTGTTTGAGGCAATTAAAATTGCAGATGAAAATTATAGTACAAGAATTTCAACAGGAATTTTAAATGATATTATAAATGATGCAGTTGTTCATAATTCACCACCTACTGATAAGGGACAAAGACTTAAAATATTTTATGCAAGTCAAGTTTCAGTCAGACCGCCAAAATTTGTAATATTTGTAAATAAAGTGGAATTGATGCATTTTTCTTATTTGAGATATTTGGAAAATCAAATTAGAAAGAATTTTTCATTTACTTCTTCTCCTATAGTTTTTGAACTTAGAGCAAGAGGAGAAGAAAATGTTTAAATTAATATTTTGTATAATTATTGCTTATTTTTTAGGTAATATATCTGGTGGAATGATTTTTGGAAAATTATTATTTAATAAAGATATTAGAGATTATGGAAGTAAAAATGCAGGAACGACAAATGCATTAAGAGTTTTTGGTATTAAGGCAGGAGCTCTAACATTTATTGTTGACCTTTTAAAATCAATTTTAGCTTGTTTTATAGGAATGAAGCTATTAGGATTAAATGGTGTTCTATTAGCTGGAATTTTTGTGGTTATAGGGCATAATTGGCCTGTGTTTTTGAATTTTAAAGGTGGAAAGGGTATTGCATCCTCTTTTGGATTTATTATATTTTTAGACTATAAAATTGCAATTGTAGCAATTATACTATTTATTACAATAGTTGTATTGACGAAATATATATCATTGGGGTCAATACTTACAACAACTTTAGTATTGCCAATATCATATATATTTTTTAAATATAGAAATATTTATGTTTTATTAACATTTTTTCTTTTAGCAAGTTTAAGTATATATAGACATAAAAGTAATATTGTAAGACTTATTAATGGTAATGAAAATAAAATAAATTTTAAAAAATAATATTATAGAAGGCAGAGATTAAAAAAATTTCTGCTTTTTTTATTGTGAAACAACAAGAATCTCTTAATAAAATATCCTATTATTGCTGATTTTACTATATTTTACAAATAAAAAATTTTTTTATTAAAGTGTTGACAACTATTACTTTTTATGATATACTTTAATTACGATATATCATAAAACGTAATAGAAAGGAGAAATAATGGGAAGACAAACTAATAGTGGAGCTTTAACAGAATCTGTTTTTTATATTTTACTTCGTCTTCATAACCCAGCTCATGGATATGCTTTAATGAAAGATATTGCAGAGATGACTGATAATAGAGTAAATCTTGGAGCAGGAACACTTTATGGGGCATTAGACACACTACAAAAAAAGAACTGGATTAGACAGTTGGATAATGAACCTCAAGATAGAAAAATAGAATATATTATAACAGATACAGGAAAAAATATTTTGAGTTAGAACTTATTCGTTTAGAAGAATTATTGAAAAATGCGAGAACAGTAAAGGAGAAAAACAATGAAAACAACAATTAAAAAGACTTTTTTGGATATTTGTAAAGAAGAAGAATGGTTAAATGAACAAGGTGAAAGTGGACTTATGTTAATAGGATATAGCAATGGAAATTATGAGTTTGAAGATGTTTCACCAGCTAAGTATCAATATAAAATTGATATTCCAAACTATCATGGAGACAAGAAAAAAGAGTATCTTAATTTTTTAGAACAAAGTGGAATTACTATAGTTGCAGAATATGCTGGAAGAGTATATATGCGAAAAAATAAAGCGCATGGACCATTGGAATTATATACAGAAAGTAAAGATATTAATAAGCAAATTAGAAAAAGATATTCAATGTTTATTTCTATTGGAGTTTCACAGTTTGCTATTGGAATTATGTTACTAATTTCAATGTTAAAATATATTAAAGAAAAAATGCACCATTTTGGATAACTGCAATTTTCGGAACAATTTTTGTTATTTGTGGTACTGTATTTTTTATCATGGGAATTCTTAAGCAAAGAAAAAATACCACTAAAAAGAAAAAGTTGATATTTTCGAAGAATAATAGCTGGTGATTTTAGATTATAATAAAAAATTGTATTGACTTATTCAGCTCAAAATAGTAAAATATCTATGTATGTAAAATATGCTTTTTTAAAAATTAGGAGGAAATTAATGAAAATTTTAGTTATTAACTGTGGAAGTTCATCTTTAAAATATCAATTATTTGATATGACTGATGAAAGTGTATTATGTAAAGGATTAGTTGAAAGAATCGGAATAGAAGGTTCAAAATTAACTCACAAAGTTGGAAATGAAAAATTAGTTGTTGAAGAAGCAATGAAAGACCATACAGCAGCTATTAAACATGTATTTGATGCTTTAGTTCATGAAAAATATGGAGTTGTTAAGAGCTTAGATGAAGTTAATGCAATTGGACATAGAGTACTTCATGGTGGAGATAAATTAACAGCATCATGTATAATTGATGAAAATGTAAAAGCAAAAGTTAAAGAATTTATTAAATTTGGACCACTACATAACCCAGCAAATTTAATGGGTATTGAAGCTTGTGAAAGCCTAGTTCCTGGAAAACAAAATGTTGCAGTATTCGATACAGCATTCCATCAAACAATGCCAGCAAGAACATTTATGTATGCGATTCCTTATGAATACTATGAAGATTATAGACTTAGAAAATTTGGTTTCCATGGAACAAGCCATAGATATGTAACTTTAAGAACTGCTGAATTGTTAAATACAGATAAGAAAAACTTAAATATTATTACTGTTCACTTAGGAAATGGATCATCAATCGCTGCAATTAAAAACGGAGAATGTTATGATACAACAATGGGATTAACTCCGTTAGAAGGACTTGTAATGGGAACAAGAAGTGGAGATTTAGATCCTACAGTTATGACATTCTTAATGAATGAAAAAGGATATTCAGCTGATGAAATGAATCAAATTTTAAATAAAAAATCTGGAGTTCTTGGAGTTTCAGGATTAAGCTCAGACTTTAGAGACTTAGAAGAAGCAGCTGAAAAAGGAAATGAAAGAGCGCAACTTGCTTTAGATATGTTTATCACAAGAGTAAGAAGATATGTTGGTGGTTTTATGGCTGAATTAGGTCATGTAGATGCAATTTCATTTGCTGGTGGTATTGGAGAAAATTCAGCTTCAATGCGTAAATTAATATTAGAAAACATGGAAGAATATGGAATTATTATTGATGATGCTAAAAATGATACAAGAGAAGAAGCTGTTATTTCAGCTGATAATTCAAGAGTAAAAGTCTTAATAGTTCCTACAAATGAAGAATTAATGATTGCAAGAGATACTATGAATTTAGTAAAATAATGTTGACAAATTAATTTTTTTGTAGTATAATACTTCTGTTATCCGTTTAAAACGGAGGTATATGTTATAAGAATTCAGAGGAGGTGTTATAATGGCAGTACCTAAGAGAAAAACTTCAAAAGCAAGAAGAGATAAAAGAAGAGCATCTTCATATAGACTACCTAAAGTGGCTCTAGTTAGAGATCCTGAAACTAATGAATTGGTTGTACCTCACAGAGTTAATCCTGACACAGGAATGTATAAAGGAAGAAAAGTATTAGATGTTGAATAAAAAGTAGTTTAAAGGGATTTAGATTTCTAAATCCCTTTAATTATGTATTAAGATATAATAAGATAGAGGGTAATTTTGAAAAAGACAAAAAGTAGAAGACTTATTTTTATAGTAGCAATTTTTGTATTAATTATTTCCTATGTAGTATTTTCATTATATACTAAAAATAAAAATAAAAAGTCGGAAATAGAAAAAGATTTACCTTATAATTTTGAAAATTTATCTTTGCCTGAAGTTACAGATTTTTCTGATATTTTAACAAATTATGCAAAAACTTTGGAAAAAACTCCTATTTATGAAAATGCAAATCTTTCTATTCAAAAAGGTAAAATTGATAAGGAAAAGTATCTTGAAGTTTATGGCTATAAAGATGGAGTAAGTAAAATAAAATATAATGATAATTTTTATTTTGTTAAGAGTAAAAATATTGAAGATGTATCCAAAGATAAAAATTTTAAAGTTATAAAGGGAATACTTTTAGTAAATACTGAATATGGATTGCCAAGTGATTTTAATCCACAAATGGATAAATTTGTTGAAAAGCAATTTGAATTAATGAAAGTAGATGCAAATAGAGAAAAAATAACTCTTAATTTATCTAAAGATTATATAAGTTATGAAGAGCAAAAAGAAATTCATAAAAATGCACCAAAATCTGATGGAGCTGTTATTTATGCAATGTATACTGCACCAGGGCATAATGAATCACAAATAGGACAAAGTTTAGATATAATTGGCAAAGATGAAGAAAAAAATTTAACAGAAGCATTTAAAGAAACTGAAGAATTTCACTGGCTTATAAAAAACGCTCATAAATATGGATTTATTCTTCGCTATCCTGAAAACAAGGAAGATATAACAAATTTTAAGTTTGCACCATGGCATTTTCGTTATGTTGGTGTAGAAAACGCAAATAAAATATTAAAAAATAATATCACATTAGAAGAATTTTTTAGACTTGATTAAAATTAAATTAAGAAAATTATTAATTAAATATTAGAATAAAAAATAGACAATTTCATATATTGTCTATTTTTTTATTGAGAAACAACAAGGTTCCCGGGCACCCACCCGATGCGAAGCGTCGTAGAAGGGTGGGGTTATTATGTTAATTTGATTTTATCGAGCAAAAAACAAAAAATATATTGCATAACCAATAATTAAAGCCATAACTATTGAGCCTATTCTGGAATACCATTTATATTTTTCATAAGTTCCATTATTTTTCATAGTCGGTATAACATACTTCTTATAAATATATATATTTTGTACTATAAGAATAATAAGTAATATCCTAAAATGTAATTCTCTTGATATCATAATAGCACCTCCTATTTTTTATGCGATGTACTCCTTACAATAAGTATATTTGAAACTTTTATAACTGTCAAGCTTTTATGTGAAAAAGTTTGTTAATAGTTATGATATCTTATATCGATAGGAACCACAACTTTACACGATGTTTTGTATAGAGAGAGTGCCTGAGAACCTTGTTGCTTCACAATAAGAACCTCACCCTTCCACGATGCTTTGCATCGAGAGGGTACCCGAGAACCTTGTTGCTTCGCAATAAAAATCAATTCATTAAAGGTTGTAAAAAAACAGTAAATCATCAAATTGTCTTACTGTTTTTTTGTTTAAAATTTTGACTTTACTACATAGTTAGCCATAAACAAAGACTGATATTCGTTGACTTTTTCATATTAATAATTTATAATTTATATAACGTTATATTTTTTGGAGAACATAGTTATGATTGATAAAAAAGTAAGAATAAAGTTCTTATTTTTAGTAGCTTTTTTAGTTTTAGCTTTTATTTTTTCCTTTAGTATTGGACGATATCCAATCAAATTTTTGGATGTAATAAAAGTGATAACTGATAGATTTTTTTATGGAATAGTTGATAATTCACCTGCAAGTACGGTGATTTGGAATATAAGGATTCCTCGTGTTTTGTGTGCAATTTTAGTAGGAGCGGGAATTTCTACTAGTGGAGCATTATATCAAGGACTTTTAAAAAATCCTATGGTAAGTCCTGACATTTTAGGAACAACTCAAGCTGCTGCATTTGGTAGTGCATTTGGAATACTTATGTATTTTAATTTTTTTGAAATAACACTATTATCTTTTAGTTTAGGTATTATTTCAGTTTTTGTTACTTACACTTTAAGTAAAATTTTTAGAAGCGATAGAATTTTAGGGCTTATTTTAACTGGAATGATGATAGGAAGTTTATTTTCATCTTTAATTTCCTTTGTAAAACTTGTTGCTGATACAGAAAACCAACTTCCAAGCATAACATATTGGCTTATGGGTTCTTTGGCTTCTGTAAAAATGATAGACTTTAAATTTATCTTTTTCCCAATTGTAACAGGACTTATTGTATCTAATCTTTATAAAGTAGAAATAAATATTTTTACAATGGGTGAAGAAGAGGCTAAAACACTTGGACTTAATACTGAAAAAATAAGATTTATTATAATATTTTTTGCAACACTTATGACTGCTTCAAGTGTTGCGGTTACAGGTATAATAGGTTGGATTGGACTTGTAATACCACATTTTTCAAGACTTATTTTTGGGGATGATTATAGATTTGTAATTCCTGCGTCTGGACTTTTAGGAGCTAGTTTTTTACTTGTCGTAGATATTTTATGTAGAAATATTACTACTTCAGAAATTCCAATAGGGATAGTTACTTCTTTTATCGGTGCTCCAATATTCTTGTATTTGATTTATAAAAAAGGTAGAGATTATGATAGAGATTAAAAATTTAAATGTTTTTTATGGGAAGAATGAAATATTAAAAGATATTAGTTTTTCATTAAATAAAGGAGAAATAATCTGCATTTTAGGAGAAAATGGAGCTGGAAAATCAACTTTATTAAAAGCACTTTTAAAACTTATTCCTATAAAAAATGGAAATGTAATTATTGATGATTTTGATTTAAAAGAATTAGATAGTAAAAAACTTTCAAGATTTATTTCATATATTCCACAAATTCATTTTCCAGCTTTTGACTATAAAGTTATTGATGTTATCTTAATGGGAAATTATTCTAAAAAAGATGGATTTTTCTATAAGACAACTAGAGAAGATTATGAAAAATCTGTTGAAATTTTAAAAACTCTAGGAATTTCTTATCTAAAAGATAAAAATTATAGACAAATTAGTGGTGGAGAAAGACAGCTTGTGTTAATTGCTAGAGCATTGTTACAAGCTAATAACTACATTTTTATGGATGAGCCGGTTGCAAACTTAGATTATGGCAATCAACTTAAGATAATGGAGATTTGTAATTCATTAAAGGAAAAAAATATAGGATTTTTAATTACTACTCATAATCCAAATCATGCATTAACTTATGCAGATAAAATTTTGATTGTTAAAAAAAATAAGGAAATTCATTTTGGAGATATTTCAATTTTAAATAAAGAAATTTTAGAAAAACTATATAATGTTCCTATAAATTTAATTGAAACTGAAAATGGGAAATTCTGTATTCCTGACTATAAGGAGGTTAGACAAGATTATGTTTTGGAATGAAGATAGAATAAAATGGTATTTAGTTGCTTCTGAATACACAAAATACCACGACAATATGACTTCAGAAATAAAGAAAATCATTCCAAAAGGAGAAAGCCTCATTGATCTTGGTTGTGGATTAGGAATTTTACCGATGAAATTATCTAATCATTTCAGTGATATAGTTGGAGTTGATTATGATGAGCATGTTTTAAAACTTTTGGAACAAAGCATAACTAAAAATAAAATTAAAAATTTTAAAACAATTTGCTCTGACTGCTATAATGGGGAACTTATAGAAAAAATAGGGAAGAGGGACAATATTTTATTCTCTCATTTTGGAAATATTGAAGATTATTTTTATAATTTTTATAATTTATTTTCTAAAAGAATGATTATAATTAGAAATGATATTGAAAATGAGATTGTACATAATCCAAATAAAAATACAATTCAGGATATTTGTAAATTTCTTGAAGAAAGAAAAGTTACTTATAAAATTTATAGACAAACTTTTGAATTTGGTCAGCCATTAAAAGACGATGAAGAGGTTATAAAGTATTTAAAAAATGGTATGGAGAAGAAGGAATTAATATGATATCTAATGTAAAAGATATAGATTATAGTTACAATGGAGAAGTTTTTACAAAATATTATTGTAAACCTAAAAACACAGCAATTGTGGTAGTGGAAAAGGAGGAAATATGAAAAAGCTTAAAAGAATTTTGGCGCTTTGTTTAGCTTTTGGATTTCTGTTTACTGCTTGCTCTAAGAGTACTGAAAAGAAGGAAGAAAAACAACAAACAGAAACAAAAGAAGAAACAAGAGTTTTTAAAGATGACTTAGGCAGAGAAGTTACTTTAAAACAAAATATAACAAAAGTTGCACCATCAGGGAATCCCGCACAAGTAATGTTGCATATTTATGAGCCTAAAAAGCTGGTTGGAATTGCATCAAAATTTTCTCAAAGTACAGAAAAATACATTTCAGATGATTTAAAAAAATTGCCAGAATTTGGTGCTTTTTATGGCAAAAAGGCAAATCTAAATATGGAAGCAGTTATTAATGCTAAACCTGATGTAATAATTGATATGGGTGAAAAGAAAAAAGGAATTGAAGAAGACTTAAATAAGCTTCAAGAACAATTAAAAATTCCTGTGGTTTTTATAGAATTAACTCTTGATAAATTACCTGAAGCTTTTGAAAGACTTGCTGAAGTTCTAGGTAATAAAGAAAGAGGAAAAGAGCTTTCAGATTATATAAAGAAAACATATAAGGAAATTGAAGAAAATAAAGCGAAGATAAAAGATGTTAAGAAAGTTTACTATGGTGGAGGAAAAACAGGATTATTTGCGAATGCAAAAGGTTCTATTCATGCTGATATCATAGAATTCATAGGAGCAGAAAATGCAATTACTGTTGAAAAAGTTCAAGGTGGTTCAGGAAATGAAATTCCTTTTGAAAAATTATCAGAAGTAAATCCTGATTTCTTAATTTTTGAGTCAAAAGAATTGGCTGATCAAATAAAAGGTGATTCAACTTTTAAAAATCTAAAAGCTGTAAAGGAAAATAAAGTTTTTTATGCACCTAGTGGACCTTATAACTTTTTTGGAAGACCTCCTGCAGCAAACAGAGTAATCGGAATGAAATGGCTTGGTAATTTAGTTTATCCTGATATATATAAATATGATATGGAAAAAGAAGTAAAAGAATTCTATAAATTATTTTACAATTATGAATTAAAAGATGAAGAAGTAAAAAGTATTTTAGGAAAATAACAAATATTATAAGAAAAGACTGTGTTCTAACACAGTCTTTTCTATTACATAATAATTTTATTATTGATTCACAAAATAGTAAGAATTGTAGAATAGTAAAGTAACAATACTATTTTGTAAAATTATCTTCTATAATTTGACCATTCTTCAAAGATAATAATATTTTACTATCATCAGGATATAAAATATTTATTACCATATCTGATAAAACTTTATTTATAAGATTTGATGAATATACAAAGTATTCACAGGATTTTTTCCATGTTTCTTGAGCTTTTTGAGTATCTTTGAATTTTAACATTTGGATAAGCCCTTCTTTTGCTTGACCTTTTAGTTTAACATTTATAGCATCTTGTTCTTCGTTATATTCGACATCTCCAGCTTGTTTTATTTCTTTTTGAAAAATTTCTATAAATTTAGATAAAGTTTCTTTTTTGTTTGAGATTTAATTTTTTTATTTCGTCAGCAGTTAAAACTTCAGAAGAAATTTTATCTTCTCCTTCAATCTTTTGTTCATTAATATTTAATTCTTCTTCTACTTTTGTAACTTCTCCATTTTTATAAATTAAAGCTACAGTATCAGGTTTTTCTGGATTTAAAAAGTATAATTTAACATTTGGAAATAAGTCATCTATTTCGCTTTTTTTAAGATTATCTCCAAGTGCTTTTAATTCTTCGTCAAGATTATCACTATTTAATGATTCAATTAATGATTGTTTCATTTCTCCAACAGCAAGAAGTGTTATTGCATCGGCATTTATATTATAATCTATTTTAAATTCATTCTCTGAATTTTCAGATAAAAATTCTATAAATTTAGATAAAATTTCTTTATGAACTTCTGCTTTTATCTTATTAGTTTCTCTTTCTTTAACTTTTTTAGTAATTTCGCTTTTTTGTTCTTCAGTAATTGTTGACTGAGCATTTTCTTTTTCTTTCGTATTTTCTTCATTCTTTCCACAGCCTATAATAGTTGTTAATACTAACAACATTAATAATAATTTTTTTCTCATTTTTGATCCCCTTATTTATTATACATTGAATCTGAAGTAAACTACATCTCCATCTTGCATAATATATTCTTTCCCTTCAAGTCTTACAAGTCCTTTTTCTCTAGCTGCAACCATACTTCCAAGGGAAATTAAATCATCATAATTTACAATTTCAGCTCTGATAAAGCCCCTTTGAATATCTGAATGTATTTTTCCAGCTGCATTTACAGCATTTGTTCCAATTTTAATTGTCCAAGCTCTTGTTTCTTCCGGCCCTGCAGTTAAAAAGCTCATAAGTCCTAAAAGATTATAGCTCTCTTTTATTAATTTTGAAACACCGCTTTCAGAAATACCTAAATCGTTTAAAAATTCAATTTGTTCATCTTCTTCAAGTTCTGAAATTTCTTTTTCAATTTGTGCACTGATTACTACGATTCCAGAATTTTCTTTCTTGGCAAAATCATCAAGTACTTTTACATACTCATTATTTTTCCTTCATCAAGCATATCGTCTTCATTTACATTTGCAACATAAATAATAGGCTTAACACTTAAAAGAGAAAAGTTTTTTAAAATTGCTTTTTCACTATCATCAAAACTTAAAGATCTAATGGATTTTCCTTCTTCTAAAACAGGTAATATTTTTTCTAAGAGGTCAACTTCTTCTTTAAAACTTTTATTTCCCTTTAGTGATTTTCTAGCTTTTTCTAATCTCTTTTCAACGAGTTCAAGGTCTGATAGTATAAGTTCTAAATTTATTGTTTCAACATCTCTTAGAGGATTAACTTCTCCATCTACATGAACAATATTTTCATCTTCAAAACATCTTATAACTTCAACAATAGCATCAACTTCTCTAATATGAGATAAGAATTTATTTCCTAGACCTTCGCCTTTACTAGCTCCTTTTACGAGACCGGCAATATCGTAAAATTCAATAACTGCAGGGATTGTCTTTTTTGAATTGTAAAGTTCTGTCAATTTATTTAATCTTTCATCAGGTACATTAACTAGACCTACATTAGGATCTATAGTACAGAAAGGGTAATTTGCTGATTCAGCTCCGGCTTTAGTAATTGCATTAAATAATGTACTTTTACCAACATTTGGTAGTCCAACTATTCCTAATTTCATTTATTATCTCCTTTATAAAAAATCTTTTTTATCTTAAAATACACAAGACATATTATATCATAATTCTTCTAAGATAATCAATCGTAATTTTATTGTTCAAAGCAAAATTTTAAGAAGTAACAATCTTTACTTGAAACTTGTAATTTGAATGTGATTTCATTTCGTGTTATAATATTAAGAAGATATGAGATACGACAATAGGAGGGTTTATGCTAGAAGTTAGTGCCGGTGGAGTTGTTATTCATAATGGTGAATTTCTGCTGTTGAAGAAATTTAGCAATGAATGGGTTTTGCCAAAGGGTAGGCTTGAAAATAATGAAACTAGAGAGATTGCCGCTATTAGAGAAGTTCAAGAAGAATCAGGAATACGAGCTAGAATTATCAAGTATTTGGGATTTGTAAAATATGATTATCAACATAATGACGGGGAAAAAGTGAAAAAAACAGTTCATTATTTTTATATGGAACCTGAGGATTTGAATTTAATTCCACAAAGAGAGGAAGGTTTTGTAGAAGCAATATTTTTACCATATGATAAAGCTATGAAATTAGTAAAGCATGATGCTGAAAGAAATATGTTAAAGAGTGCCAATTATTTTTATGAAAAGAGAAAAAGAAAATAATGGCTTTTTCAACTGATTTAAAAAATGAACTTTCAAGAAGAGAAATAGTAGAAAAAGATTCTGCTATTTCTGAGCTTTCTGCTTTTATAAGAACTAATGGAACTATAGTTTTCAGTAATTTTGCTTTTATAATTCGTTTTGAAACTACAAATAATTCAATTATAAGAAGAATTTTTAAACTCTTTAAATTTCTATATTCTTATGATGGGAAAATAATGGTTTCAAAGATTTCAAATTTAAGAAAAAACAATGTGTATAAAATTGTAATAGAAGATGAAGAAATTTCAAAAAGATTTTTACAAGATACTTTTTTCTCTGACTTAGATAGTCTTTTTCTAAAAGATGATTTATATGAAGATTCAGCTAAAAGTAAAAATTTTATTAAAAATTTTTTATGTGGAATTTTTTAGGTGCTGGATCAATAGCAAATCCTGACAAGAGTTATCATCTTGAATTTACTTTGAACTCAAATGAATTGGCAAAACTTGTAATAAAATATTTGAAGCTATTTGGAATAAAGGCAAAAAGTATAGAAAAAAGGATCAATACATTGTATATGTAAAAGATAGTACAATGATTTCTGACTTTCTTTCATTAATTGGAACTGTAAATAGTTTGTTCAAGTTTGAAGAAACAAAGATGATAAAGGAAATAAAGAATAATACGAATAGACTTACAAATTGTGAAACGGCAAATTTTGATAAAACTTTAAATACTGCATTTGCACAAATAGATGCAATAAATAAAGTTTATAAAATATATGGTAAAAAGAATTTAGATAAAAATTTACTTGAACTTTGCGAGTTAAGATTAAAAAATCCAACTCTTTCATTAAAAGAGTTAGCTGAAATCTTAAAAATAAGCAAATCGGGAGTAAATCATAGATTTAAAAAATAATGGATATGGCGAATAAAATTTAATTTTGTTCGCTTTTTTATTGTGAAACAACAAGGTTCCCGAGAACCCAACCGATGCGAAGTATCGTGAAAGGGTGGAGTTCTTATTTAAATAAAGAAAAAATACTTGACATCCTATATATATAATGGTTACGTTATTATTTGTTTAGGAGGACTATTTCATAATGAAACTATTAAAAAAAGTATCCGCAATAGTAGTAGTTGTAATTTTAGTTATAGGATGTTCATATTTTTGGTTTAGAACAGATAATGGAAAGCCTAAGATAACTAATGAAACTATTGGAGTACAAGTTAAGGAATTGAAGGAATTGGCTACTATACAATATAAGTACAAAGAAATAGCCAGTAGAGAAGATTGGAACACTTTATTTAATATCAAGTTGCCATTTACAAAGTCAAGTTTTATAGTAAGTTATACAGGAATTTTAAAATTAGGAATCGACTTATCAGAAACAAAAGTTGAGGTTGATGAGGCTAATAAAACTATAAAGGTTACTTTACCTGAATCAAAAATATTATCAAATGAGCTGGATATGAAATCTTTAAAAGTGTATGATGAAAAGAATTCTATTTTTAATCCTATTAAAGTTGATGATTATGCAGAATTTACTCAAAGTGGTAAAGAAAACGCAGAAGCTGATGCAAGGGAAAGCGGAGCTTTTGAACAGTCAGCAGAAGTGGCGAAAAAAGTTATCTCAGATCTTTTAAATGCTACAAAAGAAATAAAAGAAAAATATAAGATAGTATTTGAATAATATTTCAAGTAAATTTAAAATGACTTTACATTTTGTAAAGTCATTTTTTAGTTAAACAAATTGAACTGTAGTTTTGCTATTTTCATCTTTAAAATCATCAAATGAAAAAGAATTAATATTTTCTAAATTTGTATATTTGAAATAATATTTTAAAGTTTTTGAATTGCTTATAGAATAGTAAAGGGTTATATTTTGTGAATCTTCTGAAAGATTTTCCAAATCTTCTTTACTAATTGCGAATTTTTTTAAAGAATTAAATAAAATATTTTCGTTATTTTCTAAAAAATTATTAGTTTTTAAATTTTCTAATTCTATGTACGCTCTTATGAATCTTTTTGTGGGAGTAAAAATATTTCCCTTTAATTCTCTTTTTTCAAAATATTTTTCTAAATTTCTTATATGTTTTGTAAAACTTGGACTGTTTGTCATTATATTATATTTATTTTCATAAACTTTTAAATTTCCGTCTTCAATTTCAACAATCAAACTTTTATTGTTTTTGTCTGTAAACATATAATGATAATGTCTTGAATAGTTGTTTTCATCAACAAGAGATTTTTCAATTATATAAATTTTTGGAGCAAGATTTTTTATATCTTCAAGAGTTTCACAATTTGTCAAAAATACATTTAAAATCTTTGTGGATGTTAAATTAATTTTTGATTCCACAGGCTCTTTTTTAAAATGAATAGCATTTCTAAAGGAGTTGGTACAGCCTAAAAGACCTTTTTCGTTTATTCCGTCAATTAAATGGTCATAATCTTTAAAGGTTGCTCCCATTATTTTGTATTTTGTATATAATTTATTTCCAAAGACATCTTCTTCGTAGTTAAAATCTTTTGGAAAATACTTAAATTCATATTTATGATAAGATCTTAAATCCATAGTTCTACCAAGTAGTGTTTCTCCATTTCTAAAAATAGAAAAAGTTGTACACATAAAATCACCTCTTAAAGTATTATAACAAAAAAACTTTACAAATCCAAATAAATTTGCCTTTTTTCCTAATTTAGATTAAAATATATGTAAGTATTTTATGAGGTGGTATGTTGAAAGAAATTAGACTTTTTTGGAAGATTTTAAAAAACAATAGACTAACTTATTTTCTTTCTATGATTTCTACAATTTTTATACAAATTTTTTCCGGACTTACACCTATTGTAATTATGATTACAGTAGATTCAATAATTGGAAATAAAGAGTATAAATACAATATTTTAGAAAAAGCTGTTAATCTTATAGGTGGTAGAGATTATCTTAGAGAAAATATTTACATATTAGCTTTTGTAATTGTTATTTTAACAGGTATTAGTTGTATTTTTATTTTTTAAGAAATTATTATTCTAATGTAGCCTGTGAAAATTTAATATATAATTTAAAAGAAAAAATGTATCATAAATTTTTAAATTTAGATATGAGATGTTTGAATGATTATTCTACAGGAGATTTAATTCAAAGAAGTTCTTCGGATATTGAGACTGTAAGAAAACTCTTTTCAGCACAACTTGTTAATGCTTTTGGCTCCATTGCAACAATAGCTTTGGTTATAGTTGTTATGTCTTTAATAAATTTAAAGCTCGCTACAATAAGTATAACTCTTTGTATTGTAATTGCCATTTTGTCATCTGTCTTTTATAAGAAAATAGGTGAAATTTTTAAAAAGACAGATGAGGCAGAAAGCGAGCTTATGGTATTTATCAAAGAAGCTCTATTTAATATAAGAGTTATAAAGGCTTTTAATAGAGAAGATTATATTTTAAATTTATTCAGAGAAAAAAATGAAGAATTTAATATAACTCAAAATAATTTTATGAAGACTTTTGCAAGATTTAGAGCTGTAAATGACTTTTTAACTTTCCTACAACTTGCAATTATTTTAGTAGTTGGGGGATACGAAACTATTGCTGGAAGAATGAATTTTGGAGATTTAATTGCTTTTGTTATCTATATTAATATGATTATTTGGCCTATTAGACAAATGGGACAATTACTTAGTGATATGGCGAGGGCAAGTGTTTCAATTTCAAGAATTTATGAAGTTTTAGATTTACCAGAAGAGGATTATGATTATGGAATAAGAGATGTTTCATTTTCTAAAAAGATTGAATTTAAAAATGTTAGCTTAAAAATAAATGATAATACTGTTTTGGATAATATTAGTTTTGTTCTAAATTCAGGAGAAAGTTTAGGCATTATCGGATCTACTGGTAGTGGGAAAAGTATGATAGTATATTTATTACTTGGATTTTTTGAAGCTACAAGTGGAGAAATTTTAATTGATGGTATTAACATAAAAGAGATAAATAAAAAGTATATTAGAGAAAAAATTTCTGCAATTATGCAAGATAGTGAACTCTTTAATATGTCTATTTTGGATAATGTAAAGATTGTAAATAATGATATCGAAGAAAAAAGTGTTTATGATGCGACAAAGATTTCTTCTATACATAATGAAATTTTGAATTTTTCTTCTAAGTATGATACCGTCGTAGTAGATAACGGTATAAATCTTTCAGGAGGTCAAAAGCAAAGAATTTCTATTGCTAGAAGTTTATTAAAACCTTTTGAAGTTTTGATTTTGGATGATAGCTTAAGTGCTGTTGATATGAATACTGATTTAAAAATAAATAATGCATTAAAGTCTATGGATAGAAAATTTACTTCTATTTTAATTTCTCATAGAATTTCAACGATAACTAATTGTGACAATATAATTGTTATGGATGGTGGAAGAATAGTTGAAAGCGGAAAACATAGTGAGTTGATTAAGAAAAATGGGATGTATAGTAAAATTAATGAAATTCAAAGTAAGGAATATGATGTAAATAATGAATAAAAAGAAAGTTGTAAATATAAATGTTTTTAGAGATTTAATAAAATTTTATAAAATAGAATACAAAAAACTTTATATGCTTATGTTTGTAGTTTTGATTTCTGGAATTTTACAAGCAGTTGTACCTTTATCTATAAAATTATTAACTGACGATTTTATCACAAAACAGAATTTAAAGGGTTTTATTTTTGCGGGGATTGGATTTTTTTCACTTGTAATAATTTCAACTCTTGCAATTTATAGCTTCTATGTTTTTGGAGGTAAGCTTGAATATCAAGTATCAAAGGAAATAAGAAAATCAGTTTTTGAGAAAATTGAGAAATTTTCAGTAACCAATATAAAGAAATATGAAACAGGCGAACTGATTTCTAGATTAACTTCAGATGTTCAAAAATTAAGTGAAGTTTTTAGTTGGGGAGTTATAGATGCCTGTCATAGTATAATTGTCTTGCTAATATCAATAATAATAATGCTATATCTAAGTTATACATTGACTTTGATGTTATTTTTGATTTTACCAGCAATCTATATTGTAACTTTAATTTTTCAAAAAAATATTTTGAAATTTCAAAGAAAGGTAAGGGATTATAACTCTAAAATTATAAGAAGCTATACGGAGTCATTAAGTTATATAAAGACAATTAAATCGCTTGGAATTGAAGACAAAAAGAAAAAAGAATTTAAGGTATTTAACGAAAAGTATAGGAAATACAATTTAAGATCTATACTTATTTCAGCAATTTTTGTGCCTGCTGTTATGTTTGTTGCAAGTATTGGTGTCGGTTTTGCTTTTAATTTTTCATCAATTTCAGTTATGAAAAATGTTATGACTTATGGAGCTTTTTTGAGTTTTTTAACTTATAGTTTTCAAATATTTGAACCATTTAAAATGCTTGCACAGATTTTTACTGATTTAAAATCTGCACAGGCATCTGCGGAAAGAGTTTTTCAAATTTTATATGAAGAAGATGAAATTATTGAAAATCAAAAAAGTGATTTAAACTTTGAAGGAAATATAAAATTTGAAAATGTAAGTTTCCATTATTTTGATGATGATAAATTAATTTTAAAAGATTTTAATTTTGAAATTAAAAAAGGAGAAAGTGTTGCTTTTATCGGTAGTACTGGAAGTGGAAAATCAACAATAGTTAATTTGATTTGTAAATTTTATAATCCAACTTCTGGAGATATTTATCTTGATGGAATAAATTACAAAAATATTGATAAAACTAGTTTGTACAATAATTTAGGTTATGTATTACAACAACCCCAGCTTTTCTCTATTTCTATTAAAGATAATATTAAGTTTGGAAACGAGGATGCTTCTAATGATGAGATTTTAGAAGTTTGTAGTTTGTTGGGAATAGATGATTTTGTTTTTAAATTACCTGACGGGATAGATACGGTCATTGGAGAAAATGGGTATAATATATCAAACGGTCAAAAACAATTAATATCTTTTGCAAGAGCTTTGATAAAAAATCCTAAATTGTTAATACTGGATGAGGCAACTTCTTCAATAGATACTGAAACTGAAAAAATTATTCAAAATAAGATGAAGGATATTTTAGAAGGAAAGACATCTATTATTGTTGCTCATAGATTATCAACAATTAAGCATTGTGATAAAATTGTTTTGATTGAAAATGGAAATATTCTTGAACAAGGAACACATTTAGAATTATTAGACAAAAAAGGAATTTACTATAAAATGTATATTTCTGAAGAACTGAAAATATAGGAGGATGTTATTATGAGTGATAGTTGTAGTTCAGGAGGATGCTCAGGATGCCCTAGTGCATCAAGCTGTGGAGTATCAGAAGAGTTTGAAAGCTTATTGGTTGACCAAAACCAATTTAGTGATATAAAAAAGTTATTGGTGTTATAAGTGGTAAAGGAGGAGTTGGAAAATCTTTAATAACTTCTATGCTTGCTACAGGAATGATGAAGAGAGGTAAGGAAGTTGGTATTTTAGATGCTGATGTTACTGGTCCATCAATACCTAAGTCATTTGGGATTGACAGAAAAGCTCAAATCGATGAAAGAGGAATCATTCCTTGTACAACTGAAAATGGAATTAAAATAATGAGTATAAATTTATTGCTCGAAAAAGAAACTGATCCTGTAATTTGGAGAGGACCTGTTATAGGTGGAGTAATAAAACAATTTTGGACAGATGTAGTATGGGAAAATGTGGATTATATGTTTGTAGATATGCCACCAGGAACAGGTGACGTTCCTCTAACTGTTTTCCAATCTTTACCTGTAGATGGAATTATAATTGTAACATCTCCTCAAGATTTAGTTTCTATGATTGTAGAAAAAGCAGTTAAGATGGCAAGAATGATGAATATTCCAATTATAGGAATAGTTGAAAATATGAGCTATTTTAAATGTCCTTGCTGTAATGAAGAAGTAAATATATTCGGTGAAAGTGACTTACCTTATATCTCAAGAAAATTTGGACTTACGAATGTTGCAAAGATACCTCTAAATAAAAATATACCTGAAATGGTTGATGAAGGTGAAGCCGAAAAATTAGATACTGATTACTTATCAGATATATTAGATGCAATAGAAAAATTATAGAGAGAACGCGTTCAAAATGAACGTGTTTTTTTATGTGGTAAAAATAAGATTTTTTATATACTTAAAGGACTTACGATTTCTAAAATTGAAATTAAGTACTTTTTGTTGTATAATTATTGTAAAATATGGATTAAATAAGAGGTTTTTATGGAGCATTTTAAATTAAATTTGGAAAGTGATTTTAAATTTGATGACATTGTTGTAGCTCTAGGAAATTTTGATGGCTTTCATAGAGGACATCAAAAATTGATTTTGGAATTAAATAATGTAAAATTAGATAAAGGTTATAAGAGTGCAGTTTTTCTCTTTGAAAACCATACAAAAGATTTGATTTTTCATCAAAACGCAAGTAGGATAATGTCTTTTGAGGATAAATTAAAAAACTTGAAAGTTTTAAAATAGATTATGTTTTTAGTATTGAATTTTCTGAAAAAATTAAAAATCTTTCACCGAAAGAATTTTTAGATTTTTTAACTATCAATCTAAATATAAAACATATTGTGGTTGGAAAAGATTATAGATTTTCGAAAAATCGTGGAGGAAATACTGATTTTATAAAGTCTTATATGAAAGAAAAGTATCTATCTTGTACCATTATTGATAAATTACGCTATGATAATATTGAGATTAGTAGTACAAAAATAATTGAATACATAAAATCAGGAAAAATTGAATTGGCAAATGATTTGTTAGGAGATAATTATACAATTAAGGGAAAAGTAACTCACGGCTTTCAAAGAGGAAGAAATCTTGGCTATCCTACAGCAAATTTGGAGATTTCTTTTAATTATGTTATGGTAAAAGAGGGAGTCTATTTTACTAAAACAATAGTAGATGGTAAGGGATATTTTAGCTTTTCAAGCGTTGGTCATAATCCAACTTTTGATAACAAAAAATCCACAATAGAATCGCATATATTTGATTTTGATAAGGATATTTACGGAAAAGATATTGAACTTTGCTTTTTAGAAAGATTAAGAGATAATATAAAGTTTAATTCTGTTGAGGAACTGATAGAACAATTAAAAAAGATGAAATTAGATGTAGAGAATTAATTAAGAATATAAAATAGGAGATAAATATGAAACAAATTTTAGTTACCGGAGGGGCAGGATATATTGGCTCTCATACTTGTATAGAACTTTTAAATGAAGGATATGAAGTTGTAATAATAGATAATTTTTACAATTCCAGCGAAAAAGTTTTAAGAATAATTGAAGAGCTCAGTGGGAAAAAATTCAGATTCTATAAAGGCGATATTAGAGATAAAGAAATACTTAGAAAGATTTTTTCAGAAAATGATATTTATGGGGTAATTCACTTTGCAGGGCTTAAGGCTGTTGGAGAATCTGTTGAAAAACCTATAGAATATTATGATAATAATATTAATGGAAGTATAAAACTTATAGAAGTTATGAGAGAGTTTAATGTAAAAAATATAATTTTTAGTTCTTCTGCTACTGTTTATGGGAAGCCGAAATCAGTTCCTATAAAAGAAGATTTTTCACTTTCTGTAACTAATCCTTATGGAAGAACAAAATTATTTTTAGAAGAAATTTTTACAGATTTATATATTTCTGATAATGAATGGAATGTTATTCTTCTTAGATATTTTAATCCAATTGGAGCTCATAAGAGTGGTAGAATAGGAGAAAATCCGAATGGAATTCCTAATAATTTAGTTCCATATATAACTCAAGTAGCGGTTGGTAAATTGGATTATGTTAGAGTCTTTGGAGATGACTATGAAACAAAAGATGGAACAGGTGTAAGAGATTATATTCATGTTTTAGATTTAGCATTAGGGCATATAAAGGCAATTAAAAAGTTTGAAGATAGTAAGGCTGTTAGAATTTATAATCTTGGAACAGGTGAAGGTTATAGTGTTCTTGATATGATTAAAAATTTTGAAGAAGTTACAGGTAAAAAGATAAAATATGTAGTTACTCCAAGAAGAAGCGGAGATATTGCAGAATGTTATGCTGATTCTACTAAGGCAAAGGAAGAGCTTGGCTGGGAAGCTAAATTTGGAATAAGAGAAATGTGTGAAGACAGTTGGAGATGGCAAGTAAATAATCCAAATGGATATGAGGATTAAAGAGGTTTAAAAATGGACACGAAGAGTATTTACTACGAAACTAATATAGTTAAGGCAATATTACATTTTGCAATACCGGGAATTTTGAGTATTCTTATTGCGGAATTATATAATATGGTTGATACATTTTTCGTTGGTAGATATGTCGGAGCCGATTCAATCGGAGCTTTAAGTGTAGTTTTTCCGCTACAAAGACTTGTTATTGCGATTTCTGTTTGTCTTGGTATAGGAGTTTCAAATTTAATTTCCAGAAGACTTGGAGAAAAAAGAAATAAGGATATAACAAAATATACCACAGCTGTAAATGGACTAACTTTACTTATTATATTTGCAGTTACAATTATATCAATTCTGTTTGTTGAGGATATTTGTATGTTTTTAGGTGCTAGAAATGATATATTGATATATTCTATCAAGTATCTAAGAATAGTTATGTTTGGTAGTATATTTTTAGCTTTTACAACGGTTTTCGGTTATATGAACATAGCTTACGGAAATATGAAAGTTATGTTAATTGCTTCAAGTATCGGAGCTTTAATAAATATATTTGTAGATTATATTTTAATTAAAAATTTGAATATGGCTGTTGAAGGAGCGGCGATTGCTACTATTTCGAGCCAATTTATATCTTTTTTATTTTCACTTATCTTTGTAAAAAAATTACAAAGAGAAAATAACTTTTCTTTAATTCCAAGACTTGACTTTAAAATTTCATTTAATATTTTAGCAATAGGTTTTTCTTCATTTATAATAGAATTTTCAGATGCCATTTTAATTAGTGTACTTAATCATTTACTTTTGCCGGTTGGCGGTAATGATGCGATTATTCTAGTAGGAGTAATAACAAAAGTTTCTATGTTTATGTTCGTTGCTATGATAGGGGTAAGTAGTTCAATTCAACCACTTATTTCGTTCAACTATGGAGCTAAAAATTTTGTTAAAATTAAGAAAATTTTAAAAACAGGATTTATTTTTGTATTTTCATTATCCACTCTTATATGGATATTTATGAATTATAATGTTAAATTTATTATAGGTCTATTTCTAAAAGACGAAAGACTTTTACAAATGGCTGCAGATAGTTTTAAATATGTTATTTTAGTTTTTCCAATTTTAAGTTTTTATTACATTTGTATATACTTTTTTCAATCAGTCGGAAAGGAAAAATACAATTTTTTCTTATCAATTTATAGAGAAACACTTCTATATATTCCGATAGTTATAATTATGGTAGGAAGATTTGGTGTTTTAGGAGCATGGATTAGTTATCCGATAGTTGATTTTATTTCTGCTGTAACAGGATTAATCTTGCTTTTAAAAACTGTTAAAAAGATTAGTACTTTTTAGGAGGTCGTTATGGATTTAGGTAAAATTAGAGAAGATTTAGAAATTTGTATGGATGAACTTATCGAAAAAGCTAAATTTGAAGAGGGAGACATCTTTGTTTTAGGTTGTAGTACAAGTGAGGTAAAAGGAAAACATATAGGAAAAGACACTGATATTGAAGTAGGAAAGCTAATTGTTGAAACTATAAAAGAAAAGTTAGATAAAATTAAAGTTAATTTTGCTGTTCAATGTTGTGAACATTTGAATAGAGCAATAGTTATAGAAAAAGAAGTTGCGATTAAAAATAATTTTGAAATAGTTAATGTAGTACCACAAAAAAATGCGGGTGGTGGAGTAGCTACTTCTGCATACGAATTATTTAAAAATCCTGTGGTTGTAGAAAAAATAGTTGCAAAAGCAGGACTTGATATAGGAGATACATCAATCGGAATGCATGTTAAATTTGTTCAGATACCAGTAAGATTATCAATAAAAGAAATAGGAAATGCACATTTAACAGCATTAACTTCAAGACTGAAATTGATTGGAGGAAGTAGAGCAGTTTATCAATAATTAATTGGAGAATATATGTTTGAATTTTTAAAAGATATAAAAGAACTGGAAGATGTAGAAAGTGTTGAGAAAATAAATAAAGGATATTCTAAAGATGAAAAGTTTAAGATAAAATTAAAAATAAAGATGAGTATTTGCTTTTAAGATTATCTGACATTTCTCTTTATGAACAAAAAAAGAAAGAATATGAAGTTATTTCAAAATTTTCTAAACTAGGCTTTGAAATGTCAAAGCCTATAAGTTTTGGAATATGTAATGATAAAAAGAATGTCTATATGCTCTTATCTTGGATTAACGGAGTTGATTTAAGTGAGGAACTTCCAAAATTTTCAATAGAAGAGCAATATTTACTTGGAAGAAAAGCGGGGAGAATTCTAAAAGCTATTCACAGTCTAAAAGTTGAGGACAAAAATTTTGATGATAGTCTTAGAATAAAATTGTTGGATAAAATAGAAAAGTATGAGTCATCTGATGTGAGAGTTGAAAATGACGATAAATTTATTGAATATGTTAAAAGAAATGTAGATAAAGTTTGTAGAAATTATTCTTATTTACATGGAGACTTTCATCCTTCAAATTTAATTTTAATGGAAAATAATGAGATAGGTGTTATAGATTTTAATCGTTGGGAAATATCCAACTCTTATGAGGAATTTTATAAATTAGAAAGTTTCGGGATAGAGTTTAGTATTCCATACTGTGTAGGGCAGATTGACTCCTATTTTGAAGATAATGTTCCGAATGAATTTTGGAAAATTCAAGCAATTTTCGTCGCTTGTTATACCTTATATTCAATTAAATGGGCTGAAAAATTTGGAGAAAAAGAAATTCTTGGAATGAAGAGAAGATTTTATAAGACTTTTGAAAATTATGAGAATTTTAAAACAATTATACCTAAATGGTATTCTGATTATAAAAATAATAAAGGCTATTCGCTTTAAAACGAATAGCCTTTTTCTCTATTTAGAATAGTTTGGAGCTTCTTTAATTATTTGAACATCATGTGGGTGAGATTCAATAAGTCCAGCACCTGTCATTTTAACAAATTGTGCAGTATCTCTTAAAGTTTGTAAGTCTTTAGCACCTGTATATCCCATACCTGCTCTAATTCCACCTACGATTTGATAGATTGCATCTGCTAAAGTTCCTTTATAAGGAATTCTTCCTTCAATACCTTCCGGAACAAGTTTTTTACCTTCTTCTTGGAAGTATCTATCTTTTGATCCTTTTTCCATTGCGGCAAGAGAACCCATACCTCTATAAGTTTTAAATCTTCTTCCTTGGTAAATTTCAAATTCTCCCGGAGATTCATCAGTTCCTGCAAGCATTGAACCTAACATTACAACATTTCCACCTGCTGCAAGAGCTTTAACAACATCTCCTGAATATTTTAATCCACCATCTGCAATAATTGTTTTTCCCATTTCTCTTGCAATAGTAGCACAATCGTAAACAGCTGTAATTTGTGGAACTCCTACACCTGCAACAACTCTTGTTGTACAGATTGAACCAGGACCAACACCAACTTTAACAACATCAGCACCTGCTTCAAAAAGTGTTCTTGTTGCTTCTGCTGTTACAACATTTCCTGCAATAATATCAAGATCTGGATATTTTTCTCTAATTTCTTTAACTTTTCTTACAACTCCCATAGAATGACCATGAGCAGTATCTATAACTAAAGCATCAACACCAGCATTAACAAGAGCTTCTACTCTTTCAAAAGTATCGGCACCAGTCCCAACTGAAGCTGCTACAAGAAGTCTTCCTTGTGCATCTTTTGCAGAATTTGGATATTTAACAACTTTTTCTATATCTTTAATAGTTATTAAACCTGTTAAAATTCCTTTTTCATTTACAAGAGGTAATTTTTCGATTTTATGATTTCTTAAAATTTTTGTAGCATCATCTAAAGTAGTATTAGAAGGAGCTGTTACTAAATTTTCTTTTGTCATCACGGTATCAATCTTAACTGAATAATCTTCCAAAAATCTTAAATCTCTATTAGTTAAAATTCCAACTAATTTTTTTTCTTCCATTGAATTAACAATTGGAACGCCTGAAATTCTATATTTTCTCATCAAATCTTCAGCTTCTTGAACTCTATGATTTGGAGTTAAGAAAAATGGATCATTAATTACACCACTTTCTGAACGTTTAACTTTTTTAACTTCTTCTGCTTGCAGTTCAATAGGCATATTCTTATGTATTACACCAAGTCCACCTTCTCTTGCCATTGCAATAGCCATCTTATGTTCTGTTACAGTATCCATTGCAGCAGAAATAATAGGAATATTTAACTTGATTTTCTTTGTAAGTTGTGATGATAAATTAACATCCTTAGGTAGAACTTCACTCTTTGCTGGAATTAAAAGTACATCATCAAATGTTAAGCCTTCTTTTTGGAATTTTGTTTCCCACATAATATTTTCTCCTCCTAAATTAAATTATTTATTATAAACATACTTTTAAAAATTTTATTCATGACAATAAAAATTTTACAATATACAAATTTGTATTTTTTGTTATATAAAAAATTCATTGTCTAACAACAAAATTTACTAAAAAAATATATTAACATATATTATACAACAAATTATAAAAAAATCAATTAAAAACATTAAAAAACAAAAGTTTTCCCAAAAAATTTTTAAAAAATTTAAATAAAAAAGTTATATACTTTAAAAAAGTAAAAATATATAGCTAAAATTTATGTTAATGATTCATACTATTTTATTTTTTACTATGCTTTATTTGGTACGAAATATAATGCAATTATACTTTTTAATATAAATAATTAAAAATTTTTGAAATTTTTTCGAATAAATTTCAAAAAAACACTAAAAAATTAATAAAAGGTATTGAAATTTTTTTCAATCTACACTATAATTTAAGTATACTATAATATTATAGTGGATGTCCAATAGAATAGTACATAATTGGATGTATTGTTATAGTAAAAATTTTAGGAGGTATATTAGAATGAGAGTAGAAAAAGGATTACTTTATACTGAAGATCATGATTGGGTAAAAGTTGAAGGAAATGTAGTAACAGTTGGACTAGCTGATTATGCACAAGATCACTTAGGAGATATTGTTTACGTTGAACTTCCAGAAGTTGATGATGAAGTAGAAGCTGGCGAATCTTTAGCTTCTGTTGAATCAGTAAAAGCTGCTAGTGATATTAACGCTCCTGTTTCAGGAAAAGTTATAGAAGTAAATGAATTATTAGACGATGAACCAGGTGAAATTAACAAAGATTGTTATGCTGCATGGGTTTGCAAAATTGAAATGTCTAATCCAGCTGAATTAGAAAAATTAACTAATGACGCTGATTATGAAGCATCATTATAATAATTTCTTAAAATTATATTTTTAATAAATGCCACTTGCGTGGCATTTATTTTTTAATAAGGAGGTATTATGGTAGATAATTCCAAAAATAAAATTTAAAATTAGGTATTATTTTTATGATTATTTCTACACTTGGTTTTAGTTTTATGCAGATTTTTGTAAAGCTAACATCAGGTCAATTTACACTTATGCAACAAGTTTTTATGAGAAATTTTGTAATGCTTATTATTTGTACTATATATATTCTTATAAGAGGTAGTAGTTTTTTAGGCGAAAAAAAGAATAGAAAATTACTACTAATGAGATCAGCTTTTGGATATATGGGAGTTATTTTTAATTTTTATGCTATAAATCATATGGTTGTTGCAGATGCAGGAATATTGCAAAGAACTAGTCCTATTTTTGTAGTTTTAATTGCTTGTTTTATATTTAAAGAAAAGTTTACATTAGAAAGATTTTTAACATTAACATTTTCTTTCATTGGAGCAATTTTTGTAGTAAGACCACAATTTAATTCTAGATTATTTCCCGCATTAGTTGCAATGAGCTCTGCTCTTAGTGCATCTATCGCATACATGTGTGTATCAAGAATAGGAAAGGCTGAAAGAACTGAGACTATAATCTTTGTATTTTCTTTGTTTTCAACTATTTGTAGTTTTCCTTTTATTTTTAATAATTTAAATATTCCTGATTTTAAGATGTTAATTTATTTGATTTTAATTGGAATTGCATCTGCAGTAGGTCAGTTTGGATTAACTATTAGTTATCAATATGCAAATGCTTCTGAAGTAAGTATATTTAATTATTTAGGAATTGTATTTGTAGTTGTTTTGGGAAAAGTAATACTTGGAGAGTCAGTAAGTATTTATAGTTTAATAGGAATTGCCCTTATTTTTTCTATGTCATTGATGTCATATATAGTAAATACGAGAAAAAATAGAGATAAAAAAATGTAAAAAAATAGCAGATATTACATTTTTTTAATATTTTTTAGTTTTCGCTTGGGAAAACAGGTCATTTTTTGTAACCATTCTGTAACCTTTGAAAACTAGGGAACTATATTTCTCAAAAAATTACAAAAATGTTACAAACACTCATTTTGAATTAAAAATATTGTTAAATTTTTATTTTTTTTGAAAAATTCATTGAAAAATAGGAATTTTGTTGACGATTTTGGAGAAAATCATTATAATTCTATTGTCAGCTTATTGCTGATTAATTTAATTAAGGAGTGATTATTTGAAAAGAGCAATATTTAGAAGTGTTTTAGCATGTTTGTGTGTTTATGCTACATTTTCTGGATTTTCATCTAAGTCACTTGCAGACGAAAAGGTTAAAGGATTTGTAATCTCATCAGAATCCGATTCCAAAACTATTGAAAAGGTAAACGACAGAATTTTAGATAACACTAAAGGTAGTGCATCTAAGATATCTTATGTAGTTAATATAGACGATAAAATTAGCTTCAGTTTGGCAGGTTTACTTTCATTAGATAAGGGTGGAGTTGTTATTCCTGTAAAGAATAATAATATTGATGACGTTTCGAAAGCTATTTTAAAAAATAGTGAGCAAGTGTATGTTGTTGGAGATAAAAGTTCAATTTCAGATGATATTTTGAATGGTTTAGACATCAAATTCGAAAGAATTGGTTCCGATAATCCAGACGATACAAATTATCACGTAAATAAGGTTTCAGAAAAACGTGATCTTTTGGTTGTAGATTCAGGAAATGATTCTGATATTTTAGGAGCTATTCATTATGCACGAATTTATAATATGAATTTGTACATTTATGATTCAACTAAGGAAATTGATGAAAATATAATTTCAGAAGTGAAAAACGAAAAAACATATACTTTTATGATGGAGTTAACTCTGTTACAGAAAAGTTAAAGTCAAAAATGTATGATTTATCTGGTAAAGATAAGAAAGACATAAAAAGTTATTCATTGGATGGAAAAGATTTATTAAAAACATTCAAGGATAGATTCTCATTAAGAAAGAATGACAATGTTGTTTTATCAGAAAATAAAAATTTAACAGATATGGTAAGTTCTTATATTTTGGCTGATAAGAGTGGATATAACTATTTAGTTATGGATTCAGATTCTATGAACTTGGATATTGAAAAACTTGTTACAGAATCAGAAGCTAAAAATTTATATTATGTTTCTACTGATAAATTAGAAAAATATGTAAATTTCAGATCACTGTTATCCTCAATAAATAAAGAAGAAGTAACAGGATTTGAAGTTAATGATTCTAAGGGAGAAATTACTGTTTCAGATTCAAATTCAGATAAAAAGAACGAAAATGCTGTTTCAGAACAAGTTACTTTAAAAGATAATGAGAAGTTAGTAGACGGCAAAGTAGTTCCAAAAGAAGAAAAGAAAGAATCTGAAGAATCAAGTACTGCAAAATCCACAGCAGAAAAATCTACTAGTGAAAAATCAAAAACTGAATCATCTAGTGCTAGCACTAGCAATAATAATAGTAGTAGTAGTGATGGAAGCTTTAACTATAGTAAGGTTCTAGTTATGAATGCAACTTCATATACTAATGATCCGGCAGAAAATGGTGGATATAGCACAACAAGATTGGGAACAAAGCTTAGATATGGGGTAGTTGCTGTAGATCCTAGAGTAATTCCTTTAGGAACAAAATTATATATTGAAGGTTATGGCTATGCTGTTGCTGAAGATACAGGTGGAGCTATAAAGGGAAATAGAATTGATCTTTGCTTTACAAATAGATCTCAAGCTGCTAAATTCGGAAGAAGAAATGTAAAAGTTTATATTTTAAAATAATGAACTTATTGAGAAGAAATTGATAAATTTCTTCTCTTTTTTATTGTGAAATAATAAGGTTCCTGGGAACCAACCCGATGCGAAGCATCGTGAAAGGGTGGGGTTCTTATTTAACTATTTATATAATAATGATATAATAATAGAAATGTTGTATGACAATTTTTTGTAAAAATATAAAATGCTCTTATTAAGCAAAAAGAAAGTATATATGAAAGGATTAAAAAATATGTTTCATAAATTAAAAGAATTTTTTAAAAAGACAGAATTTAATACAGAATTTATCAAAAATGCGGGAGCGTGTATAGTTTCAAAAAATATTTTAGAAGGTAAAGGTAGATTAACTTGGATTTTAAGAGAGAAAGGGGCTCATCCATCAGATACAGGATGGAGATTTTTTTCAAATATAGATACAGATGAGTTTGTAAATAACCCAAATAATATGGTGGTTTGTGATTTTAATACAGTTGCAGAAATAGAACCAGCAATAATAGGAATCTATACTTTACCAGTTGGAACTGATTTACAATTAGTAAAAATAGATGGTAAAATTAAATTTTTTGACAATATAACAGAAAAAGAAATTGACTTAGACTATAAATAAAAGTTAAAAAATGTAGATTTTAATAAAAAGGAGATATTATGGCAGTTGGACTTAAAGTAGATTTTTTATGGTATTCAATTGGACAACCTGATTTTCTTCATTCATTTTTCTCAACAATATGTGTTAATCTTGAAAATTCAAATTGGGGGAGTAAATTTCCAATATTGATGAAAGAATTATATGAAGGGAAATTAAAGTATGAGAATATTGATTCTGCAATTCGAGAATTAAATGAAATTGAGTTATTATTTAGAAAGCTTGGCACTGATAAAGTAGTTTGGGATATAGATAATCCCAAATTAACTCCACCATGGGGAGATAATATCAGCCCTGATATTCATAATTTATCTGAATATTTTTGGACTAGTGATGGATATAATCTTTTTGAGATAATAAGAGAAGCATTAGAAGAAGGTAAGAAAGAACGAATAGATGTTGAACTTAAAAGTATCTAGTAGCTTTTGTTAGTGTCCTTTAGATTTACAAGAGTAAATTAGGAAAGATTTTATTGAACTTGCTGAATCAGTAAAAGTAACTAAAATCTAAATTATATTATAAAGAAGGAGTTGAAATTATTTCTTCTTTTTTCTTTATTTTTCAGCTAGTTATTATTAGTTTTTGACAATAGACAATCGTTTTTAAATATGATATAATAGTTTTGGCAAAAAATTAAGAATAGATAACGAATTAAAAGGGATTTAGTTATAAAAATTAAGAGTTTACATCTGTTAATTTAAATTTATTTTTGAAATGAAAATCTAGTTTATTTTAATTTTTTGTTATTATAATTTTTGGAGGAAATATATGTTTGGTTATTCAAAAAAAGAATTAAGCTGGATTTTATATGATTGTGCAAATTCTGCTTATTCTATGGCGATTACTACTGCATTATTCCCGATTTATTTTGGAATGGTCGGTGGAAACGAAATGAATTTAGGTTATTACAATTCATTTGCCAGCATTATTATTGCTGTTCTTAGTCCTGTACTTGGAACTATAGCTGATTTTAAGGGTATGAAGAAAAAGTTATTTACTTTATTCTCATTAATTGCAATTTTTTCAACATTATTTTTATCATTTGCAGGAGAGTTTGGCTTACCTTTATTAATGTCTTTTTTTGTTTTGGGAAGTGTAACTTTTGCAGGTTCTAATATCTTTTATGATGCATTTTTAGTTGATGTTACTCATGATGATAGAATGGACAAAATTAGTACGGCAGGATTTGCCTATGGATACATAGCTAGTGTTATACCTTTTATTTTTTGTTTAGGAGCTGTTTTGCTTTTTGGAATGAAAAATCCTTTAGGTTATCAAATAGGATTTGTTATTACATCTGTTTGGTGGTTAGCACTTACAATACCAATGTATAAAAATGTTGATCAAGTTTATGGAGTAGAACCTGTTCCAAATCCAGTTAAAGAAAGTTTTAGTACGGTTTTTCATACTTTAAAAAATATTGAGAAAAATAAGGTTGTAGTTATATTTTTATGTTCTTATTTTTTATATATTGACGGAGTAGATACTATCATAAAGATGGTTATACCTTATGCTACATCTGTTTTAGATGCGGATAAGTTTAATACACTTGTACTTTTAGGAATTTTAATTTATGTTCAAATAGTAGCCTTTCCTTTTGCTATTATTTATGGAAGATTAGCTAGTAAATTTGGAACTAGAACTATGATTAAAGTTGGAATTATAACATATATGGTTTCAGTAATATTTGCTTATTTTATGAGCAATTTGGTTCATGTTTTCGTGTTATCAACATTTATAGCATCTGCTCAAGGTGGAATTCAAGCATTGAGTAGAAGTTATTATGCAAAAATTATTCCAAAAGAAAATGCAAATGAATTTTTTGGTTTCTATAATATTTTTGGTAAATTTGCTGCAATAATTGGACCATTTATTATGAGTTTAATAACTACTTTAACACATAATCCACGATATTCTATATTAGGTATAATTCCATTATTTGTTGTAGGTTATTTAATAATGTTACAATTACCAAAGGAAGAAAAATAATGGTTTTTAAATTTAGTTCTGGAAATACTTGGAAAATGAAAAGTGAATATAAAAAGCAAAAGTTTGATATAGATTTTGAAGCATTAAAGAAAAAAGAATTAGAAATTTTACAAAATTTTATTTTTTGTTGTGAAAAAATGAATCTAACTTATTATATTGGCTTTGGAACTTTACTTGGTGCAATTAGACATAAAGGTTTTATCCCTTGGGATGATGATGTAGATGTATGTATGCCAAGAGGGGATTATGATAGATTTGTAAAAGAGGCTAGTGAATATTTACCGGAAAATTATTTTATTCAAACAATGGAATCAGATCCAAAATATGCATTAAATTTTGCAAAACTTCGAGATAGCAATACTGCTCTTTTTGAAAAACATGTATTAGATGTAGATATTAATCATGGGGTGTTTATTGATGTTTTTCCTCTTGATGGTTATATAAAGGGACAAAACAAGGTATTAGATTTAAGAGTTAAAGATAAGCCGGTTTTTGAAGAGGCAGATACTAATGCTTTTTCAAATGCATTAAGTGGATTTGGCAAAAAATTTGTTTATAAATTAGGAGAAACTATACCTAATAAATTAAAAACTGATATTTCAAAAATGTCAGTTCCAAAAGATAATCCGAAGTTTGAAGATTGTGAGTATGTAGCATGTATGGTTGATAATTTTTATATTATGCCATTTAAAAGAGATTTTTTGGGAAAAGGAGTAAAAGTAGACTTTGAGAATTTGAAAGTTAATGCTCCGGAAAATTACGATGAATACTTAAAGGTTTTATATGGAGATTATATGAAGTTACCGCCAGAAGATCAGAGAGAAAATCATCATAATTTTCATTTAGCAGATGTAAATAAAAGTTTTAGAGAATATCAAGAAAAAATTAAGCTATGATTACATAGCTTTTTTTATTGTTTTGTAGAATTTTTTTTATTTTTTGATATAATAGTTACAGTTTTGCACTATTTATTAATTAAGGAAACAAATAGTATTTTAATTTTTATTAATAATAAAGATTTTAAGGAGGTGTATTATGAAAGAAGTTGTTGATAAACTTGTTGAATGGCTTAGGAATTCTGTTAAGGAAGCTAATTGTAAAGGTATTGTCTATGGCCTTAGCGGTGGAGTTGATTCAGCTGTTATTGCTGCGCTTTCAAAACTAGCCTTTGATGATGAATCTTTAGCTATTATGATGCCAATAAATAGTTCTTTAGAAGATGAAAAAGATGCTAAGTTGGTAATAGATAAATTTAAACTTAATGCAATTAAGGTTGACTTATCTAAGACTTATTCTATTTTTGTAGATTCTGTTGAAAAAGGGGATAATTCAATGGCTTATGCTAATGTTAAGCCAAGACTTAGAATGACTACTTTATATTATTATGCACAACTAAAAAGATATTTAGTAGTTGGAACAAGTAATAAATCAGAATTTACTGTTGGATATTTTACTAAATATGGGGATAGTGGTTCTGATCTTATGCCACTTGTAGATTTTACAAAGAGAGAAATTTTTGAACTTGCAAGATTTTTAGGAGTTCCCGATAAGATAATTCAAAAACCTCCAAGTGCAGGACTTTTTGAAAATCAAACAGATGAAGATGAAATGGGATTTTCCTACGATGATTTAGAAAAATTTATAAATAATGAAAAATTAGATAAAAATATAGAAGAAAAAATAAAAAGAATGGTTAAAATCTCAGAACATAAGAGAAATTTTGCCAAAGGATTTAGGAGGTAATTATGTCAGGACATAATAAATGGAGTACGATTAAACATAAAAAAGGAAAAGAAGATGCAAGAAGAGGAAAAATATTTACAAAACTTGCACGTTATATAATTGTTGCAGTTAAAGAAGGAGGAGCAGATCCTGAGTATAATCCAGCTTTAAAAACTGCGATAGAAAAGGCTAAAGCTGAAAATATGCCTAATGATAATATCGAAAGAGCATTAAAAAAAGCTGCTGGAGATGGAGATGCAAGCAACTATGAAACTATAATTTATGAAGGTTATGGTCCTGAAGGAATTGCTGTTGTAGTTGAATGTTTAACAGATAATAGAAATAGAACAGCTGCAGATGTAAGACATGCATTTGATAAACATGGTGGCAATCTAGGGCAAAATGGGTCAGTGCTATTTATGTTTGAAAAAAAAGGTGTTGTTGTTATCTCAAAAGATCAAGCTGAAGAAGATGATTTAATGGACTTTGCTTTAGAAAATGGTGCTAGTGATTTTGAATCTGATGATGAAGTTTATACAATTTATTCTGAAGTTTCTGACTTCATTACTTTAAGAGATGCTTTACAAGAAAAGGGATATACTTTTAGTGCTTGTGATTTAGAATATGTTCCAAGTAATAATTCTCAAATTTCAAATCCTGATAATATTAAGAAAATGGTTAAGATGATAGATCAACTTGAAGATAATGACGATGTTCAAAATGTTTATCATAATTGGGATATACCAGAAGATTTAGATGTAGAATAATATGAAAAAAATATTTGCTTTTTTGATTTCTTTAAGCATAATTTTGTTTATTTTATTATATTCAATAGATTTTATGGCTAAGGATATTTCTTACTATAATAATTTTCATAATGAATATAAAATTGAAGAGGAGTCAGGACTTTCTAAAGAATGGATAGAAAGTGCAAGCAATTCTCTAGTTGAATTTATTAAAAATGGCGATAAAGAAGTATTAAAAAATCATTTTAATGAAAAAGAAATTTCTCATATGGAAGATGTGTATAAACTATTTAAACTTGATAGGGTTGTTTATACATCTTTATTTATAATTACTTTGATAGTATTTATATATAAATTAATAAAAAATGATAATATATTTTTTAAATATATTAGAAAGTATATACTCATAGCATATATATCTGTAATTTCTTTTTTAGGAGTCTGTTCTATGTTTTTTTCTGAGAGTTTTATTTATTTTCATAAGTTGTTTTTTAACAATGATTTATGGCTTTTAGATTATAAAACAGATTTAATGATAAGAATTTTACCGGAAGAATTTTTCTTTGTCTTATTTTTAAATGTACTTGTATTATCTACAATATGTATTCTTTTAATTTATATTTTTCTTAAATTTAAAGATAATAAGTGTAGTTAGGAGGAAATATGGAAGTAAAAATTGATAGAGTTGCTTTTTCTTTATTTGGAATTGATATAATGTGGTATGCAATTATCATCTGTTTTGGTATTATGGCAGGACTTTTTGTAGCAACAAAAAACTCCAAACTTAGAAATATTGAAGAGGATGAAATTTCAAACCTTTTGCTTTTTGCTTTACCGATAAGTGTAATTGGGGCAAGAATATATTATGTAATATTTGAATGGGAAAGCTATAAAGGCGATTTTTTATCTATAATTAATATAAGAGAAGGTGGACTTGCAATATATGGAGCTGTAATAGCTGCTGTTATTGTAGTTTACTTTTTTGGTAAATATAAAAAAATTGATTTTAGAGATTTAGCTGATGTTTGTGCTCCAGGATTAATACTTGGCCAAGCAATTGGAAGATGGGGAAATTTTATTAATCAAGAAGCTCATGGAACTGAAACTACTTTACCTTGGGCTGTTATTATAGATGGTAAAAAATATCATCCGACATTTTTATATGAATCAATTGGAAATTTTCTAATTTTTATATTTTTAATGATATATATGAGAAAATATCAAAAGAAGAAAGGTGAAATTATTTTGCTTTATGCAATTTTATATGGAATTGTAAGATTCTTCGTAGAAGGTTTGAGAACTGATAGCCTAATGTTTTTAGGATTTAGGGTTTCTCAAGTTCTATCACTTGTTGGTATAATTGTTGGAACTATACTTTTCTTTTTGAATAGAAAATATGGAAAGGACATTAATAATTTATAATTTATTACTTTAAAAAATTTTTTAACTACATAGATTAAATCTATGTAGTTTTTTTGTGAAAAAAATACTAAAAAAATAGAAAATTCACTCCACTTTTTTATAGATTTTTTAAAATTATTGAAATTTACACATTTATTTGTGATAATATTTATAAAAATTTTCAAAAAAAGGGTTGCAAAATATGAAAAAATGGTGTAAAATATAAGTGTAATAAAAAATGTGGGTTAATATGGAGTAAAATGGAGTTACAATTTTAGGGGGTGATGGCATTGTTTATTGGAGATTTTCCACATACTTTAGATGATAAAGGCAGATTAATTATGCCATCAAAATTCAGAAATGAGTTAGGATCTAATTTTGTAGTAACTCGAGGTCTTGAAGGCTGTCTATTTGTATTTACGGAAAAAAAGTGGACTGAATTTACAGAACAACTTAATTCAAAAGGTTTTAGCAAAAAAGATGTTCGTTCAATTACAAGATTCTTTTGTAGCTGTGCAATGAATGCAGATTTAGATAAACAAGGGAGATTTTTAGTAAATAAAAATTTACGTGAATTTGCTGAAATTGAAAGAGATGTTATGATTATCGGTGTTTCTGACAGAATTGAAATATGGTCTAAAGAAAAATGGGATGAATACAGTGAATTAGAATATAGTGACGATACTATTATGTCTGAAAGATTTGATGGTCTTGATTTTTAAGGAAATTATTTATGGAATTTAATCATATACCTATAATGTTAGATGAAGTAATAGATAATTTAGATATTAAACCTAACGGAATATATGTTGATTTGACTGTTGGAGGTGCTGGGCACTCAACAGAAATTTTAAAAAGAATAAAAAATGGAAAACTGATTTGTGTTGATCAGGATGAAGAAGCGTTGGTAGTTGCCAAAGATAGACTTTTAAAGATTTCAGATAATGTTTTATTTTATAAAAGTAATTTTGAAAATTTTAAAGAAATACTAGATTATTATGGAATTGATAAAGTTGATGGTGTTTTATTAGACATCGGTGTTTCTTCTTATCAAATAGATAATGGTCAAAGAGGTTTTTCTTATATGATAGATGCTCCATTGGATATGAGAATGGATAGAGATCTAAAAAAAAGTGCATTCGATGTTGTGAATTATTATAGTTCTGATGAATTAGAATATATTTTTTACAAATATGGCGAAGAAAAATGGACAAAAAGAATTGTAGAATTTATTGTTAATTATAGAAAAGAAAAGTTAATAGAAACTACTTTTGAATTGGTTGATATTATCGAAAGAGCTATTCCAAAATCTGTTAGAGCTAAGGGAGGACATCCTGCAAAAAGAGTTTTTCAAGCAATAAGGATTGAGGTTAATAGAGAATTAGAAGTAATAAAGAAAGTTATTCCAGATATAGTAGAAAGACTAAATAAAGATGGTAGATTATGTATTATAACTTTTCACTCTTTGGAAGATAGAATTGTTAAGGAATCATTTAAAGAATTGGCAAGAGGTTGTATTTGCCCTAAGGAATTATATGTTTGTGTTTGTAATCACAAGCCAAAAGTAAAAATCTTAACAAAGAAGCCTTTGGTGCCTTCCAAAGAAGAAATGAATGATAACCCTAGATCGAAAAGTTCAAAATTGAGGGTTTGTTCAAAAATTTAGGAGGATGATTTATATGAGTATGGCTCAAGTAAAATATATGAATGTTTCAGGCGAGAGAATTTCGGAGAAAAATAAAAAAGCCTACGGAATTACCAGAGAATCCAGTTTATATAAAAATATTACACTTTTTATATTCACTTTTATTACATTAACTTTTAGTGTAGTAATTTTATATGGATATCTAAATATTGCTCAACAAAATAGAATGATAAATACACTTAACTCTGAAATTCGCTCGTTAGAAACAGAAAGAGATGATAATTATATGAAACTTGAGCCTTATAAATCTGTAGATAGAATTGCAAAGATTGCAAGACTTAATTACAATATGGATTTTCCTAAGAAGGAACAAGTTAAATATTTGGATAAGATTGATTAATTTCTTAAACTTAGACAAGGGGAGTTTAAATGAATAAAAAGAAATATAGTATTAAAAATAAAACAGTCTCTTCTCGTTCGGCTGTTTTATTTTTTATTTTTATCATACTTTTTAGTGTAATAATTGTTAAATTGGCATATTTACAATTATATTCAAAAAATAAATATAGTGTTGAACAATTTAAAGATTCTGTTAGTTATACACCTCTTGAGGCAAAAAGAGGAACAATCTTTGATAGGAACGGGAATACTTTAGCTAAAAGTATTAGTGTTTATAATGGATATTTTTCTACTCTTGATTATAACCGTTATAAAAAATCTAGTGGGAAGATTAAAGATACAGAAACACAAAAACTAGATAAAATCTTTGAATTATTACAATTAAATAAAGAAGAAATTATAGAAAAAGCTGATCAATATAACAATTTATTGATACAAAAGAATATTACAGAAGAACAAAATTCAATTATAAAATCTAAAAATTCAATTATAATTAGTGTTAATAATAATAGAGAAGTTTATTTCTCAGTATTAGAATATGATAAGTTTAAACAATATTCACAAAAGGCTAAAGAAGCTGAAGAGAAAAAATTAGATGAAATTTTTGCAGCTCTTGAACTAGATAAGAAAAAAGTTTTTGACAGAGCTGATAGAGGAACGAATTTTAAAATAAAAAAGAGTATTAGTCCTGAATTGGCAAAAGAAATTAAAGAAATAAATTCATCAATAATTAGTGTTGAAATTGAACAAAGTAGAAACTATATAGATGGAACTTTGGCACCTTTTATTGTTGGTCATGCAAATGAAAACGGTGGACAAAGTGGAATTGAAAATTATTTAAATGATTCTCTTTCAGGAACTGATGGATCTAAAAGAGTTATTAGAGAAAGTCTTAATAAGTCAGTTGAAGATGTTGTTGAGGCAAAAGATGGTAAAGATTTATATTTAACTATTGATAGTACCATTCAAAAATATGTTTCAGAATATGCTAAGCAATATTATGATCAAGAAAAACCTATAAAGATGAGTGTAATTGTTTCAGATGTCACAAATGGGGATATTTTAGCAATGGATAGTTATCCAAAATATGATACCAATAATCCTAACGTTCCTCTTGACGATAATACTCTTAAAAGTTTTGAAAACTTAGATGAAAAAGAAAAGTTAAAAAAGATATTTTCTATGTGGAGAAATCCTGCTGTAAGTGATGCTTATGAACCAGGTTCTGTATTTAAACTTATAACAGCATCTTCATCTTTAGAAGAAAAGACAGATACTTTAGATTCAACTTTCTTTTGTAATGGATTTATAAGAGATATACCAGGGATTACTCTTAGATGTTTTAATTGGCAGAATCCACATGGAAAAGAAACATTTACTGAAGCCTTAGATAATAGCTGTAACCCAGCTTTAGTTCAAATGGTTAGACATTTAGGAAGAGACAAGTTTTATAGATATATAAATGGTTTTGGATTTGGAACTAAAACAGGAATTAATTTACCTGGAGAATCTAATGGACAAATTCCAAAGTCTGTATCCGATATAGGAGCGGCAGAACTTGCAACAATGAGTTATGGGCACGGCATTTCCGTAACACCTATTCAAATGATTATGGCTGCAAATGCAGTTGTTAATGGAGGTTATTTATTAGAACCTCAAATCAACATTAAGAATGTTGAAAAAGATGAAGATAATAAAATTAAAGTAAAAGATAATGAAGCTATCGTTAAAAATCAGATTATCTCAAAAGAAACAAGTGACAAAATGAGAGTAATCATGGAACATGGTGTAACAAATGGCATCGTAAAAAAAGTATATTCTAATAATGTAAGAATCGGTGGAAAATCTGGTACGACAATAAAAGCGGTAAATGGTAAATACGATGATCAAAAGACAATTGCTTCATTATATATAGCTTTTCCAATTGAAAATCCAAAATACAGCATTTTAATTGTATTTGATGAGCCAAAGGTGAATGTAGGTGGTACAAGTGCGTGTGCTCCTTTGGCTAAAAAATTAGCAGAAGAAATTGCCGAATATAAACAAATAACTAAAACAAATGATAATACTGGAATCGTTAAAAGAACAAAAGTTCCAGATGTTAAAGGTCTAACTTTAGAATATGCATCCGAAATTTTAAAAGGACAATTTTTAAATTATAGTGTAGAAGGTTCTAGCTCACCAAAATCAATTGTGACTGCTCAAAGTGAAGAACCAGAAAAGAACTTAGTTGAGGGTAGTACAGTAAATTTAACTCTATCGGATGATGAAAAGGAAAAATTGTTAGTTGTTGATTTTTCAAAAATGAATTATGATCAAGCGATGGATGTTGTAAATAAAATGGGATATAAATACAAAACTTCAGGTGGCAAAGGAAAATTCGTCTCCTCTAATAAAGAAATTGGAAGTTATATTTCAAAAGACGAAGAGCTAGTTTTAACCTTTGAAGATTAATTTAGGAGATGAAATAAATGAGAATAACAAATTTTACAATATGGAGTATTTTAGTTAGTTTTTTTCTAACAATTTTTATAGCAAAAGTTTCTATTCCATATTTAAGAAAATTTAAACTGGGTCAAAATATTAGAGATGATGGTCCGCAAAGTCATTTGTCTAAAGCAGGAACACCTACAATGGGTGGAGTGTTTTTTGTAATTGCAATAATTCTTACAACAGTTTGTTTAGGTAATTTTTCTAAAGAAGTATTTGCAGTATTGATTGGAATGTTAGGTTTTACATTAATAGGATTTTTAGATGATTTCTTTAAACTTATTATGAAAAGATCATTAGGTCTTACTGAAATTCAAAAATTAGTAATTCAATTTGTAATAAGTATAGCTGTAATTATATTCATAGAGAAGGTAGTAGGAACAGATTTAAGATATCAATTAATTCCTTTTGTAAAAGGTGCAGTTAATTTTGGATGGTTTATTTATCCTATATTAATTTTTGTAATGATAGGAACGGCAAATGCAACTAATTTAACAGATGGATTAGACGGTCTTTCATCTTCTGTTTCAATTCCTGTGTTTTTAGGACTAGCTGTTATAAGTGCATCAAGATTCCCGAGCGTTGGGGTTTTCTCACTAGTATTTATGGCAAGTTTAATGGGATTTGTTATGTTTAATTCTTATCCGGCTAGAGTATTTATGGGAGATACTGGCTCTATGGCTTTAGGCGGTGCAATAGCCACAATATGTATATTAAATGGAATGATTTTTTATTTACCTATTATTGGTGGAATATATGTGATGGAAGCACTATCAGTTATCATTCAAGTAGTTAGTTATAAAACTAGAAATAAAAAAAGAGTTTTCTTGATGAGTCCGATACATCATCATTATGAATTAAAGGGATATAAAGAACCTCAAATTGTTACAGCTTTTGCAGTAATCAGCGGTCTATTGTCAATTATAGCTGTCTATCTTTTCTTTCGTATTTAATTAGGAGTGTTTTATGGAAATTTTAAATAAAAAAGTTTTAGTTATTGGATTAGGTTTATCAGGAATTTCAACTATAAAAACACTGTGCTCATTAAATGCGGACGTTTACTGTTATGATGATAAGGAAAAATCAGAATTACAAAATGTTTTTGAAAATCTTGAAAGGTATAATTATAAATTCATAAAAAATTATAAAGATTACACATTTGATTTTATAGTTAAAAGTCCCGGAATTAAACCTTCTAATGAAATAATAGAATATTTTACTTCTAGAAAAGTTCCTGTTTATACTGACTTGGAATTAGCATATACACTATTTCCAAAAAGAAAAATAATTGCGATAACTGGGACAAACGGGAAAACTACTACAACAACTTTAGTTGGGGAAATTTTTAAAACTGCAAATATTAAATCAAGAGTGGTTGGAAATATCGGAATAGGAATGCTTTGGGAGATTTTTAATTCAGATGATGAAACTGTAAATATTATAGAAGTTAGCAGTTTTCAGCTACATAATATTGAAAATTTTAAACCTTATATTGCTTCTATAGGAAATATTACTCCAGATCATATTGATTGGCATGGAAGTTTTGATAACTATATAGAAGATAAATTAAAAATATTTAAAAATATGGATAAAAATGGAAATCTTATTTTAAATATTGATGATGAAATTTTAGGTAAGATTAATGTAGAAAATACTAATGTAACAAAAATTTCTTTAAATAATAAAAATGCAGACTTTTATTTAAGTGAAAATAATTTTTATCACAATGATAAAAAGCTATTTTCTATGAAAGATTTAAAAATTTTAGGAAAGCATAATGCTCAAAATGTTTTAATTTCTTTGGCAATCTGTTATAATTATGGTATAATTATGGATACCATAATTTTTGCATGTAAAAATTTTGGTGGCGTTGAACATAGAATTGAGTTCGTTAGAGATTTTAATGGAATAAAATTTTATAATGATTCTAAAGGAACAAATGTAGATTCAACTATAAAAGCTATTGAGGCTTTAGAAAAACCTATAATATTAATTTTAGGTGGTTATGATAAAAATGTTGATTTTAATCCGTTATTTGAAAGTTTTAATGGAAAGGTAAAGGCATTAATTTTAGTTGGAGATACAAAATATAAATTTTATGATACTGCAAAGAAGAATGGGTTTGAAAATAATATAATTGTTAATGATTATAAAGAAGTTATAGAAAAATGTATTGAAATTGCTGAAAGAGGTGATAATGTTTTACTTTCTCCTGCTTCTGCAAGTTGGGATATGTTTAAAAGCTATGAAGAAAGAGGAAATTTATTTAAGAAGTTGGTAAATGAATTATAATGAATAAATATGATAAATACACTAAGAAATTAGTCATGGTTGTACTATTTCTACTTCTGTTTGGAGGTATAATGGTATTTAGTACAAGTTGGCCATATAGCTATAGACTAAAAGGAAATGAAATAGAAATAATAAAAAAGCATACATTATTTGTAGCTTTATCTATTATATCGATATTTATTTTTTCACAAGTGAATATTTTGAAATTAAAAAAATATAGTAAAATAATTTTTATATTAGTTTTTTTAATGGGTTTTTTAGTGTATTCTCCAATAGGAATTAATGTTTATAATGCGAGAAGATGGATAAAAATAGGACCTTTAACATTTATGCCTTCTGATTTCATGAAAATTGCATCTATAATGTTAATGGCATATATTATTGATAAATATAAAAATAATTTTACTTTTAAAAATGTATTTTTTAAATATTTAGTAATTGTTGGGTTAGCATCATTCTCTGTTATGATTCAACCTGATTTTTCGAATACATTGATAATTATAGGGACTATAACAGCTATGTATATAATAGCTGGTATGGACAAAAAGGCAATAATGTTTTCTGGACTTGGAATATCTATTGCGAGTTTTGGAGTAATATATTTATTAAATTCAGGATATAGTAGAACTAGTAGAATTCAAGCTTTTATAAATCCTTTAAAGTATAGAGATTCAAAATCTTGGCAACTTATAAAGTCTCTTTTTGCTATAACAAATGGATCTCTTCTAGGTGTTGGTTTAGGAAATGGAAGACAAAAGTATACTTTATCAGAAGCTCATAATGATTTTATTTTTGCAACTATTGCAGAAGAATTTGGATTTATAGGTTCTGTGTTCTTAATTGGAGTATATATTTACTTGGCATATTTAGGAATAATGATTTCAAGAAATATTAAGAACTTATATGGAAGAATGGTAATACTAGGAATAACATTTTCAATAGGATTACAAACATTAGTCAATATTGGAACAGCTACTGGGTCAATTCCTCCAACAGGAGTAACTTTACCTTTTGTAAGTTACGGTGGTTCATCATTGGTTATGACTTCAATAATGATTGGAATTATTCTAGGAATTGTTAGACATGATACTAAAGGGAGATAATATGAAAGTTGTAATATCAGGAGGCGGAACAGGAGGACATATATATCCTGCTGTTGCGATAATTGAAGAATTAAAAAAAGAGATGAAAATATAGAAATTTTATATATAGGTTCTAAGAACAGTATGGAAAGTGAATTAATTCCAAGTTTGAATATAAATTTTAAATCAATTGAAGTAATGGGATTACCAAGAAAAATTAATAAAAAGTTTTTTAAATCAATTTTTATTCTGTTTAAAGGACTATCACAAGCAAAGAAGATATTGAAGGAGTTTAAACCAGATATTGCAATAGGAACAGGGGGGTTTGTAACAGGACCAGTTTTGTATAAAGCGCATAAACTTGGAATTTATACAATATTTCACGAACAAAATAGTTATCCTGGAATAACTAATAGAATCTTATCTAGATATGTAGATTCAATGGCTGTTACATTTAAAGAATCAATAAAATTTTTTAAGAATAATGAGAAATGTGTAGTTACTGGAAATCCAATTAGAAATAGATTTCAAAATTTGAATAGAGAAGAATCATTAAAATATTTTGAACTTGATGAAAATTCCAAGAATATTTTTTCTTTTGGGGGAAGTAACGGTAGTGAAGAGCTTAATAAAGCAATTTTAGGAATTTTAGATAAATTCTATGATAATAATAAAATTTCTTTAATTCACGTAACTGGAAAAAGCAATTATGATAAATTTTTAGAAGATATAAAAAATAAAAATATAAAATTAGGAAAGAATGTAAAAATTTTGCCGTATATGATTGAAATGGATAAAGCTTATGGAGTTTCAGATTTGGTTATAACAAGTTCTGGAGCAATAACATTAGCTGAAATATCAAAAATAGGCTTAGCAAGTATACTAATACCAAAAGCATATACTACAGAAAATCACCAAGAATTTAATGCAAGAGCGTATAAAGATATTGGTGCTGCTGAGCTTATACTCGAAAAAGACTTAAATTCTGATTTATTATGGGAAAATATAGAAAAAATAATTTTTGACAATAATAAACTTGAACAAATGAAAGATAGTGCAAAGAAGTTAGCAACTCCTAATGCAGTAAATGATTTTGTTTCAATTTTTTATGATAAATTTAAAGGGAGATAGATATGGCTGGAGATAACAGAAAAGGTAAGAAGCCTAAAATATTTGTAAAGAGTAACAATTCTGATAGTTCAGTAAATGATGAATTTTACGAATATGATAAGTTAAAGGCTAGCAGTAATGTTTTGGATGAATCTTTTTTTGAAGATTTCAAAAGTGTAGATTTTGAAAAATTAAATTACGAGAAAGAACATCCTGTTTCTGAAGAAATGGGGGAAGACACTTTTTCTTCTAATGATAATATTGAAGATGAAGTTATTCAAGAAATTCCTGAAAAAGAAAATATGGCAGAAAATGAATTTCAAAGTTCTAGCTATTTAAATTTGAATGATACTAATTCAGATAAACAAGTTGAGTTAGAAGATGATGATTTTGGCAGTTTGGAATCCAATGAAAGCATTACACAAAAAGAAGCATCTGAAAATCTTTTTTATGATGAAGAAAATGGAGAAGAAGGTTCAATTTTTAATCAATATGATATAGCTAATACAGAAGAATCAAGTAAAGAAAGTAATTATGAATCATTATTTGAAACTAGTCAAGTTGTAGCTAATGAATCAGATGATGATGACGACTTTGGAAGTATGGAAGAAAATAATACTGAAGAAGATGATGATTTTGGCAGTCTAGATAATGATATTGATATGACTCAAACTACTTATGTGAACGTAAATCAAAAGGCAAATTATTATGATGAAGTTATTGATAGTCATAATGAATCAAAAGATGATGATGACGAAGAAGATGATGATGAGTATTATATAGATAAAAAAGGTAATAAAAAGAAGAGAAAAAGAGGATTAAGACTTTTCTTGAAGTTTATGTTAACTTTTTTATTGGCCTGTGCAGGGATAATGGTTTATTTTGGACTTACTCATGATTTATTTAAGATTGATTATGTAAAAGTAGTTGGAAATGTAGCAAATGAAAAAGAACTTATAGTTTCTAAAAGTGGTGTAAATATTGGAGATAATATATTTTTAACATCTTCTAGTAAAATTGAAAAAAATTTAAAGGCTCTTTCAAATATTGAGAATGTAAAGGTTAGAAAAAATTATCCTAATATAATTGAAATAGAAGTAAAAGAAAATTATGTTAGTTCTTATATTAATACTGCTAGCGGGTTAACAACTATTGATAATTACGGTAAGGTAAAAGAGGTTGCAACTGACAATTCTAAGGCATCAGGAGCTCAGTTAAAGGGAATTTCAGAAACTGATTTAAAAGTTGGAGAAGATTTTTCAAATGATACTACTAAAGTTAAATTCTTAGTAGACATTTTGTCCAAAGAATATTATCCAAATGTAGTTAGTATTGACTTTACAAATGATAAAGAAATAGTAATCCAAATGAAAAATTCTTTAAAAGTTACATTTGGTGATTTAAATGATTATGCAAAAAAGACACAAATAATTGGAATTTTACTTAAGAAAATTCAAGTAGAAGGAATAAATGCAAAAGAAATTATATTAAATGTTGGAGATAATCCAATAATAGTAAAAAAATAGTGGAATTTTATTTAAAAATTTAGTATAATAACAATGGTTACCTAAAAAATAAGTAGAAAAGAATATAGGAGGAAATTAAAATGGCATTTGAAATGGAAGTATGTGGAAGTGGCTTAGCTAAAATTAAAGTCTTTGGTATAGGTGGTGGTGGAAACAACGCTATCTCAAGAATGAAACAATCTGGTTTAAGAGGTGTTGATTTCGTTGCAGTAAATACTGATAGACAAATTTTAAATTCTATTGACATAGAAACAAAAATTCAAATAGGAGAAAAGTTAACAAGAGGACTTGGTGCAGGAGCTAACCCATCAATTGGAGAAAAAGCAGCTGAAGAAAGTAAAGAAGAAATAATGAAATCTCTTGAAGGAACTGATATGGTATTTATTACTGCTGGAATGGGTGGTGGAACTGGTACAGGTGCTGCTCCAGTAGTTGCTGGCATTGCAAAGGAAATGGGCGTTTTAACTGTTGGTGTAGTTACTAAACCATTTACATTTGAAGGTAAAAAAAGAGCTGTTCAAGCTGAACAAGGAATTGAAGCACTTAAAGAAAAAGTAGATACATTAATTACTATTCCAAATGATAAATTGATTCAAATTTCTGAAAAGAGAACAACAATGTTAGAAGCTTTTGCTATGGCAGATGAAGTTCTAATGAATGGTATTCAAGGTATTTCAGATTTAATTGCTATTCCTAGTATAATTAATTTAGATTTTGCAGATGTTAAATCAGTAATGCAAGATCAAGGTGTTGCTCATATGGGTATTGGTATTGCAAGTGGAGATAATAGAGCTGTTGAAGCTGCTAAAATGGCAATTAACAGTCCATTACTTGAAACTTCTATAGATGGAGCAAGTGCTGTTCTTCTTAATGTTACTGCAGCTAATGTTGGACTTTTTGAAGCTCATGAAGCTGCCGAATTAATTAGAGAAGCAATAGATGGAGATGCAAATGTAATTTTCGGTACAGGTGTTGATGAATCTCTTGGAGATGATATTAAGATTACTGTTATAGCTACTGGATTTGACCCTCTTGTAGCAGGTGGAATTAGAAAATCATCCGGTATTGAAAAAAACTTGCATCAGATAAAAAAGATGATGGATTAGAGTTAGATATTCCAAGTTTCTTAAGATAATGAAATGTCCTAACTGCGGAGCGGAAACTACTAGAGTTCTAGATTCTAGAAATTCTATTGATAAAACTTATGTTAAAAGAAGAAGAGTTTGTGAGATTTGTGATTATAAATTTACAACATATGAGAAAATGCCTGAGTTTGTAATTTTTGTGTTAAAAAAAGATGGATCTAGACAAATTTTTTCTAGAAATAAAGTTTTTGCCGGTATAAAAAAATGTTGTGAAAAAAGAACTATTAAAGATAAAGAGATAGAGTCTGTTATAGATAATATTGAAAAAGATATTAGACAAAATTACAAAAATGAAATTAAATCTACTCAGATTGGGGAATTGGTTTTGAAATATTTAAAATCACTTGATGAGGTTTCTTATGTTCGTTTTGCAGCAGTTTATAAGGATTTTAAAGATATAAAATCATTTATGGAGTATTTACAAAAAGAATTTTAAGAGATGAATAAAAAATTCATCTCTTTTTTTGTCAAAAATTTTATAACTATATTTAAACATAATAATTAGAGTTTATGTACTTATTGTCAATTTTAATTTATTTTTTTCTAAATTGTGATAAAATAATAGTGGATTAAGATTAATATTTTAATTTGTTTGAGGCATAATTGTCAGGAGAGTATTTTATGAAAAAAAATATTAAAAATATTATTATAATAGTTTTTATTATAGAAATTATTGGATTAGGATTAATTACTTATAATTCAATTGTTGAAAGAGGAAGAATTAGAAAAGAGAGAGATAAGTATTATATTGTTACAGATATAAATCATAATGATGTTTTAAAAATTGAAAAAAAATATCTATCTACGCAAGAATTAAATAAAATAGTAATTACTAAAGTAGAAAATGATAAAAAATATATTATTGAAGATAAAAAATTAATGGATGATGTTATTTCAAAGTTAGAGTTTAATAAATTTGTTTCTGATTCTAAACTTACTATGGATAACGAAGATATAACAATATCTTTTGAAAGTAATAATAATATTCTTAGTATTACATTATCCTCTGAAGGTAGGACTGGTAGTTTAAAATATAATGATGCGTCATTTTTAATAACTGTTTCAGATGATTTTTATAATTTTATTTATGAGCTATATTCTAAAATTTCTTAGGATTGGAGTTTTCTATGAACATAAAAGAATTGATTGAAAAACATGGTAATTCTAATGAAAATTGGTTAATTTTAGAATTTTTAACGGGTAAAAAATCTGTTGAATTAAAAATGGAATTGACATTTTGTGTTGATTCTATATACAATGAATTTCTAGAAATAATAGAAAAGAGAAAACAAAATTATCCATTACAATATATATTTGGAAAATGGAAATTTTATGGTTTGGAGTTGTTTGTTGATGAATCTGCTTTAATTCCAAGATTTGAGACGGAAATTTTGGTTGATGAAATTTTAAAATTGGATTGTAAAAAGGATAATATTTTAGATATAGGCTGTGGAAGTGGAGCTATAAGTCTTGCACTGGCTGATAATTTGAAAAAATCGTATGTTTATGGTATTGATATAAACAAAGAAGCTATAAAATTATCAAATAAAAATAAAGAAAAGTTGAATCTAAAAAATGTGGAATTTTTTGAAAGTGATATTTTTTCAAATATAAAGGAGAAAAATTTTGATATTATAGTTTCAAATCCTCCTTATATTGATGAGGTCGACATGAAAACACTGGAAAAAGAATTATCTTTTGAGCCTCAAAATGCCTTATATGGTGGAAAAGATGGATTATTCTTTTATAAAAAAATAATTTCGGGTTCTTTGGATTATTTATCTGCAAATGGAGTTTTAGCTTTTGAAATAGGATATAATCAAATGAAAATTATTTCTAATTTACTAATTGAAAATGGATTTGAAATTTTACTTCAAAAAAAGATTTTGCAGATTTTGATAGAATAATAATAGGTAAGAGGAGATAAAATGAGTTTAATTAGCTTGTTTTTAGTGTTTTTATTCATTGGAGCATATAATTTTGGTGGAGGATATGCAATGATTCCACTGATTATATCTATGGTTGTAGATAAATATGCTTGGATTGGAATGAATGACTTTATAAATTTTGTTACAATTTCACAAATAACACCAGGTCCAATTGCGATAAATCTTGCAACATTTGTAGGATATACTGTAGGTAACGGAGTTATTGGATCTATTATAACTACTATGGCAGTTGTTTTACCAAGTTTTATTTTAATTACTTTAATTGTTTTTTTATGCAAAAATTTAAAGATAATGTACATATAAAGAACTTTTTTGTCGGGATTAGACCTGTCGTACTTGGATTGATTGCATCTAGTTGTGTGTCTGTTATTGATTCTGACTTTTATACTATATATTCGATAATTACTTTTGGAATAATATTTTACTTAACTACTTATAGAAATTTACATCCGATAATTGCAATTTTTTTAACTGGTATAATCGGAATGTGGATTATTTAGGAGGTAATTATGTTATTTCAATTATTTAAGACTTTTTTGTGGATAAGCACTCTGACGGTTGGTGGTGGAGCTGCGATGATTCCGGTTATAAATAAAGAAATTGTGGAAAAAAGGAAATATATGACTCAAGAAGAATTTTTAGATGCACTTGGAATAGCACAAAGTGTTCCAGGAGTTTTGGGTTGTAATATTAGTATTATTGTAGGATATAAGATAAAGGGTTTAGCAGGAGCTTTGGTTTGCTTATTTTGTTCAATTTTTCCTGCTTTTATATCAATTCTTATAATAGCAATGTTTTTTAAGGATATGAGTGCGAATTACTATGTCAGTAAATTTTTTATTGCAGTTAAACCAGCTTTAATAGCAGTGCTAGCTTCTGCTGTCGTAATACTTGGAAAAAAGACAAAGTTAAAGGCTGTTCACTATATTTTTAGTTTATTAGTTTTAATATTAGTTAGTTATTTTAAAATAAGTCCATTTCTAGTAATATTTTTAGGCGGATTTGGTTATGTTTTATATTGTAAGTTTTTAGTGGATAGACATTAATTAAAGATGATAAAATGATTCTATCTGAATTTGGAGGAAATTATGATTGATGATAGATATGATGAAGAAGAGAAAAATAGTAATGAACAGGAAGAAAAGAATTTTTGGAAAATTTTCTTTGATTATGCGAAAGTTATAATTCTTGCACTTTTAATAAGTTTTGGAATAAGAACTTTTGTTGTTACAAGTACTATTGTAGATGGAAGAAGTATGAATCCAACTGTAAATCATGGGGATAGACTTATGGTTAATAAAATATTTTTTATGAAGAAGAATATAACTCGTGGAGATATTATTGACTTTTATGTTCCTGATGCCAAAAAATACTATTTAAAGAGGGTTATTGCAGTTGAGGGCGATACTGTTGAAATAATTAATGATAGGGTTTATTTGAATGGAAAAATGTTGGAAGAGAACTATGTAAGCACGAATGTTACTAGTCCACATAATGATACTACAAAATGGGAAGTGCCAGAAGGTTATGTTTTCGTTTTGGGAGATAATAGATCAAATAGTAGAGATAGTAGAGATTTAGGAGTTGTTCCAAGATCTGACATTGTTGGGAAAATTGTATTTAGATACTATCCTTTTAATAATTTTGGAGGGTTAAAATAATTTATGAAAATAGAACAGAAGAATATTAGAAATTTTTCTATAATTGCACATATAGATCATGGAAAATCAACTCTTGCCGATAGATTAATAGAAAAAACAGGAATGATGACTAAAAGAGAAATGGAAGAACAGGTTTTAGATAGTATGGATCTTGAGAGAGAAAGAGGAATTACTATTAAGCTAAAGGCTGTAAAACTTTTCTACAAAGCAAAAGACGGAGAAACTTATGTTTTAAATCTTATTGACACTCCGGGACATGTTGACTTTACTTATGAAGTATCAAGAAGTCTTGCTGCTTGTGAGGGAGCTATTTTAGTTGTTGATGCAACTCAAGGTGTTGAAGCTCAGACTCTTGGAAATGTATATTTAGCATTAGAACAAGATTTAGAAATTTTACCAGTTATAAATAAAATAGATTTACCGTCAGCTAGAATTGATGAAGTAAAAGATGAAATTGAAGAAATAACAGGCTTTGATACAGAGGGAATTCCTTTAGTTTCTGCAAAAGAGGGACTTAATATTGAAGATGTACTGGAAGATATTGTAAATAATGTACCTGCTCCAACTGGAGATGAAAATGCACCACTTAAAGCACTTATCTTTGATTCATATTATGATTCATACAAAGGTGTTGTTTCCTATGTTCGTGTAGTTGAAGGAACTTTAAAAGAGGGAATGACTATTTATATGATGGCAACTAAAGGAAAATTTGAAGTAACTGAAGTTGGTTATACTGCTTCAGGAAATGTTCAAACTGGAGAGCTAAAAGCCGGAGATGTAGGTTATGTAGTTGCAAGCATAAAGAATGTAAAAGATGCAAGAGTTGGGGATACTATTACAGATTTTGAAAATATGACTGACTCAGCTTTACCTGGATATAAAAAAGTTATTCCAATGGTTTATTGTGGAATTTATCCCGCAGAAGGGGAGGATTTTAACAGTGTAAGGGAAGCTTTAGAGAAACTGCAAGTAAATGATGCTTCTCTATCCTTTGAGCCTGAAAGCTCTGTTGCACTAGGCTTTGGATTTAGATGTGGATTTTTGGGACTATTACATATGGAGATTATTCAAGAAAGACTGGATAGAGAGTTTGATTTGAATATAATTACAACAGCTCCATCTGTAATCTATAAAGTTGCTAAAAAAACAGGAGAAATACTTGAAATTCAAAATCCAAGCAATTTACCTAAAGAAACTGAAATAGAATATATGGAAGAACCTATTGTTGAGGCAAATATTATGACTCCAAAAGACTATGTCGGAACTATTATGGACTTATGTCAAAACAAAAGAGGAGTTTTTGAAAATATGGAATATCTCGATCAACATAGAGTGAGTCTAAGATATATATTGCCGTTGAATGAAGTTATTTACGACTTTTTTGATGCATTAAAATCAAAAACAAAGGGTTATGCTTCACTTGATTACGAATTAAAAGGATATCAACGTTCAGATTTAGCTAAATTGGATATTTTAATCAACGGAGATTTAGTCGATGCCTTTTCAATAATAGTTCATCGTGAAAAATCTTACGAAAGAGCGAGAAATATAGTCGAAAGACTTAAAGATGAAATTCCTAGACATCAATTTGCAGTACCTATTCAAGCTTCAATAGGTTCTAAAGTAATCGCCAGAGAAACTGTAAGAGCTTTGAGAAAAGACGTACTTGCAAAATGTTATGGTGGAGATATTTCAAGAAAGAGAAAATTACTCGAAAAACAAAAAGAAGGTAAGAAGAAAATGCAACAAATTGGTAGCGTAGAAGTACCTCAACAGGCATTTTTAGCTGTATTGAAATATGATGAAAAATAGATAAGAAAGCCTATTATAAGATAGGCTTTTTGCTTAATAGGAGAAAAAATGAAAAGATTGGGATTATATATTCACATTCCTTTTTGTGATAGAATATGTAATTATTGCGACTTTACAGCATTTCAAGGCGCAAATTCTAAAATTAAAGAGTATGTAGAAGCTTTAAAAAAAGAAATTGAATTAAAAGGAAATAAAACTTTTTAATAGATTCTATTTTCATTGGAGGAGGAACTCCGAGTTTTATTGACGGAAAATATATATTTGAAATTTTAGAAAAAGTAAAGGAAAATTTTACAGTCCTTGATAATATTGAAATATCAATTGAAACAAATCCGAAAACTTTTGATAAGAAAAAATTAGAATACTATAAAAGTGCAAAAATAAATAGAGTATCAATAGGAGTACAAAGTTTTAATGATGTAATTTTAAAAGAACTTGGAAGAAATCACAATTCCAAAGAAGCCTTTGATAGTATTGAATTGGTAAAAAAATTTGACCTTGATTTAAATTTAGATTTAATTTTCGGTTATCAAAGTCAAACAATAGATGATATTTTATATGACTTAGAAGTTGTAAAAAATATAAATCCCGAACATATCTCTTATTATGCCTTGATTATTGAAGAAAAGACGAAATTTAAGGCATTACAAAATGCAGGAAAATTGGATTTTTTAGATGAAGAAACTGAAAGAAAAATGTATCATCTAATCGTAGAAAAATTAGAAGAAATGGTAATGAATCAATATGAAGTTTCAAATTTTGCTAAAGTCGGGAAAGAATCTGTTCATAATAAAAAGTATTGGAATTGTAAAGAGTATTTAGGACTTGGGATTTCTGCTCATTCCTATTTAAATGATGAAAGATTTTCTAATACAGTTAATCTTTCAAAATACATAAAAGAATTACATAATGGAAATATTCCTGTAGATTTTAGAGAAAAATTGGATATGCCTACAAAAAAATTTGAATATATCATAATGAATATGCGTTTAAAAGAGGGATTTTTGATTTCCGATTACAACAGTATTTTTAAGTCGGATTTTTTATATGAGAATAAAAAAGCTGTTGAAAGTGGATTAGAAAATAAGGTAGTAGAAATTAAAGATGATAGAATATATTTTACAAAAAGAGGTTTTGACATAATGGACAGCTTTTTTGTAAATTGTAATTTAAAGGAAACAAGGTGATAAAATGGTATTACTTAGAAAAAAATTAGAAAATATCAATTTAAAATATGAAAAAATACTAAGAATTATTAATACCATATTTAATATTTTATGGGTTTTGGTATATTCAATTTATTTTATAATTTCATTTTACTTATTGGATTTTCAATTATCCTATGTACTTGATTTTTTACAAATTCTATTAGGATTTATTTTTATATTTAACAGTATGAATATGATTTATTTTGTGTTAATTAGATATACTAAATTTAAACTTAGTTTTATAAATCCATTAAATACATTAGTAAAAATTTTAGCTTTTTTAAATATGAATTTACTATTATATATTTCTATTTTTAAATCTGAGTTTTTATTTTACAATCACTTTTTAACTTTATTTAATTATTCGTATATTATATTTTTAAGTTTTGAGTTATTCTTTATTTTATATAATATTAATGATGTAAAATTTAAAATTAAGGATAATGAATTTCCAAAAAATAATGATGTAAATAAATGGTTTGACAACGAATATTTCGGTTATAGTTTACAACTTAAAGAATTTCTTAATAGAGATGTAAAAGACTATATTAAGACAAATCACGAGAATTTAAAATTTTTAGAAGAATTTATTTTTAGTAAATTTCCAACTGAAAATGATTTGATAAGAGAGAAATTTTTACTTGAAAAAATAAAATATTGATATAAATTCATTTGAGTTGATTTTAAAAGCTATAAATAAAGGGGTAACTATAGCAATAGCATTTATAATAAAAACAGGATTAATATCTACAATTATCATTTCATCATTTATTTCAGCAGTTTTTGCAACTATAAGATTAATTTTGACATCAATAGCAGTTAAAATTTCTTTATTTATAGGAAAAAACAATATTACAAAAGCAGAAGATTTGAAAACATATCTAAAGGTAGCATTTTTAGTTTTTTTAATTATGATTTTAATATTGGCTTTGGATAATTTAAATCTTATTATTAAAAATTCAATAAAAAATAAAAAGAATCGAAAATATAAAGAAAACTATTTAAAGCTAGTAAGATATATATGTGATAATTATGATTGTTTAAAAAATAGAGGTAAATAATATGAAAGCTGTACTTTTTGATATGGACGGAGTCCTTATAGATTCAGAAATGTTTTACATGAAGGGAACTTATGATTGGATTTCTAAAAGGGGTTTTAAAGGAAAACTCGAAGATACTTTTAGACTGATTGGAACGAATATGGAAGGAACATATAATTTGCTGTATGAAATGCTCAATAAAAAATATACAATTTCTGAGATAGAAGAAGAAAATAGAAAGTATTTTTTAGAACATCCTATTGACTATAAAGCAATTCTAAAGCCTTTTGTAAAAGAAATTTTAGTATTTTTAAAAAAACATAAAATAAAAACTGCTGTTTGCTCATCAAGTCCTAAAAAGACAATTGAAAAGGCTCTAAAAGATTGTGAAATTTTAGAATACTTTGACTTCATAGTGAGTTCGGATGAAGTCAAAAAAAGTAAACCAAATCCAGATGTTTATCTAAAAGCCTGTGAATTTTTACAAGTTTCTAATGAAGATGCCTTTGTAATAGAGGACTCTACAAGAGGAATAGAAGCAGGAAAAAATGCAAATATAAAAGTGATAGCAATAGAAGATAAATTCTTCGGACAAGATCAGAAAAAAGCAAATTATATCTTTGAAGACTTAGGCGATGTTTTAGAATTTTTTAAAGAAATGAATTTAACAAATTATAATAAGAATTCTTTATAAATAACTAATATCCATTAATAAAATCTATTTTACATTATATTTTCTTTGTTGTAAAATATATGCAGGTATTTATTTTAGGAGGATATTATGAAAAAATATTTAAAAAAATTAACGGCTCTTTTAGCAGTTTGTATTATGTTTACTGCTTGTTCAGGACAAAAACAAAATACTGATAAGAAAGAGGAAACAAATAAAACTGAAAGCAAGTCTGATACTGTTAATGCGCAAATTAGTTTTAGTGGTTCTTCAACTTTAGCTCCTGTAATCAATAAGATTGCTACAGATTTTATTGAAAAATATACAACTTGGGATAAGGTTGATTCTTCATTGCCAAAAGAAAATATAACTATTTTTGTTTCATCTGGTGGTTCAGGTGCAGGAGTTAAGGCTGTTCTTGATAAAGTTGCAAATTTTGGAATGCTTGCTCGTGATATTAAGGATTCAGAAAAAGAAAAGGTTAAGGATTTGGAATCTTATACTTTAGGTCTTGATGCTCTTTGTATTTGTGTTAATCCTGATAATAATATTTTAAAAGCTAAAAATGGAAATTTAACTAAAGAAGAAATCATAAAGATTTTTTCAGGAGAATATAAAACATGGAAACAAGTAGATCCATCTTTACCTGATGAAGAAATTGTAGTTGTAACTCGTGATTTAGGTGGTGGAGCTCATGAAGTTTTCCAAAAGAAAATAATGAAAGATGTTAAGGTTAGAGAAGATGCGATTCAAGCTCCTTCAATGGGTGCATTAGTTTCAAAAATTATTGAAAATAAAAATGCTATTGGATATGCATCATATGGTATTACTAATCAAAACCAAGGAAAGTTAATTCCTATGAAAGTTGATAATGTTGAACCAACTGAAGAAAATATTTTAAATAACAGTTACTATATTTCAAGACCTTTAATCATTATGAAGAGTGGAAAATTAACTGCAACTGAAAAAGTATTTGTTGATTTACTTCAATCAGAAGAAGGAAAGAAAGTTATAAAAAGTATGGGATTCATACCAAGCAAATAATATTGTACAACCTTATTGTTTTGCAATAAAATTTAGAAAATACTGAGGAATACTTTTTGTATTCCTCTTTTTTGGAGTAATTATGAAAAATAAAGTTTTTAAATACACAGTCTATATTTTTACATTATTTACAATTTTACTTTTGTTGACACTAATAGTCTTTTTGTATAATCAGTCATTACCATTTTTTCTTAAAAATAATTTTCTAAAATTTATTTTTGGAAGAGTTTGGGATGCAACGGAAGTTTCAGGAAGTTTCGGAATTTTTAATATATTATTAGCAAGTGTATTTATATCTATTCTAGCTTGTATTATTTCACTTCCTATTGCTATTGGAACAGCTTTATATATATGTTTTTATACAAAAAATTCGAAAGTTTTTCTCATATGGCTTATAAACATTTTGGCAGGTATTCCGTCAATAATTTATGGTTTTTTTGGAATGATTATAATTGTAAAAAATATAGAAAGAATATTTAAGATTTCTGCTGGAGAAAGTGTTCTTGCAGGTAGTATTATCTTATCAATAATGATTTTACCTTATTTTGTTTCAAACCTTATTGAAACGATTGAACTTATAAAGAAAAAATACCAAAGAGATTCTGATGCTTTGGGAATAAGTGAAGAGTATTTTATCAGAAAAGTAGTTTTAAAGAAATTACATTTTTCGATTTTAACAGGCTTTATGATTTCATTTTCCAGAGCAATAGGAGAAACAATGGCAGTTATGATGGTTATAGGAAATGCACCGATTTTTCCAAAATTATTGTCAAAGGCACAGACTATTCCTTCGCTTATTGCACTTGAAATAGGAATGAGTGAAGTTTATAGTGAACATTATTATGCACTTTTTGCAAGTGGATTTATACTTTTGATTTTAGTTTTAATCATTAATATTTTATTATTTATTATTAATAGAAAGAGTAGAATTTATGATAAGATTTAAGGATAATTTAATTAAACTTTTTGCATATATATCTATTTTTATAGTTATGAGCACAATTTTTTTGATATTTTCTTTTGTGTTTTTTAATGGAATTTCAGGAATAAATTTAAAATTTTTAACGGAAAATCCTAAAGGAATGCCACTTGGAGTAGATGGTGGTATAAGAAATGCGATAATAGGATCATTTTTGTTGATGATATTATCTATGTTTTTTTCAACAGCTTTGGGGATTTGTTTTGCAATTTACAATAAAATATTTTGTAAATCAAAAATTATTAAAATGCTTTTGAGTTTTCTTATCCAATGTATTTCATCAATTCCGTCGATTATAATTGGACTTTTTGTCTATGGATTTTTTATAGTAACTTTAAATATTCCGAAGAGTTTATTTACAGCAAGTATAGCTCTTTCACTAATTGTTTTTCCTTTTGTGGAGTTAAATGTTGAAAAATTAATTGAAGAATTTGATAGACAATGTATAAGAGATAGCTATGCTTTAGGAATTGATAAAATTTATATGTGTAGGAAGTTAATTTTACCTACTATTTCCAATAAAATAGTTTCAATTTCGATTTTAGCAGGAAGTTATGCCGTAGGGGCAACTGCACCTTTGCTTTTGACTGGAGTTGTATTTATGGCAAAACCAAGTGGATTATTTAATCCTGTTATGGCTTTACCATTCCATTTGCATATGTTACTAAGTCAATCAGTTGCAACTGAAAAAGCATATGCGACAGCTATGGTTTTGATTGGACTTTTAATAATATTAAATTTATTATCTGAAATAATAATGAGAAATATCGGAGGTAAAATAGTTGAATATATTAGAAATAAAAAATCTTAGTATCTTCTACAAAGAAAAAAGCATTTTAGAAGATGTTAATTTAGATATAAAGGAAAATGAAATAATCTGTATAATGGGAAGTTCAGGCTCCGGAAAATCTACTTTACTTTCTTGTTTGAACGGATTTTTAATTGAAAATGGTGGAAATTATACGGGAGATGTATTTTTTAGAGGAGAAAATATTAAAAACATCAAACCAATTGAATTAAAAAGAAAAATCTCTACACTTTTTCAAGACTCTAAACCTTTTGACTTTTCAATAGAAAAAAATATTACCTATGCAATGGAATTTTATGAGGGAAAAGTTAAGAATAAAAAAGAGAAAGTTAAAAATTTATTGGAAAGTGTAAATTTATATGATGAGGTAAAAGACAATTTAAGCCTTTCTCCTTCAAAATTATCAGGGGGACAAAGACAAAGACTTTGTATTGCTAGGATGCTTACAACTTGCCCAGAAGTTTTGATTTTTGATGAACCTTGTTCTTCTTTGGATGAAAATAATTCCATAATAATTGAATCTCTTATAAAAGAACTTTCAAAAAAATATACTATAATAATTTCAACACATAATGAAAAACAAGCGAATAGACTTGCAGATAGAATAATTAGAATAGAAAACAAAAAATTAGTTTAAAAAATAAAATAAAAAGTTAAAAATTTGCTTTAATTGGGTATACAATAATAGTGAGATTTTTAGTTCGGAAATTTATAAAACTTAAGTATTGATATATTTAAGTTTTTTCTTTAGTACATATTACGGAGGAAGTTTATGGTAAAAACATTGAGTAAGAGTATAAGGGAATATAAAAAAGACTCGATTATGTCTGTTATTTATATTGTCTTTGAAGTTATTATGGAATGTATAATTCCTTTTATTCTCGCAAATTTAGTAAATGGAATAAGGTCAAATATTCCAATTGGAGATTTGTTTAAACAGGGTTTGATTCTTGTAGTTATGGCAATGCTTTCTTTAGCTTTTGGAATTTTGGCGGGTAAAAAAAGTGCAGTTGCATCTGCAGGTTTCGCCAGGAATTTAAGAAAAGACATTTTTGAAAAAGTTCAAGGATTTTCTTTTGAAAATATAGATTCTTTTTCTAATTCGTCATTGCTTACAAGACTTACAACTGATGTTACAAATGTTCAAAATGCTTATATGATGACAATTAGAATGGCAGTCAGAAGTCCATTTATGTTTGTTTTCTCTTTTGTTATGTCATTTATTATGGGTGGAAAACTTGCATTTATTTTTGTTATAGTTGTTCCAATACTTTTAATTGGACTTGCATTTATACTTATAAAAGCGATGAAAATTTTCAAACAAATATTTTATAAATATGATGATATGAATAATACTATTCAAGAAAATATAAAGGCTATAAGACTTGTAAAATCTTTAGTTCGCGAGGATTTTGAAATTGAGAAATTTGATAAAGTTGCAAGTGAAGTAAAACATGATTTTACAATTGCAGAAAAAATAATATCATTGTATGCACCTTTAATGCAATTTTGTTTATATGTAGATACTGTTTTGATTTTGTTTTTAGGTTCTTATGTTATAGTAGCTGGAATTAATCCAAATTTCAATGTTGGACAGATATCTGCACTTATGACTTACAGTTTTATGATTTTGAGCAGTCTAATGATGTTTTCAATGGTTCTTGTTATGTTAACAATGGCAATGGAATCTTCAAAGAGAATATCAGAAGTTTTAAATACAGAATCAACTATAACAGACGAAAAGTCATTGCATAAAGTATTAAATAGTGGAGAAATTGAATTTAAAAATGTAATTTTTAGATATTCAGAAGATGCGAAAGAAAATGTAATTAATGATGTTTCATTTAAAATTCCTTCTGGAAGTACAGTTGGAATAATAGGAGCTACCGGTTCGGGAAAGAGTACATTAGTTCAATTAATTCCTAGACTTTACAATATAAACTCTGGAGAAATTTTAATAGACAATATTAATATCGAAAATATTGACATTGAATTGTTAAGAGAAGAAGTAGGTATGGTTCTTCAAAAAAATACTTTATTCTCCGGAACAATTCGAGAAAATTTAAAATGGGGAAACAAAAATGCAACTGATGAAGATCTTGATTTAGTTTGTAATATTGCACAAGCAACTGAAATAATAAATAAAATGCCTAATGGCTACGATGAGTATATTGAACAAGGTGGAGCAAATTTATCAGGTGGTCAAAAACAAAGACTTTGTATTGCAAGAGCATTACTTAAGAAACCAAAAATTTTAATTTTTGACGACTCCACTTCAGCTGTTGATACAAAAACAGATGAATTGATAAGAAGAGGTTTACAATCCTATATGCCTGAAACTACAAAAATTATAATCGCTCAAAGAATATTATCCGTACAAAATGCAGATATAATTTTGGTAATTGAAAAGGGCAAAGTAGTTGCTAGTGGAAATCATGAAACTCTAGTAAGACAAGAGGGATTATATCGTGATTTATATTTAACACAAGGAGGAGTTGTAGATGAAAAATAGTAAAAAATCAATTTTATTCAGAGTAATAAAAGAAGTATTTACAGCTTATCCTGTACTTTTTCCTTTAGTTTTAGTTGGAATAGTATTTACTGCTGGGGTTAGCTCAATTCCAAGTTTATTTATTCAAAAAATTGTAAGTTTACTTGAAGCTAGAGATCCTTCAGTTTCATGGTCTGTTTTTTCAAAAGAAATGATTACTTTAATCTTGATATTAATTGGAGTAGATATACTTTCTTTGATACTAACAGCCGTATATAATCTTGCAATGGCTACTATAACACAAGGAACTCTTTATCATATGCGAAAAAAGATGTTTGTAAAAATGCAAACTCTTCCTTTAAAGTATTTTGATACTGAAGGTCATGGCGATATAATGAGTTATTATACAAATGATGTTGACGCTTTAAGACAGATGATTTCACAAAGTTTACCGAATGTCTTGGCATCATTAGTTGTTGTTGTAACAGTTTTTGGCATAATGTTATATTTTAGCTTCTGGATGACACTTACCGTTCTACTAGGTGTTGTTGCCATGTATTTTGTAACAAAGTATGTTGGTAAACATTCAAGAAAATACTTCATTGAGCAACAAAAATCATTGGGTAAAACTGAAGGTTACTTAGAAGAAATGATTTATGGACAAAAAGTTGTAAAAGTTTTTAATTATGAAGATGAGTCAATGAAAAAATTTAATGAAGTAAATGATAAATTATTTGATGATTCTCAAAAAGCAAACTCTTATGCTAATATACTTGGACCTATTTTAAATAATATTGGAAATATTCTATATGTTGTTGTTGCAATTGTTGGAGGACTTTTAATATACTTTAATGTATATAATTTAAGTCTTTCAGGTATGGCAATTAGTATAAGTATAGTAGTTCCATTTTTAAATATGACAAAGCAATTTTCAGGAAATATCAACCAAGTTTCAATGCAATTAAATTCAATTATTATGGGTTTAGCTGGTGTTGAAAGAGTTTTTGCTCTAATTGATCAAGAACCTGAAGTAGATGAAGGTAAAGTTGAAATAGAAAAAGAAAATGACAAATATGAATTTGTAAAAGAAAATGGAGAAAAGGTAGAAGTTTTAGGTAATATTGATATAAAAAATATTGTTTTCGGCTATAATGAGGAAAAAACAGTTTTAAAAAATATAAATATTACTGCAAAACAAGGAGAAAAAATCGCACTTGTTGGGGCTACTGGAAGTGGTAAAACAACAATTGCCAATCTTATAAACAGATTTTATGATGTAAATAGTGGAGAAATTTTATTTGACGGAATAAATGTAAATTCAATAAAAAAAGCTGACCTTAGAAAAAATGTAGGTGTTGTTTTACAAGAAACAAATCTATTTACGGGAACAGTTTTAGAAAATCTTAGATACGGGCATTTAGAAGCTACAAGAGAAGAATGTATCGAGGCTTGTAAGAAAACAGGTGCTCACGAATTTATAATAAAACTTCCTGAACAATATGATACAGTATTAAGAAGTGGTGGAGAAAATTTATCTCAAGGTCAAAGACAGTTACTTGGTATTTCAAGAGCATTACTTGAAAATAAACCTGTTCTTATTTTAGATGAAGCTACTTCTTCAATAGATACAAAAACAGAAAATGTCGTTCAAAAAGCTATGTATGTTTTAATGGAAGGCAGAACTGTTTTTATAATTGCCCATAGACTTTCTACAATTTCAAACTCTGATAGAATAATAGTTCTGGATAATGGAGAAATTTTAGAAATGGGAACTCACGATGAATTGATTGAAAAACAAGGAAGATATTATCAATTATATACAGGAAAATTTGAACTGGATTAATAAGTTAAAAAATCAAAGTCTGTAATTTGACTTTGATTTTTTTATGTTATATAATAGTATTATACATTACCAATATAGAGTGTAGAAATTTTATACTTTGTATTCTGCAGAACATATAATAAATAATTCAAAGATGGGATTGATATTTATGAAAAAGAATAATTTAGCTTTAGATTTTAGTTTAGAAAATAGAATATATCATAAGAGTTTTAAAAAAATTATTAAAATAATATTGATATATTTAATTTTTAAGCTTATATTAAGTCTATATTTTATGTATAATGTTCATATGTTCAAACAAGAATTTTTGTATGGTAAAAAATTAGTATTTATGGTTGATGAAATAGGTTACGATATAGATACTCTTGAAGAAAAAAAGAAATTATTGACCTGATAACTGATTTTTCTAATAAAAGTGAAAGAATTTATTTTGCACCTTATAAATGCTTACCTAGAGTAGAAATTTCTACAGATAGTTATTATGTAAATGCTTATAAATGCTATGATTATTATTTTAGATTTATGTTAAGGGATTTTTCTGTTGGAGGAAGGTATTTAAAAGAAAAGTCATTAAATAAATTGTTTGAAAAATATGGAAAAAAAGATTTTTTTGCTCTTGAGGGTGAGTTTTCAAATATTTCTGATGTTTATAAACAAATAAGGGAAAATAATAGAAGTTTTGATATCAATTCATATATAGAAGATAAAGAAGAAGTTGACGGAAAAACAATTTACCATTTATATAAAAAATATAAAGGTGCAAAATTATTAGATGGTTACGAAATAGTCGTTAAAGATAATAAATTTAAAGTTACAAAAGTTGAGAACAAAAAATTTGATATAAAGGCGGATAATGTTTTTTCAAAATTTAAAATAGATGAATATTTAAAGTATAGAGAAGATAAAACCGGAGAAAAATTGAAAGTAATTAAAACTGAATTTATTCATCAAGATGGTAAATTTTATAATCGTTATGAAGTAGAAGTTTCTTTTAAAGGAAAAAATCTATAATTTTTCTATATGAAGAAAAATATGTAGGAAAATAATATTGTAAAGATAAAAAATTTAAAGGAGACAAATTATGAAAAATAAACCTTTTAAGTTGGTATTAATATTATTTTTGTTTTTAGCTTCAATACTTGCTTATAATCATTTTAAAGTTGAAGTAGATGAAGAAATTTTAAAAGCAGAATCTGTAATATTAGAAAAAGAAAAGACTATTAAAGAATATGTAGATAATGCTAATAAAGATGTAAAAGATAAAAAAATGGTAGTTGTTTATCATAAGAAAGTTAAGGATACAAATGGGAAAGTATATACTAGATATGATTTGCAAATTGAAAATGAAGATGGATCAAAATCAAAAATTTTTTCAGTTTATAGAAAAGAATAGTTTACAAAGAGTTACTTAAGTGGTAACTCTTTTTTGTTATATCAAAATATGATAAAATAATCATATCAGATTGAAAGAGGTAATTATTGTGGCAGTTGGATTTATAACAGGAAGATTTGGAGCAGATAGGACTGATAAGATTTTAGAGCTTTGTTTTGAAGAGGCTAAAAGAGAAGATAAAAAGCCTATTTATATTTTAGTTCCGGAAAAATTTACATATGAAATGGAAAAAAGATTAAGTGAAAAGCTTGAAAATAAAAAAATATTGATCCTAATTTTAGAATTAGAGTTGTAAGTTTTTCAACTTTAAGTAAAATTGTTTTTACCAATGTCGGTGGACTTAAGGAGAGAAGACTTACGACAAGTGCTAGAAGTCTTTTAACTTTTAAAGCTATGGACTTGGTTTCAAAGGATTTGATTACTTTTAAGTCCGAAGATTTTAAAATGGGTTTTGTAAACAATATTATGGATATGATAATAGAGTTTAAACAAAATGATTTTTCAGTTTCAGATGTTTTTTCACTTACAGAAAATGTTAAAAATGAGTCTTTGAAATTTAAAATGCAAGATTTATATAATATTTATAAATCTTATGAAAATTTGATTGATAAAAAATACTCTGATACTGAAGATACTTTGAATATTTTTGCCGAAAAACTTGATGATTTTGAAAGTATCAAAGGAGCAACTATTTTTGTTGACGAATATGTGGACTTTACACCTGCTCAATACTTAGTAATTGAAAAGTTAATCTATTTTTCAAAAAATATTTATTTTTCTCTTTTAACTGATTTTAAAAATTTACATTCAAAAATGAATATGTTTTTAAGAAGTAATTCAACAATCTTGAATATTAAAAATATTTGTGAAAAGTATAATATTCCATTGCTTGAAAATATTTCACTTTCAAATGAAAGCTACTATAATTCTAAAGATTTATCGTTTTTGGAAAAAAATATTGGTACTTTTTCTCCAAAACCATATTCTAAAGATTCTGAAAATATTAGACTTTTAAAATTTAAAAATATATATGATGAAGTTTCTTTTGTTGCAGAGGAAATTTCAAAATTAGTTAAAACTAAAGGCTATAGATATAATGATATAACTCTATGTATGAGAAGTTTAGACGAATATTCTTATATTATTGAAAGAGTTTTTGACGATTACAATATTGATTATTTCTTGGACGAAAAGATTTCAATTATGGAAAATCCAATTATTATTTTAATTTTATCCATTTTGGATATGAAGGATAAAAATTATTCCTATGATTCTGTTTTTAGATATTTGAAGAGCGGACTTACAGGGATTCCGGATGAGGATATTTTCCTTTTGGAAAATTATGTAATTGCAAATGGTATAAAAGGTAATCGCTGGTTTGACGAATCTTGGAACAAGTCCATCGTCCATAGTGTTGAGGAAGAAAGTGATGATGAAAAACTTGTAAAGATAAATGAGATAAAAAATATGGTGATAACTCCGATAAAAAATTTACATGCTAAGTTAAAAGGTAGAAATACCGTAAAGGATATTTGTAAATATTTATATGAGTTCACTTTGGAAATTGGACTTTTTGATAGAATTAATGAACTTGTAATGAATTTTCAAAATGAAGGAAATTTATATAAGGCTAAAGAGTATTCTCAAGTTTGGGGAAGTTTTACAGCAGTTTTGGATGAAATGGTTGAATTTATGGGAGAGGATAAGATTGCCTACTCAAAATTTATAAATTTAATTAAAACTGAACTTGAAAATATTGAGCTTGGAATTGTTCCACCTTCAAAGGATGAAGTATTTATTACAACTGTTGACAGAATGAAAAAACCTTCTACAAAAATAGCTTTTGTATTGGGAGTTAATGACGGGAATTTTCCAAAAAATATAGTGGATAATGACTTAATTAGCGAAAATGAAAAAGAAAATTTAAAAACTTTGGGCTTTAATTTTTCCAATAATAATTTACTAAAAACTACGGATGAACAATTTTTAAGTTATAAAACTTTCAGCATTGCTAAAGAAAAGTTGTATATAACTTTTCCTGTTTCCGATTTGGAGGGAAAGAGTCTTTTAGTTTCAAGATTTGTGAAAAAAATTAAATTCATTTTTGAAAATTTGGAAGTTGAAAGCATAGATTATTTAAAAGATTTTTCTATTATGGATATTTTTGAAACTTTTTCTAAAGAGAGATTATATCAAATTTTAGTTTCCAATATTGAGGCTTTAAATTCAAATAAATTGAGTGAAAATGACAAATTCAATTTTAGAGAAATAATTGATTTCTTGATAGAAGATAAAGATTATAAATATAAAATTGAAATTTTAAAGGATAAATTAAATTACAAAAAAGAAACTGAAAATATAAAAGATTATACTTCATTTCTTTATGAAAGTGGAAATGTAAGTATTTCAAAACTTGAAAACTTTATGCGTTGCCCTTTTTCATATTTTATAAATTATGGACTTAGAGCAAAGGAAAGAGAAGTGTATGACTTTTCTCCTTCAGATTATGGAACTTATTGCCATAAGATTTTTGACGACTTTTTTAAGGGAATTTTTGAAAATAATATTGATTGGAATATAATTGATAGAGAATTTATCCAAAGGGAAGTAGAAAAATTAACTAAAAAAATGGCTGAAAAGTCTAATTTTATTCTTGAAAGCTCTCCAAAATATAAATATTTTTCAACTATAACACAAAAAAATATTGTTGAAAGCATAGAAATCATGGCAGAACAAGTAAGACGTGGAAACTTTGTTCCAACAGGTTTTGAAACGGAATTCGGAGATGAGTCAATAAAACCTATTACCTATACTTTAAAGAATGGAAAAGAGATTAAATTAGTTGGTAAGATTGACAGAATTGATGTTTTTAAAGGAGAAAATTTTGACTTTTTAAGAATTATTGATTATAAATCTTCAAAAAGAGATATTGACTTAAATCAAGTTTATGCAGGGCTTCAGCTACAACTTTTTGTCTATATGAATGCAATTTTATCTTCAAATAAAGAAAGATATAAACCTGCAGGACTATTTTATAGTGATTTTACAACAAATTTTGTCGGATTTGAAACTTATTCTAAAATGCTTGATATGAACGACGAAAGTTATCATAGTGAAAAACTTAAGAAAAATAAACTTACCGGTTTTGTTATAAAAGATATGGAACTTTTGAAGAATTTGGATAGGACTTTGGATGCGGATAATTTGGCTTCTGAAATACTACCTATAAAATTAAAGTCAAAAGGGCAAGAAATCGGAGCAAGCACATTGGGCTTAACTACGGATGAATTTGAAATTGTAAATGAATTTGTTTTAAATAAGACTAAGGATATCTGTGAAGAAATTTATGCAGGGAATATTGATATAAAACCTTTCAGATATAAAAATAAAAAGCCTTGTGATTATTGTAAATATAAATCCATTTGCAGATTTGATATTAAGCATAATAAATATAATAATATTAAGAACTTATTGACTAAAGATAAACCAAATGAGGTTTTTGAAAAAATGAATTCGGAAAATAAAGAGAAAAGAGGTGAGAAATAGTGAGTGAAGTAAAGTGGACTAAAGAGCAAAGACAGGTAATTGAAAGTAGAAATACAAATTTACTTGTGTCTGCTGCAGCAGGTTCTGGGAAAACAGCTGTACTTATCGAAAGAATTATAGAGCTCGTTTTAGATGAAAAAAATCCAATTGATATCAACAAATTACTTGTTGTAACATTTACAAAATTGGCTGCATCTGAAATGAGAGAAAGAGTAAGTAAGGCCATTGAAAAAAACTTGAAGAAAATCCGGAAAATGAACATCTTCAAAAACAATTACTGCTCCTTAGCGGTGCTGACATCACAACTATTGACTCTTTTTGTAAAGATGTTTTGATATCTTATGCTCATTTGGTAAATTTGGATAGCAATATAAAAGTTATAGATCCAAGTGAAAATGAAGTTTTAGCCAAAGAAGTTATGGAAGAATTATTTGAAGAGCTTTATGAAAATAATGATGAGAGATTTTTGAGACTAGTTGACTGGTATGCTAAGAAAAATACTGATGAAGGACTTTTACAACTTTTATTGAATGTAAATAATTTTGTAAATTCACATCCTTTTCCAAAAATTTGGCTAAATGGAAAGGCAGAATTTTTTAATACGATGACAAAGGATGATGATTTTTATTTAGAAAATTACATCTTGGATATTGCAAAAGATGTAGATATGGATTTGGAATTTTTTGAACTTAGTATTAAAAATAATTTGAAAAAAATAGAAAATTATCCTGAACTTGAAAAATATATAGATATGTATAATAATTTGTTAGATGCTTTGTCTGTCGTAAAGGAAAATTTAAAGAAATTTTTAAAAGATAATACGAAGTTTGATGAGCTTAAAATATCAACTAATGAATTTTTAAATTCGAACTTTGTAAGTTTTAAAATTTCAAAATGTGATGAAGAAGTAAAAGAGATATACAATAAAGTAAAAAAAGAATTGGATAGTATAAAGTCGGAAATTTCAGAATCACTTAAAACTTTAAATTTAGATATAGAAAATATTAAAAGAGAAAGTGATTTAATCTATCCTTATGTTCGTTCAATTTCTGATGTTGTAATTAAATTTAAGGAAAAGTTTTGGGAGAGAAAACAAAAATTTAATTATGTAGATTTTGCCGATATTGAACATTTGGCATTAGAGATACTTGTAGATATTGATGAAGATGGAAATATTATACCGTCTAAAACAGCTTTAGAATATCAAGAAAAATATTCTGAAGTTTTTATTGACGAATATCAAGACAGTAACCTTGTTCAAGAAATTCTTTTATCAGCAGTTGCAAAAGATAATAACAGATTTATGGTTGGAGATGTTAAACAGAGTATTTATAGATTTAGGCAGGCTGATCCAAGTATTTTTATGGAAAAATATGAAAATTATTATAGAGTTGAGGATGATATTGACAGTTTTAATAAAAAGATAATGCTTTACGCAAACTTTAGAAGTAGAAAAGAAATTCTTGAGGGAACAAATTTAATTTTTTCAAAAATAATGAAAAAAGAAACAGGAGAACTTGATTATACTGTCGACGAAAGATTAAACCCTATGGCAAGTTTTAAAGAAAGTGATGAAAATGTCGGTGGTGCAGTTGAAATTCTATTAGTTGATGAAAAATCTGATGATGAGGACGAAGACGAGATAATTTTAACTGATGAATATTCGGAAGATTTTGAAGAGATGAAATCTTTTAAACTTGAATGTATAAAAATTGCAAATACAATCTATAATATGATGAACAATAAAGAAAATCCTTTTAAGGTTTATGATAAAAATTTGGATGATTATAGGAAAGTTGATTACAAAGATATTGTTATTTTGATGCGTTCTCCAAGCAGTAATACAAAAATTTTAGAAGAAGTATTTTTAGAATATAATATTCCGATTTATGCAGAGAGTACGGGTGGATATTTTGATACTTTTGAAGTTGATACAATAATTAATTTGCTTAAAATTATAGATAATCCTATGCAGGATATTCCTTTAATTTCTGTAATGTATTCTCCAATTTATAATTTTACATCAAAAGAATTGAGCGAAATAAGACTTGTAGATAGAGAATTAAAATTTTATGAGCTTTTAATAAAAATACTAGAAGATGAAGATATTGAAATTAGAGTAAATCTAAAGGAAAAAATTGCAAAATTTATTTCCGATTTAAAATTATTTATACAAAAAAAATCTTTAGTTTCAGCAGATGAATTAATATGGTTTTTATATAAATATACAGGATATTATAATTATGTTGGACTTTTGGATATGGGAGAGCAGAGAAAAACAAATCTGATGTTACTTTTTGAAAAGGCTAAAAATTATGAAAAAAATTCTTATAAGGGATTGTTTAATTTTGTAAATTATATTCAAAAAATCAGTTTAAAAAGTGATGTTTCAGAGGCGAAATTAATTTCTGAAGATGCGAATGTAGTTAGAATTATGAGTATTCATAAGAGTAAAGGCTTGGAATTTCCTATTGTATTTCTCGCAAATACGAATAAAAAATTTAATTTCAGAGCTGATGACAGCAATTTAGTTTTACATCAAAAACTTGGTTTTGGTGCAGTTGTTTATGATATGGATAAAAAAACTTCTTTCAACAGCATTATGAAGAAAAAAATTGAAAAATTTAAAAAAAATGAACAAATTGCAGAAGAAATGAGACTTCTTTATGTCGCAATGACAAGAGCAAAGGAAAAACTTATAATAACCGGAAGAGTAAAAGATTATGAGAATTTAAGAGAAGAAATAAGCTCCGGAATTGATGAAAGAGGAAATATAAGTAATTATAAAATTCTAAAAATAAATAATTATCTTGATTGGATATTAAGTTCTATTGATAATCTTACAGTTTATGGAAAGAGTTTGAATTGTTTGGGGAGAGAAGAAAACTTTTTAGGAAATGAAGACTTGAAATTTCAATTAAATGTAAATACTAAAACAGAGGAATTTATAGAATATCAAAGAATTAAAGAAGAAATTAAAACAAATGAAATTATTTCTGACGAAGACGATATTGAAGTTAAACAAGAAATGCGAACTGTTAAACAATTTTTGGAAGATAGATTTAACAAAGAATATGTTTATAAAAATGTTTTAAACAAGCCATCAAGTATTACTGTTTCTGAAATTAAAAAGATGATTCAGGAAGAAGATGAGGAAAAACATCAAAAATATTATAAAGAAAATTTTGTTTTGAAAACTCCGTCATTTATTCATCAGGGTGAGGAAAAAGTCGGATTTAATTCTGCAGAAAAAGGAACTATTTTCCATTTAGCAATGCAACTTTTAGACTTTTCAAAATTTGATACAGAAGATATTTCAAAAATAAGAGAAGAAATAAAATCGCAAATAAATTCATTTGTTGAGAAAAATATTATGAGCTTGGATGAAATAGAGACGATAAATATTAATTGGATTGTAAAATTTATTAAGTCAGATATTTTTAAGGAAATTTACATTGCAAATAAATTTGGAAAATTATTTAAAGAAAAAGCCATAGACTATAATATAAAATTGAAAAATTTATTTAAAGATGAAAATATCGAAGAAGACGAAAAAATTATGGTAGTTGGAATAATTGACCTTTTCTTTGAAAATGAAAATGGAGAAATAATTTTGTTGGATTATAAGACGGATTATGTAACAAAAGAAAATCTTGAAGAAATAAAGGCAAGATACAAAGTACAATTGGATTTATATAAATCTGCAATTGAAGATATTTCCGGAAAAAAAGTCGCTAAAAAGGGATTATATCTATTTGGAATAAATGAATTTGTTGAAATTTAGCAAAAATCAAAGTCAAAACTTGACTTTGATTTTTTAATGAGATAAAATATAATTGCATATTAGAAATATGTAAAATTAGATTAATTTCAGGAAAATATATTATATAGTTGAGAAAATAATTATAATATTTTGCTTAAATATAATTATATGGAAATAATATAATAGGGAGTTGGGGGAATTAATGAGGTCATTCATTCAAGTTTTTAAGAATTGTATCAATAAAAAAATAATTGTTATATTTGCTTCTTTGATTGTATCACTAGACAGATTAATTTTAATTTCAATGTTTCCATTAATTATAACAATAAAGAGAAAAGAAGATATAATCGTTTTATTATATGTTTTATTGTTTTTTATTTTCGGAGAATTTTTTAATATTTTTGTAAATTACAGTTTAGAAAAGGATGGAGAAAAACATAAAAAAGTCCTGAAATTAAATATGTTAAAATCTTTTGAAAATATTGAGCTTAAAGAATTTGAAAGTGTAGATTTTAAGAATAAAATATTTGTAGTAAATAATCATATTGAAAATTATATAAAAATTTCTAAAGATTGCTATAAAACTATTATAAATTTGTTTTTAGCTCTTTTTGTGTTGCTTATTATTTTTTATATTAATGTATATATGTTTATAATTTATTTATTCGTAATTGCTTTTGTTTTGTATTTAAAGAATAATCAACTAAAAGCATCTAAAGATATTTGGATTAAATATATGGAAAATTGTAAGGAACACAATATAATAAATAATATATTGATAGATAAAAAACATTCTAATGAAAGAAAAATATTTAATGTTTTTAATTTTTACAATAAGATATTTTTACATAAGTATGACGATGCCATTGATGAAAATTTAAAGGATGCTAGAAATCGTCTGAAATTTGATTTTTTATATGAAGTTTCAAATTATTTTCTTGTATTATTTATGCTGATTGCAAGTTTATATTTATATAATTTGGGAAGCATTAATATTTCCTATTTTTACTTGTTAAATAGTGGATTAATTATAATAACTGAAATAATTGGTACTGAGTTAAATAAAATATCAGATTATTTTAATTTTACAAATGGTATTAATTTATATCACGAATTTATTACAAAGAAAAAATTAGTAAAAAAAGATGTAAAATTAAGTAATTATAATATAGAATTTGATAGAGTTTTCTTTAGATATCCTAATTCAGATGAATATATAATTAAGAATTTTTCATTTATCTTTGAGTTTGGAAAGAATTATTCAATTTTAGGTAGAAATGGTTCAGGGAAAAGTACTTTAATTAAGTTGTTATTAGGATTGTATAGAGTTGAAAAAGGTAATATAAGAATAGGTGGTGTTGATATAAATGATATATCATTAGAACAGAAGTCAAAAATATTTTCTGTGCTTTTTCAACATCCTAAAAAGTATCCATTTACTATTTTTGAAAATATAACTTTAGAAGAATCTCAAAAAGGAGATTTAGACATAGATAAGAGCATTATTGAATTTGTTGAAAATTTTAATGATGGAATAGATTCATACACCAGTATTAATTACAAGAATAATGTTAATCTTTCAGGGGGTCAGTGGAAAAATATATTTTTTAATAGAGTTTTTTTGAGAAAATCAAAAGTTTTTATTTTTGATGAACCTACTTCTAATTTAGATCCTTTTTTAGAATTAGAATATTATAAAAATATACAAGATAAAATTTCTGGAAGCTTAAATATATTTATTTCTCATAGACTTGGAATTGTTAAATATACTGATATAATTTTATTGATTGAAGATGGAAATTTGATTGAATCGGGAACACATAATGAATTAATTTCTTATGGAGGAAAATATTTTGAAATGTATGAAATTCAAAAATCAATTTTTGACTAATATAAAGATGATATCTAGGTGTATTAATCTATTTTATAGTACATATAGAAAAGAGTTATTTATTATGATAGTAGTTACAATAATAACCGCTTTGACTTATATGTTTGGTATGATTTATACTAGAGAATTTTTTAAAGGGATAGTTATTTTTAAAAATGAGGATTTTAATATTTTTTTTAAGAATATTGTGTTTTCATTTCTTCCATATGTTACATTTTTATTTATAATAGCTATAAAGAAAATTTACTTTGATAGATACTATATACAATATATCTTAATTCCAAATTTTGAAAAAATTTTAAAAACAAAAATTCAAAAAAAGTGCTCTGAAATTGAAATTATAGACTATGAAAAAAATAATATAAATGAAAAAATTCATGAAGCAACAGTTTGTAGCACAAATATATTTAGACTTGTAGAGACTGTTATTTCATACTTTGGTTTAATTTTGAATATTGTACTAATTTCAAATTTCATTATTTTTATTAATATAAAGTATTTATTTTTTATAATATTAATATTATTGCCTTTAATTTTAGAAAATTATTTTAAAGGAAGATATATTACTAAATATCGTTTAGACTTGAACTTATATGAAAGAAGAGAAAAAGAGATTGAGAATTGTGTTTTAGAAGATTCAACTTATGCAGAATTTAAAATATATAATACCTTAGATTTTGTTTTAAGAAAGTTAGATAAGGCATTTAATGAACACAATAAGAAGTTTTCTATTTTGAATAAGAAGATATATCTCATAGAATTAATTTCGAAATTATTAATATATTTAGGGAAAATATCAATATATCTATTAGCTACATTCGATTATATAAATACCAATGATATCGGTAATTTGATTATCGTTATAGTGGGTGTAAATATAATTTCAAAATTTATTGAAGAAATTTTTTCATTACAAGGATATATTATGATGTTCTCAAAATTATCTGCACCATACTTTGAATTTATGAGCTTAGAATTTGAAAAAGAATGCTTGCATAATGATAATTCTGTAGAATTATTTAATTTGAATTTCAAATATCCAAATGCTAAAAATTATTGTTTAAAAAATATAAATTTAAAGATAAATAGAGGAGAAATTATCGCTATAGTTGGCAAAAATGGTTCTGGGAAAAGTACTCTGGCAAAGATTTTACTTGGATTATATAAGACCATCGAGTCCGAATCTAACAAATTAATTGCAAAAAATTCGGTTGTCTTTCAAGATTTTTGCAAATATCCTTTAGATGTTAGAAATAATATTGAGTTAGGCAGTGAATCTAGTGCGGATTCTTTTGCTATTATGAAATCAATGGGATTTAAAAGTGAATATTACGAAAAACTATTAGGAAAAGAAATAGGAGGACTGGAACTATCAGGAGGGCAGTGGCAAAAACTTGCTATTTGTAGAGGAATTTATAAAAATAGCGATTTTTTAGTTTTAGATGAACCAACAGCAGAAATAGACCCTATTTTTGAAAAAGATATTTACGATATTTTTAAAAAAATTTTATCTGGTAAAACAGGTGTAATTATAACTCATAGATTGGGTAGTATAAAATTTGTAGATAAGATTTTAATATTAGATGAAGGAGAAATTTTAGCTTATGATACCCATACCAATTTAATAAAAAATTGTGATTATTATAAGAAAATGTGGGAATCACAAAAGCAAAATTATTTATAATTAATATCTTATATACTTTAAAGGAGAAGTTTCATTTATGAAAAATAAAAAAATTTTAAAGATTATATCAATAATTTTGGCTCTAATATGTATAGTATTTTTGTCCATATTTTTAAGGTATAGATATGAATTACATTCTTTAAAAAATGAAATTGTAAATAATAAAGTGATTAAAGTATATTTTGACGGAAGTGGATATACTGCAAATTTAGAGTCTGATGAGGATAAAAAAGAATTTTTTAATTTAATTTCTGATTTTAAATTTAGATTTAAAAATACAATGGAAGACACAGAAAAATCTTCTCCTTCTGTAGAAACAGAATTTAATGGAAATGAAATATTTCTTTTTGTTTATTCAAAAACTTCAAGGATTGATTTTAATCTTAAAAATAAATATTATTTGTTGAATTATAAGAGAAAAGATATTTTTGAAAAAAGTTTGATTAAATTATATGAAAAATTTTGCAAAAATTACAAAGAAGACAGTAATTATATTAAGTTAAAACAGAGAAATTAATTTTTAAAAAATCTTATAATTTTGTGATTTGAGTTCTTGATTTTATAAAAACATAGGTGTATAATATATATGTTTTCAAGGGTGATGAAAATAATTCTTGAAAAATATATTTTAAATAGATTGTAATTTTGACAATCTGATTAAAATATAATCTTATTTAATTTTTTGATGGGTATATTACTAAATATAAATTATAGTATTTAGGAGGAAAAATGATAATTTTTTATGGTTCAAAAGTAAGAAGTAAAAAAATAGGAGAAACAAAAGAAGAGTGTCATTGTGATCATTGTAATAATACCTCAATATGGACACTTTATAATGATAAAAGATGGTTTACACTATTTTTTATTCCAATTTTTCCATTTTCATCAAAGAAGTTTTTAGCTTGTCCGGTTTGTGGATGGGGAATTAATATAGATGATAAAAATTCTGATAAAATAATGCCATTAGTAAAATTATATGATAAATAGCTTTGTGCTAAAAAATATTTTTTAAATATATAGGCTAAAGTATAACCGATTGAACAATTAAAATTTTTATATTGAAAATTGTTAGTTAAGGCAAGATTAAGTTTATTATATATGAACTTATTGTAAATTAAAATATTACACTAGAGAATAAAATTTCAAAATTGTTTACAATAATTGAGCTTGTCATTCCGTGAACAATTTTGAAATTTTTTATCGCAAATTTGGAAGTGCATTTTTACGAATGCGCTTTTGTTTTGGAGAAATTTTTAAAAATTTAATATTTTTAGAAAGGAGGCATTTATGGAAAGTTTTATAAAAAATATATTTGATATTGATAAGGGTGCAGAGGATTATCAACAAAGATTAGAAGTTGAGAAACAAAAGCTACTTAAAGATAGAAAAGATAAGATGAAAGTTATAGATGACGAGTATAACAAAGTTTTGGAAGAAGAACAAGAAAATCTTAAATTACATCTATCTTCAATAGAAAATGAAGATAAAAATAAGCTTGTTGAGTATAATGAAAAATCTGAAGCAATAAAGAGTATTTTTGAAGATAAAAAAGAAATCTTGATTAAAAATTTTGCTGATTCTCTTTTAGAAAGCGGTGAGTTTTATGGGGAATAATTTTCATTCAATTAATGCAAAAATTGGAGTTTTAAGAAAAGGAATTTTGAAACAGTCCGATTATGATAAAATTTTATCTTTTGAACAAAGGCATGAGATTGTGGACTATTTAAAGAATAATATATTATATAAATATGAAATTCCTATGTATGAAGAAAAATCTATGAGAAATAGATATGATACAGAATTTATGATCAATAAGATTGAGGCAGAATTGCTTGAAAAATTAAAGTTTTTCCTTTTTGGTGATGATAAAAAGATTATAGAAGCTATGCTTATGAAGTATGAATTTAAAGATATAAAAATAATTCTTAGAAGTATTGTTGAAAATGAAAAGATAGACTTGGAAAGAGATACAATAATGTATAAGAAAAATAAGCATATTGATTATTCTAAACTTGTAAATTGTGAAAATTTTAATCAGGCTTTAGATGTATTGAAAGGTACAATTTACAAAAAGGCAATTGCTTCTCTAACTGATGAAGATATATTTAGATTGCATTTTCATGTTGAAATGAAATTGGACAGTTTATATTTTTTAACTATGAAAAATGCTATAGATAAATTATCAAAATCAAGTCAAGCAATTTTTAATGATTATTTTTCTACTTTAATAGATACAATAAATCTTCAATGGATAATCAGAGCAAAAAAATATTATGATTTACCGAATGAAGAAATTTATAGCTATAGTTTACGATATGGCAAATATATTAAAGGAGAATTTTTAAAGGACTTGATATATAGTGATAGTGTTGAGGCTATTGTTGAGAAGATAAGGAAAACCAAATTAAGACATACTCTTGAAGATGCAGATGGGAACACCATTGTTTCAAATAGAAATATTAAAGAATATGTTTATCTTAGCCATTTAAAAAACTTAAAGACTATGATAATTCGATTTCAACTTTACTTAAGTTTATTATTCAGCTGAATATTCAAAATGAAAATTTAATTAGAATAGCAGAAGCAAATAAGTATAAACTAAGTAAAAGTGAAGTAAAAGAATATTTAATAAATATTCATTGATTTAGTTAGGGGGTGCTAAATTGGCTGTTGAAAAAATGAAAATGATGAATCTCGTTGCTTTAAAACAGGATGCACACAGTATTCTTAGAGAAATTGTTTTGAATGGCTCGATTCATATTACAAATGCAGGAAATTCAGAAAATTTCACAATGAAGTATATGGATTCTCAAATAGGAATTTTTAATGATATGGGTGTTGCTGTTGATAAAATAAGACCATATCATAGAGAAAAAGTTTTTAAAAAGAGAAAATATAAAGAACTTTTAGATCAGATGTTTGATTTCTTTAACATTAAAGAAGATGATGTTACTTTAAATGATTTAAAGAATTTAAATTATAGTGAAAAACTTAAATTATTAGATGATATATCTTTGAAATCTTCTTCAATAAAGACTAGGGAAGATGAGAATAGAAAAAAGAGAGCAGAAATTAAAATATTATTAAATGCTGTTGAATATTTTTCTGATAGTGATATGAAAATATCTGAGTTTTATAATTTAAAACATATTAATTTTGATATGGGAGAAATTTCAAAAAATTCTTGGATAAAATTAAAGGCAAATTATGAAAATATTAAGGGAATAGTTGTGCATTTAGGAACTAGTAATTATGGCGAAACTGTCATAATCTTTACTCCTTCTGTTTATGCAAAAGACACAAAATATTTTATTCGTTCTTTGTCCTTTGATAGAATTGAACTTCCTAATGTAGATATTTCTTTTAAGGATTTTATAAAGAATAAAAATGCTGAATTGGAAAGTTTAGAAAGAGAACAAGATGAAATTTTAAAGGAAAAGGCTGAATTTAAGGATAAATATTTGCAAGATATTTTAGGTTTCTATTATAGATATAAAATTATTGAAAAGATTGAGGAACTTGAAGGACATATTGCAGAAAGCAAAAATTTTATTTTATTAAGCGCTTTTGTTCCTGAATCTAAAGTTGAAAGTATAAAGAATTCAGTAGAAAAAGTTTCTGAAAGTGCTTTGATATATTTTGAAGATGATAATGAAATTCCTTCAAAATTTAAGATACCAACAAAGTTAAAAAATAATTTTATTTTAAGACCTTTTGAAGCATTGGTAAAGATGTATTCAATTCCAGATTATAAAGAAACGGATCCAACACCATTTTTTGCAATAACATATTTACTTTTATTCGGAATGATGTTTGGAGATGTAGGACAGGGTTTAATTTTTGTAATAGCAGGATTGTTATTATCAAAAAAGCTTGGTGTTATTGCTAAAATTATTCAAAGAATTGGATTTTCATCAATGTTTTTCGGATTTGTATATGGAAGTGTTTTTGGAATTGAAGAATTAATTCCAGCTTTAATTATAAGGCCGATGAATGATATTAACACAATACTTGTCGCAACAATTGGACTTGGTATTTTAATGATATTAATTGCATATATTATCAACTTTAGAAACTTAAAGATGAGAAGAGAATTTGGAAAATTATTTTTTGATAAAAATGGATTATCAGGATTTTTATTCTATATCTCATTTATAGTAATTGTTTTAAATACTGTTTTGTTAAAAAATTATGTAAGTGTAAATGTATCTTCAATGATTACAATAGTAAGTGTTGTAGTTTTGGTTGTAACTTCAACGTTGATGTTTATGAAGCCAAAACTGGTTCCGATAATTAGTAAGACAGAAGAAAGGGAAGAATTTTCTCCTGTTGAAAGTGGGTTTGAAATGTTTGAAACTGTTATGGGATTCTTTTCAAATACTCTTTCTTTTATAAGAGTTGGAGCTTTTGCGATTAACCATGTCGGACTTTTTATGGCATTTCACGCTTTAGGACAAATGCTGGGTTCAAGTATTGGAAATATATTTATGATTGTTTTAGGAAATATATTTATTGTTTGCCTTGAAGGACTAATAGTTTTCATTCAAGCAATAAGATTGGAATATTATGAATTATTCAGTAAATATTTTAATGGAGAAGGAATAAATTATGAACCATTAAGAGTAGAATTAAAAGAAGAAATTTAGGAGGGAAAATATGAAAATTACTTTATTATTAATAACATTAGGAATAGGAACAACTATTTTAACAGGTATATCTTATTTAAGAAAAGGAAAGAAAACTACAAAATCAGGGTTAAAAAAGGCAATAGCGATTAATGTCGTTTCAATTTTAGCTTTATTTTTAATGGGACTTATTCCGGATATTGCATTTGCAGCTGAAACCACACAAAAAACAGCAAGTTCAGCGAGTGGAATGGGATATTTAGCAGCTGCTTTATCAACTGGTCTTGCAGCAATTGGCACTGGAATAGGTGTTGGTCAAGCAGGTTCAGCAGCAATTGGTGCAGTTTCAGAAGATTCTTCAATTTTAGGTAAAACACTTATTATTCTTGGACTTGCAGAAGGTATTGCTATTTACGGTCTTATAATTTCAATTATGATTTTACAAAGAGTTTAGGAGAATTCTATGATAAGTTATCTTATATCTGATAATACAGATACACTTGTAGGAATGAGATTAGCCGGTATAACTGGAGTTGTTTTAAAGACTAGGGAAGAGGCTTTGGAAGAATTTAATGATTGTCTAAATAATAAGGAAATTGGAATTTTAATTTTAACTGAAAATATTTTTAACCTTATTAGCGAAGAAGTTATGGAAGTTAAATTAAAAAATACTTTTCCACTTATAGTTGAGATACCGGATAGAACAGGTTTGAAAAGAGATCCAAATTTCATTACAAACTATATAAACGAATCAATAGGAATTAATATTTAAGGAGAAATCTTATGATAACAATTGAAGATAAGATAGAGTCATTCAAAAGAATACTAAATGAAGAAATTGATGAAAAGTATGATGAAGAGTTGAAAAAAATTGCTTCTGAAACTGAAAGATTAATTACAGAATATAAAGCTAAAAAATATGAAGAAATTGAAAAATTAAAGAGAGAATATAGAACAAAACTTGAAAATAAGACAGATAAAATTCGTTCAAAGACTTTAAAAGAAGGACAAGATATCATTTTAAATACGAATAAAGAAATTTACGATGAATTTTTTAAAGCTCTAAAAGAAGAATTAAATACCTTATATATGACTGAAAAAGGTGAAGAATATTTAAAAAACACATTAAAAAATGTGAAGTCAGAAATAAATTCTAATGATATTGTTTATGTTTATGAAAAAAGTTTTGAAAGAGATAAGGAAATAGTAAAAAATGTCTTAGGAGATATCAAGGTTGAAAAAAGTCTTGATATAAAAGTTGGAGGTTTTGAAATAGAAAATGTGGAAAAAACATATAGATTGAATTATTCACTAGATTTTCTGTTGACAACAAAATACCAAAAGATTTTAGCTAAGTTGAAAAAAGAATTAGGAATAAACAATTAGTTAATAATTGTAATGAGGAGAAAGGTAATGTATAATATACCTAAAATAATTGATATAAATGGTCCTGTTGTTAAAGCAGACAGCATGGGAATTTACAAAGTTAGAGATATGGTTTTGGTTGGAGATAAAAAGCTAATTGGAGAAATCATATCTATTGACGAAGATATAGCAACTATACAAGTTTACGAAGAAACACAAGGACTAAAAGTTGGAGAAACTATAGAAAGTACAAATGTTCCACTATCAGTAACATTAGGTCCAGGAATTATAGGAAATATATTTGACGGTATTCAAAGACCGCTTGAAAAAATATATTCAATGACAGGAGAATTTATTGCAGAAGGAATAGGACTTGTTTCCATTGATAAAGAAAAACAATGGGATGTTGAAATGCTTGTTAAAGTTGGTGATAAATTATCTGCAGGAGAAATTTTTGCAACAACTCAAGAAACAAGTTTTATAGAACATAAAATTTTAGTTCCACCAACTGTTAGTGGTGAAGTAATTGAAGCTTTACCATCAGGAAAATATAATTTAGAAACTGATTTAGTAACAATAAAAGATGAAGATGGAAAAATTCATAATTTAAAAATGTATCATCAATGGCCTGTAAGAATACCACGTCCAATAGATGTGAGAATGCCAATTTCAAGACCTTTAGTAACAGGACAAAGAGTACTTGATGTTTTCTTTCCAATAGCAAAAGGAGGAACTTCAGCACTTCCGGGTGGATTTGGTACAGGAAAAACTATGACTCAACATCAACTTGCAAAATGGTCTGATGCTGATATTATAGTTTATATCGGCTGTGGAGAACGTGGTAATGAAATGACAGATGTTCTTGAAGAATTTCCAAAGTTAATTGACCCAAGAACTTCAAAACCGCTTATGGAAAGAACAATTTTAATAGCAAATACTTCAAATATGCCAGTTGCTGCTCGTGAAGCTTCAATCTATACTGGAATAACTATTGCAGAGTATTATAGAGATATGGGTTACCATGTTGCAATAATGGCTGACTCAACTTCAAGATGGGCAGAAGCGTTAAGAGAAATTTCTGGAAGACTTGAAGAAATGCCTGCAGAAGAAGGATATCCGGCATATCTTCCTTCAAGAATTGCACAATTTTATGAAAGAGCGGGTTATGTTGAAACTCTTTCCAAAAGAGAAGGTTCAATTACAGTAATTGGTGCAGTTTCTCCACCGGGTGGAGATTTCTCTGAACCGGTAACTGAAAACACTAAAAGATTTGTTTCAGCCTTTATAGGTTTGGATAAGAATTTAGCATATATAAGACACTATCCTGCTGTAAACTATCTTACAAGTTATAGTGGTTATACTACATTGATTAAAGAATATTATGATGAAAATGTATCTCCTGAACTTTTAAAATTAAGAGCAAAGATGATGGAACTTCTTTCAGAAGATAATAAATTAAATCAAATTGTTCAATTAGTTGGAGAGGATGTTTTACCAAATGACCAAAGAATTGTTATAGAAATAGCAAAAGTTTTAAAAAAGGGATTTTTACAACAAAATGCAATGCATGAAACAGACAGTTATGTTCCTTTAAAAAAACAATTTGAAATGTTAAAAGTAATAGATAATTTATATATGAATTGTACTTTAGCTGTAAAACAACAAGTTGCCCTTACTCGTATAAAAAATGATGATTTATTTGAAGAAGTTATTAAGATGAAATATAATATTCCAAATGAAAACTATGATGAAGCATTTGAAAAGTTAAATGCAAAAATCAATAGCTATTATACTGCTTTGATAGACGAAAATCAGGGAGAGTAGGTGATAATTATGCAAAGACAATATTTAAAACTAGAAAAAATAGATGGACCTTTGATTGTGCTTAAAGGTGTAGATAATGTCAGCTATGATGAAATGATGGATATAGTAATAGATGGAAGTGAAAGAAGAAGAGCCAAGGTTGTTAGAATTCAAGGAGATAAGGTGATTGCTCAAGTTTTTGAAGGTACAACTGGAATTTCAACACAAAATTCCGCTGTTACTTTTACAGGAACTCCACTTGAAATTTGTCTTAGTAAAGATATTTTAGGAAGAACTTTTAATGGTGTAGGAGAACCAATTGACAATGGAGATTATATTATTTCAGAGAAAAAATATAATGTAAATGGAAGACCTATGAATCCCGTTGCAAGAGAATATCCAAGAGATTATTTGGAAACTGGAATTTCAGCTATTGATACTCTTACTACTTTAATTAGAGGACAAAAACTTCCTATATTTTCATCAAATGGTTTGACACATAATGCATTAGCGGCTCAAATCGTCAGACAATCCAAATTAAAAAATTCTGATGACAAATTTGCGATAGTATTTGCAGGAATGGGAATTAAATATGATGATTATGAATTCTTTAAAAGTGCATTTGAAGAATCAGGAGCATCATCCAGAGTTGTTTCATATATAAATCTTGCTGATGCACCAATTGTTGAAAGAATTTCAACACCTAGAACTGCATTAACTGCTGCAGAATATCTTGCCTTTGAAGAAGGAATGCATATTTTAGTAGTTATGACTGATATTACAAGTTATGCAGAGGCTTTAAGAGAAATTTCTTCTGCAAGAGAAGAAGTTCCTAGTAGAAAGGGATATCCTGGATATTTGTATTCAGATCTTTCTACATTATATGAAAGAGCAGGAATGGTGAAGGGAAAGAAAGGTTCAATTACTTTAATTCCTATATTAACAATGCCTAATGATGATATAACACATCCAATTCCTGACCTTACAGGTTTTATTACTGAAGGACAAATAGTTTTATCAAGGGAATTATTCCAAAAGAATATTTATCCACCTGTAAATATTTTGCCTTCATTGTCAAGACTTATGAAAGATGGTATTGGAGATGGATATACAAGAGAAGATCATGATCAAGTACAATCTCAGTTATTTGCTCTTTATTCAAAGGTTATAGAAGTTCGTTCGCTATCACAAATAATTGGGGAAGATGATTTAACAGAAATAGATAAAATTTATATGGAATTCGGTAGGGAATTTGAACAAAACTTTTTAAACCAAAACTTTGATGAATCCAGAACTATTGAAGAATCACTTGATATTGCTTGGGATTTATTCAAACTATTCCCTAAAATTGAACTAGACAGATTGGAAAGTAAATATATAGAAAAATATGGAAGGTGGTAATATGATTCAAAATATTGCTCCTACAAAGTCAAATCTATTAAAAATCAAACAGGATTTAAAATTATCTAAGGTAGGCTATAATCTAATAGATAAAAAAAGAACTGTACTAATAAAAGAAATGATGCAACAAATTGAAAAGGCAAAAGAAATTCAAGAAGATGTAAAAGTACTATTTGAAAAGGCATATTCAACATTAGAAGAAGCAAATATAACTATGGGAGTTATGAATGTGCAAGACATTTCCTTATCAATAGATAAGTCAGAAAATTTTGAAATTTCTTATAAATCTATTATGGGACTTGATGTTCCAAGTGTAAAATATGAGCATGGAACATTAAGACCTCATTATGGAATGTACATGACAAGCCCCGCAATTGATGAGGCTATAAAAATGTTTCAAAAAATCAAAAGACTTGTATATAGACTTGCGGAGACTGAAAATACAGTTTATAAATTGTCTATAGAAATAAAAAAGAATCAAAAAAGGGCAAATGCTTTAGATAAAATTCAAATTCCAAATCTTGAAGAAACTGAAAAATATATATCAGAGGTTCTCGAAGAAAAAGAAAGAGAAGATTTTTATAGATTAAAAAAGATTAAGAAAAAGAAAAATGTGTAGTATTAAAGGAGCAAAAGCTCCTTTTTTCTTGCTTATATATGTTTAATGTGTTAAAATTAATTTAATAGATTAAAATAAAAGGTGAAATTATGAAAAGATTAATTAATATTTTCTTTAATGACAATATAAAATCCTTAGAAGCTTTTATCAAGACAAAAGAACTATTTGAAAAAAGAGGCTTTGAAATTTCTGAAACATTCAGAGAAGAGGCAGAACTTAGCATTTGTATAGGTGGAGACGGAGCTTTTATAAGAGGTGTACACAATTCTGACTTTCCGAAAGTTCCTTTTGTTGGAATAAATACAGGAACTCTTGGATTTTTTCAAGAAATTAGTTTTGATAAAATAGAAAAATTTATAGATGATTATATAGAAGAAAAATATATTATTGATAAAATTAGATTATTGGAATGTGATTTAAAAACAAATGATATTGTGTTTTCTAATAAATGTTTAAATGATTTTGTTATTAAGTCAAACAGTTCTGAAATAATCCATTTAGATGTTTATATAGACGATAATCATCTTGAAACATTTGCTGGAGATGGTTTAATAATCTCAACACCTTCAGGAAGTACTGCTTACAATATGTCTGCAGGAGGAAGTATTATGCATCCATCATTAAGAGGATTTCAATTAACACCATTAGCTCCAATATTTTCAAAAGTTTATAGGACTATTTCAAATTCATTGGTAATTCCTGATACATCTACTTTAAAAATAGTTCCGTTGGAAAATCAACACAAAAAAATTAGTTTTGTTGCTGATGGGATTGAAAAAGACTATACAGATGTATCATACTTTGAATTTAAAAAATCAAGGTTTAAATTGTATAAATTAGTATTCAATGAAAACTGGTACTGGATAAATATGAAAGATAAGTTCTTATAAGAAAATCTTATAATAAACTTTATATCTATAGAAAATTAATATAAATAAAATGTTGAAATATTCTTTAAATATGTTATAATGGAATTAGATATAAAGCTTAAATAAATAAAAATATTATATGATTATATAATAATGAGTTTATTTAGTTGCTTTTTCATATAATGTTCCGATATAAAACAGAGAAGATGAGCCATTTTAAGCTTGTCTTTTTTGTTATCTAAAAAAATTAGAAGGAGAAAATTTATGGAAATGAGAAGAAAGGATAGAGAACTAAGTGTAGAAGAGGGAAAAGAATTACTAAAAAACGGAGAATATGGAATTCTTTCAACATCTGATAGCTGTAATCAACCTTATGGAATACCGTTGAGTTATGCATATTGTAATGATGTTATATACATTCATTGTACAAACCAAGGTGGACATAAATTAAAAAATATAGAAGAAAATTCTAAAATTTCTTTTACAGTGGTTGATAAAGTTGAGAGATTACCAAACCAATTTTCAACAAAATATATGTCTGTAATTGTATTTGGAAGAATTTCTATAGTTGATGATGAGGAAAAAAATAAGGGTATTCAGTCAATCTTGTTTAAATATTCTCCTGATTTTATAGAGTCAGGAATGAAATATATTGAAAAAAGTATTGAAAAAATTCATATACTAAAAATAAATATAGATAAAATTTCTACTAAAGGACGAAAAAAGTAATAATTATAATATAAAAAAAGAAAGAAAACACTAAAAATATGACAAAAAGGTATTGACTGAAAGACGGAAGACTGATATAATGTTAAGGCACTCAAGAAGGGACTAGATAGGAAGATACCAAAGAGTAGTTTAAAAGCATAAAAAATAATAAAAAAAGTGTTGACAAACGAAAACAATGGTGATATAATATTAAGGTCGCAACAAGAGTGACACGAACCAAGAAAAGTAAACAGTGATAAAAACTTTGAGAGTACAAAGAAAAACAATAATTTAGGTGTAAAAAAGTCAGCGAGAGCAGACGAACTTTTAATAGAGAGTTTGATCCTGGCTCAGGACGAACGCTGGCGGCGTGCTTAACACATGCAAGTCGAACGTGATTTTTGTGGAAAGCCCTTCGGGGACGGAAGCGAAATGAAAGTGGCGAACGGGTGAGTAACACGTGAGCAACCTACCTTACACAGGGGGATAGCCGTTGGAAACGACGATTAATACCGCATGAGACCACAAAGCCACATGGCTTAGGGGTAAAAGATTTATCGGTGTAAGATGGGCTCGCGTCTGATTAGCTAGTTGGAAGGGTAAAGGCCTACCAAGGCAACGATCAGTAGCCGGTCTGAGAGGATGAACGGCCACATTGGAACTGAGACACGGTCCAAACTCCTACGGGAGGCAGCAGTGGGGAATATTGCACAATGGGGGGAACCCTGATGCAGCGACGCCGCGTGAGCGAAGAAGGTTTTCGAATCGTAAAGCTCTGTCCTATGAGAAGATAATGACGGTATCATAGGAGGAAGCCCCGGCTAAATACGTGCCAGCAGCCGCGGTAATACGTATGGGGCGAGCGTTGTCCGGAATTATTGGGCGTAAAGGGTACGTAGGCGGCCTTTTAAGTCAGGTGTGAAAGCGTGAGGCTTAACCTCATTAAGCACTTGAAACTGGAAGGCTTGAGTGAAGGAGAGGAAAGTGGAATTCCTAGTGTAGCGGTGAAATGCGTAGATATTAGGAGGAATACCGGTGGCGAAGGCGACTTTCTGGACTTTTACTGACGCTCAGGTACGAAAGCGTGGGGAGCAAACAGGATTAGATACCCTGGTAGTCCACGCCGTAAACGATGAATGCTAGGTGTTGGGAGTCAAATCTCGGTGCCGAAGTTAACACATTAAGCATTCCGCCTGGGGAGTACGGTGGCAACACTGAAACTCAAAGGAATTGACGGGGACCCGCACAAGCAGCGGAGCATGTGGTTTAATTCGAAGCAACGCGAAGAACCTTACCAAGGCTTGACATATAGTTGAGTTATTGAGAAATTGATAAGTCCCTCGGGACAACTATACAGGTGGTGCATGGTTGTCGTCAGCTCGTGTCGTGAGATGTTGGGTTAAGTCCCGCAACGAGCGCAACCCTTATCTTCAGTTACCAGCATGTAATGATGGGGACTCTGGAGAGACTGCCGATGACAAATCGGAGGAAGGTGGGGATGACGTCAAATCATCATGCCCTTTATGTCTTGGGCTACACACGTGCTACAATGGTTGGTACAACGAGAAGCTAGACAGTGATGTTAAGCAAAACTCTAAAAACCAATCTCAGTTCGGATTGTAGGCTGCAACTCGCCTACATGAAGTCGGAGTTGCTAGTAATCGCGAATCAGAATGTCGCGGTGAATGCGTTCCCGGGTCTTGTACACACCGCCCGTCACACCATGGGAGTTGGCAATACCCGAAGCCGCCGATCTAACCGCAAGGAGGAAGGCGTCGAAGGTAGGGTTAATGACTGGGGTGAAGTCGTAACAAGGTAGCCGTATCGGAAGGTGCGGCTGGATCACCTCCTTTCTAAGGAGTACAAAGAACGACAGTTCAATTAAAGTTCTTAGTTTTATCACTATATGGTTGGTTCATATTTTTTTAAAATTTTAATTTTAAACCAAAAGCTGTAAGGCTAACTAAAAGATAATACCAAAATGATAGTATAAAAGAAAAAGGGGCACGCAAAACCCCCAAAATATTTTTTACTGTCGTAAAATTTTTGGGGGTGTAGCTCAGTTGGGAGAGCACCTGCCTTGCAAGCAGGGGGTCAGGAGTTCGAATCTCCTCATCTCCACCAAGAAACCTGACAATTAAAGAGAAATATATTTCTGGTCAAGCGACCAAGGGCATAAGGTGAATGCCTTGGCACTGAGAGCCGAAGAAGGACGTGACAAGCTGCGAAAAGTCTCGGGGAGGAGCAAATATCCTGTGATCCGGGAATGTCCGAATGGGGAAACCCACTTGAGCAAACCTCAAGTATCTTGTTGTGAATACATAGCAATAAGAGGGAATAGTTGGTGAACTGAAACATCTAAGTAGCCAGACGAAAAGAAAGAAAAAATTCGATTTTCAAAGTAGCGGCGAGCGAAATGGAAAGAGCCCAAATTAAGTTAAGGAAGAAGAAAGATAGTTGAATGGTCTGGGAAGATCAACCGAAGAAAGTGAAAGTCTTGTAAACGAAATCAGACTTATTCTGACTTAGAAAGAGTAGCATGGGACACGAGAAATCCTGTGTGAACATGGGGGGACCACCCCCTAAGGCTAAATACTACTCAGTGACCGATAGAGAATAGTACCGTGAGGGAAAGGTGAAAAGAACCCCGGGAGGGGAGTGAAATAGAACCTGAAACCTTATGCCTACAAGCAGATAGAGTCTTAAGAGAGATGATATCGTACTTTTTGTAGAACGGGCCAGCGAGTTATGGTGTGCGGCAAGGTTAAGTAATGAAGTTACGGAGCCGTAGGGAAACCGAGTCTGAATAGGGCGAGATAGTCGTATGCCATAGACCCGAAACCAGGTGATCTATCCATGGGCAGGTTGAAGTGAAAGTAAAATTTCATGGAGGACCGAACCGGGTAGCGTTTAAAAGCTATCGGATGACTTGTGGATAGGGGTGAAAAGCCAATCGAACTTGGAGATAGCTGGTTCTCCTCGAAATAGCTTTAGGGCTAGCCTCAATTTAGTTTACAGGGGGTAGAGCACTGAATACCGTAGGGGTGTTAGACATTACCGAAAGTTATCAAACTGCGAATACCTGATAAATGATGATTGGGAGTCAGACTATGTGGGATAAGCTTCATAGTCAAAAGGGAAAGAGCCCAGACCACCAGCTAAGGTCCCTAAATATAGATTAAGTGGTAAAGGATGTTTTACTACTCAGACAACCAGGATGTTGGCTTAGAAGCAGCCATACATTTAAAGAGTGCGTAATAGCTCACTGGTCAAGTGGTAGAGCGCCGAAAATGAACGGGGCTAAAATCTAATACCGAAGCTGTGGACTAATTAAATTAGTGGTAGAGGAGCATTGTGTAAGGGGTGAAGCTAAGTTGGAAGACGAAGTGGACTTTACAGAAGAGAGAATGCTGGCATGAGTAGCGAAAAGGAGGGTGAGAATCCCTCCCGTCGAAAGCCTAAGGATTCCTGAGGAAGGCTCGTCCTCTCAGGGTAAGTCGGGACCTAAGCCCAGGCTGAAAAGCGTAAGCGATGGACAACAGGTTGAGATTCCTGTACTATCTTTGAATGTTTAAGAGATGTACTGACGCAGGAGGATATGTTGAGCGTGTGAATGGTAGAGCACGTCTAAGCAAGTAGGTAGAGAATAGAGGCAAATCCCTATTCTTAATATCGAGATGTGATGGGGAGCGAAAAATAAGTAGTGAAGCAACAGATTCCAAACTGCCAAGAAAAGGTACTATTGAGTGAGAAGATACCCGTACCAAAACCGACACAGGTAGGCAAGGAGAGAATCCTAAGACGCGCGGAAGAACCTTTGTTAAGGAACTCGGCAAAATGACCCCGTAACTTCGGGAGAAGGGGTACCATTAGATGTGAGATACATACGTATGGAGCATAGAGTGGTCGCAGAGAATAGGCCCAAGCAACTGTTTACCAAAAACACAAGTCTCTGCTAAATCGAAAGATGAAGTATAGGGGCTGACACCTGCCCGGTGCTGGAAGGTTAAGGGGAAATGTTAGAGCAATCGAAGCATAGAACTTAAGCCCCAGTAAACGGCGGCCGTAACTATAACGGTCCTAAGGTAGCGAAATTCCTTGTCGGGTAAGTTCCGACCCGCACGAAAGGTGTAATGATTTGGGCACTGTCTCAACAAAGGATCCGGTGAAATTGTAGTAGTCGTGAAGATGCGACTTACCCACGATAGGACGGAAAGACCCCGTGGAGCTTTACTGTAGGCTGGCATTGGAATTTGGTATTAAATGTACAGGATAGGTGGGAGACTATGAAACGAGAGCGCCAGTTTTCGTGGAGTCAATGTTGGGATACCACTCTTTTGATACTAAATTTCTAACTTGATACTCTGAAGCGAGTATAAGGACACTGTCAGTTGGGCAGTTTGACTGGGGCGGTCGCCTCCTAAAGAGTAACGGAGGCGTTCAAAGGTTCCCTCAGAATGGATGGAAATCATTCTAAGAGTGCAAAGGCAAAAGGGAGCTTAACTGCGACACCAACAAGTGGAGCAGATAGGAAACTAGGACTTAGTGATCCGGTGGTACCGAGTGGAAGGGCCATCGCTCAACGGATAAAAGCTACCCCGGGGATAACAGGCTTATCTCCCCCAAGAGTTCACATCGACGGGGAGGTTTGGCACCTCGATGTCGGCTCGTCTCATCCTGGGGCTGGAGTAGGTCCCAAGGGTTGGGCTGTTCGCCCATTAAAGAGGCACGCGAGCTGGGTTCAGAACGTCGTGAGACAGTTCGGTCCCTATCCATCGTGGGCGAAGGAAATTTGAGAGGAGCTGTCCTTAGTACGAGAGGACCGGGATGGACAGACCGCTGGTGTATCAGTTATCATGCCAATGGTAATGCTGAATAGCTAAGTCTGGAAGGGATAAGTGCTGAAGGCATCTAAGCACGAAGCCCCCCTCAAGATGAGATTTCCTGTTGCAGCAATGCAAGAGAGATTCGATACAGAAAATGTCGTAGATAGGTCAGAGGTGTAAAGGTGGCAACATCAAAGCTAACTGATACTAATAAATCGAAAGCTTGACCAGAAATATATACTCTTTTAGTTGTAAGGGTTTTAAACAGAAAT